>NZ_JAGGLV010000006.1 GCF_017874735.1 Paenibacillus silagei
CTTTTTGTATTGTGCGGGTGTATTCCTCAGCATCGTTTCCGTTTGCTTGTAATGTTCAATTTTATCGGCAAGCATTCTGTTGTAGATGAAGCGAACGCATCCGAACACTTTAGCGAAGTAGTGTTGTTGCCCATGGCTTGGATAGATACGGTATTTGTAGGCTTTCAGCAATGGCGATCACCCTTTCACACCTTGGTTTTCGATGTATTTTTGAATGACGTCTATTGGCGCTCCACCCGTTGTAAGCAAGCAATAGGAGCGTGACCAAAAAGCCTCTTTCCAAAGTGATTTTCGGAGGGTAGGAAACTCCTTCTTGATCAGCCTAGATGATGCACTCTTATAAGCGTTGAGAAATTTAGAAATGTCGGTATTAGGATGAGTTTTCATTAGGATGTGAACGTGATCCCTGTCATGATTCCATTCCTGCAAAGTCACATTGTAAGTAGGCTGAATGTATGCAAATATCTCTTTCAGACGTTCGGATATTGGATCTGTAATTACTTTCCTACGATACTTGATGACTAGAATAAGGTGAAAGTGAAGGGAGAACACTGAATGGTTATTCGAGTCTAATTTCATTAATTTCACTGACCTTTCCAAGATACGACTGAATACTTTAATTATAGCATCTTAGGCGGTTAGAATCCATGTGGATTAGACCGTTTCCGTTCATCCCACACTTAAAGAAGATGGGAGAATTCTGTCAACTGAGGGTTAAATTCACACATAGCTTCTATGACCATTTGCAGCGTGTAGAGCACAAGAAAGAGTCGTATATTGAAAAATTCCGGTATACGCTAATTCAATAAGCAGAAACGGCTGCACCGCTCATTTACAGGACGGCGTTCGTATCAGCGGGAAATATAAGGATAAGTTATTGTGTACAACATATAAATTCATATATTTTAAATTTAAAAACAGCGTCAGTCTATGGACATTACTCTCGTCCATGGCTGACGCTGTTTCTTTGTTTGAGGTCCTGTTACTTAAACACCGGCTCGCGGAACTGGGCCAGCTTGGCGGCGGAATCCTTTTCGACATCGGCATGGAGGCTGTTGCCGTGCGCATCCATGGTCACGATCGCTGCGAAGCCGTCCACCTGCAGATGCCACATCGCCTCAGGAATGCCGAATTCCATGAAGTCTACGGCGTTGACCTTCTTGATACATTCTGCGTAATACTGCGCCGCACCGCCGATTGCATTGAGGTAGACCGCGCCGTGCTCCCCTAAGGCCTTGAGGGTCTTGGGTCCCATACCGCCTTTGCCGATTACAGCGCGGATGCCGAACTTCTTAATAATATCGCCCTGATACGGCTCCTCGCGGATACTGGTCGTCGGGCCAGCCGCCTTCACATGCCAGCCTTCATCATCCTTCAGCATGACCGGGCCACAGTGATAAATGACGGCACCGTTCAGATCGACAGGGGTGTCGTGATCCATGAGGTATTTGTGCAGGGCATCGCGGCCGGTGTGCATCTCGCCGGAGAGGATCACCACATCGCCGACGCGCAGGCTGCGGATATCCTCCTCGCTGATCGGTGTGGTCAGACGGATCTCGCGCGAGCCGCCTGAGCCAGCGGAAGCTGCCGCAGCCGGTTCAGATCCTGCCCCATTCCCTGAAACGGCTGCATCCGAAGCTGCTTCACCCGTCCCGGATACAATAGCCGGTGCCGCAGGAATCGTAGCATCCTCTGGCACCACGCCGGAAGTTGTCCGTTCTGCCGCAGCTACACCCACAGGTTCAGCAACCGGCTGCGGTGCAGCTTCCCCCTCAACAGATATCCCGGTGCCGCTCTCATACAGCCAATCCTGAATGTCACCAGTAGCCGGATGAACCAGAATGCCCTGGCGGCGGAAGGCCCAGCAGTTATAGGCTACAGAGACAAAGAAGCTGGCAGGCAGCCGGTTCATTACCCCGATTTTGCAGCCCAGCAGCGTCACTTCACCGCCGAAGCCCATCGTGCCGATTCCGAGCTTATTGGCATTCTCCATAATGTAATTCTCCAGCTTGCCCAAATCTTCATTAGGATTCACATCCTCGACCTTGCGGAACAGCTGCTTCTTCGCCAGCTCATAGCCCGTGGTACGGTCGCCGCCAATGCCTACACCTATGAATCCTGCGCTACAGCCTTGGCCTTGCGCCTGGTACACGGAATGCAGGATGCACTTGCGGATACCGTCGAGGTCGCGTCCGGCTTTGCCGAGTCCCTCCAGCTCTGCCGGAAGGCTATACTGAATATTCTTGTTCTCGCAGCCGCCGCCCTTCAGGATCAGCCGGACGTCAATGCTCTCTTCCTCCCACTGCTCGAAGTGAATCACCGGAGTGCCTGCCCCCAGATTATCCCCGCTGTTCTCGCCGGTTAGCGAATCCACGGAATTGGGACGCAGCTTGCCGTTCTTCGTAGCGCGGATAATTGCGCTGTGAATATCCTTCTTCATCTCTATCTGATTCACGCCCACCGGCGTATGAATGATAAAAGTCGGCATCCCCGTATCCTGGCAGATCGGCGATATTTGCTGCTCCGCCATCCCGATATTCTGCGCTATCGTGGTTAGTGCCAGTCCGGAGCGTGTCGCCCGGTCTTCCAGCGCCCGCCCTCTGGCCACTGCCCGGCGCACGTCTCCCGGCAGGTTCGTGGAGGTCTCTACAATCAAATTATAAATGCTCTCTTCAAAATGCTGCATCTTCATTCAGTCTCCTCTCCATCTGGTTCAAGCGGCCCTATCTCTGGTACAATTAGTTACTATAATAGCACATTAAGCTGCTCATGAAAGGGGTTACTTCAAAATTGAACTACCATTTCTCCGCCTATCTCTACCGGTTGCAATATATCCAGCGCTGGAGCCTCATGCGCAGCACCGCCCCGGAGAACGTGGCGCAGCATTCGTTCCAGGTCGCCCTGCTGGCGCACATGCTGTGCACCATCGGCAATGCCCATTTCGGCCGGTCGCTGAACGCCGACCGCGCATCCACGATGGCGCTGTTCCACGACGCCACCGAGGTCTTCACCGGCGACATCGCTACGCCGGTGAAGCATGACAACTCGCGTCTGCTGTCCAGCTTCCGCGAGATGGAGCAGGTGGCCGCCGACCGGCTGGCGGCCATGATCCCGCCGGAGCTGAGCGCAGTCTACGCGCCGCTCCTGCAGCCGCACACCAGCCCGCCCGGCTCCGAGGATGCCGGACTGCTCCGCTACGTCAAGGCAGCGGATGTGCTGGACGCTTACCTGAAATGCGTCTGGGAGGTCGCCGCAGGCAACCGCGAATTCGCCGCAGCCAGGGAGCAGACCGCCGCGAAGCTGCATGTGCTGGAGATGCCTGAGATGGAGTATTTCCTTAAACACATGGCTCCGGGCTTCGAAATGTCGCTGGACGAGCTGTCTTCCAGTGCGAGTCAGGGACAGTCTGCCGGAGAGCCTGAATCTATAGAGTAGATAGAGTACAGCATTTGTATATGTTGGCTCCTAGCGTTGGCTGATATACTTACGTGTTAACAATGCTATGCGAATGCCTCTCTTAAACGGCCCGCATTTTCTCCATCCGCACCAATTGTGTTCGGTTTTTCGCCTACATTGGGCCCACATGCAACTTATAACCCTTATACAATGCAAATAACCCGCCATGAAGCGGGTTATTTGCATATGGTCAGGTTAAGTTAGACACGGTTAGTCTAGTCAAGTTAAGTTAGGCACGATTAGTCTGGTCAAGTCAAGTTAAGTTAGGCACGGTTAGTCTGGTCAGTTTAAGTTGATTCGCTTAGTCTAGTCAAGTTAAGTTCATTCGTTTATCCTGATCAGTTTAAATTACATCCGGTTTGGTCACATCAGGCTCAACCAGATTCAGCCTGCCTATCTCAACCCAAGCGGCTCGGACAGGATATCCCAGTCCTTGAATATCGGCTGGAGTCCTTGCGAACGCAGCATCTCGGCCATCTCGTTCACGCTGCGGTTGTCCGAGATTTCAAACTGCGGCGTTCCCCCTTCCAGGGAATGTCCGCCCACTTCGGTGGATACCCCTGCGGACATCTTCGTGATGCCGAGCTGGACCAGATGATCGCGCAGAGCGGCAGGCTCGCGTGTGGACAGCGAGATGCCGGAGCGCGGCAGAAATAGGCGGTAGGCCAGAATGATCTGCACCAGCGCACGGTCGGTTACATCACTTGCGGGATTGAATTCGCCTAAGTAAGGCCGGAACCGGGGAGTCGACAGCCCGATTTCGCATTCCGGGTACTTGTCCTGCAAATATCTCGCATGCAGCGCAGTGGCCAGCGCCTCCTGGCGCCATTCGTACATGCCAAGCAGGGCTCCGATATTCACCGAACGGAACCCGGCCTGACAGCCCCGTTCGGGAGCGTCCAGACGGTTGCGGTAGACGCGTTTGGGTCCTTTTACATGCAGCGCACGATAAGTTTCCTGATGGTAGACCTCCTGATAGAGCGTCAGACCGTCCACGCCAGCTTCTCTGAGCTCAGCATATTCTGCTGTCGAGAGCGGATTCACTTCAATGCTGACGGAGGCAAAATAGCGGCGCAGCACATTCACGCAGTCCCTCACATAACCGGCCGGACTGTCATTCCGGGATTCTCCGGTCAGAATCAGAATGTGGCGCAGGCCTGTGGCTGCGATGGTCTCCGCTTCCCGGGCGACCTGCTCCAGCGTCAGTTTTTTGCGCGGAAAATCATAAATAGAACTGAAGCTGCAATACGTGCAGTGATTCACGCAATAATCAGCCAGGTACATCGGTGTAAACAGCTGCATCACATGGCCGAAATGCGTACGCGTTAACCGGTGCGCCTTCTGCGCCATCTCCTCCAGATAAGGCTCCGCTGCCGGTGACAGCAGGGCCATCAGCCCCTCTTCATCGACCCGCTCTGCACGAAGCGCGCGCTTCACATCCTCTGCCGTATACCGGCTCCATAACGCTTCGTAAGGCAGCTGCTCCAGCCGGGTCATCGTATCATAAAAGCTCATAACCGTTCCCTCCTTCCTATTCCATCTGTCAGGCCAAGAACCCGGTCAACGGTGAAGAGGCTGCCGCCGTCTCCTCTACGGGTCCTAGTCCGGCGAGATAAGCCTTGCGCCCTGCGGCTACCGCGTCACGGAAGGCTTCTGCCATCAGCAGCGGATCCGAGGCGGTGGCAATCGCTGTATTAAGCAGCACCGCTGCGGCCCCCATCTCCATCGCCTCAGCCGCCTCGGACGGTCTGCCGATTCCGGCATCCACGATCACCGGCAGATTCGTCTCGGAGATCAGAATCCGGATCAGTTCCTTGGTCTGCAGTCCGCGGTTGGACCCGATCGGCGCTCCCAGCGGCATCACGGCCGCAGCCCCCGCTGCCTTCAACCGCAGGGCGGCGGACAGGTCAGGACTCATATACGGAAGCACCACGAAGCCCTCTGCTGCAAGGATCTCGGTCGCCCGGATGGTCTCGGTATTATCCGGCAGCAGATATTTCTGGTCGTTGATGACCTCAATCTTCACCCAGTTCCCCAGCCCCGCCGATCTCGCCAGCCGGGCAATCCGTACTGCTTCCTCTGCGGTGCGCGCACCGGAGGTATTAGGCAGTAAGGTCATATGGGAAGGAATATGGCTGACAATATTGTCACTGCTCTCCGGGTCCACCCGGCGCAGAGCAACGGTAATGACCTGTGAGCCTGATCGCGTAATCACCTCGGGAATGAGGGTGTTGCGGCTGTATTTTCCGGTACCAATGAACAGTCTGCTGGTTAGAGTCACTCCGCCAATCATCAATGGATCTTGCATATTAACGCCTCCTGGGATAAGTCTTCGTGTTCAGCCTCCGCCTACAAAATGAACCAGCTCCACCCGGTCCCCCTCACTGAGCAGTGTCTCTCCATAAACCTCTCTGCCAGCAAGCTCACCATTCAGCTCGACAATCACCAGCTTACCGGCCCACTCGGGCCGGGAGAGCAGATCCTCCAGTGTCCGGCAGCTCTCTTCGATTCTTTGCCTCTTCCCGTTAACGGTCACATTCATGCCTGTTCACCTCCTGCTGTGCCTTGTGATTGTGCCATTTCCAGCGCTTCAGCCAGCTCCGCTGCCCTGTCCCTGTGGACCGCTTCCCTGTAAGCCCGGGCCGCTGCCACCGGGTCCGGGGCTCCGCAGATCCCCGACATGACAGCAATGCCAGCCGCCCCTTGGGTCAGCACCGCTCCGGCATTACCCGGGGTAATCCCTCCAAGCGCAATCAGCGGGATGCGGCTCCAGCGGACAGCCTCGGCCAGTTGCGCAAGTCCCCGTGCCTGCTGTCCGGGCTTACAGGCCGTCGGGAACACATGCCCGTAGAGGCAAAAGTCTGCTCCCTGCCTTCCAGCCTCTGCCGCCTCTTCCCACGAGTGGACCGATCTGCCGATCCGCAGGCCCGTTGCAAGCCCGCGTGCTGCGGCTGGCGGAAGGCTATGCCAGGCTAACTGTACACCGCCTGCCCCGGCGGCCAGGGCAACATCGATCCGGTCATTTATGACCAGCTTCGAAGGCGGAACCCCGGCCTGAAGCATCTGCTGCGCCGCCGCCAGCAGTTCGCGGGCGGACATGGCTTTTTCACGGAGATGGATATAATCCACTATGGGATGTACCGCCGCAGCCAGCTCCGCAAGCTTCTCAGGGTGGAGCCGTCCGTCTGAGATGACATGAATTTCGTGCAACACGTCCACCTTCCTCTCCTCAGCGCTACGCTGATCCCTACCTCCAAACACAAAAAAGACCGCCCCCATAAGGAAGCAGTCTGGAATAGAAACAGGAATACCGGTATTAGCCGTATACCCCCGCTGCAATATTCGTTCTCCACTTCCCTACGCTGGTATAACCCAGATCAGGTTCAAAGGGTCCGAGCAGATACGCCCGTCTCAGCCTTGCGGCTCCCCTAGTGATCGTTCTATGCGGTTGTTTGGCCTTGCTTTTTGTATATTAGCATATTATTCCTGTCAGAGCTATACCTACTTCGTCTCACCTCTCAAAAAAGCCAGCCTCCCGGCTGGCTCCTCCACATGTGCTGAGCAAATTGTGTATTAGTATAGTTACGCTGCTTCTTATCCGTTGACCACCTCGCCGCCGTTCACATGCATCACCTGTCCGCTCACATAGGAGGAATCGTCCGAGGCCAGGTATACATACGCCGGTGCCAGCTCTTCAGGCTGCCCCGGGCGCTTCATCGGCTGGGTGCCGCCGAACTCACTGACCTTCTTCGCGTCAAAGGTTGACGGAATCAGCGGGGTCCAGATCGGTCCGGGCGCTACCGCGTTCACGCGGATGCCCTTATCGGCCAGATTCATTGACAGCGAACGGGTGAAGCTGAGAATGGCTCCTTTGGTGGACGAATAGTCCAGCAGCTGCGGGCTGCCGCGATACGCCGTGATGGAGGTCGTGTTAATGATCGTAGCGCCTTTTTTAAGATGAGGCATAGCTGCCTTCGTCAGGTAGAACATGGAGAAAATATTCGTCCGGAACGTACGCTCCAGCTGCTCCGCTGTAATGTCCTCAATATGGTCCTGCGGATGCTGCTCCGCCGCATTGTTGATCAGGATGTCAAGCTTGCCGAGTCCTTCAACGGTTTGACGAATCAAGCTCTGACAGAAGCATTCGTCCCCGATATCCCCGGCGATCAGAATACACGTTCTTCCCTCCTGCTCCACCTGGCGCTTGGTCTCTTCCGCATCCTCATGCTCGTTCAAGTAGGAGATCACCACATCCGCGCCCTCCTTGGCAAAATGAACGGCAACCGCACGCCCGATCCCGCTGTCGCCTCCGGTAATGAGTGCAGCCTTGCCCAGCAGCTTGCCTGCTGCCTTGTACGCCGGTGTCTCAAACTCCGGAAGCGGGTTCATCTCACTCTCAATTCCGGGGCGCTGATCCTGTACCTGCGGGGGCAGAGTTTTGACAGGTTGTTTGTTAGTGTCTGGCATAATCCATTCTCCTTTCGCTGTCCACAGTATTGTTGATTAATCATGTTAGCATGGCTTAAGGTCTGGTGTTTATGCACAGGCAGTGTGCCTGCTTGACTGTACGTTATGTTACTTACCACACTTGGCAGCCGCCCAAACAGCCAATCTTCATTCAACGGTGCCTATATCGGAACGGTAGTACGGTAAGCAACGAACGTTTCCAAAAAGAATATTATCTATATCCGCTAAGGGGAATGTCCTATACTTTGTGGGGAACCACGGCAAGATCGTATCGAAATCATACTAGCAGGAGGTTTACAAAATGAACGCAAGAATCACACTATCTCCGGTCACCCCGGACGATATCGATTTCATCACAGAACTGGAGACCAACACCGCCCTCTGGCCCTTCGAGGATATGATTCCAACTGACAAGGAGGCAGTCCGGAAGACTGTGACGGAACGAATCCATAGCGATTGGCACAGACAATTCCTGATAAGGCTGGCTTCCCCGGAGGCAACCCCTGTAGGGGAAGTGCATATACACTGGTACGTAAAAGAGCGCGAGAGCTGGGAGTTGGGCTACAGCCTGTTCCCTGAATACCGGGGGCAAGGCTACGGCACCGAGGCGGCGCAGCTGGCCTTGAAGCTTGCTTTTGAAGAATGGAAGGCCCATAGAGTCGTGGCTATGTGCAATGAATACAATACCTCACCATCAAGGTGCTGGATAGGTTAGGCATGGTCCGCGAGGGCGTATTCCGGGAAGAAATACACTGGAACCACCAGTGGGTGAACCAGTACTTTTATGCGATACTGGACCGGGAGTACCGGGCGATTATCGGGATATAGCGGAAGGATGCTGTATTCGGTTTTTAGCATACATAAAACCAACATGGCTTCATGGTGCAATTGTATTCGGTTATCTGTGAAAACACGTCTTCTGCGATAAACGCAGGCCTACGCGGCGCGTTCATTCCATTTGTGTTAAGTTTCCCGGGTTAAATATGTTAAATAAATGAACAGACGACATTCTGTTTTTAGGCACGTTGCTCATTTTCATGCTGGAGCTGTGCCTTGAAAGACATGTTTGTTTTCGCATACATCGGGTCGATATCTCTTCATAGCAGTACATCGCCCCTCATGACAAGACCTCACTCCTTGGGGTAGCGGCCTTATTTCCAGAACTCTATTCATCTTCCTTCACAATTGCATCCTGAACCTTACCCGCACCCGTAACCTTCGTTAACGTATTTAGAATCGCCTGCGTCACTGTTGTCCCTTCATCCAGCTCTATCTTAACCCCTGTTGCAGTGGCAGCGGTCTTAAGCGTGCGTATGGAGCCTTTTTGCAGGTGGAGGACGGGTCCTTTGGCTTCAATATTCACATCTCCGAAATTGCCGTTAAGCGTCACTACGATCCCGGCTGCAAGGCCGGATGGCAGATCAATATCTGTGAACCCGTCTCCGGTACCCTCCCCCTCTTCCAGATTTACACCGGACTGTACCGACAATGCCTTCACCCAGGTTGTACCTTCGGTGAGCAGACGGGCAGTTCCACTATTCTTCTGCACAATCACTTGGTTCATGGTTGTGTTCTTGAGCTGCACTGAGGGATCTCCGCTGCCCTGTATGATGACCTTGCCTAGTACTTCAACACTGTCCAAGTTCACCTCTCCGTTGCCGATTCCTTCCTCCAGGACCAGGTCTCCAAAAATCTTCAGATTCTGCAGCAGCACATCATAGCCGGATACAGTGACATTGTTATAGTATTTGATGGCTCCTGGTTCAAAGCTTCCAAGCCCCTCAGAATGGCTGATAGTTACACTCTGCAAGCCGCCGCTTGTGACATTGTAGTAATCCAGCAGTGCAATCGCTTCGGCCCGGGTCATCGCCTGTTCTGGAGCAAACCGCCCGTCCGGGTACCCCTTCATTCCTCCGGCAATGATCAGTGCAGCGACATCGGCTTTACTCCAGCCTGCAATCTGATCCTTATCCCTGAACATGGATAATACCTCCGTGCTTCCCGTCTCAAAATACATCATTCTGCTCACCATAATCGCCGCCTCCTGGCGCATAACGGGATCGCCCGGACGAATCGTGCCTCCGTAACCCTTGATGATGCCCACTTCCAGCGCTTTCGAGATTTCTTCGTATGCCCAGCTCGTCTTAGGCAGATCGCTGAAATCAGCCTTCACCTTGCTCTCAGCCGTCAGCCCGGCCAACTGGTTGATTAACGCGATAAATTCCGCTCTAGTGATCGCCTGATCCGGCCGGACTGACCCGTCCGCGAATCCCTTCAGCCATCCCTTTTCCAGCCAGCGGCTCATCTGCTTCTGCGCCCAGTGTCCTTCATAATCGGCTGCCGCAGACATATGCCCGGCTGAACCCAGCAGCAAGCCTAGACTCAGCCCGACCGTTACTAATTTTCTTCCTATCATTACTGCGCTCACTCCTAAGTATGTATGTGATGCCAAATGAACCAAGCACCTAATCACAGTGTACCGGAATACATAGCCGTTGGGAACAATATCCAACCATGTGCATCCAGACATGCGAAACAGCCCTGGAGGCCGAGGCTTCCAGAGCTGTTATCACACTGCCCATCCGGCAGCAGGTTATTTAGATAATTGTGTTGTATACCATGAAAAAGATCATGACGACCAGCGAGACCATCAGCAGCAGACTCATGGTACGGATCTTGGCAGTCTCCGCAGAGACATCGCGGTTCTCTCTCATGCCAGCCGCAGCAAGGCGCAGGGGCTTGGTCATAATCCCGCCGAACGCGAACATAGCCAGCAGAAGCACCGTAACAATGATCATCCAGGGTACAGAATACTCGCCCTTAGTCATCATGTAGCCGCCGGTCAGCAGCTGAATCACCAGCCCGTATTGGGCAAAGCGGTTGAAGCCGCCGATTGCACTGAGCGTGCCTTCCTTCGCCGGGGAGGACAGCTTAGCCGTCCCGCTTAAGATAAACGGCAACACCAGATAGAAACCGAGTGCCAGTGTCCCGATCATATGCAGAAAAAAGAAAACATGACCCATCATAATCTCCTCCAATTTCAATTTGAGGGGCTCCGGCAGATTGCCGGGGTTACATAGTTACCGAAGAAGTCACCGCGCGGACCGAATCAGCGGACTGGTCGAGTGCCGCCTGTTCCTCCGCCGTAAGCTCCAGTTCAAAAATCCGCTCAATGCCCTCCGCTCCCAAAAGCGCAGGAACTCCCATGAACAGGTTCTCATAGCCGTATTCACCCTCAAGCAGAGCGATTACCGGTATGATCCGTTTCTTGTCCTTGAGAATAGCCTCCGCCATCTGAACCAGGGATGCTGCCGGAGCATAGTACGCGCTGCCGTTCCCAAGCAGGCTGACAATTTCACCGCCGCCCACACGGGTACGCTGCACAATCTCTGCAATGCGATCTGCCGGGATAAGCGTCTCGATTGGAATACCGCCTACGCTGGAATAACGCACTAACGGCACCATATCGTCACCATGGCCGCCCAGCACGAAGCCGCGTACATCCTCTACCGATACATTAAGCTCCTGAGCGATGAAGGTGCAGTAGCGGGCCGTATCCAGCACCCCGGATTGCCCGATGACACGGTTCTTGGGGAAGCCGAGCGCATGATAGGCCACGTATGTCATCGCATCCACCGGATTGGTCAGTATGATCACAATGGACTCTGGGGCCACACGCTTCACATTCCCGCAGACCGATCTGACGATATTCGCATTGGTATTGACCAGATCCTCACGGCTCATGCCGGGCCCCCGGGCAATCCCTGCGGTAATAATAACGATGTCAGAATCCGCTGCGTCCTCATAGCTCGAAGTTCCGGTAATTTGAGCATCGAAGTTCTGCACGGGTCCCGCTTGGAGCATATCCAGCACCTTGCCCTTGGTAGGATTCTCAAGCTGAGGAATGTCAAGCAGCACTACATTGCCAAGCTCCTTCTGGGCAAGCATAAGCGCCGTGGTCGCGCCGGTGAAACCGGCACCTACGACAGTGATTTTTGAACGTTTGATCGCCACGGTAGCCCTCCTAACCTGATGATAGTCTGAAGGCGGCCAACATAGATATAAGCTACACGGATGTGCAGCTTATATCTGTAGTATTTACCGGCCCGGCCTCTTACAGATGGTTGATGATCTCGTCAGCAAAAGCAGAGCATTTCAGCTCAGTCGCGCCTTCCATCTGGCGGGCAAAGTCGTAAGTAACCGTCTTGTTGTTAATCGCCGTACTCATTCCCTGGTAGATCAGGTCAGCCGCTTCCTGCCAGCCCAGATGCTCAAGCAGCATAACACCGGAGAGAATAACAGAGCCCGGATTCACTACATCCTTGTCAGCATACTTAGGTGCCGTACCATGTGTAGCTTCGAAAATAGCATGTCCCGTAATATAGTTAATATTCGCTCCCGGAGCGATACCGATGCCGCCAATCTGGGCAGCCAGGGCGTCGGAGAGATAGTCACCGTTCAGGTTCAGCGTTGCAATGACATCGAAGTCTGTCGGGCGTGTCAATACCTGCTGGAGCGCAATGTCCGCAATGGCATCCTTCACGATGATCTTGCCTGCTGCTTCGGCTTCCTTCTGGGCAGCATTCGCAGCCGCTTCACCGTCGCGTTCCTTGATGACATCGTACTGGTTCCAGGTGAAGACCTTATCGCCGAACTCTTGTTCAGCCACTTCATAGCCCCAGTTCTTAAAGGCGCCTTCAGTGAACTTCATGATGTTGCCTTTGTGTACCAGGGTTACGCTCTTGCGTCCGTGCTTGATCGCATACTCTACTGCTGAACGAACAAGGCGTTTCGAGCCTTCCTCGGATACAGGCTTAATACCGATACCGGATGTTTCCGGGAAGCGGATTTTGTTCACGCCCATTTCCTTCTGCAGGAATTCGATCACTTTTTTCACTTCGGCAGAGCCTTCCTGATATTCGATACCAGCATAGATATCCTCTGTATTCTCACGGAAAATAACCATATCCACCAGCTCAGGATGCTTCACCGGAGAAGGAACGCCGTCGAAGTAGCGCACCGGGCGCAGACATACGTACAGGTCAAGCTCCTGGCGCAGCGCTACGTTTAGGGAGCGGATACCTCCTCCAATCGGAGTGGTCAGCGGGCCCTTGATGGCCACAATATACTCACGGATCGCTTCCAGCGTGTCGTTCGGCAGCCATTCACCATATGTATTGAAGGCCTTCTCGCCGGCAAACACTTCGTACCACGCAATTTTCTTTTTGCCGCCGTAGGCTTTCTCTACAGCTGCATCCAGCACCCGCTTGGAGGCTTTCCAAATGTCACGGCCTGTCCCGTCACCCTCGATGAATGGAATGATCGGCTGATCCGGAACCAGCAGCTTGCCGTCTTCGATTGTAATTTGTTCGCCTTCTGTGGGCAGATCGTATTGTTCCAGTTTCAACATTGGTAGATATTCCTCCTAAAAGTATGATGTATAAGCATTCATATCATTCATTGTACTAAAGGGGTAGAGCAGCCCGCAAGGGCCGCCCTCCCTGCCGGCCTGTTATCGCTCGTCTACAGGGACGTACTTCATGTCGGACATGCCTGTATATTCCGCACGCGGACGGATGATACGGTTGTCTTCGTACTGCTCCAGAATGTGCGCCGTCCAGCCCGAAGTACGGCTGATCGCGAAGATAGGGGTGAACAGCTCCCGTTCAATCCCCAGCTGTGTGTAGACCGATGCCGAATAGAAGTCGACGTTTGGTTTCAGCCCCTTTTGGCTGGTGATCAGCTCTTCCACCTTGACGGACATGTCATAAAGACTGGTGTCATTCTTCATCGTGCCCAGCTCACTGGACATCTTCATCAGGTGCTTGGCGCGCGGGTCGCCGTTCTTGTAGACACGGTGTCCGAAGCCCATAATCTTCTCGCGGCGCTCCAGCTTGCCCTGGATATACGGCTCTACCGCATCCAGGCTGCCGATCTCCTCGAGCATCTTCATTACGGCTTCATTCGCCCCGCCATGCAGCGGCCCTTTAAGCGCCCCGATCGCTGAGGTCACACCGGAATAGATGTCGGACAAGGTCGCAACCGTTACCCGTCCGGCAAAAGTCGAAGCATTCAGCTCATGGTCGGCATGCAGCACAAGCGCCGTATCCAGCGCCTTGACGGATACCGCATCCGGCTCTTTTCCCCACAGCATGTAGAGGAAGTTCTCAGCGATGGTCAAGCCTTCCTTCGGAGCTACCGGCTCCAGGCCTTTGCGGATGCGTGCAAGCGCGGCAACTACGGTCGGAATCTGCGCCTGCAGCTTCAGCGCCTTGGTCTGGTTCGCTTCCTTGCTCATATCATCGGCGGCTTCATCGTACAGCGCCAGACTCGATACGGCAGAGCGCAAAGCGGCCATGGTGTTGGCTTCCTTGGGATACAGCTTCATTTGAGTGAGCACCTGCTCCGGGATCGGAGCGTGAGCGCTGAGGTCGCGCCGCAGAGCTTCAAGCTCCGGCACCGTCGGCAGACTGCCGAACCACAGCAAATAAGCGGTCTCCTCAAATGTGGCATGGTCCGCAAGATCGTCAATATCATAGCCGCGGTAAGTGAGCACTCCATCTACGATAGAGCTGATTGAGGAGGTCGTTGCAACAATGCCTTCAAGTCCTTTAGTAGCTGTCATAGTATCTCTCTCCTTTGCCAACAAGAGTGTATAGTGCCGCTTCAAATCTCATGTAAACATTTACATTTCCAAGTATTTCAACTCTCTCAGAAAAAAAGCTTCAGGACCGGCTCAGAAGATTGCAACTAAATTTCTGCTCTTTAACCTTTAATTATCATACCGGATTTTGACGGTTATGTGAACAACGTGGAAGCTTTACAGGACATCAAATGATTTTATCGGAGGGATAGAAAAAAACGAACGCAAAACCTGTTTCATGAACGCGCTCCCAGGTTATGGATATGCCCGCCGTCTGCCCTTTTCTAGCGTTGCTAGTCTTTTCACACCCCCTATGAATATATATAAGACGAGCCATTGTTTCTGGAATCCGCCAGAGTAGGAGGGACCGAAGATCGATACACTTGTGCTGAAAAGATTGCTGCGCGGCCTCTGGGTCGTGCTTGCCGCCGCCCTGATTTTGCTGGCTGTATATGTACTGCTGCCGCTCCTGTACCCCTTGCTGATCGCCTGGATGCTGGCTTATCTTATGCATCCGCTGGTCCTGATCCTGAAGGGGATGAAGCTCCCCGGCTGGCTCGCCGTATCCCTCTCGCTGCTGTTCTACATCGGAGGCATCGCACTTGTACTGACCGCACTCATCACAAGGCTGGTCAAAGAGCTGATCGGGCTGCTCCAGACCTTCGATCTTCATACCGATCAGTGGCGGGAACTGCTGCTGTCCCTGAGCCGTAATGCCAGCATTCAGAATATTATTAACCAAATCAACCAGTTTTACCACGACAACCCGGGTTATCATGCCACCATTGACAGCAATATCAACCGGACCACTGAAACGGTCGGCCAAGCCGTGACACAGATGATCACCGGCTTCTTCAATATCATCCTGAAGCTGATCTCCTCGCTGCCGAGCCTTGGCACCATTCTGATTGTCATCGTATTGGCCGCCTTTTTCCTGAGCACCGGCTGGGAACGGCATAATGCCAAGCTGACTGCCTTACTCCCGGCCCCGCTGCTGAGACCGGTGTCGGAGATCTGGAAGGATCTGCGCAAAGCGCTGTTCGGCTACATCCGCGCCCAGCTGGTGCTGATCTCCGTAACGGCGGTAATTGTGATCATCGGCCTGCTGCTGCTGGGGGTCAAATCAGCCTTCGCCATCGGCCTGACCATCGGCATCGTCGATCTGATTCCTTATCTGGGTGTCGGTATCGTCATTCTGCCCTGGGCCTTGTATTCATACATGACCGGGAACATGGCGCTGGCCATCGGGCTGCTGGTGCTCTACGGCATCATCCTGATCACCCGCCAGGTACTGGAGCCCAAGGTACTCGCCAGCAGCATCGGCGTCGATCCGCTCGCCATGCTGATCGGCATGTTCGCCGGCCTCCAGCTAATGGGCATGCTCGGCCTGATTCTCGGCCCGGTGCTGCTCGTTATTCTCGACGCATTCGCCCGCGCCGGCGTATTCCGTGCCCTGCGCACTTATATCCTCAGCGGCAGGCTGCATTAGGGGGCCGCGTTCGAAACTAACTTTGCTCCGCACCACTCCCTAACGCCAAAAAGGCATCCAGCCGCAGTATCCTGCAACTGAACACCTTTTGACAAGCCTGATTTCTTCCTTATTACCCGCTTACCTGCGGTAGAAGGTGAACGTGCCGTTCTTCATCTTCTTCTCGATCCATTTCAGCAGAAAAACCCGGTAAAGCGGCCGGGTCAGCGGAAATACCAGAGTAAAGCCGATCAGATCCGTGACAAACCCCGGCAGAATCAGCAGCAGACCGCCGAAGAAAATACATAAGCCGTCCAGCATGGTCCGTCCGGGCACCCGGCCCTCCTGCATATGTGTTCTGCTGTCCTGCAGCACTTTCTTGCCCTCGAACCGCATCATTAGCAATCCGATGACTGAAGTAGCCAGCATGATCAGCAGCGTCTTGGGCGCTCCAAGAAAGCTTGAGACATAGATGAAACCGAATAATTCCACGGCCGGGACTGCAAATAGGGCGGCCCACAGCCATTTGTTCCTGATCATACTGCTCCTCCTTCTTCTTTACGTTAACGCTATTCTTCTTCCTTCAGCGCAGCCAGGATGGCATGGAACAGCTCGGGCTGTGCCCTGTCGATCCGCACCGGCCTCCATTCCCCGTTCAGCCAGACATGGCTCGTCGAGCCGCTGACCAGAAGCTCGCCTGCGGTCCGCTCCTGCCCTTCCTGACCCGCCGCCATCCGGCGGATTTCATAATCATACACAACCCTCAGAGCCGAGAAGGTGGTTAACCGCGCATACACGGTAATAAGATCATCATATCGCGCGGGGCTTTTAAATTGCAAATCTGCAGAGGTTACCGGCAGCAGCAGACCGAGGCCCTCCAGCCTCTTGTAGTCGAAGCCCAGCTCACGGAACATCTCCGTCCGGCCGCACTCAAACCAGATCAAATAGTTGGCATGATAGACGACGCCCATCTGGTCGGTCTCCTGATAACGTACACGGATGGAGGTACTGTGCCAGCGGCTGGCCCATCCCGGTTGATGCGGATTCATATTCATGCTCCTTTCTAAAATACAGTCTACCCGGCAGCCAGCAGAACGCTTAAGCGCCGACACCGCCGGATGCAGACTTCAGCGGCAGCTTGCGGCGCGAGCTTCGGGCAACATAGACCAGCAGGGCCGCGCCCGCAGCCGCACTAAGCATGCAGGAGAGGTTCATCAGCCCGACCCCGCCCTGATTTAGCAGCATCCCGTTCAGCAGATTGCCCAGAATGCCGGCTAACCCGGAGAATACGATGTTAAATACACTTTGCCCGGTCGCCTGCATCTCCGGTGAGGTAATCTTCGATACATATTCAACCGCCGCGATATAAAAGAACCCGAACGAGAGGCCGTGAAGCACCTGTACGCCGATCATGACGGAAGGGTACGGGAAGGCCACCTGAATGCCCCAGCGCAGCACATAGATTAGCGCACCAAGCAGCAGCGTCCGCTCCATGCCGAGCCTGCGGATGACCCGGGAGGCGAAGAACATGGACGGAACATTGGTAATCGACGCCAAGAACAGAGCGATTCCCGCAGAGCTGGTGGACCCGCCGACCGACTGGAAAGCAATCACGAAATAGGTCCCGAAGGCCGTCATGGTCTGATTGACCAGAAAGCTCCCGCCCAGGAAGGCCAGGAAGATGCGGTTGCCGAGCAGCTTTTTGATCCCCTGGGAGAAGGACTGGCTCATCATGTGATTCTCCTCCGCCTGCTTGGGAAGGGTGAAGGCAATGACTACGGCGATGCTATTCAGCAGCAAAAACGGCAGCCAGATGGTCGATACAGAGAACTTGGATACATACTGTCCCCCCGCAATGGCCCCTACGGCGGCGCCTATGCTCATCATCATGCGAATGCTGCCGTAAGTGGCTCCAGCCCTGTTCGCAGCCGCTATGGCGTACGAGTCGGCTATAGGCGCCTGTGTAGAGGAGAAGATCGTGGACACGGTATACACCAGCATCAGCACGATGAAATATTCCGAACGGTACAGAACCGCAAGCACCGCCGGAACCGCCACGCTCAGAATCAGCACCAGCCGCGCCTGGTTATACCGGTCGGAGACCATTCCCCATAAGGGCTGGACACAGATGGCGATCAGCGTACCTATAGCCATCAGCAAGCCGATCTGGCTGACTTCAAGTCCGTTCGATTTCAGCAGCAGCGAGAGGTAGGAGCCGAAAGAGCCCCCGGCCAGTCCCAGAAACAGATAGAACCCGCGCAGCTTTGTTATTTTTTCCATGGGGATTACAAGTCCTCTCTCATTCTTTTTAACAGAATACCCAACCTTCATAGCCACCTGCTGCATTAAATAGAGCACAACCTATTATGAGGCGGTGGACAAGTGGGCCAAGTCAATAGATTAGCACGAAGCAAACCCTGTCTGAAGGATAAACTTAATACGGGCAGAGCCGCCAGTTCAGGCTTCGGCTGGACATCAAGCAACTGGAGCGGTTATGCCATTTCCGGCAAAAAAGGCAGCTACCGGCAGATATCCGCCGACTGGATCGTCCCTTATGTAAAGCCTACGGAAAAAGCTACGTTCTCCTCGGCCTGGATCGGCATCGACGGCTTCAAGAACAGCAGCTTGATCCAGACCGGCACCGGCCATGAGTCGGTGAACGGCAAAGTCAGGTATTATGCATGGTGGGAGATTCTCCCCGCCTCTGAGACTGTAATTCATCTCCCAGTCTCTCCCGGCAACCATATGCGGGCTTCCATTGTCAAGCTCAGTCCCGGAAAATGGTGCATCACCCTGCGCAATCTCAGCAAATGCTGGGTTTTCCGCACGGTACAGCGCTATAACGGACCGCAAAGCTCAGCCGAATGGATTGTCGAAGCGCCGCAGGTGGGGTTCGATATCGCTCCGCTGTCCAAGTTATCCACAGTCTGCTTCACCTGTTGCCAGGTCAATGGACGCAGCCCCAGACTAAAGGCCTCAGACGGCGGCATTATGATCCAGAATAAGAAGCTGCTGGCTGTGCCTTCTCCCCCACGTTCCTGCGGAAGCGCCTTTTCAGTCAGACGAATCTATCATAAAAGTCCCTCTGCCGTGTATTCCAGGAACCCTATTTATACGACTCCCTAACAGGCTGACATGCCGTCTACTCCAGACACTCAGGTCCAATATATCCATTTGCATTATCGATATCAAAAAAGAGCAGCGGCAATCAAGCGCCACTGCTCTTATCATTATATCTTATTCGTGCTGCAGAAGCTCTTCCAAATCCTAGTCGGCTGGAATCGTATCTACCTTCACCAGGTTAGTGGAACCGGAACGTCCAAGCGGGATACCTGCAGTGATGACTACAAGATCGCCAGCTTTAACCAGACCGGAAGCTTTACCGCCGTTAAGAGCTGTTTCCAGCAATTCGTCAGTAGAATGAGCTTCAGGACCGAATACAGGAGTTACGCCCCATACCAACGCCAGTTGACGCATTGTTCTTTCCTGGGTGGTAACAGCAATGATCTGTGATTTAGGACGATATTTGGAAACCACGCGTGCAGTGTGGCCAGTTACCGTCGAAGAAATGATCGCTTTAGCATTCAGATCCAGAGCGGAGATCGCTACGGATTGGCTGATCGCTTCAGTTACAGTAGTTTCTTGAGCAATCTGCTGCTTCATGAAGATCTCACGGTGGTTCAGGGCAGATTCTGCTTTCTCAGCAATACGGGACATAGTCAGTACGGATTCTACCGGATATTTCCCGGCAGCAGTCTCACCGGACAGCATGATTGCATCGGTTCCGTCGAAGATTGCGTTCGCTACGTCACTTGCTTCAGCGCGGGTTGGGCGCGGGTTGCGCTGCATGGAATCCAGCATTTGGGTAGCTGTGATTACCGGTTTGCCGGCAATGTTACATTTCTGAATCATCAGCTTCTGTGCCAAAGGTACATCTTCAGCAGGGATTTCTACACCAAGGTCGCCACGGGCAACCATCAGGCCGTCGGATACTGCCAGGATTTCATCCAGGTTATCGACACCTTCCTGGTTCTCGATCTTGGAGATGATCTGGATGTGGGAAGCATCATGCTTCGCAAGCAGTTCACGGATTTCCAGAACGTCGCTGGCTTTGCGTACGAAAGAAGCGGCAATAAAATCAATGTCCTGTCCGATCCCAAAAATGATATCATTGGTATCTTTTTCCGTAATACCCGGCAGGGAGATGGATACTCCTGGTACGTTAACACCCTTCTTGCTCTTGATCGTACCGCCGTTAACAATACGGGTCTTGATTTCGGTGCCTTGAATGTCGACAACTGTAAGGCCGATCAGGCCGTCGTCGATCAGGATCGTCGATCCTACTTGAACATCGTTAGGCAGGTTGTTGTAAGTGATGGAGATACGGTTGTGGTCGCCAAGGATCTCTTCCGTAGTCAATGTCAGATACTCATCCTGAACCAGTTCAATCGGTTCTACTTCCAGCTTGCCTGTACGAATCTCCGGTCCTTTGGTGTCGAGCAGGATGGCAACAGTCTTGCCAAGTTCCTTGGATGCTTGACGGATCGTGTTGATCCGGGCTCCATGCTCATCAAAATCGCCGTGGGAGAAGTTCAGACGGGCCACATTCATACCAGCCAAAATCAATTTTTTGATATTCTCCAACGATTCACTTGCAGGTCCGATCGTACATACAATTTTACTTTTCCGCATTAGGTTTTCCTCCGTTTTTTCGTTCTCTCTGTCTCATCTTTTCCAACTACAAAATCTACTATAAGGCTTGCTCTTTGTATAGGAACTTTATCACATGTAAAGACATGCACGTTTTATTGCGCCCTTATGAATATTACTGCATGTTGAACACAAAATCAATGTTAGTGCCTGTTTTTGCTGTAAATTAAAGTCGAATAATATAGGATGGCCGATAAAAGAAAAATCATCCCGCAGCAAGCACAGGATGATTATAATGGGAATAATTGTATAACTAATCTTGTCCCGTCCGCGGCCTGGAATAAGCTGGAATGTGTTAAAAAGTGCAAACCGGCGGTACCGGCATTGCCGCTAATTCCCCGGAGAGAAGCTCCTGCTTACTCTACAATTTGCGCTTCATCCTGATCGGCATCCTGCTCCAGCACCGCCTCGGAAAACTCGCCGATTTTGCGGAATTTCAGGTAACGGTCTTCCTTCAGCGCCGCCGCATCCATACCGGACAGCTCCTGCAGGTGACGCCAGACTGTGTCCTTAACCGCCTCCGCCGCAGCTTCGTAATCCCGGTGTGCACCGCCTCTGGGCTCCGGAATAATCTCCTCGATCACTTCCATCTCCAGCAGATCGGTGGCCGTAATCTTCATGGCCTCTGCGGCCTGCTCCGCCTTGGTGGCATCCTTCCACAGAATCGACGCTGCACCGTTAGGGGAGATCGCCGAATAGATCGCATTCTCCAGCATCAGCACACGGTTGCCGACAGCCATCGCTAAGGCTCCGCCGCTGCCGCCCTCGCCGATAATCACGCAGATGACCGGCACGGCCAGCTGGGACATCTCGAACAAATTGCGGGCAATCGCTTCCGATTGTCCGCGTTCCTCTGCGGTATTGCCCGGGTAAGCCCCCTTGGTGTCCACAAAGGTGATGATCGGACGGCCGAACTTCTCCGCCTGCTTCATCAGGCGCAGTGACTTGCGGAAGCCTTCCGGATGGGCGCTGCCGAAGAAGCGCAGAATATTCTCCTTCGTATCCTTGCCGCGCTGTTGACCGATGACAGTTACAGGCCGGCCGTTCAGCTTGGCGATTCCGCCGACTACAGCAAGATCGTCACCGTACAGGCGGTCACCATGCAGCTCGATAAAGTCCGTGAAGATAAGCCCGATCAGATCCAGCGAGGTCGGGCGTACGTGATGCCGGGCCAGATGCATCTTCTGGGCCGGGGATATATTGGAATAGATCTCATTCTCCAGCTCGCTGTAGCGCTCCTCAAGCCGGGCTACCTCATCGCTGAAATCAATGCCCTTCTCTTCGCCGAACTGCTTGAGCTCGGCGATTTTTTTGCGCATTTCTACCAGAGGCATTTCAAAAGGCATCTCTCCTGCCAACCTAAAATCCCCCTTTCACATCATGCAGCTCCAGCAGCTTCGTGAGTGTGGAGCGCATTTCCTTACGGTGCACGACCAGATCCAGCTGTCCGTGCTGCAGATTGAACTCGGCCGTCTGGAAATCCTCCGGCAGCTTCTGACGGATCGTCTGCTCGATGACAATCCGTCCGGCAAAGCCGAAGACCGCTCCTGGCTCGGCAATAATAATGTCGCCCAGGCTGGCAAAGCTCGCCGATACCCCGCCGGTGGTCGGATCAGTAATGACGGAGATATACAGGCCGCCCGCTTCACTGAACCGGGCCAGCGCGGCACTTGTCTTCGCCATCTGCATAAGACTGAGAATGCTCTCCTGCATCCTGGCTCCGCCGGAGGTGGAGAAGATCAGCATCGGCAGTCCCCGCTCTGTCGCTTCTTCTACCGCTCTAGTAATTTTCTCTCCAACCACAGATCCCATGCTGCCTGTGAAGAACTCAAAGTTCATCACGGCTACAATAACCGCATGGCCGCCAATGCTGCCCTGGCCGGTGATTACAGCCTCAACTTGTCCGGTTTTGGACTGCTGCTGCTCAAGCTTGGAAGCATAGCCGGGGAACTTCAGCGGATCAATGGACGCCATCTCGCTGTCGAACTCAATGAACCCTTCCGGATCAAGTATCATCGCAATCCGTTCGGTTGCATTCAGACGCATATGATAGCCGCAGGACGGGCATACTTTCAAATTCTTCTCCAGTTCCTTGCTGTACTGGATTGTTCCGCATTTGGCACACTTGCTCATTAGACCTTCGGGAATCTCCCGCTTAGGGCGCTCGCCTTCTGCCGGTCCGCCGCTTCGCTCCAGACGCTCTGAAGGAATAGTCGCGTACTTCCGTTTTTTCTGAAATAAATCTTTGAACAAGGGTCGCACCTCTTCAGCCGTTTATTTGCGTAAATAGCAGCTTGCCGCTGTCATGAATGTTCTTGAATCTCTACGCCATACTCTTCAGGGATGCAGGATCAGATTGAGGACCTCCTGCACTTCTTCAAGCTCTCCCGAAGGAACCAGAATCTCAAACTGCTGCTTGGACATATTGATGGGACGGCATTTAATCAGAAATCCTTCTTCCGTAAGCTTCCTCTCAATCATCTCCGCCACTTTGGCGGTCGGCGCTATATAGATTACCGTCCACATGCCCTGCAAGGCCTCCCTAATCTCGAATCCAGCCGTATCCTGAATATAATGAAATTATGATAACACAGTTTTCTTTTTTCCCGCAAGCAAGCCCGGCAGGAAGGACTCAGGCCCGGGAGGCCGGTCGCAGCGCATCAGGAGCAGCCGTTATTCGGTCCCGGTCACATGGGGATAGACCTTCGCACCCTCATGCCCGTGGGCGATCCGGGCTGAAGCTGCAGCCGCAATTCCGGCCACAAGATCATCCAGAAATACATGAATGCTCCCCTTATCATCATTCAATTTGCCGATAATTCCAAGCTTTATTTTATCGAGGTAGCCGAAGCTGGTCAGACCGATCATTCCATACACGCTCGTGATGCCCAGCGCCAGCGTCTCGTCCGCCCCATAGAGCGACTCATCCGCTTCCATTACCGCCTGAAACGGCTGGGGCAGCAGCTTCTTCTCGGCCAGCTCATCCAGCGCAATCCCCGTCATGAGCGTATACTGGACCTCTCTTTTGTTCAAGACCGACTTGACGCTGCTCAGGCACTCCTCCTGCGTTAAGCTGGGATAATAGACCGATTGCAGGATATAGACGATCTCTGCGATCGAATCCAGTGATACTCCCCGGCGCCCCAGCAGATCCTCCGCCATTTGATAGGACATGATGTCATTCCCCTTCCGCACGGGACAATGCCCCGCTATGATTTAGCTGAACTTGAGAGTGAAGCCTGACAGATTCATAAGTTCACTCTATTGGTTCCCTAATGTATGCGGAAGAGGGGACAAATGTGCTAAAAAGATCAGTGTATCTATGGCCGGGTTATGGTGCAACGCGTATGCCCAAGTGCATTCTGTACAACTAAACCGTCTGATTTACTGCCGACTATCCATTTAGCTGTAATCGATACAACTAAACTGCCTCTATATGCGGGTTCTCACCTATTCGGGCAGATTTAGTTGTACAGACTACAGTTAGGAGAGGAAAGCCGTCCTTTTCACGGTTTTTACTTGCACATAATACACCTATGTGAATGTTCGCTTTGAACATGCTCCTAGTAGCGATTCAGATTAAAAAAGCGGGTCGGCATGATGAGGCCTGAACGACTAAAAAAGTGAAGTGTTTGGGACAAATGTATGCGAAAACAAACATGTTTTTCAAGGCACAACTCCAGCATCAAAATGAGCAGCGTGGCTAAAAACCAGAACATCGTCTGTTTGTATATAATTAACAAATTTTAACATAAAACCAAACGCAATTGGACCGGGTGAGTAGCGCAGATCGAATGTAATCGAAAAACCGAACACAATTGGAATGGGAGCGCTACGTAAGCCAAATGTAATCGGAAAACCGAACACAATTGGAATGGGGACGCCGCGTAGGCCGAATGTAACCGAAAAACCGAACACAATTGGACTGGGAGCGCCACGTAGGCCAAATGTAATCGGAAAACCGAACACAATTTGGAATGGGAGCGCCACGTAGGCCAAATGTAATCGAAAAACCGAACACAATTGGACTGGGAGCGCCACGTAGGCAAAATGTAATCGAAAAACCGAACACAATTGGACTGGGGACGCCGCGTAGGCCGAATGTAACCGAAAAACCGAACACAATTGGACTGGGGACGCCGCGTAGGCCGAATGTAACCGAAAAACCGAACACAATTGTAGGTGGTATCGTTTTACTGATTCAATCCATAAATTTAATTCTGACGCTACACAAGGATAGCTTGCCTGCTCCTATCTGAGGCGGACGGTTCCGGCACCCAGCATCTCCTCAATGGCTGCGAACAACTCCTCCGAGGGCTCGATCCGGTAGCTGTCGCTCAGCGCAAGCACCTTCTGGTTGCGCTCATAGAACAGCAGCGTCGCTGCGGGTCCCGGATGGGTCTGCAGCAGCGCCTGGAGGCGCGGCAGCAGACCCTTCAGCTCAGCGCCCGGCGTGATCTTGATGAAGACACGCTGGGCGCCTGGCTCCTGCCCCGTGCGCAGCGGGGCAGAGCTGTCCGGCCGCGCGTCTGACGCGGCCGGGACCTTAGGCGCGGCCTGCGCAGCGGCCGCAGAAGCGCGCGCACCGGGCGGCTGTGCCGCCGGTGTGCGCGTGCCCGGTGCAGCGGCGGCGCCAGCTGCACCGCCGGGCCGGGCGCCGGGGCCACCGGCGCCCGTGCGGGCTGCAGGAGCGGCCGCAGGCGCTCCTGCAGGGGCACTGCGGCCCGCGCCGTAGGCGGGCCGTGACCCGGCGCTGCGGCGCTGCAGCAGGCCGCGCACGCTGTCCGAGGTGAGCGGAGCTACCTCCTCGGCCAGCAGCTTGAAGCCCTCGTCCTCCTGCTGCACCTTGGCGCGCAGGGCCAACAGGGCGCCCTTCTCAATCAGGGCGCGGCTGCGTTTCCACACCTCAGGGAAGAGTACAACCTCGCAGCGCTCGATCTGGTCTTCCCACTCCACAAAAGCCATCGCCTTACCGGCTTTGGTCGTGATCTCCTTCAGCGACACGACCATACCGGCCGTCACGGTCATACTCTCATCCGCTGCTTCGCCAAGATCCATCAGCTTCTGCACCCCCGGCTCCTCCAGCAGCCCCGCATGATCATCCAGCGGATGGCCGGAGAGATAGAGCCCGAGCAGCTCACGCTCCAGCTCCAGCTGCTGGGTTCCGCTGAACCTCGGAATATCCGGGTAGCGGATCTCCCAGTTCGGCGTCTCGATCAGGTCATCGAACAGCTGGATTTGCAGCTCATCGCGCTCCTTGCGCCATTTGGCCGCCGCGTCCACTGTCTCATCCAGCATCGCGAGCAGCTGCGCCCGGTGTCCGGGCAGCGCATCGAACGCCCCGGTTTGCAGCAGCGATTCGATCACGCGCTTGTTGCAGACCCGCAGATCGACCCGGCGGCAGAAATCGAGCAGGCTGTCGAACGGCCGCTCCTTGCGGACTACCATGATGTTCTCTACAGCCTGCGTGCCGACATTCTTCACCGCCCCCAGCCCGAAGCGGATATGCCCGCGGCCTTCGCCGGGCACCGGAGTGAACAGCACCCCGCTCTCGTTGACATCCGGCGGCAGTACGCCAATCCCGGACCGGCGGCATTCCAGGACATATTCCGCCACCTTGCGGTGGCTCCCCATCACAGCAGTCAGCATCGCGGCCATGAACTGCACCGGATAATGCGCCTTAAGATAAGCGGTCTGGAAGGCCAGCACCCCGTAAGCAGCCGCATGGGCGCGCGGGAAGCCGTAGTTGGCGAACCGCACGATCATATCGTAGACCGCATGGGCATCCGCTTCGCTGTAGCCCTGCTTCAGACTGCCCTCCACGAAGTGGCTGCGCTCCTGATCGAGTGTCTCCCGCTTCTTCTTGGATACTGCACGGCGCAGCAGATCTGCTTCGCCAAGCGAGAAGCCGGCCATCAGGGAGGCAATCTGCATGATCTGCTCCTGGTAGACGATAATGCCGTACGTATCGGCCAGAATCGGCTGCAGATCCGCATGCGGATAGACAACCTCGAACTCCCCGTGCTTGCCCCCGATGAATTTAGGGATGAATTCCATCGGACCCGGACGGTACAGCGCCACCACCGAGACAATATCCTCGAACCCGCTCGGCTTCAAGTCCTTCAGCACCCGCCGTACACCTGCCGATTCCAGCTGGAATACGCCGGTGGTCTCACCTGCTCCCAGCATCTCATAGGTGAGCGGATCATGATCCGGAATGAAGCGGAAATCCGGTACGCTCCCGGTCATCTCCTTCACCCATTTCATGCAGCGTTCAATAATCGACAAGGTCCGCAGCCCGAGGAAGTCCATCTTGAGCAGCCCTACGCTCTCCAGATGCTCCATAGAGTACTGGGTCAGCGCCGTGCTCTCATTGCCCGCCTGAAGCGGTACGGCATCAGTCAGCGGCCCCTTGGAGATGACCACGCCAGCCGCATGCGTCGAAGCATGGCGCGGCATGCCCTCCACCTTCATCGCCGTATCCAGCAGCGCTCTGGTCTTCGGATTCGTCTCATACAGCGCCTTCAGCTCAGGTGTACTCTCCAGCGCCCGGGTGATGCTGATGCCGAGCTGGCCCGGAATCAGCTTCGCCGCCTTGTCCACCTCGTTATACGGCAGATTCAGCGCCCGGCCCACATCACGGACAGCAGCCCTGGCCGCCATCGTACCGAAGGTGATGATCTGCGCCACATGCTCCTTACCGTACTTGTCCACCACATAGGCAATGACCTCATCGCGGCGTTCGTCGCTGAAGTCGATATCAATATCGGGCATCGTGATCCGCTCAGGATTCAGGAAGCGCTCGAAGAGCAGATTATATTTCAGAGGGTCCACATCGGTAATCTTCAGCGTGTACGCGGTAAGACTCCCTGCGGAGGAACCACGGCCCGGACCGGTAACAATACCGCTGCGGTGACAAAAAGCGATAAAATCCCACACGATCAGGAAGTAATCGCTGAACCCCATGCTCTCAATAACTCCCAGCTCGTAGTCGAGCCGCTTCTCGGCCGTCTCCTTCTGCTCCGGCGATTCCCAAAGCGGAGTATCCGAATAGCGCTGCTCCAGTCCGCTGCGGCACAGCTCGCGCAGATAAGCAGCGGCATCCAGCCCTTCCGGCAGAGGCGAGAATTCCGGAAGAATATGATTGCCGAACGTCAGCTCCAGATTGCATGCTTCAGCGATCCGCTGCGTGTTCTCTATCGCCTGCGGCACATGCGGAAACAAGGAGGCCATCTGCTCTCCGCTTTTGAAGAACAGCTGGTCCGTTCCGATCTTCAGCCGGTCCTCATCGTCTACGGATTTGCCCGTGCCGATGCAGATCAGCACATCCTGGACCTCGGCATCCTCCTTGTCCATATAGTGGACATCATTGGTCACTACCAGCGGAATGTCGAGCTCTTCAGCAAGTGCTATCAGCTGCGGATTCACCCGCTTCTGCTCGGCAATCCCGTGATCCTGCAGCTCCAGATAGAAGTCGCTTCCAAAAATCTCCTTATACCGCAGCGCCGCCTTACGCGCCTCATCCTCCCGGCCGTGCAGCAGATGCTGCGGTACTTCACCGCCCAGGCAGGCACTGAGGCAGATAATGCCTTCGGAATGTGCTGCCAGCGCCTCCATATCAATGCGCGGCTTGTAATGCTGGCCCTCCAGATGGCCGATGGAGATTAGCTTCATCAGATTCCGGTAGCCGGTCATATTCTTCGCCAGCAGAATCAGATGATAGATCGGCTGATCCTTACGGCTCCCCCGCTCACGGCGCGAGCCTGCGGTCAAATAAGCCTCACAGCCGATAATCGGCTTGATTCCCTGCGCCCGGCAGGCTTTATAGAAAGGGATGGCCCCGTACATCACACCATGATCCGTCAGCGCCAGCGATGTCATGCCGTATTCGCCGGCCCAGCGCACGAGATCTGTAATGCGCGCCGCCCCGTCCAGTAAACTGTATTCGCTGTGCACATGCAAATGCACGAATGGGCTCATATTCCCCACTTCCCTTCAGCTCCAAATCAAAACATAAGATGAAACTATTTTATCATATTAGAGGGGGAGCCGCCCATAGAATGGATTAAGAGCATATGGACAGGCAAAAGCCAGGCAGCCGCCTGATCTAAGGAGGGAGCTTTTCATGGATATTTTCTTAAGCAAGGCCGTCCTCGACTTCTTCATCGCGTTCGGCATAGTGCTGGGCGGAGCGATGCTGGGCGGAATCGGCGCCGTCGTCTCTCTTCAACCGCCAACCGATACCATGGTGGAAATCGCAGACCGGATTAAGATATGGGCACTAGCTGCCGCTGTAGGCGGAACCATCGACCCGATGCGGGTCATTGAGAGCAATATGCTGGGAGGCAATCTCTCCCCGGCGATCAAGCAGATTCTCTATCTGGTGTTCGCCTTCCTGGGCGCTCATATGGGCAGTGAGCTGGTCAAGTGGGTCTGCGGCAAGTAGAACCATCATGCCTCCAAGCAAATGCCTATAGATCAAGGGGTGAAAAGATACATGCGACTTCCTCCGTTTGACCGCTACCGCCGCTTCTCGCAGATTGCTGCTGTATTTGTCCTCGGGATGATTGTGGGAGCCGCCCTGTATAACGCAATTTATAACATGGGCTATAACATACTCTGGCTCAACAATCAGGATCTGCGGCTGGAAATTGAACAGTACCGGAATGACATTCTCACGCTCAAAAAGTACAATAATACCTCCACCGTGATCCGGGAGATTAAGGTGCGCAGCGAGGACAGCAAGATCAAGGATGGTGCCGCGGCGCTGGACCCGGTAACAACTAAGGAGGTACTCAGCAAGCTGGCGGGCGATCTGGAGCCGCTGCGCGGACGCAGCATGTTCGATATCGATTCCGACGGCAAGCTGGCGCGCCTGCTGCTGGACAGCAAAATCTATCTGGCCCGCGAGAAGGAATACACCGTCAAAATCCGCACCATGCTGGTGATGGAAGGCGTGCTGCAAATCTGGGTGGAAATCAGCCCTTATAAGCGCAGCTGAGGCGCAAATCATGATACAATAGTGGACAAATCACAATCACAGGATACAGAGTGCCCGGCTGAGGCTACGCTGACTGCCCGGTCCTCCACAAAGGAGCTGTCCGTTCATGATTATGTTCATTAAGTATCTGCTGTTTGCCCTGCTCGTTATCTTCATGGTATGCGCCGCCGCGTACAGCATCTCTTCCCGCAGAACCGCCGACCCGCTCATACAAGGCACTAGGCGCTCAATCATGAATATGCTGCTGGGCGGAATGCTGGTCACGCTTTCATTAATGTCAATGTTCATCTTCCGCGGCTCAACGCTTAACGTGGTCATTGAGGCTGCTTTTCTGCTGCTGGGCCTGTTCAATATCTTCTCGGGACTGCGCAGCTTCAGCTACTACAGCCGGATGCGCAGCGGAAGCTGAGGGTTCAGCCGCCGCCCATACAAATAGACCAGTTGCTACTCCCGATCGCCTGCAGGACAGCCTGGTCTATTTAGATATTTTCGCGAAAATCGTTATTCACCCGTCATTACCCGCTTATCCAGCTACCCATGGTCAATTGACTGCAGCATCAGAACGGCCTTGGCTACAATGGTATCCATATAGCTGATCTCGATCTCCAGCTTGCAGGTGCGGCGGCTGATCTCCAGCAGCTTCGGCATGACGGTGATGGAATGCTCAATCTGTACCGGACGAATGAAATAGGTTGACATATTGTCCAGTACATAGTCATTCCCGGTGATGTCCTTGGCTGCTTTGAAGGCGGACAGGGTCATCAGGGTGGACAGAACCCCTTCCGAGATCGTCCCCAGATCAGTTGCCATCTGCGGGGTAATGAAACCGTGGAAGAATAGTCTTCCTTCCTCATCCCGCTCATCCGCGAACCCGTTCCAGATCAGATGATCGAACGTCTCTCCCAGCTGCGGCTGATTACTGGCGTCGCGCAGGCTCTGCAGCACTTCACGCCGGGTGACCGACCCTACCAGCTTGCGGTTGCGGTCCACAATGGGCAGAAAATCAATCCCCTCCCACATCATAATCTGCGCCGCCGAAGCCAGCGAGGTCTGGAGTGCAGCGGTAACCGGACTACGCACCATCGCCTTCTCGATGCTCTGCCCTTCGCTGAGATCCTCCACATCACGCCGGCCTACAATTCCGATAACCCGGTTCCACTCATCCGTGACCGGAAACCGCTGCTCGCCGCTGGTCTGCGACAGTTCACGCAGCTCGCCTACAGTGCTGGAGATTTTGAGTGTATTCAGGCGCAGCTTGCCCTCCACAATATCCTCTACCAGCATGATCTTCTTCTTGATCAGCCGGTCAAAGATCGCACGGTTAATCATCGAAGCCACCGTAAACGTATCATGTCTGGACGAAATCACCGGCAGATCCAGCTCATCAGCCAGTGCCTTTACCTCTCGGCTGGTGCCGAAGCCCCCCGTTACAAGCACCCCGGCCCCCTGCTCCAGCGCAAGCGAGTGCACATCATCGCGGTTCCCTACGATCAGCAGACTGTCGGCATCGATGTACCGGATCATGGCATCGACCTTCATCGCACCGATCACATATTTATGAAGGTGCTTGTTCAGACCCTCTGCTCCGCCAAGCACATGCCCCTCAACAATATCTACGACATCCCCGAAGGTCAGCTGTTCGGAAATATTGCGCGGCTTCTTCTCCACCCGGACTGTGCCAATCCGTTCCTTGGTAATGACGATCCCCAGGTTCTCCGCTTCCTTCACTGCACGGTAAGCCGTACCTTCGCTGACCCCCATCTCCTTCGCCAGCTTGCGGACGGAGATTTTGGTTCCCACCTTCAGACTCTCAATGTGCTGCAGCAGTTGTTCATGCTTTGTGATATTATCTCCTTGACCTTCCAACTGTTACACCCCCATACCCCGATCTGTACTATTCTGTACCCATTATACATGCTGGGCACACCGGAGTACAACAGGTTACACTGTATCTTTTAAAAGTTATGACAGCTCTATGACAAGCCATTTTAAATGTATGGGAGGTATGCGGAAAGAACGGGCCTTCCCAGGAATGACATCAATGAGTACAGCCGGGAATATATATATAACACCACGTACGTTACTCCCGGCAAAAGTGGCATGTACAGGTAACCCCCGGTCCGCCGCACAGGCAAACAGGGGGTACTTTTGCACCATTAGCTTAATCCCGGAACTATGATCTCTGCGACACCCGGCCTTCTTCGTTCCACTGGCCCTGCCACTGTGCAAGCTTGGCCTTGCGGACGGCATCCAGGCGTTTCTGCTTCTCTTCATCCACCCCGATAATAAAATGCAGATGTGAGGCAATAACCAGGAACGCGAAGACACACCAGACAAGACCGAAGCCCAGCACCCAGCCGGAACCATTCTGAAAAGACAGCTTCGGCAGCGCGTATAACAGCATGGCCAGGGCAACCAGCAGATACACAGAATGTTTGAATTTACTTCTTTTTCTCATTGCAGGACCGCTCCTTCGCTCTACAGGATTGTTAGAATGAATCTATATCTCTATTCTATGAACCTGCGGCCTGAAATATGAGACAAGCTGCGTAATTTTTCAGCAGGATGATCATACCTTGTCAGCAGATTCTATCCTGCATGGCTCGGGTATGAGATGTTATATAGCGAAGGAGGGAATGACCTTGAATCCCATTTATAGCCAGACCCGGTACATCGCCCGCAAAAAAATATTCTCTGCGCTGGGCGGAAAACTACATATCTTGGGTGATTCCGGGGAGCTGCTGCTGTTCTCGGAAATGAAAGCGTTCCGGCTGAGAGAGGACATTACGTTGTACCCAGACGAGACAATGGGGAGGGAGCTGCTGCGGATCAAAGCGCGCAAGATTCTTGATATCAGCTCAACCTATGATGTGTATGATATGGAGACCGGAGAAACGGTCGGCGCACTCCGCCGCAAAGGCCTGAAGTCTCTCATCAAAGACGAGTGGGCTATCCTGGACACGCAAGACAACGAGATCGGCACCATTAAAGAGGATAACGCCTTCCTGGCCTTGCTGCGCCGTGCGCTTGCCATCATTCCGCTGAAATATAACTTGGAGATCGGGGGAATGGTGATTCCTGCCTTCCGGTACAACTTCAACCCGTTTGTCACCAAAATCACTGCCGATTTCTCAAAGGACACCCACGGCAAGCTGGACCGCCGTCTCGGGATGGCTGCTACTATTCTGCTGTGTCTGGTAGAGGGCAAGCAGGATTAGCGGAATATTACAAAAAGGGTGATTCCAGAGCCGTATGGCCCTGAAATCACCCTTTTTCTGTATCAGAGAATCCCCGATGCGCTGCCGGTGCTTATTGTGCGCCGTACATTTGGGACAGACTGTCTGTGATGATTTTGTTCACATCTTCGATGACTACACTGAGGCGGCGTTCTGCGTCGAACAGACGGCGGATGCCGAGGTTCAGATTAAGCACCTCAAAGAGCTTCTCCATCTTCTCCATGTCCTCCTGTGGAGGCATGTCCCCGCTCATCATCCGCTGCTGCAGCTCAATCTGGCTCTGGCGGAAGTTGTCGAGCATCTGCTTACTCTCCGGATCTGCTTCGATCACCTTCATTGCACTGGTAATATCAGATACCTCACTGCTGTCTTTAATGGCACGCGCCAATTCATGCGCCTTGTCAATCACGTTCATTCTATTTCCTCCTCCAATTAATGTTCGTCTCTGCTTCGCTTCAAAAGCCCCCGCTCATCCAGCAGGCAGCGGATCTATGCCTGTCCAGCAGCCAGCCCGGGGGCTGTCCGCGCCCAAATTTGACAGCCGCGCAAGTTCTGCCCGGGCACGCCTACTTCCTTCTGTGCTCCCGCCCTCCGGCCCAGGGCATGCCTGCCAGCCCCCTGGCTGCCGGCGATATTAATCCGCCCGGCACGGCTTTTTCGGGAATAGGTCAATCACCAAGGGTCAGATGTCTCCATATGATGAATGATATGTAACCCTCAAGATTCATATTGCCGGCACCATGCTTGCCTACCGGAAGGAGATTCACGATGTCTAAGCTAAAGATCCCGGTTCAAACGGTCCACTCGGGCATCCTGCAGGAAAATGCTGTAATGCTAGGCGACAAATCCATGAAGAGGCTCAAAATACCGGCGCACGGAACCATTCAGCTGAACTTCGGCTCTTTCCGGCAGGAGGTTACCGTAATTCCTGTCCCCAAATCCGACAGCCTGCGTGTAAGTGAGGCACTCGGCCGGCGGCTTGGCTTAAGACAGCGCTTGACGCTTAACGCTTCCTACAGCACCGGCAGCCGCATTCTGCGTCTGGGGCCGATGATTGGCGTCCTGGTGAGCCGGGACCATCCCGAACAGCCGGAGCGGGTCTTCGGCCAGATCACCATGTTCTGCCGGGAGCTGACTCATGCCTGCCATGCACAAGGCGCCTATGTCTATTTCTTCACCCCGGAAGCGCTGGAATCACGCACCACTACCATCCAGGGCTGGGTCTACGATGAGGGCTGGCGGAAGCTGAGTCTTCCTGTTGCCGATGTGATCAACAATCGGCTGACCACGCGAAAGGTAGAGAATAAACCTAGCGTACAGCATTTTTTGGCAGATGTAAAATCCCGCTACGGAACCCACTTCTTCAACGAAAAGTTCCTAGACAAGACAGAGGTATTCGAGGCGCTGGCTCTGGACCCCGCCCTGCAGCGGTACTTGCCCGAATCGCATGCCCTGAACGGCCTCGCCATACTCAAAAAAATGTGCAGCAGCTACCCCAGCGTGTTCCTCAAGCCGGTACGCGGCAGCCTGGGCAAGGGCATTCTGCGCATTTCCAAAGAGGCAGGCGGCGGCTACCAGCTGCTGTCCACCACTCCGATGGGCACACGCAAGCAGAGCTATTCCAGTCTGGCGAAGCTATTTCAGGCCATTGCCCCCAAGATGAAAACCACCCGCTTCCAGATCCAGCAGGGTCTCTCCCTGATGGAGCTGGGACGGCGTCCGGTCGATTTCCGGGCACTGGTACAGAAGAACGGCACCGGCAAATGGGGCGTCACCTCCATCGTGGCCCGGACCGCCGGAAGCAATCATTTCGTCTCCAATCTTGCCCGCGGCGGCACGCTCAGTACGGTCAAGGAAGCCGTCGGCAAAAGCAGTCTTCCGGCCGGTGTCAAAGAGAGCACTCAGATTCAGCTGCCCCGAGCGGCGCTGGCCATTGCAAGAGGGGTTGAGACCTACATTCCCGCCCATTTCGGGGAGCTCGGCATCGACCTTGCACTTGACCAATCCGGCCGGATCTGGCTGCTGGAGGTCAACTCCAAGCCGTCCAAGAACGACAACACACCCCTGAATGATCAGAAAATCAGACCCTCAGTCAAACAAATGATTCTATACTGCCGTTATCTGGCCGGATTATAAGGAGGACATCATGACCACAACAGCAATGGGGTTCCTTGGCATTATGACAGGCCGTCGCCACGGGATTCCTCCCATCGCAGAGCCGGAGTTCTGCAGTCATCTCTGCCGTGCGGCCCCGCTGTATGAGCTGAAGGTCCTTGTTTTTCATCCGGAGGATGTGGCTGCGGACGGCTCCTATGTCCGCGGATATCAATGGCAGAACGGACAATGGGAGCCTGCGCAGGCTCCGCCGCCCGACATTCTTTATAACCGCTGCTTCTACCGGACACCGGAGGAGAAAAGGGCAGCTTCCGCTGCCCTGTCTGTATTGACCCGCTGTCTGCCCTGGTCACGCGGGCTTCCTGATAAATGGGGAGTCTACGAGATTCTGCGGCGCAGCCCCGCTGCCGCCCCCCTGCTGCCGGAAACTGAGCTATACAGCAGCAGCGAAGCGCTTGGCAATATGCTCGCCGGAAGGGAATACGGCGTCTTTCTGAAGCCCCGGACCGGCTCCCACGGCAAGCGCACCCTGCACGCTGTACTGCTCGGCAGAAGCGAAGGCGGCGGAGTGAAGGTGCGGGGCAGAGACCGGGATAACAAACCTTTTCAATATGTTTTCGGTACGCTGGACGAAGGTCTGGACTGGATCGGCCGCTTCATCGGCCAGCACCGCTATATCATACAGCCTTACCTGCATCTCACCGGCAGCGGAGGACAGCCGTTCGATGTACGTGTGCTGATGCAGAAGAACGGCACTGGTGCCTGGACCCTGACCGGCATGGCCGTCCGGCTCGGCACCCGGGGATCACTGACCTCCAATCTGCACGGCGGAGGCACGGCCGTTCCTGCTCTCCCCTTCCTGCTGGATGAATACGGCGCGGCAGGAAGAGACCTGCTGGAGGAGCTGACCCTGGTGTCTGCGCTCCTGCCTCCGCTGCTGGAAGAATCCTGCGGCAGACTCGGAGAGCTGGGCCTGGATTTTGGTATCGATGCCGGAGGAAGAATCTATCTGCTGGAAGCCAATTCCAAGCCAGGGCGCACGGTGTTCCGGCTGACGGGCGACCGCCGGGCTGCTAGACTCGCCGCCGAGAACCCGCTGCGCTATGCGCGCCATCTGCTGCTTAGCTCAAGCAGCCAGCACAAGCTGCCTCCCGGGCAGCTCCGTTCACACGGGAGAATGATATCTATGGTTCCAAAGGAGGATTCATAAATGGGTCTCACTTTTTGCAATGTCCATTTCACCAAGCAGCCTGATCGAGTAGTATATGTCTCGGGTGAACTGATGAGAAGCCTGAAATTATCCGGCAAGAAAAATATCCGCCTGCGCCTCGGAAAAGATGCCATCCCGGCCACGATCAAGCCGATCAAGCGTGCCGGCAAGCACCTCTTCCTGGCCTCGGGCGTCAAAAGCGCCATCAAGGTCCCGAAGTCCGGCGGCATCTACCTGCGCAATCTGCAGAATGACGAGGTGCAGCTCGGGCCGCTGGTCGGTGTGCTCTCAGACGGACCCGCTTCTGCTGGGCAGCCCTTCGGCTCCCGCACCGGCTTCATCAAGCAGTTGCTGCGCGAAGGCAGCAACAAATGCTACATCTTCGCCTTCATGCCGCGCGATATCGACTGGCAGCAGGAACAGGTCAACGGATATTTTCTGACGGCAAGCGGCCGCTTCGAGCGCAAGCTGGTGCCCCTGCCGGATGTCGTCTATAACCGCCTGCCCAGCCGCAGAGCTGAGACCTCCCCTTACATCAACCAGTTGCGCGAGCGCTTCGGACGCAAGAAGATTCCGTACTTCAACTGGAGCTTTTTCAACAAATCGGATGTCTACCGGCTGCTGGAGAATGACGGGGCAGCGAACCGCTTCGTGCCTGAAACGCACAGTAACCCCAGCTCCGAACAAATGCGGGATATGCTCGACCGTCACCACTTCGTCTATTATAAACCCTCGGCCGGCAGCCTGGGACACGGCATCTACCGCCTGACCTACCTGCCGAAGAAAGGGTATTTCGCCCGGTACCGCCGAAGCGGCAAGAATGTGCTGCTGCGCTTCACCAGCTTCGACAGCCTGATGCGTATGCTGCGGGGACGCCATGGGCAGAGCATGCAGAACTATGTGGTCCAGCAGGGTATCCGCCTTATTGAGATTGACAACTGCCCGATTGATTTCCGCTTCCACATGCACAAGAACGGCAGCAATCAATGGGTCGTCGTCGGAATCGGGGCCAAAAAAGCCGGACGGGGCAGTGTCACCACCCATCTGAAGAACGGCGGAGCGCTATTGACCCCGCAGCAGGCCCTCGGCCGTGTGTTCGGGGCCAGATCAGATGAGGTCCTCCAGCGCGCCAAGACCACTGCCGTCAAGCTAGCAGAATCTCTGGAGCTCCAGCACCGCCATCTGCTCGGCGAGATCGGGTTCGACCTCGGCATTGACCAGGATGAGGATATCTGGATGTTCGAGGCCAATGCCAAACCGGGACGCTCTATCTTCCGCCACCCCTCCCTGCGCGCTGAGGGCAAAGCTTCCATTGAGCACATCCTGGAGCATTGTCTGTATCTCAGCAAATTCCGCAGGAGGGATGACTTGTGAACAGCCGGATACCCGATCCCAGCAAGCCCGTAATCGCCATTCTGACCACCAGTGACCGGCTTAAGCAGTTCCGCGGTAACCGCAATAACTTTCGCGACATTATCCGTACCGGCAGAGAAATGGGCTATATGGTCTATGTCATCACGGTCCGTGACCTGAAGCTAAATGAACAGACCGTGACCGGCTACGTGCCCTCCGCCAGCGGAAAGCTCTGGTACGCCATTCCTGTTCCGCTGCCGCAGGTCATCTATAACCGGATTCCCAACCGCGAGGAGGAGGAGAAGGCACCGGTCGCGCGCAAAATTGCCGAGTGTCTGGAGCATCCCGAAATCTCGCTGTACAATCCGAGCTTCTTCAATAAATGGAATCTCTTCGAGTGGCTCAAGGAATCCAAGGCCACCTCGAGGCATGTGCCCAAAACCCGCCGCCTGCGCAGCGCGGCGACCCTTACCGCGATGCTGAAGAATCACGAGAGCCTCTATCTCAAGCCCGAGAAGGGCAAGGCGGGCAAAGGCATCATGCGGCTGGGATACCGGCCTGACACTCTCCTTCCCTACCGGCTGCAGATTCAGAGCGGCAAAAAAAACACCACCTACAAAGCAGCGTCTGTCGAACGGCTGTGGGCCCGAATCGGCCGGGAAAAAGGGTCCGCCCGCTATATTGTCCAGCAAGCCATCGTGCTTGCCGGACACCATGGCCGCCCCTTCGATCTGCGGGTGCTGCTGCAGAAGAACGGCCGGGGTGCCTGGGCGGTAACCGGTATCGGCGCCCGGTTGGCCGGGGCCCGCAGCATCACCACCCATGTTCCGCGCGGCGGCAGCATTGAAGACCCCTCCAGCATGCTGGAGGGAACCTTCGGGCCCGAGCAGGCAGAGGTTATCCTGAAGAATGTCTCTACCACGGCGCTGCTGGTGGCCCGGCAGATTGAGCGGGCTTCATCCAGCATGCTGGGCGAGATGTCGATGGACCTCGGGGTCGATGAAGAAGGCGGAGTATGGTTTTTTGAAGCCAATTCCCGCCCGATGAAGTTCGACGAGCCGGCAATCCGCAAGCTGTCACTCGAACGCATTTTCCAATACGGCAATCATCTGTCCCGCCAATCCAAATAATCCATTACCCGTCAAAGGAAGTGACACCATGCAGATATCCTCACTCTACGACAGCAATCCCGTACAGTGGGAATCCAGGCGAAACGGATTGCTTGAGTTCCTGAGGGAGTATGGGGAGCAGCGGATTACACTTCGCGGATGCAAGAGGCTGGCCCGGCTGACACCGGATCAGCTCGCCCTTCCGGGAGTCTCCCTGCTCGTTGCCACGGTGCGGGGTCAGAACGGCCGCCAGCTCGCAGGCGTCAGCTTCGTCTCCGGCTACGGCAAAGAGGCCTGTGTAGTCGCCGTACACCCCCTGTACCGGAACAGGCATACGGGCACAGCCCTGCTTGCTGCACAGTTGGAGCGCCTCGGGCATCTGGAATGCCATGTCGCCTGCGACAATGCAGCCAGCCTCAAGATGTGCTTCAACATCGGCCTTTCCGCTGTTGATCTGGTCACCGGCCCTACAGGCAAGCCCACCCTGCTCTTGCGTTCCCCGGGGAGCGGCGTTGATCCCGCCATTCTCCCGCAAGGAGGTGAGCTCCTGTGCCAGAGCCCGTCCTAGGCATCCTCACCCTCTATCTGAACGACGCCAAGCAGCTCGAAGAGAAGAGTGTATACCGGAGGATGATTATTGAAGGCAGCCGGATTGGATTGGATGTCTTTGTGTTCACCCCGGCAGATGTACATGTCAGCAAGGACCTGATCAATGCCATGGTCTATGATGTCAAAAGCGGAGTATGGTCGCGCAAATGGCGCTCCTTCCCGAATATGATCTATGACCGCTGCCGGATTCAGCGCAGCCAGCGCTTCCAGCAGCTGCTGCGCTTCCGTGCGCGGTACGACCATCTGACCTTCCTGAACCGCCCGCTGCGCAATAAATGGACGGTGCATCAGACCTTTTCCCAGCGGAGCCGCTTCCGGCCCCATATGCCGGAGACGCTGCTCTACCAGTCCTCTGCCGATCTGCACCGGATGCTGAAATCCAGCCCCGTCGTCTACGTCAAGCCGATTAATGGCACCGGGGGGCGCGGCATCCTGCGGATCGAACGCCAGCGTGAAGGCAAGTCTCTCTTCGATATCCAGGGACGCCGCCAGAGCCGCCAGATTATCGCCCCGCGCAAGGTGTCGCTGAACCGGCTGGAGACCATCGTCCGCCAGTGGTGCATCAGCGGTAAATTCCTCGTGCAGCAGGGCATCCCGCTGCGGCTGCCCAGCGGCCGGTTCCACGACTACCGGATGCTGGTGCAGAAGAACGGCCAGGGCGACTGGGAGTTCACCGGCATGGCCGGCCGGGTGGGCGCCGCGCGCAGCGTCACCTCGAACCTCCATGGCGGCGGGCATGCCATGAAGGCAGAGACGCTGCTGAAGCAGTGGCTCGGCAGCGAAGAGCGGGCCGACAAGGCCATGCGCGCTGCCGAGAAGCTGGGGATCGAGGCTGCCGCCTATCTCGAAGACAGCTTCGGCGCCCTCTGCGAGCTGGCCCTGGATCTGGCCATCGACCGCGAGGGCAAAATCTACGTGCTGGAGGTCAACCCCAAGCCCGCCCGCGAGGTCTTCGCCCGCTCCGGCGACAACAGCACCTACCGCAAAGCCCTGGTCCGCCCGCTGGAGTACGCGATGTGGGTGTATAAGAATAAGAACACGCCTAGTTCTTCTAAGGTGGTTGAGGAGTAGGGTAGTAGTGCTCTATAAACGAACAAGCGCCTCTCCGTTATATTGGGGAGGCGCTTGGCTTGGCGTAACGGACTGAGGCGCTCTTATTCGGGAAGAAATTCGTCATTTGGGCGAGTAACGGACTTCAAAGGCCTTATCCTTAGCACTTCGGCTCCAAAACGTCTCATAGAGAGACACTAAGGTCCACTGAGTCCGTTAAGCTGCAAAAAGTGGCGTTTTCGCGGGGATAAGATCTCTCTGGTCCGTTATATTCCAAACAACTATGTGGGCTGGGTGCAAATTATTTATAATCAAGAGGGGTTTACCGCTATCAAACAGGCTAATGGAAGAAACATTTTTACCATTCCTGAATCTGGAGTATTAAAAGTAGTTCCGGTACAATCGAGGGGCCTACAGTGCAGAGCTTTTTTGTAGGAACAGAAGCTGAGCTTAAAAATACTCCTGATCCTGGTTATCCTGTTGAAACTCTTTGATATTGAAATAAAACATTTTGATTGGTGATACGCAGTGCTCCCGAACGTTCAAGAGTTCCTTCTAAATAATCGCAGAGCTCATTGAACCTGTCGGTCAGGATATGTAATTGGTCTTCGCTAAAATAGGAGGCCACATATAAAATGAGCGGCGCAGCCGATTGTATGACAATATCATTTTGCAATACGTATTGGGCTGTTACCTTAAAATATTTGCCGAGGATATCCTGGCCATTCTCCAGGTTGAAGTTCTTAACGGCTTCATTAAAAAAAGACAGTCTGCCGTCAAACTCTAATATGAGCTGCAAAAGTTCTCTATAATTGTTCGCGCTTACAGTTGAGGCGTACGCCGTTCCATTAGGAACCAATACGCGGTTGATTTCAGAGAAAATCTTCCTGTGGTCCTGAAAATGGTACAGCAGGTGGTTCGCAATCACAACTTCAAATGAATGATCCGGCCAAGGCATCTTCTCAGCATCAACGACTTCATAGTGAAACCGATTTAGGGGATCATTGATACTCCCTTTTGCCGTCTCTACCATTCCTCTTGAAGCATCAGTCAAGACAATTTCCGATTTGGATGGTAATTTACTCATGTTTTTTTCCCACAACACACCGGTCCCACAACCGATCTCTGCAATCTTCAGACCCTCGGTAAGTCCCAAATGCTCAAATACCCATTCATGCCAATCCTTCTTATGTTCACAATACTGATACAGTTGTATTCTTGCATTCAAGCGATGTTCATTGGAATACTGGTCTTCAGAAAATTTTTGGACATGCGAAAATAACTCATCCCTGTTCATTAATCTGCACAGCACCTTTCGAGAATAGGATCAAAAAGCGTTCTTTCAAGATCATACTCTCCTTCCGGCAATGAGCATATGAGGTTCCGCATTAATTCACCTGCCCTCTAAATTATAAATGTGTTTCTTTTATGTAATGGATTATTTAATCTCTAACCCTAAATCCTCGCATATTTCATACGGTTCACAGTAACTAACACTCTTATCTGTATCTATTACCAAATCTATCATCAGGTTTTCATAATTTTCATTTAAAATCCCAAGCCTAACCCTTTCTCCATACGTCATAGCGAGTAATTTTTCCATATCGTTTATTGAAATATCTTTGTAGGAAGCTTTATTCAATACAATAATGTTAGTACTTCTTATATCCTTGAATCTTTCCCTGCTCTTATCAACATTAACTGAATACGGCAGTTTTTCTTGGTCTATCATAACCTCTACTTTTTCCATAAACTTTTCATGATTCGAATAGCTAATGTTAGAAAGTTCTCGCTGTACTGATGATTTTGCTTCGGCAAGCCAAGGTGCAATGAAAAAGAAAATAACGGTGGTCCCAAAACAAATAGCAAGCAAAAGGGGTAGTTCTTTTTCCATTAAGTGTTTTGCAAAAAAAAGATAGGCTATGATGCATAACAACAAAAGGGTAGCGTAAAAAAATAAAGAATCATAGTGTGTTACTATGTATAGGTCCCCACCTCCAATAGAAAAGACTATCCCTATAACTAAAAACCAAACGCCTACACCCATGGCTGCGCTTAACGCAACAAAAAACAAACTCATTATCATTGTATTCTCCGGTTAAATTGAATTTTTTCCCTTCACTTATAATTATCGGGTTCTCCCTATGAATCTTACATATTAATGTTAAATTCCGGAGGTAAAAAAATTGAAAAAGACACTTTTGCTACTAATACCGTTAATTTTGATACTTGCATCCTGCAGCTCGAATAAAAGCAATCTAAATACATACCTTATTCCAAAAAATTATGTGGGTTGGGTCCAGATTATTTATGATCAAGAGGAGTTTAACGCTATCGAACAGGATCATGGGAGAAACATTTTTACCATTCCTGAATCTGGAGTATTAAAAACATCCACTCCAGATGTTGAATATGGGATATCTTTCGAAGAATTTTATTACTATGATGAACAAAATAAGCAACAAAAATTAGATGTGGATCAAATGATCCACGGTCACACTATAGGCGACGGCGAGTCGGTTACTAGTTCCGGTAAAATCGAGGGGCCTACAGTGCAGAGCTTTTTTGTAGGAACAGAAGCTGAGCTTAAAAATACTCCTGATCCTGGTTATCCTGTTGAACTAATGAAATAAGGAGTTTAATCCGCATGACTGCATAGATGAAGTGTACCGCTATTATGCTCCTTAAGCAGCTTTGAGAAAAGCTGGCTAGAGTAATCTATCTTACGTTCAGGAAAATCGCCGGTAAGTATAATTTTCAACATCTGAAGCAGACGCTTGCCCGTTAATTCCGTAGGCCCGGAAGACCATTGTCTGATACTGGGGTATAGATAGATCAACCCGCTGTAACGAAAGGCAGCCCTCAATCTTTCATAAAAATCAGCATAGCTGAGGGTGACACCGTTTGCGATAAGTTCGTTGTAATACACTTTGGCATCCTCATGGTTGAAATAACCGACCAGATCTATATAAAAAGGAGCGTAATGGCAGAAGCCGAAATCAATAATATACGGCTCTCCCTTATAATAATGGACATGTGAACCATCCACCGATTGTAAATCCCCATGCGTAAGAGTTAGACTGTTCTTCTCACTGTACAAAGAAGCCATATCACGGGCAAAAATGTTGGCTTTCTCACGCAGTAATGGCAGATAAGCGCCAAATTCCTGGAAAAAATCCGGGTTTTGCTCAGCACACGCTTCAAAATGGTCCACAGTCAATTGGGTAACGAAATAATCCTCCCAATACTTACGGTCAGCGTGGGGAAGCCACGGCATCTCAGAACCTCTACGCAGATTACGGGCATGGATTTTTGCCAGTGCTTCTGCAACCCTCGATGTCCAATTTGGGCCAGGCGGAGGTGTCTTGATTCTCCCCAAGTCCTCCATCGCCATCCACTTAGGCTCATCTGTCTCGATATCCGGTGAAAAGACTGCTGGCGTGTTCCGGTGTCCCTGGTCAGTTAATCGTTCCATAGCTAGGCGTTCTTTCAAGGCCGCTTCTTTAAAGATTATACTTCCCTTTTGACCCTCTTCATATCTAACTCCTATGCGGCGCACTTCCGCACCAGACCATCCGCGTTCGTCTTCTGTCATAGACCCTTGCTCCAAATGAAGGACCTTGCCTCGCCCTAGTACATCAGCTAAACCTTGCGCAGCGAGGAGCATATCATGTCTCAAATGAACCTACCACCTTGGCCTTATAATTAAAGTTCATTAGCTAAAAAATAAATTAAAATCCGATGCAATTACTCTAACTATCATCTAGCTTCTTTTTATAAAATAAATCCCTATTCCAAGATTGTAAATCGCATGTACAAGGATGGCAGGAATCAAGGAACCCGTATAATAAAACAATAAAGCACAGACCAGCCCATTAATAAATACGATAGCGTAGGCTACATAAATGCCTTTATATTGCGGTACGTGTATGATCCAGAATAGAAAGGAGCTTATAAGAATGACGACCCCGTCGATGATCGGTTTATAACCAATAAACAACCCTATTAATACACCCCTGAAGAAAAACTCTTCAAAAAAGCTTCCCCCCAGTGAACTAACAGCAATACCGCTTGGAGTCTTCAATAATTTATTGATCATTTCCGCACCTTGCGATGGAGGAAGCTCTGTGTTTGTTTTTATGATGAGACCTATGCTAATTAATACTATAGTCGTACCGACGATCAAGCCCAGTAAGGTGACTGAAAGATAAGAGATCTCATCCGGGACAAACAGCGAAACCATAAAGGGCATGATCTCTCCCCACCTAAAAATCCCAATAAGGATCAGACCCAATATTAAAAACGGTGTTAATCCCAGCAAGATTTGCAGCAATAGCTTATAATGCTGTCTCGAACTTAACGAACTCATACCTAAAGTCACCCCTTTATTCATTACCCTTTTTATAAAACACTTGGATCGCTTGTCCTGCAAACTCCACCACATCAACAGGCAATAAGCTTTTATAGATGTCCAGCTTTTGTTCCAGGTACTGATTTGAATTTGACAGCTCATCTATAACTACAGGTACCCTTTCTAACAATTCTTTTAATTCTCTCTGTACTTCGTGACTTTCGGGGGTTAGTTCATTTTGGATTGCTGCTCGGAAGAAAGATAACAGTCTCCTATTCAACCTATCTAATTCGGATTGTTGAGCTTTACTTTTTGGCATTATAGTATCTACCGTGTTTGCTGAGAAATATTGATTTAATATCACTCTTTGATCTTCTTCTAACCGGATAGAATTCATAAGTAACATAAGATCTTCAGTAGTTAAGTCACCGGCTTCATGGATTAGATTCTTGATTCTGGTTATCATATCGAGAGACTCGTTTATTCTATCTCTCTTATCGAGAAGCATGGCTTCTTGAACCTCTAACATGTCGCTAAAAGAATACTCCGGCTCTTCAAGCCTTTGTTTAATTTCGTCTAAAGGCAGGTTCAAGCTTTTGAGCAGCTGGATATTGTAGAATCTCTTCAATTCATCCCTGGTATATATTTTCTGATTGAATTCATTTCGCTTACCCGGAACAAGCAGCTCAAGTTGCTCATAATGTCTAAGTGTCCTAATCGTTGTATTGACAGCGCTGGAAAATTTCCCTATTGTAAGCTCCAACGAATACCCTCCTTTGCTTTTCTCCAATAAGACCTCTTATGATGTCTATAGTAGACTGTGACGTTACGTCCTCCGCAAGTCCATCTTTAGGGAATGTTCGTTCAAGCAGGTCAATGGGAAAAACATACAACAAAAAATAGATGTCGATCAAATGATCCACGGTCACCCTGTAGGCGACGGCGAGTCGGTTAATAGTCTGAGTTATCCCGATGAGCTTATGAAATAAAAACTGGCATGAATTATAAATTCAGAAACAACGAAAGGATAGTGTACATGGAAAATGTATCTAATGCAGATCAATTAGAATCCATAACCTCTATGCAATCCACAGTCAAAAAACTTGAGAGCGCTTTGTCCCAAATGACTCAAAGTGGCGCCAATACTACCCTGGTAACCAAACGGCTCCATGCTGTATCCATCGGCTTAGCAGTTCTGGAAAATGTCTGGAATCAAAAGCCTCATTCATATACACCTGAAGATTTAGCAGAGGCCGGCAAGGTTCTCACTGGTTTAACCCCTTCAGTGGAGAACAGTTATGCCAAGTCAAAGGCGGGCAGTCCACAAAGAACGCTTTTGGAGCGGAGAATTAAGGCTTTGAGGCTGGCTGTTCAAGCGATTGAGGGAATTTGTTAAACTGAGAATGGTTAATCAAATAAGGACTTAAGTTCTTTCACAAGTTATACAGCAACTAACAGTACGTATGATCCAACGCTGTTGCTGCTCGGTTGCGACAGTCTGACAGCCACATACCAAGTGGAGCCCGCTGCAGCAATGCCATGATCCCATTGATTCTCCCGTACAGAAAAATGGGCAAATGGTTATGATACTAAGGAATAGATAAGTGCGATTGAGAACGCCAATTGAACCTAAGTTATAAAAATGCTCCAGCCAGGTTCAACTCCGCATGAATCATATCGGATTGACACATAGCAGCACATCCTGCTCCTCACCCTTTTGATCCACAATAGAAATTTGCTCAGGCGGTTTTTCCAGGCTTTTCCCTCTAACTAACAGCTGTTGTTCCCCTTCGATGGGGTACCTTCTTATATACACTCCTGAACCGATATCCTCATACGGATACTTGTCAAAATCGCTCCAATTCAGTGCGGCTCCCTTGTCCACTAAGCTCTCTAATTCATTTAACGAAATATAGCCGCTCGTTCCTGGCTCCTTATGACTTTGGCAGGCTGTACTGAACATTAAGAGAAATAACAATGTCACTGAAAGCTTGAGGCATTTGGATAGTGTCATACAATCCCTCCAGGTTCTTATCATTCCACTGGTAATCTTAGGGATAATTATATCGTAATTTAAACAAGGAAGTCATAAAAACCGCCATATTAAATTCACTCCGGCCTTGAGTAAAGCTTTTCAATCAAATGATTTCTATACAATTCAAGAGATTGCTGAGGTGGAACTCGTTAATACATTAACTTAAAAAGGATGTTAAGAGTGTATGCACACTCTTAACATCCTTTTTACTATCTTCACTTCACTTCAGTCCCATAGCTCTCCTTCCAATGCTCCAGCCACTGCGAATAATCCAGCCCTTTGATCTCCTTCAGCGTCTTCCCTTCGATGGAGTACTCTCCGCCGGCCACGATGAGATTCTTGATTATGCTTAGCGGACCCGAGGTTCCGCCTATGACCTCATGATCTGCAAGCATGACATTTACGGCAATCCTGTATTCGTCCGGGGGATATTGCTGTTCCAGGGGATGATTCTCTACGAGGAATCGGTAAGTTATGATTTTTTTGCCGAAATAGGCATCAGGTTCTTGCTTCTGCACCGACCAGAGCTGCATGTAATCCAGATTCTCAAACATGGTCTGATCCAATGTGTATTGGGCAACTTCTCCTGCAGGGTCAACGATCCTGTAACCAAGAGTCTCAACATATCTGGCGGCGATTTGCTCGTCAGTCTCACCTTCGGCGGCGCCCCCCTTGTTGCTGCATCCCATTATGGCCAGCAGTGCCAGACTAAGCATTAGGAATAATCCTATGAGCCGGTTCATTCGTTTCGTCCCAATCTCATTGCAATACGTCTGAGGCTCTTCTTCTCTGGACAGCGGAGATTACAAGCGGGACAGCAAAGACAAGAGATAGTCCGAACAGGACAATAGCTGTAATTAAAGAGTTATGCCCTCCGTCAGAAGAAGCGGCATGATGGCCACCACCCACCAGGATTGCCCCTTCATTGGAATTGCGGTTCATAGAATTCAAGGCATCTGCCGATTCGCTAACCGCATCCCTAACCTCTGAAGGACTGATATTCTGCTCATTCGTTAAATCAATATAGGTCTCGTTAACCTCATTGTTTATATAGAGATAATCCAGCTCGTAGCGTTTGTCGTCAATAAGCTCTACAGTGCCCTTTCCGGCATACTCTGCTTCCAGCCGCTTCACGGTGTTGTCAAAATCATTATGATTACTGATGTTATAGATGGTCCATGCCCCTGACTCCAGTGTAGCTTCGATCACTCCAACCTGGGCCTCTTCCAGATAAAGAGGAAATTTATAACCTGCCATTTCATGTGAAATGGAGTTGTCATGGACATTCAACTGGTAATAGGGGATTCCTTCCCCCAGAGTGGCCTCATGAAAGCTTGTTTTGCCCGTACCATGAAAGTTATCCTTCTGGGCTTCAAGGCTATCCGCATAATACTCTTTATATTCCTGCTCAATGGCCCCTTTGATCTCTGCCCCAGCCTTCTCAAGACCAGAATCGGCATATGCCGCATTTCCAGCCAGTGATAGAGCCAGGACAGCGGTTAATAGCAACGCACGAATTTTCAAAAAAAGCCCTCCAATTGTTGTTTGTATTAGATCATTAATTTCAATTAATATTGTTTACTGTATTAACCCACTTATAAGTGGAATTGCTCTTGAACGTAGAATAGCCTTGAACGTTGCTCGAACCATCTGCCGGATCAATATAATATAAGTTCTGAATATTGTTAGTGGTGTTGTAGTAATACCCTTTAACTACAAAGGCATGGCCAATACTCGAGCCAGCCTTGCTCGTGAACGCAAGAACATTGGAGTAATTATCTATATTGCTGACTAAACTATTGTACGACGGCACACTTAGTGATGCAGATGAGCTTACGCCATAGGCGGCAAGTCCTGCCTGGGCATCGTAGACCGTCCCGGCCGTGTCCATGTATATGCCCTTTGCAGCCTTCACTATATTTTGCTGGGTGGCGCTGGATTTCCCCAGATATTGTCCAGCCATGCTGGATACAGCCGCCCAGCACAGATAGCTGCCCTGTTGTACTTGGGAGGTTACGTCATGAATACGGGCTCCAGAAGCGGCGTATACGCTGCCTGCAAATAGAGAAGCGGAGATTATCGAACTAAACAGAATTGACAGCGATTTCAATTTCATTTTTTTCACTTTTTCAAATCCCTCTTGGAGTATTGATCTATCGGCCGACAGAACTGTAGATAATACTATCATAAAATACTATATTTGGAATATCTATATTAAAGCTTTTATATTGATAATCATAGATTTAACAGTCCGCCAAAAGCTTATTTTCAGCTTGTCTCATCAGATTTAAGTATACATCTTGTGCAGTGAGTTAACTAGACGTATACTTCTAGTAAGGGGGCGATGAGATGAGCAGAATGAAGAAAATCACGATATTTACGGGTATTGGATTGTTGAGCGTTGTTGTCATTTCCATTCTTGCGGTCAATGCTTTTGTAATCCAAAGACCGGTCACTACAACACCTGTCATCGCAGAAGCGAAGCCTTACGAATGGAATAAGGTGAAGCTGGGCGGGAATACCCTTTCCAGTGATGGATCGGAGTATTTCATCTGGACTAAGAGCGGTGAGAGCAACAACTGGATCATCTTCTTTTCCGGCGGCGGGGTCAGCTGGGATGCCCGGAGCGCTGCCCACCCCATTAAAATTATGAACTTTATTAAAGGCGGGGATACAGGCAACTATTTCGCTGACATTCCGTTCTATATGCTGACTTTGCTGGGCGGGATGATGGATACGGACAAACCGGATAATCCTTTTCACGGCTGGAATGTGGTCTACCTCCCTTATTCCACAGGTGACTTCCACATTGGTAACCGCGCCGCTACGTATTCGCGTGAGGACGGGAGCACCTTCACCATGCGGTATAACGGGCGTACTAATGTGCGCAGCAGCCTTGACTGGATCTATGCGAACGTGGCTAAGCCAGATAAGCTGCTGATTGCAGGCGAAAGTGCTGGCGGATTCGGGTCAGCCTTCTGGGCGCCCGAGATTGCTTCACATTACCGGGATTCCGAGATCTTCCAATATGCGGACAGCTCCTTCCTGAAGTCAGACAAGTGGCCGCAGGTGATGAAGCAGGAATGGGACTCGGATTTCACTGCAACCTTCGGGTATGCGCCGGAGGCAGATATCATCGGGGCTGCTTTTCGCGCGAATGGCAGGCTGCTGCCTGCAGGTACGGTACTTTTACAAGCCTACTCGGTATATGATGAGATCCTAATCCACTTTCAGAACAAGATTAACGATTACAACGGACCACGGGACCAGAAACTCATTAAAGAGTGGTCAGAGGAAATGCGGCAATCAGTAGCTGCTCTAGCGGCAACGGTTCCTAATTATTATTACTATCTGACGGATTACGGACTGAACGCTGAGAACGGGACAACCCCGCACACTTTTTCCACCCGGGAGACCTTCTATCAGGCGGAGCAGGATGGTGTGAAGCTTGTGAAGTGGCTGGGGGAGGCGGTCAATCAGCAGAAGCGCTATTCGGTAGGCAGCGAGTTCTTGGGGACAACAGCACCTGCTCAGGAGTAGCTTTTGCAGCAGCGGTATTTTCGCAGGAAGATAGGAGAGAAGATCATTGAATTTACGTGAAAAGCAAATGCAAATGACCAAAGAGCTCATTAAGGAGGCCGCGCTGGGCCTATTCTGTACTCAGGGGATCGAACGGACGGATATGGCACAGATCGCCGGACAAGCCGGTGTCTCCCGCCGCACGTTGTACCTTCATTATAAGGACAAGGAAGATTTAGCCGCTAAGCTCTATGTGGATAATCTGGAGCGGATGTTTGGCAGGCTGCTGTTTGATTTCGATTTTGCCCGGCCTGTTCCCTCCCTGGAGAAGATTCTGGATCAATACCTGGCATTAAAAGATCATCACGAGGCACTGATCTATTATGATGCTATTTTTGGAGTGTATTATAGCACCCTGTCCAAGGATCCGGCGGAGCTTCCTGATTTCAAGAGAGCTATGGAGGTCTGGTATTCCCGGTACATCAACCTTGAGACAGCAGCGGTGGCTCCAGAGTATCAAAAAAAGTGGCTGGATCTTCTGCAGAAGTCCACCCACCTGTATTTCATGTATTTACAAAAAGCCGTTATTCTGTCTCATCAGCGGGGCGGTTCCGTTACGGAGGAAGACCGGGCAGCGGACCGGCAATTCAAGGATTTCATTATGGCTGGCGTGCGGGCAACCTGACGATAATCGTTGTTCCCTCTTTTACCGCACCGTCCAGCTCAATACTGCCCTGATGCAGGGAGACGATTTTTGAGACAATTGCCAGTCCCAGGCCGTTCCCGTTATTACTTCCATTCCGCGACTTGTCTATCGTATAGAATCTTTGGAATACGGCACCCCACTCTTCCGGGGAGATCCCGATGCCACTATCGCTGATCGTGACCGCAACTTCTGCTGCACTGTGGTCTATACGGATGCGGATCTTTCCGCCTTCAGGCGTGAACTTGATGCTGTTGCCCAGCAGATTCATCCACACCTGCTTCAGCTGATCTTCATCGCCATTGATATAGACCGCTTCCGGCAGCTCCAGATCGATAACGATGCTTCGGGCTGACCATTGCGGCTCACAGGTCACCACGATGGTTCTAATCTGCTCATCAAGCCGGAAGGAGACTGCCGAGAAGGGGTGATGCTCGGAATCCAGGGAAGCCAGCTTCAGCAGATTATCACTCAGCCGTGACAGACGTCCACTCTCCGCAATGATGATATCCAGATAGTCCTTACGCTCCTCTTCCGCAATCAAATCATTGTTCTGCAGCGCCTTGGCAAAACCCGAAATGGAGGTAAGCGGTGTCTGGATTTCATGGGAGACATTAGAGACGAAATCCTGCCTCATCTGCTCCAGCTGCTTCAGTTCTCCCGCCATCTCCACATAGCTCTGTGTCAGCTCTCCGATCTCGTCTACACGGTTCATTCTGAGATCCACTTCGAAATCACCTTTGGCCAGTCTTCGGGTGGCATTCGTCAAAGCCTTAATCGGCTCCACCAGGTATCTGGCAGCAATAAGAATGCTTACACTTCCCAGCAACAGCACGAGCAGCAGCACAAAGAGTACCAGACGGTTGACGATATGTTCGTTCTCGGCTGAGTACTGCAGGAACATCGCACGCCACTCCCCCTTGAGCATAAAGGGCATTCCAATGAACGTATCATTATCTTCCGTGGAAGAACGATAGACCTTCCCCTGCAACACTTGCCGGACAGCCCCGGGACTGATGGTAACAGCCGGACTATCCGCGAGCCCATAGAAAGTATGTTCCCCCGACTGGTCGTACAAATGGATAGGATGCGCCGATACCTTAACCATACTATTCAGGAACTCATCCGTATCTTCAGGCCTGGCATCATCATAGCGGTGAATGATCTCCCTGCCCACTGTAATCATCTCGTTCTGTCCCTCATAGCTTATTTGCTTCTGAAATACATACAAGCCGATGAAAAAGGAACAAATCAGACTAAAGACAATAATGCCGAGAAATGTGAGAATGACCCGAACATACAGTGTCTTGATCATGACTCAGGGATCAGGCGGTAGCCCAGACCGCGGGCAGTTTCGATATGAAAACCCTCGCCATTGCCGCTGAATTTCTCTCTCAGCCGGCTGACATGCACATCCACAGTCCGGCCGTCCCCTTCATAATTGAGTCCCCAGATTTGCTGGATCAGCTGTTCTCTGGTGAAGATCTGCCTGGGGTGGCTGACCAGCAAAAACAGAAGATCAAATTCCTTCAAAGGTAACGTGACCGGCATGCCACCGCGTGTAACCTGAAAAGTCCGGCGGTTAAGCACCACATTGCCAAGCTGTACGGACTGGGAAGTGACAACCAGTGAGCGTTTGAGCAGTGCTTTTACCCGCATGACCAGCTCAACCGGATCAAAGGGCTTGGTCAGATAATCGTCCGTTCCGAGCTGAAAGCCTTTCACTTTGTGGGCCGATTCCGCTTTGGCTGTCACCATGAGAAGGGGCAGGTTGGCATCCGTACGCCGGATTTCCCGGCACAGCTCCCAGCCGTTCAGTCCCGGCATCATAATATCCAGAATCACAAGATCGACATGCGAGTTCTCAATGATGGACATCGCCTTGGTGCCATCCCCTGCTTCTTCGAGGTCGAACCCTTCTTTGCGCAGATATAGAGACATTAGCTTCCGGATATTGTCATCATCATCCGCGATCAGTATAGTAGCCACGATCATCCTTCTCTCTTAAGCGTTATCCAAACTGCCAGCCGAGCAGATTCCAATAGTAGAAGAAGAACGTCAGTTGGGCAGCCGACAGCATCACTAAGGTGTAATGCACCCGCCTGAGGGCGGTCCAATATTTATTTTTCCATACCAGTATAGCTGAGACCAGCATTGCTAAGGTCAAGCCCGCCATAATAATTGGCATAACCAAGCTGACAGACAGTAAAGGGCTGATACTGCTGAGCTTCTGCATAATGTCCATGGACATAATAATCATAAACAGAGTCATAAAAGACAACAGCGCCCAAACGGCAGTTCCCGCAGATAATCGGATGGCCCGCTTTTCCGGGAGCGTCATCGCCTTGAACCTGCGTCTGAAGAAGATAGGTCCGGGCAATGCCGTGAGGAAAATGAATCCCAAGACACCAAGCAGGATAAGCCAAAACTTACTCTGATCCAAAAGCGGCGTACGCTCCAGCGGCATCTCCGGAGCCATGTCCAGGAGCATATGTGTCACTGCGCCGGACTCATCCGTCAGGAAGCCGATCTGGTCGGTCCCTTCCTCCAGCTGGAACAGGTTAGGAGCGACTGCTCTGTACAGCTGTTGTTCACTACCGCTTCCCAAGGATATCTTGTTATCCACAATCGTAACATTCAGCTGGGCAAAAAAGTTAAAGAACTTGTCAATATCACTTATGTTGCGGCGTGTAAATTGATAGGAGCCGGCATATTTCTGTACGGATTCCGCGGAAGCGGAGAACTCCGGCTGCTTCACTTCAGGAGCGGGATAGTACTTGTTGAACAAAGCCTGGACCAGATGGGTAGCAGCTTCGCTGCCTTGACCGCCATTGTAGGATAAGAAAATCCCCAGTTGCTTGGCAGGTGCGAGATACAATTCCGTATTAAACATGGGATCGGAGCCGCCATGAGAGATTATTCTCACCCCGTTCACCCGCTTCTCTGCGAATCCGAGAGCTACTCCCGGCAGGCGCTTATCGAGCTGGAATGCCGTTGAATGCATCAATGGAGCCGTCTCAGGCTTCAGAATCTGACCGGTGCCATATTTCCCGTTCTGCAGATGCGCGATCATGAAATGTGCCATGTCTATTGCAGATACAGTACCCGAGCCGGCAGGACGAAATCCGCCCTCGAAGGTAGGTGTGCCCGGAATAAAGCTGCCGTTCCCGCTATTATACCCTACCACCTGGTTAGGGATGAATGACTCCGGCAAAGGCTCCACGACCGTTGAATGCTTCATGTCCAGCGGATCGAAGATATACTTCTGAATATAATCATTATAAGGAATACCGCTGACATCCTCCACGATCATACCTGCAAGCGTTGCTCCATAATTAGAATAGGCACTCATCTCACCTGGCGGTCTGATCCGTGCCAGCATATGTTTATTGAGTGTCTCCGAGATGGAACCGGGCAATCCGGCAGGATCAGTGACGATCTGATAACCGACTCCGCCCTCTTCAAAGCCTGCTGTATGGGTCATCAAATGACGCATGGTGATGGGTTCAGGATAAGTAGCAGGAATCTTCACGGATTTCAGGTAGGTATTAATGTCCGTGTCCAGATCAATCTTGCCCTGTTCCACCAGCTGCATCACTGCTGTCCAGGTGAACAGCTTGGTCGTTGAAGCGATTCGGAACATGCTGGTTGCAGGGTCAACCGGAGCCGCTTGCTCCAGATTGGAACTGCCATACCCCTTGCCCAGAATGATTTTGCCATCCTTGACGATGGAGATCACCGCTCCCGGAATTTGCAGCCGGTTCATATACTCTTCCATCATTCCATCCACGAAGGCTGTCAGACTTGCCGTATCCTCAAGATTGGCAGGCGCTTCAATCCGGGAACCCGGTGAAGCGGCTTGTCCTGTCTCCGCACTGGCATGTTTCCCGGGAAATATAAGGCTCGCACTTAATCCCATCACAGCCAATATAGCCAGAGCAGCGAGCAGCCTTTTTTTCATAAATATCAACATTATTACCCTCCGCATCATCTTCTATATTTAAGATTAGGGCCAATCTCCCTAACACTTCTAGAGATTATCAGAGTAGTGTGAATGGAACGTTAACAGAACTTCTAATCGTTATGTAACGATTAATTTCTTTTCCATACCCTTACACTGATTAAATAATATAAAGTCATAAGAAATTGGATTATTAATATACCCAGCGGAAACAAATAAAGCATTTCAAACTGATATTTTCGGAAAAGCTCAAAGGAAACTACAGCATAGCCTCTGGGTTCAATACCTTGCAATTCCACGAAAAGAAATAAGAGTAAACTGCTTGGAATGACCGTAAATAAAAACCAGGTGATTTGCTCCTCTCTCTTATTAGCCCTAATAAACAATAAAGAATTAATAAAACACATGCATAAGGGCAGGAAGTAGGTTTTGCAAAGTAATATTATTATTCCTGTTGCCCATCCCTCAATTCTTATCTCAAGAAAATAGATTAAAATCAGATGTACTGCAATTGCTGCTAACATATAAAGAACGGCTTGGTATATTGGCTTTATGAATTTCCCCATTCTCTTTTCTCCTTGCTAACATTGTATGAGGCAAAATGATTATTCTTTGGATAATATCATAAACCATATGGAAACCCACAGGAGTAACTGGATAACCGAATAGACAAATGGGAATAACAGCATCAATTCCAAATAACCTTGTTCAAAATGGAATTCTATAAATACAGGTTCGCTCGGCTCCGCACCTGTAATTTCTTTTATTTTAAAAAGGATGGCCGCACTGGGAAGCAGACTGGTCAATAGCCAAACCAGATTATACCTGATCTTCTTCGTTTTCAAAGACCTTACACAAGTTGCATACAACAAAAAAACCGGAGCGCAATATGTCAATGCAATTTGCAGACCCCCTACTTCCTCCCACGCACCCTTTTTTAAATTCAAAAAGCTAATAATCAGCAAATGAATTATACCCACCACTGCAACCTGCGCTAGTCCTTTAATCCTAATCATCATCCGCTCACTCAACTTATCTCCCCCGAGATTATATATATTTTCCTTTTACACCGAATATCGGATTCTCCGCTTGATTTATGTATATCAAAGAACATCAAAAAAGGAGCCGTATACAGATACGGCCCCAACTCATATTATTCTTCTTACAAACGAGATGGTACAGACAGAATCAGGATTGCTATACTTTTAGCTTAATTGCATAGTAGTCAGGCAAGTATCATCACTCTCAAAAGTGGAAATCTCAGACTGGGCCTGCTTACCTTCATGAGTAATGGTCATCTTATAGTTCTGATCACGCGGCAGCCATAGGTCGATGAAGCCGTTCGGCTGGGACTTGACGGTCTGGTTCATGATCTCCTTACCGTCCGCATCTTCGATTGTTACCCCGAAGGATTGGCCGGCCATCTCTCCCTGGCAGCCGGTCAGGCTGTGGGTGGCACAGGGATGTGTATTCTGCACATAAGGGGCAACCGACAGGAAGAACTCATCCTCCGGCAGCCCATAGACTGCTTTGTTAGAACCGCCGCTGTCCACAATCAGCTGGGTCGAGGTAATCGAAGCGGATTCCGCCGTCAAGGTACGTGAGCTGAAGTCAGCCACCATTTGCTTGATGTCCTGACTGGCAGCCTGACTGCTTCCCGGAGTTGTAGCAACCTCCGTTGTCTTCGTCCCCCCACTTCCCGCGTACAGGTAGATTCCCAGCGCTGCAATAACCGCGCAAGTACCCGCTACTACTTTATTGTTCATGTTAAAATTCAGCTCCTTGTAGATGGCATTCAGCCCATTTCTTCCCGCAGATCATGCTCCATGAACAGAATATCACGTTTCATTTCCTTCATGCTAGCTCTGGAGATCCGTCCGGCCTCGAACATCAGCTGAATGTGGTCACGTTCGAGCTGAATGCCTGCTCTCGACAATTCCTGCAGCGATTCTTCGAACTCCCGTTTCGTGGAGGAGATGGACTCTGGACGGGTTAACCGCATTCTTCCCCGCTCATAGCGCAGAATCAGGGAGCTGATTACTTCAGGCTCCATCTCCCCCGTATTCTGCAGCTCTCTCAGCCGCTCAAGAACATAAGCGAAAATCCCGGCCTGCAGCCGGTTTGATTCCTCACGCCGCTCCTGCGCGCTTAAGCGGACCTGCTGAATGACACCTGTGATTTCTTCCCAGCTTTTGAACGGAATCAGATCATTCTTGTACTGCGGATCACGGGTGTATATGAACAGCTGCCGGTTCAGGCGGTTCAGATAGCGGTATGCCGTATACGGGTTCACTTCGTGCTGCTTGAGCGCAAGCATAGTGTATTCCCGCTGCCACTTGAGTGCTGTCACCCCAAGCTTCCGTTCCATTTCCTCAGCGTCTTCATTCTTCTTCAGCAGACGGATTCTTGCGTTATAGATCCCGGTTAGATGATTCAAGGCGAGGCGGGACTGATCTGTTGCCTGCTCATTTAAGCCCGCAACCACACTGCGCAGAATTTCGATTTTGGCCTCGGCCTCCTCAGCATTGTGCTCTGCTTCATGATCTGAGCCAAGCAGCAGCGGCAGCAGAAAGTTAGACGCCAGCAGGGTCCACAGAATGACACCCGCCGCCAGGAAAATAATCAGGTCTCTCGCCGGAAAGTAGGAGCCGTCATCCAGGAAAAACGGCAGTGACATCGTACTCGCCAGGGTAATCGTACCTCGAACCCCCGACAGTGTAAGAATGAGCGCCTTTTTGAATTCCAGCTTCCAGGGTCCGCGCGGCTCCTCCCCTTCGGGAATATCCATGACTAGCATCCAGATCAGCCTCAGACCGAGGACAGCAGCGGTTAATAGCAGGGTATACAGGATAACCTGGACATTCCCTATATCCGGGTTGTTCCAGACGGTCTGAATAATCTCCGGCAGCTGGGTACCCAGCAGCAGGAAGACCAGGCCGTTCAGGACGAAGATAATGACGGACCAGGTGCTTTTGGACACGATACTCAGCTTGGCTACTTCAGGATTCATCTGCTTGTACCCGAAGGAATGGGCGATCCCTGCACTGACCACTGCCAGAATGCCATTGACTCCCAGCTCCTCAGCGGCCATGAAAATTGCAAAGGGTGTCAGAATCTCAATCAGCATATGTAGCGTGACATTCTCCATCCCGAGCCTGCGCAGCCACCGGACGATCCCGTACTTAATGAGCGTGAGCACAAGACCCAGCACCACACCGCCTAGCGAGATGCCAATAAAGCTCAGACTGGCCGTTTTGAAAGAGAATGCGCCTGTAACCATAGCTGCGACTGCAAATTGAAAGGACACCAGACCCGACGCGTCGTTAATCAAAGATTCTCCTTCGAGAATTTGCATCGTCTGATGGGGGATTTTTACTTTTTGCTCCAAAGCGCCTACAGCGATCGCATCCGTAGGGGCCAGTGCCGCAGCCAGCGCAAACGCAGCCGCCAGGGGCAATACCGGCAGCAGCCAGTGCAGGAAATATCCCAGCACCCCTACCGTTAGAAAAACCAGCCCCAGCGCCAGCAGCAATATCGGCTTTTTCAGCTTCCATAAGGCCACTTTATCGGCAAGCCTGCCGTCATTGAACAGCAAGGGAGCAATGAATAATAGCAGGAACAGCTCCGGGTTCAACTCCAGCTCGAAATGCAGGGGCAGCCAGGTCAAGGCCATACCCAGCGCGATCTGAATGATCGGCACGGAGAGCGAGGGGATAAACCGGTTCACCAGATTAGACAGTGACACGGCTGCCAGCATCAACAAAATATACTCAAATAATTCCAATCGGACAAACCTCCATCTCTGCACTTGTATGTGCAGATACTAAATTACGTTATGTATGTAAACTCAGTATAAACGATCTGGAAGGAAATATCCTCTTGGTGGCGGACTATAAAGCATCTATTGCCGCTCCCCCGTGTGCAGGCGTATAATTAGCTCAGACGAAGAACGTCCCAAGCCATCGCTGGCAGAGGGGCGTTCTTTTTTTGCGTAAAGGAGAGATGGAGGGAATGCAAATGGATTTTGAAAAAGCGCATCAGCTGCTCTTGGACCATCATTTGTCGATCAGAACAGGAGAGCGCAGAGGCCGGCTGTCACGGGGGCATCAGTATGCAGAGAAGCTGCTGCTGCGTAATGTCTGGTGGCCGCTGTTTGGCAATCTGGATGATCTGCATCCGGAGTATGAGGTCTACGACTGGAACCGTAAATCGCAATTTCTGGATTTTGCATTTCTTCCGTCGTACGGGAAGTTCGGCCTGGAATGTGATGGTTATCAGAGCCATGTGAAGGATATGGACCGCGAAAGGTTCAGCTACTCACTGAATCGGGAGAATTATCTGAACGGACTGGGCTGGAGGATTGTACATTTCTCCTTCGATGATGTGCAGAATCGTCCGGAAATCTGCCGTATGCTGCTGCAAATGGTCATTTCCCCTTCTTTACTCCGTGTTCAGTCAGGACCCTCACTTTCACCGAGGGAAAGAGAGATTGTCAGACTCTCCTTGAGTCAAAAAAAGGGGTTACGGCCCAAAGATGTGATGCTTCAATACAACGTAAGCTTTCGGACGGCTCGCAAACAACTGCAGGAGCTGGTTCATAAAGGACTGCTGCGCCCTATCATGCTAAACAGATACATTTGCTACTATGAGCCCGTGCAGGGATTACCTGATTTGCATCAGTAAGTACTGATGACTAGCCTTGGGTGAATCGCTCTGAACATAGGTAGGCCTTATGAGTAAATCCTCAGTATGCAATTTGGCGGGGATTGTAGCGGGTTGACAGTCTAGCAGCCTTAATAATGTTGCAGATATTGCAACTTGGCTATCTAGATACTGGGGTGTGCGGGAGAATTGTTGCAGGAAATGCAGGAATCTTAACGTGAAGTTACTTAAATGCGGAGTATTCCTGCTTTTTGTGCAACATTTTCTGATTATGGCCCCTTAATGATAGGTAATGTTGCATTATGTGCAGGAATTGTAATTGCGCTGCCGCCTCCACTTCCAAATCAGCAGGGGATGGCTCAATGTACAGTTCAGCGGATGGTCAGTGGTTGGTCAGCAGATGGCTCAGGGGACGACTCAATGTATAGGTCAGCAAAATGACTCAGCAGGTGAACACATTTACAGAGGAACACCCCGCTTATTTCATAAGCGGGGTAACTTCCTGTTCCATTTGCCCGAGCAACTCGTCAACGGTGGACGTTTGCGTGTAGAGACCGTCCATCAACAGCTGGATCTTCGTATCAATCTGCTGCCAGTTCTTATGTCCTGGCGCGATCCGCGCCGTGGCGATCTGATCGAGCACCGCCCGCTGGATGCTCTCCGGTGAAGGCTTGGATGCTGCCCGCAGGAAGACATCGGATTCCAGAACAGACTTACGTGACGGGACAAAATATTGCGCGGTGATGCTCATAGACTCTGCACTGGTGATGAACTTGAGAAATTCTGCAGCCTCTGCCGGATGACTGGTCTCAAAAACAGATACTCCCGCATAACCGAGGGAGGTCCCTGTCCCCTTAATGCCTGACGGCATCGGAGCGATGTCCCAGGCAAAATCGGTAACCGCGCGGGCCTTGGAAGTATAGCTGTAACGGTCCGTATACATTCCAATCCGGCCGCTGTCGAAGGCAATCTCATCCCCGGGCAGCGGGTGCACCTTGCTCTTGAACATCATGTCACTGTAGAGCTGGAGCGCTTCCTTCCCTGCGGGAGAATTGAGTGCAAATGATGCTCCGCCGCTGTCGAACAGCTCCGCTCCATGCGACCAGAACAGCGGCAGCAGTGCGTCCGACCAGTTGTTCCAATCGCGGACCAGCTTCACGCCGTAGATGCCCCGCTGCGGGTCGGTAAGGCTTCGCGCCGCCTTGAGGAATTCATCGTAGTTCCACTGTCCTTCTTCATACAGCTCCGTTGGCGTCTTCAGTCCACGGGCCTGGAACAGATCCTTATTGTAATAGATCAGCACCGGGGGCGTGGAGAACGGGATGCCATATAACTGGTCTCCCCGCTTAAAAATATCAAGGGTAGACGGATAAATATCCGCATACCGGTAGTCAGAGTCATCCTGAACCGCTGCGGCAATATCAGCCAGTTGGCCTGATTCAAGCAGTTGCGGGATCATCCGCTCCGCCAGCCAGCCGGCATCCGGCGCGGTGCGGGAGGCCAGCATGATTGACAGCTTCTGCTGATAATCCGCAAAGGGAATCATCATAATCTCGACCTCGATCCCGGAATGAAGCTGTTCAAATTCAGCTATAAGCTCCTCCACCATCGCCTTCTGCGCATCATTGCCCCAGATACTGAACTTCAGCTTCACGGGTGCCTGCACAGCAGCCGTCCCGCTCTCCACTTCTCCCTCCCCGGCTAACCCGCCGGGCGCGCCGTTTCCGGCATCCGAAGAACAGCCCCCAGCCAGCAATACCGCAGCGATAAGCGCTAACAGCCTAATCCGCATTATTCCTCTCCTCCTTGCCTGTCCCCTGCGGGTCCGGCATCATTCATCGCCTCCCAGTTCATCGGCAGGCGCAGCGAGACCGTTACGCCCTGCTCTGCCGTATTATCCAGTGTCAGGCCGTAAGGCTCCCCGTAGAGAAGCCGCAGCCGCTGATGGACATTTCGCAGCGCGAACCCCTTGAGTATCCGGCCAAAGCCTCCTTGCTCCGCATCGGCTGCGGCCCGGGGCTGACGGCTATATAGCTGTTCTTCAAGCTCCAGCATCCGTGCGCGGGTGATGCCGAGGCCATTATCCCTAACCGACAGAATCAGATCCTCTTCTTCTACAGAGGCGGTCAAGGTAAGGCACAGCTTGTCCGGTCCCATGGCATGCTCAATGACATTCTCGATCAGCGGCTGCAGAATCAGCTTCGGCACCACACAGGAATCAAAGGAAGAATCAATATGGATCACGGCCTCCAGCTTGTCTCCCAGACGCATGCCTTGAATGCGCAGATAGGCTTCCACGAATTTCACCTCATCCAGCACATACACCATCTGTTCCCGGTGGCCTACGGTATAACGCAGCAGCTTGCCGAGACTGGTTACCACACCGGAGAGCTCCCGGGTATTGCCCTGAAGTGCCAGCATGTTCACCATCTCCAGCGTGTTGTACAGAAAATGCGGATGAATCTGGCTCTGCAGCGCCAGCAGCTCTGCCTCCCGCTCCTTCAGCCGGGTCTCATAGACCTCCTTAACCAGACGGTCAATCTCGCCGATCATCGTGTTGAATCCTTCGGTCAGCTGCCCGATTTCATCGCTGGTGGTGACCGTCGCGCGTTCGAGGAACAGCCCCCGCTTCACCTGCCTCATCTTCGACTGAAGATGAGCAATGGGCTTAATCAGGCGGCTCGACAGCAGTATGGCTGCTACGTAAGCCGCCATAAGGGCCACTATGGAGACAATCAGTGTAGAGTTTGTCAGCTCACGGGCATCCTCCCGAAGCTGCGCCCGGGGCATCAGCGAGGTGACCTTAAGTCCTGTGTACGGTGATTCCGCAGAGGCAGTAATATAAGATTCGCGTGAATCGGGAAGCTTGCCGGCCCCGGAGTACAGAACCACCTGATCCTTGCCAGTAATCTGCAGCAGGCCGCTCCCGCTTGAGCGCACCGTCGAGACAATTGATCCGAAGCCCCGGGGCATCAGATCTACCTTGACAATCCCCAGCATGGCATGGGTGTACGGTTCACGGATGACTCTGGCCACGGAGATGATCCCCTGCTTCGCCTCTGTGTAGTAAGCTGCGCTGTGCGGCGGAAGAATGGCAAGGCCACCGTCCGCCTGCTCTACGGTCTCCATCCACTCTGCCATGCTGCGGTCCCACCGCTTCCTCACACTCTGGTCCAGATTACTGAAGATTCCGCCGTCATTGGTGAACACCAGGATGCTCTCGATTTCCCCCCGGTCAAAAGCCAGCGAAGAGATAAACAGGTTCATCTTCAGCGTCTCATCCGTGCTCAGATAGGTGCCGCCCGAACCCGGCAACCTGTGCTTGCGGAGAATCTGCATCATATCCTCATCATACAGCGGCGCAAGCGTCAGACGGTCCAGCTCCTTAATATAATGCTCCAGATTAATATTAATCTGGCTGACGACCTGATTGGATAGTTCTACCGTGTTGCGTTCTACTCCGGCAATATATTTCTTATAGCTGATGGTGCCGATGACCAGGAACGGAATGGTGATCAGCAAGCAGAATAAAATGATAAACTTCGTGCGCAGCGGCACATAAGCGGATCGGTTGAATCTTTTACCGGATAACATGCGTAACATGCGGACAGCCTCCCCGAACTCTGGTTCTACATCAACATAGCATAATCCGGGATGGAAGTCAGAGCTATCCGCCATGCCCTGCCCAGGCTCAGAGATTCCGGCTCAGCTATTCTCAAGCTCGCTTGACCAGACCTCCGTCTGCCTCCAGAATTCGGCGGCTGTCAGTGTCCCGCTGTGAATCATATACGCGTAATCCAGCAGATTCGGCAAGCAGGGCAGGTCCAGCAGATAACGGCTGAACGCATGCGCAGCGATCTCCGAGGTCTTCGTTACGCCCGCCCGGATACGCAGCGGCCCCAGGGAGAGGCTGCTGATGTCATCCAGCCGCTTATTCGTGTATCCCAGCTCCGTGAACTCCAGATCATGGAACAGCTCATGGGCGAGATGAATGTCGGTAACCTCCCTGAGGCTGAAGGAACGGCCGGGAAGCAGCACACCGGCACATTGCCGCAGCTCCTCCATGGAGGACCGGTACAGTGTAATGACACGTTCCTTGGCCGACAGCTCAATCTGGGCGCGGAAGCGGATCTGCCCGATGGTGCCTTTCCGTTCATTGAGGTTCACCTGGATGCCCCTGTCCCTGCAGATGGCTCCGACATCCGTGCCATAGCGGGCTTTGAACGCCAGAGCCTGCTCCTTCCCGATGGCCAGCGGACGCTCAACATAATAACGCCGTTTACCGCTCGGAATCCGGTGGAACAGCAGGTCGTTCTTCAGTTCGGCATACCCCAGTACATGATCATCCGGCAGTGTACGTGCATCTGTCTTCATCATCCTCTGCACCTCCTACTGGTAGACGACCGCGAGCAGCTCGCTGTTGTCCTCGAGCAACCCTGTCTCCACCTCAAGAATGGAGAACAGCTGCTCCTTGGTCTGCATCCCGGTCAAATCGAGCATTTTTTCCTTATAGAAAACAAAGGTCTTGGGGATCGTGGCATTTGCATCCGAATAGATCGTATTCTCCTCCAGGAACGAGGCGAACCTGTCAGCCATATTCTTCTTCAGAAAAGCCAGGTGATACGCATTCGTCTTCTTGAAGCGCACCACTCCCTCACGGTCGAGCACGCTCACATGGCTGAGCTTCTTCTTCACCAGGCCGAACATCGACTTCTTGATCTCGCTGGCCTCGAACAGATACCATCTGCCGGAGGCTGCCTTCAGCTCCGTCTGCTCCGCAGGCTGGCCCAGCGCATCCGCCGCCGTCTGCATCAGCTCATTCACCGGCACCGCACGGCTGGCCAGATCCTTCGAGCGCAGCTCCGTGGAGCCGGTGGCGATCGCCCGCAGAATATTGCGCTGGGAGTCGATCTCGATTGTGACATCGACCGTGGATTCGTTCGCCCCGGACTGGACGATTCTCTCCATAATCTCTGCCCGGATCAGCTTGATGTCATGCTCGGTGGCACCCACGACCGTCTTCTCGATCTGCTCGCGGACCATCGCCATCCCGACGCCAATCGTGGAGATATACGGCGCATTGTTCGCAATCTGGTGCTTGAAGCCTTCCTTCGCAGCCATGGCCGGGACCAGAACTGCACCGCTGCCTCCGCCGCCTACCAGCGTAATGAATCCGGTGTCCAGCTCATAATCGCTGATCATCTGGTTCACCACCGCCATCACCTTACGGATGGCAATATCCATCGCTGCCCTGGCCGCTTCTTCCGCAGACATCCCCAGATGAGAACCCAGCGCCTGCCAGGCGATCCGCGTGCTCTCCATATTCCCGCGCGCATAATCCGTCTCCGGCACATGGTTCAGCAGATTCGCCGCTCCTGCCAGGGTCAGCGCATATTCATGGCCCCCCCTACTACGAACCGTAACATAATCCGGGTCTCCTTCGCGCGGTCTCACGAGACCGATCGCAGGCTGCTCCAGGTTCTCCTTGCCGGTGAAGCACTCGTATTCCAATCCCGCTATATGCGCACTGCGCGGGCCGACATCCGTGATCTTGCCCCCGCCGATCTGGATCATGCTGCCTCCGGCAACGGCCAGCGTCCGCACATCCAGCGAGCGCAGATAGGTCTTGTGTCCGCCGACCTGGGCGTTCTCAATCATGACCTTACCGTTCTTGATCACGGAAATATCTACGCTGGTGCCGCCGACCTCGAAGAAAATGCCGTCCGATATCTTCTCATACATCAGGGCACCGGCCACGCCGGCCGCCAGCCCCGACAGCATCGTCAGGATCGGGCGCTTGCGCACCTCGTCGATGCTCATGACCCCGCCGTCACAGCGCATGATCATGAGCTGTGAGGTAATTCCCGCTTCTTGGACCGCCTGCTCGGTCATATTGGCCGTCTCCATCATCTTCGGGATCAGGCTCGCATTGACCACCGCTGTGCGGGTCCGCGTCTTCAGCCCGTAGAGCTGAGAGATCTCATGTCCGCCGGTGGCGTACACTCCCCGGCTGCGTGCCGCTTCCATCACTTTCAGCTCATTGGCCGGATCATCGACGCTGTAAGCTTCCGAGGCTACAATGACCTCTGCGCCCTGGGCCAGCAGCTGGTCAATCGCATCGTCAATGGCTTCCGCTGTAAGTTCCCGGGAGTCAATGAACTTGTGATACGTAGTAAGATACTTGCCCGCAGCCAGTTCAATATCCGCCACATTGGTCTCTGAGCGGGCACTGCGGGCATCCAGCCCCGTACCCATCCCCACGATGCCTACACGGGCAACATCGCCTTCCAGCAGTGCATTAGTAGCCTGCGTCGTCCCGTGGGCGATGAACTTGATATCGCCGGGAAGAATCCCGTTCTCGCTCATGATCCGCTGGATGATCTGGACAATCCCGCTGGCGACTCCGCGTTTATCGTGGTGCGTGGTGGGCATTTTGACCTTGGACAGCACCTCAAAGGTCTCATTATCTATCGCCACGGCATCCGTGAAGGTTCCTCCGACATCGATGCCGATTCTGATTTGTTTATTGCTCATAGCAGGTTCTCCTCTCCATGAAGCTTAGGTCTCTAAGAGTCTCTAAAAGGCAATCATCCCCGCGATAATCATCGAGATCATCACCGCAACGAACATCCATGGCAGCGTCTTGCGCAGCGTTTCAATAATATCTGTCTTCGTGTAATCGGCGATCCACACATTGTGCGAGTTGGTCGGATCACTGACAGCCTGCAGATTGCTCACAATACGCAGGGCGAGCATCGCTGCCACTGGGGCCATACCACCAGCCACGATCAGTGCCGCAATTCCGCTGCCGAGCCCCCATACATTGAGCGGCCCCCGGTAGATTGCCAGCGGAGAGAGCAGCGTGAAGACGAGAATATACATTAGCGGACTCGTCGGAATAATGACTTCGATCAGCGGCTGGATTAACGAGGCCACCTGTGGCGCGGTTACCGCACTAAGCAGCATCCCGATTCCGATCATCAGACCCAGCGCACCGGCCACATCCTGAATGCCTTCAACCAGCGCACTCGACAACACATGGAATGGACGCTTAGGGGTGGCCAGCAGCAGGGTGACCAGCGCCCCCATGAAGACCGCCGAGACAATATCCACCTTCAGGAAAAATACGAGCAACACCGGAACAAGCGGGCTGATCAGCGCAATAGCTCTTACGTTCTTGTTATCCTGAGCCTGGAATTCCGGCTTAAGCGGCATTGCCCAGGCGCGGCGGACCTTACCGTCTTTGCGGGTGTAATAGACGATCATAATCAGGGCAATCACAATCAGCGGGACGGCACAGACGAGCGAATAAGAAGCAATCGTGTTCGTCGGTACCTTAAGCACATCGGTATAGATCGCCCAGGTAGAGACGTTGAACACCACACCGACCGCATTGGCCAGTAGTACTACCAGACCGCTTACAAAGGGCTTAAGTCCGGCTGTCAGCATAATAGGGATAGCGATGGTCCCGACCAGAATAACCATACCCAGTCCGTTCGCGGCCGAGAAGATCACAGAGGCGGCGAGGAAAAAGATAATGGCAATCGCCAGCGGCTTATCTCCCGCCAGCTCCGCTGCCTTGCGGATAATGGTCTTCGTGATACCGACCTTGCTGAGAATCTGGCCGAACCAGGCGCCGAAGATCAGTCCGGCGATGGCGGTAGACAGCTTCATGGCTCCGCCTGCAAGCACACCCTTCGTGATGGTAAAGGTGTCCGGGTTATCAGACAGGAGCGGGATGCCCGCAATTGCCGCCAGCAGAATCGCCATCATCGGCAGCGCGAGCAGTGTGGTCAGCTTGCGGGTCATCATCAGACCTACAAACACAATGAATACAAGTAAAATCCCGATAATTTGCACGGTTTCCAAACCAATTCCTCCTAAAGTTTTGTTGAATATACGTTGTTATAAGAATTATTATTTAATTGCAGCCAAGGGTAGATGCTAACAACAGCTAACAACAGTTAGATGTATTTCTACAATTAAACTACACACAGCTTAATAACTGGCCACTTTAGTTGCACATATTACAGTTATGGCGCCGCGCGTTACACTTCCAGATAAGCGCCGTGCGCGACAAGCATCTCCTGCAAGCTCTTATAGTCCACCTGCTGCACTGGAACTCCTTCCCGGACCGCCAGCGCCGCCGCCGTACCGCCCGCCTGTCCGATTGCGCCTACCGTCGGTGTAGTCCGCACAGCCGCCTGGGCTTCAAAGGTAGCCGAGAGGCATCTCCCCACAACAATCAGATTATCGATCTCGCTGGTGATCAGGCAGCGGTAAGGGATGCCGTACATCGCGCCCCACTCCAGATGATCTGTTGCGGTTCCCTCGCCGTCCGGGCTGTGGATATCAATCGGGTAGCCGGAATGGGCGATCACATCCTCGAAGGGCTTCACCGACAGGATATCCTGCGCAGTCAGTGTGTACACACCTTTGATCTGGCGGGAGCCGCGTACGCCGATGGACGGGCCTGTAGAGACAACCACTGAATCTTCGAAACCGGGAATATATTTTTTCAGAAAAACCTCCAGCTCCCGGCACTGCTTGCGGCCCTCAATCTCGGCCTCGCTAAGGCTCCACGGGTCTGTGCTGTCCTTGCCGAGAATCCGCGTCGTGTTCATAATAATCTCACCGGGATTGCTCGTCTCGAAGAATAGTACATCCTCTCTCGGAATACTGATCTCACCGCGCGCCTTCGCTTCACGGAATTGCTTGTCGAAGCCGACGACAGAGAGTCTGGCCGCCGAGTCCATCACCGTAATATCCAGATTCATGCGCGGAAAGTCCTCACGGTGCCCGCAGATGTACGCCTTGATTTTCTCCGTGTCCACTCCCCTCATCTTCATCTTCAGTGTCATCGGCTGCGACTGCTCGTCGGATTCGCGCCCTTTGGTGAACGGGACGCCGGACCAGGCCGCCAGATCGCCATCCCCCGTAGCATCGATGAACACATCCGCCGAGATCCTGCTAAGCCCGCCTTTGTTGCACAAGGTAAGTGATGTAATGCGTCTGCCGGATACTTCAGCACCGGCCAGCATCGTATGATACAGCACCTCGCCTCCGCTCTCCTGCAGCATCAGATCCAGCTCGTATTTCATCGCTTCGGCATCGAACGGTGTCACTGAATAGGTGTAGTTCGTCGCGTCCGGGATATGCCCCGGCGATTTGCCGAGCGCCCGGAGCCGCTGAATCAGCTCATCGGTGATTCCCTGGATAGCCTGCTTATCCCCCGCGTGAAAAGTCATCATCGGTCCTACGCCCGCAGCAGTCAGAGTCCCGCCCAGGAATCCCCCCGCCTCGATGATCAGCGTCCGGGCGCCTGCTCTTGCTGCCGCGATAGCCGCGATGGAGCCGGAAACCCCGCCTCCCGCCACAACCACTTCATATTTCCGCATCCTTGTTCCTCCTTCTTCTAAGTGAACGGTTACATTACTGCTGCTCCCTGTATTGGGTTGGGGTGCAGCCGGTATAGTCCTTGAATACCGCCATGAAATGCTTCGAGCTTAGGTAGCCGGATAATTTGGCAACCTCATAGATTCTGAGATTCGTCTCCTTCAGCAGCTGCTTGGCCCGGTTCATCCGGCACCGGGAGACATAATCCGTGAAGTTCTGTCCGGTCTCCGTCTTGAACAGCACCGACAGGTACTGATGATTCAGATGCACCTGCTCCGCCATATATTGCAGCGAAATTTCCTGATCCAGCCGCTGGGCAACCAGTTCTTTCACTTTGCGGATCAGTTGCCTGCCCTTCTGGTCGGTCTCCCCCTCTTCCGGCTGGCCCGGCAGAGCATTCCGGGCTCCATGCTTGCGCTTGAACTCCCCTAAGGCCTGGGCCAGCTCCGTGCGGTCAACCGGCTTCAGGAGATAATCGCTGATGCCGTATTTGATGGCCTGCTTTGCATATTCGAAATCGGCATACCCGCTCAGAATCAGGATATACAATTCAGGGTACTGGTCACGGACCCGCCGGATCATCTCCAGCCCGTTCATTTCATTCATCCGTATATCCGAGATCAGGACATCAGGCTTCACACTTTTGAGTGCCTCCAGTGCAAGTCTTCCGTTCTCTGCCTCACCCACCACCTGAAAGCCGCCGATGACCTCCTCAATCAAATGCTTGAGGCCCGTACGGATCAGGGCTTCATCCTCAACCAGAAACAGCTTGTGCAACCCTATCCCTCCAAATACAGTATCTGGCCGCCGCTGCGCTTCGCCAAGCTTCTGAGGCTCATTCCTGGTGAAACGCTTACAGTACCAGTATAAAATTTGAGCACCTGCAATGAAACGGCCCTCATTCGAGAAAAGGTATGAAATTTCGAGATGAATCCGCATCCGCTCCGCCAGATATGAAACCGGATGCCCTTCACGCCTATAGTAAGGCGGAAATGACATCCGGTTCTGCTTGCTTGTATATACACAGCCCGCTTCTGGCCTGGCTGATTACAGGCTTTGCGCTGTGCTGTTATCATACAGCGCAATCAATTCATCGAATGATGAGATAATGACATCCGAGCCCTTCAGCTCATCCTGCCGCCCGAAGCCGGCATAGGCGCAGCCGATCACGGTCTGTCCGTTGCCCTTGCCCGCCTGTACATCGGAGGAACGGTCCCCGACCATCCAGGCACTGCCGATCTTGTGATTGTCCAGCAGAAGGCCGAGCAGCTCGGTCTTCGTTGCCGTGCCCGAGCCGCCCGCGCTGTACAGCCCCTCGAACAGGTCCTTCAGCTCGTGTACGACTACGATGCTATGGATATAATCCTCCAGCCCGTTGCTGGCGACGAACAGCTTCACTCCGCGTGCGTGCAGCGCACGCAGCGTCTCGACTACCTTAGGGTACAGTACCGTCCCTCCGGCCTCCAGCCCCTCAATCTCCAGCTGCAGGAGCAGTTCATCCGCCCGGCGGTGTACCGCCTCATCCGCTTCCGGCATTACGTTCTTCCAGATATCCGCAAGCAGCATGCCTAGACTGCCCAGGATGCGCTCCTCCGGCGGAGTCGAGCCGGAATGCAGGCCTTCTTCCCGCAGAATATCGAACATTTTATGATAGGCGGGCAATAACAGGCTTTCTGTCTGAAACAGCGTACCATCCATATCAAATACGATGGCTTCCGGCTGGTTTAAGTTCGGCAGCGGTCTGTTCCCCGCCTGTGTCTGTTCTTCGTTGCTCATGAGGTGAATCATCCCTTCCAATTGTTCTTCGGTCACACGCCCTAATGATATAGGAAGCAGCAGATGTTGTCTACGAACCCCTAATTACAGAAAGGGACCGCAGTGCAAACACATGGAGTGCTTACACTGCGATCCCTTCTGTTCATACTGCATACTGCCTCAGAACCTTAACTTATACGTTGTCGAAGCTTGAGATCAGTTCATCGAGAACATCTTTGCTGACCATTTTACCCTTGAAGTTGATCAGGTTCTCGGAACTTCCGGAGAAGATGCAAGTAGGTTCATATTTTCTGAGAATGATCTTTTCGCCGTCCACAAAAATTTCGAGCGGATCCTTTATGTCAATTCCCATTGTTCTGCGCAGCTCAATCGGAATCACAATACGTCCCAGTTCATCTACTTTTCTTACTATGCCAGTTGCTTTCATCATTATGCATCCTCCCTTGAAATAACACTTGGATCATCATTCGGTGTTAAAAGCTATCAAAGCTTCTAATAAGTAGAAATGATTACTCTATAATTGCATTGTAAAGTGCTATTTCTTTCCTGTCAATTTTATTTCTACATCTTTTGATATTTATCGACAAAAAATTCGACAAAGTTTAGAGTTTTTTCGACAAATTTATAATCGAAACCGTTTTATATCCATTTTATTCTTTTCATTCAATTTTTGCCCGTAATTCTGTAGGGGTATGGCTGAAGCGGTTTTTCCCTTAGCTTACGGCTGCTCCTTAGGAACTATGCTCTTCCTTTACTTGACAAGAAAGATATACAATCTATATATTTTACGTAATATACTATATTGGAGTGTTTCCATGAGCAAAGAAGCTGAGAAAGAGCAAGCCGTCTATACCGTCATGGAGCATATGGCCAGCGTGCAGCAAAAGTCACAGGCGTTCATAGACCGGATTACGAAAAAAGGGTCACTCTCGCAGAACCAGATCATGCTGATGTTCCTGCTGCAGCTCACCGGCTCTCTTAATATTACGGATATCTCAGAGCGGTTAGTCATTACGCCTGGAGCCGCTTCGTTCATGTGCGATAAGCTGGAGGATCTGGGATACATCGAGAGAATTCGCACGAAGGAAGACCGCAGAGTCGTCAATATTGTTCTCACCGGATCAGGGAAGCAGCACATCCTTTCTCTCTTCGACACCTTTGCATTGACTGACCTTGACAAAATATCGGCAGCCCTGCAGAGAATTGATGAGCTGATGGGCGGAATGTTACAGTAGCATCAACGGCTATCCTTTAAGCACAGACTGCATTTCCCATCGGGGAGTGCAGTTTTTTTGTTAAAGAACATATATTGATTAAATATTTTATTTAATATATATTATAGTTACTAAAATAGTATAAAACGGTGGTGATTGAACCTATGCCTGCACTGAACCCGACACCCGCGGCCAATAAACCTCTTAAAATCAACGGCTCCCGGATCTGCCGGGGGGATATGGATGCCTCCCATGTGGAGGTGCTGGGCCACCTGCATGTCAGCGGGAGCTTGACCACAGCACGCCTGAGGCTTAGAGGAGAATGCTCCATAGGGTTATCTTGCAATACGCAGGAGCTGAGCAGCTTCGGCAGTCTGCGCGTTCCTGAACTCAGGGGCGTGAGCATCACGGCCAATGGATACCTGTCTGTTACCGGTGAGGTTGCCGCAGAAGAATTCAAAGCCGAGGGCTGCGTACGTATAGACCGCTTGTCCTGCATGGGAACCATCCGCATCAAGCTGGGGGCCTTGTGCAAGATCAGGCACATGACCTCGGCAGGTGATATTATCGTGTCGCCCTCCTCCAGGCTGCTCCCAATTCCGCTGAGTCCTTTCCGCAAGCTGCGCTGCGGGATCATTGAAGGGGCTGACCTCACCCTATACCGGACGCAGGCAGACCTTGTGTGCGGACAGAATGTTACGCTCGGGTCGGGTTGCTCCATCCGGGAGATCCGTTACCGGGAGACGCTGACGATTCATCCACATTCCCGGATTGGCAAGATTATTCAGATGAATACATAACGATGGAGGTACACGACATGAAATCTTCTTCTTCTTCTTCTTCTGGTGCAATGCCTATACTGCTGAACTATCTGGCAAAAGGATTCGTCATCCTCTTTGCATTGCCCGTACTGGGCGTCTGGGTGGCCGGGAGCCTCATCTGTGCCATCATCGCTCCGATAGCCGGCTTGCTGCGGACCTTCGGAGTCAGTGCCATAGGGATGGGGCTGACCCCATCCTATTCCGTCCCGGTCTTTCTCAGCTTGCCCTTCAGCCTAGTTCTCGCGTTCCTCCTGCTCTTGTCCTTTTATTACACCCGCCGTTTGCTGCTGTTAAGCCTAAGCTTCATCAAGTAGCAAAAAAGGGGTATTTCAGCAGCCATTCACCGGTGCAGAAATACCCCTTTTTGTATGCAAATCACCCCGTATCAGCTGTTCAGCCTCTTCTAGGTGTATGAAGCTGGCCCTACGAACGAAGCTCAAAGAGCCTCGCAGTCTTGCCGGCGGGCAACGTAACGGTCAAGCTGCCTTCCACAGCGTCCCAGCTCCACTGCGCCCCGTGCGCCTCAGGATACGCACACCGTGCCTCCGCCTCACGCCCCATCAGCTCAGGAACGGGCAGCGTGACCGCAGCCGCTTCTCCGGCAATCCGCCATACAGCAATATAGCGGATGTCTCCATGACGCAAGCCGAAGCTGACCCATTCCCCTCCACTGTCAGGCAGACCGAGCGGCCAGAAGGCGAAGGCTTGCGGAATGCAGGCGCGGATAGACTTGTAATAATCCAGCGCCTCCTTCACCAGCGCCCGGCGTCTTGGCGTTAGCTCGGCCAGATGGCCGCTCTGATGAACGCGAAGCAGCAGCGAGTTAACCATATTGAAAATGACCTCTTCATCGTCGCCTTCGCGCAGCGGATACGACCAGACCGCCGATTGCTCGGGAGTCAGTGCAGCCGGAGAGCCTGCGGCAATGGCAGCATACTTCACATAATCCTCCTGATCACTGGTGGACTGGATGCTGTGGCGGCTGAGCATGGCGTAATCCATCCGCATCCCGCCGCTGGAGCAGTTCTCGATGACGAGCTGCGGATAACGGGCGAAGATGCTGTCCAGCCAGGCCAGATAAGCGCGGTTATGCTGCAATAGACCGTCCCCGAAGCTGTCCGCCCCCGTCTCCGTACCAATGCCTGCATTGATATTATAGTCCATCTTGATGTACCCCACGCCGTACTCCCCGACCAGCCGGGCAATCACGCTGTCGGCATGCTTAATGACCGCAGGATTACGGTAATCGAGCTGATAGCGGCTGCGGTCCTTGACCCGCTTGCCATGGCGCATGAAGAACCAGCTGTCGTCGGTCTCCGCAAGCTTCGGGCTGTTGATGCCCATCACCTCCAGCTCCAGCCAGAGGCCGGGAATCATCCCCTTGCTGCGGATCACATCCAGCACATACTTGATGCCTTCCGGGAAGCGCTCAGCCGAAGGCTCCCACTCGCCGACCCCGTCCCACCACTCGCCGGGAGCATACCAGCCCGCGTCGATACAGAAGTATTCACAGCCGACCTCGGCAGCGGCATCAATCAGCGGCAGCAGCTTCTCCGTTGTCGGGCTTCCCCACAGACAGTTCATGTAGTCATTGAAAATCACCCGCAGCAGCTCATTATCCTCATTCGGTCTGCGGATCAGCCGCCGGTATGCGGTAAGCTGCTCTGCCGCCTCTCCGAACCCGCCCTCTACTACACCTGCGGCCACTGGCACGGAGGTAAATGCTTCGCCGGGGGCGAGCCTCCGCCACCAGTGATTGTCATGCTCCGTAGGCCCGCTGACCAGCAGCGTAAGCTGATCTGCCTGATCTGTCAGCTCCCAGTGCCAGGAGCCGTTATGTTCAATCTGCCAGAACAGGCTGCTTCTGCTCTCCTTGTTGCGCAGCACGGCCATTGGCAACAGCTCAGCCGCCGACCAGGAGCCGGTATTGCTGGCGGCAACCCGCTTCGATCCACGATCGGCGAGATGGGACATGCCCAGCTCGGGCAGGCTGTAGCTTTTCCACTGCAGCTCACTCTGCCACCCGCTGTGAGCAATACTCACTTCGATTTTGTCATTGCGGTCTCTGCTGCCCTCTTTGTCCACTCCAGTGAGTGCGAATGAAGAGATATACTCCACAGCCGCTTCCGCACTGCCTTCATTTCGAACCACTGTCCAGGAACGGACAATCCGCACACCGGTATAGAACTGATAATGCTGTACTGCCTTTACACCCGTCAGCGGGTCAGCCAGTGTAAGCTCCAGCTTCCGTCCCAGCGGATTCACCGTGTCCCTATGCCCGTCATACACCATGCGCAATCCCGGATAAGATGCACGGTGCGTCCGCCCGTGATATTCCGCCCGGTCTTCACCCGACAGCTGCAGCTCCAGCAGCCGGAAGCTTGCCTTATGCTTCTCTTCTATGCTCCCTGCTTCCAGCGGCGCTGCGCCAAAATGCAGCAGCCGCACATCCTGCTCCCCAGTAATTTCAATCGTAAGATACAGCCCGTTCTCGGCTATCTCTATGAGCCTGCTGTCCATGTCTAATTTGCCTCCTGACAAATGTTGTGATCTTGGTCTCTTTGTTTTTCTTTGTTTTTCTTTGGTCTCTTTGCACTTCCTGGCCCATCCTGAATATAAAGCCTTCTCTTATATTCGTAATCCCTGAATTTTTGTGCAGCCGCATAAGTGGCGAAGTAACGGAGGGAGGTTTGGAATTGGAGGAGCGGTAGCGACCGCCTTTATGTTTGGATTTCTACTGCGGCCAGCAGTTTAAATCGGGAAATCCAAACATAACAGCGGCCGGAAATCCAAAGCTTCCGCAGTTACGTCCAGCCACTAAACACCGCCGCTCCAAATTTCTATATTACATAAAAAGAAGGCCCCCTCAGTAATAAAGCTTACTTCGGAGGCCGTTAAGGTCAAACCAAAATTTTATTCCGCAGACCCGAATTGAATCCAGGCCTTCTGAATTTCATCCATCGCCTGATCCTTCGTCTTGCTGCCGCCGATATAAGCCTGCATCAGCTCACCGAATTTCTGGTGGAACGTATCCAGAGAGTAGTTCACCGACAGATCGCCGGATTTCTCCGTCTTCAGAATTTCTTCCATTTCCTTAGGCATCTGCAGGTCAGGCATCGGGGCATCCTTGATTGGAGGAATGACCTTGGCTACGTTAGAGAACCAGCTCTTCCCGTAGTCGGAGGTATACAGCCAGTTGAAGAACTCAATCGTCTCTGCCGCTACCGCAGAATCCTTGTTGATCCGCAGTGCCTGATCGGCACCAGTGATAATCTGGGACTGCTCCGGTTTGTCACTGACAGGATACCCGGCGATGCCGAGGTCAAAGTCAGGGGTGATTTTCTTAATCGCTTCTTCATCCCACGCCCCTTTACCGGTCATGAAGGCTGTTTTGCCCAAGGCGAAATCACTGACCTCAGCATTGCTGTCGCGTTCAAGCGGCTTGTCTGTGCCATGTTTAACCGTTGTATCAATGAAGGTGAAGAAGTTATCGCTCAGCACCGGATGATCCTTGAAGGTCGTCTTCCCGGCGATGAAGTCCGCTACGAGCGTCTTGGCATCGGTTCCGGCATCTGTGGCAGCGGCGTCTACGAAGTGCTGGAAGATATGCTTCCATACCCACCACTCTTTGTAGGCGTTGGCGAAAGGCGTGATGCCCTTGGCTTCAAGCTTAGTAATTGCATCGTCCATTTCAGCAGTTGTCTTAGGCACTTCAGTGATGCCGGCATCGGCCAGCAGCTTCTTGTTGTACATCAGGACGAACAGGTTGCCCTTCACCGGCAGTCCGAGGACTTTGCCATCTGTAGAGCTCATGTTGGAGCGGACTGCATCCGTCATCGCTGCGGCCAGCGGTTCATTGGTAAGATCGGCACTGTATTCGGCAAAAGTATCGATATCCCCGCCCGCCGTGGTCTGGAACACATCCGGTGTGCTGCCGGCGGCAATTTTGGATTTCAGCACCGTATTGTAATCTGCCTGCATGATTTCCAGATTGATCGTAACATTCGGCTTAACCTTCTTGTATTCCGCAATATAAGCATTGAAGGCATCCGTGTATTCGGGAGAGGCGGTGAACATATTAATCGTGACGGGCTTGGCGGAATCCGTAGGTGTATTGCCTGCCCCGGCCGTACCACCTGTGTTGTTAGCGGTATTATTGGTGCTATTTCCGCCGCAGCCGGCCAGCAGTCCGCCCACCAGCAGCAGACTCGCAGATAATGCCATGAATCGTTTTAACATGATGTTGCCCCCTTTTTCCTTATGCATCTTGTGGTCTTGCTCATCATTCTAAATAAAAAGAAAAAGGATAAGAATGTACATAAGTGAACTGATGAGGGTAAAAAAGTGTCCATGTAACCGTTTCACTTTTCTACCCCTGGCAGCTGCAGCCGGAACTCAGAAGGGGAGCAATCATAGTAATTGCGGAAAGCCTTGCTGAAATAGTTCTTGTCCTTGTATCCCAGCATTTCAGAGATATCCTGAATTTTGAGGGCAGGGTCGCGTAGCAATGCTTTAGCCTTGTCCATCCTTACCTTTTGCACATACTCATGAATGCCGTAGCCGTATTGTCCCTTGAACAGCTTCATCAGATACTCTCTGCTCAGGAAATATTGTTCCGTGAACATCGATATTTTAATATCCTCGAAATAATGGTTATCAATATATGCCTTGATATTCTCCAGCACGCTGCTGCGGTCTCCGGCCACTGTCCGGCTGATCTCGCCCGCATAACGGTCGAAGATATCATTAAGCACGCCCGCAAACTGCTCAAAGGAGGAGAAGTCGCTGAGGATGCCCAGAGGTGCCAGGCTGCTGTCCTTCCCGCTGCGGATCTGCGGCGGCATGGCACCCAGCTGGGCAGCAATCTCGCCCAGCAGCAGGAGAAAGCCCTGCAGGGTCCGGTCCGCTTCACCAAGAGTAAAACCTTCCGTCTCCTGGCATTTGCGGATGAATTCGCTGAGGATGCTGCGGGCATGGTTCACATTCCCGCCCTCCAGCGCGCTGCGGATCTGCGGCATCCGCCCGGTCAGGGAGGGATTATCCCGTGATACTGGATTCACTGCTCTGCCCTGCGCGATCAGGCTGCCCCTCAGGCTGAGCAGGTCAATCGTATCTAGTGATGCTTTGGCCTGCTCATAAGAAGCGGCAATGCTGAGCGAATCACTGCAAGGCTCCCCGATTCCGCCTGCACAGATGATCCCGAACAGCTCCTTCAGGGTAGAGGCTGCTTTCTTCATATGGTGCAGCGACAGGAAGGCCGCATCCGCTTCATAACCGCCCTTCATGGTGAAGATGGCAATGAATTCGCGTTCCCCCTTGGGGCTGGCGAAGCTGAATGACTCGAACTGCCCGTCCGTGTTCTCGTTCATTACATTCGTTACGGCGAAATGCAGCAGATCCCGGTCCCCATGGAATCTTTCCTTACGCACCTTCTCCAGATTCAGCATCCGCAGAAGGCCGACAGCGAAGTGGCTGGCCGCCCCGTCCGCCCCGATCAGCGGGAGAAAAGCCTCATTGGACTGGGTCTTGAAGCTCCGGTCAATGATGGACAGATACATCTTCTCCTTCAGCTTCGGCAGCGACATATTGAGTGTAATATTGCGGCTTATGAACTCGCTCTCCCGCTTCCGCTTGGCCTCCAGCACCCCCACTGCCTTACGCAGCGCATGGTTAAGATCGATACGGTTCACCGGCTTCAGCAGGTAATCCACCACCTTCGAGCGGATGGCTTGGCGCGTATACTCGAAGTCATTATAGCCGCTGATCACAATCAGCAGCAGGTCCGGGAATTCCTGCTCGGCAATCTGCAGCAGCTCGGCTCCGCTCAGCTCCGGCATTTTCATATCGACCAGCACCAGATCGAACCGCTCACGGCGCAGCAGCTCAAGCCCCGCCTTACCGTCTGTCGCCTCCCGCACCTCGCTGACACCGAGACCCTCCCAATCCCCCAGGATATGAATCGCTTCGCGCAGCGGCTCCTCATCATCAATAATCAGCACTCTATACATGTTGTCCTACTCCTCCCCGCGGCAGCCGCATATCCATTCGTGTTCCCTGCTCCGTGCTATGAATGACCAGACCCGACTCCTCTCCATACAAAAGCTTCAGCCGGGTATTCAGATTCTTCAGCCCGATACTCTCCATCCCGTCCTCTTCGGCCGTGTCCGCTACGCGGTCCTCCCACTGCATCTGAAGGGAGCTGAGCACCTGCTCCAGCCGTTCTCCGCTGATGCCCGGCCCATCGTCCAGCACAGAGATGACGCTGTGTGTGCCGGTGATACGCGCCTCAATGGTGATGGTAACCGTACTCGATACCTTTTCCAGCGCATGCTTGATGCAGTTCTCCACCAGGGTCTGGATCGACAGCTTGGGAATTCGCAGCTCCATCAGGCTCTCATCCCAGGCGTACACCACCTGCATCCGGTTCCCGAACCGCGCCTTCTGCAGCGCCAGATACCGTTCAATATGCCGCAGCTCCTCCCTTGCCTGCACGACATCCTTGCCGCTAATGCAGTATCGCAGGGTCAGGGCCAGGTTGTCCACCATCTCGACAATATCGTCGTTGTTGTTCTTGAGTGCCTTGGTAGAGATCGCCTGGAGCGCATTGTACAGGAAATGGGGATTAATTTCAGCCTCCAGGGCTTTAAGGACGGCGTTCTTTTCAACAATTTTCATTTTATAGCGTTCATTGATCAGCTCATTCGTCTTCTCGACCATCTTGTTGAAATGGCGCGACAGGTAGGCGATCTCATCCTTGCCTGCAACCGCAGCCTGCGCATCGAAGCTCCCGGTACTGAACCGCTGCATTTGGAGCGACAAATTCTTCAGCGGATGGGTAATCCGGTTCGAGGTGAAGCTGACCAGCACCACAGATACGATCAGGAACAGAAGGCCAATCGCCACACTTAACGTACGCGTCGTTGTAGCTGCTTCATAGATTTGGGTGTAGGGAATCGGCTTGACGAGCTTCCAGCCTTCCTTTTGGCTGATATCGTAGATTACCAGGTACTTCTGCCCCTTATCCGACCAGGTTACGCGCCCCTTCTGCTCCGGTGTCAGCAGCTTCGCCAGTCCCGCCTCCCTGCTCTCTCGGTAGAATTCCTTATCATCCACCTTGAAGGGCTCGCCGTCCGGGCTGATATACATCAGATGCTCTCCGGTGCTGAACGGGATATCCCGCATAATCTCATCGGTCACGGAGGAGTTCAAATATAGCGATAATACCGCCTGCGGCTCGCGTGAGACAATGGAGCGGATCAGCCGGTGGTAGCCCATGAACACCTTATTATGGTTGACGGGGTAATCGGCGCTGTTCACGCTGGCCGGCTGCTCCTCCACGAACGACTGATAGGAACGGTTATACGGACTCTTAAGCGCCCGCTTATACCACGGCAGGTCATCAATAGGCGGGTGCTCGGATACCCGGACGGTGATGTTATAGTTCTCCTTAGTGACATAATAATACTTCTGCTCCTTGATTACATAGAGATAGGCAGCCTCCAGATCATTGCGCGAAAAATACAGATTCCGCAGATAATCCTCCACGTACATCCGGGAGCTGTAGTCTTCCGATTCATGCAAAAGCGCATAATTGAACTCATCGTAGGAGATTTGCGGCAGAGACAATTGCTCAATCCCGCTCAGATAACTCTCCAGATTCCGTCCGACCAGGAGCAGGTTGTTGCTAGTACTGGCAATGCTGTTATCGACCGATTCCCGCTGCAGCATGCTATAGGATATGTAGGTGAGTGAACTGACCACCAGGATGATGATAATCGTAAACAACAGAATCAGCTTGTTAGCCAGGCGGCGGGACACCCGCGCCAGTAAAGGCTCGATCAGCTTAACCCACACTTTTCTCATGATGCTCTCCGCTCTCCCCGCTGCCGGTTTTGGGGACTTTTCCGGCCTCCGCAGTCCGTTCACCTTTTTACCCTTAAGTGTACTCTTAAATCCATTTTTGACGATACGGGTCTACTCTATAATACACAATATAGACTAACCGGAATGGTTAAGTGTGGCAAGCCAGGCCTACTACTCCCACCCTATAACTCAAGAAGAGGTGCATCCATGTTAAAAACACTCGGCAAAAGATGGCGCGAGAAATTCGAATTCGGAATCTTCACTCTCCCGGTTCTGATCTGTATCGCTGTAGCCTTCTATATTCCGTTCGCCATGACCATCCGCTATTCAATGACCAAGTGGAACGGGATCTCCAAGCACCCCAAGTTCGTCGGGCTGGATAATTTCAAGCAGATCTTCTCCGGCGATACCAACTTCTCGGATGCTGCCTGGTTCACGATTAAATACGCGGTGCTCTACATTATCATAGTCAACGTGCTGGCGATTCTGCTGGCCGTGCTGCTGGACATGAAGCTGAGAAGCACCTCCTGGCTGAGAGCGGCCTTCTTCATCCCTTATATCCTCAGCCTTGTGATTGTCGGCTTCATCTGGAAATTCATCTTCATGCAGGGCTTCAACTCGCTGGGTGAGAGCACCGGCTGGGCAATCTTCGATCTAAGCTGGCTCGGGACACCGGGACTGGCCTTCATCTCCATCCTGGGCGTATCCATCTGGCAGTCCATCGGGTTCTATCTGGTTATCTACATTGCCGGTCTGCAATCTGTGCCTGAGGATCTCAAGGAAGCCGCTACAGTAGACGGTGCCGGACCGCTGAGACGATTCTTCAGCATTACGCTGCCGCTGCTTGCCCCATCGATCACGATCTCTGTGTTCATGGCGCTCACCAATTCAATCAAGGTATTCGATGTCATCCTGTCGCTGACCGGCGGCGGTCCCGGCGGAACTACCTACAGTATTGCTTATGATATCTACAGGGATACGTTCCAGAACAATCTGTACGGCTACGGCACGGCGAAAGCGCTTATCCTGTTCCTGGCTGTGCTTGTCGTGACGATCATCCAGCTGACAGTCTTCAAACGGAGAGAGGTAGAGGCCTAATGAAAACAAACCACAACAAGGCGGGCAAGATCATACTGGAAATTGTCCTGGTCCTCTTGTCTCTGCTGTTCCTGTATCCACTGTTCCTGACAATCATTAACTCGTTAAAAAGCTTCGGCGAGGTCATGACCGATGTCATCGCCCTCCCGCAGAAGCTGACCTTCAGCAACTATGCCTATGTCTGGGAGTTCATCAACTATCCGCGGCTGTTCCTGAACAACTTCATCATTACGGGTGTCGGCCTGCTCGGTATCGTATTCATCTCCTCCATCGCCGCCTATAAGCTGGCCCGGACCAAGACCAGATGGAGCGGTGTCCTGTACTTCCTGTGCATTATGCCGATGCTGATCCCGTTCCAGTCGATCATGCTGACGGTCCTCCAGACCGCCAAGAACCTCAACCTGTCGGAGAGCACGTGGGGACTGGGTCTCCTGTATTGGGGCTTCGGCGCTCCGCTGGCGGTGTTCATCTATCACGGCTTCGTGAAGGGTATCCCGACAGAGATTGACGAGAGTGCGACGATTGACGGCGCTTCCGGCTTCCGCCTGTTCTTCAGCGTGATCTTCCCGCTGCTGAAATCGGTCACCACGACCATCGTCATCATCGATGTCATGTGGATCTGGAATGACTTCCTGCTCCCGCTGCTGATGGTCAACGGTTCACCGGAGACGAAGACGTTAACGCTGGCCGCTTACACCTTCGTGGGCCAGTATACCTCGGACTGGCAGTATGCCATGACCGCTATGGTAATGGCGGTGCTTCCATCGATCGTGGTCTTCATCTTCCTGCAGAAATACATTGTGAAGGGCGTTGTCGCGGGGGCGGTTAAGGGCTGATCCTGTTCTCACTATGCAAAGAGGCGTCCCCATAAGCCGTGTAACGGCTACATGGGACGCCTTTTCTTTTTGTCACGGGATATACTAATGAGCCTGCAGCCACTCATTCTTGATTTCCGGCGGCAGCTCAAGCCCCAGCTCATTTTTACAAGCCGCTTCAAACTGCTCATACCGTCTGTCGATATTCTCTAATGCGCCGCGTCCTCTATACATGCTAATCAGGAGGCGGTTCATTTCCTCCTCCAACGGATACAGCGACAAGTATTGCTCAAGACGTAATTCCGCTGCTGCTCCATTTCCAGCCGTAAGCTCAGCCGCCGCCAATTCCCGGACCATTGCTGTATATTGCTTGAAGAAGGCTTCCTCTAACGGGATCTTCCATAAGTAATTCTTACCCTCCAGCAGCGGCCCCTGATACAGCGAACAGAGCTCTTCGGCTTGCTCTGTGGTCAGTCTGCCCTCACTGTGAACCTGCTGCAGTTGATGATACTGCAGGAGATCATATTGTTTATTTGCCGTATCCAGCCTGTAACCGTCATTAAGCTTCTGTATGCTCATCGGAATTTTGTTCTCTTTCAGGACCTTTTTTAACAGGTACAGGGTATTATGCAGATTGGATAATCCCCGCTCTCCCTTCGCATCCTGCCACAACAAATCAATGAGCTTCCACTTGCTGATATACCGTCCAGGGTGGCAGAGAAGATAAGCGAATAATTCCTCGGTCCGGCGGGTTCGGAAGTGGACCGGGAGTCCCTCCGGATTAAGGACTTCAAATTCACCGAAGCAGCGGATGGAGAAGCTAGACTTGACGGTCTCTGCGGGAATGTGGGTTGTCCGGTGCTTGAACAGCCGCCCGGTGACCCGCTGAATCGCTTGCGGCGTGACAGGCTTGAGAATATAATCAAGTGCACTTACTTCGAATGCTTCAAGCGCATAATCCTTATAAGCCGTAGTGAACACTATCTCTGCCTGACCCAGCTGTTCATGGATGTGCACTGCAAGCTGCAGCCCGTTCATCCTCGGCATCTCCACATCAATGAACACGATATCCGGCTGCAGCTCCTGCAGATTCGCCAAGGCCTCTACCGGATTCGTAAAAGCTCCTACAATGCTGTAATTGCTATTTTGGCCAACCAGCACCTTCATTAAATCCAGGATTGGCCGTTCATCCTCAACAATCATCGCCCGAAACATGGAAGACCCCTCCTTCACGCAGAATCATATTTACTCCTACTCCTCAGAAGCCCCTTGCCCGGAGCCGCCGCCGCTGAGCGGCAGATAGATCGTTACCTTCGTACCGCTGTCTGCTTCAGAATGAATGCTTAAGCTGGCTCCCGGAATCATATCCAGACGCTTGCGGATATTCTGAATACCAATGCTTCCTTGCAGCTCTCCTTGACTATTCAATATATATAACAGATCAGCGGGAATGCCTACACCGTCATCTTCGACTATAATCCTCATGTAGCCGTCACCAGCCTGAATTCTTAAGGCAACCTTGCCTTGCCCCTCCTTCTCGAACAGTCCATGACGGATGGCATTCTCAATAAATGGCTGGATGCAGAGGGACGGGATATTCACTACCTTCAGGGAATCATCCACCTGGCTGCTATAGTCGAACCTCTCCCCGAAGCGGGCTTGTTCAATTTCAACATAGGCTTGAATCAGCTCCAGCTCCCGGTACAACGGAATGACAAGTGTGGAGCGGTCCATATCCAGAATAAAGCGCATATATTGGCTGAGCATGGTTAACAGATAAGCTGCCTTGACGCCATCGGTATAACAGAATGAGATAATACTGCTCATCGCATTATACAGGAAATGCGGTTTGATCTGGGCTTGATGGAACGCATGCTCATGCCGGATCGCTTCCTGGATCGACAATTTCATGGCCAGCAGGTTATGAATCCGGGCCATCAGCGTCTCGCTCTCAAAGGGCTTGGTCACAAAATCATTCGCCCCGGCCCGGAAGCCCAGCGCAATATCGGAAGGTGCATCCTTGACTGTGGCGAACAGAATCGGCAGATCAAGTATAGAATGACGGCTGCGCAGTGATTGGCATAATTCTATCCCCGATGTACCCGGCATCATGATATCCAGAATGACAAGATCCACTTGCTGATATTCCTGAAGTTTGGTCAATGCTTCCTTGGCGGAGAAGGCTACCAGCACATTATAATCATGACGACGGAGAATATTCAGCAGGGTATGGATGTTGGAGGCCTCATCGTCTACAATCAGAATGGTTTGCCCTTCCCGGTCCAGTACATCAAGCACCGTATAATCAACATCGGCATGCAGCGCGTAAGGTTCGGATACGGCAGCCTGCTGATATTCGGGAATAGGGTCTACTAGGGGCAGCGTAAATACCATGCGGGTTCCCTTGCCCTTCTCGGACCAATCCACCCGAATCACACCGCCCATACGCTCCACCAGCTTCCTGCTGATATACAGCCCTACCCCCATTCCGGTATATCCGTCCTGCGGCAGCAGCCTGTCCACCTGCTCAAAATATTCAAAGATCGCCGCATGGTTCTCTTCGGATATCCCTGTTCCGGTGTCCTCCACTTCAATGAAGACCTCACTCCCGGCTACTCTTGCTGTAATCTGAATCGATCCCTGACGGGTATGCTTAATCGCGTTATGAACCAGGTTATACATTACCTGCCGCAGTCTGCTCTCATCCGCGAGTACCCATGTATCGGCATCCACCTGGTTGAGCAGCTGCACCTCTTTGCCCGCCAGCTCGAACCGGAGAATATCATATACAATTTGGACAGCCACTCTTAGATCAACAGCGGTCTGGTGCAATCGCAGCTCTCCGTGCCTCAACCGGCTGACATCGATCAGATCCTGGATCAGCATCGACAACTTCGTGGACGTATCCTTAATCAGCCACAGATTCTGCTTCTGGCCTGCATGCAAATTCTCTTCCTGATTCTCCAGTAAAAAAGAGGTCATATTCATTATTCCATGAAGCGGTGTCTTGATCTCATGAGAGGTGTTCATCAGGAATTCATCCTTCAGCTGGTTCGCTGTCCATAGCTTACGGGATAGAATCTCTGTTTTGGCATACGCATTCGAGAACCTTACGGCCAGCAGGATATTAATGAGCACAATAAATGCAATAACTCCACATCTTCCTGTAAAATTGCTCTGCACAATATTCTCGGAATAAAGGCCGTCATTCATCAGATAGATCATCAGCGCAGTGGCTCCGCCAATGAACAGCATCAGCTCCGCACGGTCTGCCACCTGACTCTGCCTGCGGATATACAAATAGACCATTCTAGCTACAATGCCGAGCATAACGATCCAGAGATAGAATATAAAGAAATATTTCACTCGAATATGCACCGCATATGGCAAAAGCACAACCATAACAAGATAGGCCATAAACGGGGTAAGAATCAGCTTCAGCCTGCGCAGCGACATCAGGTGCGACTCTACGGTACAAAAGAACACAATAATCAGTATCGCGTTAAGAAAATGGCTGACATCCAGCAGCTTATACGAAAAATCAAAGGGGACCGACGGCAGGAGACGCTGAAACATCTTTTCCCCGTACAAGGAGTTCTGCAAGGCCAGAAACAATAAGAAAAATCCGCTAAGCAAATACTCCTTCTCATGGCGGCCAATAAAATAGAAGCTGAGGTGATAGGCACCGAACATGGCCAAGATCAAAATGATTCCGATATCCGCACCGATCTGTATCATGTTGCGCCGGGTGATGTCCTCTTGTGCTCCAAGCGTGAGGGAGTTCACAATTCCTCCGGTGACAAAATTATAGTTAGAGACTTGGATCACAATCTCGAGCCTGCGGGCATCCGGATGAAAAAATATCGAATACGGTGTGTTTCCGGGTTGAAACGCGCCTTTGTCCGTGGAAGGAAGCCCGCTGGCCCCCTCCTCTTGTCCACCAATAAACAGACGGTGGGCCATGCGGATGCTTCTTATTTTCAAGCCGAGTATTTCATCGGTATCCTTCAATAATACCTGTAAACGGTAGGTGCCTGAACCCCTGCTGCTCATCCCGCCAGCGGGATTCTTGCCGCGCCAGGTACCGGGAACCTTCAAATAGGCAGGCGGAGAATCATACCGGCCTTGCCGGAAATCCTCAGGGCTCAGCAGCTTATCCTGGTAAAACTCCCACTCACCATCCAAATTCACGACTCCCTGCTGCTCAAGATTCCATGAGGACAGATCCAGTACTCCCTTCTCCACGCTTACCTCATTTTGAGGAGGCCGTGTCAGTAAGAAGATTATGAAGATCAAAGAAAAGATAATACAGAAGAATATGCCGATTCCCGCAAGTCTGCGGATATTTACCTTTCTCACAAACAGCCTCCAGTTCAAATCATCGATGTTCTCATTCTAACTTAATGCACTTATAAAAATCTCACAAAATACTTAAACAGAAAAAAGCACCATCCAGCGGAGCTTCCTGGACAGTGCTTCCTTCTTGCATTATCTTGTTAGTCCGATCCGGTACACCTTTGTTGCGGTCACACTATGGAACACGGCAACGGCTTCGCCCTCGAATACCTTCTCCACAGCCATGGCGGCGTCGTCGGCCAGCTTAACAGCACCTGTCCGGCGAGGTGTCGTTTCCAGAACGATCTCGCCCCGGCGCAGTACCTCCCGGAACCGCGACAGGCCGATCTCCCACGGCAGGCCGTTATAGAAATGGTCGTGGAACAGCTGCCCGGCAGCGAAGGCATAGCCCACATTGCCTGTATAATCAATGCTCAGCAGGACTTCTTCCGAACCCTCCAGGACTTCTTCGGGCAACTGGAGGACAACCTTGTGATCCTGAATCCGGCGCATCGTAACGGCGACTTCCTTCTGCGGTACCTGTACCTCATAAGCCTGGAACCAGCCATCCTGTCGTCCGCTGACCGTTGCATCCGCCTGTGCGGTATTCCACTGCGTTGCCGTCTCTGCTCCGCCCGTGTATTCACGGAATGTGAATGCATGATGCCCCTGGCTGATGAATTCAATTCCGCCCGGGGTCTGAACCGGAGGAGCCGGTGAGAAGATGATGCGGCTGCAGCCGTTCTCCTCAAGCTCCCACAGGGTCGCAGCTTCACGTGCACTCATGGCATAGATACGGACTTCTCTGGCTCCGTCCCGCCGGATCACAATCATAGAAGATTGGTGATGCGGAATCAGCACATTATAGCCGCCATTCTCTGCTACGTCTCCGGTCTCCGCGCTCACCTCCAGAATACCGGTATCTGCGTCAATCTGGAATTCAGCGTCGATGCCCTCCGGCATAGAGAAGAAGTAGGTGGCTGCTTCCTCCGTTTCAATAGCCGTAACAGGCTGGGCCGTGGCAGCCTTGAGATTAAGACCATCCAGCGCGAAGTTGAACGGCAGCAGGAAGGAAGCCTTGGGCTGAACCGTCAGCTTGCTCCGCTGCGGGAAGCTTAGCGTCTCCTCTCCCAGTTCTACCGCAAACACAACCTCCTCGTGCGTATCCATCTCCACATGGTCCTGATAATTATTGACGAACAGGAAGCCGGACTTACCGTCCGTGCGGACTGCATAACGCAGCGTGTGCGCATCCTCCGGCGTAACTGCTTCTGCCCCTTCAGGAAGCACAGTTGCCATCGGTGCAAGCCGGTCTGCGAACCGGCGCAGGAAATAATGAAGCGGACGAAGCAGGTGATTCGACTCACGGATCTGGCCGAATTCCCCGATTGGCGCCTGGAAGTCATAAGTCAGCTTCGGCGTAGTGCTCTCATTCAGGTATCCCGTTCTTCCCACCGGATTGGTTCCGCCATGGAACATATAATACCCGATGAAGTTGCAGCCTCCGGCAAGCTTCATTAAGGTCATGGCGATGACACTTTCCGGCTCAACCTGGAACCGGGACAGATACCAGGTCTGCATCCCGCCGCCCATCTCACAGCAAGCGAACGGGTATTTCGTCCGCGCATACGGCGGATTGAATTCGCCGCCCGGCGCCTTGTCATCATGGAAATTCACGAATACATATTCCGGCGTCGGCTTCTGAACCTGATTCGGGTCACTGATGCTCCACGGAGTATAGGCATACCCTCCGTAGAGCGGAAGCACCTCATCCTCCAGGAACGGCGCCTCGCCCCAGCCGGTGCTGGTATAGATCGGAGCGATCAGACCGGAATCCACCGCATACTGCTTAAGCAGACGCATATGCTCAGATCCCGCTTCACCGCTCGCTCCGCCGCTGAGATATTCGTCACCCTGCTTGGCGGTCTCTTCCCAGAGAGCGGCCGCAGCATTCAGCTCATTCTCCAGCTGAATCCCGATCACCGGGCCGCCATCCTTGAACATCTGTCCATCGGCCTGATTGCCGATCTCCTTGAACAGGCGGTTCACATACTTCAGGTAGCCCTCGTCATTGGAGCGCACATCGAATTCCCGGCCGAACAGCCAGTCCGGCAGTCCGCCGTTACGGACCTCGCCATGACAAAACGGACCCACACGCAGGATGACGTATAGGCCATTATCCCGGCACAGCTCCACGAATCTCCGGAGATTGCGGTTGCCTGCCCATTCGAACGCTCCTTCCACCTCTTCATGATGATTCCAGAAGATATAGGTCGCCACCACATTGATGCCGGACAGCTTCATCTTGGCGATTTCACTCCCCCAATCCGCTTCGGGATACCGTGAATAATGGAATTCCCCGCAGATGGCGAAATAAGGCTTGCCGCTGCGCTCCATATAATAATTCGTGAACCGGATCTCATCCCCTTGAGGATTGCTCCCGCCCAGCTTCAGTGTGGACGGGTAGATTTTTTTGGGAGACACCCCAGCCTGTATCGTATATCTCATGAGAATTGCTCCTTTGCCATATTGTATGATCCTTGTACAACCTATACATTCTTATATTTTCATAAAAACTGCCCCAAAGCTATTGCTTTGGAGCAGCCCGTAAGCTTATTCTGTTATTTCTGCGCTGCGAGGAACGCATCGATCTGTGTCTGCATTTCAGTCTGCACCTTATCCAGACCTGCTGATTTCAGCTGCTTGATCAGGTCTGCCTGGCCTTTCGCCAGATCTTCGATCAAGCCATATTCAAGCGGAATCGCATAACGCAGCATCACGTTGCCGATATTAGCTACTTCGTTCTTCACTGGCGTAGTGTCGAAGACGAAGGTTTCCAGCGGGAAGTGATAGATGCTGGACTGCCAAGTGTTGAACATATCGTCCGCTTCCTTAGGATACGCTGCATCCTGACGGTTCAGCGGGGAGTTCCAGCCCCAGTTCGAGAAGCCTGTGTAGTTAGCGGCAGCAGGACCGGCGGTGAACTTCTTGTCGCCTTCCGGGTTGTAGTTGCTTCCGGCGATACCGTACATAGTCAAGTCGTGAATTTCCTTGTCATTCTGCAGTAAATCCAGCAGCATCAGTGCGCGCTCAGGATTCTTAGAGGTTGCATGCACGGACATCCCGTTCTGCGTTGAGATCGCAGCAATTTTCTTTTTGTCCGGGGTAAGGTCAGCAATGCCCAGCTCTACATCCGGTTTGTCACGGCGCATTTCAGCCAGGTTAGCAGCTACAGTACCCAGATTGTGCGCATAAGAGGATACTTTGCCTGCTTTCACATCCTGCCATACATCGTTTTTGTTGCTGACTACGTTCTTGGACCACGCGCCGTTATCGGCCAGGTCTTTGTAATATTTAAGCAGGGAAGTGAATTCCGGTGTGTCATAGATGTTGAAGACTTTACCGGTTGCATCATCCAGCTTGTACGCCAGCGGCAGCAGGCTGGCATCTACCAGGTTGAAGTTGTTGTTCTGCTCCAGCAGCGTCTGATCCAGCTCATGGAATTTCCAGCCGTCCGCCGGCTTGGCTCCATAAGCAGTAATGCCCTTTTCGTCCTTGGCAATCGTCTTCAGGTAAGTCGCGTACGATTCAGGACTGTTGATTTCCGGCAGGTTATGCTTTTTGCGCAGATCCTCACGGTACAGCACCACTTTGTCCGTTACTTCAACATTGTTGTTAGGAACCATATAGAGCTTGCCGTCCACCTTGGCTTGCTGCCAGTTCACTTTCGGCATCGCTTCCCAGGTCTGTGGCATGTATTTGGTCAGCATATCATCCGTTAGCTCCAGGAATCCGCCTTTCAGCGCCTGGTCGTTATAGAAGGCCCAGTTCGCTGTATATACGAGATCGAAGTCTTCATTCGCTGCGAATTTCAGCGGGTATTTCTGGGTCCAGTCAGACCAGTCGAGGAATTCGGTTTCTACGGTAGCATTGATTTTTTCCTTGAGCTTGGTGTTCAGCTCTCCGAAGACCTTGTCATAATCCCCGGGCTGTGGCCCGAGCAGAATCATTTTGAGCTTCACTTCTTTGGAGGTGTCCACAGCGCCGGAATTCGTTCCCTCGGATGCTGCCGGAGCCTTCGTAGCCTCCGCTCCTGTATTACCATTATTATTGCCGCCGCAGGCACTGAGGACCGTTCCAAGCGCCATCATCGTTGCAAGCGTAACTGTCAGTTTCTTTTTCTTGTTCATCATGACCTGTATTTCCCCCTTAAATAATAGTTGCTTTGAGTCTTATATTGATAACCAGGTTGCCCTGTAATCATCCTTTGACTGCGCCAATCGTAAGTCCTGTTACAAAATACTTCTGGATGAACGGATACGCCAGCAGGATCGGTCCTGTAGCCACAATCGTCATGGCCATCTTCAGACTTTCGGTTGGCAGGTCTGTGTTGACCACCGCACCGGAAGCCATCATCGCCTTACGCATTCCATCCATGTTGCCTAACATTTTGTAGAGATAATACTGCAGCGGCATCAGCTCCGACTTGGAGATGAAGAGCAATGCGTTATACCAGTCATTCCAGTAGGCCAAGGCAATGAAGAGGCCAATGGTCGCCAGCGCCGGCTTGGACAACGGCACGATCAGCTGCATGAAGATCCGGAAATCGCCGGCTCCGTCAATTTTGGCGGATTCTGTAATCGCATCCGGGATGCTGCTCATGAAGGACTTCATGACAATAATATAGAAGACGTTCATCATCATCGGCAGAATCAGTACCAGAAGCGTATCCTTCAGATGCAGATAGTTGATAATCATCAGATACCATGGAACCAGACCGCCGCTGAACAATGTAGTGAAGAAGAAGAAGAAGGAGAAGCGGCTGCGCCATTTGAAATCTCTCCGGGACAGCACGTAGGCTGTCATTGACGTAAGGAACAATCCGACGATAGTACCGATGGCCGTAACGGAGATCGTCACGCCATACGCTCTGAGCATCTCAGCCGGATACTTGAACAGCAGGCTGTACGCCTCTGTCGAGAAGGCGGTCGGGAAGATTTGGAACCCTTTCTCGATAATCGCGCTCTCTTCACTCAGAGAGGAAGAGATGACCAGAATGAACGGGAAGATACAGAATATAGCCAGTACCGTTAGGGTTACGTATCCGATGATGGATAGCACCATCTTGTCCCGGTTAGCAGGCTTTCTGCGTACTTCCGGTGATTGAATATTTGCAGTGGTTGAACTCATTGGGCATTACCTCCTTGTCCTAGAATAGAGCGCGATCCTTGTCGTATCGGCGTACTGCATAGTTGGCCAGCATGATGGTTGCGAAGCCGAGCAGGGATTGGTAGAAGCCGGCTGCCGCAGACATCCCGATTTCATTGGATGTGGTCAGCGAGCGGAAGACGAAGGTGTCGATTACGTCTGTGGATGAGAACAGCAGGCCGTTGTTGCCGACCATATTGTAGAACATCCCGAAGTCTCCGCGGAAGATATTACCGATCGCCAGCAGCACCAGAATGATGACAGTCGGCATCAGGTTCGGAATCGTAATTTTCATAATCCGCTGGAAAATATTCGCGCCGTCAATTTCGGCGGCTTCGTACATCTCGGTGTCTATGCTGGTGATGGCGGCCAGATACATGATCGTTCCGTAGCCCAGTGTCTTCCAGGCGGAGACAATGACCAGGATAAACGGCCAGTAGGCTGCCGTATTATAGATATCCACCGGCTGCATACCGAGTCCCTTCAGCAATACGTTAACGGTACCTACATCGAAGTTGAACAGGTTGTACGCAATGGCTCCAACTACAACCCAGGAGATGAAATAAGGCAGGAACAATACCGTTTGGGTCAGCTTGCGGAACCATTTGCCCGCTACCTCGAACAGCAGGATCGCTGCGAAGATCTGAAGCCCGTTGTTCACAACGATGAATGCGATGTTATATAACGCTGTATTTCGGGTTACGCGCCAGGCGTCACCGGAATCAATGAAGAATTTGAAGTTATCCAGCCCGTTCCACGGACTGCCGAATACCCCGCCAGTATAATCAAATTGCTTGAATGCCAGCACTATGCCCGACATGGGCAGATAAGCAAATAGCAGAAAGAACAATACTGCCGGTGTCAGCATAAGAAGCAAGGATCTGTATTTCTTGACGTCATCCCAGAATCCGTGTTGTTTCTGTTTCATCTTGAATCCCCTTTCCCATTCCCATTTCTCTATAGCCTTATTATAAATAAGCGTCCTTCCGGTGTGGATTAGGGCTATCAACTAAAAGTAATACTTTTTCAACGATCCGTTTAAATATATACTTTCCAAAAAAACAAAAAACGTTGCCTCTGATTTGGAAATCAGGACTGGCAACGTTTGGTAATCATCAGCTTAGATTTTCTGCTTCTTTCGGTATTCCCCCGGCGTCATGCCGGTGATCTGCTTGAACTGCCGGTTGAAATAGATAATATTCTTATAGCCCATCCGTTCGGCTATCTCATAGATCTTAAGCGTCGGATCACTGAGCAGCTCGAACACTCTGCCTGTCTTGCGTTCGTTAACATACTCGCTGAAGGGAACCCCATACTCTTCCTTGAACAGGAAGCCCAGATAATTCGGGGTGAAGTCGAAGTGGGCGGCTACCTCCTTCAGCGTGATTTTCTTCTCCAGATTCTCCTCCACATAATTCATAATCTCGTCGATCAGCTTGCGCTTCTGCCGCTGCCGCTTCACATACAGCAGCTCCGACAGCTCGAAGAATCTCCGTCTCATCCACGACAAGATATCGTGAATCGTCTCGAACTGGAACAGGATGTCCGGCTGATGAGACTCCCACTGGAGCAGCTCATACAGATTCTCATTCTGCTGCTGCAGGTCCGCATGCAGCTTGGAGGTGATCCGGATAATCAGCTCATAGACATCCTTCTTGCCCGCATTCGTGAACAGCTCCAGCAGATGATCGTCAATCGCCACCAGATCGTACTGGATGATAGCCTCCAGCAGCTGCACAACGGTCTGTTCAATCCTTGCCCCCGGCGTCCCGCGCGGGGAGGACTCCAGATTATCGCGGATCAGCCGGTTCTTGCCCAGCAGCCACTTCGCACTGAGTGCAGCCGTTGCCTGCTGATAGGATTCATGCAGCCCCGCCTCATCCTGGGCGTAACGCCCGACCCCGATGGTTAAGGTGCAGGGTGAGCTCCCGGCCATCTGCTTAATCAGCTCGTCCAGCAGACTGAGAAAGCTGTCCGGCGGAAGGCTGCACAGAATGACGAACCGGTGATGATGGACGGGGATCAGTGTTCCCAGCTGGGCGCTCTCTACGAACGCTCTGATCAGTCCGGCCATCTGCCGCGTCTTGACCCGCGCATCCTCCTCGGACAGGTCGCGCATTTTCCATTCCAGATCATCAATCTCAATAATCGCTGCAGCCGCCCCCTTCATGAGCAGCGGATTCAGGGCACTGCGCAGATGCTGCTCCGCCGGCTCAGGCGATGCATCCTCGAACCAGCGCAGAATCAGCTCCTTGTTCACCAGGGACAGCGCCTCGGTAAATGAACGGTTCTTCTCCCGTTCCTGCTCCAGAGCGGCAGACAGGGATTCGAGCATGTCGTAGAGATCCTTGTCTTCCACAGGCTTCAATAAATAACCGGAGGCATTGATCTCAATCGCTTCCTTGGCATAGCTGAAATCCTCATGGCCGCTGATGAAGACAATTTTGACCTTCGGATGGATGACCTTCGCCCGGCGCGCGAATTCCGTCCCCGTCATAATGGGCATCCGTATATCGGACAGGATGATATCCACCCGCTCCTGCTCCATAATCTTAAGCGCATTGAAGCCGCTGTTCGCCGTTCCTACCACTGCAAGATCCAGCGGGCTGGCCAGTACTCTGCGCCGCAGCCATTCCAGATCAATCGCTTCATCGTCAACCAGCAATACATTGATACTCATCGCAATCTTGTCCTCCTGTATGTGTAACTGACCCTAAGTCTTACAGCTCCTCATCACCCTGAAGCCCGGCAGGGAGCAGCAGCCGCACAGTTGTTCCGCCTCCGTAGAAGCTGGCAATCGTCACTCCGTACGCATCGCCGTACCTGAGCTTAATCCGCTCATCCACATTTTTCACACCGTACCCGCCTGACTGGCTAGGCCCCTGCATCATACGCTTGACTACCTCGGGGCGCATGCCGATCCCGTTATCGATTACCTTAAGTTCAATATTGTCCCCTACCCGCTTGCCGGTCAGCCGGATGGCAATGGTCTCACCGAACCAGGCGTGCTTGAATATATTCTCCACAAAAGGCTGAAGCAGCAGCTTAATCACCTGCATATGCAGAATCTCCTCGTCCACATCCACGTGCAGCGTGAAGGCATCCGCATATTTGACCCGCTGGATCTCCAAGTAAGTAGCCACCTGGTCCAGCTCCTTCTCCAGCTCAATATAGACATTGCCTTGATTGAGGGTCAGCCGGTAGAACCGGGACAGCCCCTGAACCATCTCCGTGACTTTGCCGATCTCCCCGAGATTAGCAAGGCTACTGATCGTAGAGAGCGTATTATAGAGAAAATGCGGATTAATCTGTGCCTGCAGGGCTTCCAGCTCCGCCTGCTTCTTCTGGATTCCCTGCACATACACGCTGTTGATCAGCCCCTGGATGTTGGAGGCCATATCATTGAAGGAATCTGCGATCTGCACGAATTCATCATTACCGGAGAAGCGGATGCGCTTCTGGAAGTTCCCGTCCTGGAAGGAGCGTACCAGGCCTACGATCCGGCTCATTTTGCGTCCCGATATCCGTGCTACCACATACCCGATCAGGGTCATAACCAGGAAGCTCAGACTGCAGACTGCGATAATCACACGGCGCAGGCGTCCGGCATCCTGAGTGAGATATTTATGCGGAACCATCGCTTCAATTATGAAGTTACTGCCCGGAATCTGCTCCTGCAGCCTGAGGAAGCTCCCCTCCCCGCTGCTATTATTGGCAGGACCCCGCTGGAACAGAACGTCCCCGGTCGTCTCCTCCACCAGCCGCAGCGTAATCCCTTCCTCCAGCGGGAAGGTATCGAAGCCGCCGAACAGGTCCTCCAGCGATACCGTAATCCGCACATAACCGATCAGCGACTTGTAATCACTGAAGTTGACGAGTCTGCGTACATGCGAGAGGTTGCCCAGCTTCTGGTCCGTATCTATCTGCAGCCACAGATTATCACGCTTGGAATCCTTCAGCGAGCGATACCATGGACTGCCTGTAATATCGTCCAGCGGCAGAATGTAGTAATCGCTGGTAATAATCGGATCATCCAGATTATCCCCGGACACAATGTTCAGATCTGGGTTCGGAGTGTAGAGCATGAAGCGGATCTTGTTCCCGAACAGCTGCAGCGGCGCGGTAATCTGGGGGATAATCTCGTCAAGCATCGTCAGATAGATCTCAAACGGCGTCCCCTTCAGCTCAAGCGCACGCTGGAACGGCTGGCTGCCGAACAGGTTGTCCGACATCCGCTGTATTTCATCCATCTGATAGCGGATATTGTTCCTCGACTGCTCCATACCTGTGCGGATGTTGGACTCGGCCATCTCTGTCCTGGAATCGGTCAGCATGGAATAGGAGATATAGCCGATGAACACATCCGTGAGGAGAACCAGCAGCAGATAAGGAATCATCATTTTATAGGTGAAAGGCATGTACTTCTTAAGCTTGGGCATCATTCACTGACATCCTCTGCATGGAATTCGTTACAGCTATTCTATAGAACTAATATTCATATTGTAGAGCAGATTTACTCCGCGCTGTTAGCACAATGCTAAGAATGAATAGCACAAAATGAAGAATACCGGGAAAACGCAAAACAGCCCGGGGAGGATTAGGAAGCGGCTCCCCGGGCTATAAGAGATGGATCATACAGATTCATGGATAAGAACTGTTACGCCGGCTTATTTCACAGCTTCTCACTGACTGCCCCGTTCGCTGCAATCTTCGCATTGAAGGAGAGCTGGTTCAGCTTCTTGATGGTTTCTTTATTGTAGGCATCCCCCATGAAATTCGGCTGGCCGCCAATGATTTTGACCGGTGTAATGCTGCTGGTTACCCCTGACGGGTTAATGGTGAAATTAACCAGCATGGAATGCAGGGTCTTGTCTCCGCCCCGTGTAGAACGGTTGAACACAAAGTTGCCCAGTGAATAATAGATCGGCTTATGCTTGTAATATTCAATACCCATCAGACAATGACTGTGCGCGCCCAGGATGATATCTGCCCCGCTGTCGATCATCTGCTTGGCCAGCTTCCGCGCATACGCTTCCGGGTAATCCTTGAATTCCTGATTCCAGTGAATATAGACAACCGTATAGTCATTATCCTTGGCAGACTTCTTAATCGCACTCAGCAGCGGCTCTGCCGTATAGGCTGAGGCTGCTCCCGGGCTGTTCTTGCCTGCATACCAGGAAGGGTCAGACAGCACGCGGCTTGTACCCAGAACGGCGATCCGCTTGCCCTTGACGGTCTTGACATACGGTTTGAAGGCTTCATCCATATTGGCACCCGCACCGGTGTGTCCAATATTGTTCTTATCCAGATGAATCAGCGTATCCAGCATCGCTGTCCGGCCGTAATCCAGAATATGGTTATTGGCTACAGTGACACCGTCGATCCCCGCTTTGCTCAATCCCGCAAGTGCCGCCGGCTTGGAGCGGAAGGCGAACGTCTTGCTGGCCGCACTCCCGCGCACGGAGACCGGAGTCTCCAAATTGGCAAAAGCAAGATCTGCCTTCTGCAGCACCGGCGCTACCTTGGCGAACGGGAAATCAACACCATATTTGGCAATCTGGTCGCCGACAAAGCCGTCCAGCAGAATATCCCCGGCAAACGTAAGGCGGATCTCCTCCTGCGGAGCAGCCCCCTGGGCACTTATACCCGCGGCAGGGACCAGCAGAAGCAGAATCATGAATATAACAGCATATCTGCGCAAAGTTCTCTAGCTCCTTTTTCTAAGTAATATAATAATGACTGTGACTAGGAAATATAGAACACAACGCAGGATGCACTCGCGCTTGCCTGCTGGTAGAACTCCCGGATGGCCTGGAAATACGTATAGATATAATCAAAGAATTCATCCGCCTCATCATCATCCATCAACGGATAGATTCCTTCCTCCATCATCTGCCGGAAAGGGTAGTGTTCCCGGAGCCAGGCTTCTTCTATTCCTTCCAGCGCCTCTGCGGTTAGCTTCACCTCATCCGGTTCCAGGGCGAACACCTCGGCATCGGAAAAGTGCCCGATATAATGACTGGTCAGAGGAACAGCAGCACCCAGAGGCGAATGATTGCCTTCCTGTCCGCCATTCAGTATATAATGCAGAGCTTGCCAGGACTTATCGATATCCAGCTTGGGTCCAATTTCGTGCAGGCTAACTTCTTCCGTCCGGATCGACTGAAGCATTTCAGCATGTACAGCCAGATAATTGCCGATCATCCCCATGAGATTGTCTCCTTCTTTCTTCTGCCCTTGAAGCTATTCTACTACAATGGAAGGAAACAACCAAATGGTGGATGAACTTTGCTAGATTTGCGCTTTTTTAAGCACTGCCCGGAAGCAGCTCAAGCCGCCCCACTGATCTGTACGCACGGCATCTGCCGGAAGATTGAAATCCGTCTCGCCCCAATACTGGAAGCCGGCCTGCAGCAGAATCTCATTCATCCGCGGCAGGTTGACGGCCGGATGATCAAAGGTCAGCACCAGCAGTCCTTCTCCATTAAGCGTTCTATGAAACTCACGGACCGCTAGTACCGCTTCCTGCACAGACAGATGCTCCAGCACCGAGATACAAAAAACCGTATCAAAGCTCTCATCATCATAAGGCAGTGAGGTCAGATCAGCCTGGGCCAGATGCAGCCTGCTCACAGGTCCGGCCTCCACCTGGCGGGCTGCAGCTGCTCCGATATCCTCGGCAATATTCTGCATAATCGCTTCATGCGACAGAATCCGGGCATCCTTATCACAGGCATAGACCTCAGCGCTATGCTCGGCAAGATAGAATTTGAGCGGATGAGAGATCCCGCAGGCGGCATCCAGCACGACATCATGCGGTGATATGAAATGGGTACACCATTCATATTCATATGGGCGGCTCCACCAGGCTTCCGGCAAATCATAAATCAGCTTGTCACGGCGTGCATCGGTATTCACAAAAAAACGGGAGACGTAAGGATGTGTCGGCATGACCAGGACTCCTTTACTCGTGGGGATTTCGGTAGTCAGAGTATATTCACGAATCCGGGTTTCATGCTATACCTGGGTTATAACCTGACACTGCTTATACACAAACAGGCACCATCCTCTATGGACAGCACCTGTTCCGGTATGAAGAAATATTCTGATAGATACTATTAGTTCTCTTTACACGTAATAGCTAAGCAGCTTCGCATCAACGCCGTGCCTGGCGATCAATCCGTCCAGCATTTTGGACCAATCCTGGTCAACTGTGCACAATTCAGGATGGGCTTCGAACCAGGCCACCGACCGCTTCACGCCTTCCGCGAATGGCAGGGTAGCCTGGAAGTCAGGCACCAGACGCTTGATTTTGCTGTTGTCGAACACACTGCTGACCGCCTGATCCCCAATCAGCCCGTCCGCCGTTCCCGCCGGAGTATTCGCAGCGATGAAATCCGTAGACATGTGTACAACCTTCGGCTCACGGCCGGCTGACTCCCCGATGGCCGCATAGATCTGATTCCAGTTCAGTACCTCATCCGAGGTAATATGAACCGCTTCTCCAATCGCCTCCTGAAGTCCCAGCAATCCAACGAAGGCTTTGGCAAAATCCGTATTATGCGTCAATGTCCATAGAGAGGTACCATCGCCATGGATGACGAGCGGCTGGCCCTTGCGGATGCGTTCCACCAGAGACCATGGATGGCTCCAGCTGGTCAGCGCCGCCGGAATAGCTGTATCTCCGTAAGTATGGGATGGACGGACAATCGTCACCGGGAAGCCGGTGCTCTGATACGCTTCCAGAAGCAGCTGCTCGGAGGCAATCTTATCCCGGGAATACTGCCAATAAGGGTTCACCAGCGGAGTCTCTTCGGTAATCAGATAACTACGCTGGGGCTTCTGGTAAGCGGAAGCAGAGCTGATATAGATATACTGCTGCGTCTTGCCTGTAAACAGATCAATATCTGTCTGCACATGCTCCGGCGTAAAGGCAATCCAGTCCACAACAACATCGAAGTCATGCCCCTTCAGCGCCTCGGCTGCCTTCTCTTTGTCACGGATATCGCCCTGAATCACCTGAGCGCCCTGAGGCACGAAGCCGCTGCGCTCTCCACGGTTGAACAGATACAGTTCTATTCCCCGTTCCACTGCCAGCCGGGAAACCGCCTGACTGATAAGTCCCGTACCTCCGATAAATAGAACCTTCATCTGTATCCTCCCTCTCTCTTAACCGATAATTTCTTCAATTCGGGCCAGTATATCCTCATTCAGCTCAATGCCGGAAGCCTTTACATTCTCCTCCACCTGCTCCGGGCGGCTCGCGCCGACCAGGGCACTGGATACATTCGGCTGGCGCAGAATCCAGGCCAGTGCCAGATTGCCTACAGAGATATCCAGTTCAGCGGCAACCTTGCCCAGCTCCTGAACCTTCGTAAGCTTCTCCTCCGTAATTCCTTTGCGCATCCAGTCGAGCCGGGCAGCCCGGCTGTCTGCCGGAATCTCGGAGACTGAGCTGTATTTGCCGGTCAGCAGGCCTTGAGCGAGCGGAGAGAACACGACTTGTCCGATTCCCTTGCGCTGCCCAAGCGGGATAATCTCCTTCTCGATATAACGTTCGAACATATTATAGACCGGCTGATTGACCACGATATGATCCAGCAGATACCGGTCGGCAACCGCAAGAGCTTCGGTCATCTGTGCCGCTGTCCATTCACTGACCCCCACATAGAGCACTTTGCCCTGACGGACCAGATCATCCAGCGCCCGCAGCGTCTCCTCGATCGGGGTCTCCGGATCATACCGGTGACAATAGAGCAGATCCACGTATTCAGCGCCCAGCCGCTTCAGGCTGGCATGGCATTGCTCGGTAATATGCTTCCGGGACAGACCGCGGTCATTGGGACCGTCGCCCATAACCCCGAACACCTTGGTCGCCAGCACGTAGGATTCGCGCGGATAGCTGCTCAGTGTAGCTCCCAGCACCTTTTCCGCCGCCCCCTTCTCATAGACATTCGCGGTATCAAAAAAATTAATGCCCAGGGAGTAAGCGGTTTCAATGGCCTTAACGGCATTGTCCTGCTCCACATATCCTCCGTAGGTCAACCAGCTTCCCAGGCTAATCTCACTGACCTTAAGTCCGGTCCCACCTAATCTGCGGTATTTCATTAATCCTCTGCTCCTCTCTGAATCCGGCAGTTCCCACCAACCGGTTGCTATATGCACCTATTCATTCTAGAACAATTTGGTAGAAATAGAAAGCGGAGCGGACGGCGGGACCATCTGGTTACGCTCCATGAGTGCCCACAATTGCCCGGATAGCTCTGTTGCTGAATAAGGCGTTGCACGCGTAACCAGCTGTTCGATCATGCCGGTCATTGCCACAGCCAGAAATTGCACCAGGATTCCCTTGTCCATCATCTTGTTAATGCCGCCCATATCCATCTGTTTGTCGAATCCCCGTATCAGTACCGCCTGCAGACGATTTCGGAACGCGGGAACCCCTTGGTTAGCCAGCGCCGCTGCATAGAACGAAGCATGCTCATCGAGGTAACGGAACGTATAGTGCAGAGCCGCCTCAGTAGGAAACAGCGCCTGTTCGCCGCACGGCAGACAGCTGTCAATCAGCTTGACAAAATGTGTCCTGATGCACTGGTCCAGCAGATCGTATTTGTCGGTATAATGCGAATAAACGGTGCCCCGGCTTACATTGGCCCGCTCGGCTATTTCGTTTATCGTAATTTGTTCGAAGTTCTTCTCTGCAATCAGCTGGATAAAGGCTTCAATAATAGCCTCCTGCGATTTACGTATCCTTCTATCCATAGATAACCCCTTCTTCGCCCCGTTCGCCTTGAATTGAACACTTCAACAGATTCTGTACAATACTGAACACATTCCGAAATTCTAGCAATTGATGCAGCTATACCACACTGGTAGGATCATTATAGTGAACGTCTACCCTTAAATCAACAGAGGTTCAAAATACACGGATCGGAGGATTCAGCTATGCATGCAATTGCTATTCAGCATTATGGTAATCCCGAAGTATTCACAGAAGAGGTACTCCCTACTCCCGCTATCACCGAGACTCAGGTGCTCATTGAAATGTACGCCACAACTGTCAGTTCCGCTGACCAACTGGTGCGCTCAGGCGCATTCGAGGAGTTGATGCAGCTGCAGTTCCCCCATGTGCTGGGAGTAGAAGTAGCCGGAATAGTGAGGGCGATTGGGAAAAATGTGTCACGGCTGAAGGTGGGCGACCGCGTCATGGGGCTCTCCAGGTCCGGCGGCGGTTACGCAGACTTCTTAGCTCTGGAAGAGAACTCAGCGGTTGTTATTCCGCCTGAGCTTTCCTTTCAGGAAGCTGCCGCCCTGCCCGCCTCTGCCTTGTCTGCCTGGCAGTCCTTATTCCAGTACGGCAAGCTGCATTCCGGCCAGCGGATTCTTATTCACGCTGGCGCTGGAGGGGTAGGACATCTTGCAGTGCAAATGGCCAAGCGGCACGGCGCCTATGTCCTGGCCACAGCACGGGAGTATAATCATGAATTTGTGCGGCAGCTTGGAGCAGATGAGGTTATTGACTACACGAACACTGATTTCGCAGAAGCAACCGGAACAGTAGATATTGTACTGGATATGGTGAGAGAGACTTCCATTGATGCGGACACTGGAATAGGAGCAACCGAACAGAAGAACCTTCAGATTCTGCAGGACAACGGCAGGCTAATCTCCCTGGTAGACCCGATGATCACCAACCACCCCAAGGTTCGCGGAATCGAAGCCCAGTTTGCCTATATCGAGCCGAACCCAAAGGATCTGGCTTCCATTATCCAGCAAGTCCGCGAGCATAAGCTTAAGGTGCATGTGGAGGAGATTTTCCCGTTTACAATGCAGGGGATAGTAGGTGCGCATAATCATTATGAGACCCGGAAGGTTCGGGGGAAATTAGTGATTCTGAGACAGGGATAGAACATTATACAGAAACAGACTATTATGTCGCACTTGGAGTACAGATAGATTCCAGGTGAATATTCAGCACCCGGATCACACGTTGTTTATTCATCCTGTCAGGCTCCAGCATGGCATGAAGGGCCAGGCCGTCAATCAGAGCATACAGCCGTTCAGCTTCATCCCCCTTATCCAGCCCCTGCTTAAAGAGTGCGTGCTGATCCAGGTAGTCAATAATCTGCACAATCAGCGGATAGATCGCATCATTAAGCTCAACAGGCTTCTCCCCGCCAGTCTTGAGATGGAAGGTAAATGCGAACCATACCTCCATCTCAGCCATGCTGCTGTCGTCCGTAGGGAGCAGCTCCAGCAGCACCTTCATAATCTGCTCCCGCGGAGGAAGCTCCGACTGCATAATGTCCACAATCCTCGCTGTTACGCGCTCCTTTACCAGATTCATAGCAAACTCCAGCAATTCATGCTGAGTGGAGAAATAATGGCGCAGCGCGCCCAAAGAAACACCCGCCTCGGCAGCAATATTACGCACCGTAGCCCCTTTGATTCCCTGCCGGATAATGACCCGCCAGGTGGCTTCGGCAATATTCGATTTTCGTTCGGAATGATCTACAATTTTTGGCATGCCCATATTGTAGCATACCCGAAATAATAAGCACAATTTAAATAATACGGTTGTACTATTTAAAAACCGCTGTTATACTTCGACTAGGCTATAACTACTATCAACAATAACAAGGGGTGCTATATGAATCTGGTGGCATGGGCGATTGTGACCTGTGAGGTCTTGTTCTGGGTGGTCATTCTTGCAGGCTTTACTGCGCGTTATATCTTCAAGCGTCCTACACTGGGGCTGATTTTCCTGGCGATGACTCCGGTCCTCGATATCCTACTGTTACTGATTTCCGGCGTGGATTTGGCACGGGGCGCTACCGCTACGACAGCCCATGCGCTTGCGGCTGTGTATATTTCTGTGTCTCTTGTATTCGGTAAAAGCATGATCGCCTGGGCCGACGAACGCTTCCGCTACTATGTTACCAAGCAAGGGACGAAGCCGGCCAAGCGTTACGGCATGGACCATGCCAAGCATTATTTCAAGGGCTGGGTGAAGCACTTGCTCTCTTTTGTGCTCGCTGCCGGTATTCTGTATGGATTGATATTGTGGATCGACGATGCCGCCCGCACGGAGGCGCTGTTAAGTATCCTGACTGTATGGTCCGTGGTGGTCGGCATTGACCTGATCATCACTGTTACTTATTTCATCTGGCCCAGACAGGCCAAAGGTTCGAGCTAAGCTCCGGCAGGAGCAGCTGGTTCATCGGAAAAAAGCCGGCTTATATGCCGGCTCTTATATTTTTCACCGTCCGCTGTTCCAGTGAGAAGTGCTTGTAGATTCTATCCCCGCCATCGCCAGTAGGGGCCTGCGCCAATAACCCAACCTTGACTGTGTCTCCCACCGGAAGGTTAAAGAAACGCATCATGTCAAACCGTACGCCGTCGGTCGAATAATGAAAAGCAAAGGCATTCCCGGATCTGGCGGCCTGCAGCCATACCTCATTACCCTCAATATTGCAGCCGTTCGCATCATCCGAGGTCTGGTTCGTAACTACGCTGACCACTGCGTGGGTATCAAAATCTGTCAGCTCGAAGCAAGCCTTCGCCCAGACCGACAGATCCTGCATAATCATAATGGAAGAAGAATCGTACGTGTCCCGGAAGTCATGACTTACCTTCACCCGCAGCACGAAATCCCCGGATACTTCAGTATAGAAGAAAGGCGCGTTGGTCAGACTCTCAGGCGTCAGCCCTTCTTCCGCAACCGCCCCGTTATTGCAGAAAAAATCACTGTTAGCAGTGGCCTCTATTATAATACTGTCATCCTCAAACCTGATGTTCCCCTCATTCATCCATTGGTACGCTGCGAAATCAGTCTTGGTCATTTGGTAGTCCTCCTATTAATGGATAATTCTTATGAATTGTAAACGCATTCTCATAATATATCAAAAATACAAATAGATCTCAAAAGTATAATCCCCCTTCATCAATTTTTGCTTATATTTTCAATATCCTGCAAAACCTTCTTAGCATCCTCGGCTGCTAATTCTTGCTTTAAGGTTGTGGAGGAAATAGAGGCGATTATTGCAAAGACAGCATAAATAGGTGGATTATCATAAAATCACAAATTAATTTTCGCAAGAAAATCTTGAAGGATTTTTTTTACTGGTAGGTTAGCAGTGAGTAATAGATCGTTCACCCGTTTAAAAACCTCCTGTTTATCCAATATAATTTTTTTACTGTCTTGATCTGTATAACTCCGCAGTGTATCAATGCATATCTCGAATAATTCCTCATCATTTATAGCGAGTAAGGACAGTAGAATATTAAGTTCATATACATTGCATTCATTATCCAAGCAGTATGCTAATTTCCTCTGCCAATCTATTGGTTTACTAAGCACTTGATTAGACAATTCATCCCAATCCCTTGGATCAAAATCCGAGAGTATCTCGCTTGCAATGACACAGCCATCATCGTACCAAGAATCTACTGTTGTATCAGCACATAAAAGGTTATCTAGTTCTTTGTACATTTTGATGCCTCCAATTAATTTAGAGATTAAAAACCTGACGGGCGTGATGCGTTTATCTTGCCTGTAGGGTAACCGCTTGTAAAATTATCACCAACTTTGATTACATAAATTTCCAAATGTATTCTCTGAGTTCTTTATAACTCCAATCTTTCATGTGTTTCCCTTCCTCTACCCATTCATCGATTTCTGCTTATATTTTTCGATATCCTGCAAAACCTTCTTAGCATCCTCAGTTGCTAATTCTTGCTTTAATGTTGTCGAGGAAATATCAATAATACTATTTAATTCACTTTGTATATCTTCTCTAAGATAATTTTTTTCAAGAGAAAGAAGAGCAACTGTCAAAAAAACAACTAGTTTCTCAACGTTACTCCTTACGATTCCACGATGATATTCAACAAGTAATTTTTCTGTGACTTGCGATAATGATAAGCCTTCCTCCAAAAATTCTTCAAAATCTTCCGCAATAAACCGTTCAAGTTCTTTATAATTACATAGCATTGGGAGCAACCCCTCAATAATTTCTAAAGTTATATCGATCTTAGATACGCAATGGAGCTTTCTCTTATTGTTTTGATATAATTAAAGGCTTCACTTAACTTCACCTCTAATCTAAAGGAACAAAATAAAAAGCAAGCCCTATATGATATTGTATATCCATAGTTGACCTGCTTTCCATAAAGGACTATCGAAATTGATTTTCAAAAAGTCACACTACAATACTATTCAAATAGTGAATTTTCTGCTAAGAGAACTTGCTATTTTAATTTCCACCATTATCAAGGTCAATTCTATCTAAAACTTCATCACTTATGTCTTGTGGAGGAATATCTCTCGTTATTGCTCCAGAGTTACGCGCCCATGCATGATTTCCACATACTAACTCATTATGATGATAACTAATTCTTCCCCCTCTCTCAAACAACTTAATAATCGGGTCATAAAGATCATGAAATTGTAGAGCGATAGGTACTTCTTGGTCCATCGCATATGACCATTCAAGATAAAAATCGCAAAGATATTCTGTAGTCCAATCTAAGTTAACACTTATTAATCTACTATTTTCCTCTTTTATAGTCTCAGGCATGCTAAAATCAATGATCTCGGAAGCATTAAATATAGCACGTCTATTATTATCTTTGGAATTAAAATCCAAAAATATATTTCCTCTTCTTATAAATTCTGTCACTAAGATCACATGTGAAGGTTTATCTATGGAAATAAGATTCCAGTCAATATTTAATATTCTTTTTTTCGCTTGTTCCAAATTAGTTTTCAATTTTCCCACCTCAAAATTTTGGTTTAAAACCTGGAAACCCACCCGGTTGTGGTGGTGCTAGTTCATGAGCACCTTTTGTACCTTCGTTAATTATACCATCCTTGAAATAGTTGATATCACGATATGGCAATCCTTCTTGCATCATTTTACTTTCAGCTAGTTCGTGGTCAGCTAATTGTCTAAACCAAGCCTTTTCCTCGCCAGACAATTCCCCTTTCAGTGATTTTTCCCATCCATATGCAATGTCAATATCTGGGTCAAAGTAACCCTTATAATAATACTTGCCGTTAATAGTATCCACTAAATTAACATTTTCAGTTAGTATTACATGTGTTTTTAATTGAATCGCCTCTTCAAAACTAAGTCCCGTATTCCTTGAAAAGGTTTCTAATTCTATGGTGTCTAAACCAGATGATCTAAGTTTTTCATATGTCTGTAAAGCGATCTCTTCTTGTTTAAAATTAGGAATGAACTGAATAGGTTCTCCACGGGGATCTATTGGCTGAGGTATTACAGCTTTTGTTTTCCCCCCAACCCCTCTAACCCCAGAATCGAAATCCTCCAGCAAAGATTTTGCGGGGCCCTTAACCTCTACCTCATCCAACGCTTTCATCTTACCAAAAGAGCTTCCAGTTATTCCACTGTCAGGCTCTATTTGTCTGTTCTTTTGCGTTCCGGTCCTCACGTTAACGGTCCCCGTCCCGAAGACTTCGCTAATCCGGTCTGCACTCGCTGCTCCACGCAAGACGGACTCGAACTCGCTGGAGAGATCACTGAGTACGAATTGCTGCTCGATCTGCATGCTATAGAATTGGGCGGAGAGTACCTGCTCCAGTTGCGTCTTAGGCTGCGGTTTCTCTCCCGTGAATAATTCAATGAGAGGGTCCACCAGGTATTTATCGATAAAATCCTTTTTGGCCGGCTGGCTCTCCCAATCCGCCAAATCTGGCATGATACCTCCTGCATGTATAGCCTGCAACTGGCCTTTCGCCCACCCGCCTTTATCTCCAGGCTCCATGGCCATCCGCAGCAGCAGCAGATAGGATTCATTCTTAGGCAGCGGCACACTCTTTGTTAAGATGGAGGGATCGTAGTCACATGCCTGAAGCACCGGATGCTTGAAGTACTTACTCAGGTCTTTACCCGCTGTATAGTGCACTTCATCTATCCCCAGTGAAGCCAGTGTCTGGCGCGCTTCTTCTGCCTGCAGATGCACTGCATTCATCTGACTCTTGTTCCCAAAGCTCTCGTAGACTTTATAAGCCATTTGCTCCTTCGCAATCTGATACCGTGCTGTGAAGATATCCTTAAGCTTACTCTCGGCGGCAATAGCTCCGGGGCTTCCCAGCCCCGAGGTCTGGATGCTCATCCGCAGCTGCTTCACGACAGGATCGCTATCCAGCTCATCCCGCCCCTGCAGGGCAGCGAACGAACGGATTAGATTCGTAGCCGCATTTTGTGCAAAAGGCGGGATTGACGTCCGTCCACCAACCTCTTGTGTCCCATAACTCCCGAGCATCCCTGCGAATGCACTGAATTGCTGATCCCACAGGTCCGCATTTCGTGCATTCTCCGCCTGGAGTCCTTCGACTCCCTTAAGGGCAGTTCGGATGATATCCTCCAGCTTCTCTGCCTCTGCGGTTAATTCGTTCATCAGCATCTGGGCTTTCATTAGACGGTCACCCACCGGAATACCGCTCCAACTTCCCGCCTGGCCCTTCATCTGCAGATACAGCCGGTTCGTATCTTGACTCACCTGTCCGATCTTCGTCTGCAGACGCCGGACCTGATCGGTATCAAATATAAGCTTTGCTGAAGCCATATGCTTCCTCCCCGCTTGCAGCTCATAAAATTAGCTATGCAGCGTTCTGCATAGCTAATTGCCTTCTTATGTAATAAAGCTCATGGAGTATGGGTATAAACGAATCATTTTAGAAGCCGGATTGTGCCTTAATAACTGCCTGCGACAGCTCTTTGTATTTATCGGATACATTGTTCATGTGATCTCCCAAACCCTTCAGTGCCTCGGAGAATTGCTTGAACGTTTTGTCCATAGCATTCACTTTTTCCGTGAAATTCTTGGCAGCAGCATCATCCCACACCTGATTAAGGTTCTGCGTGGTAGTTTTTACGTTTTTAATTAAGGTGTCGAAATCCGCCTTTTGTTTCAGGATCACACTTGCCTGCTTCTTCAATCCTTCATAGTCCAATGTAACTTTAGGGCTTGCCATAGTTAACCGCTCCTTTGATTAAATGTTTTATATAAAAATGAATTCAGAAAATCTTGTAAGTCTATGAGAAATTCCAAATTCATTAATATAGCATCAGTTTGCTCTTCCATTATTATCGGTCAACGGAATCAATAATCTTATATATAATCCCTTTAAATATTATTTTTAACTACTAAGGAATTTAATTCAATCTCTTATCTGCCCTGTCCCAGATAGTCATTACGCACCGAGAAATCTGATTCGAAGAGCATAATATCCCCGGATGAAAAGTAAAAGGTCTGTCCCCGTTCATCTGTAGCGCCCGTCATCTGTCCCTCAATCGCCCACATATTCGCAATCGGCGCCTTGTAGCCCAGAATCCGCGTATCCGCATCTCCGTTCTTGAGGGTGTAGATTTCAAACTTCACAAGGATGTAGCCGCCGGTAATAAATTCTGGCTCATACCCGTCCAGTGAACCCCCGTATTGATTCGCAAGATTGAGCAGATTCGTTCCTTTTGGCAGGATATATGGGGCAATGGGCAGGTTATACTCGCCATACCAATGCTGAACACTGCGTACAGCCGTGATTGGATCTACGACTGCCGGGATGTCCGTTGGACCCACCAGGGTACGGGATTTGTAGGACAACACTTCGAGATTATAGCCTGTTCCAATGTTGGTTTTGCGCTTCAGATATTGCGGGTAGAATTTGATCCACGGCTTCTTCTCCCGCTCCTCCTGGGTGAGTATATAGTTATACTCGTAGCTGGCTGAAGTGGATAGCTCACCATCCGCAATATTCCGCAAGCCATCTGCCAGGCGGTAAGTACGGCTATAGCTAAGCTTGTCCTTGGAAGAGCCCACCCCAATCATCTTATTCTTCGACCCGGAAATGTCATAGTACAGATCTACAGGGGCCGCAGCACCTCCAGTCTTGGGGATGAAGTAGAAGCTGGGTTCAATCCTTATCCCCTCGCCCGGCTGCCACAGATTCCCGATGGTCCGAAAATCAAACAGAAAGGAATATCCGTTATGCGGTACCGTCAATTGCTCCGTGGGATGAGAGCCCTTGCGGATCGGCAGCTGCCATTGTGGCTGTCCGTTCAAAGCCGTGGGAATTCCGTTCTCATCATTGCCGCCGGTATAGTACATTGCAGTACTATGCGCAAGAGTGCCTGTCCCGGTACGAAATACCTTTTCAAACCGGAAATCTCCAATATCCCAGATTCTAAAATCAAACAGCCGGCCCACCACACCCACATTGAAGCTTTCCGCTGCACAGTAATTGACAAGATCTCCATTCAGGTTCTGCTGACACAGATATTCGCCGTCTGACGGGGCATTAATCGCCCAAGACTGCGTACGCACAGTATAGTCGCCTTCATTCACCCAGGTCGGCAGAGTAAAAGTCATAGCTGGTGTGCCCACCGGGATGGATATCCAGGTATTGTCGGGATAGTATTGACTGCCCTGAAACACCCCGAACGGAAATTGAATGCGTTTATCCTTCGTATATTTACCGTAGTCCCGGTTGCCATACCCCGGAATCCCCAGATGCTGACCGCTCTCCGTAAAATATACCGTGAAGGGCCGGTCCAGAATCAGCACTGTCCGTGTCATATCCGGCGCCATCCGCTGGTCGAACGGCCGGTTGTCATCAGGAAGCTGGGAGTAATTGACGACTGGGGTATGGACTGTCACGGAGTTAATCGGGGAAATGGGATACTCCTTATCCCCCTCTCCATCCACATTTTCGGGTAGCATAGTGTAATAGATTGTCCCCGTACTGATTGTATCCGGCCGGTTAAGCAAGTATCTGTTAATCATCAGCCCGCCTTCATAGAGCACTTCGTCTCCAATCATGGGCGGATCTGGAATCCTTCCCGGAACGGGTCCGGTTCCTGTAGCAACACTATCATCCATAATCGTCTCCCCGTTAAAGACTAGACGGTCATTTTGAACCTCAGGATCTTCGGTTTGGCTTTCTGCCAGCTCTTTGAGTGTTGCTGTATCATCGACATCATTTTCAGTTGGCTCATGATCGCCTCCATCTACTACATCCGGTGTAAAGGATAGACTCCCCGTCTCTTTAGGAACAACATGGTCCTCAACCTCTGTGCTATTGGCAAGTTCAATTACGGGTGCTTCATAATTGTTAGGGTATAGAGTCACTTCCCCTCCAGGCAATGCATAGTTTGCCATTCGGGCCTGATCGATTTGGTAGACGGATAGCTTGTCTACTTGCCAGTAGGCATATTCTCTTGGGGTCAAGTCAAAGGTGTACGTTTTTTTGAAAAATGAATTTTTAGGCAACGGCAACTGGGGAATCGTTGTATTATCAGGCCCCGGAAGATCCGGCTGCGCTTCCTCCCACTTCGTAGGGTAAGTGACTTCTACTTTGCAGGAGTAGCGGACTTGACCTTTCATATTGGCAAAGGTATGGTCAAACAAATAATTTCTGCCCCAGACATTAGCATATAAGCTCTCTGAAGTAGGAATGCCTATAGGTGCTTCAAAATGAATTCCATTCGCTGAATCGTCACCCTTAATGACTCCATTCGCGCTAGGCTCCATAAAGGATGTTTGCGGCGATCCGGCGGTGCTAGGCGGTTCAATGGTAAATGTGCATTCACCGGATCCTTCTCCTCCACCCGGATCCGGAGGAGTATTTACTTTTTTGTAACTGGCTACCATATTAACTCCGCCTACATACACCTTAAAGTTACGCTGAACTAAACCTGGATCATTTGCAGATTTGCGCTGAATATATAGCTGTTCGCCTGATCTCAGAACCGGTGAAAGCCAAGACTGGTCAATCGCATAGGACTGTCCTCCAGATTCAACGGTTAGCGGGAAAGATTTGGTTATAGTAAAGCCCGCCTTATAATTACCGATTAATTGTTTACTCACGACCGTCCCGTTGGACAGCTTAAGAATCATAGTAACGGGATAATCTTCCCCTTCAAAAGGTACAGTGACATCAAAGTATTGTCTGAAATCTCCGGGATTGGCCCAAGATTCTGCATGCTTGATATCGTATAACGTATGGTAGGGTCCTGATACCTGGGTTGGGTTCGACCTTGGGCCTGTGACTACACGCATAATGGCGCTGGCGTATAACGGAGTCCCTTCTGAAATGACTTGCTCCGCTTTCGCTTTACCGATAGCGTCCAGAACCTCGGCTTTGGTCCAGACAAAGTTTGTAGTCACCTTCCCATTAGCGATAGTTTCCGATTCTATATGTCCTCCGCCAGAATCCTGCAATTTGAACCGTTTGTTGGCCGGTAATTTCGTGGGATCACATTGTTCTTCACCTTCGACAACCTTGCACGTTGACTCTGTGTGAATATACCAGCCTACCGTTTGAAAGCGGATGCTTGAAGTGGCTTCATTAGAAATGGTTGTATAGCTAAATGCCCCATTTTTAAAGCTAGCCATAAATGCAGCCTCAGCAATACCTGATAATGAAGATAACAACAAAGAAGTTAAGAGAATAAATATTACACTATAGCCACTCTTGCGCCGCATCTTCCATCACTTCACTTCATACATAATTGAATTTTCAAACAAACTGGAAGTTGCACCTACTGTCATATGATCGAATGGGTCTCCATTGTAGTAATTCGTGGATACCGCTATATCTGCATACCCTTCATACCAGACTCCCTTTTTTATTCTCTCATTGTTCATATAGTGTGTGGTCGAAAAATACGCATCGAGCATCAATTCTTTATACTCTGTAAAACTATTAATTCTGAACCGGAACTTGGACCGGATACGATAATCCCCTGTTCCAGGATAATACATGACTGAAGGCTCTGGATCGATTGACCCTTCAATCTGAATTCTGTTCTTCTTCACCCATTCAGCATATTCTCTTATATAATTCTCACGAATGGATACGGATTGATTCTCATACTTAAAGACTTCTTGGGCAAAACTTGCCGGATTGATGGTCTTGTAATCCACATTTAAGCGCAGATCGTATCCGATATTCATCCGTTTAATGATCTTTGATATACCTTCACTTGTCACTTCTTTAATAGCATACAAATTCGCCCCAGTGTCAGCTCTCTTGACAATATAATTTATGGTATTTTTCATTTCATACATTTCATTTGGGATGTCTTCCAGAATATAAGGGTAGTCCTTATAATTCTTTGGCAGGTTTGTCGTACGAATTTTTCTGCCGAAATCGTCCAGCTTGCCAAGCTCCTTGCCTGGCGTATGAATATGTACACTTTGAATCAATTCATCCACTTCGACTTCTGCACCCAGAAGATCGCTGACAACCGTTAGGGGAATCATCGTCATCCCGTCTTTCTGTACTACCTTGGCTCCGAGTGCTGTAGGCACTCCGTTTACTTTGGCATAGGAAGAACCTACAGTAAGAATAATATTATTCTCCTTCTGCTTAAGGGTTAGCACCTTCGTAGCTGCGTTCCAGCTTGATTGTGTCCCCAGCTTGCCGGAGATGATGCGGAACGGAATCATCGTTATTCCATTCTCTGCATAGGGATATCCTGCCGATAACGGGGATTTGATCCCGTCAAAAATCACGCTTACCGCCTGGGATGCCGTTCCTTCAGCCCCCGCAGTATTCATCGTCAATACCATGCTCACCATTACACTCATTCCTATGATTAAGCTTTTACTGATGCCGAATACTTTCATTTCATTTCTCCTTTGCTAATGGACCACTCATTCATTTGTACCGGTTTGAATTGTAGGAACAAGATCAAAAAAATAACGAGGATAAAGAATACTATATTTATCATTGTTATGATTTTTGATCGTTTTTTTATCAATGCTTCTCCACCACTCTTGTTATTGAATACGATTAGGGCCTGCAATTCTTATAATTTCATTTCGTAAGGAATAGTAAGCAGCATATGAGGGAACTGAAATAGAAACGATTATGCCCCTTTTGTTCACCCATCCACTTTTCGGTAGTATGTATATAGGTAAATCTGCTGGTTTTTTTTGGAACACAAGGGCTCTGGCATTTAAATTTCCATTGGCAAAGGATTTATAATCATCATTTTCAAGACCACCAAACTCGACTATAAAAAGACTGGTTGGTGAATATCTTTTAGTATCATTATTGAAGTTTACATGGCCCTTTGTATAGATCAAGTAACTATCCAAGTATTTTTCAGTTATCCTAATCCCATCGGGTGAATTATCAAAGGTGTTTTTCCATTTCAAAGTAGCTAAATCAGGAATTTGAGCTAAATTCGGATCATTTTTATCAGCTAAGTCAATGACAAGCAGTTCATCTAGTTCGGCGCTATAAAGACCATCCTTAGAAGTGATTTTCATCTTATCTTCTTTCCAAAGATCGGCCACGGTTAAATCCTTCATAGGATCACCAGTCGTCATAATCTCCGGCATGACCGTAAAAATATTCGTTTTGTGCCAGACCAATTCTGCGCTTCCAACGGCGTACTTATCTATAGGCAGCTTACCTCCGCCTTTAACCGTCAACACGCGCTCGACAGTAACTACTGCTTGGGCTCTAGTGGTATTTTCCTTTTCTCCAAGCTTGCCTGCGCCCAGTCCAGAGATTAAGCCCGTCTTCGTAGCCAGATACATCCACTTGTCATCTTCTTTCGTCTCTAATCCAGTCGCACGGGCAGCAATACGTGCCATCTCCTTGCGAGTTATTTTCGCGTTCCATTCCAGCTCCGAATTAGCAAAATCACTGGTAACGTACAGCTTAGCCTGTTCCGCAGCATTGACGTAGCCTTCATACCATTTCCCTTCCGTCGGCTCCACAGTTTGACCAGTGGCAGTCACGATCATCTTGATGAATTCTGCACGGCTTACATTCGCGTTCGGCATAAATAGTCCGCTGGGATATCCAACTACAATGCCTTTTTTTACTGCCGAGTCAATTCCGCCTTTCGCCCAATGATTCGCCGGAATATCACTGAATTGAACAGAATCTGCCCTTACTCCGGAGGCTGGGAATGAAGCTAGGCCTGTAGCCAGCAGTACCAGAACAACCATTGTTTTTTTGATGCTTTTCACTAGATTATTATTCATAGATAACACCCTCTCAATTCAAGTGTATTAGACTATCCTTTTCCACCAGTGAAAGTGATCGTACTCTGCCTCACCTCACGAAAAATATCGATCGAAGCATCACTTCACTTCATACATAATTGAATTTTCAAACAAACTGGATAATGCATCTACTGTCATATGCTTAAATGGGTCCCCATTATAGTAATTTGTTGACACCGCTATATCAGCATACCCTTCATACCAGACTCCCTTTTTTAATCTCTCATTGTTCATATAGTGTGTGGTCGAAAAATACTCATCAAGTATCAAATCTTTATACTCTGTAAAACTATTAATTCTGAACCGGAACTTGGACCGGACACGGTAATCCCCTGTTCCAGGATAATACATGACTGATGGCTCCGGATCGATTGACCCTTCAATCTGAATTCTGTTCTTCTTCACCCATTCGGCATATTTTCTGATATCATCTTCCCGGATAGATACGGACTGATTCTCATACTTAAAGACTTCCCGGGCAAAGCTCGCCGGATTGATGGTCTTGTAATCCACACTTAAGCGAAGATTATAACCGATATTCATCCGGTTTATGACCTTTGCTATACCTTCACTTGTCACTTCTTTAGTAGCATACAATTTCGCCCCAGTATCAGCTTCCTTGGCAACGTAATTTATGGTGTTTTTCATCTCATACATTTCATTGGGGATGTCTTCCAGAATATAAGGGTAGTCTTTATAATTCTTCGGCAGGTTTGTCGTACGAATTTTTCTGCCGAAATCGTCCAGCTTGCCAAGCTCTTTACCAGGTGTATGAATATGTACACTTTGAATCAATTCATCCACTTCGACTTCTGCACCCAGAAGATCGCTGACAACCGTTAGGGGAATCATCGTCATCCCGTCTTTCTGTACTACCTTGGCTCCGAGTGCTGTAGGCACTCCGTTTACTTTGGCATAGGAAGAACCTACAGTAAGAATAATATTATTCTCCTTCTGCTTAAGGGTTAGCACCTTCGTAGCTGCGTTCCAGCTTGATTGTGTCCCCAGCTTGCCGGAGATGATGCGGAACGGAATCATCGTTATTCCATTCTCTGCATAGGGATATCCTGCCGATAACGGGGATTTGATCCCGTCAAAAATCACGCTTACCGCCTGGGATGCCGTTCCTTCAGCCCCCGCAGTATTCATCGTCAATACCATGCTCACCATTACACTCATTCCTATGATTAAGCTTTTACTGATGCTGAATAATTTCATTTCATTTCTCCTTTGCTAATGAATATAGACCGAACAATCCTCAATAAAATACCCTTTCCGCACAGCCTCCTCCGGATCGAATAGGCTTTCTATCACAGTAGCTCCGGCTGGTAGACAGCTTTCTCCGTAAGCAATATGCCTGCCTGCGGCATTCCGGGTTCCGACCAGACCCTTCCGCTGCATGACCGCCCCGCTGCCTAAAGAGTAAGCATCCAGCAGCTCTCCACCTGGAAGCGGATATCCTTGGATAAACGCCATAATACCGGTGTCCTGTATGGATTGCTCGTGTAAGCCGCGCGGGAGGGTGAACTGCACGGATAATCCCATCCGTCTCACCAGTTCCAGATGTCTGTTAATGGCTGTGGCCAGATCCTTTTCCACCAGTGAAGTGATCGTACTCTGCCTCACCTCTCGAAATCTATCGATCGAAGTAAGCGGGTCAAGATTGGTCTCTGCAGTCAGTGCTGCATACTCACCTTCGTAGAATTCATTAGAGCCGGTATCATACACCCGCGCATGATCATCCAAAGTAAAATAGAGCAAGTTACCGTTCCTCAGCTTATAGTAATAGGGCCGCTCAGGCCAATTGACAGGTGTCAGCTCTTTATCTCCGCTGTAGCTGGCTGTGTCGTCCAGAGTCACTAAGGTGTATCCGTTATAACCGAACATCACCAGTGCAGGAATATGTATTTTCAGATTATTGATTGCGCTCTGATTATTCTCCAGTCCAAACTTCATAGCCAGATTACTGTAAAATACACTGAGCACATCCTGATCCAACTGCAGCTGCCGTTCCCTCCCGTAATGCACCGCTGTGGTGGTTGGCTGCTTCTCCAGCCGTGCCAGGTAGCCTCCCGCATCATCCACCGCAGACTGAAAGTCATCCGAATAGCGTTTATACATCTCCTGATTGGATAATTGAAGCTCCGCTCGCGTGTCATTCATGAGCACCAGCGGGATGATCAGAATCAGAAAAATAAGCACCACACTAAGGGGCTTCACTACGTACCATCCCCCCGTACTTCAGATTGACCGGAATCAGTTCACTATGAAACAGCAGAGAGCGCATCCGTGAGGCCAGCGTTGTGCCTTCGGATTCCAGCCGGACATTGAATAAGTCGCCCACATGCATAGTGAATCTTCTATGGGGATCATCCTCTGCGAATGAAGGACCAGAAGCCGGATACAAGACATTCAGTATATCTTTGGTGAAATAGCCATCGAACCGGACACTGAAGCTGTTCTGGAATGTGGAGTAATCATCCGGATTACCATATAAGGGCTGCAGGTTCTTTTTGTAATATTCCAGCTTGACGTCAAATACACCGTAGGAGGCATCCAGCGAATGAAGGAAGAGCTCATAATCGCCTACGTCCACATACCCTTTGCTGCGAACCGTATCGACGAATTCCACTACCGCTGCATTGGCTGCAAGCTTAGTATTCCTCTCGACAACTTCAGATTGGCGGAATGCCGGATACACCCCGAACACGAAAGCCAGTAGAATTACGATAATTACACCTTTAAGTGCATCTGCCATACAGGCTCTCCTTTCTCAACGGGTGGCAGAGATTTGCTTAATCATCTCATCCGTCCGGGTAACCTCTAACTGATAAGCCGTACCCGGCACTCCACGTAAATCAATTGCTGTGAGATCTGTAGCTTCATTAATAACCATGCCGTCGATATATAAAATATAGTCTCCCTCGAGCGCCGCAGGGATCATGCCCAGCACTTGCTCTCCGCTTATTCGCTTCAAATCACCTGTTCCTGTGTATAACGCCGATGCCACTGTTCGCTGCTCCGGCTGCCGGAATTCAGCAGCAGAGTTCTCCCCTTCCAGCCGCAGAAACGTAAAGCCGCCCATAGCGAACAAAATCCAGGCAAAGAGGGTTAGGAGGAACTGGGTGCTAGTCTTCATTTTCTTTATTGATGTTATTTTGATCAAATACGATTAATCTGACCTCATCATTCTTGTCTCTATATACGTTGGCCTTAAAAAGTGAAAGTGTATTTATATTGTAATTATCTTCATTATTATCCAATGTTTTACTCTGATCCAGCATTTGGGAGACACTATAATGATCATCCGATTCATTATTTACAAAACCAGTGGGGGTGGTATTGGTGGGGTCGGTCCCTGGCTTTACTGGAATACCATAATAAGTTGCATAAGTATTCTCTGCGTAGAAGCCCGCCAAATTCACTCCGGTTTTAATTAGAATAGAGAATTGCGGACGTCCTCTATACTTCATGGCCGCATTAATTACATCCTGGCCAGAGACAACCTTATTATCATAACTGTTGAACTCCGCCTGATTAATCATCTGAGTCTGGGCCAGTGTCTGCTCCTGGGCGCGGATGAAATAATTGTTAATTACCAGGTAGATACTTACACCCGCCGCTACAATTAGAATAGTTACTATAATTCCGATCACCCATTTAAGTCCCGTTGATATATTCTCCATAGTTGCTCTCCTCTTGCGTTATTTTAAGGCTGTCTAAATACAATGAGTCTGACTTCTTGGTTCTTGTCTCTGTACACTTGAGCGTGGAAGCGTCCCAGCGTATTCACGTTACAATCATCATTTTTTATATCCAGCATTTGAGAAACACTTTTGCCCTTCTCACCAGTGTTATTACTCAAGTCTACAATTCCATCAGAACCCGGAACTTCATAATTAGCACCATACGTATTCTCCGCATAAAATCCTTCAGTCTTATTCTCCCCCGTATATATCTTTATCGCGAACTGCGGGCGCCCCTTATAACGCATCGCCGCATTAATTACATCCTGACCGGAGACATCCTTGTTATCGTAGCTGTTGAACTCTGCCTGGTTAATCATCTGGGTCTGGGCCAGCGTCTGCTCCTGGGCACGGATGAAGTAGTTGTTAATGACCAGATAGATGCTGACTCCGGCAGCGATTATCAGAATGGTAACGATGATCCCGATGACCCATTTGAGTCCTGTTGAGATATTTTCCATAGTGCCCTCCCTTTATTTAGCCCTGAAGTAGATAGCGGCAATCCGCTCATTGTGGTCTTTGATTAGCGTCGCCCTGAACCTGGATTGGGGGCTGATATAGTATTGGCTAGAAGCATCCGAGATCATCTTGTCCTTCACTGTGTTAGGATCATTCCCCGTTCCCTCTTTAAATTGCCCCCAGGAATAATCAAAGGCACGGCAATAGCCGTCTCCGCTTGGGTTCATACTAATGTATCTATTAGAATCAGTCTGACCATAGACATATGGCCGTTCCACATATAGACAGAAGTTCTGCTCCGATTCATACCGCCGGTAAGCGGTCAGAATCTGTGAACCGCTGACCAGTTGGTTATCGAAGGCGGAATATTGCTGCTCCGAGAGCTCCCTGGCCTGTGCGGCCGCTTGGCTGTTGGCCAGCTCGACTACAGGCTGTGTTTTACCCCAGAGGAACAGCCCCGCTGAGATGATGGCTAGTGTAATCAGAATGGATATGGTGGTCTTCAAGAAGCTTGCTATATTCTCCATGCCTGTATCTCCTTCACATTTTGCCAGTTACAACAGTCAGGTCACCCAGCTGCTGGAAGGCCATATAGACGAAGGGAAGCAGTAAATATAAGGTGAACGTTGCCTGCATCGGCAAGAACCCGAACATTTTACCCAGTGTGTTCTTCCTGCTGATTACCTTCTCATAGTGCTCCTTACGCTGATCCATGGCGAACGACCGCTCCGCATCCATGTCATCAAACGCCTTCTTCACCGGAATCAGATCTGCCGCAACCTGCAAGCGGTCTGCCAGACGTTCAAGCGGGACGAACCGTGCATCCTCCTTCAGCCGGTCGATGGCATCCCAGCCACCGGCTTCATAGTCCAGCATGCACCGCAGCAATTGCCGTTCGAAGATGTAGCTGTACCGGTGCAGCCACTCTATCATTTCATACACGCTAATATTGGGAAATTGGGATAACATCATCGAGAGAGTATTAAAGCCGTCCACCTCATTCTGCATTTCCCATTTCCGGAGCTGTGTGCGGATGAGCAGGAACAGATCGGGCACGTAGAAGCCGGCACAGGCCAGCGTAAAAGCCAGCACAAGCTCATACCATTTGAAGTATTCCTGATGATATTGGTCTACCTGATGAATCAATTGCTGCGCATACGCATTCTGATCCGTATTGAACTGCAAAAAATGCTTGTTTTCCGCTTTCTCCTGAATATAGATCAGCATCTCATCCGGTGTAATATCCTTTGCTATCAGTTCGCCCATTAATGATTGTTCAAAGACATATCGTTCCTCGCTGAGCATCCTTTGCGATTCGGTCTGATTGCCGCCTGTCGTAATCTGCACATTGGGGTGCAGAAGGTTATGCCTGATGCTCCCATGGATAGAGAATTGAAGCACCAGAATCAGCAGGAAAATCCCAGCTGCCGTTAAGCTTTTCTGCAGATAATAAGCATGCTGGGACAACCCCGAGTTGGCATCCTTCAATCGCCGGGCAACCTTGAAATGAACTGGCTCATGCTCTGCCGGAGTAATCCGGTCTGCTGCCCGGAAGACCCATTTCTGTTTCAGCAGCCGGTTCAGCCATTTCCCTTCATCCTTGATCGCCTGGGTATCTTCATCCACACCCTTGAGAATCCGCAGCGCAATAAAAGATACAATAAAAGTGATATACAGCAGGATTAATGAGTACAGCCCCCACGCAGAATTATAGTAATTAGATACAATCGGAAACATATTCTCCGCCCAATTACGAATCGGGTCCAGCATGAAGACTGGTGAGATTGCCACAAAAACGATGCCATACAGCAGCCGGTCAATCCGCTCCCGGCGGTTAATATCCATATGGATCTCTTCTCTGATGTTGCCGAGCATGGACAAGTAAATGGAACGTTCCCCTTTATGAATATCCGCATCACCATATTCGCCTATCTTGTAACTGACTCCGGCCAATTGCTTCATGTACCGGTTCGGTGCTACTTCATAATATTTCTGCAGCTCATCCTCCGGATCTACTGCCGCAAGAATTCCGGCAATCTGCCGGGCGTGTACAGCAACCATCGGCTTGGAGCGCTCCGCCGAATTCTCCAGGCTGACTTGTACCATATGCGTCTGATGATATTCATGCCGGATGTCGAGAATCATGGAGGACTGGTCATACAGCATCTGCTTCACTAACCGTCCGATGAAGAGATCACTCAGGATGCCTCCCATATAGACGGAGACCAGCATAATGGTTACCCGGCTTACCCATGAAGTGGTCCAAAAGAAGGACAGAAGCGAGATCAGCAGAATGCAGGCCACTATCATGATTGTCAACGCAGCCGAACGGCTTCTGACCATGATCTCATTACCGGCATGGATGATCGTCAGACGAGAACGGATACGGTGAAGAAGCTTCTTCACCACCGGCAGCTCGTCCAGTACCGGGTAGGCTTTATGTGCTTGTTCGAGCCACCTTTTCTCCTTGGTTCGTGTGGGAAGCAGTGCCTTCAGGCGTCTTTGCTCCTGATACTGTGTTCCTTTTAATTTACGCTGCACGATACTGAGCAGAATAAGCAGAATAGCCAGCAAAAGGCCCAGGGAGATCAGGACAATCAACATTACTGTTTGCAGATTCATGCGGACTGCCCCCAATATTGTTCGATAAAGGCTTCAAAACGCCCGGCCTCATCTTTATCCATATTCTTCAGCATCTCTTCTCTTTTCCGGCTGCTGATCGGTTGCTTCGCTACGTACTCCCCGGCTTCCCAGACGATGATATCTGTATAGCTGTAAGCACGCCGGTCCGTCATCCGTCCGAAATATTCGGACATGGTATCCATGAATGCATCCAGCTTCTCCATAGGAGTCTCCCGGTTCTTATATTCCTGAGGATACTCATACTGTGAGTCCGCCGGAATGATCTCGGTAATGCGCTCGATATAACGTTTGCCGGCACGCAATACCAAATGAACATTGAAGCCAAGCGCCTCAACGACCTGAACCTCGGCAATCTTCTCATTGCTGAAGGCTCCCGAAGCGACAAGGCTGTTGCGCAAAGCGCTGATCAAATTGGGCAATGTTTTGCCGTGATGCGTAAAGAGCGTATATTCAGAAGCCACCTGGGCTGCCTGAATGACATAACTGACAACGCTGTGGGTGGCCGCTTCACCGACGATATTCACCGCACCATCGGTTTTCTTCTGCACATCCAGCCCATCCTGTCCGCTGACAGAAGGAGTCTCCCGGAAGGACAGAATATTTTTGCCCGGATACATTTTTCTCGCCCAGATCTCAAAGGATGTCTCCTGAATACGGATGTTCTTTGCATCAATGTACTTGATCAGTGCCTTCAGCAAGGTGGTTTTCCCGGAGCCCTGCCGGCCGGTAATTGCAGTAACCTGATGACCCAGAATCAGAAACTCCAGCATTTCTATAGCCAGCGGCGCCCCTTCATCTGTAATCTGCTGCTCCAGTTCTACCAGGGAGTCATTGAATTTGCGGACAAAAAAAGCCCAGCTCTCCGCCATTTTGGGGCGGACCACCACCACTCTGCTTCCATCCGCCATGTCATTAATAATGTAACCCTTGGATTCGTTCAGCTGTCCCGGATTTCCAAAGCCGTAAATATTCTGACAGACCCGCTTGAGCTCTTTCTCCGAACCGAAGCTTAAGAATTCCAGATGGAGTGACTTTCCGCGGTAGAAGGTCCAGACAGCGTCATAGGATTGCGGAAGGAAATGCTGCTGCTTCGTATACTCCAGAAAATCTGTGGTCTGGACAACATCCGGCGGCATCCCGCTTGTCCCCCCGTTGACACCGTCAATATTCTGGTCCCGCAGCTCATCAATCACACCCAGACCTTTATAGATTTGGTACGCTCTCTGTACAATGACCTCAACCTTGTCCTGAAAGGATAATCCCGGCTGCTCTGCGCTGTAGATGCTGCGAATTTGCTCTTCGGTAACCTTGTAGCCCTTAGAACCATCAGGCAATCTATGCAGCGTATCCAGATTGTATTTGCTAACCATTTCATTGAAGGCATTCTGTCCATAATCTTTCTTGAAGGTATAGAGCAGGATGTCGAAACAGTCCTGGGAAGTCAGCCGGTTAGCATGACCGAAGGGTATCACCTTATCTGCATTCCCCTCATCCAGCCCATAGGTCTGCAGCAGCAGATCCTTCATATAGAGCTTCACATATCTCTTCGCTGATAAATCGCCGTGCATGCAAGAGCGCAGCGCCTTCTGCAGTTCTCTGCGCCGTGCCTTGCGGCGGTTGTATTCTTCCTCGCTGGGGCTTCCTTCATAGAGTGAAGACGCAATAATCTCCTCGAAGGCTCTCCTCAGAAACTGCACAATTTCGTTCATATCGTACTTCAATTGAACGGCAGGCGGCGCCGATTTCTTGCTTTTGCCTACCCATAAGTACAGGAATACTCCAATAGCAGCCAGCACAACAATGATCAGGATGATATTAATCATTCGCAGCGTCCAATTCCACTACAGGGAATATCTCCAAAGTCTGCAGGATCAGCTTCCCCATTTGGCGTGCCGCATCATTGAAGTAGACATCCTCGTTGAAATCCAAGAGCCGCTTCCTGGCTTCCCGTGTCTTGAGCAGGAACGGAATGATGCGTTGTTCGTTCAGAGCATCCATATAATTGATATGATGTGGAATGAAGCCGACTTCATTTTTATGTAATCCGTATAGCTTCATAATTTTTTCTTTATTAAATCTGGCTTTACGTTCATAAGAACCCAGACAATACAGGACCGGTTTGTTGTCTGGCACTGGAGCTCTGCCCTTCTGCGTGAAGTAGGCATTCAGACTGGACTGGCTCTGATTCAGATTCACTACAATTAAATCTGCCTGCTTCATAACCATCTGAGCCACCTCCGGGTCTTCACCGGTAGCAATCTCTACAAACAGCAAATCATAAAAGCGTCTATAGTCTTTAAAAATATGCGGAAGCAACAGCTCCGGCTCATGCTTCTCCGTACTCACTGACCCTCTTAGCAGCTCCAGGCGGTTCTTAAGAATAGATTCTGCATGATCCCGTATTCCTTCAGGAGTAAGCATCCCGCACTGCACCAGCCGCTGAATCGCATCCAGCCCGCCCGAGCTGCTTACAGACTGACCAAGGGATCTTGTCTGTGAGAAGATATACTCCAGCATGCCTTGTCCGGAATCTGTATGGGTCATCAGCACCCGGATATGATGATCCAGCGCGATGGTTGCCGCGACAGCGGCCATATTAGAGGTCGTTCTCCCCTGCCCTTGGGCAGGTCCCCAGAAAGCTACAAGCACAATGAACTACCCCCGTTTCCGTGCATACTGCCACAGCTTCTTAATCTCATGCTTTGGAACATTACAGACTTCAATCAAGAAGTCATTCACAGCCTCAGCGAAATCCTTATCAACTTTCAGGTTCACTCTTCCATCATGAATCCAGTCAATTCTTCTGCCTGGGCTGCTAATGTAGCTAATCTTTGAAGTAATCACCGGATAATAATGATCTATATACTTCAGGCCAAGCCCGCATTCTTCTTCGATAACCAGCAATACAACCGGGAGATGCTTCTGATTAAGCAGCGTATCTACGTTCTCCATAGCGTGACGTTCATAGGTGGTGGCAAAGACAGTAACCTCATCCACCAGTCCTTCCGGGTAACCCTGATGCCAGTCATACAGCACAATATCCGGCTTCTCGGTAACAGAGGAATCTGTGATCGTTATACCGGACGCCTCTCCATCTAAATACTGATAATGCCTGTTGTTATCCGTGATGACCATAACCTCATTGTTAAAATAATTCTTCAGCAGCATTGCTGCTGCAAGTATGAAATCATGCTTCTCGCAATCTCCTGCCACAACGATATTCACAGCTGTCACTCTCCTTCGAGCAGTTGATTCTCAGTTGCCGGTGCATCCTCCGTTAAGCCCGCTGAATTCTGATCTGTACTTGAGTCGATAGGCGCCTGATGGGTCTGATCTATAATTCCGTTCACCGATTGCGAATGATCTACCGGGGCAGTCTGCTCCAGTGCCGCTCCCTGTTGAGACTTCCGCTTGCTGACTCCGCTTCCGCTTGGTTCCTGTGCTCCTATGCGGATTTTGTTGCCATCGTCAATAGCCTTAAGGCGTTTATCCAGCTCTGTACGAAGCTTCTCGGCAAGCCCCCACTTGGCCTGTTCAATAATGGACGGATTGCTCTTGATCACGCCCAGTACATCCAGATTAGGCACATAGTTAATCACGGGTTCTGGCTGCAGCTCCGGCTCCACATACTGCTTCATATACAGCTCTGCATTGTTAATATAAGCATCTACCAGAGCCGAAGTAAGCAATTGCGCCTCTTCTTCATTATCATTGAAGAAGGTGTACTGATTCGCCAAATCAACGTCCTTCAGCGATTTCTTGCCCACTACTATGTAATCTTCACCGTTAGGAAATACAATCCGGATATCAACGACATCTTTCTTCGTCAGGCGGAGCGGAAGCTTGATATATTCCGTCTCTTCTTTACGCTCTGACGGGTCAAGTCTCGCCTCATCACGAACCATCTCCGTCGTTACTGCTGTGCCCGGCATAACATCAATCTTCAGATATTTACCGACAATCGCTTTGGACTCGCCGATCAGATTATCGGGCGAGGAGAACTTGGGGAGCTTCTCCTGGATGACATCCTCCTCAGCAATAGCTTCACCCGCCAGCTTAGGGGTCATCAGCACATAAGCGGTCTGGGACTGATCCATGTAGCGCTGCAAGACCTGATCCTTATCCAGCAGCTGCTGCTCATAAGCGGCCCGTTCGTCAATCAGCTTGGCATTATAGTGGCGGTAGGTTGCAAACCATACACCCGAAGTAATAACGGCAACAAGAGAACCTGAAATAATCGTGTATCGTAGAATTTTTTTGCGCTTGCGTACTGCCACTTCATGACCTCTTTTCTCAGGCTATTTAATTTTCCCCGTCATCTTTGTTGCAGCTGCTTTAGCCCGGTCAGCAGCGGCCTTCTCTTCTGCCTGTAGGGTATCCGCATATCTCAGCATATCCGTCTCAAGGCTGCTAATCGCCTGCTTGAAGGTTTCCATCTTCCGGATCCAATCTGTGCAGTGATTCTTGAACTCTTCCCCGCCCAGATCCACCCAATAACCCGGAAGTCCGGTTATAGCAGCGGTCATTTTATCCTTGCATTCCTGGGCAGGAGACAGCAGCCGGTGACAATTGAATGCGAGCCCTCTAACCGTACCTGAATCCATATTCAGCCTCCTTAATCATTGGTAAGGTATCCTACTGTTTCAAGCCTATCGGCTCTGCGGAACAAACGAAAATCCAATGCCTATTAATAGTAAAGTCACAAACAAAACGGTGCCTGCAATGGCCCAGAGCAGCGTTTGCTTGCGAATGAGTTTTTTCTGAACACTCAGCAGCTTCATCACCCATTCCACTGCCGCCTTATCCGGATATAGCGGATCTTGATGGGCAGGCATCAGCATCGCCTGTATCTCCGGGAAGTCCTTCTTCAGCATGTGCAGCACCTCCTGATGCCCATTCTCCAGCAGCAGTCTGCAGCGCTTTCGTTCATACGGATTAAGCGTGTTTAGCTTCTCTTTGAGCAGCTCGTATTTCCACATGGCTCCATTACCGATCAGGATAGGAATCTGCGAGTTCCACCACAGCTCCAGTCCGCTAATTCCCTTACGCTCCTGATGAATATCCAGCCATAGAATAATATGAGTGAAATCACTGGCCAAGAGCTCTGAGATATCCCACGCATAACCCCTGCGATAGAAAGTGACCCCTTCATATTCAAACATGGTCGAAGTGGAATCCTCTTGCTCGCCCTCAAATACAATCTGCTCCAGCGAGCTGATCTCCGGCCGGTTATCTCCGCATACCAGCGGCTTCCAGCCCAGATCTGCCAGTCCTGCAGCCAGCAAAAAGGCCGCAGCACCTACATCCTCTTCTCCCCCGGCACCGCAGATGCCAATCACCAGCGGCACTTGGCTGCCTAGTAATCTCGCAGTTCCTGCTAAGGAAGGCTGTTGCTGGCTTTCTACCGGTATAGATCGTTCCAGACTCTCCAGCGTTCTGGCATCAGCTGCCGGAGCTTCTGTCCGGGCTGTTGGCCTCGGCCGGGGAGCAGCTCCCCCTCCGCCAGAGCCTGAGGAGGGAGCCTGCCTGACACCAGCCGGTGCTGCTCCTGTTCTTGGACTTGCGGCCGGCTGTGGACGGGCAAGCGAATCCACAGTTCTGGCAGCAGCCTGTTCAGATTCTTCCATAGGCTGAACAGGAGCAGGGGCTGCGGTTGAGCCCTTGAATGAGAACAGGCGCTTCTTTTTGCCAAGGATGCTATAATAATCTCTTGTCGTTTTCTTCTCCCTGATCCAATTCAATAGCTCCTCACCCCGGAATTCCGTGGTGAACTGCAGATCGTGAATATTCATATTGACCATCGTCCGGATGAACTCAATATCTGTTTTCAGTGCCGGATCTAATTGAACAATCAGCCGGGTAGCTTTGAGATACTTCCGGATTAATGTCATGAACGAGACAACTTCGGCTGACTTCACAGGTGTGCTGAGACCTGCTCCGCCCTCTATAATGACTATGGAAGAAGGATCTACCTCTTTACTGCTGAAACCCCGTATAAAGCTGTGAAGTGTAGAATGTTTACCTGAGATCACATACCCCTCATTTTCCAGTGACCGTGACAAAAGCATGATGAGATCAGGCGAGCAGACCAGATGTACGCTTTTCATATGTAACCTCCTCTATAATCCTCCTGTTCAATAGGGCCAAATCCGGATAAGCGCCCCATCCCCCTGAATCATATCCGCCAATACCACTTGTAAACCAAGCTCCGTCCACTCTTCTCCAGTGCTGCTAACCTCACATTTAAATTCCCAGTCACCGGGGAGCCAGCTAGCCTGCTTCAGCCATTCAAGACATTGCCCTGTGGTCATTGTGAGGGTGATATCCAAATCCATTGTTTTCTTGTTCGCTCCATTGAATATTACTGTGGTAACCGCTGTTGACATCTCCTGATCCCCCTGATCATTACACGGCTTGCAGCCATAGGCATAACTCCTCAATAGCCGTTGACAATGTTACTCTGTCCCGAGTGATTTCCTCTTCCGGTTCACGCTTCAGCACCCACATCAGATTCTTATGAATCACTAGATTCAGTTCACGGATGACCTGAGCTTCCTTGCCGATGCACCTGATTTCTGCCAGTGCGTATAGCGATGCTCCGGCGTGAAGAATTTCCTCTGCCCAGCGCTCCAAGTCCGGTTCTTCGAAGAGATCTTGTTCAGAATCTCCTTCACCTTCAAGACTCTGGAGCAGTGGAATCCGCTCTATAACCTGGAACATCATTTCATGCTGTGCATAGAGTTCCTGCATAATATATGTATTGGTCTCAGGCAGATACTCCAGCTGAAACCGCGTGTTCCCCTGATGAAAATAATAGATTCTAGAAGGCTTATCTCCGTTCTGTACAACCTGACAGAGGTAAGAAGCACTATTGGCACCTGCGGCAATACACTCATGAAGCACTTCATTAACTTTGGCAAGTCCCATGAAGTCAATCTCCAGATACCCCTTCGCTTCAAGCGTTCTCATCTGGGCATTCATTAACGCACGCTGCCTGCTCTCCGTTTCTGCTTCCAAATCTACAGCTAACCCCGGAAAACCACTCTCCCCGGTTAATGCAGCTAAATATATAATCTCGAGAGCCTGTAATTCAAAACTCTCACGTGCCGGTTCCATCGCTTCATTCACCTGCCATCTATCATTCTGTTGCCATTCTAATTTGCTTCCTGGAGCCTGCAATAAGCAGCATAGCCTCAGCTGGCTCCATTATTTGATTAAGCTCGTTATACTCCATGCTCTCCAGTAAATGAGCGTAAGCCATATGATCGTTCAACCTTCCGCCGGTCAGCAGCGCGTTGCCGCTATTAATCATCTCACCGGCCAGGTTCGTAATAAGCTGCAGCTGGTTAAGCTCATGCACGTCACTGCCCACCATCAGCAGCACGCCAAGTCCGCCGCCAAAGCGGGCAATCCGCTCCAGGTGATCCAGTGAATCATTCTCCATCCGGTCAAAGGCCGACTTGAAATGCGGCATTACCAAGACAAGAAGCGGATACTTGGACAAAATATAATCCGTTTCATCAAATTCCCCAGGTGCGGAGCTGTCAGCCAAAGCTTGACGGGCATCATTTTTTCTAAGCTGCAATTGCTCTATGAAGGTATGAGTGAGCTGCAGAAACTCTTCTGCTGTATCCATAACCGTAAGAGCGGAAACGGATTTCAAGTCTGCCCACTTAAAAGTGTTGCTGTCGAATACATACAGCTCCTTGGTTATGGAATCCGCCGAGGCTTCAAACGCCTTCAGGATCGAAGTAAACGTTAGCTCCACATCCTGCTGCCCGGTATAAGAGACTACAAAGCTGCTGATTTCCTTCAGATTGAGCTCTACCGGCAGTGTCGTGGCCTGTTCCAGTCCAAGCGGCACCAGCGTTCCCCCGGTTCCTTCCGGCCGGTTCTTGACTGCACGCTCCAGAAGCTCTGCAAGTGAAAGCTTATCCGGTATTACAGAAATCTGGGCAGGACTAGTGTCTCCTGCTACGGCTCTCATCTCTGAGCTGATCCGGCGGATGGAAGCCGCGATTTGATCATCCGAGCTGCCTTGGGCCGGCTGCGCAATATGGAATTCCAGAATCCCGTTTTCTTTTAGCAAGCCACGGCCCACTGTATTGGTCGGTTCCATTCCATCTGTCCTGCCCAGAACACTGGAGTAATCCAGCCTGTCAGACATTTGAAATACAAGCGACTGCTTAATATTCTGGCTAATCCGGTAAGGATAGGAGCTGACTGTATTGGCCGTAAACACAAAGTAAATTCCGTAGCCTCCCCCTTCGCGCACAAGCTTAGCCAGATCCATAACATAGTCGTCGTACGCCTCTGCGAAGCCTGTGAAATTATCCAGCATAATAACGATATAAGGGACTTTTTCTCCGGTTGCGTTACAGTAAGAGACCAGATTGCTGATGCCAAGCTGAGAAAATTTACGTTTACGCTCATTTAGTTGGGCGAGTAGCCAGCTAATCAGCTTCCCGAGCTTTTGTTCATCCTCCGGATAAATGACATCCCCCAGATGCGGAAGCTCATGATAGACGCCTAAAGTTCTTGTACCGAAATCCAGAATATAAAAATTCACATATCCCGGATCATATTTCATGGCAAGCGACATGATCATTGTCTTCAGTAGAGTGGTCTTCCCGCTGCTTGGTGCTCCATAGACCAGCAAATGTCCATTTACATTAAAATTAATGTCCAGATTGTACTGCTCCTGATCCGAAGGATTGTCTACCCGCCCAACGCTTGCTACCAGTTGATCCCTTGGCTCCTGCCACTGCTGCCCATTCCATATCCGTTCCTGATCAAGCACCTCCGACAGCGCCAAAGTCTCCGGAAGCGGAGGAAGCCACAGCTGGAAGGCCTCTCCAATGGATTCCTTTGCTGAAATATCGGCAATGTGTTGAACTACAGCCTGCAGTTCACTTAACGCCAAGTTATTGTCGTCCTGTTGCTGCTTCGGAAGCAGTGCTCTGCGCTCCCCGCTTAATGAAACGATGTCCAGCTTAGGCATCCCCTCACCTTCAGCTTCACCCGAATGGTAAGGCGCCCCGCTCCAGGAAGACTGGAACAAGGTGAACAGCTCATTATTGCCCACCTGCAGATAGCCGCGGCCCTTTTCTTTGATCTCGGCAGCCTCCGGACGTTTCAGCATCTCATTACTGTCAGAGGGAGTCTGCACCTTCAGGCACAGCTTAAATCTGGAGTTACTCCAGATTTGATCGTCCACCACTCCGGATGGCTTCTGAGTTGCCAGTATTAAATGAATGCCCAAGCTTCTTCCGACCCGCGCCGCACTGACCAGCTCCTTCATGAACTCCGGCTGATCCGATTTCAGCTCTGCAAACTCATCGACTACGATAATCAAGTGCGGCAGGGGCAGCCGTACCTCCTTATTGCGGTAAAGAACAATATAACTGTCAATACTGGTCACACCAGCTTCACTGAAGAGTCTTTGCCTCCGCATCAGCTCGCTTTTGATGGAGGCCAGCGCCCGGTTAATCTGATTGCCGCCCAGGTTGGTGATCGTTCCCACCAGATGCGGAAGTCCCGTGAAGGCATTGGCCATCCCGCCACCCTTATAGTCAATCAGCACAAACGCAATTTCATGCGGATGATAATTCACCGCCAGACCGAGCAGCAGAGATTGAAGCAGCTCACTTTTCCCTGATCCGGTTGTACCCGCTACCAGTCCATGGGGACCGTAGCTAGTCTCATGCATATCGAAGACAAGAGACTTTCCGCCTGCACCCAGCCCAAGGGGAGTGGACAGCGTACGGTTAGCCTGGTTTCTGGACCAGCGTTCCAGTACCTTCAGCTCCTCAACCTGCTGAGCCTCAAAGCTCTCCAGAAAAGTAACCATAGGCGGAATGTAGCTGTTATTCTGTCCGGCCTTAATGCGGAGCGGTGCCAAAGAACGGGCGAAAAACTCTGCTTGAGTGTTATCCATTGCATCTGCCGTGAACAAATCAGCCAAATGACTCAGCAGATTCTGAGTATCCTTGCGGACCAGTCCTTGCCCGTCCTTAATCTCCAGAATGACCTGGCAATTCAGCGGCAACGCAACGTCGATTTTCTCCGATACAAAAACACTTGTCATTCCAAGCTTCGAATCACCTGACAGCAAGTATTTCATCATCTCCGTACTGTCCCACAGTTCAGGAGCAAAAACCAAAAAAACATAGTGCGGTGTCTGCAAATTCTGCAAGCCGTAGCTTCCTTTGTTACCCTCTTCTCTCTTCCTGAGGTCCGCAAGCAGCTCATCGGCAATCGCAGAAGCTTCGTAGGCTGTCGTGGCCAGAGTTCTTTGACTCCGGTCCTTATTCCAGGTATGCGGCAGCCATTTCAGCCACTCCCAGTGCTCCAGATCTTCCGGCTGCATGACACACACGATTCTTACATCATCGTATCCGTGGTGTGTGGTGAGATGAACGATTGCAGCATTCAGGAAATTGCGGACCTCAGGCCGCTTACCGTATAACCCGAGCGTGCTGATACTGCTTAGAGGAATATAGACCGGGATATCTTTTACGTAATACATCTCCTCGCAGATCTTACTGGCGATCTCTTCAAGCGGATTCTCATCATCGATAGCCTTGGTGGTCGGGGTGTATGTAGGTACGAGAGAGATCGGCTGAACCCCGACCCCAATCCGTATATGTAAAAAATCATCCTCAATAGCTGTTCTCTCCCAGAGCTGTTTACTCCGGCTACGGGCAATTTCTGTACAGCTTTGAATACTTGGATGAATATATGTATGGGCCTCACGCTGCGTACTAGCAGCTCCTTGCAGATCATTGCGAACCTGGAATAAGTAATTGAGATATTTCTTTTCTAACTTTTTGTTTTGCTCCAGATGCTTGTTCACACTGGCTCTATAATTCATGACCGAGACCATCACCGTGAGCGCCGTCATACCCATCGTGGAGACAAGCATAATATAGGACCTGGTCAGGGTTGACATAAATATGGATATGATCAGCATTCCCAGCGGCGGGACGATAATCGTTAACCAGGAGAAGGACGGTTTCTCCGAAGGCCTGGCGGGATCTTCCAGCTCCAGCACGCCTACCGGGTAGTTTGGTTTAATCCGGGGGGTTCTTTGTACCTGATTGGTTGTCATTTCTTGAATGTTCATTCTTTTCATCACCACTGGATAGGAATTTTGGATTACGAAGAAGATAATTTAATTTTTAAACAATTATTGTATATTTTCATTAAATTGGGACGGGCTTTATTTTTTATCGGATCAGCAAGTGAATAGTTTATATTTTACATAACATTTTCTGCTAAAATAGTTCATTGATCCCTTATGAGCGTTTTTTATCTTTACTCTATTAAAGTTAATAGAGGAGAAAGTTATAGTTCCTTAGTCATATTTTTTTGTCGAAACGAATTTAGATATAAGGATTTTGTCGGATTTACGTTTCATCTATACTTCAATCTAAAAAGTGTCTTGACTTAAACCTTGGTTTAAGTCGTATCCTATAACTGTCGACACCTAAACAATCAATTGGAGGCCTCCAGATGAACTATTATTCCATTGGCGAAGCTGCAACGCGGTTAGGGATTCCGGAATCTACCATACGTTTTTATGAGAAGCAGGGGTTACTGCCCCGGATGGAGCGGGATGAAGCGGGCAGGCGGATTTTCACGGAGGATTACCTCGTTTTCCTTAAGATCATCCTCTATCTGAAAAACACACAGATGCCCATAAGCCAGATCAGGCAATATGTAGACTGGATGGCGGAGGGGGACAGCACGATTGCATTGCGGCTTGCCATGTTTCAAGAACATAAGCAGGCTGTATTGGCACAAATCGCGCTCATGACCGAATCCTTGCAGGGAATTGAGAAGAAAATAGAACGTTATACGAATTATTTAGAGACTAACGGGAAAGAGGTTTTATCATGAAGCTCTCAGGAAACACTCTTCTGATTACAGGCGGAGGCTCCGGCATCGGACTGGCTATGGCGGAACGGTTCATCCAAATGGGGAACACAGTCATCATTACCGGACGGCGTGAGCAAGTGCTACAGTCGGCTAAGGACAAAGTCCCCGGCCTGATTACCCGCTCGTGCGATTTAATGGTAGAGTCAGAACGCCTTGCTCTCTTAGACTGGGTAACATCAAGCTATCCGGGAGTCAATGTCCTGGTGAACAATGCCGGGATTCAGCAGCGCTTCAATATACAGACAGCGGATGTTAGAAACCATTGGGCTGATTTCAATCAAGAAATTACCACCAACCTTGAAGCCCCTCTTCATCTGGCTATGCTGTTTGCTCCATTCTTCGCAAGCCAGGAGGCTGCAACCATCATTAACGTGACCTCAGGTCTGGCCTTTACTCCGTTTGCCATCGCACCCATCTATTCAGCAACGAAGGCGGCCCTTCATTCCTTCACGGTAAGTCTCAGACTCCAGCTCTCCGGGACCCGCGTTGAGGTCATCGAGGTGGCCCCGCCGGCCGTAAATACCGATCTCGGCGGATCAGGGCTGCATGTACATGGCGAGCCGTTAGATGCGTTCACGGATGGAATTTTTCAGGGATTCGCTGAAGGACTCCAGGAGATCGGATACGGCACCTCTGTGGACCGTCTGCGCATGTCACGGGACCGGATTGACGAATATGCAGCGCAAATGTATGAGGCGACGAAAGGCTACATTGAATAAAAGATTTGAATCAAAACGCAGCAAAGAGACCGGCTGAGGGTAGCCGGTCTCTTTGCTGCATATGCATTTATTTATCGATATGCATTTATTTATCGTCTTCTTATCCGTTACTAAGAGAACGAAACTTACATCAGCTTCTTAATCTTCTCTACCGGTAACTCCACCGCTTTGGAGACCTCTTCCGGAGTGAATCCGTGAAGCAGTAACTTGCGGATAATCTCCGCCTGGCCTTTTTCTACTCCTTGTTGGATTCCTTGTTCGATTCCTTGTTCAATTCCTCGTTCGATTCCTTGTTCTATGCCTTTCTCAATTCCCTGTTCTATTCCTTCAGCTATACCTTCTTCATATCCCCAACGCTTCCAGGCTGGCATGAGTTCCATAATCGCTTCACCCTCCTCCGGGTATTGTATCATTAATTCTTTTATGATCTCTTCATCCTGGGCCCGGTCCGGCTGGAAATATAAATCTGCCACTGACATCACAAGCGCCAGCCGTCCTTGATCGAGCCGTGTCTTCAGCTTCATGAACATGCGTAGGAACTCCCGGCGCACATCTCTTGCTTCTCTTGTAGTATACCCCATCTTGGCTAGTAACGCAGCAGCTACTGCATTGTCTGAATCAATAAATCTTCGCCAGTTCTGCTTACGTAATTCTACCTTGAGAAACTGAAAGCGCAGGATCTGATGCTCAGGAATAACCATCTCCAAGGTGTCCTGCTCCTCCCTGATCTCATCTGAAGTGAAGATGGCAATCGGAATAATCAGCTTATGTTCTTTGCGGTAGCGCTCAAATAGACGGCTGAAATAAATAAACATCCGTTCATGAAACTGTGAATCCCGATACGACTGCGGCTCCAGGTGAATGAGAATATAACCGTCCAATCCTTTGTAGCGGATTTCCAGCAGGAGATCCAGTTCCCGCGCTTCCTCACCAACAATATCCACCAGCAATTCCTGCATCAGAAACCGGGTCTCCCTATAATCCAGCATCGAATCAAGCTCAGGGAAAAACAACTCAATGAATTCCTGAAAGAACGTCTCCAGCAGCTTCTTAAAAGCCTCATCATGTGGTAAAGGTATTTTAGTCGCCTCCTGTTATATCCTGCTTGTTTCTTGTGATTATATTCCATTTCAATGGAATATAATATAACAAAAAGCACGTGTGTTCGTATTTCAATCATAGAAAACTGCCTTACCCTCCGCTTTACCTTGCTAAAAAAAGAGCAGCCCCGATTAAATGGGGCTGCCCTTGTCTGCTCAGAAGCTTTAGCTTTGTCTACTTATCCTACTCCTCACCAGCTTCAACAAGCTTATCCATGAGCCGGACGATCATCACTACGGCTTCCGCGCGGGAAGCAGAATCCTTTGGTTTGAAGGCGCGATTGCCTTTCCCTGTGACAATTCCTGCATTAGCGAAAGCATTAATTGGCTCTGCCGCCCAGCTTGCCGGGAGGTCAGAGAATGGTGCCGGTGTGCCGGGAACATAGCTCGTAAGACGCGCCAGCATAGTCACAGCTTCCGCGCGGGTGATCTCCTGCTTGGGTTGGAAGGAACCATCGGCGTAGCCCTGAATAACTCCATGCTGTTGAAGCGCCGCAAGTGCCTTCGAAGCCCAATGTCCCTCCGTATCGGAGAATCCGGTCCCCTGCGCCCCCGTGAGACCAAAAGCTTTTGTGAGCATTACAGCAAACTCAGCGCGTGATACTTTGGCTTCAGGATGGAATGAACCATCCGCGTAACCCGTTATCATCCCCATCCGGGCTGCACGATCAATGAATGATGCACTCCACAGAACGGCAGGTACATCCTGGAACTTGACAACTGCAGCCGTCCGGCCTTTTGCAACGATAGATTTAAGCGCATCTAAGTCCAAGGTGTCTTTCAGGACAGGCCTGGTTACCGTTGGCTTTGCGGGACCGGCAGTTATAGCCGGTGTTGGTGCCGGTGTCGTCGTTGCTGTTGGTGACGGTGTTGCTGTCGGTGTTACCGCCGGCTTTGGTGCTGGCGTTGCTGCCGGTGTTCCTCCCGATTGTGGCGTTGGTGTCGGCGTTGCCACCGGTACCTTTCCGCCCTCAACCACGATGGGAATCGCAATGGTTAAGCCGCCGAAGGAAGCAGTAATTGTTACCCCGTCCCCCGCTGCAATACCCGTAATGATCCCCTTGTCCGATACCGAGGCGACCGCAGGATCTGAAGTTGTCCAACGAACCTGATCCGTAACCACTATATTTGCTCCATTGTCATATACCGCTGTAATCACGGAAGCTGCTTGCTTGTTCACCTGTAAGGTGTGTGTGCCAGGCTCGGCGGTCAGCTTCAGCAGCTTAGGCACCGTGCCTTCTGCCTGAACCGTTACCGATAGCTTCACCGGCGGCATGTTACCGTAATTCGCCTGGATGGTAGCTTCTCCCACTTCAACGGCATGAATGATACCCTGGGCGTCTACTGTAGCTGCCCGCTCATTAGAAGATGTCCATACCGCTTGATTCGTGACATCGGCAGTGGAGTTATCGCTATAGGTAGCCGTAAGCACCGTCGCGTGCGTGTCGCCGACATTCAGCTTCAATTCGGCCGGGGCTACGGCCACGGAAGTCACTGTCCGCTCATCCTTTTTCACAATCGTATAGTTGTCAATTAATTCTGCGCTCTGCGTAGTGCGGGCTTGGATAATGATCTCATCATGGCTTACCTGAATGGCAGAATAGACGGGAACATCCTCGTCAAACATGAAATCAAGATACTCGTATTTGCTTCCATCGTAGAACTTCCAGCCCGACGCTCCGCCGTCCAGATAGACTGTTCCTTGCTCTCCGCTTGGCAGCGGCTTGCCTTTGCTCATCGGATAGGTGCGTGCATATACATGGTCATGGCCTTCCAGCACCAGATCGACCTTCAATTCTTCGAGAATAGGGGCAAAATAAGTCTGTGTGTATTCAATCAGATTGCCGCGTCCATCTTCGGTATGATAGGCAGGTTTGTGGAACATGACAATCTTCCATTTTTTATGACTGTTCAGAAGATCCTCCCGCAGCCACTCCGCTTGCTTGCCCATCGTGACTTCGTCTGCTTCAGAGTTCAGTACCACGAAATGCACCTCTCCTGAATCGAACGAATAGGCATACTCCTTCTGGAGCTCAGGTCCGTTAACAGGTAGCCCCAAGGCTTTGGCGAAAATGTACTTTCCTTCCCCTTTTACATCATGATTCCCCATGGCATACGCTGAAGGAACAGAAGAGGTATAGATCGATGAGGCTTGCCAGAACTGGTTCCATTCATTCAAAACCGCCCCATCATCGACCATATCACCGCCATGCATAACGAACTGGGTATCGGGATAATTCGTGAACGCATTCTGGATCAATTGCTGATAAGTCTCCAGCCCATTGTCCCCTTTGGTATGCGAATCGGTTACAAATACAAAGGAAACAGGCTTGTCCGGCGCAGCCTCCACCGTCTTATAATTGGACCAATCGCTCCAATGGCCTTCGTAGCCAACTCTGTAATGATAGCCCGTACCTGGCTCAAGACCCGTGACTAATGCGTTATGAAGCTTGATCTCGCCCATAGGTCCGCCTGCAACCTCAGGAATGACCTCCACCTCGGAGAGCGCGCGCTGCGTGGCTGCTTTTGCCGGAGCATTCGTCAGATCACTATCCACCCAATCACTATCTTTCATATACTGGATGTAAGCTTCTTGAACACTTGGCGCGCTCTGCCACCCTACACTCATCATCGTCTTCATATCTTCGGTTACAAAGGTCTGCACATATTGCGGATCTGCCCCGCCAAACGGAGCTACAACATTCATACTGATACTCTCGCTGGTACCGCCATCCTTGACAGCCTGAACGCTCCAAGTGCCAATGGCAAGGTTCGTCAGGGACGTATGAATCTCTCCCAAGGCATCCGTCAAGCCTATTCCTGCGGTAAGATCACTCTGCTCCACATCTGCGGATGAGATGTACCCTGCCTTGCTGCCATCCGGCAAATACACCTTTATGAATCCGGAAGCACTACCAGTTGTGGCGAACATCCGCGCGTCTTTCTCTACAGCAAGCAACACTGCGGACGATGGATCGGCTTTGGCATACACTTTGGACTCATCGGCGGTTACACGCACATAAGTCTGAGGACCGCTGGTATCGCTAAAATCAATCCCGGCTCCTTCCACCGGCGCTCCTGCGCGGGAGGTAACCGTGATGATACTCTGAGTGTGCAGCGCTGATCCCTTGATGCTGAGCTTGTAAGGAAACCCGATCTTATACCTAAGCAGGGAGGCTAAGGAAGGAACTGGCGTCCCGCTTTCATACCCGAAACTGCCTTCCACCATAGCCATCTGCTTAGCCGTCTCGCCGCGTTCCATTTTCGCAGACCGGTTCACCTCAAAATCAATACTTGCCAGCGCATCCGCCTGATCCCCTTGCAATCCCTCGGCACTGACTTCAACATAGCCGCCTGAATTATCGAGGACTGTCTGCACATGGCTGAGGCCGGAGCGTGCAGTAATCACATTGGCCTGCAATGTCTCTGGATCGAACTTGATTCTGGCATGGAAGCTCTTAGCCTCGCCTACGTCCGTCGCCTTCAGCTTCAGCCGGTAGGTCTCATTACTGACAGCCTCTTCCGGGGCTTCCAAGGTAAATCTGGCCCCATGCTCAATCTGAAAAGCATATTCTGCTGTTGCCGGATTGCCGGCCATATCCTTCACTTCTGCCAGCACTTGATGATAACCTCCGGCCAGCGGATGCTCCGGGTGATAGGTAATCTGCTTATGATTCAGATCATAGACATAAGTTGACGGTGCCGCAGGCTGACCATCCACCGTTAACCGGATGGAATCCGGGTCAATGCCCGACTTGGCATCCTCCGCTGACAGAATAATGTCAGAGACAGGGGCGCTCAAGGTTTGATTAGGAGCCGGTGCCGCTGGACTTAACACAGGCACATCCATATCTTCATTAACCGGCTCATCATAGATCAGCCTGACGTCATCAATCCAGATCGAGCCTTTATTCTTTTTGCTCATTTGTCTTTCTTTCATCTGGAAGTAGAAGGCCAGTGTACCCGGCATGGTCAGGTCTGAACCTATATCCGCCTCAACATACTTCCAGCCGCTCCAGTCGATCCCGGTCTCTTCACTCCTGATTTCATACGTTTTGGATTTGCCGGTGGAAGACACGTAGAACTTGGAGGTAAGACCATGACCTTCCTGATTGGCGTATACCCACATCCCGATTCTTTTTGGGGTTCGGTTCGTCAATGGTAGCTGAGTCGCCGGACCCACGGCAACCTGAGACGGGTTATCGGTTATGCCAATGAAGTCATAATCAATCCGCAGGGACTTTGCTCCGCTATGTACGTATTTCGGATTGGTCTCCAGCGCCAGACTGCCGCTATGAATGCGGGCGCTGTCAAAGGTTAGATCCGCTAAGCGTACCTGTTCAAAATCCTCTACCTTCACGACCCCGCTAGGTTCCCCTGCCTCCCCATAGACGGTGGGTGATTGGGTTAGAGAGGGTGGCATGAGCGGAAGCAGAACTGTTACTGCCAGAATTCCGCTCAAGACTCTCTTTACAAATGGATGATTACTCACGAACTTTCACGCTCCTTGTTGTCTGTTCTAGTAGACAGCATAACGGCGTAATATGTTCGTAGAATCATCGCAATGTAAGCATATTAAATTTTATTGTATTAGACAGCAATCGCCTTAAGGTCCGGGGAGATCCATAGCTCGGCCCCTGTAGCCTTCTGAACGTCTTCCACCGTCAGACCCGGTGCAATTTCCATCAGCATCAGCCCCTGGCCCGGGATTACCTCGATGACCGCCATTTCAGTGACAATCGTGTTTACGACATGTACCGCCGTCAGGGGTAGCGTGCAGGCTTTGACTATTTTCGGCTGCCCGTCCTTACTCACATGATCCATGGCGATAATGACCCGCTTGGCCCCGACTACCAGATCCATCGCCCCGCCCATGCCCGGCACCTTTTTGCCTGGAATCATCCAGCTGGCCAGATTGCCCTGCTCATCGACTTCAAGCGCACCCAGCACAGTGATGTCCACATGCCCGCCACGGATGATTGAGAAGGAGACCGCACTGTCAAAAAAGCAGGCTCCAGCCACGGTGGTCACGAAGCTCCCGCCAGAATCGATGCAGTCGATGTTCTCCTCGGCCTTAGCCGCCTTGGGGCCGACTCCGAGTATTCCGTTCTCCGCCTGCAGCATAATCTGGACATGATCAGGAATATAATCGACTGCCAGGGTCGGCATACCGATCCCCAGATTCACCACATCGCCGTCCTTGAACTCCTGGGCGATTCTTCTCACAATGAATTCCCGGTTATTCATGCGTATTCCCCACCTTTACAATGGCATCAATCAAAATTCCCGGGACATTGACATGATTGGGATCAATCTCCCCGAGCTTCACATAAGTATCTACCTCAGCTACTACATAATCCGCCGCCATCGCCATTACGAAATTAAAGTTCCGGGAAGAGCCGTCAATCACCAGATTCCCGGCCTCGTCCGCCTTATGGGCCCGGATCAGCGCCACATTCGCATGGAGGGGCAGCTCGAGCAGATATTCCCTTCCTTCAATATCGAGCTTCCTCTTCCCCTCCTCCACAATCGTTCCTACGCCTACAGGGGTTAAAACACCACCCAGCCCCGCTCCACCAGCCCGGATTTTCTCAGCTAACGTGCCCTGCGGATAGAGATTCACCTCCGCTTCTTTGGTCATCAGCAGTCTTCCCGTTTCCGGGTTGGAGCCGATATAAGAGGCATAGATGTGCTTGACCCGGCCGCTTTGTACCAGCTTATAGATCGATAATTCAGGGGTGCCGGTATCATTGGAAATGAGCGAGAGCTGACCGGCTGACTGCGTCTCGACAAGCGCACGCACCAATTCTTCGGGGTGGCCTCCAGCCAGAAAACCGCCGACCATCACGGTATCTCCATCCTTCACCCTCTTCACAGCGTCTTCGGCGGAGATTAATTTGTTTATCATAGATTTCAGGCTCCTTGTTTATTATTGGAGAAAAGCTGGCTACTGGATGATATAGTCATGAATGACTTTGCCGTAGGGCAGCGTTAGATCAGCAATGAAATGCTTTCCCCCGCGGTACGTCTTCACCGGCAAATCGGCCACAGGGGCATTCACATGGGGGATCAGGCTTAAGCGGGCCGGCCCGTTCCAAGCGCCTTTTACGTGAACATCTTCAAGAGTGTAGGCAACCAGCTGCGCAATCTTGGGGGTCCCATCCACATCGGGAATGAGCTTCAGATTCACTTGAGTTTTGGCGATAGCTCTAGCTGTGTCCTCTGTATCCAGCAGGTTATGCTTGTAAGGCATGGTTCCCGCAGCCACCAGCACATCGTTATAATGCAGCGTGCCAGTCAGCGTCTCTGTTCCTGCAACTGTCAGGCGGGGAGAGGCCCACTTTTTGGGGAACCCCCAGATCTCCCGTCCTCCCAGAATGGCAGGCGCATTATTCAGATACATCTGAGCCACAAAATTGCACGGCTCCCCCTGAAAGGTACACGGAATCACGATCCCGCTCTCCTCATAGCTTCCCAGACCCGACGAATCGGGCATCTTGATCCATTCATAAGACACGGTGTTACTTCCATCCGGCTGCAAGGGTTCCGGGACCGCCTGTCTGATCGCCGCAGGGTCAGATTCATAAGTGATGACCATAAATTCACGGTTAATGAAGCGGTAAGGCGGACGCCCGTAACCCGGACTGGCCGCAGGCATGGATTGCAGCGTAAGAACCTCTTTTGCATTCATAATGATCTTAAACTCCCTTCCTGTCAGAGTTGTGTTAATAACGTGCGTTCTCAACCAGCATGGCAATACCCATCCCCGTTCCGATGCACAAGCTGGCTATACCGTAATGCGACGATCTCCGTACCATTTCATGCACCAGCGTAACTAACACTCTGGCTCCGCTGGCCCCGACAGGATGTCCAATCGCAATCGCGCCGCCGTTGACATTCACCTTCTCCGGGTTAATCTCAAGCTCATGCAATACCGCTATGGCCTGTGCCGCGAAGGCTTCATTAATCTCGAACAGATCAATGGCCTCAAGAGGAATGTCCTGATTCTTAAGCAGCGACTTAATAGCTCGTACCGGACCCATCCCCATATACGCAGGGTCAACGCCAACCAATGAATAGCCCTTAATATAGGCAAAAGGCTCAACCTCATGCTCCTTGCATTTGTCCTCCGACATCACCAGCACAGCCGCCGCTCCATCATTGATCCCCGAGGCATTTCCGGCAGTCACCGATCCGTTTTCTTTAAAAGCAGGCTTTAGATGAGCAAGCTTCTCTTTGCTGACCTCTCCTCTTACATGCTCGTCCTCCGCGAACCATACAGTTTCCTTTTTGCTGGTGGTCATCACGGGTACAATCTGCTCAGCAAAAACCTTATTTCTCTTAGCTTCGGCGGCCTTGATCTGGCTGTCATAAGCAAATTCATCCTGCTCCAGTCGCGAAATATGATATTTCTCGGCAATGTTCTCGGCTGTAATGCCCATATGGTAATGATTGATCGGGCAGGTCAGCCCGTCAGCGACCACGGTATCTATCAGCTCGCTGTTTCCAAGCTTATAGCCGTTTCTTGCATTTCTCAGCACATAAGGGGCATTCGACATACTCTCCATCCCTCCGGCCAGGAGGACACTCCCTTGTTCAGCCCGAATAGAGTTGTAAGCTAAAGCGACGGCATGAAGCCCTGAACCGCAAACGGTGTTGATAGTTGTTGCAGGCACTTCAATAGGGATACCGGCTTGCAGTGCCGCCTGTCTGGCAGGATTCTGGCCCTCGCCCGCCTGTAGGACATTGCCCAGATAGATCTGCTCCACTAACGCAGGCTCTACATGGCTTTGCTGAAGGCAGGCCGTCATCACGTTCGCTCCTAATTCTGTAGCACTCAGTGTCGAAAGTCCGTTGTTAAATGAACCAACTGCAGTCCGTAAGGGACTTACCAATGCAACTCTGTTCACAAAATCTCACATTCCTTTCTGATTGTAGTGGACTTACGTGCGGGTATGATCACGATGTATGAGAGAGTATGCGTTACGGCTTAGATCGGCTTAATCAGCTTAGTCAGCTTGTTTAGCTTGATTAGCTTGATCCGCTATGCCGCCTTGATCGCCTTCCTCCATTCGAATATTTGGTATTTATTTACATATTCAGTGTAAGCCTAAACGCCGGTTTCCTCAACACTCAAAAATATACATAATTTTACATACAAATAGCTCTAAGCCCTTGTACACTCCCCCAACGAGGTCATGCTATCATATCCTTTGAAATTCTGGTTATTAATGGTTATTTCAGAAAAACGAATGAAAACATACCAAAAGAGTTCATATTTAAAACGCCTCCGGCCCTTACTTGGGTCTGGAGGCGTTTTTTTGCAGCTCTCTTAGCATATTATTCCGTTATTTGGAGGATCCCTGCTTACATCAGCTTCTTAATCTCGTCCACCGGTAACTCTACGGCTTTGGACACATCTTCCGGAGTAAATCCATGAAGCAGTAACTTACGGATAATCTCGGCTTGGCCCTTTTCTATTCCTTGTTCTATTCCTTCAGCTATACCTTCTTCGTATCCCCAACGCTTCCAGGCTGGCATGAGTTCCATAATCGCTTCACCCTCCTCCGGGTATTGTATCATTAATTCTTTTATAATCTCTTCATCCTGGGCCCGGTCCGGCTTAAAATATAAATCTGCCACTGACATAATCAGCGCCAACCGCCCTTGATCCAAGCGTGTCTTCAGCTTCATGAACATGCGCAGGAACTCCCGGCGCACTTCTCTTGCTTCTCTTGTAGTATACCCCATCTTGGCTAGTAACGCAGCAGCCACTGCATTGTCCGAATCAATAAATCTTCGCCAGTTCTGCTCACGCAACTCCACCTTTAGGAACTGGAAGCGCAAAATCTGGTGCTCAGGGATAACCATCTCCAAGGTGTCCTGCTCTTCTCTGATCTCATCTGAAGTGAAGATCGCAATCGGAATAATCAGCTTATGCTCTTTACGGTAGCGTTCAAATAGACGGCTGAAGTAAATAAACATCCGTTCGTGAAACTTTGTGTCCCGATACGACTGCGGCTCCAGATGAATCAAAATATAACCGTCCAGTCCTTTGTACCGGATTTCCAGCAGGAGATCCAGCTCCCGCGCTTCCTCGCCAACAATATCCACGAGCAATTCCTGCATCAGAAACCGGGTTTCACTGTAGTCCAGCATAGAATCCAGCTCAGGAAAAAACAACTCAATAAATTCCTGAAAGAACGTCTCCAGCAGCTTCTTAAAAGCTTCATCATGCGGTAAGGGTATTTTAGTCGCCTCCTGTTATATCTTGCTTGTTTCTTGTGAGCATATCCCATTTTAATGGAATTCAATATAACAAAAAGCACACATGTTCGCATTCAATGCAAAAAGAGCCGCAGATGTTGCTCCTGCGGCTCTTCTTTTCAAGCTATCTATTCAATTTGTGTATACATCATCCTCAGAACACCCGCTTCTTATCCTTCTCCTCAATCAAGATCTGCACCGATTCCTTGAACCGGATCGCATGAATGATCTCCCGCTCGCGCAGGAACTTGAGGCTGTCCTGCAGATCCACATCGTCGGTCATGTCAATCAGCCACTGGTATGTAGCCCGGGCCTTCTCTTCGGCCGCAATGTCCTCATACAGATCCGCGATTGGATCTCCCTTCGCAGCGATGTAGGCAGCTGTGAACGGAACACCTGCAGAGTTGTTATAGAACAACGCATGATCCCGCTGCGCATAGTTCGGGCCTAAGCCTGCAGCTTCCAGCTCCTGCACCGAGGCGTCCTTGGTCAGCTTGTAGATCATAGTGGCAATCATTTCGAGGTGGGCAAATTCCTCGGTGGAAATATCAGTCAAAACACCAATTACCTTATCGGGTATAGCATACCGCTGGTTCATATAGCGCAACGCCGCAGCCAGCTCGCCGTCCGCACCGCCGTATTGCTCCATCAGATACCGGGCCATCCGCACATCACATTTGCCGACACGCACCGGGTATTGCAGCTTTTTCTCATAGATCCACATTCGTGAACTTCCCCCTCCTTAAGGCTATTTCATTCCCGGCTTCATGCCTTAGACTTGCCAAGGCCAGGGACTCTCGCTCCATTGCCATGGAGCCTTGGAATAGGCGCGGCCGAAATTCTGCAGCGGTCCGTATAGCTCCTGGAACTGGTTCGCCAGCTTGGTGCGCTCATACGTCAGCTGATTGAACTGCTCAATCGCCTTCACATCCTGCGGATGAGTGTCCAGGTACAGATTCAGCTCTACGAGTGCAAAATCAAGTACCTGCAGCTGCTCCAGCATCTCGTAATAACGGGGCTCGCAAGGATTAGCTTCCATAGCCTACTTCCCTCCTTTGAACTTGGACTCATAAGGGCTGTATAGCGATGGCCATAACGTTCCATGCTTGAGCGCCTCCGGCAGGGAGAACTGCGGCAGATTCGGGGGCTGAAACGTGACGAATTGATTCGGCGGCACAACATACGTCTTGAACGGCACCGGCGGACAAGGATCAAACGGTCCCCTATACGGTGTCCATACGCGATCCTGGGAGTTCAATGATCATTCCTCCTCGTAAGGTTTTGACGGCATTGCCTGATGGATGTCCAGATCTCTGATCGTTACCTTCGTAACTAACTTATGACAGTCCAAGGGTGGAAAAGAACAACTGCCCAATAAAATCGCCCTAAGCAACAAAAAAACAGGGACCCCAAAAGCCCTGCAAACCGGCTTCTGAAGTACCCTGCTCTATTTAAAAATACGAGTTACACTTCTGCTTACTCCTTCTCCTCTTCCACAGCTTCCGCATCCTCTTCGGACTCTGGCGGCGGCTCGCGGTGGATGTTGATCCGGGTGATCCGCAGCCGGGTGGATTCCTCCACCTCGAAGGTGACGTCGCCTACCACAACTTTCTTGCCCTTGGACGGATTGCCCTCCAGCTCCTTGAACAGCCAGCCGCCGATGGAATCCACCTCGTCATCCTCAATCACGACGCCTGTGAGATCGTTGACGTCTTCAATCAGCATCCGGCCCTCTACGGAGATGTAATCGCCGTTACGCTCTACGCTGGGGCGTTCATCCTCGAACTCGTCATGCAGATCGCCGACGATCTCCTCCAGGATCTCTTCGGCGGTCAGCAGCCCCGCCGTTCCGCCGTACTCGTCAACGACCAGCGTCAGCTGGGCCTTGTTCTTCTGCATCAGCCGCAGCGCATGGCTGATCTCCATCGATTCCGGCACGTTCAGAATCGGCCGGACCAGGGAAGCCAGATCATTCTGCTGCTCCGGCGGGGCGAACAGCAGATCCGTAATATGGATGAAGCCGATAATCCGGTCCTTGTCCTCGAAGGCCACCGGATAACGCGAATGCTTCGTTTCCGTAATGATCCGCATGTTCTCCTCCAGCGGAAGATTGCTGTACAGTACATCCATATCGGTACGCGGCAGCATCACCTCACGGGCCAGCAGGTCCGAGAATTCGAAGATGTTATCCATCAGCTTCATCTCATCCTGATCGATCACCCCGCTCTTCGCGCTCTGATTCATCAGAATGCGGATTTCCTCCTCCGAATGGGCAGCCTCGGCTTCACTGGCCGGCTCCACGCCGAACAATCTCAGCAGAGCGTTCGCTGACGCATTCAGCACCCAGATGAAGGGCAGAAACAGATTATAGAAGAACATCAGCGGAGCGGACAGCAGCAGTGCTGACCCTTCCGTTTTTTGAATAGCCAGAGACTTCGGTGCCAGTTCCCCCAGCACAATATGTAAAAAGGTAATAATCGAGAAGCCGATAATCACAGATACCGTTGAGATTAGCGTCTGGTCAGTAACACCGATCTGGTACATCAGGGGCTCCACCAGCAGCTCCGAGATCGCCGGTTCCCCGACCCAGCCGAGTCCAAGGGAAGCGAGTGTGATCCCGAACTGGGTGGCCGACAGATACGAATCCAGCCGCTTGTTGACCTTAAGCGCATATCCCGCCATTTTGTTCCCTTCGCTGACCAGCTGGGTCAGACGGGACTGTCTGACCTTGACCAGCGAGAATTCCGCCGCAACAAATACACCATTTAATAATACGAGCACCAGAACGAGCAAAAGATTAAGCACTAATCTTCCTATTTCAAATTCCGTATGCACTATAATAACGCCCCATTTCTACAAGGTGATCGCTTTTCTGGTTTTGAAATCGACCCCGGGATAATACATATCGGCCACGAGCAGGTTAGGCCCGCAGCAGCCTGCCGCATCGCAGTAACAATTCACTTGCTGATTCAAGGGATGCTTAGTCTGCCACTCGGTGAAAATGTCATCCAGCTTCGAGTCGCTGATATTGCCAAAGGCGGATATGTCGGCGAAGTCTGTTACAAAGACATCGCCCGTGAACAGGTTGACATTGACCCGGTTTCTTCCGTCCGGATCATTGCGCAGCGTTACATTCTTCTCGCTGCGCAGTCTGCTCAGCAGCTGCTGGTCTTCCTCCAGGAAGCTGCAGGCGAAGAACGGCAGCGTGCCGAACAGCATCCACATCTCCGGGTCACGATGGTCAAGGAGGGAATGAATAGCAGTATTCATCTCCCGGAGCGACAGCACAGGCAGCTTCGAGGCGAAGCTGGATGCGTACATCGGGTGTACCTCATGCCGTCTTGCCCCCATGTCCCCGATCAGCCGGTGAATCTCGGGAAGCTTGGTGTGTGTACGGTAGTTGATCATCGACTCGGCAGAGATCAGCATTCCGTCGCTGCTCAGCCGGCGGGAATTCTCCAGCATCGTGTCGTACAGCCGGTAGGCGGCCTCCTTCGAGACCGGGTGCCCGCTGTTCGCGAAGCCCACCTCGTGGAAGTCATCGCCGTTCACATAATTGAACGAGATATGCATGACATCCAGGTAAGGGAGCAGCTGCTCATAACGGGAATACGGCATGGTCAGATTGGAGTTGATCTGCGAACGGATGCCCCGCGCCCGTGCATATTTCAGCAGCGGTACGATAGTATTCTCCACCGTCCCGGCACGGAACATCGGCTCCCCGCCCGTAATGCTGATAGTCTGCAGATGCTCTACCTCGTCCAGACGCTTCAGCATCTTGGTTAAAGGCAGCAGCTCTCCCTCTTTCATCGTAAGACTGTCGCCGACGGCGCAATGCTCGCAGCGCATATTGCATAGATTCGTGACCGTCATCTCTACACTGGTCAGCACATGCTGCCCGTATTCACGGAGTGAAGTAATCGGATCCCACGGATCATACTCCGGCGACAGCTCTTTTACAGGGATTATAGATGATGGCTCTAATATACTCATTTCTTAATGCTCCTTTAATGCTTATTCCTTATTATTAACCCAAAACAAAAGAAAAAGAACGATAACTTAAGCTATATCATACCACGACTACTCAAAAAAACAGCAAGGCGGAGAATACAGCTCCGCAATTCCTGCAGATACCCTATTCTCTCCTCGCTGCGCAGAACACCTATCCGGTACTTTTCACTACAGGTTCTCCCCCGTCTGTCACATCCACAATGACTACAGAGAGGGCTTTGCTGAGATCACGCTCATAGGGGGTAACCGTTTCGCCTTCGGGTCCATTCAGTACCCGGACAACAGGCCGATGTGGTGTGCTGGGATCAATCTTGACCACCACACCGCTCTCGCCGGAGCTGAGCTTCACCGTAAGTCCCAGCGGATAGATGGCCACGCGGTCTCTGAATAACTCCAGCTGCTTCTGCTCATACAAAGTTCCTGAGCCGACATACAGCGCTTCTACCGCCTGATGGGGCAGCATGGCTTTTTTGTAAATCCGGTTGGAGGTCATCGCATCATAGGAATCGGCGACCCCCAGCCATTTCGCATATTCATGGATCTGCGGACCCGTCAGGCCGCGCGGATAGCCGGAGCCGTCAATCCGTTCATGATGCTGCAGGGCACAGTGGGCCGCCAGCAGAGGAATATTCGGCTCTTCCTTGAGAATGCGGTATCCGATCTCCGTATGCGCCTGCATATGGCGGAACTCCTCCTCGCTGAGCATGCCGGGCTTCTGAACAATTTTGACAGGAATCTGCGTCTTGCCGATATCATGCAGCAGCGCACCAAGCCCGATGACCCGCAGCTCTTCTTTGCTGTAGCCGTGGGCAATGCCCAGAACCAGCGTATACAGGCATACGTTCAGGGAATGGACATACAGGTAGTTGTCAGCGGTGTGCATGTCAAGCAGCATGATCATCGGGTCCTCCTGCAGGGACATGTCATCAAGGATGGAATCCATCACCTTGGAGAACTTTTTATCCAGATGATAAAAGCCCTTGGTAATTCCCGAGGCGCCGGACATCTGCTGGAACTGGTTCCGGATGACCTTGAGCGCCTGATTGCGCGTCTCGTCCTGCAGCATTCCGGGGATCACTATATCCTCCGTGAGCGAATCCTCAATATAGATATAGCCGATATCGATTCTGGCGAGCCGCTTGATCAGGGAATCGGTAAGCTCCACTCCGTCCGCAAGCAGAACCAGCCCTTCATCATTATATATTTTTTTACCCAGCTTCATTCCGGCCTGAAGCCGATTGACGGATACTAGACGCACCTTGGCTCACTCCTGCCTTTAAACGGTAAAATTGCTTTTCTGTGATGCCAAGCTGAGAATCAACGCATAATAAACAGCCAGAAGGCGGCTGCAAGGATAAAGCGGTAGATGGCAAAATGCGTCGGTCTGATCTTCTGGATCATTCTCATGAACAGAACTACCACCACATAAGCCACGATGAAGGAAATAATGAAGCCGATGACAAAATACCCGATCGTCTCACTCGTGAAATTCTTGTAGGAATCCAGCAGCTCATACCCCGAGGCCGCGCACATAATCGGAATCGCGATGAGGAAGGAGAAGTCGGCCGAGGCCTTGTAGCTCACTCCGCTCAGCATCCCCCCGGAAATCGTCGAGCCGGAGCGGGAGAACCCGGGCCAGAGGACGGAAATAATCTGGAACAGTCCGATCGAGAGTGCCTGCCCGTAGGACAGATCATCCAGATCATGCGCCGTCACGCGTATCTTACGTTTGTTGACCCATTCGGCAATGATCATCAGAATACCGCCTGCGACCAGCGCCCAGAGGACGGTGGATGCCCCGAAGAGGCTTTTAATGAAGTCCCGGGCAAAAAAAGCTACAGCGAGCGCAGGCACAATGCCCAGCAGCACATGAATCAGGTTCAGGCGGGCTGCCGGCATTACGCCCCCTCTGTCTCTGCGGCCGAATCCGAGCAGATCCACAATCCGCTGGCGGTAAACCAGCGCAATCGCCAGTATAGCCCCCAGCTGAATCACGATCTCATACGTCTTCATAATCGAATCCTGCTCGTTAAATCCCAGAAGCTTAGTCGTTAGAATCATGTGTCCCGTCGAAGAAACCGGAATGAACTCCGTGATTCCTTCCACAATTGCCAGAATAATGGCTGTAATTGTATCCATATTACTCCTCCTGATCTAGTCAATGAAACCTGGTACTGTGTTAACTATCAATTTAATAAAACATGGTGTGGATCATCAGGTGGATTGCCTCTCCCAGCGAACCGCTTCACACTCATCCAGACTCCCCGGGCGCTGCAGCTCCATCCGCAGCAGATCGCGCAGGAAATGAGGCAGCAAATATACCGCCTCCCGGCCATTGGCTATACTCTCATAGCCTGTACGGAACGTAAACATATCCAGCGTGCCGACACTATATACCTTGGTATCCTCCAGTTGCTCCCCGCCGGCAAAAATCGCAATACCGTTATCATAAGGCATGACCCTTGGATCGTACAAGATTTTTAATCCGTCCACGGCCAGGGTGCCCAGCACCTCTCCCCGGAAGCCATATCCGTAGATGACTTTATTCCGGAACTCTGCCATCAGACTTTGTTCAAGTGCGGTGCGGATATCCTTGCCTGTCAGCTGTACAATACAAGGATTAATCGGAGAAGGACATAAGGCATGCAGCATGCCTGTGGTGATATTCCCTTCCGGGAGCGGGCCAAGCAGCTGGCCTGTATTCACGAGTGAGATGGGACTGCCTGTGAACTGGCGGACCGCCTGTGCCAGCAGGTTGCCAAAAGGGGACTCCCCCTGCAGATCCAGCGGCAGCATGCGGTCGCTGATGGCAACCGTCTCCTCCAGGGCCTCACGCCCGCGCAGCAGATGGATCGCTGCCGCCGGAGCGATCAGCTCCTCCGTCAAGGCAGGATCAACTTCCGTGCAGCCTCCTTCGGCCAGGTGAAACGCTCCGTCCGGCTGCTGCCGCTCGAAGACCACCCGTCCGGCGTACCGGCCGAATTTGCCGGCTCCGCATACGGCTGTCCCGTTAATCATCTGCGGCTGCTCCAGCATATGGTGGGTGTGCCCGCCCAGAATGGCATGCACGCCCTCCAGGTTCTCTGCCAGCCTCTGGTCTGCGGGTAACCCCAGATGAGACAGAATGATCACGATATCCACCTGCGGGGCAAGCAGCTGAACCTGCTCGCGCAGCGCCTCTTCCGGGTCCAGCACATCCCAGCCGAGCAGGGAATAGAAGGAGGTGAACGCCGCCGTAGCACCCGTCAGTCCAATCTTGATGCCGTCCTTCTCCAGAACCGCGCGGCGCTGCATCCAGTGCGGCGGCTCACCGGTAGCGGACTCCAGGAAATTGCAGCATACCACAGGACACTGGATACCTGTAAATATGGCTGAGAGCATCTCCTTGGAGAAGGTGAGGCCTTCGTTATTGCCGATGGTGACTGCATCGTATCCGGTCAGATTCATAATGTCTATGTTGGCCTGTCCCATCGTGCCTTCCGTCTCTACAGCAGCGCGGTCCATATGATCTCCGATATCAAGCAGCAGCACCGGATCCTCGCCTGCCGCTGCCTTCATTGCGGATATCACTGCCGCAAGCGGACTCATCATTTCAAAGTGGCTATGTATATCATTGGTATGAATAATGGTTAATCTTTGCGGCCCAGGCTTCATAAGCTGGCTTCCCTCCCACTTGTACAGCCGTTTATAAAGTAAGCGGCAGGCTTGTTCAGTTCTAGAGTTAGCATAACATTTTCAGACCCAATATGGTATATTGTAATCATTATAAGCTGTCCTAAGCTTAAGTCCAGAAAGGGTGAAGAAAGCATGCATATCTCCATCCGGCTGTTCGCCGGTCTGGCCGAAATCATCGGCTCCTCCACTCTGGTCTTCCACGCCCAGGAGTCCCCTTTGACAGCAGGCAGGCTGAAAGAACTCCTCTCCGCCTCCTATCCCGATGCCGCGCCGCAGATCAGTGTGTCTCTTGTAGCCGTTGATCAGGAATATGCGCCTGATGATACGGATATTACCGAAGGTTCAGAGGTGGCCTTCATTCCGCCCGTATCCGGCGGTTAACCGGACCGTTCCCCTTCCGCGAATCTGCATAGATACACAACAGGGTAGGACCAGCGGGTTGCACAATCTGCAAGCTACAATCAGTACTCTTACACCATTGAATATTGCGGACTTTGTTGCTATGCTGTAAAAAATTGCTATAGTAAGGTGGCCTAGTCATTGAGAGTACACGTGATGGATCTTAAACCGGGTGATCATCTGCGGATGGATACCTTCAGCTCCCGCGGGCTGCATGTACTCCCTAAGGGATCACGGCTGCAAATGGAGGAAATCGCCAAGCTGATACAGCACGGCGTGGATTATGTAGACATTGAAACGGTACAGGAAGAGCCCGCCCCTTCCAGCCGGACATCAATCATTCAGGCCGCAGCCAGCAGCTTCGATACCACGATTGACGGTTTTGAATCTCTATATATGGAAGCGCTCAGCAAAGGCAGCTTCAATCAGTCCGTAGTGGATGATATTCTGCAGCCGACCTTGTCCACGCTGGACAAACATAAGGACGTAGTGACACTCCTGCTGCTGCTGGACCGGGAAGATAACTATACCTACAATCATTCCCTGCAGGTAGGCATGCTCTCGTATTATCTTGCCTCGTGGCTCGGATATTCCAAGACAGAGTGCTACGAGATCGGGCGTGCGGGATACCTGATTGATATCGGCAAATGCCGCATCTCCCCCGCAATTCTGAATAAGCCTGGTAAGTTAACCCCTGATGAATACGAAGAGATCAAATTACATACGATTTACGGATACGAAATCATACAGAACTCCATGAACGATCCTTTCACTGCTCTGGTTGCCCTGCAGCATCATGAACGCGAGGACGGCTCCGGTTATCCCAAGCAGCTGACCAAGACAGATATTCATCCTTACGCCCAGATCGCAGCCGTTGCGGATATTTACAGTGCCATGACCACTCACCGGGTCTATCAGTCCAAGCAGGAGCTGATTTCCGTTCTGCGTGAGATCAACTCCCTCAGCTTCGGGAAGCTGAACGGCAAACCGGTCCAGGCCTTCATCAATCACCTGATGCCTAACTTCATCGGCAAGCGCGTTCTGCTGAGCACCGGTGATATGGGTGTTATCGTGATGAACAACCCGCTGGATGTCTTCCGTCCGCTTGTACAGAGCGAAGGCAAGTTCCTTGACCTGTCCCGCGAACGCAAAATTGCCGTCGTTGAGATTTATATGGAGTAGAGAGATTTCCTCTACGCAAAATAAATCAAGCAGCCCCTCCTGCGTTACCGCAGAAGTGCTGCTTGAAGTTGAATACCAACAGAAGCCTCCCCCGGCCGGGGGAGGCTATCCTTTTATCGGATAAGTGTAAGCAGCAGCTCACCGCTAGGCACTTCTGTCCCTGTGCTCTTAAGCACATCAAGGTATTGTGCTGAGTTGGTGACAATCACAGGCGTGGCGGTTACAAATCCGGCTGCACGGATGGCTTCAAGGTCAAATTCAAGCAATAGCTGACCCTTGACTACCTTGTCGCCTTCCTGCACTTTTTTGGTAAAATGCTGACCCTTAAGCTTCACGGTATTGACACCGACATGAATCAGCAGCTCCGCACCGCCCTCCGAAGTGATGCCGATGGCATGTCCTGTCGGGAATACAGTAGTTACCGTTCCGTTCACAGGGCTGGTTAAGATGCCGGAAGAAGGCTCGATTACAATGCCCTTGCCCATGGCGCCGGAAGCAAAAGCTTCGTCAGGCAGGGTGTCAAGCGGCTGCAGCGTTCCTGCCAGCGGGCTTACAATCAGTTCTTTATCAATCAGCGTCGGTGTAGTCGTACCCGAGGTTGCACTTAAGTTAACCGGTGCCGCAGCATCTGTCTCAGGCTCCTTGTAGCCAAACACCAGCACCAGTACAGCGGCCAGTACAAATGCTACCAGTATACCAATGACTACCCAGACAAATCCGGTACCGAAATAGGTCGGCAGAGCCAGCAGACCCGGCAGTGAGAAGGATAATGCTCTTGCGCCGCCTGTTGCAATAATTGCACCGCCGATAGCGCCGGAGATACACGCATAGATGAACGGTTTTTTGAGCTTCAGGGTAACTCCATAAATGGTTGGTTCAGTAATCCCGAAGACCGCAGATAGTGTAGAAGAACCGGCGAGTGCCTTAAGCTGCGGGTTCCGCGATTTCAGGAATACACCGAATACAGCCCCGGCCTGCGACAGAACGGCCGCACTGAGAATAGGCAGCATGGTATCCTGTCCCAGTGTAGCAATATTGCTGAGCATGATCGGTACGAAGCCCCAGTGTACACCGAAGATTACGAACACCTGCCAGAACGCCCCGGCAATGGCTCCGGCCACAAGCGGACTGAGATTGTAGAGCCAAGTATAACCGGAAGCGAGTCCCTCACTGATCATTGAACCTACAGGTCCGAAGGCCAGGAACGTAAGCGGAATAACAATGAGCAGTGCGAACATGGGAACCAGGATATTCCGGACCGATTCATGAATGAACGAGCGGAACCATTTTTCTACATAGGATTGTACCCATACCGCCAGAATAATCGGGATTACACTGGAGGAATAGTTGATCAGTACGATCTTGATCCCCAGGAAGTGCAGCGGGTCAGGTGAGCCTACAGCCGCAATGACTGCGGGATAGATCAAGGCTCCGGCTATGGCAATGGACACGAATTGATTCGCCTTGAATTTGCGCGCTGCCGTAACCGCCAGGAAGACAGGCAGGAAATAGAACACGCTGTCGGCAGCCGCATTGAGGATCATGTAAGTGCCGCTGGCAGCACTAATCCACTCCAGTGACAGAATCAGGGCCAGCAAGCCCTTGAGAATCCCTGCCCCGGCCAGTGCACCCAGAATCGGCGAGAAAATACTCGAAATGATGTCCACCGCTTTACCCAGAACTCCGGTGCTTTCCGAGCTTTCGTCACTGCCGCTTTTCTCCGCATCCTGAAGCGAGGTTTCCTTCATAATCTGCTCGAATACCTGGCTGACATTGTTGCCGATGACTACCTGGAATTGCCCGCTGTTCTCAACCACTGTAATGACTCCAGGAGTCTTCTCGAGCGCTGCTTTATTGGCTTTGCTGTTATCCTTCAGCTTGAATCTTAAGCGTGTGGCACAATGGAAGACGGAATTCACATTCCCTTCTCCGCCAACGAGTGTGATAATTTGTTTGGATAAGTCTTTATTGCTCATTTGGGTTTGCTCCTTTTGAGATCTGTAATATAAGCATCGCTGCAGAGGCGAGTTGTGCCAGCCCTTCTATCTTTCCCCTCTGCAAACAAGAAAAACCTGAACTCAAGGCAAAAAAGGCGTAGAACACACACGCTATTTTGCCATCAGCTCAGGTTTTGCCTGCATGACCAGTTACACCCTGACAGATGATATGAAAATATATGAAATAAATATTGTAGTCTTACGTATGTTACGTGTTACTCCAAGTTATTGCGTTCAGTTACACGCTGAATGTGAATCGTCAAATAGACATATTCATCCTTGCTGAGGCTCTGGCCATGGGATTTCTCCAGATATTCATTAATCTTGCCTACGCATTCGAAAGCCTTGACATAGGTTAGCCTCACCTGATTGTACAGGAACTCTTCCCCGCTGTTATTGGTCTCCTTCTTCAGCACCCGCATGGAAAAATACTGCAGATGGGTCAGGAACCGCGAATAGTTAAGCGAGGTCTCGTCCAGCACAACCTTATAATGATAGGTAACGATGTTCAGGATATTCTGAACGATCTCCGTCATCTTGATCGTCGATCTTACCTCCGTGCCATCCATTCTGGCGTTGACTAGGTGAAGGGCAATGAAGCCGGCTTCATCCTCACCCAGCGAGAGGCCGGTGGTCTGTTCAATCATCTTCAGGGCATCCAGCCCGATCCCGAATTCCTTTTGGTAAAAGCGCTTAATCTCAAACAGCATCGCATTCTTCAGCTGAATCCCCTTCTCAAAACGCTCCAGCGCGAAATGAATATGATCCGTCAGCGTCAGATAGAGATTATCGTTCAGCTCTGTGTGCAGCACTCCACTCGCGTAGGTGACGATGTCACTGGCCAGCTCCAGGTGAGCTACCGGAATATCATTCAGCAGTTCAGTCAGCCGGGCAGTGAATTCATTCTCATTCAGCAGAAAAATCTTATCCACCTTGGCAGGATCCACATAATCCCCCGCCACCTTATTGAAGGAAATTCCTCTGCCCATCACAATAACCTCCTTGCCCTTCTGGTTCTTGGTCAGGAGCACATTATTGTTCAGCACCTTCTCGATAATCATCTCTATTTCACCTCCTGACGCATAGTTTGTACAAAAAAAGCCTAAGTTGATCCCAATATCATTCATAAAAATGATACTCGCATCAGCTTAGGCATTGCCCGCGTTACCGGTCACAATCCTGTATTACTGCTATTGTAGCATAAATAAAAGCGATTTCAAGAATTTTTTTTATTCTAAAGATCTGAATATTCATATTTGGCTTCATTCCGGTTTGAAACCGTATCTCCAGGGTCACGCTAATAGCAGACAATAATACAAGGGAGGAGATATGATGCTTGCGGTTCACCAGCGCCTTGCCGAGCTATATACCCTGAGTCTGAAGCGTCCACTGGCTCCGGCGGAGCAAGACGAGCTTCAGCATTGCCTGCATGTTAACACCGTCTACTGCTGGGAAATGGCCCGCCTCCATATCGAAGCTCTGTTGGCAGAGAGTACTCAAGATACCGGGTGGCAGCAGGAGATCAGTGCGCAGCTGCTGGAGGTCCGGGTAAGCGGGAAGCCGGGAAAACGGCCTTAACGGGAAGGAACTCTACGCTTCCCCTTATCATTCCAGACGCAAAAAAAACAGCAGCCCCTCCCCCACATCGGGGCCAGGCTGCTGCATGTGCTTCTATAAGAAGCGGAACTGTGCTTCTATTAATCCGTTATAAATACCGTCGTGCTTGGTGAGCTCAGCATGGTTGCCTTCTTCCTTGATCTCGCCGTGATCCAGCACCACGATCTTATCCGCATGGCGGATGGTCGAGAGGCGGTGGGCGACGATGAAGGAGGTCCGGCCCTGAAGCAGCAGCTTCAGCGCTTCCTGAATCTTGATCTCCGTCTCCGTATCAATGCTGGCGGTCGCTTCATCCAGAATCAGAATCCGCGGATCAGCCAGCAGCGCCCGGGCGAAGGACAGCAGCTGGCGTTGTCCCATGGACAGTGCGCTTCCCCGCTCCTCTACCTCGGTATCATAACCGGCAGGCAGCTTGACGATGAAATCATGGGCGTCTACAGCCTTAGCGGCCGCTTCAATCTCTTCGTCCGTGGCATCCAGCCGCCCGAAGCGGATGTTGTCGCGGATCGTTCCCGAGAAGATGAAGGTATCCTGCAAGACTATCCCGATCTGTTCGCGCAGACTCTGGAGTGTAACCTCGCGGATATCCCGTCCATCAATGGTGATGCCGCCGCTCTTGATATCATAGAACCGGCCGATCAGGTTGATGATCGTGCTTTTGCCGGAGCCGGTATGTCCTACGAGTGCAATGGATTGGCCTGCCTGGACATCCAGGTTAATGCCCTTGAGAGCCGCACGGCCCTTCTCATATTCAAACACAACATTATCGAAGTGAATATCTCCCTTAATCTTGGACAGCGGAGTTGCTCCCGGCTTATCCTGAACCGCAGGCTGTTCGTCGAGATATTCGAAGATCCGCTCGGAGGAGGCCATCGCCACCAGCAGCTGATTGTACATCTGTCCCAGCCGGTTGATCGGGTCCCAGAAGTTGCTGACATAACTGCTGAAGGCGACCAGGAAGCCGACCGTAAGCTCTCCCGACTGAATCAGGTACGCCCCGAACCAGAAGAGAATCATCGTCCCGAAGCCGCCGGTGACTTCAATGATCGGACCGAATGCCTGGTTCATGGCTGAGGCCTTGTTCCACGACTTCCGGCTGTCCATATTCATGGCATCGAAATAATGCATGTTCTCTTCTTCCTGCGTGTAGGCCTGGGTGACGCGAATCCCCTGAATTGACTCATTCAGATGGGAGTTGATCCGCGAGTTCTTCATACGCACATCCTGCCAGGCAATACGGATTCTCTGCCGCAGCTTGGTCGAGATCAGGAACATAATGGGCACCGTAATCATCACGGCCAGCCCCAGCTTCCAGTTGATCAGCAGCAGAATTATCATAATGCCGAACAGCTGCACACAGTCAATCATTAGATTGACGACCCCGTTGGTGAACAAATCCTGCAGCGAGTTAATATCATTGGTCACCCGGACCAGGACTGATCCGGCCGGACGTTTATCAAAGAAGTTGAAGGACAGCTTCTGGATATGCCGGAACAGGTCCGAGCGCAGATCATAGATCACCCGCTGGCCGATCACATTCGTATATTTGATCCGGTATACACCCGCAATCCATTGAATCAGATACAGAATGATTACACTGGCTGTGAGCGTGTAGAGCAGCGTCAAGCTGGTGTTTCCGTCTTTTGGAGCAATCGCTTTATCAATCGCCATACTGGTCAGGAATGGAACCGTCAGCTTGGTAATCGTCCCCAGAATCATCATGATCGAGACCAGCGGCAGCATCTGCCTCGCATATGGCTTCATATAACTGAATAAGCGGGTGAACTGCTTCCAGTCAAAAGCCTTGTCGATCACATCATCGTCTTTGTAGATAAAACGTTCTTCAAGCGTCTGTTCTTCAACCTTACTGTTGTCGGTATTTAATACGCCGTCAGCGGTCTGCTTGGAGGTCTCAAGACTCATGCCGGATCACCCGCCTCTCGCTTTATATCCCTGGCTAAATAATCGGCATACTGAATCCGGTACACATCCTGGTAAGGTCCCGGGACCGCGATCAATTCCTGATGGGTGCCCTGCTGGACCATTCTCCCTTCATTCATGACAATGATCTGATCGGCATGACGCAGGGAGGAGATCCGGTGGGCAATAATCAAGGTGGTCCGTCCGCGCATAACCTCCTGGAACCCGGCCTGAATCTCATGCTCTGTCTCCATGTCCACCGCACTGGTGGCATCATCCAGAATAAGAATCCGCGGATTCTTGAGCAGTGCGCGCGCGATGGCAATCCGCTGCTTTTGGCCGCCCGAGAGACCCATTCCCCGCTCCCCGACTACCGTATCGTAGCCTTCCGGCATCTCCATAATGAAGTCATGCGCCTTCGCCAGCTCGGCGGCACGGATGATCTCATCCATGCTGACATTCTTCAGTCCATAAGAGATATTATTGCGGATCGATGAGGAGAACAGGAAGGTCTCCTGGAATACCGTCGATATTTGCGAGCGCAGACTACGGACCTGGAACTCACGGATATCCACGCCATCGAGCTTGATACTGCCCTGATTCACATCATAAGCACGCATCATGAGCTGGGTAATCGTGGATTTACCGGATCCCGTTCCGCCAAGGAATCCAATGACCGCACCAGGCTCCGCATGGAAATGAATATCCTTGACTGCCGGCATTTTGTTGCCGTAAGCGAAGGTGACATGATCGAACTCCACCTCACCCTTCACTTCTGCCGCTGCAAGCTCGCGGGCATTCTCTTGATCCCGGACATCGATTGTCTGATTCAGCACTTCCAGCACACGTTCGCCAGAGGCCTTCGACTGGGTATAGTTATTGATGTGGAACCCGAGTCCCCAGACCGGACCGATGATGTACCAGATCAGGCTAAAGAACGCAACCAGCTCACCCAGCGACATCTGCTTGTTGATAACCAGCGTACCGCCGACACCCAGCAGGATTGCTACACTGACTGACGCAAGCAGCTCCATGAACGGGAAGAATTTACTCCACAGCTCGGCCGCAAAAATCTGATTATCTTTATAACGTTCATTACGGTGTGAGAATTTCTCAACTTCGTAGGCCTCTCTGGCAAACGATTTGACCGTTCTTACCCCGGTGACATTCTCCTGTACAGCCGTTGTCAGGGAACTTAACGCCAGGCGCATCTCCTGAAAGGCCGGATGAATCTTGGATTCAAATCTGAGTGCGACTACCGCCAGAAACGGCATTGTGATCAGAGTAACCAGCGTCAGCTGCCAATTGATGGTAAACATCATAATGGAGCCGAACAAAACCATGAAAAATACATTCAGCAGTTGGGCAAATCCGAACCCGATAAACATCCGGATCGCTTCCAAATCCCCGGTCAGCCGGGACATCAGGTCACCTGTCTTCGCCGTATCATAATAACGGAAGGACAGAAATTGCAGCTTCTCATAGCAGGCATTGCGCAGCCGGTAGGCCAGGAAATTCCCCAGCCGTCCGCCAAAAAATCCATGGGCAAACTGCAGGCACGCCTTGACAATAATGACAGCAAGCACACTGAGAGCGAGTACGGGCACCTCAGTAAACTTTAGGGGAACAATAACATCATCGATCAATCTCCTTAACAAATTGGGGGTAATAAGCCCCACTGCAGTTGCGGCCGCCAAACATACAATCGACAGAATCAGATAGTGCAGCTTCTCCCGATAAAAGCCCCGCAGTTGCCTGAGAACATCCATATCTCTCCTCCTTAAAGCTTTACGAAGTAAAGCTGGCTCCGTAAGCATAAACTTAGCTTTACGAAGTAACCTGCTCCGTAAGCATAAACTTGGTCTCTAAATATCGCACCGTAAGCTAGCTTTTTTAGCGCTTCCAATTTAGTGACTTTAAGCAGTTTATCATCCCTAATTTAATGCGGCAAAGGGGAGAAACCACCGTTTTCCCTCTTTTTCCGGAATAAACCGGGCTTAAGCAGGGGCTAATGGACGCCCGTAGTTTTAAATGCTGCTATTTCCTCGCAAATACTGCTCAATTAAGATATAGCAAGATTCAACGATGCGAAGCAGCTTTTTGAAAGCCCAATAAAAGGTATTTTATGTTCCTATAAAACACAAAAGTGCCCACAGAGCTTTGACCAACCTGCATCAAAGTTCTGTGGACACTCACTGTATATCGCCTGGTTATTGAAAGAAGCAGCTAGTTACCCGATACTGCCTTCCATTTCAAACTTGATCAATCTGTTCATCTCGACCGCATATTCCATCGGCAGCTCTTTGGTGAACGGCTCGATGAAGCCCATAATAATCATCTGCGTGGCATCAGCTTCGGAGAGACCGCGGCTCATGAGGTAGAATAGCTGCTCCTCAGATACCTTGGAGACCGTCGCTTCGTGCTCAAGCACAATGTTATCGTTCATGATCTCATTGTAAGGAATCGTGTCCGAGGTGGACTCATTATCCAGAATGAGCGTATCGCATTTGATATTGGATTTCGCGCCTTCTGCCTTGCGGCCGAAGGAAGCGAGTCCACGGTACGTGACCTTGCCGCCGTGCTTGCTGATCGACTTGGATACGATGGTTGAGGTGGTATCCGGTGCCAAGTGGATCATTTTGGCGCCTGCATCCTGATGCTGATTCTTGCCCGCTACCGCGATGGACAATACAGAACCCTTGGCTCCACGGCCTTTCAGAACAACCGCAGGATATTTCATAGTCAGCTTGGAGCCGATGTTGCCATCTACCCATTCCATCGTAGCATTCTCTTCGGCAACCGCACGCTTGGTAACGAGGTTGTAGATGTTCGGTGCCCAGTTCTGAATGGTGGTATAACGGACACGGGCGTTCTTCATGCAGAGAATTTCAACCACTGCACTATGCAGCGAGTTCGTGCTGTAGATCGGGGCAGTACAGCCTTCAACGTAATGCACGAAGCTGTCTTCGTCTGCCAGAATCAGAGTACGCTCGAATTGTCCCATATTCTCGGAGTTGATGCGGAAGTAAGCCTGCAAAGGAACTTCACACTTCACACCCTTCGGAACATAGATGAAGCTGCCTCCAGACCAAACGGCACTGTTAAGTGCGGCGAACTTGTTGTCTGCAGGCGGAATGATTGTACCGAAGAACTTCTTGAACAGCTCAGGATGATCACGCAGTGCGGAATCCGTATCTGTGAAGATCACACCCTGATCCTCCAGGTTCTGCTGCATGCTGTGATAGACTACCTCAGATTCATACTGTGCAGAGACACCGGCAAGGAACTTCTGCTCCGCTTCCGGAATTCCCAGCTTGTCAAAGGTCTCTTTGATCTCGGAAGGTACCTCCTCCCAAGTCTTGCCCTGCTTCTCGGAAGGTCTAACATAATATTGGATATCCTCGAAATCCAGATCATCCAGATTGCCGCCCCACTTCGGCATTGGCATCTTACGGAACTGCTCCAGGGATTTCAGCCGGAATTCCAGCATCCATTCCGGCTCGTTTTTGATTGCGGAGATTTCCCGGACGATTTCTTCCGTGAGTCCTTTACCAGACTGAAATATCGACTTGTGCTCGTCACGGAATCCGTACTGGTATTCCTCCATATCAGGCGCTTTCTTAGCCATGGTGTCAGCCTCCTTGTGTGTAATATTATTTTATAAGCTTCTTTGCGTATCTATGCCTTTGCGAAGCGCGTTCCAGGCCAGAGTGGCACATTTGATCCGCGCCGGAAATTTATTAACACCGGACAGGGCTTCAATATCTTCGTAGTCACCGAAATCTGCTTCCTCACCCTTCATTAGAGAGGAGAAGCTGTCGGCCATCTCAAGCGCATGCGCTATCGATTGGCCCTTGACCGCTTCCGTCATCATCGAAGCCGACGACATGCTGATTGAACAGCCTTCGCCGCTGAAACGGGCGTCCTGGACGACGCCATCCTCCACCTTAAGCTGAAGCGTAATGCGGTCGCCGCAGGTAGGGTTATTGAGCTCAATCTTAAGTGCGTCATCTTCAAATGAGCCGCGATTCCGGGGATTTTTGTAATGATCCATAATTACGCCTCTATATAAGTCATCCAAGTTCATAGCTGAAATACTCCTTTGCCTTAAGTAAGGCTTGAACCAGCGCATCTACATCCTGTTCAGTGTTGTACAGGTAGAAGCTCGCCCGGGCGGTGGAGCTAACCTCCAGCCAGCGCATGAGCGGCTGGCAGCAATGATGCCCCGCGCGGACAGCCACGCCTTCCGCATCCAGCACGGTGGCCACATCATGCGGATGAACATCACCCAGGTTGAAGGTGACTACCCCCACCTGACGGTTGCGGGGACCATAGATCGTCAGATCACTGACCTCCGACAGCCGCTGCTCCGCATATGCTGCAAGCTGCATTTCGTGGCGGTGAATCTCATCCATCCCGACCTCCTGCAGGAAATCAATCGCTGCTCCTAAGCCGACGGCACCAGCAATAATCGGTGTTCCGCCTTCGAACTTCCACGGCAGCTCCTTCCAGGTAGACTCATACAGCCCGACATCATCAATCATCTCGCCGCCGAATTCAACCGGCTCCATAGCTTCCAGCAGCGCCTTCTTGCCGTAGAGAGCACCGATACCAGTAGGCGCAAGCATCTTGTGCCCGGACAAGGCGTAGAAATCGCAATCCAGGTCCTGCACATCCACCTTCAGGTGCGGTGTGCTCTGTGCACCGTCCACCACGATTACTGCACCGTTCCGGTGGGCAATCGCTGCAAGCTCTTTGATAGGATGAGTAACGCCCATGACATTGGATACATACGCAATGGCTACGATCTTGGTCCGGGCAGTAATCGTCTGCTCGGCATCCTCCAGCGTGATCGTACCGTCCTTTTGCAGCGGCAGGAATTTCAGGGTAGCCCCGGTGTTCTTGGCCAGCTGCTGCCAGGGAATGAAATTGCTGTGATGCTCCATCTGGGTAATCACGATCTCATCCCCTTCCTTCAGGACGGAAGGACCGTAAGAGGAAGCTACAATATTAAGCGCGGTCGTTGTCCCGCGTGTGAAGATAATTTCCTTCACACTGCGGGCATTAATGAAGTTCTTCAGCTTCTCGCGGGCACCTTCGTACGCATCGGTTGCCCGGCTCCCCAGGGTATGCACCCCGCGGTGTACGTTGGCATTATCCCATTCGTAGTAAGACTTGACCGCCTCAATGACCTGGCGCGGCTTCTGTGAAGTGGCCGCACTGTCCAGGTAGACCAGCGGATGGCCGTTGATCTTCTGGTTCAGGATGGGAAACTGCTCCCGGATCTGACTGCTAATCATTGGCCTAACTTCCTTTCCACAAGAGATTGGAGCTGATTGCGCAGTCCCTCCAGTGGAATTTGCGATACAACAGGTGCAAGGAAGCCGTATATGATCAGTGTTTCTGCGTCATGCCGCGATAATCCCCGGGACATCAGATAATAGACTTGCTCGTAATTGACCTGTCCTACGGAAGCGGCATGGCCTGCGGTTACATCATCTTCATCTATAAGGAGGATCGGGTTGGCGTCTCCGCGCGCTTTGGGGCTTAGCATCAGAACCTTCTCTGTCTGCTGTCCGTCAGCTCTGGTAGCGCCCTTCTCAATCTTCGTAATTCCGTTAATAATCGAGGTTGCTGAATCCCGCATAACAGCACGCGTGATCATGTCACTTGGTGTATTTCTGCCGAAGTGCTGGGCTTGTGTAGTATAGCTCAGCTTCTGCGAACCGGAGCCTACAGCAATGACCTTCGCATCTGAGCTTGAGCCGTTGCCTTTAAGCACCGATTTGGTATCGCTGGCTGTATCTCCATAGTTCATCTCACCGATGATCCATTCAATGGTGCCGTCATTCTCCACAACGGCGCGGCGGTACGTCACATCCGTTGTATCCTGCCCCAGCTGATGTACGGTAGCGTATCTCACAGTGGCACCTGCACCTACGAATACTTCAACGGCTCCGTTATGCAGACCCGCTTCAGTCTTATCCGATACGTAGTTATCCACGTAGGTCAACGAACTGTTAGTATCGGCAACAATCAGAATATGCGGTACAAAGGCAGCTTCAGCGTCATCTGTGAGCAGAACCGCCTGCAGCGGAGTCTCGATGACAACATTCTTCGGAACATAGAGGAATACCCCGCCGTTCCATAGTGCTGCATGCAGTGCGGCGATGGAGTGCTCTTCCGGCAATACTGCCTTATGCAGATAACGCTGAACAAGGTCTCCATGCTCTCTGACTGCAGTCTGCAAATCGGTGAAAATAACACCTTGCGCAGCCAGCTCCGGAGCCAGTCGGGCATATACAGCCCCTGAATTCCGTTGAATAATCAGGCTGCCTTCCTCTTGTCCTTCAATCAGCCCGGCAATAGAAGCCGGTGCATCTTGAAGTGCCGCCAGCGCCTGGCTTGGCTTGTATTCCCCGTAGTTGTTGATATTCCAGCGGTCAATCCGTGTCTTCTCCAGCTTCGGCAGGTCAAGCCCTGCGGCAAGCTCCAGAGCCTTCAAACGGCTGTCCTTCAGCCAGCCCGGTTCGCCGCTGCTCTGCGATTGTGCGCCGAGCTGCTGTGCATCCACGGGAAGAATGGTTTGCGTCGTCATAAGTGGTTTCCTCCTTCCAGCGTTTCTAAGCTTCTTGTCCTACAGTTTCGTCTTCAATGCCGAGCTCTTCCTTGATCCATTCGTAACCTTCTGCTTCCAGTTTCTGTGCCAGCTCAGGACCGCCGGATTTCACAATCCGTCCCTGCATCATGACATGCACATAGTCAGGTTTGATATAATTAAGCAACCGCTGATAGTGGGTAATAACTAGGAATCCGCGTTCCGGGCTGCGCATGGAGTTCACGCCATCAGCAACAATTTTGAGTGCGTCAATATCAAGGCCGGAGTCAATTTCGTCAAGAATGACGATCTTAGGGTCCAGCATCATCATTTGCAGAATCTCGTTACGCTTCTTCTCCCCGCCGGAGAAGCCTTCATTCAGATAACGGTGCAGGAATTCAGGGTTCATATCCAGTTCTTTCATCTTGGCTTCCATCTGGCGGATGAAGCGGATCAGTGAGATCTCACTGCCCTCTTCACGGCGCGAGTTAATCGCACTGCGCAGGAAGTCGGAGTTCGTCACTCCGCTGATTTCACTTGGATATTGCATCCCGAGGAACAACCCGGCGCGGGCGCGCTCATCCACTGCCATCTCCAGCAGATCTTCACCTTCGAGCAAGGCCGTACCTTCTGTAACCACATACTTGGGATGACCCATCAGAGCTGAGGCCAGCGTACTTTTACCAGTACCATTCGGTCCCATCACGGCGTGAATTTCTCCGCCCTTCATCTGAAGGTTAATCCCCTTCAGAATTTCTTTTCCTTCAATCGTCGCTTTCAGTCCCTCAATGACAAATTCTGCTGCCATAATTATTATTCCCTCCATTGATCGATTTGCGAAATCAGAAAGTTGTATTGTCACAGGTTAACCCTGATTACAAGCAATTAGATTTTATATCACATTATAATTATTATAAAGTGAATCAGGATGATTATCAATGATTCTCACTAATTTTATTACATCGGCCCTTTTTTATCAAATTAATTAATGGTTATCTTCACTGCGGGAATAGGAAAAACGGAATTTGAATACCGCTTATGTTCCCCCGCTTCAAGTACTGCGACGATCCGTTCCAGCGGACGAAGCCCGAAGGACTCACACCGCTTCCGGTCATAGACCCATTCCGGAATCCTGCGGCGCACCTGCCACCCTTCAGACCGGGCCAGCAGTTGAAAATTCTGTATCAGGCTGCACACCGCGGCATAATCCTCGTCCTGCTTGTGCGGGTCCGTCTCTTCTCTGGCTACGACCAGCAGAAACGGCGGTGAAGGTGCCTCTTCAGAGAACTGCAGTTTGCCTGATGCCTCTGTCTTATCACCCGTTACATAGATGAACCGCCAAGGCTCCCGCATGCCGTCATTCGGTGCCCAGACCGCCTCATTCAGCAGCCTAAGGACATTGTACGCGGAGAAAGGAGCGGCATCCTCAAGCTGGCGGCTGTCTTCCCCGATAATCGTCCATTTCCGTTCTGCCGGTGTTCTTTTCCGTCCTCGCGGCGCTTTGTCGAAGGAGCCGATTTCCAGTATCCCCGCAAACCGCTCTCCTTCACGCCAGCCGATGAGCTTATAGAACGATTCGCTCAGAATCAAGGGATCTGTGTACCACAGCATCCCCAGCCCCTGTTCCCAGCCCAGAAGCTGAACCGTTTGCATGATGCTGCTGACCGCCGCGTAATTCTCATCCCGCTCCCGCTCCGTGCCGGCGGACTCGGCAATGAAGATTACATGAGCGGGAGTACCCGTGATTTGCCTTCTTAGAAGATCTGTCATTGGGGCAGGAAGGAGCTTCCCCAGCCGGCCGCCCGTCACCTTCGCCATCATGGATTCAGCCAGCTCTTCACGGGACTCGGGAGTGCCGAAGTAAAGACAGCGCCAGTGCGGCGTTCCTTCGGACTCGTATAAGCCAGCCGCCTCATTTACCAAGGAAATAATCCGTTCTTGTTCAACCGGCGCAGCGCTGAATCTCCGAATGGTCCGCCGTTCCCTAACCGTTGTGGACACATCCTTCATCTTCATCCCCCCAAAATATCGTTTGGCATTCAATAATTAATATTGTTTACCAGTTAACTATATTTTGAAAGAAATACGATGTCAATCTTTATTATTTAGTTTAAGATCAGCAATTTACCATAAATACATTGTCTGAATATTTAGTTTACACGTTAATAATTTTAAGTTAGAATAAAGGTACTTTGCAGAAAGGAGATGCTAAGCCCCATGCATTCCTCTGAAGGACTTAAGCGGCTGCTGTATGACCGTTTTCTCCACCTCTCCCATTTAGTTGAAGAGACTTTCGTAACCGAAATGGATGTATTTACGGATCTCACACGGAAGTACGGGATTACTCTCACTTCAACCAGCTTGACCAGTATTCATGTCATCGACTGCATTGGCAATCACGAGCCTGTCAACAGCACTACCATCGCGGAGAGCTTGAAATTGTCCAAGGCGAGCATCACTAAGATCAGCACCAAGCTTCTCCAGGATGGCTGCATTAAGCGGAGCCGGATGAATGACAACAAGAAAGAAATCTACTTCAGCCTTACTCCTAAAGGCAGACAGCTCTTTGAACTCCACGCCCGGATGCACGAGAACCTGGAGGAGAAATTCATTGAGAAAATGGGTGAATTCTCGGAACCGGAGCTGCAGGCTTCACTGAAATTCATTCAAATGATGATTGATGAGAATAGAATGCTCCCCCTGAATCTTAGTGAATTAGAGTAGAAAGGGCTACGCTGCCCTTTTAAAGGGGATCATGCGAAGCACATGAATCCTTATATTTTGAAAAATAAATAAAGCCTCCCTTCAGGGGAGACTTTATTCCTATATTCAAATCATTGTGCTGCTTATCCCGCAATCATCCCAGGAAAGCGCGCAGCATCCACTGGTTCTTCTCCAGATCCGTGCGGATCTTGATGAACAGGTCTGCCGTAGGCTGGTCGCTGATTTCTTCCGCCAGCTCGATGCCCTCTGTCAGTTCTTCCGCTACTGTAGCGAAATCTTCGATCAGCGCCTGAACCATACCGCGGGCATCTTCTTTGCCTGTGGCTTCCTGAATGGTAGCCAGTTCCAGATATTCTTTCATAGTTGCTGCAGGGCTGCCTTTGATGCTCAGCAAGCGCTCAGCTACCTCGTCCATTTTGAGTGTAATATCATCGTACAGCTCTTCGAACTTCACATGCAGGGCGAAGAACTGCTCCCCCTTCACATACCAGTGATAGTTATGCACTTTCACATACAATACGTTCAGGTTGGCAACCTGACGGTTCAGTACCTGTTCCAATGAAGCGGTGTTCACTTTGTTTGATGCTTTAGCCATGAGATGATCCCTTCCTTATCCATTAAATTTAGCCGGCTGCTTGTCCATTGTCCGGCCTTGCAGTTGTCTATTCTCCATTTACCCTTTTGCTTGGAGGGCGAAACAAGCCTGGCCCCGGACAATCCCTCTTCCCCGCCGCCGGCTGCATGCTTGTGTCTTCACCCGTAGGATGAACCAAGCAAGCGCCGGTTATGCTAATTGATGCGGTTCAAGACAGAATAAAGTCAGCCAAGGGGCCGGGAAGCTCCTTGGCTGACTACACATTGCTATGTGCCTTACATCATTAGCAGCAGGGCCTCTGCACCGGACATGCCCGGAACGATTCCCAGCTTCTCTGCTTCTATAGTTACGGACTCCAGCGGCGCGGCCAGCAGCTGTTGAAGCGTGCGCACCCCGACAGCCCTTGCCGCAATAATCTTCCGGTCGCTCAGCACCTCGTTCAGCAGTCCTATGTCCAGCGCCCCGCACATGATATATCCCTTGTCTGTGCTGATGCTGAGCAGCGTCGTTTTGGGCAGCTTCACCTCAACCCCCACCAGGACATGATCGCCCACCTGCATGGGCTCTATTGTTACCATCTGCAGCACCTCCTCCTTTCACATTCACGTTGTAGGTTATGCGTACGGTTCAGGCCACGTGTGGACGATTGTCCTAGTTCATGGAGAAATCGGAGGGTCAGAAGTCCTTATTTCTATGCAGGAGGGTATATAATTTCCGCTTATTTAATGGTATAGTTTATACACTAATTTAAATTAAAGAAATCGTGATTAACGATTAAGCTGGGGGATTAATGGATAAGAAACTACAACATACCGACGGCAATTATCTTTTCAATGTCGACATCCTGATTAATGCCCGCACCAACCCGCTTGCGCTGCAATTCCTGCTTGAAATGTTGAATTCAAGCGACAAAGTCACTGATTTCAACATCAACTCCGGGCTGGAGCTTGGAAGAGCCATCGATCATCTGCTGAAGTCTGCAAAAATGGCTCTGAAGAATGACAGCTTCACACCTGCTCCGGTGCCAGTGAAATTGCCGGAGAAGCCGGCAGACTCTCAGGCAGCCAAGCCTGCGGAGAAGCCCGCAGCCAAGAAGCCTGCAGCAGCTCCGGCAGAAACTCCAGCAGATGTATTCGGCAAAATCAGACAGTACATTCAGAATAACCAGCTCGTCCGGCTGCGTGCGAACCGGCATGGCAAACAGGTATCCATGCCCTGCCGTATTCTGAACTTAGACGAAACGGAGAATTCGCTGAGTGTATACCATGTAGACGAGAAGCAGGTCTACACGTTCAAGCTTAATGAAATCGATGAATTTCTGTAAGAGAAAGAAGCACCCGCTCCGGGTTCCGGGGCGGGTGCTTCTTTCTCTTACGATTATTTTGGCGGATACGCAGCTCTTGCCGCACTTATTCACTTCTTGCGCGAGAAGGCCTCCAAGGCCAGGCAAATCCAGCCCGCAATGAAGCATACGCCTCCCAGCGGAGTGATTGCTCCGAGAACCTTGACACCGGAAATACTGAGGATGTACAAGCTGCCCGAGAACAGGACAACCCCGGCAACCATCAGCCGCCCTGCCCAGCGCAGACGGACACTTTCGCCCCACTGCCCAGCGGTAAGCCCGATAAGTATCAAGGCCAGCGCATGGAACATATGATACTGGACGCCCGTCTCGTACACCTGCAGATAGTGCTCACTGATTACAGGCTTCAGGATATGCGATCCGAACGCGCCTATGGCAACAGACAGCATACCCAGCAAGGCTCCCCAGCCCACCAATCTTCGTTGCATGGATATACAGCTCCTTCCCTGAGTTGAACTTCTCCTATCTTAACAATCAGCTTCGCCTTTTGCCAGCCGCATCATTCTGTAGCTTGTATTCCTGAGGACTTGCATTTAGAGCGCTGTTATGATGAAGTGGTAGTAATAACCTATTACACCCCAAGGAGTGCAGCCAAATGGACTATCATACACCTCCCAAATCGGACACCGCCGCAACCGAGCCTGCAAGATGGGGCTCTTCTGAACAAGACATGAACCCGGATTATGTATACCAGGAGAACAAACGCGACTATAAGCACTCGGGCCCCGGTATCGCTTCGTTCGTAATAGCTCTACTTACATTGGTCTGCTATGCCATTACCTTCGTGTATGTAGGAGCGCAAGCGTCTTCTCTGATGAATGAGCATAATAAACTGATTGCCGATTCGGCAGAAACGATTATGTATTTGGGCCTGACGATGCTGATCCTGGTCGCAGTGAATATCATCGGGGCGGTTACCGGTATTATCGGCCTGACCCTGCGCAGACGGCGCAAGGTTTTTGCTATTATCGGCACCATCATCAACGCCGGCTTCCTCCTTCTGTTCATGCTTCTGCTATCCGTTGTTCTGGTAAATGCCGGAGCATCATGATAACTCGTGTACGCAAACACAGCATATCCCTTTGAACCGGGACATGCTGTGTTTTGTTGTGGAGCCTTATATACAGAGCTGGACGCTTAGATCTCGAACTCTTCGCTTGAATCGGACAGTCCGCCGTTCTGCACGCCAGAGCTGTTGGCTACCGCAAGCACGTATACCTTATACTTGGTGCCTTTGACAATCGGATTACCGTTAATATCTCTGGCTGCAGCCGCTATAGAGAGATTGCTTCCGTTAGGGACTGCTGATCTGTAGTATGAGGATTGCACGCCAAGGGCTTCTGCACTACCGAAGCTCTGCTTGGAAGGGACTACGAATACCCGGTATTCGGAAATATTCGACTCACGGGCAGACTTGGTGAAGTTAACCACAAGTTTGCCGTTATCCATGCCGTAGGTCACATTTGTCACGGAGGTGACTGGAAGCTTAGCCGATAAGGTAATGGCTGCCGATCCCTCCGATAATACATTAGCTCCCTGGTAGCTGCCGTTTCTGACAGTCAATACATATACCCGGTAGCTGATTCCCGGCTTGATGGCTGCGCCGCGTACGTCCTTGGCTGAGCTATCGAGCACCTGATTGGTGCTGTCCCCGGATGTACCTGCGGTTGTATAATTCCCCGCATTATTCGCATCCGACAAGCTGAAGCTGTTGTAATAATTCATAGGCACCACCAGAATCCGGTAATGGCTGATGTAGGATTCGTCTCCGGCATGATTGAACGATACTCTCAGATCACGGCCGTCTCCATAATCGTTCACATCACTCACACTTAGATTCGATATGGCACTGAGGCCGGAGGTATTCACCAGCGTAATCGCCGGAGAAGCAGCGGATAGCACATTCGAACCCGAATTGTTCCAGTTGCCTGCCGCGAGCACATACACCTTGTAGCTGGTTCCGTTCCTGATCAGGGAACCGCGAACATCTCTGCTGGAAGAATTCAGGATCTGTTCGGTATAGGTTCCTGATGTGTTTACCGCCGTATAATTCGCACTGGATACGTTATTCGCATCATTTAAGCTGAAGCTGCTGTAATAATTCACAGGCACCACCAGAATGCGGTATTGGCTAATATTGGTCTCGTCTGTAGCATGGTTGAAGGTAACCTTCAAATCCCGCCCGTCATTATAATCATTCACATCGGTCACGTTCAGGTTGGATACCCCTGCATTGGCCAGTGTAAGGGCCGTTGAAGCAGGTGACAGCACATTATTCGCAGCATTGCTGCTGTCAACCGCCAGTACGTATACCCGGTAGCTGACACCCGTCTTGATCAGCGCTCCATCTGTATCTCTGGAGCCGGAGGAGAGGTTCAGGCTGATGTTGTTCCCCGTCTTGTTGATCTGCGTGTAATTGCTGCTGGAGACCGCATTGGCTCTGCCCAGGTCAAACACTGTGGAATTGGACGCTTTGACTACGAAGATCCGGTAAGAGCTTATCTTGCTCTCATCGGCCAGCTTGTTGAAGCTGACTGAGAGATCCCGGCCATCCCCGTAATCACTGGTATCCGTTGCCTGGACGGTGCCCAGTGCCGGAACTGCCTTGTTCTGCAATGTAATAACGGCAGCTGCACTGGAGAGGGCACTGGTATTGTTGCCTTTGCCGACTGTCACTACATATACGCTATATCCCTGATTATTCTTAATCAGGTCACCGTCGATCGTTCTGGCGGCAGCGTTCAGCTTCACAACAGGATTAGCTCCTGTTACCAGAGCAACGGAGTAGTTATTGGCACCTACTGCCAGTGCAGACGACAGGTTCAGTGAAGTACCGGTCTTGGCGACAAGCACTCGGTATTGATCCACCAGCGATTCGTCAGCCGCACGGTTGAAGCTGATCTGCAGATCCCGGCCGTCTCCATAATCGCTGATATCCTGGGCGGTTACTCCCGATACCGGAGCCGCATTCCCGCCTACCGGAACCGGAGTGGTGATCGTGACAATCTGCGCAGCCGGATTCCAGCCGACCTCGCGGCCGAGCGCTTCACTTACGAAGCGTGTAGGCACCATTGTGCGGCCCTTCAGATTCTGGCCCGGCACATCCAGGCTGACTGCCTTGTTGTTGATGGTTGCGATCTTGGAGCCAATCTTCAGTACAATCGTTGTATCGTTCTGGGAAGCTGTTACTGTCTGTGTCTTCTGATTCCACTTGATGTCGGCATTGAAGGCTTCAAAGATAGCCCGCAGCGGAACCATGGTCCGTCCGTTCACCATTACCGGCGGCTGGTCTGTGGACAAGGTCACTCCATCAATAATAACCCTGATGGGTTTTGCTGCTGCCTGGGCCGGAGCCTGAAACAACATCGGGAACACCAATAATCCTGCTACAATCGAAATCCATAACTTTTTCACAAGCTCACCCTCCCGGATAGGAAAACAATCTCAATTTCTATCTCTTTGACGCAAGCCGGGCGGAAAAAGTTTCTCTCTGAACCGGTTACAAAAAAATAACCTTTGGAGCCGATTCCAAAGGCGGCAAAAAGAACTGCAATGGCGGATACCCATGGGGTATTCCGCCATTGCAGCCCGGGTTCGGGTTCAGGGCACTCTGCCGAATCAGTCCGCTTTGGCCAGACTGGACAATACCCGCTGAATCACGACAGGATCTTTTCCGACTATTTTTTCCACATAAGTAAATACTACAGGATCATCCATCTCAAGTCCTTCCGGCGCATCCGCTGTGCCTGCACCGAGTTCAAAGGCCGTCGGCCCTTCTTCTGTCACAATCTCCACGGAATGGGTATCCATCTGCCCGACATAAGTGCCTGAGCCCTGGATCTTCTCTGACTCTGCGGCTGCGGAAGGACCAGGCTTCAGCACCGGACTGGCGAGAGGTAACGCCACTGTCTGTACAGGGATTCCCGATGAGCCTGCTGAGGACGATTCTCCGGGGGCTTCCGCAGGGCTGTTCCCGCCGCAAGCCGTCAGGGTGAGCATCAATACAGCGATTGCTGTCATAGCGGGTAGCGTACGCTCTAGTCTCATGATGTGTACCTCCTCTGTTGGTTGTGTGCTGCTTACCTTACCTATGGATTACCCCATAAGCCGGGTAGTGTAAACTTGCCGTTACGGGCTGGGCATCAGCCGTACGCACAGAAGCGCCGGACTAATACAATAGATGAAGAGCCTTATTCAGCATTTGAAGGAGTGGTATCCCTTGAGAATCGATATCGGCTGCGGCCCCGGCAAAGAGTCAGGGTATCTGGGAATCGACCGCACACAGTACCCCGGGGTGGATATCGTCTGCGATATTTGCGAAGGAATCCCCCTGCCCGACAATACGGCTGAATTCGTTATGGCCAGCCGGGTGATGCCTTATGTGAACGATCTGTTTGCAGCGATGTCAGAGATTTATAGAATAAGCACACACCAAGCGGTTGTGTGTATTCTCTCACCCTATGCCCATAGCTTCCCGCATGCCTCCAACCCTATGTTTAAGCAAAAGTTCGATGAGTATACCCCACGGTATTTCACCGGCCGCTTCTTCCAGCCCTATCAGAGCCCGCTGTGCCCGGAGATCCCGGATTATCCCGTGCCGCTGCCGCCGTTTGACTTCAGACTGCTGCGGATGGAGCTGTTCTATCAATATCCGTATGATGACAATCTGTATGATGCGGAAGAGCTCGAGGTTCTGAAGACGCTGCAGTCCAATGTCATTCACGAAATTATGTACCACTTCGCCGTCATTAAGCGGGAGATTACCGATGAGGAACTGGAGGCGATGAGCCGGAAGGTGCTGCCTGAACCACAGGCACTGCTGGCGCGCCGGCTTCGGCTGCAGAACAGGAAATATATGTTATAAAATTCGGGATGGACATACAAGATTGCCCAAAACGGAACATAGGTTAATACAACACAAGCAAGATGGCATATCGGCTCACACAGGAGCCGGTCTGCTTTTTTTTGAAAATAGAAGAATTTATTTGTTTCACATGATAACTTATCCTTCTATTTCTCGCTGAAACGGTACCGTCCTTTAAAAGGACGGAAAAGCCGTTTCCACTTGCTGTCTGAGCTTCTATTCAAAAGGAGGTGAAAATTATTCCTCTAGTCGTTCGGTCTACGGTTAATGCAACAGGCGCCATCACTTTCACTGGCAACACGCTGGGACTAAGCCGCTCTGAGACTGCCGGTGTACCGGGTACACAGGACAGTATCGGAGGCTTCTCTACGATCAATACAGCTTCTGTATACGGAACTTACCCAGCTGGCACTACCAGTCTATATCAGAGCAACAGTTCAGCAGCCATTCTGGTTCTCCCTGCCGGAAGCACAGTTCTGTATGCCGAGCTGATCTGGGGCGGTTCCTATGTTAATGGTACCGTAAATCTCACTGCGGCAATCAACAACCCTGTATCCTTCACTACACCGCTAGGGAACACGGTCAGTGTAACCCCCGATTCAGCCACAGCCAATTCGGTGGATCTGGGCGGGGGTGCACTCGCATATGTCCGTTCCGCCAATGTCACCAGCACTATTCAAGCCTCCGGTGCCGGAACCTATGTCACTGGCGGTGTAGTCGGAACTATTGTAATTCCCGGAGATTCCACTGCCAACCATGCCGGCTGGACACTTGCTGTCATCTACCAGAATCCGTCGCTGCCCTTCCGCAACATGTCCCTGCGCGCAGGCGCTGTCCTTGTCCAGGCCTCCTCGGCCCCGGTGGTCACCACCATTACCGGCTTCGCCACACCTGTTACCGGCGCGCTGGGCGGACGTATCCAGTTCAGCGCCCAGGAAGGAGATGCTAACCGCTCGGGAGACCAGGCGCTTTTCGGCCCTACTTCTACTACTCAGGTCGCCCTGTCCGGTCCTAATAACTTTGCCAACAACTTTTTTGCCTCGCAGATTAACAATGATGCCGGCAATCTGAATACGACCGGCACGTTCGGCACCCGCAACCAGACCAACGGCAGTCCAGGCTCCAACATTGTCGGGGGGCGGCAGGGCTGGGATATCACGAATGTGGATGTCTCTGCGCGCCTGGTCAATAACCAGTCCTCCGCACTCCTGACCTTAACTACTTCGGGCGATGCGTATGTCGTTAACGCCAACGGGCTGCAAATTGACATCAATGCGCCCAAGATCTCCTTGACCAAAAGCGCAAATGCCGCCGGCACCATCGTTGGCGATCTGGTCACCTACACCGTAACGGTCAACAATACAGGTACGGCAAGTGCAGCCAGTGTTGTATTGTCGGATACTTTACCGGCAGGTCTTACTTTTGTCGCAGGAAGTGTGGTGGTAGCCGGTGTTGCCAGGCCGACTTATGATATAACCTCCGGCATCCCGCTGGGATCACTGGCCCTTGGCACTTCTATAACGGTTACCTATCAAGCCAGGGTAACTTCCTTGCCTAATCCGCAGTTTGTTCCCAACACAGCCACCGCCGCCTTCACCTTCCAGAGTGTGGCCGGAGGCCCGATTGTGAGCGGGGTTATTCCATCCAATACACAATCGTTGCCGGTATATTCTCCCGTTCTCGGCATTGTCAAAAGCGCCAATACTACCAACGCAACCGTCGGAGACCAGATTCTCTACACCCTGCAAATCTCCAACACCGGCAATATCGGAGCTACTACTACGCTCACGGATAACATTCCTGCCGGCAGCTCCTATATTCCGGGAAGCTTCACGGTAAACGGCACGCCTGTGGCGGGTAATCCCGCCGCCGGGATCGCCATCGGCACCATCGCGGCGGGAGGAAGCTCTACCGTCCAGTTCCGTGTACTGGTGAACAGTCTGCCTTCTCCCCCGCAGCTGGTGGACCAGGCTACAGCCGCCTATACCTTCCAGGTTCCTGACGGGCGGACCGTGAGCGGTACGGCTGCCTCCAATACGCTCACCATACCGGTCAGACTGCCAAATGTTGCCCTTGTCAAAAGCGCCAGCTTCCCGGATGTCGCCGTAGGCGATACCCTGCAGTATACGTCTGTGGTTACTAATAACGGAATCGTCGCCATCACGAACGTTGTGCTCTCTGATCCGATACCCGCCAGCAGCACTCTGGTGCCTGGAAGCGTGGTGGTAGCGGGAACCGCACGGCCTGCCGCTGATCCGGCTTCGGGGATATCCGTGGGCACCATTGCCCCGGGAGCCAGCGTAACGGTAACCTTCCAGGTAAGTGTCACCTCTGTGCCGGGAAACGGCCAGCTCGCCAACCAGTCATCGGCCTCTTACAGCTCCGGGACATTTAACGCCATCACACAGTCCAATACAATCCTCACTCCTGTGTACCAGCCAATAATCGCTATCGTCAAAAGCTCCAGTCCAAGCAGCGCCACGGTTGGAGGAAATGTACAATACACGCTGCAGGTGCAGAACACCGGTAATCTCGCAGCGAATGTGACCCTAACTGACACGATCCCTGCCGGGTCTGCCTTCGTCGCCGGAAGCGTCACAGTAAACGGTGCGGTCCGTCCGTCAGATTCTCCGGTAAGCGGAATCCCGCTCGGGTCCGTAGCACCGGGAGCCGCCTTGACCGTAACCTTCCTGACGAATGTCCAGTCCCTGCCGTCTCCGGCAACCTTGACCGACCAGGGCAGCAGCAGCTATACCTATCAGTTGCCCAGCGGACGCTCTCTGTCCGGCGGAAGTGTATCCAATACGGTGACTATTCCAGTCTCTGCCCCCAACATCACGATTCTCAAAAATGCCAATCTCACCTCAGTGGCTGTAGGCGAATATCTTACCTACACCGTCTCTGTATCCAACCCAAGCGGCGTAGCTGTTAACAATGTAGTGCTGTCTGATCCGGCTCCGGCAGGCAGTGCCTTTGTAGCAGGAACTGTCACGGTGAACGGGACGGCCGTACCCTCTGCCAATCCAAATGCCGGGATTGCTCTCGGAACACTTGCTGCGGGCGCCACAAGCATCGTTGTCTTCCAGGTGAATGCCAACTCGATTCCAAGCCCGCCTCAACTGAGCAACCGGGCCAGCGCATCCTTTACGGCCGGATCATTCAGCGGAACAGCCCTGTCCAATACAGTGTCTACCCCGGTCTTCATTCCAGTCATTGGACTGGTCAAAAGCTCAAGCCCTGCGCAGGCCTCTGTCGGCAGTCTGCTCTCCTTCTCCATCCTGGCCAGCAACACTGGCAATATCGCCGCAATGCTGAATCTGACCGATGCCCTGCCGCCGCAGACGGTATTCGAGACCAACAGCGTAAGTATAGGCGGGACCCCGCTGCCTGGGTACAGCCCATTAACAGGCATTCCGGTGGGGCCGCTTGCTCCCGGAGACAGCGTCGTAGTCAGCTTCCTTGTTACGGTTACTTCGCTTCCCCCAAACCAGCAGCTGCCTAACTCGGCAGCTGCATCCTATACTTTCACCCTGCCGGATGGGCGTCAGCTTGGCGGTAACACCGTGTCGAACACACTTACGGTTCCCGTCTCGGCACCGAATGTCAGTGTTGTCAAAAGCGTCAATGCCATTGATGCCGTGACCGGCGACATCCTTACATTCACCTCCGTGCTGACGAATAACAGCATTACCTCTGTCAGCAATATCATTCTCAGCGATCCCTTGCCAGAGAATGCAGCGTTCCTTCCCGGAACCGTAATTGTCGGCGGCGTCTCCCAGCCGTTGTCAGTTCCGTCGGCCGGCATCCCAATCGGCAGCCTGGGGCCTGGAGCCTCCGTTGCCGTCACATTCGAGGTGAGAATAACCATGCCGATTCCTTCACAGGTGAATAACCAGTCCACCGTCAGTTTCACCTCCGGGGTCTTCTCCGGCTCTTCATCGTCCAACGTCACCACCACACCGGTCACACAACCGCAGATCTCCCTTGTCAAAAGCGCCAGTGACCTGAACGCCACAGTAGGCGATACGGTCATCTATACCATTGTAGTCAGCAATAGCGGTAACCTTGCAGCCAATGTTACGTTAACCGACAACATCCCGGCGGGTACTACATTTGACCCCAACAGCGTCATTGTCGGCGGATTCCCTCAGCCGGGGGCTGCACCGGATACCGGAATTACTGTTGGAACTGTAGCTCCCGGTGCCAGTGTATCTGTCAGCTTCACGGTCTTCATCGTGTCTCTGCCTTCACCGCAGCAGCTTGTCAATCAGGCAAACGCCACCTATACCTTCACTCCGCCTGACGGGCGGCTGCTCAGCGGAAGTGCCGTCTCCAATACCGTGACCATCGCAGTCTCTGCCCCTAACCTGTCGGTGGTTAAGAGCACCTCCTCCACTTCAGTGGCACTAGGTGACACTATTGCGTATTCCGTCAATATCACGAATAACGGTATAGACCCGGTGAACAATGTGATCCTCAGTGATCCAACACCAGACGGGGCTGCCTTTGTGCCGGGCAGCGTATCGGTGAACGGGGTGCCTTTTCCGAATGCCAACCCGGCATCAGGGATTACACTCAGTACGCTTGCCTCCGGGGCTAGTGCCGTCGTCTCGTACAGTGTCACTGTCACCTCTGTCCCCGGGGATGCCTCCATAGACAATCAGGCTAAAGTAACTTACACCTCAGGTGTATTTAGCGGCTCAACCTTCTCCAATCCCGTGGCGGTGCCTGTCTTCCAGCCCAATATCGCTGCGGTCAAAACAGCCAATACCGCCAATGCCACGGTCGGCGATACCGTAACCTACACCATAAATGTCACCAATACCGGCAACTACGGAGCAAGCCTTACAGTAACGGACAACATTCCCGCCGGCACTACCTTTGTAGACAACAGCGTGCTGATTGGGGGGCTGCCTCTGCCGCAGGCTAATCCCTCCACAGGAATCGCTGCCGGAACTATCGCTCCGGGGGCCACTGTAGCTGTGTCGTTCTCGGTGGTGATTACTTCACTGCCATCGCCGCAGCTGCTGGTGAATCAGGGAACGGTTGCTTACAGCTTCACCTTGCCTGACGGAAGAACCCTGGGAGGGTCGGTGCTCACCAACACCCTGACCATCCCTGTCTCGAACCCGAATCTGGCTGTCGTCAAAACCACCGCAACCACCGCAACCAATGTGGGCGACACCATCACTTATTCCGTGACCCTGACCAATAACGGTATTGCTACGGTTAATAATGTGGTATTCACAGATGCTCTGCCTGCCGGTACCGCCTTTGTTCCGGGCAGTGTGCTCGTAGACGGCGTGTCTCGCCCTGCTTCTTCACCAGCTACCGGGGTGACCATAGGCAGCATCGCTCCAGGCGCTTCTGTAACGGTGGCCTTTAACGTAACGGTTACGTCTCTGCCGGCTTCAGGTGTACTGAACAATCAGTCATCCGTCAGCTTCACTTCCGGCGCCCTGTCCAGTGTAGCCTTCTCGAACATTGTGACCACTCCGGTCTTCCAGCCGGTTATCGCTGCAGCCAAGAGCTCCAGCTCTCAGAATGCAACGGTAGGCGATACCATTGTCTATACCGTCAATGTCAGCAATTCAGGGAACTATGCGGCATCGGCCACGCTGACTGATACCATTCCCGCAGGTACAACTCTGGTTCCGAACAGTGTACTGATTAACGGCTTCCCTGCTCCGGGTGCAGATCCCGCTACCGGAATCCCTATGGTCAGTGTTGCAGCCGGTGCATCACTGACCATAGTATTCTCTGTAGTGATCGACACACTGCCAGCCAGCCAGCAGCTCAGCAATCAGGCCATTATCGCCTTCAACTATACGCTGCCTGACGGACGCGTCTTCAATCAATCCGCCAGCTCGAACATCAACCAGATTTCCGTATCTTCGCCGAATGTACTTGTGGTCAAGAGCACCACTGTTACCGATGCCGTAGTGACCGATACCGTTCCGTACAGCATCGCAGTCACCAATAACGGAATTGCACCGGTTAACAATGCAGTGCTGAGCGATCCGATTCCGGCCGGTTCTTCCTTTGTAGCCGGCAGCGTGGTCGTGGACGGCACTCCGCTGCCGGGGGCGAACCCTGCGAACGGGATCTCGCTCGGCACTATCGCCCCTGGTGCGGTGGTCCAGGTCACCTTCAATATTCTCGTCAACAGTCTTCCTAATCCGGCCACACTGAACAATCAGGCTTCGGTCAGCTTCACCTCCGGTGCATTCTCCGGCGCCTCTTATTCCAATAATCTAATTACCCCGGTATTCCAGCCGATTATCGGTATCCTGAAATCTGCGGATACCACTAATGCCACGGTTGGAGATACTGTCACTTATGCACTCAGCGTCACCAATACAGGTAATCTTGCGGCAGTCGTTACCTTAACCGATTCTATCCCTGCGGGAGCTGTCTTCATACCGAACAGTGTACTGGTTAACGGCCAGCCCGTTCCCGGCGCTGATCCGACTACCGGAATCAATCTGGGTACAGTTCCAGCGGGTGCCACAGTTACTATGCTCGTAACCCTGCAAGTTACGCTGGCTTCCCTGCCTTCACCGCAGCAGCTGGTGAACCAGGCGGCGGCAACCTTCACCTTCACGCCGCCTGATGGACGCCTGCTCTCAGGCTCTACACTATCGAATACACTCGTCATTCCAGTCTCTTCACCGGACGTAACGGCAGTCAAGAGCACTCCGGCTGTCGATGCTGTAGTCGGCGATATCATCACCTATACGATTGCCGTAACCAACAACGGCATTGTTCCCGTCAACAATGTGGTCCTTGTTGACCCGATCCCTGCCGGCAGCCAGTTCGTTGCAGGCAGCGTAACTGTGGACGGAACTCCGCGTCCCGGAGCAAATCCGGGCACCGGTATCGTGATCGGAACGATCGCCCCGGGAGCTACCACAACGGTAACCTTCCAGGTTCAGGTGATCGTCATATGACAGACGGCTCACAGCTCCAGCCTGTCGTAAGTAATCAGTCCATGGTTCTGTACAGCTCGGCAGAGGGCACTGAATCGGTTACCTATTCCAATACCGTCAATACGCTTGTCGTGGGCCCGGTATTATCGCTGCTGAAGCAGGCAGACCGCCAGAGCGCCTCCCTGGGGGAGACACTCGTCTACACGGTAACCGCCAGGAACAGCGGCAATACCGGGGCTGTCGTCACCATCACAGATGTGCTTCCCCCGGGCGTCTCGTTCATTGCCAACAGCGTGCTTAGAGACGGAGTCCCCCTTCCGGGGGTCACTCCGTCTTCCGGCATTCCCCTTGGCCTGCTCGCCCCCCATTCGGGAGTCAGTATCGCCTTCCAGGTCATTGTTATCTCGCTTCCGCCTTCACTCGCGCTGCATAACAGGGCGGTTGGCACGTATTCCTTCACTACACCTGAAGGAAGAACGGTGAACGGGGAGATCCGTTCCAACCCGGTTAGTGTCTCCCTGCTGTCCTACCAGTTGTCCTCCCTGCTCTCGGCCAGCACTCCCACTACCTTCATTGGGGATGTCGTCACCTATACCCTTCAACTCAGGAACGAAGGCACCCGGCCGCTGACCGGAGTCATGGCCACGCTTCCCGTTCCGGAAGGCACCACCTTCCTTCCCGGAAGTGTTATCGCTGGCGGGATTTATCAGCCTGAGGCCGACCCACATTCAGGCATCGGGCTGGGCTCGCTCCCTGCAGGCGCAGCCGCCGAGGTCTCCTACCGTGTGAGGGTGGCCTCGAACCCTCCAGGATCGGCGATTATGGCGAACGCGCAGATCTTTTATGAGGTCAACGACAACAGAACCTCCACTGCAAGCAATACGGTTCAGGTTACGGTCATCCAGCCCGGATTATCGGTAAGGCTGAAGGTTGATCTGTACAGCGCGGCGCCCGGTGACAACTTGCGGTACGAGTTCACTGTACAGAATAGCGGTAATATGGCGGTGAACGCACTGCTGACGGACGCCATTCCGCCAAGCGTACTGTTCATCTGGGACAGTGTCCGTATTGACGGGGTTCCCCAGAGAGGCGTCCGCCCCGGGGACGGAATTCCGCTGGGCACCTTACGGGCAGGCGCTGTTATGGCGGTAGATTTTCTCGTATCTATTCCAGGTGCCACCGATATCCGCCAGACGCCGGCCATTCAGAATCAGGGAGTGGTCCAGTATACGTTCTCCCTGCCGGACGGGCGCAATGTCGGGCAGCTCTCCCGCTCCAATGCGGTGACCACGTTGCTGTTCACGCCCATCATTTCCATTCAGATTGAGGGCGAGCCGCCCATCGTCGAGCCTGGAGGTATCGCGGAATTCAACATTTACGTGTCCAATAGCGGGAATTATCCGGCAGAGGTCTCGGTGATCCGAATTGTACCGCAGGGCACCGTCATTAATCCCGATATCGTTACCATAAGCGCTATCGCCGTGCCCGGTACGCCATATAGCGGAACAGTTGCTCTGGGAACGCTGGAAGCGGGGCAGACCGTCACACTCACTTACTTTGTCACAATAAATTCGGATTATATGGGCAAGGATCTTCAAGGCTCCACGGCTGCCCTGTATCTGTTCACCATCGACGGACGCCGGTACTCCGGCGAAGCCCGTTCTAACACCTACAGGCTGTTCATGGAAGAAATCAGTGAATAATACAGCTCACATATCCCCCATCTCCCTGAATATACTTTAGTTACAACCTGCTGCTTCGTCTTAGTCTCCGTAGTGACATTACCGAATAACACAGTCCATGGGAGGTGGTCATCCTTGTCCCAGCCGTCCGGTCCATACGCATTTGTCGTATCCAAAGAAGACTGGTCCCTTCACCGCAAAGGCCATCAGGATCAGGAGCGTCACCAGCAAAAGGTCAGAGAAGCCATCAAGGGCAATTTGCCCGATCTGGTTACCGAGGAGAATATTATTTTGTCAGGCGGCAAGCAGATTGTGAAGGTGCCGATCCGCAGTCTGGATGAATACCGGATTATCTATAATTTCCGCAAGCAGAAGCATGTCGGACAGGGAGACGGGGACAGCCAGGTGGGGGATGTACTTGGTCGCGATTCCCAGTCGGCCCAGCCGGGCAAAGGGGATAAGGCGGGCGATCAGCCCGGAGCGGATACCGTTGAGGCCGAGGTCGATCTGGAGGATCTGGAGGATATTCTGTTCCAGGACATGGAGCTTCCCCATCTGAAGCCGAAGGATAAGGAAGAGATTGAGGTCAAATCGATTGTCTTCAATGATATCCGCAAAAAAGGCATGATGTCGAACATCGATAAAAAGCGTACACTGCTTGAGAATCTGCGGCGCAATGCCAGCAGCGGCAATCCCGGAATACACAGCATCAGCCCCGATGATCTGCGTTACAAAACCTGGGATGACATCACGGTCCCTCACTCGAATGCCGTGATTATCGCCATGATGGACACCTCAGGCAGTATGGGCACTTTTGAAAAATACTGCGCCCGCAGCTTCTTCTTCTGGATGACCCGCTTCCTGCGCCGCCAGTATGAGAAGGTGGATATTGTGTTCCTGGCCCATCATACGGAAGCCAAGGAGGTCAGCGAGCATGACTTCTTCACCCGGGGGGAGAGCGGGGGGACGATCTGCTCCTCGGCGTACCAGAAAGCACTGGAGATTATCGACAGCCGCTATCCGCCTGCCAAATACAACATCTATCCCTTCCATTTCTCGGATGGCGACAATCTGACCTCCGACAATGAGCGCTGCGTCAAGCTGATCGGCGAGCTGCTGAAGCGCAGCAACATGTTCGGCTACGGCGAGGTGAACCAGTACAACCGCAGCAGCACCCTGATGTCCGCCTACCGCCACCTGAAGCAGGAACAGTTCATGCATTATGTGATTAAGGATAAGAAGGAAGTGTATCTGGCGCTGAAGGCTTTTTTCGGCAAAAAAGCAATCGAAGCCTGAGCAGCTGCTCTCCAGACTGACCGTAGAATGAGCTTTACGCGCAGATTCATACTGTAAGAATGATCCCCTGCAAACCGTGTGAACGGCAGGCAGGGGATTTTTGGTGCGCGGATGTTGGCTGCAAAAACCCTGTTGACTATTATATCGGCAGCCGATATACTAAATGTATCGGTTGACGATATATCGACACATGTTATAACGTCAGATGCTATAACGCCGAATGATACAAAGGAAATTCCCGGTCTGTGAAATGAGACTCAAAGATGCGCGATAAGGAAGGTGATGGCATTGTCCGGCAACAATGAATACGGGGCGCTGACCGAAGGCGTCTATTATATCCTCTTGTCCCTGCTCACCCCGATGCACGGCTACGGGATTATGCAGAACGTGAAGCTGCTGAGCAATCAGCGTGTGGAGCTGGGTGCAGGCACGTTATACGGGGCGTTAAGCACACTTGTGGAACGAGGCTGGATCAAGCTGCTGGCTGGCGGAGAAGATTCCCGCAAGAAGGAGTATCAGATTACGGAGCTAGGCAAATCGATCGTCCAGAGTGAAATGACAAGGCTTGACGAGTTGCTCACTAATGGAAGAAAACTAATGGGAGGCGAAGTGTAATGAGTCAGGTGGTGCGCAAATTTTTCATGGATTTCGAGAAGGAAGAAGCGTGGCTGAATGAAATGTCGGCCAAGGGATTGGCCCTGGTGGAGCATTCTTGGGCCCGTTATGTGTTCGAAGAGAGCGCTAAGGGGGAGTATATTTACCGGATTGAGCTGCTGGAGAAGGACCCGAAGGAGGCGGCAGGCTACTTGCAATTCATGGAGGAGACCGGAGCCGAGCGGGTGCCATCCGGGACCCCTACCAAGGCCAATCGTGCCTTCATGAACCAACGCTGGGTGTTCTTCAGAAGGAAGGCCTCGGAAGGCCCCTTCCAGATCTATACCGATGCAGATTCCAAGATCAAGCACTATCAGAGAATCTATAAAGTCTATCTGTCCCTCGCGTTCATGGAGCTGATCATCGGCTCTTTAAATCTCATGCTGATTATGCTGAACACTTCTTCTAACATCTACAAAATCAACCTCATCGTGGGAGTGTCCGTTATCATTCTGGGCCTGTTCTTCATCTGGCTCAGCCTGCCTATCCGCCGCAAGATCGCGCGGCTGCAGCAGGAGAAGCTGATTCGGGAGTGAGGGGATGCTTTACAATCTCGCAAACAGCGGAAATAGTAGAATTAATACTCCTGCGGGCTAACCATAGCTACAGCATCCACAACCACTGCAGATAACAAGTGGATTAATGCAGCTTAATTCTTCAACGTTTGACGATTATAGGGAACTAAGTGGAAAAACAGCATCTGCTATTGCCGATTTGGCTGCTACCGGGAGAGGTATGAATATTTAAGTGTTGTTTTTCCAACTCTTGCCGGAGTATCGTCTATTTATTGGTTAGCAAGTGCCCAATATCCACCTATTTCCCCCATCACAGCAAGGGGAGCCGTTTTTCGCATACATCTGGCCCACGTACCTGCTCTCCAGCAAATTGTGTTCGGTTTTTCGCATACACATACACCCGGACCCTGCGCGCTCGCCCCCCACCTCCACCTACGCCAAAATAAAGGGCTATCCCAAGCAGTCATCATGACTTTTGGGACAGCCCTAATTCCAATCTTTCTCCGCTCCGACCAGGCTTATGCCTGCTCCGCTTACTGCACCTTCTCGCGGTCCTTGCCCTTGTCGGATTCCCCGGCGTTCTTGTTCGCGGCTTCGCGGTCCTGCATCATCTCGTCTACTGACTTCACCTTGAGCCGGGCGGCGCCTTCGTTGCCGGCATTCGTCGGGATCAGGTCACCGGAGGCAAGGCGTTCCTTCGCTTCTGCAATAGCTGCGCTGTACTGCGGCAGCCACTGTTCTCCGGCCACCAGCATCTCGTCAACCATCTGCCAGATCTCCTTCGGATTGCAGACGGCGCCGACCAGCGGGTCCATCATGAACGCCTGGCGCAGCAGCTTGTCGTCGCCATGCACACCTGCTTCTACCGCCAGGCGCTGCACGGAGATGCTGACGTTGCAGACCGCCGCCGGTCCAAGCGGCAGGTCACCGACCAGCGGCATCGAGATGCCGTTGCGGTCCACGTAGCCCGGCGCTTCAATAATGGCATCATCCGGCAGATTGGAGATCACGCCGTTGTTCACCATGTTGAAGTGGCCTCTGTACACGCGTCCTGTCTCCAGCCCTTCGATAATAAACGAGCCATGCTCCTCGCCCCGCTTCTCCGGGATGTACTCCAGCGCCGGGTCCTTCATCCAGTTCGGAAAGTCCGTCTCGAACCAGTTACGGCCTTCCGTGCAGACCCGCAGGTAGCCGCCCGTCTCCCCGTTGATCCACACGCCCAGATCAATCCAGTCCATGATCTCGCTCGGGCGCTTGCGGTACCAGGGTACATATTCGCTCAGGTGACCGTTCGATTCCGTGCTGTAATAGCCGAAGCGGCGGAGCATATCGATCCGTACCTTCTCGGTACGGCTGTACTCAGGGTGCTTCTCGAAAGCCTCGAGCAGACCTGCCGTCAGATCCTTGCCTTCATGCTTCGCAGAGATGTACCAGGTCTGGTGATTGATCCCGGCACAGATAATGTCCACCTGCGATTTCTCCAGGCCGTACACCTGAGCGATTTGCTGATGTCCATGCTGTACGCCATGGCAGAGCCCGATGGTCTGCACACCGCCGTATTTATTACAGGCCCAGGTCAGCATAGCCATCGGATTCGAGTAGTTCAGCAGCAATACATCCGGCGCAGCTGTCTCACGGATATCACGGCAGATCTCCAGCATCTCCGCAATCCCGCGCTGCCCGTACATAATCCCGCCTGCGCACAGCGTATCTCCTACACACTGATCCACGCCATACTTCAGCGGAATATCCACATCGGTAGCGAAGGCCTCAAGGCCCCCCATACGAATAGTACAAAATACGTACTTGGCCCCCTTGAGCGCTTCCCTGCGGTCCGTAGTGGAAGAGATGGTGATATCCAGACCATTCTCCTTAATATCCCGCTGGCACAGCTCAGTGACCATGTCCAGGTTATGGCTGTTTATATCCATGAACGAAACTTCGATATTACGAAATTCCGGCACAGTCAGCAGGTCGCGCAGCAGTCCGCGGGTGAACCCGATACTGCCTGCCCCGATAAAGGTTACTTTAAAAGACATAATAATCATCCTCCGGCAATGAATTATTGACTCCTGTCCATTGTAACAAGGGGACTGCCGGAAGCGTAACCAATATCATGACCACTTTGCCGGCATCCTGTCAACAATCCTAACTTTCTATACGCCATACCCTTCCCCGGTTGAACACGAAACTATCCTTCACTCCAGTAATGGCGTTCGATAGAGTTGCGGTATTCGATAGGAGTGCAGCCTGAATATTTCTTGAATAGCAGATGAAAATACTGCCTGCTGCTGATCCCCACATAGTCGGCAATCTCCGCTACCGGAATCTCCCCCTGTCCCAGCAGCATCCGGGCCTTCTCTATACGCAGCTGGTTCAGGTAGTCCGTCAGGGTCTGCCCTGTGTGCGTCCGGAAGATGCGGTGCAGATAACCCGGGTGAATATTCACGGAGAGAGCAACCTCCTTAACCTGAATGCTCCGGTCATAATTCTGGTGCAGGAACTCGATGGCCCGCCGCACGTAGAGCTGTGAGGGCTGCTGGCTGGACGGGAGCGACTCCATGCGCAGCCGGGCCAGACGCAGGAGCAGCTCCGCAAAGAGCAGATGCACCATGCTGCTCCCCTTCCGCCCGCGTTGATCCAGCTCCAGCACCAGCGCCTTCAACACATGGAAAACCTCCTCCTGATCGGACAACACCAGACTATCGAACGGATGCCGCAGCAGCTCTGCCAACACCTCCTCCTCCCGGGCCAAGCTGCCAATGGACGGAACTACGCCCCCATATTCGGTAAAAGCAAATTCCACATTTAGCATCCGGCATGAGGAGCCCTCTTCCACAATAAGCCGGTGCGGCACCTCCGCATCCAGCAGAATCATCTCTCCCCGCTTCAGCCGGAAGGGCGTATCGCCGCCCGCTTCATCCCGCACCTCCACTACACAGCTGCCCGAGATAAGATACATGATCTCCGTGGAGTTGTGATGATGGTAAGCCATCGTATAATTGCTCCATTGCTTATAATAGTAAGCCAGAAAGTGCGGGCTATAATCCCGCTCCAGCAATCCCTGCTCAAAAAGACTCCCGTTCATCTCCGCCACACCGCCCGCCTCCCCTCCGCCAGTATCGATAGCACAAGTGTATCGCTTGAGCGCAGGCAGGACAAGAAGCGAGCGAGTTGCCCCCTCGCCAGCAAATTATGTTCGGCTTTCCGCATACATTTCGCCCACGACCCTCTCGCCAGCAAATTATGTTCGGCTTTCCGCATACATTCCGCCTACGCACCCCTTGCCAGCAAATTGTGTTCGGTTTTCCGATTACATTCCGCCACCACGCCCCTCGCCAGCCAATTGTGATCGGTTTTTCGATTACATTCCGCCACCACGCCCTTCGCCAGCCAATTGTGATCGGTTTTTCGATTACATTCCACCACCACGCCCCTCGCCAGCCGATTGTGATCGGTTTTCCACATACATTCCGCCTACATGCCTTCATACCAGTCTGGAGCCTAAATGCCCAGGTTCCCCGGCGCAAAAAAAGAGCAGAAGGCCCGCGCCCTCTGCTCCCCGTTCATTATCCTCAATGAATCTTTGTTAATATTCCATTCACCAGACTATACACCCCGCCGCCCTCTATCTCTTCGGGCTGTCCATTCAGCAGGTAGATGCCGGTCTCTTCGTCAATTCCGTAATTCGGCAGCTCCCCGAGGGTACGTACCGCTGTCCGTAAATGCTCCTCCTCATCCCACTGGGTGAAATGGACGGATAGCAGCAGATCAGGAATCAGATTGAGGCCCTTGCGGTGTTTGAATTGTCTGCTCTCATTATCCTTGGCGGAAATTACACAGCGCTCCGGGCTAATCAAGGCTCCTGCCGAGAAGCCGGTAACCGGCACACCGGACTCATACCGCTGCCGGATCACCTCACCGATAGCGGTATCCACAATGAGGTCGGCATACAGATCCGTATCCCCGCCTCCGATAAAGATCCCGCCGCAAGCCCGCAGACTCTCCATAGCTGTCTCCACCGCTGTGGATTTCAGCGGCAAATAACGGATCTCGGATATCCCCGCGTCAACCAGCGGCTGCATGCAAGCTGCCATATAGTCCGGCCAGTCTTCGCCTTCTTCAAATAATACAGCGACTGGTCCTGCTGCCATCACGCTTACGAACCTCCGTGCCAGTCCACGGGTAAACGGAGGACCGCCGCCGTTCAGAAATAAATGCTTGTCCATGACATCACCTTCAGTATTCAGGATATCCTGCATCTAACCTTATCCATCTTATAGAAAAGCGCAGGTTCCCGCAATACGCTTCCTCGCCCGCTCCCCCTCAGCCTTTTATCCCATCATCCCTGAAAAGAAATCATCGACTGCTTCAGCTGCTCCGCCAGCTCCTCCAGCCTGTGCGACAGGGCGACCAGCTCCCTGCTGACCGTGAATTGCTGTGAGGACATGGACGCCACCTCTTCCGTAGAGGCGCTGGTCTGCTGCACTACCGAGATCACACTCGCCATGGATTGTCCCAGCTGCTGCTGGTATTCGGCCAGCTCGGAGACCGCCGCCGAGGATTGGTTCAGAACTCCGCTGAACACCTCCATCTCGGCCCTTACACTCCCGAAGATGAGCGAGGATTCCCGGACCGAGGCCAGCTGGCTGTGGAACATCGGTGCAGCCTCACTCACAACCTTGACCGTGTTCTCGATATGGCTACTGATCTCCTCGGTAATCCGGGAGACGGAGGCAATCGATTCGCTCGACTGATTGGCCAGCCCTCTGATCTCATTGGCAATGACTATGAAGCCTCTCCCGGCGGCGCCTGCGCGCACGGCTTCAATTGAAGCGTTCAGCGCCAGAATATTCGTCTGCTTGTTCATCGCAATCATCGGGGAGAGAATGCTGCGGATCAGCACCGTGCTATCCCGCAGCATGGCTGAATTCTCCTGAATCAGGTCCATCAGCTTCAGCACATCCTCACTCTGCGATACCAGCTTCTTCATCCGCTCCGCTCCCTGGTCACTGACCTCCATGACCTTCTCAGCGGAAGCGGCCATCACTGCATTCCTTTCTGCTACTTCGCTGGTCTTGCCGCCCATCAGCTCCACCTTGGCATTGCTGCTCTCGGCCTCGGCTGCCAGACTGGCGGCTCCCCCGGCGATTTCGCCGGTAGCAGTTGCGACCTCACTGGCCTGGCCGCTGATCGCGCCGGAAGCGGCAACGAGTTGCTCCGAGGTCACCAGCACTTCAGCAGCCGAGTTGCTGCTCTGCCCGGCCATCCGGGAGATCTGCTCCATCATCCGGTTAAAACTGTGGCCCAGCCGTCCGATCTCATCCCGGCCCTTGAAGCTGGTCCGCACCTGCAGATTGCCCTGCTCGCCCTCTTCCATCAGCCGGGCCAGCTTGCCAAGCGGACGGCCGATCAGCCGCACCAGAACATAGCCAATGATCAGAGCAATCAAGGCTGCAGCCAAGACTACCAGCAAGGTAATATAGAGCAGCCTGTCGGCCGATTTGGTGAAATCGCTCACCGGCGCATAACCCAGCAGCGTCCAGTCCGCTGTACTCAACGGCTGGTAGACTACCAGCTGCGCACTCCCCTGCTCATCCCCGGCTGTGAAGGACCGTTTCCCGCTCTCCCCTTGCCGTGCTCCGGCCGGCTCTTGTCCCTCATTCTCCCGTTTTCCGGTCAGCTCCCGCTCCTCACTCTTCACTGCCCCAGGCAGCTTCTGCTCCTCACCCTTTTGCACTCCCGTCAGCGCCCCGTCCTTTAACGCTCCAGTATGTATGTAAGAAGCCTGCCCGAGCAGTGCATCGTCAGCACTGTATGCAACCCGGCCCGAAGAATCGAGGATGCGGATCTCCCCACCCAGCCCGATATGCAGGTTGGACAGCACATCTGTCAGTGCCTGCCCCTTCACCTCGATCAGCATATAATACTCTGCCGCCGGATTCTGAATATTCCGCAGCAGACGGCCCATCGTCAGGGAGGACTGGCTGTATGCATCGAAGAAGCCTTTGGCCCGGACGGGGAACCATACGGGATTGCCTTTGCCGTTATCGATCTCCTTCATCCGGGCCAGGATGCCTTCATCACTGCGCACTCCGCTAATCCCCGTCGATTTGTAGGATTCGGCGTCCACCATGCTTCTTGCGACCAGCCGGACTCCGAGCAGCCGCTCATCCGATCCTCTGACGGAGTCCAGCTTGCGGCGTATCCGGTCCTCTGCGGCTGACCTTGCAACCGTACCGGCGGACGGGCGATTAACCGTCTCCATATCAGCCTTTAACGCCGGATCTACAGCGAATTGCCTGGAGAGCGCTTCATATTCAGCGAACAGGAAATCGAGCTTGTCCGCCGCCTGGACAATGGACTGTGAGGAGGCTGCTGCCACCTCATCGGTAATGATCCCTTTTGCCGCATAATAGGAGGTTAAGCCCAAAACTGAGGACAACAGGACAATAGTACAGAACAGAATTACGAATAACTTGACGCCAACCGAGCTGAAATTAATGAATCGCCGCCGTTTCATTACACTCTCCCCTTATCATGCAGATTACGATTTCTCCTCCATAAAAGAAAGGTGCAGCCCCTCAGAACTGCTTCAAGGCCGCACCCGTTATTCGTACATACATGGTCTAATTACTATTTTCTATCCCTTGCTTGCCCCCGCCGTCAGGCCGTCCACGAGCAGCCGCTGCAGGAAGGCGAAAAGAATCATAATCGGTACAGAGATCAGTACGGCTCCGGCCGCGAACAGCGTGAAGTTGGAATTCTGCATCGTATTGACCATATCCCACATCCCCACGGCAACCGTCCAGTTCTCCTTGGTCCGCAGAATCAGCTTGGCGAAGATGAAATCCACCCATGGGCCGACAAACAGGGTCAACGCTATATAAGTGATCATCGGACGGGACAACGGCAGAATAATCCGGGTAAAAATCCCGAAGTTGCTCGCCCCGTCAATCCGTGCGGCTTCATCCAGCGAACGCGGAATCGTGTCCAGGAACCCCTTGGCGATCAGCGTTCCTCCGAGCGGCGCTCCGGCCGCATAGACGATAATCAGCGCCAGATGGGTATCCAGCAGGTTGAATTCCTTCAGGAGCAGATAGATGGCAATCATGCTCATGAAGCCCGGGAACATCCCGAGAATCAGCAGTGTGGACATGGTGGTCTTGCGGCTTCTGAACCGGAACCGGGATAAGGCATAGCTGGTCAACAGCGTCAGCACCACCCCGATCAGCATCGAGAACACCGCAATCTTAAGCGTATTCCCATACCAGGTTCCAAACATATAGACCGGTGAGGTGAACAGCTCCTTATAGTGGGCGAGGGTGAATGTCTCGGGAATCAGCGTCTTGCTGTACAGGGATTTACCCGGCCGGAACGAGGCAAGCAGGATCCAGAGTGCCGGATAGATTGCAGCAACCGCCAGTGCAACAAGAACGATATAGCTTAAGCAGAGACGAATAAAATTCGCTGCCTTGCGTCCGATGATCATTGAATCATATCCTCCTCTTGGAACGATTTGGTCCGGCGGTAATTGTACAGGGAGAACCCGGCAACAATGATGAACAGGATAATGCCGATCGCAGACGCCATATTATTCTTGTTCTGATCCAGCGTCAGCTTATATAGCCAGGTAACAAGCAGATCCGTCGAGCCGGCGTACTGGTAGTTCCCGTTCACCGGGTTCCCTCCTGTCAGCAGGAAGATCGCATTGAAGTTGTTGATGTTCCCGGCGAACTGCATAATCAGCGTAGGTGCGGTAGAGAACAGAATCATCGGCAGGGTAACGATACGGAATTTCTGGTAATTAGTCGCGCCGTCCACCTCAGCCGCCTCATACATATCGCGGGGAATCGTAGTCAGCACCCCCATAATCAGCAGCATCGATACCGGAATTCCTACCCACATGTTGACGACAATAACCGTAACCTTGGCCCAGAATGGATCAGTCAGCCAAGGCAGGCCGCCTAGTCCGAAATAGCCGAGATACTGATTGATCGGGCCGAACTGCCCGTTGAACAGGTTGCGCATCAAGAGGAGCGAGATCATCTGCGGAATGGCGTAAGGAATGATCAGGAGCATTCTCCACATGCCTTTGAAGCGTATGCCTTTTTGGCTGATCAGCAGGGCAACCAGCATCCCGCCGAAATAAGTAGTTACAGTCGAAAGAACCGCCCAGATAATGGTCCAGGTAAGTACACCGTAAAAGGTATGGCTCCATGATTTCAGCACCAGCAGATTGCGGAAGGTCTCGAACCCTACCCAGTCTACAAGCTTCGCCGGAGGAATGTGGTTCGGTGCAGCATAGTTGGTAAAGGCCAGCATGATCATAAAGATGATCGGCATAATGGTGAAGAACAGAATGCCCATACCCGGGAGCAGCAGGAAGCTCTGGGCGAATTTATAGTCGAGGATGTAACGTACAGATTGTTTAAATGTATTGGACGGACGGCCGTTTTCGCGTTCTGCTCCGATTTTATAGGCATCCCTAATATTCATGTACCAGATGATCAGGAATAACACAAAGAACAGCAGGGTGATCAGGCTTTCAATCAGAATGACGATGGAATGGTCCCCGGGAACCATTTTGGCAATCCCCTTTACCTTTTCCAGACGGCTTGGAGATTCCCCGAGCGTAGTAATCCCCCAGAAGGCTCTTCCCAGATTGCTAATGAAATAGATAAGTGCCACAGCTTCTACAGCTATGAACATAAGCCCTTTGATGAATTGGCGGTTATATATTTGCCCGAGTCCCATAAAAATGGCCGACAGTATTCCAGCTCTCGCTTTGTGTCGCTGCATTTCCCTTCCGTTCTCCTCTCCGTGCGGAATTCAAGGAAACTGCCCGCCGCAGGCTATGCGGCGGGCAACTCTAATTCCACGGTAAGCTGTTGATTGTGTAGTTACTGGGCAGAAGCCCCGTTGTTCAGGTCTTTAATCTGCTCTACGGCTTTGTCCATGGCTGCCTTCGGATCAGTATTGTTATCCCAGATGGCCGGAAGTGCAGCATTCACCGGGCTCCAGACGTTCCCCATCTCAGGAATCGAAGGCATCGGCTGGGAGTTCTTCGCCTGTTCTGCGAACGCGGATACGAACTCGTCACCCGTAATCTGCGGATCTTTCAGCGCTTCGAGGTTCGTCGGCACGGAGCCGACCAGCTTGTTAAGTGTCAGCTGCGAATCTTTGCCGGAAGCAAAGTGTGCATAGAGTTTAGCCGCATTCGGATACTGAGTGTAGGCGTTGACGGTGAAAATTTTGATCCCGGAGAAGGTAATGGCGGTTTTGCCGTCAATAGTAGGAACCGGAGCAATTCCGAGGTTGTCGCCCAGCGCTTCTTTATATCCCGCAAGCTCCCAAGGTCCTGTAATATCCATGGCGACATCCCCGCTGTTGAACAGGCTGCGCTTGATGTCCGGGTTGATGTCACCGCTCTTGATCGGCAGGACTTCCTTCAGCTTGGCAAATTCAGTCAGGCCTTTGATCGCACCTTCATTGTTCAGGCCGATATCGTCCTTGTCGGTACCGTCTTTGCCGAACAGGTAACCTCCGGTAGTGGCGATGAACGGATAGTTGAAGTACATGTTGCCTACTTCCCACATAATGCCGTAACGGTTCTTGGCTTTATCCGTGAACGTTTTGCTGAAGGCAATGACGTCATCGAAGGATTTGGGAGCTTCTTTGACCAGAGACTTGTTGTAGAACAGCGCATAGGTCTCCGCCGCTCTCGGATAGCCGTACAGCTCGCCGTCATAGGAAGAACCCACGATGGAAGCCTCAGTGTTCTCCGCCTTGGTCTGTTCTGCAAAAATATCATTAGGGAGCAGCAGACTCGCGCTTGCCGCCTTGCCGAGATTATCATGAGGAATGATGATGACGTCCGCAGCCAGGCCGGAAGGGCCATCCTGGGTGAGCTTGCCAACCTGATCCGGCGGGGCTACCTCTTCAATTTTGACCGGAACGTTATACTTGGCAGTGAACTGCTTCGCAACTTCTTCAGCGAACTGTCTTTCTTCCTTACTCTCCCAGATCACAAGTGAAGCGCCCTCTTCCGGGACGATCTCACCTGCTGCCGGTGCGTTGTCACTGCCTGCCCCCGCATTATCGGTAGCTGCTGCATTATCCGCAGGAGCATTAGTCGCTGCCGCATTTCCTCCGGCATTGTTGTTTGAGCCGCACGCCGTAATTGACATTGCCATCGAGCACGCTGCGGTGAGAACCATAAGTTTTTTGAGATTCATTCCTTTTAACCCCTCCTGTGTGTGTATATCACTTGATTTGACGATGATGCTTCTTTGACTTAACGATGATGCTCCCTAACTTTGCGCAAACGATTTCAGAGGATTCAAAAAAAATTCTGCTTTCTCCAATTGCCTCTTCCGAATACGTTATACCCGGTTTAGAAAGCGCTTCATTCCTGAATCCATAATACATCAGCTAACTCGCAGTTGTAAAAACGTTTGCACATAGTAAATTCAATAGAATTCAGCCTTTTATTATGGATAATGTTACCTTTACTCTTTTTATCGCATGATTTCTTTAAATAACTTGGATATACTTCGGTTTAAAAATTCTTTTCTGCATTTTTTGTCGTATTTAGACGAATATTGTTGTATAATTGCTAAATATTATCAATTTACAGACTTTGGAAATCGGTTTCCCCTTCCTAAAACTTTGTGCAACTGTTTGTACAAACCTCTTGAACCTCATTTTGTTCCGTGCTATAATCCAAACCATCATGAAACACCTCATTCTTCACCAATCTAAAGGCACTGTCCCTTCTCGGGTACAACCTCGGCGTAATCTAACCGGCGGTTGTGCCTTTTTGTTGTGTGCAGAATCGGGTGTGGAATCTAGCTAGATAAGATGCACCTAAGAATTGAACTTGAAGCATCGACGTCGCTGCGGTGAACATTTGGCCCTCCGGCCGCTGTTGTATTTGGATTTCCTTATTAGAACCGCTCCCGCGGTAGAAATCCAAATACAAAGGCGTACGCTACCGCTCCTCCAGTTCCAAATTTCCCCTCCGCTTCTTTTTGCTTTTTGTTAATGTCTCTAGTGCTTCTTATCCAATCCAAATTTGGGAGGAATTAATATGTTATTAGAAGCCGTGTATCATCGTCCCCGTCTGAACTGGTCGTATGCCTATGATCACAACACCATACACCTGCGGCTGCGTGCCAAGAAGGGGGATCTGACCGAGGTCTTCGCCTGGGCGGGTGATAAATATGCCTGGGACACCACCAAGGAATTGATCCCGATGACCCTGTTCACTTCCGATGCAATGTTCGATTACTGGGAATGCGAATCGGTTCCGCTCTACCGCAGGCTGAAATATGGCTTCCTGCTGCAGCAGGGCCAAGAACGGATCTGGATGACAGAGAGTGATTTCCAGAAGGAGCGTCCCGCGAACCCCAACCGGCTGTTTGAATTCCCCTACATAAGCCGCGGTGATGTCTTCACGCCTCCGGCCTGGGTCAAGGATGCGGTGTTTTATCAGATTTTCCCGGAACGGTTCGCTAACGGCAATCCCGGCATAAGCCCTGCTAATGTGGAGCCTTGGGGCGGAACCCCCCGGCCGGATAATTTCTTCGGCGGAGATCTGCAGGGTGTCATAGATCATCTCGACCATCTGACGGAGCTGGGCATTACGGGCATTTATTTCACACCGGTCTTCACTGCCACCACCAATCACAAATATGACACGGAGGACTATATGCAGGTCGATCCGCATTTCGGTGATGTGGACACGCTGAAAAGATTGGTCGATGCTTGTCATGAGCGCGGCATCCGTGTGCTGCTGGACGCGGTCTTCAACCATGCGGGCCGTACCTTCGCCCCGTTCGTGGATGTACTGGAGAAGGGCGAGGATTCGGAGTATAAGAACTGGTTCCATATCAGGGAATATCCGCTCCAGGTCGTGAACAACATTCCAACCTACGATGCCTTCGCCTTCGAGCCGCTGATGCCGAAGCTGAACACAGAGCATCCTGAGGTGAAGGAGTATCTGCTGAAGGTCGCCGAGTATTGGATCAAGGAGGTGGGCATCGACGGCTGGCGTCTGGATGTGGCCAACGAGGTGGATCACGAATTCTGGCGTGATTTCCGCAAAGTCGTGAAGCGTGCCAATCCCGAAGCTTACATTCTGGGCGAGATCTGGCATGAATCAGCCCCTTGGCTGGAAGGCGACAAATTCGATGCCGTCATGAACTACCCGTTCACAGATGCAGTGCTTGACTTCTTCGTCTACGGAACGCTGGATGCGGAAGGCTTCGCCCATTCGATCGGCAGACAGCTGTCCCGGTATCCGCTCCAGGCCAGTGAGGTCGCCTTCAATCTGCTGGACAGCCATGATACTGCGCGTCTGCTGACTGTAGCCGAGGGCGATAAGAACGTCATGAAGCTGGCTGCGCTCTTCCAGTTCACCTTCATGGGCACGCCCTGCATTTACTACGGGGACGAGATCGGAATGGATGGCGGAGGGGACCCGGACTGCCGTAAATGTATGGAGTGGGACCCGGAGCGGCAGGACCGCGATTTGTTTAACTTTTACCGTAAGCTGATTGAGATCCGCGGCAGCCATCCGGCACTGCGCACCGGACGCTTCACCTTCCTTGAAGCCGGAGCCGGGGGCAGCAAGCTGGCCTACGAGCGCAGTCTGGACGATGATCTGATCATCGTACTGATCAATACGGAGGAGACGGTGCAGACCTTCCGGCTGGACGTTCAGGAACGCAATTGGGAGAACCTGTGGACCGGCGAAGCGCTCCATGCCGAACGCGGCAAGCTGTCATTGAGGCTGCCTGCATACGGCTTCGCTGTGCTTCAGGCCAATATGTCCTAAACTCTGATCGCTTTCTTATGGGCTGATTCAGAACATTTTAGCGCAAACGTTTGTAGAATGAGACAGAGCTACTACTTTAGTACAGGACACAATAGAATCAATTCTGTTGTGTCCTTTGTATTATGAGTATTCATAGGTGTTTGTTGAAATTTTTGAACCTGCTCATCTTCCGGAAAAGTAATGTTCAACTGCTTACTTTTTAGAGATTGATAAGCCAAACTCTACTCTATTTGCACTAATTTTGCACAAAATCCCCTTGTTCATTGCACAGATTTGCATACCCCTCTGCTCCACTTCCAGATTCACAATAGCTTAAGCCGTATCGCTGTGTAGTGCTCAGAACGTAGAAGCCACGGGGATTACGCCCTATGCGAGGTTTCACTATTTACAATCATCCCCACTTCGATTAATATTACTGTGTAAAGCAAACGGTTCCATTAGGAGGTTTCTATGACAGTTACCATTAAGGACGTTGCCAAGAAAGCGGGGGTCTCACCCTCCACGGTGTCCCGGGTGTTGTCAGGCCATCCCAGAATCAGCTTAGAAACTTCCCGTAAGGTCAAAGTGATTATGGAAGAAATGGGCTACACCCCGAATATGATGGCCAAAAGTCTGGTATCCAAGACCACTAACAGCATCTGCATCATTCTTCCGAAACCGGCTGAAGAGCTGTTCTCCAATTTGTTTTTTATGGAATTAATCCGCGGGATCGTCACTCAGTCCAGCCGTTCCGGCTATGATGTGCTGATCAGCTCCGGAGCAAACGAGAAGGAGGAGCTTGAAGCTGTCTCCCGTCTGCTCAAGGGACGCCGCGTGGACGGCGTTATTTTGCTGTATTCCCGAAAAGACGATGCGGTGATCGATTTCCTGCAGTCGGGCGGTTATCCCTTTGTCCTGGTGGGACGGAGCGACCGCTACGAGGATATTCTGTCAGTGGACAATGATAATATCATGGCCGCCTATGATGCGACGAATCATCTTATCTCCATGGGGCATGAACGCATTGGCTTCGTCAGCGGGCCGCCGAACCTCATCGTCTCGCGCGACCGGCTGGAGGGTTACCGCAAGGCCATGCAGGGCAAGGGTCTGGAAATGAAGGATGAATGGATCGTTGAAGGCGAATTCCTGCAGGACAGCGGCTATAGGGCAATGTCCTTCTTCATGAATCTTCCGAACCGTCCGACAGCGCTTGTCGCGGTGGATGATATGGTCTCATTCGGGGTACTCCGCGGATTGAACGAGCTGAAGTACAAGGTCCCTGAGGATCTGGCGATTGTCAGCTTCAACAATATCCCGCTTTCCGAGCTGTCCAGTCCTCCGATCAGCAGCATTGATATCGGGATTTATCATCTTGGCTATACGGCCTCTCAGGTGTTGATCCAGAACATTCAGAAGCCGGATAATCAGGACGGATATACGAATCGTTTTGTCATTCCCCACCGTCTAATTGTACGGGAGTCCTCTATGCATACTCCGGGAAATTAAGGCATGTACAAGAAAATGAATGAAGCAGAGTTACGCTTCATTTATTTTTTGGAACTTTGTACAAACGTTTGCGCTAAAGTTCAGAATGTTGCTGGTAGGGGGATTCCCGCCTGCGGCTACTGGCGGTGAGGCTGGGGCTGATACACACTTTTTTAGTTTTCACTGTTCGCCCCTCGTGTGAATAGGAATTGTTGCACATTTTGCAGGAATTCCACCAGCAGGGCACGATTCGCAGAGAAATGTTGCATATTTTGCAGGATTCTTGCCCAGTTGGCGCGATAACCACATCTAATTGTTAACTAATCATATTAGGAGGTTCAACATGTCAGATATCAAAGCCTGCCTGTTCGATCTGGACGGTGTTCTCGTGGACACTGCCCGGTATCACTATATTGCCTGGAGGGAGCTGGCCGAAGAGCTTGGATTTGTCTTCACAGAGCAGGATAATGAGCGGCTCAAGGGCGTCAGCCGGGCCGCTTCGCTGAATATTCTGCTGGAGATCGGCGGCATCACACTTGGTGAAGACGAGAAAGCCCGGCTGGCCGAGCAGAAGAATAACCGCTATGTCGAGTATATCGCCAAGATGGACAGCTCGGAGATTCTGCCCGGCGCCCTGGACTTTCTGCAGGAATGCCGGACCTCCGGCATCAAGGTAGCCCTCGGCTCCGCCAGCAAGAACGCCATGACCATCCTGAACAATACCGGCCTGACCCCATACTTCGATGCCATCATCGACGGCACGCATACCAGCGCGGCCAAGCCTGACCCGGAGGTCTTCCTGCTGGGCGCGAAGGCTCTGGACACCGTTCCCGCACACTGCGTCGTCTTCGAGGATGCCGCTGCCGGTATCCTGGCCGCTTCCCGTGCCGGTATGCGCAGCGTGGGCATAGGCTCACCCGAGACGCTAGGCGAAGCAACACTAGTTGTCCCTTCCCTGCAACAGCTTACTGTTGCCACGCTGAAGGAATCTTTTGCCACTGTATGACGAATAGTAACAGAGCCTGAGCCTAGCCGTGAGCCCTTCCGCTCAAGCGGCATCTCTAGTCCGCCGGACAGCCTAACTGTACTTTGTACAACTATATTGCCAATTTATCCCCCGGTTATCGGCTTAGTTGTACTTTGTACAATTATGCTATCCCTTTTAAGCTGATATGACCATTTAGGGCAAATTTAGTTGTACAGACTACAGTTATACGACTCAAGTCCCTCTAATCGCAACTTTTTAATGCACAGAATACAACTAACTCTAAGTCTGAACCTCTGAGCTTCGCTCATGGTGCAGAAAACATCAATTACTCCCTGCACTCATGAGTTGAGGTCATCATTTCACATCATTAGTTCAGTTGATAAGTTAATCATCCATCTCAGATCATCAGTCAGATCGGATGCTGTACTTGCATCTTCTACCCTACCATCAGTAAAAGAACTGAAGGTAGTTATTAAATTCATGGGGATGAAGCTGCGGAGTGAAAGTTTGGAGCTGTAGGAGCGTTAGCGACCGCCTGAAAGCTTTCCGTAGGAAAGCTCGCATCGGAAGCATATGCTTGAATCAGATTTCATCCGCTGAGAACCCCTTCAATAAAGAAATCTGATTATAACAGCGGCCGGAAGCCCAAATTTTTCGCGCAGTGGCGATGTAGTCACCATAATTTTATTACGAGGTTCAGTTCATTTCATATCCCCCTTAAAGGAGCCAAAATCATGAAACAATACTTAACAATCAACGAATGGTCCATTATCGAAGAGTCCTTTGATCCGCAGACCCAGGAAATATCCGAAAGCGTATTTAGTATCGGGAACGGATACATGGGCGGCAGAGCCAACTTCGAGGAGCAGTACAGCGGACCCAGCCTGCAAGGCAGCTATATGGCCGGGGTCTATTACCCTGACAAGACTCGGGTCGGCTGGTGGAAGAACGGGTACCCGGAGTATTTTGCCAAAGTGCTGAACAGCACCAACTGGATCGGAATTAACATCGGGCTGGACGGGACCCCGCTGGATCTGGCCAACTGTACGGTCAGCGAGTTCCGCCGGGTACTCAATATGAAGGAAGGCACGCTCTCACGCAGCTTCACCGCAACCACCCAAGACGGCAAAGAAGTGAAGGTTGAGAGCATCCGCATCGTCAGCATGGTCCGTCAGGAGATCGGGGCGATCCGCTATTCGCTCACTCCGCTCAATTTTGCAGGGAATATTACCGTAACCCCCTACCTGGACGGCGATATCAAGAACAAGGACTCCAACTATGACGAGAAGTTCTGGAACGAAGTGGAGAAGAAGGCCGGACCAGAAGGCGGACATTTGACCCTGAAGACCAAAAAGCTTGATTTCCATGTCACCTCCGCCTTCGTCTTCGACATTCTGCTGAATGGGGAGCCGGTTGCGGCCGAAGCAGAGGTGTTGGAGCAGGACAAATATGTGGGCAGTACAGTGAATGTTCCGGTACAATCCGGCGATCAGCTGGTTATTTATAAGTATGCTGCGAATGTGACCTCCCGCAATTACGGGCTGGGACAGCTCGTGGATGCCGCATCGGCTGCACTTCAGAGTGCCCAGGAAGCTGGATTCGTGGCGCTACTCACGGAGCAGGCAACGGCTTGGGGCGACAAGTGGAAAGAGAGCGACATTATTATCGAGGGTGATGTGTCGGCGCAGCAGGCGATCCGGTTCAATATTTTTCAGCTGAATCAGACGTATACGGGCGAGGATGACCGGCTCAACATCGGACCGAAGGGCTTCACCGGGGAAAAATACGGCGGCAGCACCTACTGGGATACGGAAGCTTATTGTGTGCCGTTCTATCTCAGTACCGCCGACTCCGCGATTGCCCGCAATCTGCTGATCTACCGCTACAAGCACCTGGAGAAGGCCAAGGAGAACGCCCGTAAGCTCGGCTACCGCAAAGGCGCGCTCTACCCGATGGTCACGATGAACGGTGAGGAGTGCCACAACGAGTGGGAGATTACATTCGAGGAGATTCACCGCAACGGCGCGATTGCCTACGCCATCTATAACTATGTGAATTATACCGGCGACAAGGCTTACCTGGGCCAATACGGCCTGGAAGTGCTGGTGGAGATTGCGCGCTTCTGGGAGGAGCGTGTGAACTATGTGGCGCATAAGGACAAATACGTGATGCTGGGCGTCACCGGCCCGAATGAATACGAGAATAACGTCAATAACAACTGGTACACGAACCGGATGGCCGCCTGGACGATGGAATACACGCTTGAGGCTCTGGCCTATGTGCAAGAGAATGAGGGTTCGCGTTACGCTGAGCTGGCCGACAAGCTGGAGCTGCTGGAGAGCGAAACGGCCAAGTGGAGTGAGATTATCGCCAAAATGTACTATCCGGCTGACGAGGAACGCGGAATCTTTCTCCAGCAGGACGGCTTTCTTGACAAGGAGATCATCCAGGTCAAGGATGTGTTGCCGGAAAACCTGCCGCTGAACCAGAAATGGTCATGGGACCGGATTCTACGCTCCTGCTTTATCAAGCAGGCGGATGTGCTGCAGGGACTCTATTTCCTGGGCGACCGCTACGATCTGGAGACCAAGAAGCGCAACTTCGACTTTTACGAGCCGATTACCGTGCATGAGTCCTCCCTCTCCCCTTGCATCCATTCCATTCTGGCCAGTGAGCTGGGCTACAAGGAGAAGGCGTATGAGATGTACCTGCGGACCTCACGCCTGGATCTCGACAATTACAATAACGATACGGAGGACGGCTGCCATACCACCAGCATGGCGGGTACATGGATGTCCGTTGTTCATGGCTTCGGCGGACTTCGCGTGCTGAACGACCGGCTGGTTCTGAACCCGTCCAATCCGGGACACTGGACCTCCTATTCGTTCAAAATTATGTTCCGCGGCTCCCGGCTAAAAGTGACCGTGACCGATGCACAGGTTACCGTCAGCAACGAAACCGAGGTTCCAGCCTCCCTCACCATTCACGGCAAGGAGTATATGGTGAACGGACTAGGCACTGTCAGTGCCGGGGGCGCTTCTGTCACGGTGTAAGCTTATCAGCCCCGAAGATGTATGGCTTCTTCGGGGCTTTTTTTAATAAGAGCTCCACTAATTCTGCCAAATCATCAATAACTGCATCCGCTTCGGCCACTGTGACAAACTGTTGATTCCGTTTCCAGACGGCCTTCATTCCCGCTTCGCGGCTTGCCCGAATATCGTTATCCGGATGATCGCCAACAAAAAGAGCATTGCCCGCGTCTACACCTAATCTTGTTAATGCACGATGAAAGATGGCCGGATCTGGTTTACGGAGTCCCTCCCATTCGGAGATAAGCACCTCATCGAATAAATGCCCGATGTTCAATGCCTTGAAATTATCGTATTGAAATTGACCATAACCGTTCGAGATTAACGCAATCTTCAGATCATGATTCTTCAGTTCAGTAAGCATACTTAATAAATTCGGGAAACCTGTACAGTGTTGCTGGAAGTTGTATAAGTAATCATCCAATAGCAAGTTCCAGTCCAGCTTCGAAATAGAGAACTCTTGTAAGATCTGTTGATATACTTTGTCCTTCCACAGGTAACCGTGATTATCAAGCTCGATAAAGCGCTGAACAAACAGATCGTGATCAATGGTCTGAAGCTCCGGGTAACGCCGGTATTGATCTTGTACGAACTTTAACAGGGATGTATCCCGGTCTAGCAATGTCCCATCCAAATCAAAAAGAACCGCTTGAATTGTCAATCCAATCCCTCCATTCCCTTGCAACCTATAAACCTAATATACCATGGTAATGGAGCTACATTTATGAAAAGAACCTTTTGGAAAGAAGCCGTAGTCTACCAGATCTGCCCGCGCTACACCGAGATTAATGGGGAGCAGGCACCGGCTGATGCGGACTCGGTATTTTATTATTATCAAGAATTGATTCGTCTGCGTAAGCAGCATCCCATTATGGTCTATGCCGATTATGAGCTGCTGCTGCCGGAGCATGAATATATCTATGCCTATACCCGCACCCTGGAAGGTGAAAAGTGACTAATCCTAGAGCCTGCCGGATCGGATAGTCTAACGAATGCTGACAAACCCCTTCAAGTATGACATCATAGGTGGATAGGACGCAGGCAGAACCCTGTCATGAATGAGCAGAGAATAACAGGAACATCTGTGCGGTGGTATGATAGGATGATTTCAGAAGGAGATGGGGAGCTTGGAATGGCTGATCCGAATGAAGAATGCACTGGACTATATGGAGCTGAAAATGACTGAAACGCTGCGCATTGAGGAAGTGGCTGAGGTGGCCTTTGTCTCACCGTTCCACTTCCAGCGCATGTTCAGTATGCTGACCGGCTTCACCGTGGCCGACTATATCCGCAAGCGCAGATTGACGCTGGCCGCCCAGGAGCTGGCCGTGTCCAAGGTCCGTGTGCTGGATGTGGCGCTGAAATACGGTTACGACTCGCCGGAGTCCTTCGCCAAGGCGTTCCGCAAAGCCCATGGGATTACCCCCTCGGAAGCGCGTAAGTCCGGCGTACAGCTCAAAGCCTTCCCCCGCATCTCGTTCCACCTATCATTGAAGGGAGATCAGGACATGGACTACAAAATCGTGGATAAACCAGCTTTTACCGTCATCGGCAAATCAATAGAGGTAACTACCCGGGACGGGGAGAATCTCCGGAGAATCCCGCAGTTCTGGGACGAATGCAATGAGGACGGCACTTCCGATAAGTTGATCGAGCTTGCGTCTTCCCGCGAATGGCTTGGCATCTGCACGGATATGGATATGAAAAAGGAACAGCTTACCTACTGGATCGGGGTGGAAGGAACGCCGGAGACAGATGCACAAGGGTATGAGACCACTGTCGTTCCGGCCGCCAGCTGGGCAGTCTTCCGGTCCGAGGGTGCTTTGCCGCATGCCATTCAAGGAGTCTGGCAACGCATTTTCCAGGAATGGTTCCCGGGAACCGGCTACGAGCATACCGGCGGCCCTGAGATCGAGTTATACCCGCCCGGCGATACGAGATCAGAGGATTATGTCTGTGAAGTATGGATTCCGGTGATGAAGAAATAAGAGCAGTGCTGATATTTGGGGAACGGCTTCGCTGTCTGCTTGGACAGTGGAGCTGTTTTTTTGTTTTGAGATTCTTCCCAAGCTTGGTATAATAAATAGATTATAGTTTTCATAATCTAGTGTATTCTCATCCGAGATCGGTGAAGGAGATATTCATGTCTATCGTAAAAATCTTTTCAGACAGCACTTCCGATTTGCCGCAAGGCTGGAAGGACACATATGATATCGGCATTGTGCCGTTATATGTAGTTTTTGAGAACGGTACCTTCAAGGACGGGGTCGAAATCACCCCCGAGGAGGTCTACCGCCGGGTTGCTGCGGGCGGTGCCCTGCCTAAGACCGCTGCACCTTCCCCTGCTGATTTCATCGCCGCGTTTCAGCCGGTGATCAGCAGCGGCCATGATATTGTCTATATCAGTCTATCCTCTGCTCTATCTTCTACATATCAGAATGCTCTACTGGCAGCGGGTGAATTCCCGGTGGGCCGGGTGCATGTCGTAGATTCTGAGACCTTATGCGGCGGAATCGCGCTGCTGGTCATGAAGGCTGCACGTGCCGCAGCCGCAGGCGAGAGCGCTGCCAACATCGCAGCAATGATTACCGAAGCCCGTAACCGGGTAGAATCGGAATTCGTTGTCGATACGCTGGACTACTTATACATGGGTGGCCGCTGTTCTGGGATGCAGAACTTTATCGGCAGCCTGTTGAAGATCCGTCCGGTTCTCCGGCTGGTGGACGGAGCCATTGTCCCCGTTGCCCGCATCCGTGGCAAGAAGGAGAAGGCCGTGGAACAGATGCTCCACCATGCGCTGGCGAATGCCGCCGATATGGACAAGGAGCTGCTCATTATTGCCCATACGCTGGCAGAAGAGGATGCCAAGATGCTGGAGACCGCGCTGCGCGCACAGACCAGTGTTAAGGAAATCGCCGTCATTCATGCCGGCTGCGTCATCGGGAGTCACTGCGGACCTGCTACGGTAGGTCTGATGTATATGCGCTAGAACGGGTGGGCCCACACAATACATTTGGGCCCACTTGCCATAGCGCCAGTACAATGTGATCGGTTTTTCGATTATATTTGGCTAACTTGCCTCACGATTGCACAATGTGATCGGTTTTTCGATTACATTTGGCTCACTTGCCTCACGATAGTGCAATGTGATCGGTTTTTCGATCACATTCTGCCTACTTGCTTCAAGCTAACAGCAGGTCCCCAAATGGAGACCTGCTGTTAGCTTGCTTGATACTATTACGTTGTCCTATCAGGATATAACGGTCTTAACAGTACCTCAACAGCATCGGCAACCAGCGTGTAGAATTCGGGGAATCCCGGGTGCTCGGCACTCTTGATTTCTTCGAAGGTACGGATATATAATCCGTGCGAAGCGACAGAGGTTAGGATATCCCCCAGCGTCCAGCTCCGCACCACCACTTGTCCTAAGCCGGAACGCTCCTCTTCAGGAAGCAGCTTGGCGAACGCAACTTCACTTTCTCTAAGCGTATCGTCAAAATAATTGCCGGTGGGATGCTGTAGCGTCTTCGTGGTCAGCCATGCCCTGGCGAACGGGTGGAAGTCGGTCAGCAGAAGTCGTCCATTTGCCTTCAGCCGTCTGCGGACCAAGGCAAACACCGCATTCAAATCAGTGAAATAATGCAAAATCCCAAACTCCATCAGCACCACGTCGAACGTTCCCAAGGCTTCTTCTTCTGGGATATTCATGACGTCTGCACAGATGTAATCCAGCTTCACCCCCGCTGCTTCCGCTACCTCGCAGGCATATAAGCGGTTCTCTTCCGAAATGTCCACGACGGTAACATCAGCGCCAAGCAACGCGAAGCAAATGGCCTTCCTGCCGTGAGAGCCAAGCAGATTGAGCACCTTCAAGCCTGACGGATCGCCCGTGTACTTGAGCCAATACCGTAGCGTATGTGCGGGATCCTGCTGTAGCTGCACTGCAAGCTCCTCAGGTGAACCATGGTACTGCGTCCAAGCCTGATAGGCTTTTGTCTCCCAAGCCGCCTTATTCGTACGTGACATCTGCTCTTGCATGTTACTCCCCCTTGTAAGAAGAATTTGGTAATAGCACTTTCTGATTTTACTATAATCCGCTTATAATGCAACAAGCGGAATGGCCGCGCCAAATAAATTCTTACATATGAACCAAGAAGTCTGAGAAAAGATGGCCGTTGCCAGCAAGTAAATAGAAAAACGTAGCTTATTTCGCCGGATTCAGCGGATCATAGAGCAACAAGTGGAAAAACAGCAACTAAAATTGACATTTTTTCCTCTCAAGCTGAATTGGGCTGAATTAAGTGCTGATTTTCCAACTGCTGTCCCAGTAAGAGCCTATCGAAGATAAGCAAGTGGAGAAAATCCAATTATTTGCGCTGCCCATGCGTCAGAGTGGATATAGCGGACAGAAATAACCCGCTCCCACTGTATCTTGGGGAACGGGTTGTCTGGCTTGATAGTTGAGAATACAGGTGATTGTCCTCGATATACGAGAACACAAGTGAGTGTCAGCCCCCGGCTCCGGTTAACCCTCAGGAGAGTAACTCCGGCTCCAGCTCCGCCTCTTCCTTCATAAAAGGCAGCATGAACCGGAAGATCGATCCCCGGTCCTCCTCGCTCTCCACGAAGATCGTTCCGCCCATCAGCTCCACGAGCTGCTTACAGATGGCAAGTCCCAGTCCGGTTCCGCCGTATTTGCGGTTAATGGACGGATGCAGCTGGGAGAAGGACTGGAAGAGCAGATTCAGCTTGCTGTCGGCAATGCCTACACCGGTATCACGGACCGAGAACTCCAGCAGATATTCCGGTGAGGCAGGCAGCGGGATGTTCTTGACTGACAAGGTGACACTGCCCCGATCGGTGAATTTCAGCGCGTTGCCGACCAGATTGACGATAATCTGGCGCAGCCGGCTCGGATCGGTCGTGACGATGTCCGGCACACTGGTATCTGCCCACCAGCGCAAAGAGAGCTTCTTCTCCTCCGCCTTTGGAGTGAACAGATCAATAATGCCCTCCAGCATCTCCCGCAGATCGAAGCGTTCGGATTGCAGCGGCATCTTGCCCGCCTCCATCTTGCTGAAATCAAGGATGTCATTGAGAATCTGCAGCAGGCTGTAGCTGCTGCTGCGCAGAATCTCGGCGTAGCTGCGCTGCTCCTCCCCAAGCTCGGTCTCCAGTAGCAGGTCGGCCATACCGATCATTCCGTTCATCGGCGTACGGATCTCATGGCTCATCATTGCCAGGAAATCCGACTTGGCCTGTGCGGCCCGCTCTGCCGATTCCTTGGCGCGGAGAATCTCCCGCTCGTTCGTAATATCGCTGAAGGAAATAACCACACCGCAGATCATCCCTCTGTCCAGCAGCGGAGCGATCCGGTAATTCACGAAGAAGCTGGTCCCATCCTTGCGCCAGAACACTTCATCCGCCTTGCTGCGGGTAACTCCGTCTTGCAGGGTAAGCGTGATGGGACACTCCAGCAGAGAATGGAGGGGCGCGCCTCCATGCATGTAATGGATTATCTCCATCATCGGCAGCCCGGTCAGCTCTGACGGCTCGTAGCCCAGCATCTCTGCCCCTTCACGGTTAATGAAGATGGTCCGGCCGAGGTTGTCCAGGCCGAAAATCCCGGCAGAGACGGAGTTCAGAATGAGGCTAAGCCGTTTGTCCTCGGCCATCTCGAACACGAATTCGGCCTGCGGCAGCTCCTCGTCATCCTTCGCGGCGGCCACTTCATCCGCATACGCAGAACACTCGTCTCCTGCCTGCACATTCCGCTCAGCACCTGCCGCAAGACTGCTGCTCATGCTCACCCAGCTATGCAGCAGACTGGACAGGGGGCGGTTCCCGGGATCATGGAGGATAGCGAATAAACCGGCAATGCCTTCGTCTGTGTGAAGCGGCACATAGCGTACCGTAACCCCTGAACCGCAAGCATTTCCCGTTCCCTTGGCACTTCCAGAACTCCCAGCACTCTCAGTACTTCCAGCACCAGCACTTACCACATTTCCAGCACTGGTACTTCCCGCACTTCCCGCACCATAATTTCCCTCAGGCTCAGCACCGCCGGCCCCTCTCCCCGTCTCTTCATGTCCTTCCGAGGCTTCCACGGCCAGCTCGAAGCTCGATGTAATCCCGGCCAGGGCAGCTGCGAAATGAGCCTCACCGGGCGGATGCATCCGGCAATCGTTCAGTCTGCCTGCCTCCTCGGCACTTAACATCCGGTTACTGTCCCTGTACCTTCCCTGCCTGTCCAGCACAATGATGAAGTCCGGATGATGATCGAACAACGCCCTATAAGCACTTTCACCAGATAGCGCGTTGTCCAGAATAGAAGCCCAGTCCTTAAGCATAGCCCACCTCCTCCGCTGCTCCTTCAACCCTGCTATCGTTAGCGTCCGAAGACTGCAGAAACGCTCTGATTATGTAGAACTCTCTGAATTAGTTCCTATTATAGCAAAAAAAACGTTAGCGGTCGCCAGAAAAACATAGCACTAACCGGGCTGTACAACAACAAAAACAGTGCAAGTCCTTCAGGAGGACCGCACTGTCTGCTTCATTTCTAAGAGTGGACCGGCTTCGATTCCGGCAGCCTCAGCTTACATCCTGATGCTCGATATTGCGGATCGAGAAGTAGGCAACCGCCACCCCGGCCAGGGCCAGGCCAACCGAGATCCCGAGCAGGTCACCCATGCGGAAGCTTCCGTTCCCGAAGCCGGAGGAGATCAGCATCACGATCAGGACGGCGGAGACAATCGTAGCCGGCACCGATTTGCGACGCATCCCGAAATATAACGGAATCAGTCCGATACCGGCCGCGTAGAGCGCATCCATTCCCGCTTGCATAGAGTAGGTCATGACCACATCCATCGTCAGCGTTCCCTCAATGAGGTCAGGCAGGAAATATCCAATACCTGCAAGAATACCGCTGATCACTATATTAGACAGCCAAATAGTAAAGAAGGTAAACAGAAAGACAATAATCAGTTTGGCCGCCATGAGCATTTTACGCGGTACCGGATACATGAACAGCACTGTGATTGTATTATTCTTATATTCGTCGATGACCAGCTTGCTGATCAGTACAGAGGCGAAGATGATATAGATTGCTTTTACAAAAACAGATACCCCTTGAAACAAATCGCCATACGTCCCGAAGTCTCCTTCATCCATGCCCGTAAAAGCAATGAGAATCATGAAGCCCAGAATGGCCAAATCCGCAATCAGCACGCCCTTAAGAAAAGTGAATTTACTCTTGCGCAGCTCCAGCCGGATTAACTTAAACATGGTTGACGCCCCCCATCAGTTCCACAAAATGATCCTCCAGCGAATGATGCTTCTTGCTCATACTCTCCAGCTCCACCTCTGCTGCGGACAGGGCCCGGCTCAGCTCTAGCTGCGGGATGTCTTCATAGACACGAATGGTCCGCGGATCAAGCACCTTGTAATTGCGGAGGCCCAGCTTCCCCTCCAGGACGAAGACGGCTTTCGTGCACTCGCTGGTCACCAGCTCGATATACTGGGTTTGCTGGCTCCGGATCGTATCCATTGCCACCTGCTCCACCAGCACCCCTTCACGGATTACGCCGATCGTGTCGGCAATCTGCTCGATTTCGCCCAGAATATGGCTGGAGATCAGCAGTGTCATGCCATAATCACGGCTCAGCATACGGAACACCTCGCGCAGCTCCTTGATTCCAAGCGGGTCCAGCCCGTTGATCGGTTCATCGAGGATCAGCAGCTCCGGCTTGGTCATGACCGCTCTGGCAATGCCCAGCCGCTGCTTCATCCCCAGGGAGAAATTCTTCACCGGTTTGCTGTCCACGGCTCTCAGCTTCACTAATTCGAGCGCTTCCTCTATCGCATTGGCATCATAAAAACCCATATACTCCCCATGCAGCGCCAGATTCTCGCGGGCACTCAGCTTGTCGTAGAACACCGGGTATTCAATAATGCTGCCCATGCGCTTAAGCATGTCGTAAGAGCGGTGGGTCATCTTCTCCCCGGCAAATTCAATCTCGCCCGCCGTCGGCTTCACCAGATTCGTGATCATTTTCATCACCGTTGTTTTGCCGGCGCCGTTCGGTCCCAGGAATCCGTAAATTTCACCCTGCTTAATCTCCATATTCACACTGCTAACAATTTCCTTATCCTCATAGACCTTGGTCAGATCCCATGTCCGGAGTATCGTTGTCATTTTCCGTTATCCCCTTTAGCATCGTCTTGTTCTTCCTGGTATTTATTCTACAGGGCGGAATTTGCTTTTTTCTTACTGAAATCTTACTTAATTCTTAAGAAGCTTCAGAAGGACTGTCTGGGAAAAGAGAGCGTAAATGCCGTACGCACATTCGGCTGGCTGCTCAGGGAAATAGTCCCGTTCATCTGCTCGGTCAGCCGCTTCGTAATCGTCAGTCCCAGGCCGCTGCCCTGATAGTCGCGGTTACGCGAATCCTCCAGGGTGTACAGCCGCTCGAACACCTTATCCTCGTGGCCTTCGGCGATGCCCTTGCCCCGGTCCCACACTTCTATGCAGACCCGTCCGGCGTCAGGGTACAGCTTCAGCCCCAGCACTCCCCCTGCATTACCGTAGGTAATCGCGTTGGAGAGCAGATTCGTCAGAATCCGGTCCAGTGCCTCATCGTTGCCCATGATATGAAGAGGCTCTTCCGGGATCTCAATCTGCACTTCCGTGCCGCTCTCACTAAGCAGATCATAGAAGGAGAGAATATTCCGGCGGCAGACCTCGCCCAGCTCTACCCGCGAGAGCGGGATATCCCGGTCCCCCGACTCCAGCTTCGCCAGATCAAAGAACCGGTTCATCAGCACAATGACCTCACCTGCCTTGGTATGAATCGTCCGCAGCATCCGTTCCTGCTCTTCCTTGGATATCGCCTCATCATGCAGCAGCGTCTCAATATAGCCCAGCACCACCGTCAGGGGCGTCTTCAGATCATGCGACACATTCGCCAGCATTCCGCGCATGGATTGCTCCAGCTTACTCCGCTTAGCCGCTCCCTGATGATTGACATCCAGCAGCCGGTTCAGGTCGGTCAGCAGCTGCTGCACCTGCGGACTGCTGCTCATCAGCAGCAGCCGCTCATGCGATCCGCCTTCTATAATGCTCTCCAGCTTATAGTGAATGTAGTCCAACTGGCGGGCATGCTGCCGTGATTTCAAGAACTGTAACGTAGTGACCACAAGCAACAGTACAAGTAGAACCAGCAACAGAATAATCACAGCAGCACATCCCCCAGCTTGTAGCCGATCCCCCACAGCGTTTTGATATACTCCGGATGGGAGGGATCATCCTCGATTTTCTCGCGCAATCTGCGCATATGTACATTAATTACATTCTCATCGCCATAATAATCCTCTTCCCAGACTTGGCTGTAGATCTGCGCCTTGGTGAATACCCGGCCCGGACTGCTCACGAACAGCTTCAGGATGTGGAACTCCTTGGCGGTCAGCTTCAGCTCTTGCCCATTCTTCCGCACCGAGAAATTATCCAGGTCCACACTCAGCCCGCGCAGCTCGATTCCCTTCGGCTTCTCCGGCTGTGTCTCTCCGCCATCCTGCACCCCGCTCACGGCAGCAGCCTGGCTTCCAGATGCAGCATACCCCGCCCGGCGGATCGCCGCCTTCACCCGGGCCGCCAGTTCAATCATCGAGAACGGCTTGGTAATATAATCATCCGCGCCGAAGCCCAGCCCCAGCGCCTTATCCACATCGCTGTCCTTTGCCGACATAATCAGCACCGGCACAAGGCTGCCGCTGCGGATCATCTGCAGCACATCCGTGCCGCTGCGCTTCGGCAGCATCAGATCCAGCAGCACCAGATCATAAGGAAGACCTCCGACGAACTTGCTCACCGCCGCTTCCCCGTCATATGCGGTCTCTACCTCGTAGCCCTCTTTGGTCAAATAAGAATGAACCATTTCGCTGATCGCTTCATCATCTTCGATCAGCAGCACCCTCTGTTGCATAATGAACCTCCCGTACTCCTATTTGTTAAAGTATATCAATGCTGCAGACGCGATTCTACTAAAAAGAGCTAACCATACATACGGTTGTGTACTGAATGACTATTGAATAAGGTTTACATGCAACAGAGCAGCGGCTCTCCGGCAATGGGAGAAGCGCTGCTCTGTTTTTCCAGATCATCTGCTGTATTCGGTTATTATTCCTTAGCCAAAATAATATCGAGGGGATCAACAAGCAAGCCCTCTTCAACTTTAAATATACGATTTATATCGATTCTCTTTTGATGCTCAGCATCCCAATAGAATAATACATCGTATTCCCCATCCGGCAGATAAAAATCAAAATTGCCATTGGTAACTGTTGCTGCATAGGAAAGCGGAGAATCCGTACCGGCCTCAGTAATCATTAGCACTCCATTAGCATGTGGAGTTCCATCCTCATTATAGATCTTGCCTGATATTGCTAAAGGTACCTTGATATCAATCGGTCCGGCGGCAGGTTCACCATTGACAATTGTTATCTGTGTGCGTAAGGCTATACTTTCTGAATTCTTAATGTTCAGCAGCTGTATGTTATAGTCGCCATCCGGTAAATAAAGATCAAACTTACCTGCAACCACAGGGACCCTGTAAATTCCGTAATTCTGAGCATTCATTTCTCTAATTTCCAGCCATCCGTCGTCAATCGGGGAGCCATCCACGAAGCTAATGTTTCCTTCAATTTTTGGAGGCAATTTTATATCCAGATTGCTCTTGCCGTCAATGACCTCAAATAAATAATTAATTCTTAATTGATTGTTGGTTTCGCCATAGATTAACATTTCTACGTTATAATGACCGTCCGGTAGATTAAAGTTGAACCTGCCTGCTTGGATTTCGGCACTATACCAGCCAAGCGGTCCGCTGTCTAAGCGCTGTACAATAATTTCCCCATTCTCAAATGCGGTCCCGTCCGAATACTGGATCGTACCGGCCTGCTGCTCAGGAATGAGAATATGCACTTCTCTATCTGCCTTGCCATTCATAATGTAAAACATATAGTAGAGTGAAATGATCTCTTGTGTAGTTGTGGAACGCAGCGAGTAAATCTTGTACGGCCCATCCGGCAAATCTATTGAGAATTCCCCGTTCGTCAGTGCAGCGGTGTAAATCATATGATCGCTATCCCGTTCTAGGTACAAGATGCCTGTATCAACAGCCTTCCCGTCTGCACGCTCAATGAAACCTTTTACAACACCATGATTTACAATGGGCGGTGTAGGTGCCACCGTTGACCCAGGTGTAGGTATTGGCCCTGGGAATGTTGATGATGGCGAAGGTGTCGGTGAAAACACCGCTGTTGGTGTCGCTAACGGCGACGGTGACGGTGAAGTCACCGCCGTTGGCGTCGCTGTTGATTCTGGTGTTGGTGCTGGTGTTGGTTCCTCCGTCGGTTCTGGTGTTGGCACTGGTGTTGGTTCCTCCGTCGGTTCTGGTGTTGGCACCGGTGTTGGTTCCTCCGTCGGGACTGGTGTTGGAGCCGGTGTCGGTTCTTCCGTCGGGACTGGTGTCGGCGTCGCTGCTGGCGCCGGTGTCTCTACCGTACTGCCACCTCCATCGCCTCCACCAGCTCCTCCCCCTCCGCCGCCAACTAGTACAGCCGCTGTTGGGGCCGCCGAAGACGCAGCAACCGTTAGATCAGAACCGGCTATATTTACTTTCACATCTGCCGGAACATCTGTGCCGATCGTAAGTTTACCTGGAGCATTCTCCATCGTAATGCCCGAAGCGTTGACAACCGCATTCCCGATGTTGCCTTTACCTGATATTTGTATACCGGCGTTCATTGTCATGGACTTGATATTGCTGCTATTGGACAATTTATTACTGCCCGCTGTTTTATCAAGATTGACTGCCTCCACAGTGCCCCCGCTGAGTTCGATGTTAAGGCGTGAGGCAAGAATATTTACAGCCTTGAAGCTACCGGTCAACAGAATGCGGGCATCCGCTGGAATTTCAGGAGATAACGTGAGAGTGCTGATCTCAGCTCCGGTGAGGGATTCAACGGCAGCAGCGGACTGAATCTGAAGGTTATGGATTTGGGTCTTTCCTTCAGCGACCACTCTTACACTGCCATCTTCCTTGTCAACACGTACAGAACCCAGTGTGGAATCGGCAAGATGAATACTGTTCACCCCGCCGCCTTCAATTGCGGTATTGCCTTTTACTGTTACATTCTGGAGCCGCACATCGCCTTCAGCTATGCCTTCTCCCAGCAGCAGATCTCCAGTGATATTCATATTACGGAGTGTGATACCCGGCACGCTGACCACTACATCACTGTCTACTTCCGACATTCCTGACAACGGACCATATATACCTGGGGTTTCATAGATGATTACATATTCATCGGAATCTGCATTTAGCACCGATAGAGCCCTATCCAAAATGACTACGGTCTCTGCCCGGCTTGCAAAAGCGAGGGGCCGAAAGTTCCCATCACCGGAACCCTTCATGATACCTTGTTCACTGACAGCCCCGATCGCACCTTTGCTCCAAGCTGCACTCTTAGTAATATCCTTGAACTCAGGAGCCGCAGCCGGTGCTGTCAGCTTGAGCAGCTTGCTGATGATCACAGCCAGCTCTTGCCGGTTGATCTTCTGATCAGGCTTAAAGGCCCCATCCTCGTAGCCTTGAATGTAACCTGCAGCATTAGCCTGCAAAATACTTGAATAATACCATTTACTGCTGGAGATATCGTTAAAATTAGCTTTTTTCGTTTCAGTGAATCCAAAAGCCCTATTAATCAAAACCGTTAATTCCGCCCGGGTGACCGGGTTATCCGGCTTGAATTCCCCATCCGGGTAGCCGGAGATCAGACCTTGATCCATCCATTTACTGATTTGATTCTTGGCCCAGTTTCCTGCCAGATCCGGCGCATTACCCGCAAAAGCTGCGCCTGCCGGCAATATCGCAAGACATATGGCTAGTGCTCCAGCGACTACTTTTTTGCTTACACTTCTTTTAATAAACAAACTGATTCCCCCGACTATGTAGTTATAAAAGCATACAAATTATAAATTTCCTTGCTCTAACTAATCCTTAAGCCCTATGAATCCGTTAAAATTATAGCATGATTCCGGTAAAAGATTGGTATATTTCCGGATTTTATTTTCTAACCGGGAAAGTGAAAATACCGCCTAATGACTGCCCGTTTCTAGTCATATCATCCAGTCTATGAATTCTGCGAACCTGACAGGCTGTCGTCCAGTTCCTCCTATTATAATGAATGATATAATCTCTTATTCAATCTGACAGACAAGGTGGTATGATCATGGCAACCAAAACCAATAAGCAGCTCATTCTTGAATTCGAATCCTTCATCCCCTATATTCAATCGCTGGACAGCATGGAAGATGCAGACTGGGAGGCTCCGCTGGAGGCCGGAAAATGGTCCCTGCAGGATGTCCTTTGCCACATCATGCTGTGGGACAAATACTTTTATGAGGAGGCCCTGGTCAAAATCCAAGAAGGCCTGCCGCTGACAGCCGCACATCTGGACTTCAATGCATTCAATGCCAATGCGGTTCTATACGCCAGGACAGTAACCCGGCAGGAAGCCATCCGGCAATTCGTCCTGTACCGGACCAAGATTACCGGACTTGCGGCCTCCTTCAGCGATGCGGCGCTAGAACAGAATCATCCCGATGGTGACGGCAAGAAATTCAGTATCCGCAAGTATCTGAGAGATTTCATCTCCCACGACAAGCATCACAAGAAGCAGATAGAGAAATATGCAGCAACGGTTGCAGTCACTAAAGCATAAAACTGCGGCCCCGTCTGTCCACTGAAATCTGGATAGATGGAGCCGCAGTTTTTATCATTCTTTTGGATATAAACGATGCTTAATCTTGATTCCTAATCACAATATCGAACCTCTCATGAACCGGATGCATGAATAATTATACTGAATTCTACGCTGTTCATAGGACTTCATTAAGTATCCGATATCCGTGCCCCGCTCAGCCACATCCCGGATCCCCCTGCGCCTCAGCTCGGTCTCCCCATCCGTGTGCAGGTATACTTTGAGGTCATACAGCCTATTGCCCGGCAACGTACCTCTCCACTTCAAGAGAAGCCAGCAGCAGCGGCGCAATACCCATAGGTACATCAGATACAACTTCTTCGGAAATGTAGTAATCGTAGGAGCCGTTGCGGTCCTTGCTGAGCCCTGCCCCGTGACAGATCTGGTGCAGATGAACGCCTTGTTCATCTTCGGTCACCAGATGCTTAAGGATTCCCTCGTAGCCGCTTAACATCGCTGCCTTGAAGGAAGGCTCCAGATAGCGCAGCCGCAGGGCTTTGGCCATCGCATAGACGAACATGCAAGAGCCTGTCGCTTCGAGGTAGTTGCCCTTGCGTCCCGCCTGATCCAGCACCTGATACCAGAGGCTGCTCTCCTTATCCTGCACCTCAACCAGCGCACCGCACATCCGCTGAAAAATCCCCATCACAGTTCCCCGCTGCGGATGGGTCAGCGGGAAATGCTCCAGGCAGTCCACGGCGGCCATCGCGTACCAGCCCATCGCCCGGCTCCAGAAATGGGCCGACAATCCGGTGGAGGAATCCGCCCACTCCTGCTCCCGGGATTCATCCCAGCCGTGATAGAACAGGCCGGTACGGGGATCACGGGTTCGGCGCTCAATCAGCAGCAGCTGACGGGCAGCTTCATCGATCAGCTCCGGGCGCCCGAAGACTGCCCCGTATTCGGCCAGGAACGGCGAAGCCATGTATAATCCGTCCAGCCACATCTGGAAGGGATATATTTTCTTATGCCAGAAGCCGCCTTCAGAGGTCCGGGGCTGTCCGATGAGCTGCGCTGCCAGCAGATGAGCGGCTTCCGCGTAGCGCTGCTCACCCGTCTGACGGTACAGCCAGAACAGATTCTTGCCCTGATTGATCTGATCCAGGTTATATTCCTCCAGCGAATAGGAGCGGATGCTTCCGTCCTCCCCGATGAAGCTGTCCATATGCCGCTGCATGAACGAGAGGTACTCAGGCTCGTTATGCTGCATCCCGGCCCGGGCCACTGACATCAGCAGCATGCCGGGGACATACGCCCAGCGCTCCATTACATACTCGTGCTTCCCTTGTTCATTGCATTGTCCGATGAAGGTATCCGCGATTCTGCGGGATAAGCCTGTGCTTACTGCTTCTGATATAGACATCTCTATTCCTCCTGTCGTTTGCGCTACCTGTTACCCTACTCCTGCGGACCGGCAAGCTGCTTAAGCAGCCACGCATACGCCGGTTCCCCATGAATCTCATGACCCCCTGTGAAAAAATCCGCAGCAAGCTGCCCGCCATGACCTTCTGCCGCATAAATAAGCTCCAGCCGGTCCAAGGCTTGCCTCGCGGCGGCGGGACCAAACAGATGGTCCGCGTCCCCCGCCTCCAGGAACAGCCCGCGCGGAGCAATCAGTCCCAGCAGATCCGGCATCTCCGCTTCCAGCAGAATGCCCGGAATGTAATTGTCCAGACAATGATTCCGCGTGAGAATGCTGTCTTGGAACGTATTGGCGTAGCCGCTGACCACCGCACTGCTGATCCGTTCATCCAGTGCAGCCGTGAAGCTTGCCACCAGCCCGCCGCCGGAGATGCCCATAATGCCGATCCGCTCACCGTCCACCTCATCCCGCTGCTGCAGATAATCCAGCGCCCGCATCGTCTCATAGATGCGGCAGCCTGCCATCGTCTGCCCTGTCATCAGCAGCGCCGCGGACAGGCGGAAGCAGGAATTACGTCCGGGCTCGCCGCTGGCAAGATCCTCAGCCAGACGCCTGTCTCCGAATCCGAGCACCTCCGGAGCCGCAACGACGAAGCCCTGCTTCACCAGAGAGATGGCAAAATCCTTATGCAGTCCCGGGTCCCCCGTCCGCTCCGACCCGTCCGGGTTCAAGCCGGTAATCTCGCGGCTGCCATAGCCATGCCCGTGAATAGCCAGCACAGCCGGGCAGGGAGAGCCTGCCGGCTCTTCCGGGATCAGGAGATACAGGGCCATTCTAAGTCCTTCATAGGTGGTGATCTCTATACGTTCACGGATATATCCGCTGCAGACTGTACGCTCCAGCTGTACCGGTTCAAGTGCCGCTCTCTGAGCAGGGAATCCGCCCAGCCGCTCTATGAACCTCGCGGTAAGGGATGCCCTCCATTGTCCGAATGGAAGGTCTGCGCTGAAGGCAGAGCTGCGCGGTGCAGACGCCGTCAGTTGATTGATATATTGTTCAAGTGATTCCATCAGGGAAATCCTCCAATCCTGAATGCCTGGGTCCGGGTGTACCACGGTCCAAGTGATTAATAGCCCTCGGGATGCCAGCCGTCCAGCACAGACAGGATCCGGTACTGTGCGGCTTCCTGCGCAGTTAACTGGCGAGACCACGCCACCCGGCCTTCGGGGCAAGCGCCCGGACCGCTGCTGCCGTACTCTTCATAGCGGCTGGACTGCTCCCGGTCCGGCTGCCCCCAGTTATGCCAGCCTTCTCCGGTCACCGATCCGTCCATCACCGTGCGGATGAAGGCGACATGCGCGTAAGGGCGCCAAGGGCGTCCGAGATAGCACTCACTTACCCCTTCGCCGCCGGTAATCCGGCAATCCAGGAACACATAACCGAAGGCGGCTCCCTCCGGCGTTGAAGCCGCTGTGATATACCCTCTGGAGCGCTTGTTATGGAGATGGCAGCGGTCAAACAACGCGGTGGCCGGGCCAAAAATATAATCCACATCCCCCTCAATGTAGCAATCATCATAATATTGCCGCCCCGGCCCGGTATATAGGGTATCCTGATCCCCTAGCAGACGCACACGCCGGAACACAGCCTGCCCGGCATCCACGAACGCCGCGACCGCCTGTCCTGTTCCCGGGCCGGAAGTGTTGCGGATGGTCAGATTCTCGGCAGTGAAGCCTTCTGCGAACACGTTCAGCGTCCCGGTGCGGAAGGTACGCAGCGGTTCACCGTCCGCGCCGAGCGTATGGGCATTATCATTCCACGAGATAATCGTGGAATGCTGATCCTCTCCCAGCAGCAGGATGGGCGGGGCTTCGCGGACAACCGTAACCTTTTCCTCATAGATCCCGGGCTTAATCCGTATGGTTACGGCTTGCATCTCCCCCGGCGGAATGGAATCCAGCGCCTCCTGCAGACTGCTGAATCCTTCTCCGGCATTCTTCGAGACTATCATTAACATTGAACGGCTCCTTTCACAGCAACCTGAATGTATTCTATAATAACCGTAACAGCTTCCAGGAGAAGAGGAGATGTATGAACAGCGTATCTGGCCCTAATCCCAAATATTATCTTGAAGACGGACGCTTCAGCATCCAGCATATGAAGCGCAAAGGCATCACTGCCATGCCGCGCCCCCACAGCCATCAATGGACTGAGCTGTATTATCTGACGGACGGGGAGCGTGTATATTTCGTGGACGACCGGGTGGTTACGGTTCACAAAGGCGAGCTCATTCTGATTCCCGGCCGCGAGCTCCATTCCACGGCCAGCTCTGAGAAGGCCGAGTTCGAGCGGATCCTGATCAACTATGACCCGCTGCTGCTGCCCCCGGTGCTGAGGGACGAGCAGCAGTGGTTCCAGAGCCGCCGCTACCGCTTGTTCAGGCTGACTCTGCGCGAGCAGAATGAAGCGGAGTCCCTGCTGAACCGCATGCTGGAGGAATCCCGCCTCCGTCGGCCCTTGTACGAAGCCTGTGTCACTGCGCTATTGACCGAGCTGATGATTCTGCTCCAGCGTTCGGAGAGCACGGCCCAGTCCGGCGGGACCCTCCATCCGCTGCACCATCTGGTAACCGATGTCGCCACCTATATCCGTGCCCATTACCGGGAAGCGCTTACGCTGGAAGAGACCGCCAAGGACTTTTTCATCAGTCCGTCCTATTTGAGCCGGGTATTTCATCGCCTGACCGGCTTTCATTTCCGGGAATATATTGTCCATATCCGGGTCCGCGAGGCCCAGCGCCTGCTGGCCGGTACCCCCGCCAGAATCCAGGAGATTGCAGGCGCAGTCGGCTTCGAGCATCTGTCCCATTTCAATAAAACTTTCAAGAAATCAACCGGCCTGACCCCGCTCCAGTACCGAAAGGAAGCGGGGGCACTGCCTGCACCGGAGTCTGGAGGGTAGTATCCGTTCCGCCCCGTACCTCTGCTTAATGCTCTGTGATGGCCAGCTCTCCTGAACGGACAAGCTCAACATCACTGCACTTATGCATCTGTACCTGCGGCTCCTCCTGCGTCTGCAGCCTGATCCGGTCCAGCTTCAGACCTGCGGCATGGCGCAGGATGATGCCCCGCCTGCTTATGGCGCTGAAATTCTCCACCGTAAGCGCAGCAAGCGGCATTTCCGGCAGCCCGTTCACCAGCAGGGCGGTTGCCGCCCCGTGGCAGGCCATATTCCGTAGCGTGATGTTACGGAACTGCGGAGTCTCCTCCGTGACTGGAACCTCCTGCTCATCATAGCCCTCAGACCCCTCAACCCCGGCATAGAACAGGTGGAAGGAGACCGCTTCATGGACGATGCCTGACATCTGTATATTTTCCACCCGGATATCCTCTACTACGCCGCCTCTTCCCCGGGTACTCTTGAAGCGCAGCCCGATGTCCGTACCCATGAACACGCAGTCGTTCACCCGGACCGCATGTACACCGCCCGACATTTCACTGCCGATCACTACCCCGCCATGCCCGTGATAGACCGTACAATAGCGGATCGTAATGTACCGGCAAGCTCTTCCTGCCCGGCGGCCCTCCTCATCCTTGCCCGATTTCAGGCAGATGGCATCGTCGCCTACATCGAACCCGCAGTGCTCGACCAGCGCATGTGTACAGGACTCCAGATCCAGCCCGTCCCCGTTCTGGGAGTACCACGGATTGCGCACTTGAATATGTCTGATCGTAACCTGCTCACAGCCCATGGGGTGCAGACACCAGGCAGGAGAATTCTGAAAGGTCGGCCCCTCCAGCAGCACTCTACGGCAATTCCGCAGGCTCAGCAGCGCTGGACGCAGATACGCACGGGCAGGGAGGTAGGCTTCCATTGCTGTCTCGCCTTTTTTCTTCAGGCTCAGATAACAGGCTTCTCCCGCAAGCGCTTCCTTGGAAGGCCACCAGATCTCACCCTGTTCATCCAAGGCCCCCCCGGAGGCAAGCAGGCTATTCCACTCCAGTTCCGTCCGCTTGAAGCGCTTCACCGGACGCCAGGCCTCACCGCTGCCATCGAAGATGCCTTCACCGGTAATGGCTACATCGCTCAGATCCTCTCCGTCCAGCGGAGCCTGGCACCGCCCGCCGGCAGTCCCTTCGTAATGGGAGAACAGCAGGGGATACCGCGAATAGTCGGGTTCAAAGCATACCAGTGCCCCCCGCTCGGCACACAGATTAATTCGGCTGTGCAGCGTCAGCGGCCCGGTACGCCAGATTCCCGGCGGGATGATCACCGTTCCTCCTCCCGCAGCTGCGCAGGCATCCAGCGTATCCTGTATAGCAGATGTACAGAGCAGCCCTTCAGCTTCTGCCCCATAGTCTGTAATACGGAAGGTCCGCTGCGGAATCTCCGGCAGCTCCGGGATTGGATAAACTTCGGAATCATGTATATTAGTCATCGTATTCCTCCATCTCTGTCTAATCAAGATCTATTCAAGCTCTTCATAGCTGAACCAGCCGTAATCCGCAACATTGCTGCTCTGCGCTCCGCCCGCACTGGCGTACATTCCGATATAGGCCCCTGTAAAACCTCCGGCCCAATCCGTGCTCAGCACCCGGCCGTCAGCCTGTTCATGCAGTGCGGTCCAGGTGTCTGATCCTGAAGCTCTATAATAAAAGCTGTAATCCTGCCCCCTGGCTTCTACCTTAAGCTGTACGGTATCCAGCGGATAAGGCGCAGAGGCCAGCAATTGCTCAGCTCCTCTGCTGCGCACAGTCAGCTTCAGCAGCTGCCTGCCATCCTCCGCCACCCGTTCATAGCGGAAGTGGTTATCCGCATTCTGGATGAGGGCCAGTCCGGCGCTCTCGCCTGCGGCCTCCGGCTGGAAGCGCATCTCCGCTGCGGCTCTGAAGCTGAGATGCTGCTGCCGTCTTCCGATATAAGCCGGATTGCCGGTCTCTGCCAGCACCTCCGGCTTCAGCCGCAGCCGCAGATGTCCCGGATGCTCGCTGAGGCTCCAGAATTCACCGCGCGGCGTGCGCAGGAAGTTCCAGGCGGGGCTAAGCTCCCCGTCAGCAAAATCATCACGCACCGGCAACAGCGGCCACTGCGTCACCGGCAGATCCGGCGCTGGCCCCTCAAGCTCCAGTACGCCCTTACCGGGATTCACTACCGGCCATTCGTCCTCCCATTTGACCGGTGCCAGAAAGGTCTCCCGGCCCAGGTTGCGGTAATATCCCCCGCAGGTCCGGGAGGCCAGGCAGAGCATCCACCACTGCCCATGCTGCGTCTCGACAAGTTCCCCGTGACCCGTATTCACTATGGGGTACTCCCTGCCGAGATGGCGGTGGGTCAGGATCGGGTTGGCCCGGTGCCCCTCATAAGGCCCCGTCACGTTCCGGCTTCTGGCAACCGTTACCGCATGGGTATGGCCGGTGCCGCCCTCAGCGATCAGCAGATAATACCATCCTCCTATGGAATACAGATGCGGCCCTTCCTGGGCATGCGCAGTCTTCAGCGCACCTTGCCAGAGACTGTGCTTCGGGCCGGTAAGCCTGCCCTGCGCCAGATCAATCTCCTGCAGCCAGATGTCCATATGCTTCGGATAATCCTGGCCCCCGGGAGGCACCCGGTTACCAGTGTAGTAGACCTTGCCGTCCTTATCGAAGAACAGGGAGGGATCAATGCCGGGCGCATCCTCCAGCCAGACCGGATCTGACCAGTCTCCCGCCGGATCAGCTGTGGTTACATAGAAATTATGCGGCTGTTTGTGATTATCAACAAATGTCGTGATCATATAAAAGAGACCCTGATGGTACCGGAGAGTCGGTGCCCAAATCCCCCTCGACGGGAGAATTCCGTCCAGATTGAGCTGGGACGGACGGTCCAGCACATGGCCCAGCTGGCGCCAGTGGACAAGGTCTCTGCTGTGAAAGACCGGAACCCCGGGGTAGAATTCAAAGCTTGAAGTAACCAGATAATAGTCCTCTCCTACACGGATGGCCGAAGGATCAGGGTAGAAGCCCGGCAGCACCGGATTACGGAATGTTCTCAAATTCGGAAGTCCTCCTTCACACGGGCAATAGGTACGAATACTCAATCAACGATAGGTAAGCATAACCCATTATAGTTCGGATAAGTTTAATTTTCTTGCGCTTTCTATGTTCTTTTTCTTGTTTTTTATACTTTCTTGTCCTGCAAACAGAAACAGCGACAGCAGAGGACGGATAACGTCTCTGGCTGTCGCTGTATTATGGAAGCAGAATTCACTCTGGCAACGGCTGCTGGAATGACTGAATCAGACTGAATCAGATTGCATTAATCAAGTGTTTTAGCATACTCTCTCAGCTGTTCAGGCTCACTTGTGTGATAGACCATTTGTTCATGATCAAAAATTACAATTACGGGCCGTTTCGCTTCCAGGCCCAGTACCTCCAGCCACTTCAGCTTCTTCTCCTCTGTATGCACAGTCACATGCGGGATATGCTCCACGAGCGCAGGCTCGGAATTAAGTACCTCATTTACTTCGTCATCCCAATCCCGTGAATTGGAGAACATATGCATGTGAAGTACGTTCTCTTCCTTGGACACTAGCTGATCAATGACATCTGCTTTCGTAGGGCCGCAACCTGCTACAAACAACAAGAATACTGAGACCAGTAAGAATAATCTAAATCTGTGCTTAAGCATACAATTCCCCTCCCTATTCCATCTACATACCCATATATTACTACAATGATTCGGCCCTACTTCCTCACATAGAGCGAATAGGTCTCTGGAGCGGCAAAATGTAGTTTCTGCGCTAACCGGATAGAGGCAATATTGTGAAGGTCACAGTCCCATCTTGGCGTGATCTGACGTTCTAAGCACTCTAGGATAAAAGCTTCGGCAACACATTGAGCCACGCCCTTTCCCCTAAACAAAGGATTCGTCACTATATCAATTTCAGCGTACTGTTCGGACGAGAATATAGAGACACATTCCCCAGCAATTACATCGTGTTCTGTAACAAAGAAACCGAAGCCCTTGTCCGCAAAACGCTCCACCGATCCCCAGTATTTCCGGATGTACGCTGCATCGAACTCTCTATTCACCTCAAGCGATTCCTTGTTCGTCCTGTTCAGCCGGAAGCCATCCGGTATACCCGCTCTTTGCGATTGCATGAAACGGTGCTCATTGAATGTAAAAGAATACCTCGGCATCCGCTGCAGCTTCGCCCCTAAAAGCTCATTGATTCTGCGATCCCATCGTTCAGAGGATGAAAATAACGTAAATCTCTGATTAAGCATCTCTCGACGCTTGAATTCGTGCATAAGCATGGGTGCAAAATCATCATTTGTCTCATCCCCCACCACTGCATAAATACCTGAAGAAGTACCGATCAGCGCCGAAGACTTATCGATGATGATGTCCCCGTCAATGTAACGATCTAATACCGAATACGCAAATGTGGGATATCGCTTACCTTGGCTGGCATCCATAATATTTCTGGCGGCGATGACAGAAGCATCCTCTTTCATTACCATTCAATCCTTTCTACAGTGAAAAAACATTTAGTATATATCAAATTAGATAATTAACTAATTACATAGTAATGCAATATACTGAATTATACAATTGTTATTAATTACACACGGTGCAGCTTACGGTACCGGGATGGCGTTAATCCCAGCTTCGCCGTGAACACCCGGCTCAGGTAGAAGCCGTTCTCGTAACCGCACTGCTGGGCGATCAGTTCAATGGGCAACCTTGAATCCTCCAAGAGCTGGCAGGCGCGTCTGAGCCGGAGTCCAGTTACAAAGTCTGAAGGGGCCGTCCCGAAGGCCGCACGGAATCGCCGCGTTAATTGTACCGGAGTAATATCAAGGGTAGCGGCCAGCTCCTGCAGGGTCATAGGTGTACAGGCATGCTCCAGCAGCCATTGCTTAGCCTGTTGCATCAGCGGGCCCGGGCTTGTCTCTCCAGAGCGCAGCTCCTCGGATGCACTGCTGCGCTCGATTTCAAGCAGCCTCCACAGATCCTCCAGCATATGCTTCATCCGGCTATAGCCCGGCTCCTCCTGAATCCCTCTTCCGATACTCCGCATATAGCGGTAGGTAGACATCAGGCGCTCCACATCCCTGACAGTCCATCTGCCTCCAAGCGTTGCGGCGTCCTCCGGTCCCCCCTCTTCCTCCCATTCGAATTGTATGAAATGAAAGGTCAACGGACTAAGCGTTCTCCGGTAAAAGGTTGTCCCCGGCGGACATACAATGATGTCCCCGGACCCTCCTTCCCCTTCGTGGTCTCCGAAGCGGTAAGCGAATTGTCCCTGCTCCACCGCAAATAAGGTCCACACAGGGTAGGTGTCGTGCTCCAGCAGGAACTGTTTTTTCTGCTCCCAATAGATGTGGGCTGCCGGACGAACCGACCAATTCATGCGCATGTTCTGACTCCCCTCAGATGCATTATTCAATGAAATAAAGTGTATAAATCAAGAAATTATATGCATTTCATTTGATTATTGATTATTCTATCATGAAACTACGGATATATTAACACACACCAAAGGAGAGGTTCAACAATGCGTAGTGAAACGGTCAACACGGATGTAACTGTGGTAGGCGGCGGACTGGCAGGGGTATGCGCGGCGATTGCGGCAGCCCGTCTGGGCCAGCGTGTGGCGCTGATTAATAACCGTCCGGTGCTCGGCGGTAACTCCAGCAGTGAGGTGCGGGTATGGGTATGCGGTGCAACCTCGCACGGTATCCACCGGTATGCCCGTGAAACGGGGATTATGGGCGAGCTGTTTGTGGAGAACCAGTACCGCAACAAAGACGGCAATCCGTATCTCTGGGATATGGTTGTGCTTGAAGCGGTTAAGGCCGAGCCGAACATTCAGCTGTTTCTGAACACGGATGTTCATGAGGTCGATGCTTCCAAGGATGCCAGCGGCCAGCGGAGCATCCGGTCCGTGACCGGGTGGATGATGGGGTCGGAGCGGAGAATTACTTTTGAAAGCGCGGTCTTTCTGGACTGTACGGGGGATGGCCTGGTAGGCTTTCTGGCAGGGGCAGAGTACCGGCTGGGCCGTGAAGCACGCGAAGAATATAATGAGGAATGGGCGCCGCTGGTCGCAGATGATATTACGCTCGGAAGCACACTGCTTTTCTATACCAAGGACGCAGGCCATCCGGTCAAATATATCGCTCCAGCCATGGCAAAGGATATTACACAAACCTCTATTGCCGAGCGCCGCATCATCCGCAGCGGCGACAACGGCTGCGCCTACTGGTGGATCGAATTCGGCGGCGAGCAGGACACTGTTCATGACAATGAGGCCATCCGCGACGAGCTGTGGTCTGTGATCTACGGGATCTGGGACTATATTAAGAACTCTGGCAAATTCGACGCGGACAACATGACGCTGGAATGGGTCGGCTCGACTCCGGGCAAGCGGGAGTACCGCCGGTTCATTGGCGATTATGTCCTGAATCAGAATGATATCCTGGCCCAGCGCGAATTCCCGGACCGCGTTGCGTTCGGCGGCTGGTCCATTGACCTGCATCCGCCGCAGGGAGTGTACGCTACAGAGTCAGGCTCGAAGCATATGTATTCGGACGGCAGCTATCACATCCCGTTCCGTTCGCTGTATTCGGTGAACGTCAGCAATCTGCTGATGGCCGGCCGCGACATCAGCGCCTCGCATGTCGCGTTCGGCACGACCCGCGTCATGGCTACCTGCGCGGTCATCGGCGAAGCCGCCGGTATCGGCGCGGCACTCTGCGCCGCCAAGGGAATATCGCCGCGCGAACTGCATGCGGCCCACCTGAACGAGCTGCAGCAGACGATGCTGCGCCAGGATGCTTCCGTCCTCGGGCTACGCAACGAGGATGATGCCGATCTGGCGCTGAAGGCTGCGCTCAGCGCTTCCAGTGAGCGGAGCCGGTTCGGTGTGGAGCAATCCGCATTCAGCGTCCCGCTCACAGCGAACATCGGCATCACCGTTGCGGCCGATCCGGGGCTGGACGGAATTGAGCTGCTGATCGATGCGGCCGAAGCCGCAGAGCTGACCGTCGAGCTATGGGAGACCGGACGGCCGGAGAATTATGTTCCCCATACGCTGGTTCAATCTGCATCAACTCCCGTTCAGGCTGGACCCGTGCAGTGGGTGAAGCTTCCGCTGCAATGGAAGCCGGAGTCACCGCGCAACGCGTTCCTGATCTTGAAGGCCAATCCTGCACTGTCGCTGCATATGGCGGATGAGCCCGCTTCAGGAATGCTCGCCTACGGGCATAGTGACACCCCCGCAGCCTCGCGGGATTTCGGCGAGAATCCGCCTGCACAGCCCGTAGTGCAGTGGGACAAAAAGAAATTCGACCACAAAGCCCCGTGTCTCCGCCTGTCCGGGATAACGAGTGCCTTCGCTGCGGATAAAGTTATCGACGGCTACCTCCGCCCGTACGGCGGTCCGCATATGTGGTCCTCTGACCGGATGGCCTCCGATCAGCCGGAATGGCTGGAGCTGGCCTGGAACGAGCCGGTAACTCTGCGCGAGGTTCACGTTACCTTCAACGACGATGTCAACGAGGACTTGATCAACCTGCATCATCATATTACGCCTTACGAAATCCTGCCAACACTCGTTAAGGAGTATCGTATTGAAGCTTACCTGGACGGCAAATGGACCTCAGTTGCCGGGGAACGTTACAACCACAAGCGCAAGCGGGTACACACGCTGAACGAAGCTGTGAGAGCCGATCGCCTTCGCGTGGTGGTGCTTGAGACCAACGGCAGTGAGTATGCGGAGATTATTGAGGTGCGGGTGTACGAGTAACCAGCTTCGGGGAACAAGTGAAAAAAAGCCTAATCCTTTGGCGTAAATGCTCAAGGATTAGGCTTTTTGCCGTTTAGTTTAACGCTTCATATAAAGCAATAAGAGCCAAAGACTGTCCGTAGGCCATAGGTCTGAGAGCAATGTTCTTGTAATGCTCCTTATCCATTCCCATACCGGTTCCGGCCGACACATTCAGCACGGTTCCGTCTCCGCTTACATTTTGACATACTGCCTGAATGGCATTGTCTGCCGCAGTCTGATAGGAGGCATCCAGAATACCGGACTTGATGCCTTTGATCATCCCTGCGGCAATTGCGGCCGACCCGGATACCTCTTCATAGCTGGATGGGTCCTGCAGGACGGTATGCCACAGACCGGAGGCTGCCTGGAGGGATACCAGGGCATTGACCTGAGCCGTATACGTATCAATCAGAAACCGCCGGAGCCCCGGGCTAATCGAACCCTGGCAGGCTTCCAGGTAATCAACGATGCCATACGTGAACCAGGAATTACCGCGGCACCAGAAGATGCTGCCGAAATTATCATTGCGTTCGAAGCTCCAGCCGTGGAAGAACAGGCCGGTATGCTTGTCGAACAAATATTTGATATGCAGCAGAATCTGGTGTTCAGCCTCATGCGCCCACTCCGGCCGGTTAAACTTGCGCCCCGCCTGATTCAGAAACAGAACCGCCATAAAAAGCGTATCAATCCATAACTGTCCATTGTGCAGGTGAATTCCATCCCGGTTGCCGATGGCAGTGACCGTATGCTGAAAGCCGCCTTCTTTCGTTTTGGGCAGCTCATGGATGAGCCAATCCGCATGCTCCCGGCATAGCTCCTCCAGTTCGCTGGAAGGCTCAAGCTGATCCAGAAGCAGCACCAGAGGCAGATAAGGAGCGGTTGTATTAATGTTTTTGGAAGGCAGGCCTGCCTCCAGGTTACGGGAAACCCAATTCCGGAAAAATTCCATATAGCGCGTATCGCCATAATACTTTTGCAGCTTGTACAGACCATAAAGACCTACGCCCTGAGGCCAATCCCATTCTTCAATGCCGAAATCCCGTTGCACAATCCCTACTCTGGTATCGGCCTGAACCACAGTTTTATCCTTTTCATAGTCGCTGCCGCCCAGGTTCATAAGCCTGTCTACGACCAGCCCGATCTTCTCAAGCAATAGTTCATTTGTCATCGATTATCAGCTCCTTATTATTCCTTAGGTCCGCTTAAATGGTCCGCAGATGCCACTGATCATTAATTTCTTTAATTAACGCCAGATCGCATTTGGGTGTCCGGTCATAGGCAACCAGGCCGTTAATCTCCTGTTCCACATCCGTTAACTGTGTATAACAATATCCATAAATAATCTTGGACGCGTATACCGCCTTCATGATTCTTCCGTATTCCTGAACAAGATCCTCTGCAGATTGTGCACTGGTATATCCCCAGCCGTCGTCAGCGCCAGCCTTGTAGCTTATACCACCGAATTCAGTCAACAAGATCGGCTCGCCCCGATGCTCATAACCGTCTGCATATACACTGCGGGCCGATGGCTTAGAAGCAAGCATCGTATCTTTTGTAGAAAGAATCCGCTTGAACTCTTCATACTTATCGGGCTCATCTGCTCTGCCGTGCTGATAATTGTGTACCGCACAGATGTCAGTCATCGTCATTTCCCATCCGTCATTCGATATCACTAACCGGGTATTATCCAATGAATGAATCAGACTATACATGGCTACGCTGTGATACTGCTGCTGCTTATCCGATTTCACCAGCGGAATCCCCCAGCTCTCGTTAAGCGGGACCCAGGCCACAATCGAGGGATGATTGAAGTCACGGTCAATAATCTCAATCCATTCTTTGGTTAACCGGGCTACAGCATCATTATTGTAAGAGGCGTTCGCCGCACATTCTCCCCATACCAGGAACCCAATCCGGTCAGCCCAGTATAAAAACCGCGGGTCCTCGACCTTCTGATGCTTACGGCAGCCGTTGAATCCTAATTCTTTGGCTAATTCAATATCCTTCTTCAGATGCTCATCCGTTGGCGCTGTAAGCAATCCTTCCTGCCAATACCCCTGGTCCAGTACAAGCTTCTGGTAATACGGTTTGTTATTCAGGTAGACCATACCATTCTCTGTATGAACCTTCCGCATGCCGAAATACGACTCTATCGAATCGACCTCAACCCCGTGATCGTACAGCTTCATTTCCACATCGAACAAATTAGGAGCTTCCGGGCTCCATGTCCAGCCGGCGCGGTGAAAGTTTGTGCGGAATATTTTTAAGCCAAACAGATCTACCATTCTGCGTGTTATAGGCTGTAACAATCGTATCCGGTCCTGAATCACAAGTGCTCCGCCAAAGGAAATACGAAGCTCCAAATCTAATTCTTCTGATCCATGTCCCTCCGATTTAACCTCTATCCCAACACTCCCTTGGTCCAAATCCGGCGTAAACTTCACCTGCTGAATATGCACAGGGTTGACCGCCTCCAGCCACACAGTCTGCCAAATCCCGCTCGTGCGCGTATACCAGATGCTTTCGGGCTGCTCTAACCAGAACTGTTTGCCCCGGGGTATGGTCTCGTCTGTTGATGGGTCCTCCACGTGAACCGTTATCTGTTCCTCCTGTCCGGTTAAGGCATGGGTAATATCAAACGAAAATGAAGTGTGTCCGCCCTCATGCATCCCGATATATTGACCATTCACATACACCCAAGCTCTATAATCTACCGCTCCAAAATGTAATATCACCCGCTTCTGATACCAGTCCGGATCGAGTGTGAAATTGCGTTTATACCAGACATAGTCATGAAACGTGGTATCGTGTATTCCGCTGGCAGGGGTCTGAAAAGCAAAAGGAACCTGAATGGTCTGACTGAAATTCTCACCTGGATCAAACCATCGCTGTGCAGCTCCCTCATTCCTGTCATCAAATTCAAATTGCCAGGTTCCATTTAAATTAAGCCATGCGTCTCTGACGAACTGCGGACGCGGATATTCCATCCTGTGTGTCATTTAGCTTCAGCTCCCATCTTAGTAGTCTACAACAATAAAAGTTAACTTTTTGTAGTTTAGATAGTAAATCTTCCTCGCGGGCAAGCAAATACTACCATGATGAAAGCGTTCTTTCAAGCTTATATCAGCGGTATCTGTGATTTTCAACTTTGTGGTATACAAAATAAAATCACCGCTTTAACAGAGTTATTATTGTTAACTAAAAAGTTAACAATATGTTATACTATTCAACAATCGGCGGAAGCCACAGATATGACAAGGAGGTATAATTATGTTCTTAGAACTCGACGATCATGGTATTTCTGTTTTGAAGGCATTGGCATCTGATACAAGAGCTTCGATGCTTAGACTATTGTTACATACACCGCTTACTGTCAGTGAGCTGGCCGCAAAACTTAACTTAAGCAAAGCGATCGTCTCACGCCATATCCGGTTACTGGAGGACGCCAAGCTCATCAAGCTCCAGGACAACCTGGAGGCTACCGATAGCCGAAAGAAGAATTTCATTGTTGCGGTAGATCATGTTGCCCTCAACTTACCGCAAAAGCTCCATCTTCCTTTTAAAGTCATTACGAATGAAATCAAGCTGGGATACTATTCTAATTTCTCAGTCACCCCTACCTGCGGATTAGCCAGCCAGGCGAAAATTATCGGCAAGTTAGATGATCAACGGACCTTCGTCTCCAATGACCGGATCGAAGCATCCTTACTTTGGTTTGCCGAAGGCTTCGTTGAATATATGATTCCGAATGATTTCAACCATAATTTCACGGCAGAATTATTAGAGTTATCCTTAGAGCTCTCTTCAGAGTTTCCTGGCTCCAACAATAATTGGCCCAGTGATATCGCTTTTTATATCAACGATGTTTTTTTAGGCACCTGGACGGCTCCGGGGAATTTCTCAGATGTGCGCGGGAAATTAACACCAAACTGGTGGGATAACGAACTAAGCCAGTATGGCCTTTTGAAACATTTAAGAGTCACCAAGAAAGATACGGGAATAGACGGTCAAAAAATATCATCGGTTACACTCGCCCAATTAAAAATTGAAGATTCCCCCTTCATCAAGCTAAGGATTGGTATTGACGGGAATTCTAAGAACAAAGGCGGACTTACCATCTTCGGGGAGCACTTTGGAAACTATCCGCAGAATATTCTGCTTAAACTATTTTACACAGAAGCGGAATAAGGGATATTTAGGCTGGGGTTCGAATCTCCAAGGGGTTTACGCAAAAAGGCTCTCCATAAACGATGCAGGATCGTTTATGGAGAGCTTTTTTATGGATCATATTCTGCTACAATTTAAGGACAAACCTAACTGGAGGTGCCAGCCGTGCAATGGGAAGAGGTTCGTAGGATTTATCCCAATCAATACGTCAAGCTGCAAATCCTTGCAGCACATACCGAAGGCCACACCAAGTAGGTTGATGAAGTCGCACTGATTCGTGCTATTCCTATGTTTATTACTATAATTAGTCAACCATAATTTATTCATTATCAGTAATGAATTCACCTTTTAACTATTAGGCTTTGAACAAGTATGCTAGTGAAGATGTCCAGATTGATCGTACTATTTTTTCTGGAGTATCAGTTTCATCTTTGCTAGAAAAACTAAGTGTCAGTTTTAGTTTCATCTCGTTATTTCGGTTAACATCAACACTTATAATTTCGTTCATTGAATTGTCCGATCTCACATTTATATGATTACCGTAGCTCAGACAAATCGAATTTGAATCATACATTAATCCACCAATCCAAATTTTAACTCCCGCTATTTGATTCCCGTATAAGTACAGAAGGAATAACTTTTTCTGGGTATCAATTTGCTCATTGCTAAACTCAAATCCAGAGTATTCCGTGCTCATTTGAGCAAAAAGCTGTTCAAATAAACTACAAATCTCAATATAACTTTGGCCAATAAATTTCTTTTTATCGAGATCGCTAACCTTATGAGCACTAGGTAAATCCAAATCATGAAAAACATTTTTGTTAGTCGAAACTTCTCGCACCTGAGTATTATTGGGCAGCACTTCACCAAAATGAGGAATATTGCCTAATGGCGCTTTTTCAAATCTTCCTTTCTTATATATACGGCGGATTAGTTCATCTAATTTAACGTTATATTCTGAATCCTGACTAAAGTTAATGGCATAGTAATCACGTAAATGATACGGAAAAACGGATGTATAGTCCCCTTCACGCATAACAAATATAAACTTATCAGGTTCTGTTCTTAAAGCAGGTAACGACAACATGGTTTCAAATCCAACTCCGCCTTGAAAATCATCTGCTCTCTGAGCGTACGAACTTGTGAGTACGACAATGACATAATCATTATCCCTTATTGCATTAATCATCATCTTATTTAAATTTACCGTTTTATCTTGAACTTCAAATTGATCGCACGTGGCATCCACACCGCCCTGTGATCGCAAATCATTTACAAGGCTTCTAATCCATTGTTCATGAGCAGGACCGTCCCAACTGTAACTAATGAAGGCGGTGTACCTTTTGTCCAATTTTCTCGCCCCTTTAAATTTCATAACATATTGCGATTATAGAACGTAAGTTCCTAATCAACAAGCTAGTTTCAATTATAAATCAACTTCTTGAGTGACGCATTAGGAAATAATCAAGTATTGTTGAGCTTCTAATGGTCATACTTAAGAAATACAACTCCCTTATGTTATAATGAGCAAAAAGGAAGGTGATCTCATGTCCATTTCCAAGGAACAATTGGAGCAGAGCTTTCAGGGCAAATCTTATGTTGAACTTAAAGATCTGGTGCAATTGATCGAGGAAAATTTCGGATTTAATGTTACGCTTCAGAGGAAAGATGAACCTGAATTTACTGATGAACAGAAGAAAAGAATGACATCCGTCATATTCAAAGATGAGGATGTTCTGTCTCAACTTCGACAAGCTCAGAGAGACCGTGAGAACGGAATTTCCACATACAGTAACAGTGAAGATGAATTTGCACAATTACTGAAAGAGATCCAGAATGAACAATGACCGCTACAATGTTCTGTGGACCACATATGCGCGTGTAGCTCTTGCCCGTATGGGGAGGTTCAAAGTGAATCCAACAAACGTTTTTAAGCGTTCTATAGACATTTTGACTGATGAACCTAATTACAAAGCTGATGGAGTTTCTGACTTCCCTGGTTTTGAGTTTAACGGATACTTCTGGGTACTAATCGGTAATGTGATCATTATATATAGAGTTGATGAGGATCTTCGTGAAGTGTATGTGGATGCTTGTTATTTTGCTAATACTGGAATGTCTCATTATGTATTTTGGGGAATTGATCCAGATGGAGAATAGCCTAACCCATGGAAGCATGGATTAGGCTATTTTTTGTCCTATAGTATTTCTATTTCAACAAGCCACTCACGGATCTTCGGCTCACTAATTTTCCCTAAAGCATATCTGACCGCATTCTTCACTTCTGTTAGTGTCAATCCATAATCCTCGAGTTCGCCTCTATGTACTTTAAGATAATAAAACAGCGCTTTAGCTTCTTGGTGAGACAGCGATAGATATTTTAATTTTGAGACATACTCGACCACGTCAATATCTACTGTCATATAAGGTTCGGCTATTTCGCCTATTGTTTCTTGAACAGTTGAAGCAAAATACTCCTCCCTAGCCTGCTGCTCATACCTGAGTTCATTGGCTTCTCTGCTTAACATTGCCTCGGCTTTTAATGCCTCAATCTGAACTAGTACTTGATTGGAAAATTCGAGCCTGTTCATCTCCTCTTGATCCTTATCGCTGAGCTGAATTTCATCCCGAATAATCAACGCTTGCGAGATATTCATCTGATAGCCTTTAGTTAGTGTAAATCCTCTAAATGGTGACTTCATTTGATCTAGGATCAGTCTATATACAGAGAATGTAATTTCATCTCCGATGGAGTGAACATAGTACAGACTTCTAACATCTAGATTCATTGTGCCATGTGCTCTGTATCCAAACAAACGAGGAATATTCTGGCCTGGAAATACCTCACTTAGTTCCTTCAATAATTTATCCCATTTGTAATCCTCTTCTGTCTTTATGGCCAAACCATACTCTGCTTCCCATAGGTGAAGAACTCTATGCTCGTAATCATCCGCTAACTCCCTGTCTTCCACAAACCAGATCGATTCAAGACCTTTTTCCTTAAAGTACTTATTCCGTTTATTAATTATTTTTACTATCTTTTCGTCGCCAATCTCATGGACATTTGTAATCACAGAAACGGCAAATTCACGACCATTTTTATTTAGATAAATGTCAGGGTAATGCTTCCATTTCTCTTCAGCTTTTTCTTTGTAGCCGTATTCAACTTTCAAATCTGATCTTATTAGTTCCTGACCTTTAAGCTCGTTATAGATAATCTCCTTAATAACGGAATGCTTTTTACTCTCTCGCTTCGTTTGATTATGATATGTATCGTATGCCTCTGCTCCCTGACATGACTTACCCTTGAGATGTGCAAAGTGTATTTCATTAATTTCTCCAGCGCGTAACCGTAGCTCCTCAAAGCAAAAAGGGCAGATCATTGCCTTCTTCTCAGCGGCTTTCCGATATTTATCAATCATTCTCTCTTTTTCTGCATTACTATACCTGCTGATCTCTACTGTAATATTAAGTGTTTCCCCCTCGTACAAAGCGACATCCATCCTAGCACCTCCAAACAATTTGATATTATTAGCTTCCACATTATTCTAATTAATTCCTGCTTCCTTCTTCAACATCCCCCCATCATACTCCCTCCCCTCCCCCCATATACATAGGAAGAACGGTTCACAAGCTGGAAGGAGAGATGGATGCATGCCCGGTGATGATGAGATTAAAGCGCTGGAGCGGTCGATTGCCGAGATTACGGAGATTGCTTCCGGGTTCGGGCTCGATTTTTATCCGATGCGTTATGAGATATGTCCGGCGGATATTATTTATACCTTCGGTGCGTACGGGATGCCTACCCGGTTCGGGCACTGGAGCTTTGGCAAGACTTTTCATAAAATGAAGGCCCAATACGATTTTGGCCTGAGCAAAATTTATGAGCTGGTCATCAACTCTAATCCGTGCTACGCCTTTCTGCTTGACGGCAACTCCCTGGTGCAGAACAAGCTGATTGTCGCGCATGTGCTGGCGCACTGCGATTTCTTCAAGAACAATATGCGCTTCTCCATGTCCAACCGGGATATGGTCGAGAGCATGGCGGCCACCGCCGACCGCATCAATGATTATTCCGTCACTTATGGCACAGACACTGTAGAAAGCTTCATTGATTCCGTGCTGGCGATCCAGGAGCATATCGATCCCAGCCTGATCCAGCCGCGCAAGCTGGGCAAGACCCATCTGCTCGAAGCCAAAATGAAAGAGCGCAAGGACTCCCCTCCCGGCGGGCCTGGACCGGCTAATGCTTACAGTGAACTGTGGGACTTGGAAAAGAGTGATGACGTCCCGCCAGTGCCGGAAACCGCTGGCAAACGCACTTTCCCCCCGGAGCCGGAAAAGGACATCGTCTGGTTCATCCAGCAGTATTCCACCGCTCTGGAGGACTGGCAGCGCGACATCATGACGATGCTGCATGACGAGATGCTTTATTTCTGGCCGCAGATGGAGACCAAAATCATGAACGAAGGCTGGGCCTCCTACTGGCATCAGCGGATCATGCGCGAGCTGGACCTTACCCCAGAAGAGACTGTCGAATACGCCAAGCTGAATTCATCGGTGGTCCAGCCCTCCCGCCAGAGCCTGAATCCTTACTATCTGGGGCTGAAGATTTTCGAGGATATTGAGCGCCGCTGGGACCGGGACAAAATGTTCGAGGTGCGCGAGCTGGATTCCGACATCTCGTTCATCCGCAGCTATCTCTCAAAGGAACTGGTGAACGACCTGGACCTCTATGTATTCGAGAAAAAAGGCCCGGAGTGGAAAATTACCGATAAGGCATGGGAGAATGTGCGCGACCAGTTGGTGCTGGCCCGGGTGAACGGCGGCTCCCCGTACCTCGTCATCCAAGATGCCGATTATGAGCGGAACGGCGAACTCTTGATTGCCCACCGCTACGAGAGCATTGAGCTGGATCTGAAATATCTGGAGCGCACGCTCCCGCATATCTATGCCCTCTGGGGCCGCACCGTGCATCTACAGACCGTTGTGGAAGACAAAAATGCCCTGTTCACCTATGACGGCAAAAAGGTGCAGCGGCGGTTTATGTAAAGAAACATATGGGTTCGCACAATAAGCCGCAGTGTAGTTGCTATGTGCAATTACGCTGCGGCTTGTTTTTGAAAATATAAGAATTTATACGTTGCACATGATAGCTTATCCTTCTATTTCTCGCTGAAACGGTACCGTCCTTTAAGAGGACGGCGAAGCCGTTTCTACTTGTTGTATCAGATTTGCAGGTCAAACAGGTTGCCCAGCGGCAGCTGAAAATCCTTAAACACATTTGACCGCACGCTATCCAGCTCCGAATATAAGTCCCTCACCTGATAGACGCCATCCCGCAGCGCATATACATGAACCGTGCGGTTGCCGGGGTCAACGATCCAATATTCCTGGACGCCGTATTTCTGATATAGATTAAACTTCTCATTGAAGTCCTTAAGTGCAGTGTATGGTGAGAGTACTTCGATAATCATCGTCGGAGCGCCGTGGCAGCCGTTCTTGGAAATCTGATTCTTTGAACAGACCACAGACAGATCTGGCTGTGTCACATGATCAGGCATCGAAGAAGCAGAATCATCCTCGCTGAAGAACACATCGAACGGAGCGACAAACACATGACAGCTCTTATTTTCCAGGTGCGTACGCAGTGCAAAATACAGCTCTCCTACTACATACTGTTGCAGGGCTGTAGGCGCTGGTGACATATTATAGGCTTTGCCGTTAATTAATTCCCATCCACCGTCCCATGACAACCAATCCTGATACGAATGCTGCTTCTGCTCATCCGGATTCGACACTTGGATCTGCCTCCTTCGCTTCCTAGCGGATTACGTGTAAGTGAATTATAACATGAATCACCGCCAATACTCAGCGCCCCATCCCCCCGATCCCCTGCTGCAAAAAATACTTAAATATAAATTATCCCAATTTTGTTTTAATAGTATCTGTATGGGTTAAATATCTCCTGTGATTTATAATGGGTAATTCTGGATAGTCTACAATTACCCTCATATAGAAACCAGACGGGAGAGGACGTAAGTGAAAGTGAAACAAATGGCAATACTGTTGCTCATCATGTGTGTGATTCTGACAGGCTGCATGGGGGGCAGCAAAGAAGGAAGTCCAGCACCTTCGTCCAGCCCGGCCACCACGGCAACTGCCGAGACGAAGAACACTTCGGGGAACCCTCCGCCGGAGGCTTCACAGACCGTGTACGATCTGAAGCACAAGTATGATTCGGACGAAGCAGATCACAATCCGGGCATCATGCCTATGTATAATGTGGAGCAGGATATGGAATTCATCTTCAGATTCAATACCGATCTTGGCTCAGAAGCCATTGGCAAGACGTTATCCGTACATACCGATATCGAGGCGCTGCCGGAGAGCAAGGTCGCGACCCTTGAGGATTCACAGCTCGTAGACGGCAAAAGCGTGTACTCCATCAAGCCGCTCGGCTTCGGCGTCCTTCCCTCCGATTCTCTGCGTGCCACGGGAGACAGTTCCTGGGGGAACGCCCCGGTCTACTACATCCGGCTCAACTATGACCTGGACGCCAAGTCGCCTACTCTGCTGAAGCAGCCGGTGATCATCCCGTTTACGGTGAAATCGGATCTGCCCACGCCGACGCTGCAAGCCGACATCAGTCCTGACGGAAGACTGACTCTGGTGTGGAATGAAGTTCCGGGCGCGGAAAGCTACAATATTTACAGCGCCTCCCATATTACAATGGAGAACATCAATGAGCCGCTCAGCGGCGCCGAGCAGGGCTATGCGGATCAGCGTCCGCTGAAGATTGCAACGGTACAGGGCAATGCGTATAACGACTTCATGAAGGACGGCCGCGGTGCGCTCGGGATTGTGGATGAGACCATTACAAGCGTCCAGAACAACAATGTGCAAGGGGAATATTACGTTACTGCCGTTCAGGGAGACAAAGAATCCAGATTCAGCCGCTCGGTGGACACCGTGGCATTATCCAAACGGCTGCCGCGCACCGTGGCTCCTGAGGATAACATCAACCTGAAATTGTACAAGAATGCCAAAGAGCTGCCCAAGACCGTTCCGGTCCAGTTCATTGACGGCTCCAAAGCCTCAGTAACAGTGATGTACGATACCGGAGCTGTGACTCTTAAGGCTTCCGGTCCAACCGATGTCCCGTACACGATACAAGGTACTGCGCTCAAAGGCTATGTCCAGGTTACGCAGTTGACGGAAGCGGATATTACCAGTCTTGCAGCCGCCCAGAGCAACAAGGCGAATCCCGGGTATGTGGAGCCGCAGAATGACACGGATTATGTGCCTGCACCGGATGTACCGACCATCATTGACAACAACAATAACGGCAACGCCAGTGAACCTGGAGATAATGTCATCGAACAGCAAAAAGAAAATACCAAGAGCAAGGTAGAGGAAGGCAACAAGCAGGCGGTTCCGGGCACCACGATACGTGCAGACCTGATTCATGCAGACTCTGCGCTGGAGGAATATCTCGCGTTGACCCTGATGAACGGCGACACCGAAATCTCGCTGCAAGCCTTCCCGGAGGCGCAGAATGCCCGTACCCTGGTGGATGTAATTGAGAAGGTAGTCTACCAGAACCCGCTCATTCTCGGCTTCCGCGGCTATGGCTACGATTATGAGAAGCTGACGCTGAATGTGAAGTACGATGATTCTGCCGAGATCATCCGCTCCAAGCAGAAGGAGATCCTTGCCGAGGCAGATAAAGTAATCGCCGCTGTGATCAAGGAAGGCATGAGCGCGGATGAGAAGCAGATGGCAATCTACGATTATCTGAATGATAACACCGCCTATGACGATGCTGCACTGGAGAATGCCATGGAGCAGGAGTTCAAGACAGTAGATTCGAAGTATAACGATTCTTTCAATACCTATGGCATTCTGGTTAAAAAAGTCGGCGTATGCATGAGCTATGCCCATACCTTCCAGCTGCTCTCTGATCTCGTCCAGGTCCCTTCGATGGTCGTCACAGGAACCATGAGCGGCGTGAATCACGCCTGGAACAAGGTGAAGATTGGCGACGAATGGGTCAACGTTGACCCGACCAATAACGCCACCAATACCGGACTTCCTTATCTGCTCTATAACTCCAATGACGCTACAGCCTCCGATGTAGAGTATGTGATGGACAAGGCCTACTGGCTGGACCATGAGCTGCCTCAGTTCAAGGCCACCAGCAATGCCTACGATTATTACGTGACGCAAGGACTGGAAGTAGATTCCCTGGAAGCCTACAAGACCAAGCTGGCCGAACAGCTGAAGAAAGGCGAGACGCTGGTAGTTCTGCGCGTTCTGGGCAATACCGACAGCTCGGAGCTCATGCAGAAAACCGCCGAGGTCATCAAGCAACACGATGCCGCCAAGCTGGATAGTGCAGGCATGGTTGAGCTTGGAAGCTACGTTGCGGTTCAATTGGACGCTGCAGCCGGGCAATAAACGGACAAGAAAAGGCAAGCCCCTGCTGCGGGGCTTGCCTTTCTTGTAGAATCACACCGCCCTCTGTCTATTCCTCTTCATACGGATAATAGACATCGCTCAGATTACCTGCCTGATAGTAGGGGTACTCCAGTTTTTTTTGCACCAGACGTGCAGTGTCTGTATCCACTAAGCACTCAATCAGGTACAGACCAAGATCGATCGAGGACGTTACTCCGCCTCCGGTGAAGGTATCACCGTCCCGGACAGCCCGGGCCTTAATGACTTCCCCGCAGTAAGGGGCAAGCAGATCGTAGGCTGACGAGTTCGTGGTCGCTTTTTTCCCCTCTAAGAATCCTGCCGCCCCTAACAGCAGTGCACCGGTGCAGACCGACACTTTATAACGTGCGCCTTCTGCCGTTCGTATCCAGCTCATAAAGTCCTCGTCATAGCGGAGTATCCGGGTCGGCATGCCGCCCGGGAGGAAGACCAGATCGAAGGTGCCCAGATCAGGCAGCACCTCATTGGCCTTCATGGTCAGCCCCCGGTCATCCGTCACCTCCGCTTTGTTGGCGCAAAATGTCCAGGATACGTTCTCCTTCGCCTTCAGGATCGCCACCCAGCTCACCGCTTCATAGAACCCCACAACATCCATGCTGGTCATGCCGTCGAACAGAACAAATGCCATTTTCATAACCGTCACCCATCCTCTCTGAATAGAAGATCAAGCACTCATTGCCAGAAATACTGCATCTTCTTATACCCCACATCCCATACTTTCAAGTCCCCCTTGATTGTGATCTTCAGCTCATCCCCGGGCTCAACCGGCATCTCATATACCACAGGGTACTGTTCAGGATTAGTACGCTGAAAATCTCCAGTATAATTCAGAATCTCCTGGCCATCCCGGGTAATACTGATCTCACCGGAATAATCCGTTGGTTCGGGGTTTCCGAAAGTGAAGGAGAAAATCGTCTGTCCCTCAGACTTGTACGTGAATGTTCTGGAATCTCCGCCTTCAGCGCCATACAGGTTAGAGCGGAGCGGTATCTTCTGTCCGTTGATTTGAATACTGTCCGGTTTGTCTGCGGATGAATTGCCCGAGGTGTCCGTCCATTCCGTGATCGCCGTAAACGGACCCTCTACTTTAGTTAATATTTTGTCTACCGCCGCGCCTAGTCCCCATAAAGCTATAAAAAGAACCAACCCTGATATAGCCGTTGCCACCAGATTGCGCCCGAGGCTGCGGTAACGGAAACCAAGCTTGTACGCCCCGAAGCCGAGGGCTGCACCAACCGAATTCTGAAGAGCGTCGTTGATATCGAAGCTGCCCAGGAAGGTAAGAGCCTGGATCGTTTCAAGCACAAGAATCGCGATGAAGAATAAGGTGATGAACCGGACGAAGCCGACCCGGTACAGCCATGGAATCAATATGCCGAAAGGAACAAACGCAAGCGTGTTCCCGAAACCCACCATACTCATGAGGCTGGGATGTAGAAGATCAGATGGATACGGCAGCAGAAGGAAGTTATCGGGCATGAAAATAAAGGTGTAGACGGTATGATCCGATGCCTCACCTCTGCCGAAAGCAAAGAACATAAAATAAAGAACAAACAGTGTGTACAATATAGTTACCGTTAGCAAATTCTTGCGTTGTTTGACCATGGTTAACCCCTTCACTCTATATTTCCACTTATTACAATTAAACGGTTAGTGTGGTTTCATGAAACCCGTTCCCGTACAGGGACATAAATCTCCATCACGGAATCCACGCGGGCGTGACAGCGTTCGTCGTAGAACTCAAAGTTCAGTTTATCTTCGTCATGCATGTAGCCGCTGCCCGGGAACCAGTCCTCGAAGATATATCTCCAGGTACTCTTGACCACCTCGGCAAAAGTCTCCGGTCTCGCCTCATCAGTAGCGTCCACCGGAGGTGTCGTGAATACCACGTACTGCGCCGCCGGTACAACAGCCGTAAGCATGTCAGGAGTGACCTTACTGAAGTCCTCCACTATAACCCCCAGCAGATACACAGCATTACCGCCAGCGTCTGACGGTATACATAAGCCGACCTCCCCGTGCTTCGGCGGATTCAGCTTTGCGTACATCTGATCCTCCAGATTGTCGCCCTCATAGTAATACCAGAAGGAAGCGACATCCTGCGTAGTATTCCCCGCCTCTACATCCGTCTCGATTCCATACCCCGCTACGTTAAAAGCAGGCTTCGTCACCAATACAGGCTCCGCGATGTATTCCTTGATGTCATACGCCAGCCGGTCCCGGACATAGCCGTTCATCCGCGCCGCATACTGGGAGGGGCTGTAGCCGTAAGACTTGCGGAAGGCTTTGGCGAAGCCGCCGGGAGTCTCGAACCCATACTCCAGCGCGATGTCCGTAATTCTCCGCCCGTTGAACAATTCGACAGCAGCCCGCGACAGTCTTCGGCTCCGCACATATTCCATGACCGGCATGTCCTGCGACTGGCTGAACATCCGGCAAAAATGAAACAGCGAATAACCCGCATACGCCGCAATCTGCTCCGCCGTCAAAGGGTCCGTAAGATGCTCCTCAATATATTCAATCGTCTGCCCGATCTCTCTGCTGTAATTCAGTGACTCCACCGGCCTTTCAGTATACATAGGTGCATACATTATAGCAGATGGCGGCCTCCGGGACTGATCCAGTCTTGCTATATACTCAGCTTTTCAGACAATCTTGTCAAATATAGCGGCTGCGAACAGGCGGGCTTTCTCAACATCCAGCTCATCGGGATGCCCTTTTTTATCCAGATTGAAGCCCAGCGGGCTGAACTCCCCGGGACAATGGAACTCACCGATCACGTTACTGCCCTTGGCCGCCAGTTTGGCCTCAACCAGTGCCTGATTCTTGAATTCTCCAGAGCCGGATGTGCAGAAAATAAAGACATTTTTGTCCCGGAGCGGCATTCTCTTGATGAATTTGAACATCCTGCGGTGAATTTTGGAGGCGTAAATGCCTGAACCGAGGCCAATCAGGTCATATACGGACAGCATCTCAGGCTTAACGTCCTCCACTTTTGCCAAATCTGCACCTAACACTTCAGCCATAGCGGCTGCAATCTTCTGTGTGTTCATGCTGCGGCCGGATCGGTAAATAATGATAGTCTTCATAATGGCGCCTCAATTCGTTATATTTAAAATATGAATGAGCTTAATTAAATTCATTCATTTCAAGCCAAAATAAAATGCCCAGGATATCCACTGAACATTTAATAGTGTATTCTGCCGCCAGCAAAGCGATGCCGGATACCTTCGTCAATGCTGTGTATCCGTCAAGCCTTTCATTATAAATTCGACCAAATAGTCCAGGATCTGCGGGAAATAGCTAACCCCGATCTCTTCCTTGTGAATGTCGATATACGGCACGGAGTTGAACAAGGCAAGAATCATCCCGTCCTCCAGATCTGTTCTGATTTTCCCCCTGGACTTCCAGTGCCGGATTAATTCCAGTGTGCCGCTGTTCATCATTTCATGAATACCCTCTATTCCGCCATGCTCATAGAATTCCTTCTCCAGCTTGCTGAAAAGAGCTTTGTTGTACCATTCCTTCAGGATTGGATTCGTATTGATCCCGCTGTAATTAAGCGCCATGATTTCTTTGAGCACTTTGGCAGGCTCGTCGTCCAGATTGACCGAAGATTGCAGGATACTCCGTTTCAGCTTCTCGTTCTCCTGCAGATAAATATCGATGAAGAGCTTCTCTTTCGAAGCGTAATAATTATAGAACGTGCCTACGGCATATCCGCACATTTTGGTGATGTCGGAAATATTGGTGTCCTTGAAGCCCTTGGAGCTGAACAGCTCTTTGCCGCATCTGAAAATCTCAGCCTTCTTATCTTCCATCCGTAAGCCCTCCGCGCCTGAGTGAATAATATATAATTCATTCATAATGTAGCATAGCCTTGCAGGCATTACAATGCACTTTTATATTCAGCTGACACGAATCACTTCCCATTTCGGTGAATAGGCTATTGTAATGACTTCAAGAATGGAGGGTTCCCGCATGAATTACAGGAACGAAGATTCGAACAGCTCAGCTCATCCGTCAGGCTATCGGCATCTGCCGCAGCCCTACCCTTATTCGCATTACCACTACCTGGTACGTTCGGAGTCCACTGAGGAGACCGCTCCGAGGATTGCTAAGAATTCCGCAACTGCCGGGAATACGCAGACTGTCAGGGCCTCCGAACCTCCGGCCGCTCCACATAAGCTCGAGAATGACCATGCGGAGGACAACATGGACGGCTGGCAGCAGATTCAGAATGCTAGCAAGCCGCAGACGGTCCTCGAAAGCGGACATCCGGCTACCGCGAACAAGCCGGTGGACGGCCATCCCGGGGCAAGTCAGGCCGGCGGAAAGGGAATTCATGTCGATGTAGGAGGCGAGTTAGGGGGTAAACACGGCATCGGCATGAATGCCGGAGGAAACCTGGCGTACAGCGGCGCAAGCATACAGGCAGACGGCCATATCGGCAGCAGCTCCTACGGGATCGAAGCGCAAGGCGATACCCATGTGGGCAACGGGCAAGGCCTCGGAGTGAACGCCGAAGCCCAGGCCTTCGGCAAATACGGGGTGGCTGCACAAGGCAAGGCCCAGCTCGGCGGCGGGCAAGGCGCAGATGTCAAGTTGGGCGCACAGGCCGGGGGCGATCACGGGCTGAATGCAGATGCGGGTGCTCATCTGGGGCTTAGTCAAGGTGCAGGCTTTGACTCTCATGTTCAGCTCGGCGGCAACAAGGGCATCGGGGCTGAGGCCAAAGCCCAGTTCGGCGGCGGCGAAGGTGCAGGCATCGGCGTGGGCGGACAGCTCGGCAAATATAACGGCCAATTAAGCTTCAAGATTGGCGGTAAGGAGCAGGAGCCTAAGGACTCTCAGGAGGATTAGAAGAATTAGTTATCCAGTCCGCACGGATTCACCGATCAGGCGCTTCGCTAGACTAAAGGGAATATCCCTAAGCCATCACCATGGCCTGGGATATTCCCTTTTGGCTGAGCGTACAAGTCTTAATTAGCTCCGGACAGACAAGAGGACTGCCTGATGGCAGTCCCCGGTCCCCAGTATCCGTGAAGCTGCCTCCGTCAGCGGTTCAGCAGGCTTCCGACATATTTCAGCAGCTCATTGGCACAGATCGGGCAGTAGTTGTGCTCGTCGATCAGGCGGCGGCTGACCTCGTTGATCCGTTTGAGCTGGCTTTCATCCGGTGTCTTGGAGGAAGTGGTGATTTTGACGATATCCTTGAGGTCCGTGAACAGCTTCTTCTCGATGGCTTCCCGCAGCCGGTCGTGATTGTTGTACTCGAACTTCTTGCCCTTACGGGAGTAGGACGAAATACGGATCAGGATCTCCTCGCGGAAGGCCTTCTTCGCATTCTCCGAGATGCCGATCTGCTCTTCAATGGAGCGCATCAGCCGCTCATCCGGCTCCATCTCCTCATCGGTAAGCGGGTCGCGGATTTTGGACCAGTTGCAGAAGGCTTCGATATTGTCGAGATAATTCTCGAACAGCGTTTTGGCCGATTCTTCAAAAGAGTAGACGAAGGCCTTTTGCACTTCGCTTTTGGCGAGAATATCGTATTCCTTGCGGGCAATAGAAATAAAGTTCAGATAACGCTCGCGCTCCTCCTTCGTAATTGAAGGATGCTGATCCAGGCCGTCCTTGATTGCCCGCAGCACATCCAGCGCGTTCATGCACTGCAGATCGCCTTTGATCAGGGCGCTGGAGATGCGGTTAATGACATAACGCGGGTCGATGCCGGACATGCCTTCATCTAAGTATTCGGTCTGCATCTCCTTCAGATCCGCTTCCTTGTAGCCCTCGACCTCTTCGCCATCGTACATACGCAGCTTCTTGATCAGATCCATCCCCTGCTTCTTGCTCTCCTTGAGTCGGGTCAGGATTGAGAAGATCGCCGCCGCGCGCAGTGCGTGAGGGGCAATATGCACATGCTTCATATCGCTCTGGCCGATCAGCTTGGCGTAGATTTTTTCCTCTTCAGAGACGCGCAGATTATAGGGAACCGGCATGACGATCATGCGGGACTGGAGTGCTTCGTTCTTTTTATTGGAGATGAAGGATTTATATTCGGTCTCATTCGTGTGGGCCACGATAAGTTCGTCAGCACTGATTAACGCGAACCGTCCGGCCTTGAAGTTGCCCTCCTGGGTCAAAGACAGCAGATTCCACAGAAACTTCTCATCGCATTTCAGCATTTCCTGGAATTCCATCAGGCCGCGGTTGGCCTTGTTCAGCTCCCCGTCAAAGCGGTAGGCCCGCGGATCGGATTCCGAGCCGAATTCGGTAATGGTGGAGAAGTCGATACTGCCGGTCAGATCCGCGATATCCTGCGACTTCGGGTCGGAAGGGCTGAATGTACCAATCCCTACCCGCTCCTCTTCCGACAACAGCACCCGGGTAACCGCAACACGTTCAATATCCCCGTGGTAATCATTCTTCAGCCGCATCTGGCAGGACGGGCAGAGATTGCCTTCAATCCGTACATCCAGCTCGCGTTCGATCTCAGGCCGCAGCTCCAGCGGAATCAGATGCAGCGGGTCCTCATGCATCGGGCAGCCCTCAATAGCATACACCGCACCCGCATCCGTGCGCGAATATTGCTCCAGGCCGCGCTTCAGCAGCGTTACCAAGGTGGACTTTCCTCCACTGACCGGTCCCATCAGCAGCAGAATCCGTTTACGCACATCCAGCCTTCGGGCTGCGGAATGGAAGTATTCCTCCACCAGCTTTTCCACCGCACGATCCAGTCCAAAGATCTCCTGTTCAAAAAACTTATACCGTTTACGTCCGTTAATGTCCTCGACGCCGTGTGACTTGATCATGTCGTATACGCGGGAATGAGCCGTTTTGGCGGGAGAGGGGTCTACTCTAAGCAGTTCTATATAGTCCTTGAAAGTGCCGCTCCACGCCAAACGGTCGTTCTCAGCCCGATGCGTTGCTATACGCTCAAAAATATCCATGGCTCGCTGCCTCCTCTTGCGCTCCTACTTGCTCCACCAAGCTTAGAAAGTGTATTACATACCTATGCGGCGAGCCCGGAATAGTTGACCTCTTTTTTGCTGTGCTATAATAGAGAATCATAAATTCTCTATTATAATTACGCTGCAATTCAGGGCAGGAGTGAATACGAATGGCAATCAAGCAGGAGACGGAGCTGTATGCTCCTTTGAAGAGTTTTTTTGAACGGCAAGGCTATGACATCAAGGGTGAGGTGCGGACCTGTGATCTGGTGGGCATCCGGGAAGACGAGGCGCAGCCACTCATTGTGGAGATGAAAAAATCGTTCAATCTCGCCCTGCTGCTGCAGGGGATTGAACGGCTGCGGCTCAGCCCTAACGTCTACCTCGCGGTAGAACGCGTCAGGGAGAAGAAGGGCGCGGTCAACCAGCGCTGGGGCGAGCTCACTGGGCTGTGCCGCCGGCTCGGCCTCGGGCTGATCACCGTCGTCTTCTACAAGACGAAGGCCCCGCTCGTCGAGGTGCTCGCGGAGCCGGGCGACGCGCCGCCGCAGGCCCGCAGCGCGGTGCGCCGCCGCGAGCGCTTGCTCTATGAGTTCCGCGAGCGCAGCGGGGACTACAACACCGGCGGCAGCACGCGCGTCAAGCTCGTGACTGCCTACCGCGAGAAGGCGCTGCGCGTGGCCCTCGCGCTGCAGGCCCTGGAGGCCGAAGCCGCCGGAGCGGCCGGCCTCGGCGGGGGGCCCGCGGCGCTAAGCGGCGCGCCGGGCACTGCCCTGGCCGCCGGGGAGCCGGCGGCCGCGGGTACGGCAGCAGCGGCGGCGGGTGATGCCGCTGCGGGTGCGGGCCCGGCGGCTGCGCACAGCCGGGCGGAGGGCGCGCGCGGCGTCGGCGTCACGCCCGCCGCGTTGCGGAAGCGCAGCGGCGTGCCCGGCGCCGCTGCGATCCTGCAGAAGAACTACTATGCGTGGTTCTTCCGGGTGCAGCGCGGCCGCTACACGCTCACGGCCGCCGGACAAGCCGCGCTGATCGAGTATGCAGCGGTCGCGGAGATCAGCGCGGGCAAGCTGTAGGCCCGCGCCCGGCCGGAGCGGATCTCAGCGGATTCGTCCCGCCCTCAGCCCAGGTCCCGCCGATTCGTTCGCAGCTCATCTGTCGGACCTGGGCTGCTGCGACTGCCTATCCGTTCGCAGCCCCACCTGCCGGACCCAGGCCGCCGTGTCTGCCCATCTGTCCGATCACTGCTCCATCTGCCGGACCCGGGCAGCGCGCCTACCCATCCGCTCAATACTCCACCTGCAGAACCCGGGCCGCGCGCCTACCCATCCGCTCACTACTCCAACAGCCGGACCTGGGCCAGCTGCACCTGCCGATTCGTTCGCAGCCCCACCTGCCGAACCCGAGCGGAAGCGCCTCCCTTTAAATGGGAATTCACGCAATCGCAAGGCGTTCCCGCTCTACTGCCCGGCTAATAGATGGAAAATCAACACTTAAATCGTTGAGTTTTTCCCGGCGCAAAAGATTAGTTGGATAAACAACACTTATTTTCCACCATTTTGTCCTAAGTAGCATATTTCAGCTGAATAAATGTACTTTTTCCAACTAAAGTCCCAAATTCGAGGAATCCAGTCAAATTAGATGCTCTTTTTCCACCTATCTCCACAGAATAAAGTTACTGGACAAGCGCCAATACATGTATTCGGTTTTTTACACACATTTGGTCCGCTTACCTTCGCCCCATCGCCCCTGCACATTGTGTTCGGTTTTCCGCACACATTCGGCCTGCGAATCATCTCTCGCGCCAACTATACAAGCACAAAAGGAGTTGTCCCCACGCAGACCTGCTGCGAGCGACAACCCTTTGTACCTTCTCTATCCACTTACCTGATCTATACTCTAGAATATCCTACTGGTTTATACCATGCTCTTCGCTCATTCACTCCAAGCCCCAGCCCTTCGCTTATTCGCTCCTGGCTCGCCCTAAGCAAGCACCGTATACAGTAGCTCCTTCTCCTTAACCGAGGCGGCGCCAGCAGACTGGATGGACTGGTACTGCTGGATGTTCGTAATAATAACCGGCGTAATCGTGCTATAGCCAGCCTTCTCGATCTCGACCAGATCGAATTCCATCAGGAGATCGCCGACAGCCACCCGGGTTCCGGCGGTTACCTTGGGCGAGAAATGCAGGCCTTTCAGCTTCACCGTGTCGATGCCGATATGGATCAGCATTTCCGCTCCGCTGTCGCTGACCAGACCAATGGCATGTCCGCTCTTCGAGAGCGAGAACACCGTTCCCTGGACCGGCGAGACTACGCGGCCTTCGGACGGCTGAATGGCATATCCTTTACCCATAATCTCTTCCGAGAAGGCCGGGTCGCTCACTTCGCTGAGCGGCTTCACCGCTCCGGCAATCGGACTGAACACCTCTTGATTCACCATCGTAGGCTCAGCAGCAGCGCCGATCACAGTAGTGTTAGCGTCAGATGCGACAGGCTCGGCAGAAGTCACCGCAGGCGCAGCAGCAGCTTCCGGCTCATCCTCGAAACCGATAATATAAGTGACAATGGCAGCAACTGCCGCCCCGATGGCGAAGCCGATGACCGAATAGACAAAGGTCGCACCGAGAACCATCGGGATGCCGGAGAGCCCGGCGAGTCCGCCGATGACATACGCTTTTACCTTGAACAAGCTGAGGAACGCACCGCCGGCGGCTCCGCCGATCAGGGCAGCGATGAACGGTTTCTTAAGCCGCATATTCACACCGTACATAGCCGGTTCTGTAATCCCCATGAAAGCCGTAATACTTGTGGACAGGGAGAGGGACTTCAGCTTGCTGTTCTTCGTTCTCAGTGAGACACCGAGCGCACTGCCCGCCTGGGCGAAGTTCGCTACCATCATAATCGGAATCATATAGTCATAGCCAAGCTGTGCAATGGATGCGATCATGATTGGAATCAGAGCATAGTGCATCCCGGTAATGATCAGCAGCGACATGGTTCCGCCCAGCAGCAGGCCTGCGAATAATCCCGTATTCTCGAACAGCCAGCTGATCCCTCCAGTCAGGCCATCCCCGATAATTACTCCCAGCGGGCCTACGGCAATCAGGGTAAGCGGCACAATGACCAGCAGCGTAACCGTCGGAACGATAATCAGCTTCAGGGAAGCATGGGTTACTTTATCAACGGCTTTTTCCACATAGGAGGCCAGCCATACTGCAATCACAATCGGAATGACGGACGAAGCATAGGTTGCAGCTACCACCGGCAGTGAAGCGAAGGTAACAGGCTCCCCGGACCCCAGCAGCGTGGTGACGGTCGGATGCAGAATGGCCGCCCCTATCGCAGCAGCGATGTACATATTGCTCCCCAGCTTACGGGCAGCGCTGATGGCCAGAACAATCGGCAGGAAGTAAAAGGCACCGTCCCCGATCGCCGATAGTATGATATACGTGGAGTTCTCTGTCCCCATCCAGCCCACCGCCACCAGCAGGGCGACAATCCCTTTGATCATCCCCGCACCGGTAATGGCCGGCAGGATCGGTGTGAAGATTCCCGAAATGAAGTCAAACAGCTTGCTGAGCGGATTCTGCTTCTTTTTCTCCACCTGGTCACCGGAAGCCTTCTTCTCAGGAGAAACGGACATATTGCCAATCAGCTCATTGTAGACCACCGGCACATCATTGCCGATAATGACCTGGAATTGCCCGCCGTTAATCATCACGCCCATAACCCCGTCCGTCTTCTGCAGGGCCGCTTTGTCCGCACGATTGTTGTCATTCAGATTGAAGCGCAGACGGGTCATACAGTGGGTTACCTGATCGATATTGTCTTCTCCGCCGACAAGCTTCAATATTTCTTTGGACAGCTCTTTTGTATTCATAAGATGTTGCTCCTTAGATGTAGTATGTTTTCCGCAAAAAAAAACCTAAACGCCGATCAGCGGGGAAAGGCAGTCTTCTGCCTCCAGCACTGTCCGGGTTTAGGTTTTGCCTCTGTTCCGAGTAGCAATCCTGCACCACATTATTCTGTTATATCCTCATTACGGATAATCCGTTCAATATGAATGGTCAGATACAATATTTCTTCCTTGGACAAGACCCGTTTGTATATCTTGCGGGAATAGTCCGCTATCTTCACCGCAACCGCATGGGCAGCCGGGTACTGCTTCATGACCAGATCATGCAGCGCATGATCCTGGTCTCGCTCCTCCATCGGAGTGCCCTGAACCACCCGCTGCGCAAAGAACTTCAGATGGGTCAGGAAGCGGTAATACCCGAGTGATTCTTCATCCAGCTCAATCAGGAAGCTCCGCCGGACAATATTCAAGATGTCCTTCACGATATTCGTGATACTTACCGTCTCCCGCATCTCACCGTTCATCTGCGCATTCACCAGATGCATCGCGATGAAAGCGCACTCGTCCTCCGGCAGCAGAACCCCAAGCCGTTCCTCGATAATTTGCAGCGCCTTGAGTCCAATGGAGAACTCCTTGCGGTACATCCGCTTGATTTCCCACAGCAGTGCATTCTTGATTTGAAGCCCCTGACGGTGGCGGTCGATGGCGAAATGGATATGGTCCGTCAGTGAGATATAGATGCTGTCATGCAGCTTCTCCCCGAGCACCGTCTCGGCATAACGGATCACTTCATCGGTGCATTCCACATATTCCAGCGGGATCTCCGAGAGAAGCGACATCAGCTTCTGTGAACCTTCTTTATTCTCCAGGGCGAATACCTTCTCGACCTGAGCATCCTCAACATCATCCCCGGCCTGCTTCTTGAAGGCGATACCGCGGCCCATTACGACCCGTTCCTTCCCGCTGGCATCGAGTACGGTGACCACATTGTTGTTGAGCACCTTAGCAATTTTCATTCCATCACCTTACACCGTCAGAGTAATAAAATCCCCCCGCAGGCGCGGGGATACAACATTATCGTGTTAAAAAAGGCAAAACCAAAACGGCATCAAAAGAGTGCCCGTTTCTGGTTTTGCCTGAATGAACAGTAACAATCCAGTTATTCTACCTGTAGCAGCATCTTAGCATATCATTGTTAATATGACAACACTTTTATGAAAACGGTTTATTAAGGCCTGTGCTTCTTAAGCTTGCCCCATTTCACCTACAATATTTCACCGTTCGACGAAATCACCTGCTTGTACCACTCAAAAGAATCCTTCTTACTGCGGTTCAGCGTGCCGCTTCCCGTGTCGTCCAGGTCTACGTAGATGAAGCCGTAGCGCTTGGACATTTCCGAGGTCGACATGCTCACCAGGTCAATCGGGCCCCAGGCCGTATAGCCCATCAGCTCCACGCCGTCCTTAACCGCTTCCTTCATCTCCTTGATGTGTTCCCGCAAATAATCAATCCGGTAATGGTCATGGATCGATCCGTCTTCCTCCACCTTGTCATATGCGCCCAGCCCGTTCTCTACGATGAACAACGGCTTCTGGTAACGGTCGTACAGGTTGTTCAGGGTAATGCGCAGACCCACAGGATCAATCTGCCAGCCCCAGTCGGAGGCCTTCAGATACGGGTTCTTGATGCCGCCCAGCAGATTTCCTTCAGTCGCCTCACCCTCCGGACCTGCGGACACCGTAAGCGTCATATAATAGCTGAACGAGATGAAATCTACTGTATTCGCAGCAAGAAGCTCATCATCCCCCGGTTCACGGACAATCTCAATATGGTTCTCGGCAAAATAACGGTTCATATAACGCGGGTACTTGCCGCGCGCATGCACATCCGTGAAGAACAGATTCAGCTGGTCCTCCTGCTGTCTCTTACGTACATCCGCCGGATTGCAGGTATGCGCGTAGCTCTCCATACGGGCCAGCATGCAGCCAATCTGCGAGCCTGGAATAATCTCATGTCCGAGTCTGGTAACCAGGGCGCTTGCTACGAACTGATGATGCAGCCCCTGAAAGACCGCTTGCAGCTTGTTCTCCACGCGGTCTGTAAGAATACCGCCTCCGGTATACGGGCTGAAGAGCATGACATTGATCTCGTTGAAGGTCAGCCAGTACTTCACTTTTTTCCGGTAACGTGTAAATACAGTCTCAGCATACTTCACATAGAAGCCGACCACTTCACGGCTGGCCCAGCCGTTATACTTCTGTGTAAGACCGAGCGGAGTCTCATAGTGCGAGAGAGTAACCAGCGGCTCAATGCCGTATTTCAACAGTTCATCGAATACATCGTCGTAGAATTGCAGACCCTGCTCGTTAGGCTCGGCATCATCGCCGTTCGGGAAGATCCGTGCCCAGTTAATCGACAGCCGGAACACCTTGAAGCCCATTTCGGCGAATAGAGCAATGTCCTCCTTGTAGCGGTGATAGAAGTCAACGCCTTCGCGTTTCGGGAACCAGTCATCCGTCTCTCCGGCAAGAATCCGGGCGATACGCTCCGAAGAGATCTCCATGGAATGATCCCCTGTGCGCTTATCCTTTGGCACGAAGGCGATCATATCTGCGGTTGACAGCCCTTTGCCCCCCTGATCAAAAGCGCCCTCCAGCTGATTGGCAGCGGTTGCGCCGCCCCATAAGAAATGCTCAGGAAATCCGTTAAGTACTGTAGCCATAGTCCTTACCCCTTTTCATTATGATCTTTCTGCATGGCCTATATAACAGAAAAACCTAAACCTATGGCAAGATCATCGAGCCCGGCGAACGGGTTCAAATCAGTCACCATCAGTTTAGGTTTTGCCTGGCACGGCCAGTAACAATCCAGTAAACGATGTGTTTATGGAAGATTTAATTGACTCCAGCCTAACATAGCATCCGGCAAAATTCAAATGAAAATCCGCTCAATTTCTGTGAAGCTCATATTTGCGCCCGTTCCTTCTCCCCTAGCTGCGCGCCGTGAACTCGGTCACCGCTTCGCTCATCAGATTCATTCCAAGCAGCAGCTCATCGCGGCCGGGATGGCTGAAGTTGAGCCGGATGCGGTCCGAGCCTCCGCTTACACTGCAGAGCGGACCAGGCAGGAAGGCTACCCCCTTGGACAGCGAAGCCCGCAGCAGAGCCATCGCGTCCAGGCCTTCAGGCAGCGATACCCAGAGGAACATGCCGCCGGCCGGCATATCATACACGCTGTGCTTCCAGGCCGGACGCTTCAGCAGCTCCGCCATCAGCTTCAGGCGGGTATTGTATTCGCGGTTCAGCAGCGCGATATGCTCCCTTAGATCAAAGGCCGACACACTGAGCAGATGATGCAGCAGGCGCTGGTTCAGCGAGCTGGACTGCCAGTCCGCCATCTGCTTGGCGGCAGCCATCATGCCGATCAGCTCGCGGCTTCCCGCCGCCCAGCCCGTCCGCAGCGCCGGCGCGACCGTCTTGCTGAAGGAGCCGATGTACAGCACATGCCCGCCCTCGCTGACATTCTCCAGCGCATATAGAGTAGGATATTTCTTGGAGGGGTGGCCCTCACTCCGCTGGAAGTGCAGATCGCCATAGGAATCATCCTCTACGATCAGCACATTATGTGAGATACACAGCTCCAGAATCTCTTGCCGCCGGGCAAGGCTCCAGAGCACTCCGCTGGGGTTGGTGAAGCTTGGCGCAGCGAACAGCATCTTGGGTCTATAGCTGCGGATCGTTCGGCGCAGATGATCCGGCAGCAGGCCATCCCCATCCCCCTGGACCGGAATAATGACGGCTCCCTGCATCCGCAGCGCCTGCAGAATACCGGGAGAAGTCGGATTCTCAACCAGTACATGATCCCCGGGATCGATGTACACCCTGGACAGCAGATCGATGGCCTGCTGGCTGCCCGTTGTCAGGAGCACTCCGCCTTCGGTTACCGCCACCCCTTTGCTGCGGAGCCAATCTCCGGTCAGCCATTCGCGGAGCGGGCCATACCCTTCAGGCTCCCCGTACTGCAGCGCACTTGCATCTGTGGAGATCACGGTAGATGCCGCCTCAGACAGCAGTGACAGCGGAAATAATTCTTCTGCCGGGAGCTCTTCTGCCAGCGAGATCAGCGTACCCCGGCGTGTCTCTTTACGGATACTCAGCAGCGGTGAAGATAACAATGTATGTGCGCGCGAAGAAAACTCATACTTCATACGCTTCCCCCCTTTATCTGGTTTAAGAATATTCCAGTCCTGACGCCATTATGTCGTAATACAGGGATTATGCGTAGATTTGCTTGTTCTGTCTTGAGAAAAGCGCGAACTTCTCAATCGCCTGCGCTCTTGTCGATACTTCCAGCTTCACATAAATCTTGCGCAGGTAGTTATCGATCGAACGGCGGCTGACTTCAATTTCAAGTGCGATTTTGTCGTATGTAATTCCTTGCACAATGCGTTCCATGATGAACATCTCCGTCTGTGTCAGCTGCAAGACACCTTCCAGCCCTCTGGAGGAGGCTACCGGACGGAAGCCCTTTTCGATCCATTCCAGCGGAATGGAGAGGAACCCTTCGCGGATGCCGCGGATCATCTGCAGAAGCTGATCCGGAGTGGCTCCCTTTGACAATACCCCGCTCGCTCCCAGTTCAATCAGGGGCAGGAATATCTCCTTATCGTTCTCCTCCGTCATGATAATAATGTGGGAGCACGGTGAGCTTTTTTTCATGTCCGGCAGCACCAGCTCTACGGTTCCGTCATGCATCTGATAATCACTCAGCACCAGATCAGGCCTTAATTCCTCCATGCCCGCGAGACATTCTTCCCAGGTAGCGAACATGCCATCTACCGTCAGTCCCTCCTCATCTTCCAGAATTAATTTTGTTCCCAGCATACTTGTGGGATGACATCCCACGATGACCACCTGCCAGACCTTCGTCATTAATGCCCAGACCTCCTGCTATCTATATAATTTTCCAGAATGGAAAGCGCTGTAAGCGTTTCCTGTCAACACGCAAGCAAGGATCTATGCTGTCATAAGTCTATTCTTCCTACTTTTACCTTGAATACGTCCATCAGATATTCCAATCTATAGAAATTGTATCGCAGTAGTTTAACAGGATGCAATTACTTTTTGTCGTTTCTGCGCGGCTCTTTCACTTTTGCGAAAAACCTGAAAGTCTGATAGAATGAGAACTTGAAAAAATATGGCTTGAGGTGATGAAATGCAACCGCTAGCGGAATCGACCCGGGTACACTCTCGCCGGAGTGCAGAGAGAAGCGGCTCGTCCGTCAAATGGTTTCTACTGTTCTGGATTCTGATGATCACAGCCGGCGTATATGCCGTGTACAGCTACACCAATCATCTGAAGGATCAGGTGCTGAGCGAGCTTGGATCTCAAAGCCAGCAGCAGCTTACCGTTTTGAAGACCGACTACGAGTCGAAGATCGCCGTCCTGTCAGAACAAGTGAAGGAGCTTCAGAGCACCGTGCAGACGTTCAACGAGCTGCTGACCTTCACCAAGGATAATGCCAGTAACAAGACGGACAACAGCAACAAGCTGTACACGCAATTAAGCGAGGTCAAGAAACAGCTTGATACGCTCAAGAAAGAGATGGATCTGCTGAAATGATGACTCCTGTCAAAAGAGTGAACCGGTTCTTCATGCTCCTGACCGCTCCATTGTTCGGACTGCTGCTCTGTCTGTGGCTGTACCAGCCTCCGCTTGAGCTTAAGCTGAATACCGCCCCCTTCGCAGCTGACCCCGGACCCGTGAATGAAACCGCGCAATTGAAGCAGGACCTGGCTGTGGCCAAGAGCTATGCCGCTTACACCATAGACTCTATCGGTACCAGCGCACAGCTCTACAAGCAGACCACGAACGCTATGAATACACTGGTCAGCACAGCAACGGCCCAGACCTCCCGTCCTGAGCGGATCTACAACCGCCGGATTAGTTCCCGGCTCGGCATTCCTGCCGATGTGATCAGCAGCGACCGGATTACCATTGAATTATACCGGCTGAACCCCGGCAATTATACAGCATACGCCATGAAGATTAAGCTGAAGGATACCTCAGCCATGAAGATGAGCCTGGCCGGTGACGGCACGGGCGCTTCCGAGACCACACTGCAGGCCGTGAACCGCTACGGTGCCTCGGCCGGTATTAATGCCGGCGGCTTCGCTGATCAGAACGGCAAGCGTTATCCGCTCTCGACCACCATCGTCGGCGGAGAATATCTGTACGGCTTCGAGCCCAGCTACAAGGATCTCAGCTTCGTCGGCCTGAACAAATCCGGCCAGCTGATCGGCGGCAAATTCACCAGTCGTGACCAGCTCGATCAGCTGGAGCCGGTATTCGGAGCAACCTTCGTCCCTGTGCTGCTGAAGAATCAGAGCAAGACAGCCATTCCGCTGAAATGGCAGCTGGCCCCGAAGCGGGCACCGCGGACCATCATCGGTAACTACAAGGATAATCAGCTGCTGATTCTGGTCGCTGACGGATATAACGAGAACGGTAACTCGGGAGCAACGCTGGCTGAGCTGCAGGATAAGCTGTACAATCTCGGCGTCATCGATGCTTATAACCTGGACGGCGGCGGCTCATCGTCCATGATTTTCCGCGGCAAGGTCATTAACAAGCCTTCCGACGGCAATTTGCGCCGTGTCCCAACCAACTTCTTGTTCTTCAAGTAATTCCGAGTATAACCGTCAATGCTAAATATCATATTTTCATTTATTTTTACAGATTAAAAGGGTATACTCAGGGTAACGAAGATCGTCAATAATGGAGGTGCCTGCATGTCGTTCTCCCTGACTTTTTGGATCGTGACCCTGGTATTTGTACTGTTTCTGGCTGGTATTCTTACTTCTTCCTACAACGACGACAAGACTAAGGGGCTGTGACCCGCCCTCCGCGAACAATCTGATGGACGTATACCACAAAAAGGAGCACCGCACGGATGTGTGCGGCGCTCTTTTTGTGTTCTTCACTATTCACTGAAGCCGAGTCCAACCAGCATCCATGTTATAAGACGCGCTTACGCGTTTTACCCTATGTAGATAATTGATGCGCTCTACGCTTACGCGTGTTTTGGCAGTTGGGTCATCTCGGTAAGGCAGCTTGAACAAATGTAACGGTCTTTATATTCGCTTACGCCTTCCATAGATCCGCAGAAGACACACTTCGGACGGTAACGCTCCAGAATAATGTGGTCGCCCTGAACAAGAATTTCTACAGGATCACCTTCATTCATTTGATACCTTTTACGCAGAGACTTAGGCAGAACAATTCTACCCAGCTGATCTACTTTACGTACAACGCCAGCAGGTTTCATATCTAACTTACACTCTCCTGTTCAACTTATGATTAGTAGTGCCATTTCTGACATCCAAGTTCACGTACCCTATTACTTTCTTCGGCACTAATCAACTATTTCGTTACTAAAATGTCGAATCCTGCTGAAAAAAATAAAAAATGATGTCAACTTTTAGAAAAGTTGTGGGAAATCGAGCTGCCGGAGCGCTTCATAGACCACAATCGCTGCCGAATTGGACAAATTAAGCGATCTGACCGCCTCGCTCATCGGCATCCGCATCGCCGTTTCCTGACCAGCCTCCAGGATCTCTGCCGGCAACCCCTTGGTTTCTTTCCCGAACACGAAGAAGTCTCCATCCCGGAAGGCGAAATCGCTATAGCGCTTCTTGGCCTTGGTGGTTGCGTAGAAGAACCGCCCTTCCTGATACTTCTCCAATACTTCACTGAAGGAATTATGATATTCAATATTCACTGCATGCCAATAATCGAGTCCGGCACGCTTCAGCGTAGCATCGTCTGTGCGGAAGCCCAGCGGGTGCACGAGATGGAGATGGGTTCCTGTGGCCGCACAGGTACGGGCGATATTGCCGGTATTCGCCGGTATTTCCGGTTCCACCAGCACAATGTGTAATGCCATAATACGAATGCTTCCTCTCTGTAGGGTCTTAAGGAGTGCGGCGGAGTAAGTATCCGCCGTGTTCCTCCATGGCCCTGTGGTGTATTCTTGATGCTGCTTGCAGATACAGGCCGGACACAGGCCGGGCTCTATGATCCTGGCTGCGGGCAAGAAGAAACCTTCCGCTGCAAGGCGGAAGGTCAGGAACGTTCTTTCATTACCCTTGAGTTTGCCGGAAATGCTTCATGAAATCAGCCAACGCCTTAACGCTCTCATGTGGGACTGCGTTGTAGATCGAAGCCCGTAAGCCGCCTACGCTGCGGTGTCCCTTGAGGCCGACAAAGCCTTCCGCTTCGGAAGCTTTGATGAACTGCTTCTCCAGCTCCTCCGATTGCATCCGGAACGTTACATTCATGATGGAACGGCTGCCTTCTTCCGCAACTCCGCGGTAGAAGCCGTCGCTGCCGTCGATATAATCATACAGGAGACCTGCTTTGTCACGGTTCTTGGCTTCAGTGCCGGCAAGCCCGCCCTGTTCCTCAATCCATTTTAACACTTCGTTAACCATATATACAGAGAAGGATGGCGGCGTATTGTAGAGAGAGTTGTTCTTGTAATGAGTATCATACCGCAGAATCGTCGGAATATTCGCCGGAGAACTTGCGATCAGCTCTTCCTTGGCAATCACTACGGTAACGCCCGACGGTCCGAGATTCTTCTGCGCACCGGCATAGATCAGACCGAATTGGTTCACATCGAAGTCGCGGCTCAGAATATCACTGGACATATCGGCAACCAGCGGAATGTTACCGGCATCAGGATACTGTGCATACTGCGTGCCTTCAATCGTCTCATTCGAGGTGATATGCAGGTAAGCGGCATTGTCTGCAGCCTTGATGCTGCTAAGCTCAGGAATAGCCAGGAATTTCTTGTCTGCGGAGGATGCGGCTACATGACCGCCGCCTGTCAGCTTGGCTTCCTTCAGGGCTTTGTCCGCCCAGCTTCCTGTCATGACATAACTGCCGACCTGGCCTTCAGCGATAAGGTTCATCGGAACCATGGCGAACTGTGTGCTTGCTCCGCCCTGGATGAACAATACCTTGTAGCCCTGCGGATTGCCGAGGAGCGAAAGCAGGCGTTCCTGAGCTTCATTATGCACGGATTCGTATATCGCCCCGCGGTGCGACATCTCCATAATGGACATTCCGCTCTCCCGGAATTCAACGAACTCCGCCTGTGCACGTTCCAATACTGCCAGCGGCAATGCGGCCGGACCGGCATTAAAATTGTATGCTCTCTTGCTCAAAATAACTCCCACCCTTTCTCTCCTATGAATATGGATATCGCTATGATAGCAGATAACGATAAACACCAGCAAGTATAATTATTCACATATGAGGTAAGCTAGACCGCAATCAGGAGGCCGAAAACAGGTAGCTGCGGCTCCAACCCTTGCTGTGACGCGGTAAAATAGTGATGTCTGCAAAAACCTCGGGTGAAATTACATGCTTGTCTCCCCACAGCGCAATCCGCTCAGCAGCGAAATCTCCGCTCTCTCTGATGCAGGCCCCAGTAGGCTTATGGATCAGCTCCCAGTAATAGTCCGCCTCCGCCTGCTCCCAGCCTTCGAGTCTGCAATAGAATTGGCGGTCCGGTTCCCCAGCCCATGTCAGGCTATTCCCGTCTATGCTGAGCAAATTCTCCGTATACGCCGATTCCGGGGCCACAATCCGGAGCGTTCCCGGCAGCCTAAGCTCATAATCCGTCCCTACCAGCGCCCCATCAATGCCGACAAAATTATGAATATACTCTTCAATCCGCAGCGGTTCGGTCCCTGTATTCTCTATCCTGTAGGAAATATCCAGCCGGTTATCTTCAAGCTTCAATGTCTTGACCAGCCGCATGCTGTAACCCCGGCATTCCAGCGGCTGCACAGTGTATGTCACCGAGTCTTCGCTCCACTCTTCAGTGATCGGGAATGGCTTAAGCGGATACTCCCCGACGAATGAATAAGGCTCATCACTTTGCTTCTGCAGCAGCCCGATGCCGGGCTTGGGGAACCATTCCCCAGGAGCAGCATCTTCATAGCCGATTGCCCGGGAAATGCCAAACTCATTGCAGAGGCCTATCCCTCCAGTACCCTGCCCAGGCACCAGACTTTCCGGAACACAAAAGGTATGCCCGCCCTCGTCCAGCTTCACGCCTGTAATAAATCCTGTCCAGTCAAAACGGGTGCCTCCATAGGCTCCCACATCAGCAATCTCTACGGTCAGTACTCCATTGGATAGTATACGTGTCATTGATCTCTTTCCTTTCTGTCCTGGTTGGACGCAGCACATCCTATCATAGCATTTCCAAGCCCATTCTATACGGGTTATTTGGATATTAAAACGCCTGCTCCGCGCGGACCGGCAGAGCAGGCGATAGAATTCAGCAGCTCCGGCTTTAGGCCAGCTCTACCTCCAGCAGATGAATTTCTCCTTCAGGCAGGTCTGTCAACAGGCTGCGTGGAATCACAGCACCCTCTGAGACGCGCTGAAGCGTTACCTCAGCCCCGTTCAAGCGGGCTGCGTGTATTTGATACTCTCCGTATTCCGTGCTTCCAGAGGCCATATAGACGACTTTCAGCTCGCGTCCGGCAAAGATAGTCTTGATCGAGGCGCTCTTATCGCCGTCAAACTGTTCATTCACCAGCTTCGGCTGCAGCAGCAGGTCGCCGAGCTTGCCTTTGACGCCAAACACCTCAGTTACCATCGTCAGCAGCAGCCAGCTTGCCGAGCCTGTCAGATACGTATACATTCCTCTGCCCTGCTCATTGATATATTCCGGAATTCCGGGATACATCCGGCTCACCTCGAAGTTCGCACTCAGATTATACAGTGAATCCAGCACCTTGCGGCCTTCTTTAACGTATCCGCGCTTATACAGCGCATTGCCGTACATAACGGTCATGTGGCTGAACATGGCTCCGTTCTCCTTGTGTCCGAAGGCGAAGCCGAATGCCCGGCCCAGATTCTGCTGAATGCCGCCGAAGTTGCTGTTCAGACGGTAGCCGATTTTCTCATCGTACAGATTGCGCTCTACCGCAGAGATGATCGCAGGAATCTGCTCTGGAGCAGCAGCGTGGCCGAGGAGCGGGAAGACCTGACCGGTAAGCGTCATCCGTGTGCTCTCCGCCCATTCCCCTTCTACACGTTCACCGTCATTATTATAATAGCCGTTGAACCAGCCGTCACCGTGTCCGCTCTCTACCCATTCATTGCGGCGCAGGTGATCGAAGATCCATTCCGCCTTACGGGCGAGATCTGCTGCAACCTCTTCAAGCGTCAGCACGGCTCTTACCCCGCTCACCTTATTCGGTGCAGCAGCATAGAAGCGGCTGAGCAGCTCATGCTTGGCTGTCACCGATTCATAATCGACAGCTTGGCCGAGCGAGTCAAGCAGCAGCACCATCTCTTCGGCCAGCTCCAGCGTATCTCCGCCAGTCCGTTCCTTCAGGGTAACCAGCAGTTTGGACAGATCGAGCAGGTTGCTGGCATAGAAGGCTGTGAATGTAACACTTTCACCCCGCTGTGCTGCCATATCGAGGCCATCGTTCCAGTCTGCGCCTTCCAGCAGGATGTTATTGTGCTCACCCACATTGAAGAAAGGAACCAGATTCTGCAGCAGGATATGCTCCAGAATAGTACCTGTATATTCTTCGCCCGCAGTTGTCCGCAGACTGCTTCCTGCCCCCGGCTCCCAGGAGGCGTCGCGGTCCTTACAGCGGTTCATGAAGGTATCACGGAAATAAGTCTGCTCCTGCAGCAGGAAGTCCAGATCCCCGCTCTGATCCAGGTATAGCATGGTAGTCAGGAACGGCCACGCACCATGGTCCATCCAGACCCGGGGAATATTGTTGCGGTCGGCAATGAATTCGCCCGGTTGCTGCCCGATGATCGTCGCATTGCTGCCGTCAATTCGAACTCCGGCATAGTTGTTCAGCAGCAGGCTGCGCACATCCGCAGGCTCCATAATCAACAGAGCCAGGCAATCCTGCCAGAGATCGCGCCAGCCGCGTCCCCCTCTGCCATAATCGTGGTAAGGCAGGAACGAGTTGCCGTATAGCCTGCGCAGCACCGGCTGCAGCGTGACCCATTTCATCCATTCGTCGGCGGCATGATCTCCAGTATGGAATTCTACCGTATTGACTTTATCCGCCCAGAAGCGTTTATTCTCATCAAGCAACGCGTCAAAAGCCGCAGCAGAGCCATATTTGGCCATCAGCGCCTGCACATCGATTCTATCATTGTCAATCGCCATGACTACGACATAAGAATGACTCTGACCCGGCTCCAAAGTGATTGCGGCGAACCGCAAACCACCCAGCGCCTCATATCCTTCCCAAGGCACTCCGCCATCCTCCCCAATCGGCGGCGCCAGATTGTTCACGACCGCTTCCGGCCAGTCCAGACTTCCGCCCTCGCCGATGAATTCCTCCTGCACCGGGAATAATCCGGTTGGCAGCGCTCCGCCCTCACCAGCCCCGTATACCCCGTACGAAGTATGATTCACCCGGTGGCCGCGTTCGTCGAAGGACAGCGCAGGCTGCACCTCTACGCCATACGCCGAAGTATAGATCCGGTTCAGCAGCGAGGTGACATGCCGGTGATCGCGCAGATCATCCGCAGAACGCGCATACAACGGAATAGCCGCTGTAGATGTCAGCGTAAGCGCCTCTGTACCGCTGTTCGTAAGTACCACCTTCATCAGCTCAACCTTGTCGTTGCCGCAGGGTACGAAGCTTGTGATCTCCGCTCTCAGCCCCAGCTCCTTACTCTCCCGCGTCACCCGATGCCACAGAAGTCCTGCCTCCAGCAAGGATTCATCTGCTGCTTCGCCATAGAACGCCGCATTCTGCCGTGCAGAATTGCCGGCAGCCGACCAGGCGCCCTTGCCTTCAATGTACACCCAGAAATTGCGCGAGGCGCGGGAGTTATGCAGATCCTCCACGGAGATTGGCGGTGTCAGAAAGGTATTATGGCCCGAAGTGGCCTGACCATGCAGCCTAGGACTGACCGAGGACATCATGCCCCCTTCATTCACCAGCGGAAAATATAAAAAGCTGCTCCGGTCCGGCTGCTCCAGCCGAAAGTCCCCGTTATTCCCGGTGAAGCTCCAGCCTGATCTTGCCACCTTTGATTGCTCCTTCAATACATTCTTCCTCCCTTTTCCTAACAGCAGATGTATTCTTAATTGCGTATGACCACATAATCGCAAAGCCCAGTACCGCTTTCCGAAATCGGTTTCGGTTTCATTATTACACCGTTATTTTCCTTTGTAAAGCGTTATTTTTGACTTATGAGCAGAGATTAATGTGCAAAATTAATACTCTAAAGCTCAGATAATCACATATAATTGTAATTTTATTACATTAATACTATTTTAGTAACGAAAATTTACGAAACCACAATATTAAGCTATTTGTAACAAGTACGAACGGGGTTCCACATTTGCTCAACTAGCACACATTCTCCGAATTCAGGTGCACTAATGCTCCTCATTTAGCTCATTTGCCCACTTTGACCGAATTCAGGTGCACTAGTGCTCCTCATTTAACTCATTTGCCCACTTTGGCCGAATTCAGGTGCACTAGTGCTCCTCATTTAACTCATTTGCCCACTTTGGCCGAATTCAGGTGCACTAGTGCTCCTCATTTAACTCATTTGCCAACTCCCCGCTAAATCAGAGGGATTTATCCCTTTCACCTTCCAACTTTCACCTTCCACCTTCCACCTTTCACATCACCCTCCAGCACGATCAGCCGCCACCGAAGTTTGTTTACACGATAAATACAAAAAGCCCCCGGAATCAAAAGATTCCAGGGGCCTCTCTATCCAGCTAGTTTTACACTAGCTAATCTTATAAGCTTATACGTCGAAGTACAGGGAGTATTCATGCGGATGAACGCGGATGGCAACGGCTTGAGCTTCGGAACGCTTCAGGGCGATATAGTTATCGATGAAGTCTTTGGTGAATACGCCGCCCTCTGTCAGGAATTCGAAGTCAGCCTCCAGTGCATCCAGAGCTTCGTCCAGGGTACCCGGAACGCTGCGGATCTTCTCTTTGTCTGCATCAGACAATTCGTAGATGTTCTTGTCCAGCGGACCGTAGCCCATTTCTTCAGGGTTGATCTTCTTCTTAATTCCGTCCAGACCAGCCATCAGCATAGCGGAGAAGGCCAGGTATGGGTTAGCCGTAGAGTCCGGTGTACGGAATTCGATACGACAGCCCTTAGGTGTCACAGCAGCTACCGGGATACGGACAGCAGCTGAACGGTTGCCCTTGGAATAGACCAGGTTGACCGGTGCTTCATAGCCAGGAACCAGACGCTTGAACGAGTTGGTGCTTGGGTTCGTCAGCGCGATCAATGCAGGAGCATGATACAGGATACCGCCGATGTAGTGCAGCGCCATTTCACTCAGGTTGGCATAGGCACCTTTTTCATAGAACAAAGGCTCGCTGCCGTTGAAGATCGATTGGTGAACGTGCATTCCGCTACCGTTATCGCCGAACAGCGGTTTTGGCATGAAGGTGGCTACCTTGCCGTATTGGCGTGCAGTGTTCTGCACAATGTATTTGTAAGTGAGGAGATTATCAGCTGTTTTCTTCAAGGTGTCGAAACGGAAGTTGATTTCCGCCTGGCCTGCTGTTGCTACTTCGTGATGATGACGCTCGATTTCGAGGCCCGCTTCACCAAGCAAACGGCACATTTCACTGCGGATATCCTGCTGGGAATCCACTGGAGCTACAGGCACGTATCCGCCCTTCACGCCAACCTTGAATGCCATGTTGCCGCCTTCTTCCTTGCGGCCAGTGTTCCATGCTGCTTCTTCGGAATCTACGTAGAAGGAGGAAGTGTTCATTCCGCTCTCGTAACGTACATCGTCGAAGATGAAGAACTCGGATTCAGGTGCGAAGAATGCTGCTGTACCTACACCGCTGGATTGCAGGAATTCTTCAGCCTTCACTGCGATACCGCGCGGGTCGCGCTCATAACGTTCGCCATCAGGCGTGAAAATGTCGCACATAATGTTCAGTGTCGGGTGAGCAGTGAACGGGTCAATGTAAGTGGTGCTTGGATCAGGCATCATTACCATATCCGACTCTTCAATCCCCCGGAAGCCTGTAATGGAAGAACCATCGAATGCTACTCCATTTACAAAGGTTTCTTCTTCAACTGCGGATGCTGGCAAAGAGATATGGTGAGCACGTCCACCCAAATCTACAAACCGGAAATCCACCCACTCGATATTGTTTTCCTTGATCGTCTGCAATACTTTTTCAACCGACATGCTTAATTCCTCCCCAGATTCCGAACATTAGGCCGCTCATCGTATCAAATGTTCTTGTTTTTATTTTTTTGCTGTCGTCATTATAAATCGCATACCTAACATCGTCAATGCTTATGTCAGGTATTTCTTGCGACAATGTGAGATATTCTGACGCTTTGGTGAAAATACCAATTTCATCCGGATTCCATGTCACCTTTGTCCAATATGCAGCAAAAACAGCTCTCATCCTCCAGCCTGAAGCGGGAGAAGAGAGCTGTTCAATAGTCATTATTCGTTGACAATCATACTACAGGCGCAGCCTCCAGAGACGGAGAGAACTTGCGGCCCACCAGCGGTGCCAGCTTCTCCAGATCCCGCAGCAGGCTGTCGAATTGCTCAGGGAACAGAGACTGAACGCCGTCTCCGGTCATGGAGTTATCGGGGTCGGTATGCATCTCGATGATCAGACCGTTGGCGCCTGCAGCAACAGAGGCCTTGGCCATAGGGGCTACCAGTTCGCGGCGTCCGGTGCCGTGGCTCGGGTCAGAGATTACAGGCAGATGGCTGAGGTTCTGCAACACAGGAATGGCCGACAGATCCAGCGTGTTACGCGTGTAAGTCTCGAAGGTACGGATGCCGCGCTCGCACAGCATGACATCCCGGTTGCCCCCCGCGAGAATGTATTCTGCCGCATTCAGCAGCTCATCATAGGTCGCACTGAACCCGCGCTTCAACAGCACAGGACGGCCGCAGGTCCCCAGCTTGCGCAGCAGGTCAAAGTTCTGCATGTTGCGTGTACCTACCTGCAGAATATCCGCATGCTCAGCACAAATATCCACGTATTCCGGCGTCATGACCTCAGTAATGGTCAGCAGGCCGTGACGTTTACCGGCTTCCGCCATCATTGTCAGCCCTTCCACGCCAACCCCTTGGAAGCTGTAAGGTCCGGTACGCGGCTTGAAGGCACCTCCGCGCAGTACCTGGCCGCCGGAAGCCTTGACCAGCCGGGCAATCTCATCGATCTGCTCCGGAGATTCCACGGCACACGGACCGCCCATAATAACCAAGTTCTCCCCGCCGATCTTCACTCCGCGGATATCGATAACCGTATCCTCCGGATGGAAGTCTCGGCTCGCCAGCTTATAGGATTTGGTAATCTTAACTACATTCTCCACGCCCTTCATCTGGCGAAGATGCTCGGCTAGCTTCGGAGTGACGCCCCCTACCAGTCCGATTACGGTATGGTCAGCCCCTACAGAGAGATGGACCTGCAAGCCTTCCTTCTCAATCACGGCAATAATCTCATTCACCTGTTCCTGAGGTGTTTGGTTGGATGTAATAACGATCATATTATAGCTCCCCTTTTGGACCCGTATTAGTGTTGTTGGATAGACCGGCACACTGCTAATTCACTGATTTACTATTTCGCTACGACGCGTGTACGCTTTTAAGCACTAAAGTGATTTTATCGCATATTCCCCTTTCAGTCAACCATTATTCCCCGTTCCGTGTGAATTCTATGTGGCAAAAACGAAGAAAGCAGCACAGCCCTCTCAGGCCGCACTGCCGGTTATCCGCTATGAGTTCATCGTTATTGTTATGCAGACCTGTCAGCTGGTGCTGGCAGTCTTGTTCTTCACAGGAGGCAGAAGCTTCGCCATATTGACTGTGCGCTTGATCTCCCAGGTCTCCGGCTTCGCTTCGTCATACTGCTCCAGATAATTAATGACTTCCTTGGTGATCGGCGTCGGCGTAGAAGCGCCGGAAGTCACACCTACCTTGGTGATTCCCTTCAGCCATTCTGTATTCATCTCGGATACATCCGAGATGCGATAGGCCGTAACTCCCGCGATCTCCTCTGATACCTGCGCCAAGCGGTTGGAGTTATTGCTGCGCGGATCACCGACCACAATAACCAGCTCGCACTGGCCCGCCTGCTCAGCGACAGCCTCCTGCCGCACTTGCGTAGCCATACAAATCTCATTATGAACTTCGGCACCAGGGAAGGTCTCCAGCAGCTTGCGCATAATATGCTTGATATCCCACTGGCTCATTGTGGTCTGGTTCGTAATGACAATCCGTGAGGAAGTGATAGAGAGGCCGGCAATGTCCTCTTCTTTCTCGATCAGATGGACATGCTCCGGCGCAATTCCCACCGCACCTTCCGGCTCCGGGTGGCCTTTCTTGCCAATATAGATAATCTCGCAGCCCTCATCAACCTTCTCCTTGATGAGATCATGCGTCTTGGTCACATCAGGGCAGGTGGCATCCACCGTGGTCAGCCCTTTGGCGCGTGCCACCTTACGTACTTCAGGCGATACGCCGTGGGCTGTGAAGATGACTGTTCCCTTATCTATTTTATCTAGAATATCCAGACGGTTATGCCCGTCCAGCGTAATAATTCCGTCATCCTCGAAGGAGTTCGTGACATGGCTGTTGTGCACAATCATGCCCAGTATATAAATCGGCCGGGGCAGATCCAGATTCTGCGCAGCCTGCCGTGCCATCACCATAGCATCGACGACGCCATAGCAATAACCCCGGGGAGAGATTTTGATGACTTCCATGAATTCACCGCTTTCTGCTGTCAATGACTGCTGTAATAGGAGCCACTCAATTATACCCTATTCCAGCGGCGGGGCAAAGAGAAGCGGCAGCCAAATCACAAAGGTCGTCCCTTCCCCCTGACGGGTGACCACCTCAACAGAGCCTCCGTGCTCCTCAATAATCCATTTGGCAATGGACAATCCTAGCCCGATGCCTTCCGTAATTCCTCTGGATTCATCTGCGCGGTAGAAGCGGTCGAAGATATGCGGCACCTCATCTTTGTCCATCCCGATTCCCGTATCAGCAATGCGGATTCCCACCTGATTCTGATACAGCAAGGCATCCAGCGTAACCTCACCTGCCGGGGTGTATTTGAAAGCATTATCAATGAAAATAAACATCATCTGCTGCAGATAATCCTTGTTGCCCAGGATATACTTACCGTTCAGATGGCCCATCTCACCTACAGACCACTCCGCTTCGCGCGTCAGGAAGGACGCCCGGCGGGCTACCTCAGTCATCATCGGCTCCAGCGCCACCGGCTCGATCTCGAAGGTCCGGCCGGTATCCGCACGGGCCAGGGAGAGCATATCCGCTACCAGACGGCTCATGCGCGCAGCTTCATCAGCAATATCCTTCACCGATTCAATTGAGAGCTGGCGGATATCCGCCTCAGACATCCGGCTGTCATCCGGCTTCATCTCCCAGACCTTTTGCAGCAGATCAATATTCCCGCGGATGGTTGTAAGCGGTGTCCGCAGCTCATGCGAAGCATCCGAGACGAAGCGGCGCTGCGTGGCATAGGCCTCCTCCAGCCCCGTATAGAAGCCCTCCATCCGCCCGAGCATACTGTTCACCGTCTCAATCAGCCGCCCGATCTCATCCTGCGGACCGTCATATACGATCCGCGAGCTAAGGTCAGTTCCCGTCTGTATTCCATTCGCAGCTTCAATGACCTTGCCAATCGGACTCATCGCCTTACGGGCCAGGAAGAGGCCGAAGGTGAAGGCTGCGAGCAGGGTAGCGAAGGAGCCGGCCAGCAGAATATTCTTCAGCCGGTTCAGCAGCGTGACCTGTTCCCCCGTATAGACGGCGACCTGAAGGACAGCAGGCGCAGGCAGACTGTTGTTGAGCGTTACATCAACCGCCCGCTGATAGATCAGGAAGGGGTTACCGCCATAGCTGGCCTGCAGGAATCCCTCCTGGTTATGCAGGTCCTCCTTGGCGGGAACCTGGAATTTCAGTTTAATTTCGGTCATATTTGGGCTTAGAATCAGCCGGTCCAGATCATAGATGTACATTTGGGCGAACAGGCTCTGACCCGCTGGTCCCCCAAGCACAGGCTGCAGGTTTCCGTCCGGGCTCAGGCCCGCCTTCAGCTCTACCTGATGCGATTGATTCTGGAGCCGGTTTTTCAAATCGCCGTACGTATTAATATAGACAAACGCATAGATCACGCCGGACAAAACCAGCAGCATGACAGCCAGAATTCCCGAATACCAGGCAGTAAGCCGCAAACGTATGGACATATTAGTCACCTCTTAGGATGTAACCGGCTCCCCGGATCGTCTGAATCAGTCGTTTGCCGCCATGCTCCTCCGTCTTCTGACGCAGCATTGCAATATATACCTCCAGGACATTCGATTCCCCGCTGTAATCGTAGCCCCAGATCTTATCCATAATGAGATCGCGGGAGAGCACCCGCTTCGGATTCTGCATGAACAGATGCAGCAGCTCGAATTCCTTCGCCGTCAGCTCCAGGCGCCGCCCGGCGCGGGTCACTTCCCGGGAATCCACATCCAGCGTAATATCCTCATAGGTGACCGCCTGATCCGGGCTACCGCCCTGCTCGCTTTTGCGCCGGAGCAGTGCCCGGACCCGTGCCAGCAGCTCCTCCAGCGCAAACGGCTTCACCAGATAGTCATCCGCGCCGAGGTCCAGCCCCTTCACCCGGTGCTCGATTTCATCCTTGGCCGTCAGCATCAGCACAGGAACGCTGCTCCCGCCCTCCCGCAGACGGCGGCATACCTCGAACCCGTCCACCTGGGGCATCATAACATCCAGAATGACCACATCGGGATCACTGTTCAGAACGGCACGCAGCCCGTCAGCCCCGTTGGACGCCGTCTTGACATCATAGCCCTCAAAGGCCAGCCCGCGGCGGAGCATAGAGGTTATTTTCTCATCATCATCAATTATCAGTATATTCGGTCGCATCCGGCAGCCCCCATTGTCTCATTCATATATCTCTATTGTATCAGATGCACCAGTCTCTCCGCATCCGTACACGAACAGCACAGAGCGGAAGGGTTGCCCCTTCCGCTCTAACGCCCACCGCATGATGTGCTTATTGCTTCTGAGTCTGCGTGGTCTCAAAATCATTCTTGTTGCCAATCGTTACCGGCAGATCCAGCTTCTTGCCGTCGCGGACTACATTCAGGGTAACCTTATCGCCCACCTTAAGCGTCTGAATATAGGTAATCAGATCCTGGTTGGTCGCATAGTTCTTTCCGTCAATTCCTGTGATGATATCGTAAGGACGCAGATCCGCTGTATAAGCAGGAGATTTAAAGACAATTTCAGCTACTACAGAGCCTTCTTTAATCGTTGTCCCCATTTGCTTGGCAACTTCATCGGTAATCGTCATCAGGGTAGCCCCAATGAATGGTACCGGTTCCTTCGGAATTTCCTGATTGGCTTCAAGCTTATCTACTACGCCTTTAATGGTATTTACCGGAATCGCAAAGCCGATACCCTGAGCGTCTCTGCTCACTGCAACGTTCATACCAATGACTTGGCCGTTCATGTTGAGCAGCGGTCCGCCGGAGTTCCCCGGGTTAATGGAGGCGTCAGTCTGCAGCAGGTTCTTATAGGTCTTCACGCCGCTGCCGTCTTCTTCGTTGATATCGATGCTGCGGCCTCTGGCGCTAAGCACCCCGGTTGTAACCGTATGGTCGAAGCCCTGCGGGTTACCGATCGCCACGACCTCTGAGCCGACCTTAATGCTATCGGAATCGCCAAGGGCTACGGACGGGAAGTCCGAGCCTTCAATCTTCAGTACGGCGAGATCCAGATCCTTGCTGGAGCCCAGCAGCTTCGCTTCATAAGTCTTGGAGGTGCCGTCTACGGTAACCTGAATGACATCGGCACCATCTACCACGTGCTGGTTGGTCAGTATATAACCGTTCGAATCATAGATGAAGCCTGTACCAATACCGTAAGGTGTAAGCTGCGGAGAAGAATTATTCGAGCCCTGCTGGGATTCCGAATTATTCGAACCGGAACCTCCTCCGCCGAATTGATCACCGAAGAAGAACTGTGAGAACGGATCGCTCATATTCGGACTGCTGCTTCTGTTCCGCGAGTTGTTCGATTTCACCAGCGTCTCAATCTTGACGACTGCCGGCCCTACCCCCTCAACTACGCCGGATACATCTCCCGAGCCGGTGACCAGCGCCGCTGCGGAAGTGGAAGGTGTAATATTAGCATTGCCGCTTGCCGTCTTCCCTGCCGGATTCGTTGCAACTGTGGCTGCCTCCTGGCCTCCGGTGAACCAGTTCCCCCGGTCTGCCATGAACATGGAGCCTGATAAGACCACCATTCCGGCGAGAAAAGATACCAGTACCGCCTTCACCGGCTTCTTCGGCTTACGGTTGTACTGCCAGCCGTTGCCCCCCTCGGGAGGATTGCCTCCGCGTCCGCCGTTCCCGTCATTGCCGGTAGTGCGAAGCGATGTGTTATACGGTAAGGACTTCACCGGCTGTGGCGGTGTAACCTCTACCCGCTCGGGATCGCGGCGGTTATAATGCTGCGGGTCATTGCCGTTCATCTCATCATTGTTCAACGATTTGAAAGGTCCGTAAGAATAGTAGTAGGAGCCGCCTTCTGCGGATGAATTAGTGCTGTTATCAGTATCATTATGATTATTGTCCCATTCACGATCCGGTCCCGGTTCATGATCACGATTGTAGTTGTTCTCACGATTGAAGTTGTTTTTGTTATCGTCCATGTTTACTTTCCTCCCGCGCCTTGCCGTGTCAGGCAAAGTGTTATTTGTTTTGATGTCCTTATTTTGTACTGTAAACCTTAAGGTCACATTAAAAACAATTTAAGCGGAGATAAAAGATACCCAGACGATGATAAATAGTTGATTAATCAAACAGATCTTCTACACTACGGATAGGCTTCACCTCCATAGGTTCTTTGAATGCTGCCATATGAAAGTAGGCGGCCAGCCAGATGATTGCGCATATAAGAATATAAGCCATCCGTTTATTCCCTCCCTAAAGTGGATTGGCCCAGCAGCCGGTTCACCCGCTCTGCACTGCAGAACATGAAGATCAGTAACGTAAGTACAGCAAAGGGGAATACGGCAATGCTGGTGCGCACGGATAAAAGTCCGAATAACGGCGGAATTAACGTTGTCCCCGTATAGGCTACCGCCATCTGATACCCGATTAAGCGGGCTGAATTCTCCTTGCCGAACCGGGCCGGCGTCTCATGCAGGAGACCCGGATAAACCGGTGCGAGGCCAAGACCAATCAATATCAGGCCTGCAAGCGAGAGGGCCGGATGGAGCGGGATTACAAGAATAGCTCCGCCTATAATGGTCACCAATTGACCGTAACGGATAAGCAGGCGGTTATGGACTTTTAAAGTGATGAAGCCGGTAATCAGCCTGCCAACTGTAATGCCCGCATAGTATACGGAGATCCAGGCCGCTGCTGTATCTGGCGCAACTCCCCTTGCGCCTACCAGATAACTGGCGCCCCACAGTCCTACCATTGCTTCTATTCCGCAGTACAACAAGAACGTCAACAGGGTAGGCTTAACGCCCCGCAAGCGGATGGTGTTCGCCTGCGGCTTAAGGTTCACAGCTGCTTCATCTGGAAGATTGCCGCTAAGCGCTGCGGGAAGCTGAGGCTCGCGCGTGGCAGCAACCTTTTTCCATAACGGAAGTGTCACTAACAGAAGCATTGCGAATCCGAACTGAATGATGGCCACAACCGCATATCCCCCTCTCCAGGACTGGGCGTGTACGAGATTGACTGCCATAATCATGGGTCCCAGGGTCGCGCCTACGCCCCAGAAGCAGTGCAGCCAGCTCATATGATGAGCCTTGTAATGTTCAGCCACATAATGATTCAGTGCCGCGTCCACTGCACCTGCCCCAAGGCCCAGCGGAACGGCCATTACAATGAACCACAACACAGATGGAGACACGGAGAATCCGAACAATGAGGCGGCGGTTAAGAGGCAACTGACAAAGGTAATTCGTCCTGTCCCCAGGCGCTTCACAATTGTGTTGCTGAACAGACTGGACACGATGGTCCCTCCGGCAATAATCATCGAGATGATTCCCGCCGATCCCAGCGATGAACCCATCTCTGGCCAGATCACAGGCCACGCAGAGCCAAGTAAAGAATCGGGAAGTCCCAGACTAATAAAAGCCAGATAAATAATAATCAAAAAATACGTAGACAATGATTCTCCTCCTAAAACCACTTAATAAATAAACTTTATAAAGTATATATACTAAGTATGTTCTCTCTCTTATTTTTTGTCAAGGAGCGGATTGAATGATTCAAAAACAACAAAAAAACCCCTGTATAGTTAACAAGGGTTCTTAGTACGTTAGGTCTAAACGGGCTCCGGCTCTAACTCCTTCAGGGTCAGCCTGCGCAGACCGTTCTCGAAATCTTCCTGAAAGGTATGCTGTAAGATGACTTCCGGATAAACAGGCATGGGGTGCTGAAGCTGATAGGCTGTCCAGGCCGATGTCCAGACGGCATCCTCCACTCTGTCCTGATAGATGACAATTCTATCCGGGGCCAGCACAGCATTCACCGTCTGTAAGATCCTGCAGGTTGCAGCTATGAATGTGTCCTGGGGGATCTCCAGGCTCCACTCAGGCATACCAGGAAGGAACTTTACCTCTCCTGACATCCCCTGATTTCCTTTTAGAAGGCTGCCGTGCAGGTATATCCCCATACCCGGCGGGTAACCGTTCGGAAAGTAGAGACCCAGTAAATATTGCTCTTCGCCTTCGCTATGCTTCATGCAATATCCGCTGATCGCGGCATTCACATCATTCTCCACCAGGATAGGCAGACCAAACCGGGACTCAATCTCTTCAATTAACCGGGTGCCCGTCAGCTCCCGGAGACTGCTAACCTTAATTTCACCGTTTACCGCCTGTCCCGGAATACCTATGCCAATGACCTTGATGGAAGGATACCGGTTCAGGGCATGTTCAATAATTGTATAGCAAAAATCTCTTTCGAAAACCGGGATGATATGCTCATCCTTCATCAGAATATCGTCCTTCAAATTGATAACTGTGGCGGAGATCAATACTTTTCCCGCTTTTTCTGTCACGTACATCACCAACGCGAGACTGAAATCGTAATTAAAGCGATAGGTCTGTGCGGGTCTGCCCCCGTTGGAAGGCACCACCAAGTCTTCAAACAACTCCCCTAACTCGGACAGCTCCTTAACTAATGAGTTCACAGTTACTACGCTTAGCTTGGTCAGTGCAGCTAGCTGGGGTTTTGTAGCCGTCTCCATCCGTTTCATCACCTGGCGCACATTATTCAGGTTAATTTCCTTCATCAGATTGGCGTTTGCTATTCGGATAGCCTCCTTATCGGTTCAATAGATCATTAGATTTAGTCAAAAAACCGGCAGCTGCTACCCCTGCGCCCAGCCCTTGCGGTGGGCGTAGATCGCCAGCTGGGTGCGGTCATCCAGCTCGCATTTCATCAGCAGGTTGCTGACATGGGTCTTCACGGTCTTGATGCTGATATGCAGCTCCTCGCCGATATCCTTATTCGTCTTGCCCTCGGCGATCAGCAGCAGCACTTCCTTCTCCCGCTCGGTCAAGCCGGAGGTGTCGCCCTGGACCGTGCGCTGGCGGATGCCGCGGGTCAGCGCCTGCGACACATCGCCGGTCATCACCGGCATGCCGCGATAGGCGCCTTGGAGCGCGTAGATCAGCTCTTCTGCCGAGACGGTCTTCAGCACATAGCTGACAGCCCCGGCTTCAATCGCATCGACCACCAGATCGTCCTCCAGGAAGCTGGTAAGGATGACGATCTTGAGCCCGGGGAATTCAGCCAGGACCGAGCGGGTGGTCTCAGCCCCGTTCATCACCGGCATCATCAGATCCATCAGCACCAGATCCGGCAGCGACTCCTGTCCCAGCTCGCGCAGCATCGCCAGCGCTTCATGACCGTTGGCTGCTTCTCCGATCACTTCAAACATCGGGTCCAGCATCAGATAGGTTTTGAGGCCCATTCTTACCATATCGTGATCATCTACAAGCAGTACTTTTACGAGACTCATTCTGTACTCCCCCTAACATTGTGTAAGCATGATTCAGCCCCGGCTTCATCACCGCCGAGCCCATCAAGCCTCTTCAGAATCGGCCTCAATCCCGTCAGCAGCGGTCTCCGCGCGGCCTTGGACAAACTTTGGAATATGTACGCGGATCGTCGTTCCCGCTCCCCTGCGGCTGATAATCTCCACCTGCCCGCCCAGCTTCTCGGCACGCTCACGCATAGTTGTGAGCCCGTAGGAGCCTTGCTTGTGCTGCACGTGCTCGAAGCCCTGACCGTCATCGCTGATGCTCAGCACCACCTGGCGCGGCACCTCCCGCAGGGACAGACTGACCACCCGTGCACCGGCATGCTTCACGATATTCGCCATCGATTCCTGAATAATCAGGAACAGCTGATGCTCAATCGCTTCGGACAGCTCACCCTGAAGCTCGAGCTCCTTCACCCCTTTGAGCCCGTTCTGGCGGCAGTAATCCGGGAACCACTTCTCCAGTGCCTCGAACAGATTGCGCCCCTCCAGCTCCACCGGACGGAGCTGTGCGATCAGCGCCCTCATCTGCTTCTGCGCCATCTGGGACATGCTGATCAGCTGATCCATCACCGTCTGCCCGTGCTCAGCGCTGCGTTCAAGCACTTTAGGCAGCGAGGAGGCGGACATGTGAATAGCGAACAGCTGCTGGCTCACCGTATCATGCAGATCCCGGGCCATACGCCTGCGCTCTTCCAGTACCGCACTCTCCGCTGCCTTTTCCTTCTCAATAACTTCCTGTTCTCCGAGCTGCTGAAGCCGCTTCATCTTCTTCTCGACCGTATCCATCATGATGTTGAACTCATGGTAGACACGTGCGAAAGACTGGTCCTCGCTCTCCGGCATCCGCACCGACATATTGCCCTTAGCCACCTGCAGCATATTCAGATCCAGATGATCGATCCGCCGCTGAATCCGCTGACCGGCGATGTAGCCGATGATAACTGTGAACAGTACAATGCCCAGACACAGGTAGATCCACATCCGGGTATCCACCACCTGAATATAGTCCAGGCATGTCCCCGCATACATCAGTCCCGCTGTCACCCCGCCGCTAAGCAGGAAATACACCAGCAGCATCCACTTGGTATTACTGAAGATCCCCATTTAACCCACCGTTTTAACTTTAACGTCACCGATGAAGCAGCTAACGTTGATACGGACCTTTTTGCCCGATTCCTTGTAATACGGCGTCTTGCACTGCACATTGCTCATGAACCCGCTGCGCGACTGCTCAAGCACCTGCATATCACCGATGAACGAGCTGCCGGTCACAGCCACACCCAGATCCATATCGTCCGGAATGTATACCTTAATGTCGCCGACAAAAGCAGAGATATTAATCTTGGTCTCGCCGTAAGGAATCTGCGCATTGGTCAGATCCAGCACCGTATCCCCGATGAACTGCGAAATGTTGGTCCGCTTCAGTTGAAAATGCTCCTTGCCCATATGCACATCGCCGATAAAAGCTGAACGGTTCGTCGCATCCTTATCATTCCCGGAATCCTGGAACTCCTCATGCCATTCGCCATGACGGCGGGCATGCCGTTCCTGACGCTCCTGACGTCTGCGCTCATGGCGCTCCTGCTTCTCCTGCCAGCGGGTATCTGCCGAGGCATGCAGCGGGTTACCGTCTGCGTCTTCCTCATTCTTATGCAGATAATCATTCCAGTTCCGTTCCTCGCTGCCAGCCGGCTTGCCGAATTTCTGCTCGAACTGCTGATCGAGCGTAGATTCGAGCGGAGCGGGCGGCGCTGTATCCAGCGGACTCTTACCGGGTCCAGGCGGGTAGTAGCCGGACGGTGAAGGCGGTGCCGGAGGTATAGGCGGAGTGCCCGGCCGCGGTCTGAAAATGACGGATAATCCGCCGCCGATCAGCATGACCGGAATCAGCATTTTGAAGAAGTCGCCTGCCGAATAGTAGAACCAGTCTAAATTCCGTCCCAGGAAAAACACACCGATCGCCAGATATATAAATCCGCCGAGTGTTGCAGAGAATCTTGAACGCTCCTCATCCGGGGCCAAAAACCGTTGTACGCCCATCACGATCAGAATAACCGGCCAATAGGTGGAGATCAGTGAACCCAGACTGAAATCCGTATAGCCCATCTGCCGGAGCAGAAACATTCCTCCAAGACCGATGAGGAGCAGGCCTCCGAGTACCTGGCTGGTGAACCTTCGTTTCATAATGTCATCCTCCTTGTCGTAAATACAACTCTTCCTTTTGAACACTTATAGCCTTAGTCTACAGGAAGAATGCGGCGGAGAACAGCGGCGTAAGAAGGAACCGCATCTCAGTCTCCAGACCGAGATAGCTGGAATAATAAGTTAAATTATAAACGCATAAAAAAGCTGCCCCCCAGCCCGTAATCCGGACATGGCAGGACAGCTTGTTGCTTCAGAAGCTTACCGGGAACCCAGCATTACTGCTGCGGTTTCTGAGCCGGTTTGGTCATAGAAGAGCTGCTTTGCTTAGTTGCACCGTCATTTTCAACAGCGAACTCTGCATTGTATTTTTCATTTGGTGTTTTGAAGTTTTCTTGTACCTTTGGTTTCTTGGAATTAGCCACGAGAATCACCTCCCTATTGTATCGGAAGAAGCAAGTATTTGCCCCAGTCGATATTATGGGAAGCAGCCCGCTGTATTATGCATGCTCACGTGAAAATAAATTCAAACTCCCGGATTGTCCAGCGAAAGCATCCGTTAAATAGCTTCTTCCAGCAAATATTGCGGAACTGCATTATAAGTCTGGATGGCATGGCCAAGGCTCTTCAGCATACTTTCCGTGCATTTGCCGTCGCCGCGCTTGATCACTTGAACCACGACCGACTTCTTGCCCCATTCCTTGTAGACCTGCTTGGTGGTGCTGAAGTAGAGATCAATCTTTCGCCCTTTGATTGCCGATCCGGTATCGGCCACAATTCCATATCCATAACCCGGTATATATAAAATACTTCCCAGCGGCAGCACCTTCGGGTCCGCTGCAATCGTGGATACCGCATTTTTGTCCCGCCGTACCTTTACTCCTGAATACGTAATCCCGTACTCCGGATGCTTCGCGGTCTTGCCGGTGGATTCGTATCCGGCTGTATAGCCGGTCGCCATTACTTTCAGCGAGGTGATAATCTGCTCTGGAGCCGGAGCGGCTACCGGTACCGAACCGGGTGCCTTCTTAGGCTTAGCTGCCTGTACCTCTGGTTTAGCCTTGTCTGCGGCATCCGGCTGTACGGCTCTAGAGGAGCCTCCAAGACGGGATGCTGAGCCTGCCTGCTGACGATCAACGGGTGACTGCTTCTGTATGCTGCTTCCATGCTGTCCTGCAGTGTCCTCCATCCCTCTCGCCTGGGCTGACTTGCGCGCGTAATCCGGGAAGATCCCGGCAGCGGTCAGCATAAGGACGATCGTGACGAAAAGACACCAAAACCTCTGGTATAAGCCCATTTTGTTCATTAGTTAAACCCTCCCCATAGTACGAGGGTTTCCCGATTCACAAAACTTTATACATGACACCGCGCCATAGCGGTCTCATGAGGCTTATAACAGAGGTTCAGTAATCAGACTGAATTAAATTACACGTCCGGCAATTTCCTGTGCAAGTGAATCAATCGCTTCCTGCAGAGGTTGGGCACCGATATCCCCTTCACCGCGTTTACGGATCGCTACACTGCCCGCATTCATCTCGTTCTCGCCGACCACGAACATGTACGGCAGCTTCTCAAGCTGAGCTTCACGGATCTTGTAGCCCATCTTCTCATTGCGTAAATCCACTTCCGCACGGATGCCGCTGCGCAGCAGCTTCGCTTCCACTTCCTTCGCATAGTCGTCGAAGGCTGACGATACAGGAATAATCTTCACCTGCTGCGGAGACAGCCAGAGCGGCAGTGAACCGGCAAAATTCTCCAGCAGGAAGGCTACGAAGCGTTCCATCGTTCCCAGAATCCCGCGGTGCAGGACAACCGGACGGTGCTTCTGGCCGTCGTCGCCGACATATTCCAGCTCAAAACGCTCCGGAAGCAGGAAGTCAATCTGTACGGTCGAGAGTGTCTCTTCTTTACCGAGTACAGTCTTAATCTGCACATCGAGCTTCGGACCATAGAAGGCTGCTTCGCCTTCGGCTTCGTAGAACGGCAGTCCGGCTTCTTCGACTACCTCACGCAGCATACGCTGTGCAGTCTCCCACATCTCGTCGTTGGCATAATATTTCTCAGTATCCTTTGGATCACGATAGGACAGGCGGAACCGGTAATCTTCAATCCCGAAGTCGCTGTATACCTGCTTAATCAATTCCAGCACGCGGATGAACTCGCCCTTGATCTGATCCAGACGGCAGAAGATATGTGAGTCATTCAGCGTCATGGAACGCACACGGTGCAGACCTGTCAAGGCTCCTGACATTTCATAGCGGTGCTGAATTCCAAGCTCGGCAATACGGATCGGCAGATCGCGGTAGCTGTGCATCGAGCTCTTGTAGATCATCATATGGTGCGGGCAGTTCATCGGGCGCAGCACGAACTCTTCGTTATCGATAGTCATCTTAGGGAACATATCTTCCTGATAGTGCTCCCAGTGCCCGGAAGTCTTGTACAGCTCTACGTTCCCCAGTACAGGAGTGTAGACATGCTGGTATCCGAGGCTTGCTTCCAGATCGACAATATAACGCTCCAGAATACTGCGCAGCTTCGCGCCCTTAGGCAGCCAGATCGGCAGGCCTTGTCCAACTAACTGGTTGAAGGTGAAAATCTCCAGCTCCTTGCCCAGCTTCCGGTGGTCGCGCTTCTTCGCTTCCTCCAGCAGGCGCAGATGCTCATCCAGCTGTGCCTTTTTGATCCAGGCTGTGCCGTAGACACGCTGCAGCATCTTATTCTTGCTGTCCCCGCGCCAGTAAGCCCCGGCCACATTCATCAGCTTGAATACCTTGATCTTGGCCGTAGACGGCAAATGCGGGCCACGGCAGAGGTCGAAGAATTCGCCCTGCTCATAGATGGTGATGACACTGTCTTCCGGCAGAGCTTCAATCAGCTCCAGCTTGTAAGGATCACCCAGCTCGCCGAAGCGCTCCAGTGCTTCCCCCCGGCTGACCTCATGCCGGACAATCGGCAGATTCTCCGAGACGATACGGTCCATTTCCTTCTCAATCTTCAGCAGATCCTCGGGATTGAGCGGATGCTCCAGGTCCATATCATAATAGAAGCCGTCTTCGATCACAGGACCGACTCCAAGCTTCACTTCCTTGGTGCCGAACAGGCGTCTTACCGCCTGCGCCATCAGGTGGGCTGTACTGTGGCGCATCACTTCAAGACCTTCCGGCGAATCAAGAGTTACGATCTCTACCAGATCGCCTTCCTGCAGCGGTGTTGACAGGTCTACGACAATCCCGTTGAGCTTGCCTGCTGCGGCGTTCTTGCGCAGTCCGCTGCTGATAGAGGCGGCTACATCATCAATGCTGCTGCCGTCTGCGTATTCCCGGACCGATCCGTCCGGAAGCTTAATATTTACTGACATGATTACTTCCTCCTAAGGTTTGTTGGGCTATACTTCCTTGAACTCTTCACACAAAAAACACCCGTCCCGCAAAGGGACGAGTGATTGCACCCGTGATTCCACCCAAATTCGATCTATTCTTACAGCTGCCGCTTATGCTGCATTGCAGAATATGATCCTTCGTTAGCATGGGGATAACGGCCATGAACCGGCGGTTCTTACTATCCGTTAAGGTTCCGGAGTACGGAAGCCGTCAGGGGTTCATAACCGCAGCTACAAAGGGGTAAACCACAGCCGGTACCGGAGGAAGTTGCAGCCTGAGGCTTCCTCTCTCTGAAACGGTCCAAAGCAAGTGGTTCATATCTTCGTCAACGCTGATAACATGAATTAAGGCAATTATAAATCTCAGCTTATCTTCCGTCAAGCGCAAAACGGCTGTCCGTCTTCAGGCCAGAAGGGCCGCCGCCCCGGGCAGATTATTCTTCTTCCCGGCGTTTTTTAACCGGCAAGCGGCCTGCACGCTTCAAAGACTCACGCAGCAAATATTCGATATGTCCGTTTACGCTGCGAAACTCTTCTCCCGCCCAGCGTTCCAGCGCTTCGTGCAGCTCGGGATCGATCCGCAGCGGAAAGCTTTTTTTGGCCGCCATAATATTACCGCCTTTAGTACAACGAGCCGGCATTGATTACCGGGCTCGCGCCGCGCTCAGACACAATCGCGACCATCAGGTTATTGATCATTGCTGCCTTGCGCTCTTCATCCAGTTCAACTACACCGCTCTCCTTAAGCTGACGGATCGCCATATCGACCATACTGACAGCCCCCTCCACAATGATCTGGCGGGCGGACAGAATGGCCGAAGCCTGCTGGCGCTGCAGCATCGTGCTGGCAATCTCGGTAGAGTAAGCCAAGTGGGTCAGCCTGGCTTCAATGACCTCTACACCTGAAAGGGACAAGCGTTCCTGCAGCTCTACGGCAAGCTCTTTGGCAATTTCATCCGCATTGGCCCGCAGGGACATGCCGGTCTCATTGAAGTTATCGTAAGGGTACTTACTCGCCACATGACGCAGTGCTGTCTCACTCTGAATTTCCACAAATGCCATATATTTATCTACATCGAACAGCGCTTTGGCGGAATTAATGACCTTGAACACAATCACCGCAGCAATCTCAATCGGATTACCTTCCACATCATTGACCTTCAGCTTCACGCTGTTGAAGTTGCGGACCCGGAGAGATACCGTCTTACGGATGCTGAACGGAATGACCGCGAACAGTCCGCTTGCTGCAATAGTGCCCACATATTGGCCGAAAAAAGTCACTACCACCGACTTGTTAGGCTGAACCACGGATATACTGGTGCTCAAAATGAACGCCGCTACGAACAGGATAACAGGCAATGCCACATATTCCTGAACCGCACCATAAATCCCGCCGCCGATACAAATGGCAATCAGAGCGATGACCCAAAAACCGCTGACCGGATGCAAAATTTTCTCTTTCATAAAGCCGCCTCCATTAGATATGTATTTGATATGATTATGATATCACTTTTGGATACAATTGTAAACCAAAAAAGGCCCGCGCTATTTCTGCACGGGCCTTCTCTCTGATGGATTATCATTTCATGATCACATGATGAAACTTTTACTTATGATGCTTTGTTCTCCAGCATACGGAAGATAATGACCGCAGCCTGGGCACGGTTAGCCATACTCTTCGGTGCGAACTGCTTGGCATCCACTCCGTTGACGATACCAATCTGAGTCAGCTGTGCCACTGCCTGCTGGGCGTAAGGAGCAATCTTGGCCTTATCCGTGAATTTGTTCAACGTTGCAGCGTCTACCGGCTGCAGCTGACTCTTGAGGGCATTCGCGATCATAATCGCCATTTCCTCACGGGTAATCTCACGGCCCGGCTCGAACTTACCGTTGCCTGAGCCTTTGACCAGACCTGCATTCACAGCCGCAGCAATCGTATCGGAGTACCAGACTCCCTGCTTCACATCGCTGAATTTTGCAGGTGAAGCCGAATTGCTCAAATCAAGTGAACGAACCAGCATGGTTACGAATTCTGCGCGGGTTACACTTTTCATTGGTGCAAAGTTTGTGCCATCCATTCCTTTGATAATGCCTTTGGCTGCCAATGCATTAATGGCATCTGCGGCCCAGGCTACCTTGCCCAGATCCTTGAAGGCTACAACAGGTACAGCCGGGCTTGGCGTTGGAGCTGCTGTTGCCGCAGGTGTAGCTGCCGGACTTGGAGTGGCCGAAGGCGAAGCCGTTGGCTTCGGTGTTGCAGTTGTAGCCGGTCCAGGGTTACCAGGGTTCGGATTAACCGTTCCAGGGTCTTTCTCTACATTAGTGATCCGGCCTTCAATGGCAGCAGTGATCGCCCCGCCTTTGAATGTGTCCCTAATGTATTCATAGAATACATCCAGGTCAATCGGTCCGGCCAGCGAGGCGCTTGCCTCAGTCAATACCTTGTAATTGTCGCCGCCCGCAGCCATGAAGTTATTGACTACAGCCGTGTAGCTCTTCGACATTTCAATAGGTGTTCCGTCAGCCTTAGTCAGGTTAGCCACACGTTCTGCAACTGGCAGATACATGTTCGCTGTATATTTCAGCCCTGAGATTTGCAATGTCTTCGTGTCTGCGGTGCCGTCAGCCTTAACAGCCCATTGCTGCTGCAGCAGGGTCTTGATCTGTTGACCAGTCAGGGTCAGCTTCACCAGCGTGTTGCCGAACGGCTGGATCTTCGCCAGATCTCCGAACGCTACATTGCCTTTCGGAAGATCCGCACGGATACCGCCCGGGTTCATGAAGGCGAAATCAGCAGGACGAGTAGAATCGTCTTTGAAATCAGCGCTGCGCATCGCATCTGCAATCAGGTTACCCAATGCTGATTCCTTAGTGTAGGCATCTGTACGGGTTATTGTACCGTCAGTAGTTCCTACAGGCTTGGTTAGTTCAGGGTGCCGACTCAGATAGTAGTCCACCAACGCCTTGGTTTCGGCATCCGGTGTGATTTTACTCTGAACCGTGTTCGTTACAGTGGCTGTTTTACTCTTCACTGTACCTGTAGCTCCGTCAATCACCAGCTTGATGTCTTCAAAAGCCGTTCCGTAAGAGTAAGCCTGAACGATCAGCTTACCGTTCACCGTATCATTGGCATAGCCATGGTTGTCTCCGGCTACGATCACATCAACCGGGGAATTGGCAGGAAGCGCATTAGCCAGATCTACAGCTTCACCGGTGGATACATTTTTTTTGGTAACCGGATCAACCTTGGTTGTTGCCGGATCATGGGCAAGCACCACGATCGTCTTGACGCCTTGAGCATTCAGCTCGGCCGCATATTTCTCAATCGCCGCGACCTCTTCCTCGGCACTCAGGAATTTCACACCAGCTGTACCGGCTGGCGATACTTTGCTTGGCGTTGCTTTGGTCACAACTCCGATGAAGCCAATTTTCACGCCGCCAACTTCTTTTACAACATAAGGGGTGATAATAGGTTTGCCGGTGGTGCTGTCTACTGCGTTGGCATTGATATAATCGAAATCTGCGCCATTATGGACGACCTTCTCGTTCTTAGGGTCCTTGCCGCCATAGATTTGAGCCTTCATCGCCTCAACACCTTGGTCAAATTCATGGTTGCCCAGGGTGCCGACGTCGAACTTCATGAGGTTCATCCATTCCATCGTAGGCTTGTCCCGTTCCAGCGAAGATACCGGAGCGGATGCGCCCACAGAGTCGCCGTTGTGGAACAGCAGCGAATGCTCATATTTGGCACGGGCTTCCTTCAAATAAGCAGCAAGTGTAGCCGCTGTGCCTACAGCTTCCCCGTTCACCACCGAGGTAGTGTCCAGTTGGCCGTGGAAGTCATTGATGCCCAGCAGGTGAACTTCAACATCTCCCGTTGGGGTTGGAGGAGCTTTTTTCAAGTCAAGGTTGTAGATTTCAAAGCCTCTGACATCTATAGTACCCGTAGCTGTAATGTTGGCAGGAGCGACTGCCGCTGCTCTAGGTGAAGACGGGAACGTTACAGTGACATTTCCTTGGATAGGATCAATCGACCAGTTGTTGTCTGCGGTAGGATCAACTGTTCCCGCTTCCTTGATGTAATCCATCAGTACCTGGCGATTCTCCATTTGGGAATCAATAATCATTTTCGCTTCTTTGACACCTGGGAAGTTCCCCCCACCGCTTGCACGGTAGTTGTTGGTAACGACCACGAAGTCCTGATCCATGACCAGTGGCTTATCGCCATAGGTGATGGAGGTTACCCGGCTGGAGGATTTATCGTTGATGCTTCCATCGGGCTTGTACTTGGCATTGCGGGTGACATCAAGCGTATATTGGATGCCGTCAATCACATCGAAATTGTACACAGCAAATGCTGAATTTAACAGAGATTGCGGTGTAGAGATGGACGGCTTGATGCGGTTGAACGCTCCTGCACTCATCTCTACCCATTCTTTGACGGTCGAACCTTTCACTACAATCGCCTTAAGCGTATTGTCATACAGATACAGATCGCTTGCACTGGCTATTGTAAGGTCGCCCTTCTTGATATCTGTATACTCTTCAGGGCCGTTGCGTCCAGCCTTGAACGGTGCGCCGACGCTCAGGATTGGCAGGTTTCTATAACCGGCCAGGTTCTCGTTCGTATGAATCAGATTGGATACATACTGCTGCTGGGCATAGGTGACGAGCTGTACTGTCGGATCATCCTGCACCATAGCAAAATAGCTGTTCATCGGCGCAGATGTTACACCAAGCGGTTGATTCACGTATTTGATCGTAGCTTGATGTGCCGCTCCGGCAAGATCATCGATAGCGGTGTCAACGGCAGCGCCAGCAATAGAGCGCGTAGAAGCCTTGGAAGCTGCTTTGTCTACTGCCCATTTGCCGCTGCTGTTCTGGGCGATTTTCAGATCGATAAGGCCCAGGTAACCTCCGCCATAGCCCGCTTGTACTGCCGGAGTGCCATTAATATGGCCGTTGAGGTTGTCTACCTTGGCTACATCATTATTGTAAGGGAGCTTGGTGGATGGATCTTTGAAGGAAGCATCCAGCTTGCTGTCATCCCCGTTCGTCGGGAATACCTTGTGGGTATGCGAGAAGGTAATGGCATCGATGCCAGGGACCTTGCTCAGCAGGTTAATGACATTCTCTGCTCCGGTTCCTTCTGCGGCAGCAGCGTCGAACCCGGAATGAGTCATGGCGACGATAACGTCCGCACCAGCTGTCTTCATTTCAGGAACAAACTTCTTCGCCGTTTCCACAATATCTTTGGCAATAACCTTTTTCTCCAGGTTCACCTTGTCCCACTCCATGATCTGCGGAGTAACCAGACCCAGGAGGCCGACTTTAATGGTAACGGTGTTGCCGTTGCTGTCCTTTACCTCTTTATCGATGATTTTATAAGGTTCAAATGTATTATCATTATCGGACACATTATAAATATTTGCATTCACATAAGGGAACTTCGCTCCCGTAGACTCCTTATAAGTTGCGCTGCTTACATTGCCTTTAACTGTCCGGTCCAGATAATCCAAACCATAATTGAATTCATGATTGCCGAAGGTTGCTGCATCATAACCCATGAGGTTCATAGCTGCGATGATCGGATGAATCTGGTCTTCGCTAGTCCTGAAATCAGACACTTGGGCCATATACGTTCCCAGCGGTGTTCCTTGAATTAAATCGCCATTATCCAGCAAAAGGTTGTATTTCCCCTCTGCGTCATTGCGTGCAGCCTTTACTAAGGTTGAAGTACGGTCCAGACCTACAGTCGCGGAGGCGGCACCCTTGAAATAGTCCCATCCATATACGTTCGTATGAACATCAGTCGTGCTCATCAAGCGTAAATTAATGGTTCCCGGATTAATCACCGGAGAAGCCTCAGCCTTTCCTGCCGCCAGCACAGGAACATTGAATACTCCGCCCAGCATCTGTGCTGCCAGAACTGTGGTAGCCAATAAAGAAGCTATCGGCTTGTTCCATCTTCTCTCTCCCATAAATCTAATTTCCTCCCTGTGATTGCTATATTATTCTACCACTGTCCGAAAAATTGTATCATAGCCTTCCCTATGAATCTATCAAATTCCATTAACTCTTATAAATTGTTGTGTAAAATCTCACATTAATTCATCGTTTTTTGTAAAATATAACGATTAATCTTTACAACTCTATGACAAAACAACAACAAGTCATCCTAACGGATGGCTAGGATTACCTGCCTGCGAGCACAATGTATGCTGTTTTCCACATACATTCGGGTTAAGCGCCTGCGTGCGAGCACAATGTATGCTGTTTTTCGTATACATTCGGGTAATATGCCTGTGAGCGAGCACATTATGTGTTGTTTTCCGCATACATTCGGCCATATGCCTGCGATTGAACACAATGTATGCTGTTTTTCATATACATTGGCTACATGACGCTGTAACGATTGCTCCACATTCAGCAACCAAGTCACTGTACGAATCATTCAAAGAGGAAATAATAGTTTCCAAAAAACATAACGGGGCTGCGCTACTTATATGTAGCACAGCCCCGTTATTGATCTGTTGGTGTATAGCTATATTCTAGTTCTGCATCACAAAATCATTATCAATCTTGACACTCGCATCCTCGAACGTACGCAGGATGTCATAACGCGTGTTGCGCTGCGCCGGGATCTTGCCCGCTTCGCGGATGAGCTGGGTGATCGACTCGATGTTGACCTTGTAGGTCGCGCCGGCGGAGGAGACTACGTTCTCCTCGATCATCGTGCTGCCGAAGTCATTGCAGCCGTATTTCAGGGAGAGCTTGCCTACTTCAGGCCCCATCGTAACCCAGGAGGACTGGAAGTTCTTGATATTGTCCAGCACCAGGCGGCTGATAGCTACGGTCTTCAGGTATTCCTCCGGGGTCTGGCGGTCCAGCTTCAGGTTCGTATTATCCGGCTGGAAGGTCCAGGAGATGAATGCCAGGAAGCCCTCGGAATCATATTTGTTCGCAATACATTCGTCCTGGGCTTCACGGACACGCAGCAGATGCAGCGCCCGTTCTTCCATACTCTCGCCAAGACCAATCACCATCGTGGCTGTTGTATTCATGCCGATCCGGTGTGCGGTCTGCATGACATCCATCCACTCGCGCCAGGAGCCCTTGAGCCGGCTGATCTTGCGGCGGGTACGGTCATCGAGAATCTCTGCGCCTCCGCCCGGCAGGGAATCGAGGCCCGCAGCATGAATCTCACGCATGACCTGCTCCAGCGGCAGGCCGGAGACCTCCACCATCTTCATAATCTCCGCCGGTGAGAAGGAATGCATCGTAATCTCCGGGAACCGCTGCTTGATGCCGCGCAGAATATCCGTATAATAGCTGAACGGCAGATTGGGATTCGTACCGCCCTGCATCAGAATCTCGGTTCCGTTTACGCTCATGGTCTCGGCAATCTTCTGGTAGATCGTCTCATCGGGAAGCACATAGCCTTCCTCCGAACCGGGTCTGCGATAAAAGGCGCAGAATCGGCAGTATACATCACATACATTGGTGTAGTTAATGTTGCGGCCGATGACGAATGTCGTCACTGGCTCCGGGTGCCAGCGCTTCATAATAATATCTGCGGCAGCGCCCATTTTCTCAATTTCATTGCTCTCGAATAATGTGACCGTATCTTCCAACTGAAGACGTTCACCCTTCAGTGCCTTATCCAGTATAAGATCGACTGCACTCACTGTTGACGGCCTCCTCTTCATCTATGAAGTCTATGAGATAAATACAATTTGAAATAAAAATAGTCCGTTCTCCCATCGTATCACAATCGGCTGTTCTTGAAAAATGTTTCGCTGCACAGGATCGAATAAATGCCCTTGTCCCAGGCAAAATAAACAGCAGTGCACAAAGGCACTGCTGCTTGTACGTTCTGCGAATCTCGCATGCCGGGCAGGTCCGGCGGCGCATCGCCTTAGCCTTATTCCAGCTCGCTCCGGGCGGCCTCCAGGGCCTGCCCGAGATCGGCGATCAGATCATCTACATGCTCTATGCCGACAGAGAAGCGCAGCAGCCGGTCATCCACGCCTACAGCATCGCGGATTTCAGCCGGAATATCGGCGTGGGTCTGTATCGCCGGATAGGTCATCAGCGATTCCACACCGCCCAGACTCTCGGCGAAGGCAATTAGCTTGATATGGCGGAGCAGCGGCTCCACATAGCTGGCCTCTTTTACCTTGAAGGAGAAGATCCCGGTGTTGCCGGAGGACTGGCGGTTCTGAATGGCATAACCCGGATGGTCCGGCAGGCCCGGGTGGAAGACCTCGGCAATCGCCGGATGCTCCTGCAGATAACGGGCAATGGCCAGTGCGTTGCTCTCATGCCGCTCCATACGCAGGGCGAGGGTCTTCATACCCTTCATCAGCTGGTAGCTGTCATTCGGCGCGAGAACGGCTCCCAAGGAGTTATGCAGGACAGCCATTTCAGCCGACAATTCTGCACCCTTGGTCACAATCAGCCCCGCCAGCACATCGTTATGCCCGCCCAGATACTTAGTCGCACTGTGAACCACGATATCTGCGCCAAGCTCCAGCGGGCGCTGGAAGAACGGGGTCAGGAGCGTATTGTCCACGATCGTGAGTAGCCCGTGACGGCGGGCCCAGGTACATACGGCTTCGACATCCGTAATCATCATCAGCGGATTGGTCGGTGTCTCAATGAATACAGCTTTCGTGCCCGGCTGGCGGGCCGCTTCCAGGCCATCCAGATCATTCGTATCTACATAGGAGGCGCTGATGCCGTATTTGGAGAGAATCCGTTCCAGCAGCCGGTAAGTACCGCCGTACAAGTCCAGCGATACAATGAGATGGTCCCCTTGTCCAAACAAGGTGAACACTGTAGTCAGTGCAGCCATACCGGAGGCACAGGCGAAGCCGGCATCCCCTGATTCCAGGGCCGCTGCCGCTTCTTCTAGGACAGAGCGGGTAGGATTTTTGGTGCGGATGTAGTCAAAGCCTGTGCTCTGTCCAAGCCGCGGGTGACGGAAGGCCGTCGCATGATAAATCGGGTAATTAATGGCCCCGGTGGCGGGGTCCTCCATTGAACCAATCTGTGCCAGTCTGCTCTCAATTCTCAGTTTCTCATCCATCTCCATTGCCCTCCTGATTAATTACTTCTATTAAGAATAAGTCAACCTCTTAGATAAATGCCCCGATATCGTAAGGAGTCTCCTGGTATACATAGTAATTGAGCCAATTAGCGAATAATAAGTTAGCATGGGCGCGCCAGACTGCCGGCGGTGTGCGTGTCGGATCATCCTTGGGATAATAGTGCTTCGGCAGGGCAACCTCCAGCCCCTTGGCGATATCCCGGTCATACTCCCATTTCAAGGAGAAGGGATCATACTCCGAATGTCCGGTGACAAAAATCTGCTTCCCGTCATGCGTAGCCACCAGGTACACCCCGGCTTCCTCGGATTCTGCCAGAATCTGCAGCTCCGGGTTCTGCTCAATATCTTCACGGGAGACGTCGGTATGGCGGGAATGCGGAACATGGAACACTTCATCGAAGCCGCGCAGCAGCTTGACATTATTATGGCTCATTGTATGCGGAAACACTCCAAAGCATTTGTCCGGCAGACTCACCTTGCGCACGCCGAAGTGATGATACAGCCCTGCCTGCGCCGCCCAACAGATGTGCATGGTCGAGGTTACATTCTGCTTGCTCCACTCAAAAATCACTTTCAGCTCTTCCCAGTAGTTGACATCCTCGAAATCCAGCTGTTCTACGGGAGCGCCGGTTACAATCAAGCCGTCGAACCGGCGGTGGCTGATCTCATCAAAGGTTTTGTAAAAGCTCTTCAAATGCTCTGCCGAAGTATTCTTCGACGTATGGGAGCTGGGGTGCAGCAGAACAACATCCACCTGAAGCGGGGAATTCCCGATAAGGCGCAGCAGCTGGGTCTCAGTAGTTTCTTTGGTAGGCATCAGGTTCAGGATGGCGATCCGGAGAGGACGGATATCCTGATGGAAAGCCTGGCTTTCATCCATTACAAAAATATTCTCACCGGATAATACTTCTTTGGCCGGCAGGCTGTCGGGAATTTTGATAGGCATTGCTGTTCACTCCTTAACTGAAATGGGGTTCCACTTGGTGGTTCAACCTGAGGCAGGGTAGCGAAAAAAGACCTTTCCCGGGCGAGAAAGGTCATATCATGCAGTCATATGCGCCTCTCTCATCTGCCAGAGAACTTTCGCCGGACGAATAACGCCCTGCAAAGCTTCCGCAAGAATTAGCACCGTGCGTTCACACGCCGGTTGCCGGGTTTCATCGGGCTAGTCCCTCCACCTGCTCTTGATAAGATTTAGCTGTATTCAGTTGAATAACCTTAAGCATCTGAACGATGCTTTTTCTTAAATTTCACTTTAAATCATGAACCTCCTTTTCGTCAAGTCCATACAATGCTGAAGGGGCCTTATAACAGAAAACAATTTCTCTTGTAAGAGCCATATCCCGGCGTTATACTAGACAAGTGTTTCAAACCCAAAAACGGCGAAAAGAAGAGGTGAGAGAACAATGGAAGGCGACCCGGGCTCGCGAATAAGCGTGCAGAATGAACAACCACACAGGATTAACATCAGCTTGCCGGCGGCGGGAGCCCTTTTTCTTCATGCTCTCGGACCGTCTTTTGGCCTTCGTCCATGATTGTACCACCGGCCAAGCTGATTTTTTCCGTGTGCTGAAATTAGCATACCCCTGGAGAAGAACAGGGACATAAGGAGTGAATCAGATGAAAATCCGGCTGGTGAATGCAGGGGTTTTTACGCCTATTGACAATATTGAAGAAACTTTAACCGCCCCTGCCGAGGGGTTCTACTGGATTGATGCGGATGTGGAGGACCTTGTAGAGCTTCAGCCTATATACGGCCTGCATGATCTGGCTGTAGAAGACTGTCTAAGTGAAGAGGATCAGCGTCCGAAGCTGGAGATTTATGAGAGTCATTACTTCATCGTGGTGAACAGCATCCGGTTCGATGATGAGGAAATCTTCCTCCGTGCGCTCAACGTATTCCTTGGCAGACATTTCATTATTACCGTTACGAAGCAGAAGATCCATGAGCTGCGTGTCCTGAAGCCCGTACTGTGGGAGCAGGAGGTCAGTACGCCTGACCGCTTCCTGTATTTGCTGATCGACCTCGTTGTCGACAACTTCTTCTCGGTCGGTGACCGGATTGAAGCGCGGATCGAGAAGCTGGAGGAAGACATCCTCATGCATACCAAGAAATCGCATCTGAGCGAGATCATCGGTCTGCGCAGTGAGATTCTCTGGCTGAAGAAGATGCTCGGCCCGCAGAAGGAAGTTATCAACACGCTCAACAAGAAGGATCTTCGCCTGATCGACGATCAGCTGCAGAAGTATTTCAGCGATATCTATGAGAATGCGGTCAAGATCTCTGAGACCTTCGAAACATACCGCGATCTCATGGGCAACTTGCGCGAAGCTTATCAGTCCAGTATTGCGAACCGAGCCAATGAAATCATGCGTGTATTTACAGCAATTACTACCATATTCATGCCGCTGACCGTGATTACCGGAATCTACGGCATGAACTTTGACAATATCCCGGAGATCCACACCGAGTACGGCTACTATGGCGTCATTGCCGTTATGGTGACGCTAGGCTGCGGAATGCTAATTATCTTCCGTAAGAAGGAGTGGCTATGAAGCAGAGCGGACGAATACGAAGGACGAAGGCACCGTTTACCCGGCTACCGGGACTCGGAGAGCCTTCGTCTTTTTGGTATGTCACCAGTATGTAATGCGTCTGCGCCGATCAGGAATTCCGGTCATCAGGACCGCAGATTGGGACTGATGCAGGCCATCAGACTCAATAATTATTGAGGGGTAACTATCCCTAACGCCGCCGGATGCTCCCGCCGGAAGCGGATGCGGATCAGCCGCAGGCGTTCGTAATACAGATCAAGTCCGTCAGCAGGTACGAAGTTGTCGCCGTAGGCTTTGTAGAGGACAGGCTTCAGGAAGTTGTCGCCGATCAGTTCATAGGCTGTCCAAATATTGTTCTGTTCTTCGGGACTCACCTCGCTCAGCTCCAGGGCAATAAGCTTCTCGGCCGAGTAGCCGTCCTTCTCCAGCTCCTCTACCACTTCAAGCACTTCACGGCGGGAAACTCCGCTAAGCACTCTGAGCTGCTCCATCCCCTGTCCCTCTTCAATCCCCTGTAATAGAACGCGCCGCAGTCTCAGCCGCTCCAGCTGCTTCTTGTACTTAAGCTCCTTCTGCTTATAGTGCCAGGATACGAAGCTCTCTTCGTCTATGGCATGATTCACCCAGCTTAGCGGAAAATCATGCTCACGCTCAGCCGCCGCGGTGATGCTAAGCCAGTCTGCACCATACTGTGAGACTTTGCCTTCACCCACACCCGGGAGCTGCAGCAGCTCCTCCTCCGTGCGGGGAAGAAATGCGCTGATCATGCGCAGCAGTCGGTTGCTGGCCAGGATATAAGGCGCCTTCCGCTCACTGGAGGCCTTCCCTCTGCGCCAGGAGCACAGCTCCTCGAAGATGGCTTCATTCCCGTATTGCTCACTGTAATACTGCAGCTTAAGCTGCTCCTGGCTGCGGCTGCTGAGGTTATCGTCATCATGAAATACCCCGTCAATCAGCGGGCGGTAGCCATCCCCCATCTTCACGGCAAGCTCGTGCCGGTATACACACAGCATCTCATTCCATGATCCGCCTTCATACCACAGGCTGTCGCCCGTCTCCTCTTCGCCGGAGAAATCACGCCAGCCAAGACGCCACTGACCCTCTTCCTCTCCAATCCACAGCTGGGCAAAATTCTCCCCGTCCACTCCTGATCTTCTGCACAAACGGTTCATAAATACGATCTGCATATGAATCCCTTCTTTCGTCGTCTTACAGTACGCATGAGCGCTCTGAACGCAAAAAAAGCACCTCTCCCACGACATTCGTGAAAGAGGTGCTTCCTCTTAAATGCTATACTGTTAAAACCTAGAATACCATATATTACGTAACAGTCAATCTCTTTTTGACAAAATATCCTACTTGCGGTCTAAAGCCAGCTTGGCCAGACCCAGTGCGCCAGACAGACCAGCGTTATCTCCAAGCTGCGGAGGCACAATATAGCTGCCAATCTCTTCATTGAGCGCCGGATGCTGCACATATCCGCCGAGCAGCTCCTGCAGCTTGGCATGGATCAGCGGGAAGAGCTGGCTCTGCTTCATCACACCGCCGCCCATTACGATCTTCTGCGGCGAGAGGATCAGCACATAGTTCATAAGCGCATGAGCCAGATAGTGGGCCTCCATCGCCCAGGCCGGATGATCCGCAGGCAGCTCACCCGCGGGCTTACCCCAGCGCTTGCCAATGGCCGGCCCCGCCGCCAGACCCTCCAGGCAATCGCCGTGATAAGGGCAAAAGCCTTCGTAGTGGTCCTCAGGATGACGACGGACCAGGATATGGCCCATCTCGGGGTGGGACAGCCCGTGAACGAGCTTCCCGCCTACCACAGCACCGGCACCAATCCCGGTGCCCACCGTGATATAGAGACAACTGTCCAGCCCTTGCGCTGCTCCCCAGGTGTACTCGCCCAGCGCTGCGCCGTTCACATCTGTATCAAAGCCGATCGGAACCCGGAATTGCTCCTCCACGGCTCCAACCAGATTATACCCGCCCCAATGCGGCTTCGGTGTGGTTGTAATATATCCATAGGTGGGACTGCCGATAACAGGGTCAATCGGTCCGAAGGAACCGATCCCGATAGCCTCCACTGATTTTCCGCTGAAATAATCCATTACCTGGCCCATAGTCTCCTGAGGAGTAGCCGTCGGAAAGCTCACCCGGTCGATAATCGTCCCGTCCTCATTCCCGATACCGCATACAAACTTCGTTCCCCCTGCTTCAATCGCTCCCAACAATTTCACTGCAGCGTTCCCCCTTCTCCTGATGCATCCATATGCTGTTGCTTCTGATAATTTCGATAGACTCCTGAGATACGATAAATACAATGATAGTTTCCTGCGCTGGAACTAGCCGGTTGACCAGTCCGAGCGCATTAATGAAGCGTTCTCTTGTCCTATTATACGTATCAAATATACGTATGACAAGCGGTTGACATACAGTATGAATAAGTGATTTGCTGATGAGGATTAGGCCGCATTGAACGGGACGGGGGATAGTTGGATTTTCTACACTTGCTAATGAACGAATAGCCGATGCTAGAACAACAGTTGGAAAAACAACACTTAATGTTGCCCATTTTAGCCCAAGTAGCTAAAAGTAACATGAATTGATGTTGTTTTTCCACTTGTTGCCGGGCATCCCATGAAAATTAATAAATTAAAATACATTATTCCACTTGTTGGTTGCAAGAATCGAAATCTTGCTGCCGCACAGCCTGTTTGCGGTCACGATAGGCCCGGCAGGCTGCTACAAGCCGGGCTGCTGCCGGGAGATGGGAGGCCAGATGGATATGCGCATAAGCAGCCATAATGCTGCCGCTGATGTAGCCTTCCGGCTGGCTGCCCCCTCTGCCCTTACTCTCGTAGGCATAGGTCCGGGCTGCCCCCTCAGGATAGCTCATGACGGAGTAATGAAATTCATGGCCGCGCAGACGCTCGCCCTGCTTCAGCAGCAGACAGTCGTGAAGTGCCGTAACTTCACGATACCCGAGTGCCGCCCGGCGTTCCTGCATCACGGTGTGTGCCGGAATGATTCCGGCCATCTCATGCACCGTGCCGGTGCGGTCGGTCAGACTGCGGGCCAGCACCATATAGCCGCCGCACTCCGCATACAGTGGCATTCCAGCGTCTGCGGCGGATCTCAGGCCGCTTAGGAACAGCTCGTTCGCGGCAATCACCGCCGCGAATTCTTCCGGGAAGCCGCCGCCGAGATAGATGCCGTCAGCTTCCGGCGGAATGCCTTCACCGCTGAGCGGGCTGAAGTAAGCCAGCTTAGCACCCGCATGTGCGAGCAGCTCAAGATTATCGGCGTAATAGAAGTTGAACGCCGCGTCACGGGCTACGGCAATGAGCAGGCCAGGCCCCGCCGGGCCTGCCTGTGTCTTATGTATTATCTGAGCAGCGGGGTTACAAAGTTCAGCCGCATATGTAAGAGAGCGAACTTGCTGGTCCGGCATCTGCATGCAGGCAAGCACGGCTTCTTGCTCCGGCGCCACCGGCTGCCCCTGCACAGCAGGCGCGGCCGCAGCAAGCTCCAGCAGCCGTTCCAGATCCGTGCCTTGCTCCAGCATGTCGGCGGCACGCTCGAACAAGGGCGCAAGCTCCCCTCGCTCCACAGCGGGCAGCAGGCCCAGATGCCGTTCCGGGATGTCCAGCCCGCTGTCGCGGGGGAGCCAGCCAATCACGGGAATCCCGCAGGCTGCTTCAATGGCAGCCTTAACTAACCGGTAGTGACCCTCGCTGCCGCAGCGGTTCACCAGAACGGCGGCAATCTGCACCTGCGGCTCCAGCTGCCGGAAGCCCAGCACTATCGCCGCCGCACTGCGCCCCATGCTGCGGACATCGACCACCAGCAGCACAGGGCTGGCAGTCAGGATGGCGATCTCCGCCGTGGATCCGGTAAGTGCTGTGTCTTCCTTGCCGTCATACAACCCCATCACGCCCTCAATGACGGACAGGTCAGCATCCGCCGAAGCCCGCAGGAAATACTCCTGCAGATAGTCGCTTGAAGTCATCCAGGAGTCCAGGTTGCGCGAGGGATGGCCTGTGACCGCAGTGTGATAGGCGGGATCGATATAGTCAGGGCCGCATTTGAAGCCCTGAACCTTCAGGCCCCGCCGGGCAAAAGCGCGCATCAGCCCCAGTGTGACCGTTGTTTTGCCCGAGCCGCTGCCTGTGCCTGCGATGACCAGGCGGGGATGCGCCTGCGGCTCACGGGGGGCTGATCCAGGCTTTTTTTCATATCCGGCTGCATTCCTCAGCTCATTCACCGCTCTTCCCCTCCTTCTCTCCGGGATAGACAATCCGGGCTACGGCGATGGTCACATTGCCGCTCTTGAGCTTAGGCTGCAGGAGCGAATGCGCACCTGAAGACAGCAGCGCAGCAGGTTCACAGACGCCGTAAGCCCCGGTTGTCCTGAATACCACCTCAGACGGATGGTCCAGCTCTACTGTATTGAGCTGCTCCGGGGTGTACAGAACCAGCTCCCAGCTGTATTTGGCACACAAGGCCAAGAGTCCCGCTTCATCCCCCTTGATCCCGGCTGTCGCCACATTCCGCACACTATCGAGCGACAGACGAAGCTCATTCAGAGTGCGCAGGACCACGGCTTCCAGCTCTTCCGCAGACGTCCCGCGGTTACAGCCGAGTCCAAGCACCAGACTGCGCGGGCGATACACTACAGTGTACTCGGCCAGAGTAGTATCTGCCGGTGCGTCCTCCTCTGGTTCCTCCGTCACCCGGTCGCTTACCACAATCGCTGCACTGAAGCTGCGTCTGCTATACCGAAGCTCGGCTCTGCTTGCGAACATAGAGACATGCTCCGGCACCTCAGCACCCGGCGGCAGCCAGTCACGTTCCCCGCTCTCCTGCACAAAGGCTACCGGCTCCCCGTTAACGAGCGCAGCACTAACCCCCTTCATGGAGGTGAAACTGTCGGCACGCCAGCCGTACTCCCGGCCCAGCAGATCAACAGCGAAGGTGCCCTGCACATCCGAAGCCGTGGTGATCACCGGATGGCTGCCCAGCAGCTCCGCAATCTCCAGTGTCAGCTTATTCGCTCCGCCAAGATGGCCGGAGAGCATGCTGATGACATGCTCCCCGCGCTCATCGATGACGATGACGGCAGGATCGGTTCTTTTATCCCGCAGCAGCGGAGCCGTCAGCCGGACAGCCGCCCCCAGTGAGAAGAACAGAATGACCGCCTCATAGCTCCCGAAGAGCCTAGGCAGCAACCCTCTGACCGGTCCGTCAAAAACAGTGATCTCCCCGCTCCGCGCCTCCAGCTCTCCGCTATACTTGGCATAGACAAAGACCTCAGTCCCGCCAAGCCGCCCGCCGAGCTTCACAGCCAGCTCTATGCCACTCCGCGTAATGGCAACAGCCGCATACCGCTTACTCACCGGAGCCAATTCCTTCCCTGCAGCCGTGGGTGAAGGTCTTGTCGTACAGCTTGGAGCGGTGCTGATCGCGGTCCGTCAGCCCGGGGTCCAGCGCCCAGCCGGCCAGGATCATGGCATGCATGGTGATGCCAGCACCTTGCAGGTCCGCCTCCAGCTTCTCGACCGTCGTCCGCAGAATCTGCTGATCCGGCCAAGTGGCCCGCTTCACGACCGCCACCGGGGTCTCCGGGCTCCAGCCTGCGGCCAGGAATTCACGGCTCACATGACCGGCCAGTGATGCACTCAGAAACAGCGCCACCGTGCAGTGATGCTCCGCCAGCTTGCGCAGCTGCTCGCGCTCAGGCACCGGCGTGCGCCCTTCCGCACGGGTAAGAATGACCGTCTGCGTCAGCTCCGGCACGGTCAGCTCTGCGCCAACCGCCGCCGCAGAGGCAAAAACCGAGCTGACGCCCGGTACAATCTCGTAAGCGACGCCGCGTAGCTTCAGCAGCGACATCTGCTCCAGAATCGCGCCGTACATGGCGGGGTCTCCGGTGTGGACGCGGGCTACGCTTTTACCGGACTGCACGGCAAGCGTCATCAGCTCCACCTGCTGCTCCAGATCCATGCCCGAGCTCTGAAGCACCTGCGCACCGGGCTTAGCGCTGCGGATCAGCTCCTCGCTGACCAGCGAATCCGCATACAGCACCAGATCAGCGGAGCGCAAGATTCGGCTGCCTTTTACAGTGATCAGCTCGGGGTCACCCGGTCCGGCACCTACAATGTATACCTTCGACGCAAGCTCAGTCATTTGCTCACCACCATCAGACTCAGGTACTCCACTTCCTTGCCCCGCAGGTCCCGTGCATCGCGCCAGACAGTCTCATAGGGGGAGGTGACCTTGGTTACCACCGAGGCGCAGCCGGACAAGCCCAGCTCATCCAGCACATCCAGCACCACATCCAGCACCTTGGCTACCTTAAGGAACACCACCGTATCATGATGCAGCAGCGCTTCCCGAAGCGCCTCCCTGTCGTCCGTAGCCGGGATGATCCCCACCCGCTGATTGCCGTCTGCCAGGGGCTGCTCCAGCGCAGCCGCCGCGCCCAGCACCGAGGATATTCCCGGAACTGAGACGACCGGCACACCGGGGTGCAGCTCCTGCATCAGCCGGGCCAGATGAATGAAGGTACTGTAGAGATTAGGATCGCCTTCGGTCACAAAAGCCACATCCCGTCCCTGTCTCAGCTCTCCCCAGCACAGCTCTACCGTACGGGTCCAGCCGCCGGCCAGCAGCTCCGGGTCCTTCGTCATCGGAAAGACCAGTCCGAGCATGATTTTGTCCTGCGGGTCTACATGCAGCTCAATGATTTCATAGGCGTAGGATTTGCCTCCCTTCTTGGTAGCCGGGTAGGCAATCACCGGACATTCCCGCAGCAGACGGCAAGCCTTAAGCGTAATCAGCTCCGGGTCGCCGGGGCCAACGCCTATGCCGTATAACGTTCCAAGCGCCCGGGGAGTCAGTCTTTCCTCCAGCTCCAGCTCTTCTGCATCCAGCGGGTCAAATAACGCACTGGCCGCCTGTATCGCTGCTTCTGTCCACAGCGTCCCTGCAGCTTCTCCTGACGATATTTCCTGTCCCTCCGCAGCCTGCTCACGCGGCTCAGTTACATCGGTCTTCATTGCGGGTTCCTCCTTCGTTATTGTCTGATGATTAATGAAGCCTCCGGCCGCTGACCACATAGACGGGATTCATTCCGTCGAACCGGGTCATGCCGAGAATCAGCTTGCCGCGCGACGCCTGAAGCATCGTCACCTCGCAGGCCAGCCCTGCGGCCTTAAGCGCCTCCATGCTGCCATGCAGCGTCTCCACCGTAATCGCCCCAACCACAATCCGTCCGCCGGGCTGAAGTCTCGCAGCGCTATGTTCAATAATGGCCGCCAGCTCACCGCCGCTCCCGCCGATGAAGACGGCATCCGGGTCAGGTAGAGCCGCTAAGCCCTGCGGCGCCTTCGCCTGAATGATTTCGAAATCCGCCCGGAACTTCAGACGGTTCGCTGCCATATTCGGCAGGTTCTCCGCACTTTTCTCCAGAGCGTAGACCCTCCCGAGTCTGGCGATCCGCGCACATTCCGCAGCCACCGCACCCGAGCCGGAGCCGATATCCCACACGACTGCATCCTCGGACAGGTTCAGCTCCGACAGCACCAGAGCGCGGACCTCGCGCTTCGTAATCAGGCCTTTCTCCGGCTTACGCTGCCGGAACTCCCCGTCGGGATAAGCGAATCCGCGCCGCACGGGAGCGGAGACCTCCTGCTTATGGCGCAGGATCACGACATTAAGCGCCGCGAACTCCCTGGTCTCCATTTCCTCCAGCGTCCAGAACCGGCAGATCTCCTCTGCGCCGCCAAGCCGCTCGCAGACAAACGCCTCATATTCCACCATCCCGAACTCCTGCAGATAAGCGGCAATGACCGCAGGGGTGTTGTTCTCGTCTGTCAGCAGGGCGATTTTGTGCCTGCCGTCGATACGCTGGGCCAGTCCCTGAATGGGACGCCCGTGCAGACTGATCAGCTCCGCATCCTGCCAGCTGTCCCCGAGCCGCGCGAACGCAAGCTGCACGCTGCTATAATGAGGGATCACCTCCACATGCTCCGGCCCGAACCTGCGGACAAGATACCCGGCAATCCCAAAAAAGAACGGGTCCCCCGAGGCCAGCACCACCGTCCGCCGCTCACGCCACACCTCCTCCAGCTTGTCTGTAAAAGGCTTCAGCCCGCCTTGCAGCACGATTTTCTCCCCTCTGTATCTGCCGAAAAAATTCAATTGCCGCTCGCCGCCCAGCAGCACCTCGCTGTTGTTCACTATGCTTAAGCTATCCGGGGTCAGGCCGCCGGCACCATCCTCACCGATCCCGATCACATAAATCAGGTTATCCATGAATCTCCGCCCTTCCCAGCACCCGGCCCTTCATTGTAATGAGCACCATTTCCACAATCATGCCTCCGTTCATATGCGCCAGACTCTGTTCACAGGCATGCCTGCACAGCTGCTCGAAAAAAGTGTAATTCCCCGCCTCAGTCATCATATCCACGACCTGTGAGGCTGTGTTGGCGGCAGCAATCTCCTGCACCTGCTCCGGGGACGCTCCCGCCCCCGCCGCAACGGTTGCCAGAAATCCGAAATCGACGGGCGCGTTCTTGGAGTGAATCAGCATGGCCCCCTGAGCCACCTTGGAGAATTTGCCGGCCATCCCGACGAAGGTAACCTTGCGAATTCCGTATGCCTTGGCATGCTCCAGCGAGAAGCCCACATATTCCCCCATCTGTATAAAAGCTTCCTCCGGAAGCTCTGCGAACATCGCGATCGCGTATTTCTCGCTGCTGCCGCCTGTGGTGAGCACAACCTGCCGGTTCCCCGCCGCAGCCGCCACCGAGATAGCCTGAACCACACTCGCCTTGTAGGCCTCGGTGGAGAACGGGGTCACCACGCCCCGCGTGCCCAGGATCGAAATGCCGCCCAGAATACCCAGCCGGGGATTCAGCGTCTTCATGGCGATGCTCTCGCCCTCCGGCACGCTGATGACTACCCTCAGGCCCCGCACTGCACCGTGCTCCTCCAGTACGGCGGATACCGCCTCCTGAATCATCCTCCGGGGCGCCGGATTAATCGCCGCCTCTCCCACGCCCACCGGCAGCCCCGGCTTCGTCACCCGGCCAACACCGCGGCCCCCGTCAATCTCCACGCCCGGCTGATCCCGCCAGCTCACCGCCGCCTCGATCCACGCCAGATGCGTCGCATCCGGGTCGTCTCCGGCATCCTTCACTGTGGCACAGCTTGCCGTATGCGTTCCTGTACGCTGCCAGCCAGTCAGCTCAAAGGTATGACCGAATCCGGCAGGCAGATTAATCTCTACCGCAGGCAGACTCTCCCCTGTAATGAGCAGGGTAGCCGCACCTGCGGCTGCCGCTGCGGCACAGGCCCCTGTCGTGTAGCCCCTGCGCAGCGGGGGAACGGGCGTTTCACCTGCGGATTCGGGAGCGGGCAATCCGGGTTTTACAGCCTGCTTTACCTGCTCAGCCGCTGGCTTGAACTCGGGGCAGCTGGCTTGCTCCGGTTGCTCAGTTGCCTGATCGAATCCGGGCAATCCGGGTTCGATAGCCTGCTGTACCTGCCCAGCCATCTGCTTGATCTCGGAGCCGGCTGCGTGCTCCAAACGTTCAGCCGCCTGTGCGGATTCGGGGCTGCCTACTTGCTCCAACTGCTCAGATCCCTGATCAAATTCAGGTCCGGCTGCTTGCTCTACTCGCCCCACCTGCCCCGCCCCTGCCTCACCGCTTTCTTGGCTCCGGTTCTGCCTGACGGCGTGACCGGGTATTTCCTTGGTCATGGCAATCCCTCTTTGCTGTTGGTCTAAGAATAAATCCTCAGAATCTGAACAATCTGCACATCGCTGAAGCTTATCCTCTGAGCTTTCGCCCCGGCAGGTAACCTGTCTTACTCTCTATATAACCTGATTATACTGCTGCTTCTAAGCAAATCAGGAGATTTTTATACAAATTCTGGATCCATTGCATTTTGTACATTAGAATTTGGCGGGGGAGGTGTTTTGGAGCTATTATCCACAAATCAAGTGTATAAACTACAGTAGAACCAGATTTCAACTATAAAATCACGAATTCTGTTGTAAAGAATACTAGTTAAAACTAAAGAAGTACATAATTTGAGATAGTTGTATTCTGTACATTTAAAACCCGCAAAAAGGGAGGATTTCCTCATCTAACTGTAATCTGTACAACTATATCTGCCCAAATGAAGGAGAACACCGATTATAGAAAAGTTTAATTGCACGTTTTACAGCTAAATGGCTATTCACTCGTACATCAGAGCATTTAGTTGTAGAGAGTGCGATTAAGCATACCACTTGCACCATAATCGGGATGTGACAACTCACCAGCCCTACGCTTCAGCGATCTGATTCTCTGATCAAGCTACCCCAGCTCACCCGCCGCCCGGCGGACGGCCAGCAGACTTAGTGCGTTCACTGCGGCGACCACGATTGTACTGCCGCCTTTGCGGCCGATATTCGTGATGTATGGAATATCCAGCTTGCGCAGCTCATCCTTGGATTCCGCCGCAGAGACGAAGCCAACGGGCATGCCGATGACAAGTCCGGGCTGGGCGGCGCCTGCTTTTACCAGACGGATCAGCTCCAGCAGGGCAGTCGGCGCGTTGCCGATGACATAGATTCCCCCCGGTGCCTGGGCGCAGGCCTTGCGCGTTGCGATAATCGCCCTTGTGGTTCCCTGCGCCTTCGCCTCGTCCACCACATCAGGATCTGAAATATGTACCCGGACCTCGCCGCCGTACCGCTGAATCCGCTCCTTGGCAATGCCCGCCTCCACCATCCGCACATCCGCTATAATCGGCTTGCCCTGCAGAATGGCGTGAATCCCCGCCTCAATCGCCCCGGGATGGAACACCAGGCTGCGCCCCAGCTCAAAATCAGCCGAAGCATGAATAATCCGCTGTACAATCGGGTACTCCAATGCACTAAACGAATGTTCACCCAGCTCCTCCGTAATCATCTGAAAGCTTAGACCCTCTATCTCCTGCGGCTGTACGGTCACCGGCTTGAACTCTGTCCCGAAATCCACATTCATCCCTCTTCCCTCGTCATTAACAGCGCATTCTTCACAGCAGCCGTAATCTCGTCAAAAGAATCAAACACCGTTCCGCCATCCCCGAAGGACAGCCCCGGCCGCATAATCAAAATCACATATAACCCCATATCCAGCGCGGCATGCAGCTTCTCATCCACCGAGCCCTCGGCCCCGCTCTCCTTGGTAATCATCACCCGGGTGCCGTACTGCCGGTATAAGGCCTCATTCATCTCTCTGCTAAAAGGGCCCTGAAGCGCAATAATATTCCGCTGCTCAATCCCAAGGGTCAGACACTTCTCCAGATTCTCCAGACAAGGCAGCAGCCTTACGGTCAGCCGGATATCCGGATCTCCCAGCAGCTCCTCCGCAAAAATCTCCAGCGTTTTGCCGCCGGTAGTCAGCATCACAGAGCCCTTCAGCTCCCTAGCCTTGCGCGCAGCCTCTTCATAAGAATGCACAAGCAACAGCCGGGGATGGCTGTTATAGATAAGGCTCTGCCGCTCGTAGCGGAAGTAAGGCAACCCCAGCGCAGCAGCAGCTTCCATTGCATTAGCATGGGCCTCCAGCGCAAAAGGATGGCTGCCGTCCACCACGGCACGGTACCCGCCCGCTTGCAGCAAAGCGATCATCGCCGCGCGGTCCAGTCTGCCGACGCGGGTGCGGATGCCTGCGGCTTCCAGGCGTTCAGCCCCGCTGGGCGTCACTACGCTGGCCTGCAGCGGCAGGCCTTGGCGCTGCAGGCTCTGTGCCAGCTCCCGGGCGTCGCTGGTGCCGCATAACATGAAGATCATCGAGGTTGGCGAAGCGCCCGGTTGTCTGCCGGAGCCGCCGCCTCCGTTACATCATGCTGCCCATGGCAGTGATGCTCATGCGCGTGATGCGTGTGCCCATGTTCATCATGCCTGTGATGCGCACACTCGTGATGCCCATGCTTCCCATGGCAGTGGTGCCCGTGTCCATGCCCCTCATGCCCATGATGCGCACACTCGTGATGCCCATGCTCATGATGCCCATGCCCGTGATGTCCATGCCCATGCTCCCCGTGCTCCTCCTCACCATGATGGTGATGGTGATGATGCAAAGAGGCTGCATCGCGGTATTTGCAGTTATCGCAGTTGCTGAAGGCACGCCCTTCCAGCGTCTCCTCGATCCGCTCTGTCAGCATATCCGCCAGCAGCGGATGTGCGCCCAGTGTGCCGCCGATCTCCACTTCAAGCCCGGGATGCTCCGCTGCGAATTGCGCCACTCTCTCTGCGAACTGCTGCATTAGCACTCCGGTGAACAGCAGGTACGGCAGAACAATAATTTTGCGCGCCCCCAACGCCAGGCAGCGTTCAAGCCCGTCCGGCAGCGAAGGCTTGGCGATGGCAATGAAGCAGCTTTCCACGCTGCGGTAGCCTGTTCTCTCCCAGAGCAGCCGGCTTATTTTATACAGATCGCTGTTAGCATCCGGGTCACTGCCCCCGCGTCCCATCAGCAGCACGATGGTATCCTTATTCTCTATCGTGGATGCACCGTTCCCGCGCAGGTCCAGGTCCATTCCGCCAGCCGCCTTCACCGGCAGGAGTGGAAGTCGTTCTGCTTCCTGAATCCGCTCCAGCAGAATATCGACGGCACGGTCCTGCACCCCCAGCGGACGTCCGTAGATGAACTTCACCCCGGGATATCTCTGCTTGGCTTCATCAATGGCCATTGGAATATCAAGCTTGGAATGCCCCGCCGCGAACAAAATAATCGGCACAACGTATATCTCCGCCGCACCACCCTCAATGCATCTGGCAATTCCGCCAGCGATGGAAGGCGAGGCCAGCTCTATGAAGCAGGTCTCAACCTTCAGCTCCGGCTTACGGGCTGCGAGCAGGCGGGTGAATTCCAGCAGCTCCTCATTTCCCGCTTGAACCCGGCTCCCGTGTCCCACCAGTAATACCGTTCTCATCGTCTGCACTCCTTCTTTGCTGTTATCGTTATCGGATGTATGGGCTGCACTCCCTGTTGCGCTGTCCATCCGTTCCCGGAACGCATGATACCGCTCCTGCTCCCGGCCATGAGCCCTGTAGTCCTCAACTGCGGCAGCTACAGCGGCTACCGCTTGCTCTTCGTCCATCCCTTCACGCACCAAAATCCCTGCATGGGCACCCCGCCCGGCCTTCTTGCCGCCGAGATACAACTCATAGCTGCCGCGCGACATTACCAGTCCGATATCATCCAGCACAGCGGAGCTGCAAGCCATCCCGCAGCCGGCTACACTGATGTGCAGCTCTCTGGGCACAGCCATTCCATGCAGCAGGGTGTGGAGGCGGACAGCAGCACTTAACGCTCCGCTTCTGCGCAGCTCACAGAATCCGCAGGTCTTCACCTTCACGTAATCTCCAGGTGTACTTACATTCAGTCCGGCCTCCAGCAGCCTTGCTCCTGCCTCTGCCTCTTCATTCCGGCTGCCGCGCAGCAGGAAATATCCGTCCTTCGTATAGATCAATTGCCCATCGCTGCCTGCAAGCTCAGCCAGCAGCTTCATCTGATCACCGTTGAAGCTGCGGCTGCCGGTTGCGGGAGCAATCTCCAGCTCGAAGGAAGAATCGGTGGATGCCGTAAGGCGATTGGACAAGCTCCGCAGCCGCTCCACCTGCGGAGCAGCAGCCAGGCTCTGCGCAGCAGCCTCTTCCATTCTCACTGATTCCGCTTCTCTTCCTGATACAGCAGCTTCCCTTCCTGCAACAACGGATTCTCTCCCCGCAACAACAGTTTTGGCCGCTCCGGCTCCAGCTGCCCCCTCTGCCTGCCCGGACTCCGCCGCAGCCAGCGACCACGGCTCTGCGTCTGTGCGCAGCCGCTCGTGCGGCTTCAGCGTCTGCGTCTGTGCTCCGAGACTGTACTTGCGCTCATATCCGCGCGGCGTAATCATCAGGTCCTCATAGACAACGGTAGCAGAGTTGCCGATCACCACGGTTGAGAGCATGCCAATCTCATGCTCCAGCATATCCTGCAGCGTCGTTACGACCGTCTGCTGGCGGTCACGGTAGGCGCTTTTGACAATGCCTACCGGTGTAGCCGGATCACGGTAACGCAGCAGAATACCCCGCGCTTCTTCAATCTGACGCGTCCGTCTGCCGCTGCGCGGATTATAGAACGCAATGACGAAATCTGCCGCCCCCGCCGCTTCCACACGCGCAGCAATGCTCTCCCAGGGCGTAAGATGATCGCTCAGGCTGATCGTGCAGGAATCATGCATAATCGGGGCTCCAAGCAGCGAGGAACAGGACTGGATCGCCGAGATTCCCGGGATCACCTCCACCTGTACCCCCTCTGAGCGGTTCCAGCCGCGTTCGATCAGTACCTCGTAGACCAGCCCGGCCATCCCGTAGACACCGGCATCGCCGCTGGAGATTACTGCAATCGTCTGGCCCGCTTCTGCTCTGCGGACGGCCTCCTGGGCCCGGCTGACTTCTTCAGTCATCCCCGTGCCGACAATCTCCTGGTGCCGCAGCAGCGGCCTGATCAGATCTACGTAAGTGGTATAGCCGATGACCGCCTCACTCTCATCCAGCGCAGCCAGTGCGCGGCCGGTAATATGCTCCAGCGCTCCGGGGCCGAAGCCGATAATCAGCAGCTTTCCTTGTCTCTTCATTCTTCTTCCCCCGTTCATGAATAGCTGTGGTTAAGCGCAAGCAGCTTATGCAGCTTCACCTTGAATTCCCCGGCGGTGCGGGGAGCGCTCTGCCCTGCGGTCAAGCTGGCAGGCAGGCTGAACCATAAGTCAGCCAGCAGCGGCAGTCCCAGCCCGATGGACAATAGCTCTTCCCGTCCCGCAAAAATCTCCTCCGGCGTCCCCGCCGCCCGGCATCTTCCATGCTCCAGCACAATAATCCAGTCCGCCCAGCGGTAGGCCAGGTCCATATCATGCGTAGCCATAACTACGGTTGTCCCTTTAGCATGTATGGCTTCAAGCCCCTTCAGCATCTGCGTTTCCGATAACGGGTCCAGATAAGAGGTCGGCTCATCCAATAGAATCAGCTCCGGCTCCATAGCCAGTACACCGGCGAGTGCCGTGCGTTTCTTCTGGCCCAGACTAAGCTGGTGAATCGGTTTATCGCCGAGACCGGTTAGATTCAGCAGCTCCATGACCTCCCGGCAGCGCGCAGCGATAGCCGGTTCAGCCATGCCGCTGCCGCGCAGCCCGAACGACACATCCTCCAGCGGAGTGCTGAGAATCAGCTGCTGCTCGGGGTCCTGGAAGACCAGGCCCACTTTCCGCCGCAGAGCGGCCAGCTCTTTTTTGGAGTAGGATAACGCCTTCCCTCCTTGCATAACCGTCCCCTGCTGCGGGCGCAAAATGCCGACGGCATGCAGGAACAGCGTGGATTTGCCTGAACCGTTATGACCGAGCACCGCCGTCTTGCTGCCTGCGGGGATGGAGAACGTCAGTTCATGCAGTGCAGGCTCCTTCGTATCCGGGTAATGGAACACCACTCCGTCACAAGCCAAGCTAGATTCCTGATCCATGGGTGACTCCTTTCATGTGTTAGTGATAAAGTACGCCTCAGCCAGCAGCAGTAGCGCAATACCGGCATAAGCCTGGATTGAATAGCGCAGCGGCACAGGACGCGCCGTATAAGGCGGGAGAATAATCTCATCTGTGAATCCGCGGGCCAGCAGCCCCTGCGATAGTCCGTAATACCGGTGCATCGTGTTGCCGAACAGCGCTCCTGCCATAGCCGCAGTCTCCCGCATTCTGGCCTTGTAGCCCCGTCGGCCTCCGCGCAGCCTGCGGGCCAGCAGCAGACCATGCGCTGCATCACTCAGCAGGAATAAGAAGCGGTACATAATCAGCATCAGCTCCAGGACAATCTGCGGCATCCGCAGCCTGCGCAGCACCTGCAAAAGCTCACTGAACGGAGTCGTAAACATCAGGAAGAAGAAACAGCTCATGCAGGCAGAGATTCTGGCCAGCAGCTCCCCTGCCCGCTGAAGTCCCGCCGCTGTGACATATACCGGCAGGTTCAGTCCCGTAAGCGGGAATATCCCTGCCTCTCCCGCAGCCGGATGCCCGAATTCCACGAGCAGCGCCGGTACGCTAAGCGCATAGAACAGCAGCGCTGTGCCGAACAGCTTGCCATAAGCACGGAAGGGAATACGGGCCTGCAATATACACCAGGACATCATCCATAGGGTAATTGCAGCCTGTAGTACCGGATGTACGGTGTAAGAGAGCAGGAACATCAGGGCTGCGAACGAGCTTTTCCACATCGGGGACAACTGGCGCAGAGCATTATTGTAAGAGAGAACGTCAATCCACCGGATCACTTGCTGCTATGCTGCTTCGTCCCGCCTTGCTTGCCCTTGAGCAGCCCCAGGGTATAACCGATCACACCGGCACCAATCGCGGCCTGCAATGCAAACAGCATACTCTCCGTCTCACCCGGCAGCTCGGTCAGCGGCTTGAACCACGGCTTATAGTCAGGATTCATTTCGGTAATCACACCTTCAGCCGCATCATCGGCCCCGCCGAATTCCCCATTGACCAGCAGCAGCGGCAGAATGACCAGCAGAATAACAACCAGCAGCATCAACCCATTTTTCCATTTATTGCTCATTAGGCTCTTCCTCCGTTCACCTTGCGTTTCAGAAGCGACAATTCATTCGGGCTATACGATTTCAGCCAGTTCCAGAGCAGTACCGTCAACAGCCCTTCACTGATGGCCAGCGGGATTTGCGTCACGGCAAAGATGCCCCCGAATTTGAGAAATGATGCCAGAACGCCGCCATCCGCCGCCGGAAAAGCCACCGCCAGTTGGAAGGAAGTCACTACGTACGTACTCAGATCAGCCACCGCAGCCGCACAGAACAAGGCCAGTTTCTCGCGGTCCGGCATTTTCATCATCAGTTTATACACTGCATATCCGGCAAAAGGACCCGCCACCGCCATCGAGAACGCATTGGCTCCAAGCGTAGTGATCCCGCCGTGCGCCAGCAGCAGCGCCTGAAACAGCAGGACAATCGAGCCGATTACGCTCATGGGCAGCGGCCCCAGCATTACCGCACCTAGTCCGGTACCGGTGGGGTGGGAGCTGCTTCCGGTCACGGAAGGCATTTTGAGCGCAGACAGTACGAAGGTAAACGCCCCGGCCAGACCCAGCAACAGCTTCAGCTCCGGATTCTCCCGGGTCATGGCTCTCAGCTTGAAGATTCCAAGGACAAAGAACGGGATAAACGCCGCCCACCAGAACACCGCCCAGCCAACCGGCAGGAATCCTTCCATAATGTGCATCGCCCGGGCCGTCCCCGGTTCGTTCAGCATAAAGTACACCGTAAATCCGGCAACCAGTGCCGCAAAGCTCCACCATCTGTGCTTTTTCATTTGTCACCCTCCATGTTTGTTGATTTCCCATTACAGATCATAAAGCCCAAAAAACCCACCCTATAGGGTGGGAGTGTATGTACGCAGGCAAGTTCGATAGAGCGCGCAACCCGTGGCGAAGCGGAACAAGGTGCTTTTCACCGTCCCATCACTATGGGCCGTATCCTTGTATCCAGCAGCTATAACCGGGGATCACCTTGAAGCACCAAGCTTTCTCCGGTCCATCAGGGCAGAACGCCTCTTCTCATTAACCTATCCGTACACCGCTCCTATCCGCGTAGAGTCGTGGTGTGCGTAGACAAGGTAGGTCTCCTGGCTTGGAATACAGGCGCTGCAGACTTCGTCTTCCCCGGGGGCTTCCCGAGTGACCTCATGAAGTGCAGCTCTTCCATACAGTGGCGGGACCGCTCGGGAGTTGCACCCGATTCCCTGTTATCCCTTGCCGCTTCCGGCAAGAGCACCTTGTTTCATCGCTAATTCATCTCACATCATAGCGGACAGAGATTGGCCTGTCTGTGATATAAATTGGAAAAGCTCGCCTGCAGCCAATCATGGCTTGTAGAAATTTTATTTGAGTAATATAATTATTAACTATATAACCTGAACGTGGAGGCATCCGATGAAACTTGATCTAACCGAACAATCTTTGCCCGTGTACGAGGCCCTGTCCAGTACCGTGCGCCTGCATATGCTGCGGCTGCTGTCCGATAAGCCCATGAACGTGAAGGAGCTGGCCGCAGCCCTCAAGCTCAGCAGTGCGATTATGACCATGCATGTGCGCAAGCTCGAAGCCGCCGGGCTGATCCGCAGCCATATGGCTCCCGGCAAAAGCGGCCTGCAGAAGATCTGTACACTGGCCGCCGACGGGGCTGAGATAGTTTTTCCGGGACAGGCCCGGACTCCGCGCAGAGGGTACCGCAAGGACATCCCTGTGGGGCATTATTCCGACTTCCAGATCGAGCCTACCTGCGGACTGTCTACGACAGAGAGGGTCATCGGGCACTTTGACGATCCCCGTTATTTCTGGGACCAGGAGCGGGTGAACGCCGGGATTCTCTGGTTCGGCAAGGGGTTCGTCGAGTATAAAATCCCGAATTTCCTGCTGTCGAGCCAGCAGCCGGAGGAGCTTGCCATCACGATGGAGATCGCCTCCGAAGCCCCGTCGGTCAACAACAACTGGCCGTCGGATATTACCTTCACGCTGAACGGACAATCGCTCGGCTTCTGGACCAGCCCCGGTGACTACGGAGATAATCCGGGAAAATACACCCCGGCCTGGTGGCCTGCACTCACCAATCAATACGGCCTGCTCAAGCAGCTGCGGATTACGCAGACAGGTACCTACATGGACGGGCAAAAGCTGTCGGAGGTCACCCTGGATCAGGTAGGCATCCGCAACAAACAATGGACCTTCCGGCTCTCTGTCGAGGAGGATGCCGAGCACATCGGCGGTCTCACCCTGTTCGGTAAAGGCTTCGGCAATTACAACGAGGATCTTGTGTTTGAGTTGTTTTATACGGATGGTGTGGCAGATTTGCCGGGTCCTATATGAAAGCCAGATTAGGGTGTGTAGAAGGTAGGAGGTAGGTAGGTAGGTAGGTAGGTAGGTAGGTAGGTAGGTAGGTAGGTAGGTAGGTAGGTAGGTAGGTAGGTAGGTAGGTAGGTAGGTAGGTAGGTAGG
>NZ_JAGGLV010000007.1 GCF_017874735.1 Paenibacillus silagei
GAGGACGGAACGATTGTGAAAAAGCGGCAGCGGTCGCCTTGGTCTCCGGATTTTCACCGCTAAGGGGAATGAAAAAAATCTGGAGACCACAGCGACCCAAACAACGGTCCGTTCGCGCAGCGTCCACCCAAGTGCTCACGTTGATCCTACTCCAAAATAAAGAGCTGTCCCAAGCAGCCATTTCATGGCTTTTGGGACAGCCCTTTCTACAAATATAAGAATTTATCTGTTTCACACGATAACTTATCCTTCTATTTCTCGCTGAAACGGTACCGTCCTTTACAAGGACGGCAAAGCCGTTTCCACTTGTTGGCTCAACCCTCTTTTGTATGTAGGTAGCCTCTTAGCGTGCGCGGGTGCCAGCATTTCTGTTGTTGCGTACCTGTCTGACCGTAGTCACAGACTTCACCACTTCCTCCTTGGCCGGACGATTGGTCTCCCGTGAGATGCTGAGCATGATCCCCATGCAGAGCATGGTGACAAGCAGCGAGGAGCCGCCGTAGCTGATAAAGGGCAGTGTAACCCCTGTAAGCGGAATGGTATTGGTCACACCGCCGATATTGATGAAGGCCTGAATGGCGATGAGCCCCATGATTCCGATGCCGACCAGGGTGCCGAAGGGATCGGTACACCGCAGTGAAATCAGAATCCCTCTCCAGATAAAATACAGATAGAGCAGCAGGAACAAGGCTGTTCCCACGAAGCCGAGCTCCTCACCGATGACGGAAAATATAAAGTCAGTGTAAGGATAAGGAAGGTAGTGAAGCTTTTGGATGCTCTTACCAAACCCGGAGCCTTGTGTTCCGCCTTCGCCTAGGGCGATAAGGGATTGCATGATATGATAGCCGGTGCCCGAGGCATCTTTCGCCGGATCAAGGAAGGCTTCAATACGGCCCTGACGGTAATCCTGCTTAATCTCAGCCTTCTCGGTGTGCGGCGACAGGGAGTCAATGGCGGTCTTGGCTCCCCAGACGAGAGCCACGCCCAGAATCAGTAGGCCAATCGAGCCCATAATGTGCTTCATACTGGCGCCGCCTGCATAGATGATCAGTCCGCTGGTTGCGACAAGAATCATACAGGAGCCTAGATCCGGCTGGAGCATAATCAGTCCGGCTACGATGCCTACGATGATCATGACCGGGATGTACCCTGTCCGTAAATCGCGCAGCCGCTCACCTTTTTTGGTAATCAGGGCGGCCAGATACAGGATGATGGAGAGCTTGGCCAGCTCGGTAGGCTGAATCCCAAGGGTTCCGATGCTCATCCAGCTCTTGGCGCCGTTAATCCCCTCGGTGGTGGCTACGAACAGCAGTAGTACAAGTGTAATCACGAAGATCGGGGCATACCATTTCTTGAATTTGCTGTAGTGGATATTCATGACGACGAACATGATGAAGCTGCCCAGCACAGCCCAGATCAGTTGTTTTTTGACGAAGAAAAATGCATTGTTGCTGTATTTCTCACTGGCAAGGGTTAAGCTGGAACTGGAGCTGAACACCATCAGCAGGCCGAAGCCCACGAACAGCAGGGTGAGAATAAGCAGCTGGAAATCGGGCGTTCCTCTTTTGGGCGGGCGGGCTTTGGAGGCCGTCTTTCCCTTCGCGGCACTCAAACTTCCAGCAGCGCTTTCAATTCATTGATATGCTTCCGGGCTACCTCAAGCACCGGCTGAGGCACCGGGGATTCATATTCCAGCCCGTGGGGGAATGTGGCCTTGCCCAGATAGACGGCTTCAATCGCCAGCACCGCATCTGACTTCTCCAGCTTCCCCTCCACAGCACGGGTATTAATGCGCAGGAAGTATTCGCCGCCGTCCTTGCGGTCTTCTATCTTGCAGTCATAAGTCGCGCGGTAGTATTCCCATTGCCATCTGATGAATCCTGCCCTTGCTGCACTCTCGTCGAGATAAAGAAGGTCGCTCTTCAGTCCTTCGAGGCCCGTGTTCTCAAATATCATAGCGCACAACTCCCCTTAATGAAGTATAATGATTCATTTGTAATTAAAATTTGTTATTGTTCTTCCTCATGATAGTCTGTTTCCCGGGGTTGTGCAAGGTAGAACAGGCTGATTAATACCCACTTTTTTGCGTTTCTGCTACAATAAAAGAAAGTTGGCAGGCTGCGGAGCGGACAGAGCTTAAGGGCTTGCCCCGAAGGCTTATCCGCAGGATGCTGTCAGAGAAGGGAATGGAGAGTTATGGAGAGGTTAGAGATCGGGGAACTGCTCCCGGAAATGATCAAATGGCGCCGCCATCTGCACCGTCATCCGGAGCTGTCCTATCAGGAGAAGGAGACCTCCGCTTATGTCGGGGCAAGGCTCACGGAGCTCGGGATTGAGGTCCGGCGGAGTGCAGCAGGCTACGGATTGACAGGCATACTTAAGGGCCGAGAGACTGGCAGAACGGTAGTCCTGCGTGCAGATATGGACGCGCTGAGTATTACGGAGGAGAGCGGCCGGGAATATGCTTCCCAGCATCCCGGGGTTATGCATGCCTGCGGGCATGACGGGCATACCGCCATGCTGCTGGCTGCGGCGGCGTATTACAGCTCCCGCCGGGAGGAACTGAGGGGGGAGATCCGCTTTCTGTTCCAGCCGGCGGAAGAGGTCTGTCCCGGCGGTGCAGTGGACATGATTGCGGAAGGCGTGCTTGCGGGTGCGGATGCTGTCTACGGGCTGCATCTGTGGACGCCGTTCCCGCTCGGGACGGTAGGCAGTGCGCCGGGGCCGCTGATGGCTTCGGCCGATGAGTTCTTCATTGATCTGACCGGCCGGGGCGGACACGGCGGCATGCCCCACCGCACAGCAGACAGCATTGTGGCCGGTGCGGCACTGGTTACCGGGCTGCAGACGATTGTCAGCCGCAACGTTGATCCGCTGCGTCCTGCTGTGGTCAGCGTGGGAACGATGCAAGGCGGTTCCGCCCAGAATATCATTGCCGAGCGCTGCCGGATTACCGGGACAGTGCGGGCATTTGATGAAGAGACACGTCATCTGATCCGCCGCCGCATTGAAGAGTTGGCGGCGTCCATAGCCGCAGCCTATGGGACGGAGGCGAAGGTGGACTATCTAATGGGGTACCCGCCGCTGGTGAATGACATTGCTGAGTATGAACGCTTCGCCCGTGTTGCCCCTGAGGCGCTGGGTACAGATGCCCAAGTGATGCTGATGGAGAAGATTATGCCGGCGGAGGACTTTTCCTATTATGTTCAGGAGATTCCCGGCTGCTTCATCTTCGTCGGTGCGGGCAATGCGGCCAAGGATGCTGTCTATCCGCACCATCACAGCAAATTTGATTTCGATGAGGATGCTATGCTCTATGGCGTGAAGCTGCTGGTCGCTATGGCCGATTCCTGTCTGAATGAGTCCTTATCCGTATAAATGTTACCGCTCCAGGAAAAACTACTCTCAAATGCCATGGTAACGTGGACAGGAGGGTTCATTCTTGAAGACAGTCAAAGAAGTGATGACCGCGCAGCCGGTGCCGGTGACTCTGCTGGACAATATCTATGAGGCTGCGAAGCCGCTCCATGAAATCTCACAGCGGCAGCAGCTGCATTAATAGAATGACGAGTGGCTCATATCCGTTTGGCGGAGGTGGGCTTTTTCGTTGTAGGGACAAATGTGAACCACTATAGCACACAAGGAGGGAATAGGATGAGCGGAGCAGAGGCGGGGCCATGCATCACACGGAATGACCGGACAATTCTGCTGGAATGCGGACATCCGGGATTTGAGGAGGCGCGGACGATTCTAAGCGGATTTGCCGAGCTTGTCAAAAGTCCTCCAGCCTACCACACTTACCGGATCACACCGTTGTCCCTATGGAACGCCGCAGCCGGGGGACAAACAGCGGCAGAGGTCATTGAAGGACTGCGCAGGCTGTCCAGGTGGGGCATTCCTTCCGAGGTCGAAGGGGAGATGGTGCTGTTGATGTCCCGTTACGGAAGCTTGCATCTGCACGCGGATGAGAGTGATCCGCAGCTTGTTACGTTAACCGCTGACCGGGCGAGCCGGCTGGATGAACTGGATGACTCTCAGAAGCTGAAGGAGCTGGGCCTGCGCCGGACCGGGGAGCTGCATAGCCATTGTCCGAAGATGAACCGGGGTCTGCTGAAGCAGGAGTTAACCAGACTTGGTTATCCGGTTCTTGACTATGCCGGGTACCGGGACGGGCAGATGCTGAAGATGGCCTGGCGGGAAACTCTAAGGGAAACGGGTGAAGAGAGCAGCGCCGAATTCAGGCTCCGGGATTATCAACTGGAGGCTGTCCGAAAGTTCCAGGGAACCGGCGGACATGGCGGCAGCGGTGTGGTCGTGCTGCCCTGCGGGGCAGGCAAAACAGTTGTCGGCCTTGCGGTGCTGGAGCAGCTGCAGTGCGAGACACTGATCCTTACTTCAAGCACGACTTCAGTAGAACAGTGGCGCGGGGAGCTGCTGCTGCGGACCACGCTGAGTGCAGATGAGGTCGGGGAATACACGGGAGAGCACCGGGAGGTGCGGCCGGTAACTGTTACAACCTATCAAATGCTGACCCACAGGCGCTCCAAGGGAGGAGCGTTTGTCCACATGAATCTGTTCCATGAGCGAAACTGGGGGTTGATTATCTATGACGAGGTCCATCTGCTTCCGGCACCTGTCTTCCGGGCGACCGCAGATATTCAGGCTACGCGGCGGCTGGGGCTGACAGCAACGCTGGTCCGGGAGGACGGGCGGGAGGGGGATGTGTTCTCCCTGATCGGCCCGAGATGCTACGACCTGCCCTGGAAGGTGCTGGAGCGGCAGGGATGGATTGCAGCTGTCGATTGCATCGAGGTCATCGTTCCGATGAACCAGAAGCTGCGGCAGCAATATATGTATGCCGGTGCGAAGGAGCAGTTCCGGCTGGCGGCAGGTAATAAGGCTAAGGCGCAGGCCGCAGCGCAGATTGCTGCGGCGCATCCCGCAGCGTCGATTCTGGTGATCGGGCAGTACCTCGACCAGCTCGAGCAGCTGGAGCTGGAGCTGGCGGCCCCTCTGATCACGGGCAAGACTCCGCAGAAGGAGCGGAATGCGCTCTACGCTGCGTTTAATGATGGCAAGCTGCCGGTGCTGATTGTCTCCAAGGTTGCGAACTTTGCTGTGAATCTGCCGGATGCCTCGGTAGCAATTGAGGTATCCGGCGCCTTCGGCTCCCGGCAGGAGGAGGCTCAGCGGCTGGGCCGCATCCTTCGTCCGAAGCCGGGGGATAACCGGGCGTATTTCTACACGCTGGTCACGGGAGACAGCCGGGAGCAGGACTTCGCCCTGCGCCGCCGGATGTTCCTGACAGAGCAAGGCTACGAATACGGGGTCCGGATGCTGGACCCGGCGGAAGGAGCTGTTCTCTGATGGAACTGGAACCGGCAGATGATATCGGCAAGCTGTCTGCGGATGCTTGTGAAGTGCTGCTGCGGATAGCGGCAGAGCATGCGGCTTCGCCATGTACAGCGGATTCTGCAGAGCGGCTGCGGCCTGAATTCCTGTGTAGAGCCGAGCAGTTGCTGGCCCTGGAGGAACTGCTTCACACCGGGATGCTGGAGCTGCGTCAGAAGGTGTGGGGGGAGCGGCTGTATCAGATTCCGCAGCAGCAGTATCCCTTGATCCTGCGGAGCTTCTGGACGGGCTGCCCGCAGGTGCAGGTGGAGGGGGCAGTCCGGGTGGAGCATGCAGCGTGTTCAGAACTGGCAGGGGAGCTATTTCAGGGACTGCTGTTCATAGCCCAGGAAGGCCTGCCTCTGACATCTAAGGGAGTGATACATAAGAAGCAGCTTGGCCGGTTAGCCGGAAGGTTGTCCATACCGGAGGAGTCTCTGGCCCTCCTTGAGTCCTCGGCCGGTCACCAGAGCTATGCGCTGCCGGTTACATTAATCATTGATCTGCTGAGCGTATTGGGGCTGATTACCCGCGATAACAGCGGGTATGGAGTAGACAGACCGATGCTGCAACGCTGGCTGGCTCTTACCGCACAAGAGATGACGGATACGCTCTACACCTTGGTAATCAGCCGCTACGGTGCTCCGCTGCCTGAAGAGCAGCATTTCAGACATTTGCTCTCGGCAGCAGAGTTTAAGACGGACGAGTGGTTTGCGGTAGAGCCTGTTCTAAGCTGGATGAGACAGAATGGTCTAGCCGGGGAGCAGTCTGTGCCAGGGGCAGCAGGGACAGGCTCAGACTCAGGGCTTAAGCAGGCGTCACTTGCCTGGATTCGCCTTCTGGCCGCCTTCGGCTGGTGTGAGCTGGGGTCTTCAGCAGAAGGAGCGGAGTGCTTCCGCTGGAAGGCAAGGAAGCCGCAGCTGACCAGACATAGTCTAGGAATAACCCCGCAGCATCAAGAGGGTGCAGAAGAAGCGGACACTAACCCGGAAACAGCCAGCAGCAGTCCAAGCATAGCCTCACACAGCCAAGCAATCCTGGACAGCGCCGCCGAAGCTCAAGATACCGTCCTCAGCCCGCAGAGACCCGTAGCAGCTGAAGCCGCATGTAGCCCGCTGCCGCAGGCATCGGCTTCCGCGTCCCCCGGCTTCATTGTTCAGCCGGATTTCGAGGTGCTGGTACCACCGGAGGTCGCTTATACGGTCCGCTGGACCTTGGCCGGGTGTGCGGAGCTGCTGCATCACGAGGATCTCTGGAGCTTCCGGCTGACCCGTGAGCGGCTGGAAGCCGCGGCGGACCAAGGGTTCGCCCCGGGTGAAGTGATCTCCTGGCTGAACGCCCATGCCGCCGGAGGATTGCCGGAGCAGGTCATACTGGCGCTACGGCAGTGGGCCAGAGCGATCGGGCGGACCGAACTGGCGGAGGTTCTTCTGCTGTCCTGCGCCGGAGAGCAGGAGGGCGAGATAATCGCCGCCCATCCCCGGCTGCAGGACATCGTTACCCGCATCGGCCCGCTCCACTTCATTGTCCGGCCGGAGGCTGCCGGGCAGCTGCGCAAAGAGCTTGCAGCCGCCGGTCTGGCGCCGTCCGTAAGGGCCGGGGACCTGAACGGGGCTGCGGGCCAGCAGCAGCTGTTCGAGCTGTCTGGGCCGGACGATCCAGCGCTGCGCTACGAGCTCCCTGCCGCAGCCGGGGAACGGGGCCTGCTGGGAACGGGACCGTCCCCGAAGCTCCTGCCGCTGGACAGGGGAGGCCGCCTGATGCTGGAGCTGCCGGGTGAGGAGGCCGTGCCGCAGATGTGGTTCAATCAGTGGAGGCAGTATCATGTCACTACAGCGCAAAAGGTAATGGAGCAGGCCCTAAGCTGGGGAATCAAGGTCCGGCTCTCCTACGGGGGCAAGGCGGCGGATTTCATTCCTGAACGGATCAGCGGACGCCCATGGAAGGTACGGGGCATTCTGCTGCTCCCGGGAACGGAGACGGCAGAGGAGACGGAGCTTGCAGCGGAGGACTGGCAGGAAATTCAGCTGCTGCATCCGCTTAAGCACAGAAATTCTTCTTCTGCTGAGGCGGGCGGATATGTTATGATAAGGTAGTCTATCGCTGCGGTAGAACATTAAATGCAGAAAAGAGTTGAAGTTCATGAGCGTAGCGGAATTAAATACGGTCGATATGGCTGAAGTGCTGACATACGCCTATGAATTAGGCGATATGATTAATCAATCCGCAGAAGTGTCGGATTACCTATACTGGAAGGGACAGGTAGATAACCATCCCCAAATCCAGGCCATGATCAAGCGGCTGCAAGGCAAGAAGGAGCTGTTTGACGAGACACAGCGGTTTGGTCATTTTCACCCGAACTATCACTCGGCCAAGGATGAGGTTGAGGCTGTAGAGCGGGAGCTGGAGCAGTTCGAAGCGGTGATCCGCTTCAAGAATGCGGAGAAGACGCTGGATGATATTCTTCATTCCATGTCTGAGGCGATCGCATTCTCGGTCTCGGACAGTATTAAGGTTCCCAGCAATGATCCGTCCCCCAAAGGCGGATGCGGCAGCGGCGGCAAATGCTCCTGCGGATAAGCTGACCCGTGAGGAGATAGAGAAAGAGAGGCGGATGAGCTTATGTTTGCGGAACGGACAGGTTATATTGTATGGGTTAGCGACGTCAAGGCGGCGCGCAACCTGGAGAAGTACGGCACATTGCACTACGTTTCCCGTAAAATGCACTATGCGGTAATGTACGTCAATGCGGAGCGCGCCGAGGAAGTTATGAAGAATGTCCGCAGACTTTCTTATGTGCGCAAGATTGAGCGTTCGTACCGCAATGAACTGAAGACGGAATATACCAGCAACGGACCGGACAAGTCCAAGTACTACGGTCTGTAGTTCAGGGATAAGGGTTATTTAGACAGACGCCGCTGGCGTCTGTTTTTTTAGAGGGGGACCACCAATGAACAAAGAGGAACAGGTCTTAACCGCTTTCCGGGAATTATTCAATAAGATGAGCTGGCTGAACAAGTCGAAGATGGAGATCAGTCTTAAGGGTAATAAACCCTCTGAGGTGCACTGTATTGAATACATCGGACGACATGCAGACGTCAACGTGACCAAGCTTGCAGAGGCCTTGTACATGACCAGAGGGGCGATCAGCAAGATTACACGGAAGCTCCTACACAAGGGGCTTATCGAGAGCTACCAGAAGCCGGACAATCAGAAGGAAATCTATTTCAGGCTAACCGGTCAAGGGGAGGCTGTGTATCAGATCCATGACGAATTGCACCGTGAGTTCCGGGAGCGGGACAGACCCGTGTTTGAGCAGGTGACCGATAGCCAGTATGCCGGTATGCTCAGCTTCATGGAGAGGTACAATAGGCATTTGGATGAAGAGATTAAGAAGCAGGAGCTGGAGCTGGAGAACAGCATGGAAGAAGATTAATTTCCCCTCTATACTTCAGCAGAATATTACAGGCAGAGTTACTTTCACCCGGCAGGGTGTTTTTTTATGCTCAATAATTTGTTTCCTTGGAATCAAAAATGTGCTAGGATGATATTGTTTCTTAGGAAACAAATCATGAACTCTAAGGAGAGAAGATACATGTCCACATCCAAACCAGCTGACAATCAAGATCAACCTTCAGAACCAAAAGTAGATAAGCACGCGCTTATATTCGGTCTAATTTCAGTATTTTTATGCGGAATAGGCTTCAGTATCATAGCTCCGGTGGTTCCATTCCTCGTCCAGCCTTACATTAGCGATCCCGGAAAACAAGCGGTGATGATTACCCTGCTGACCTCAGTGTATGCGGCCTGCCTGTTCTGTTCGGCGCCTGTGCTGGGTGCGCTGAGTGATAAATACGGACGACGTCTGCTGCTTCTGCTATGCTTGCTGGGTTCTGCTGCCGGTTACTTCATATTTGGCCTTGGAGGGGCTTTATGGGTGCTGTTCGCCGGGCGGATCATTGAAGGGATTACAGGCGGGAGCATCGGTACAATCTTCGCTTATTTTGCAGACATTCTTCCGCCGGAGCAACGGACCAAGTACTTTGGCTGGGTGAGCGCGGTGGTAGGGGCCGGTACTATTATTGGTCCGTCGATGGGCGGGCTGCTGGCCAAGTTCGGGTATTCGGTGCCCATGTATGCTGGAGCAGCGGTAACATTACTGAATGTGGGTTATGGCTTCCTGTTCATGCCCGAGAGTCTGGAGAAAAGTAAGAGATTGAAGGTAATCCCCTTAGTCAGGCTGAATCCCTTCTCGCAGCTTGCGAACCTGCTGACCATGAAGAACCTCAATAGACTGTTTGTCTCCGCCTTCCTGCTGTGGATACCGAATGGCTCATTCCAGGCTATTTTTTCACAGTTCACGTTGGATAATTTCAGCTGGAAGCCGGTGATCATCGGATTGATGTTCTCTATCATGGGCTTGCAGGATATTCTGTCCCAAGGATTCATTATGCCGAAGCTCCTGAAAAGATACAGTGACCGGCAAATCGCCCTCCTCGGAATGGTCTCGGAAATTGTTGGATATGTCCTGTTTGCGTTGTCGGCCTTGTTCGCCTTTTATCCCCTTTTTATCGCAGGGATGTTTATCTTCGGCTTCGGCGATTCGGTCTTCGGGCCCTCGTTCAACGGAATGCTGTCCAAATCTGCCGCAGCGGGCGAGCAGGGACGGGTTCAAGGGGGCAGCCAATCGATTCAGGCGCTGGCGAGAATGATCGGGCCGCTGGTTGGCGGACAGCTCTATGTATCGCTTGGACCGGCTGCACCGGCATTCATGGGGGTGATCCTCATTGGAGCGGCGATCCCTGTGCTGTATACGATTAACCGGGCAGGAGCATTGTCGAAATAGGTCGTTAGTGTGAAAAAAGGTGCGCAGAAGGCAATGCCTGGGCCCGAAGTTTATCCCTGCTTAATAATTCCAATCTATGCTGAAGAGAAGTTATTGAATTCACGAAGACAAGCATACGGGGGATTAGATGAATAAGACAGGGACCCTTGGCTATGCGCTCGGGAGACCGGCTCATCGGCCTGAGCGTGGAGCGCTTCCGTCTCCGGTGCTCCAGTATCCAGTCAAGGGAGGGTGTAAGCATGTTTCTGCAGATCGGTGAAATCGCTGAACAAATCCCGGACATTTCGATTCATCACAAATGCGGGTTTGTGGACCAGATTTTCAAAAGCAATCCCCAGCTCCAAGGCGTAGCCGTCACGGAAAACGGGCGCACCGCCGGATTGATTATGAGGATCAGCTTTTATCAGAAAATAGGTACGCTGTATGGGTATACGCTCTATATGGGCAGACCTGTGGAACTGGTGATGGACAAAAATCCGCTGGTGGTGGACTATAACACGCCCATTATCGAGGTAAGCAGGCAGGCGATGTCGAGGCAGGATGAGAATCTGTACGACTATGTGATCGTGACTCATGAGAAGGCCCTGTTCGGAGCGGTTAGCGTACGGGATCTGCTGCTTAACTTCGCGGAGATTCAGGCGGTGGCCGCCAGCTTCCTGAATCCGTTAACAGGGCTCCCGGGGAATATCAGCATTACTGAGTGGATGGTGAAGACGCTGCTGCAGGATGAATTCAGTGTGCTCTACATCGATCTTGACCATTTCAAGGCGTACAACGACACCTACGGTTTCAAGGAAGGCGACCGTATGATTCAGGCCACTGCAGAGCTGCTAAAGCATGAGGCACTGCGGATGAACGGATTCCTGGGGCATATCGGCGGGGATGATTTTATTATTTTTATCAGCGATTATCACTACGAGGAATGCTGCAGAAGCATCATCGCGGCGTTCGATACGGCAGTTAAGGATTTCTATCATGCCGGACATCTGGCCCAGAAATACGTGCTGACCGAGAGCCGTTCGGGACAACTGGAGGAGATCCCGCTGGTCGCGATCTCGATTGCCGTGGTTACGAACCGCAGCCGCCGGTTTGCTTCCATTGAGGAGCTGTCGGTAGAGGCGGCCCGCTTCAAAAAAAGCTGCAAAATGATCAGAGGCAGCAGCTATGTCGATGACAGCGATATCAGTATGCACCGGACGGGCAGCTGAGGTTTCGCCATGTAACTCTCCCGGGATGGCGGTATGCTTGAACAACGGCCGTCAATGCGGTAAGATTGACAACAATAAGAGCATGCCAAGACCCTTTTTACGTGGAGTGTGATGACTATGCAGGGCAAGGGGATGGACTGGTGGGGGGTGCACGAACCCTTCCATATCATGCTGAATAACTACGGGATTGCCGACATCGTGCTGACCCGGCATGCCAAGAGCCGTTATGCGGACCGGGTAGCTGCTGAGGACAGCGGAAATGTGGAGGTGACCGCCTGGATCTGGCAGGCCCTGAAGCAGAACCGGCTGAGGCCTTACTCGAACAGTGATTATAATGCCTATCTGATCGATAATGATACGGTGATCGTGGTTGATTTCAGGCAGCTTGAGGGCGTCACGGCCCTCTCCGGAGAGCCGCTGTATGTCATGGTAATCGTATCTTTTCTGGGCAAAATATCGGTTACTCCGCAGCTCCGGGATCTCAAGCGATACTATTCCTGGCTGCGACATTCCCGGCGCATGAAGCTGTCCAAGAAACGCCGCAGGCGCAAGTAGGATACTTGAAACGAGGGAGGCATGCGGCTTAGGGCTGCGTGCCTTTTTGCTTGAAGACTGAAATTAGCGAAGGAGTCAGTAACGTATGAATTTTCATCAGCTTCATATTTTCTATACCGTGTCCGAACGGGGCAGCTTCTCGGCGGCGGCGCAGACTCTGCATATGACCCAGCCTGCGGTGACGATGCAGATTCAGGCGCTTGAGGATTATTTCGGAACCAAGCTGTTCGACCGTTCCACCAAAAAAATCATACTCACCGAGGCCGGCCTGACGCTGATGCCGTTCGCGGTGCGCAGCATGCAACTGATGCGTGAGACGGATCAGGCGATGTCGGCCTTCACCCACATGCTGGAGGGCCGCCTGATGCTCGGAGCCAGCCTGACCATCGGTGAATATGTGCTTCCCCGCCTGCTGGGGCCTTTCGGCAAGGAATATCCGAATATCTCGATTATGATGAAGGTGATGAACACTTCACAGATTATGGATGAGATTCACAAGCATCAGCTGAATTTCGGGCTGATTGAAGCGCCGGTCTCCCACCCGGACATGGTGATTGAGCCGGTAATGGGCGATGAGCTGAAGCTGATCGTGCCCCATGAGCATCCGCTGGCCGGTCAGGCGGAAGTGACGCTGGCGCAGGCGCTCGCCTATCCATTCGTGCTGCGCGAACGCGGCTCGGGCACACGGCGGGTGATGGAGGAGCAGCTTGAGGCTAACGGGCTTGACCCTGCAGCGATGCAGATTGTGATGGAGCTGGGCAGTACCGGGGCGGTGAAGTCGGCGGTAGAGGCAGGGCTGGGGATTACAATTATCTCGACCTCCTCGGTCAAGCATGAAGTAGCGCTCGGCCTGCTGAAGATTGTCAATCTGACGGATGCCTCCTTCAAACGGCAATTCTACGCTATTCATCTGAAATCGACCTTGCTGCCGATCTCGGCGGTAACCTTCCTAAGCTTCCTGCGCCAGCATACCGGCGGACAGTAACGGATATGCATAGCTAGCTGCGTGTAGCTGCATGAAAGCATGTAAACTTACTTGAAAGAACGGAGGAATTCCATGACAGACCCTACAAGTCATAGCGGACATTCAGAGGCGGAGTTAGCTACAGCGGGTCTTGCTGATACAGCCGGCAGATGCGACCTGCACACCCATACCCAGGCCTCGGACGGCATGCAGCCGCCGGCAGAGAATGTGCGGCTTGGTTACGAGGCTGGATTGGCAGCGCTAGCCATTACCGATCATGATACGGTCAGCGGAGTAGCGGAAGCACTGGAAGCAGGCAAGCGGTACGGGATTACTGTAGTTCCCGGTGTAGAGATCAGCACACGGCAGAGCGGCAAGGAGATCCATGTCCTCGGTTACTATATCGACATAGAACAGGAACTGCTGTTGTCCCGCCTGGAGGAGCAGCGGGGTATCCGGCTCGGGCGTAATGAGGCAATTCTTGAGAAGCTACGCGGACTGGGCATTGCGATCACCCTGGAGCAGGTAGTGTCAGGGCTTGGCCGGGAGCTGAAGCCTGATGAGAGCATAGGCCGCCCGCACATCGCGGATGAGCTGGTGCGGCTGGGCGCAGCCGTGGATATGCGGGATGCTTTTGACAAGTATCTGGGTGAAGGGGCGGCGGCCTATGTCTCGCCTCCGCGCATTACCCCGGAGACGGCCTGCCAGTGGATTCGTGAAGCAGGAGGTGCAGCGGTGTTGGCCCATCCGGGAATCTACGGGGATGACGCACTGGTGCGCAGAATCGTGGAGGAATGTGATTTGGACGGCATCGAGGTGTATCATTCCGATCATGGCCCGGCAGAGCATGAGCGCTACCTTGCACTGGCTGAGGAATTCGGCCTGCGGGTAACCGGCGGCTCGGATTTCCATGGTGCGCGGCAGGGCGTTGTTTTCCACGGGGATCTCGGCAGTGTGAGTGTACCTGCCGCTGTGCTGGAGCAGCTTAAGGCTGCCAGAGGCTGACTGTAGGACACAGCAAAGAGCGCAGGATACAAAAACACAAAACGCCAGACACAAGACACAAGACACAAGACACAAGATACTAAAAACCTCCGACCCTTAGCGCAGGCGCTACAGGACGGAGGTTTTTTGGTAGGAGCAATCCTTACTGTTAGTAAAGCGCATGATTAGTAAGAGGAAACCACCTACTATTGTGTTTGGTTTTCCGCATACATTGGGCCCGTGCGCCTTGAGCGAACCCAATGTATGCTGTTTTCCGCATACATTTGGCCCCGTGCGCCTTGAGCGAACCCAATGTATGCTGTTTTCCACATACATTGGGCCCCGTGCGCCTTTAGTGAGCCGAATGTATGCTGTTTTCCACATACATTGGGCCCCGTGCGCCTTTCGCGAACCCATTGTATGCTGTTTTCCACATACATTGGGCCCGAGCGCCTTTCGCGAACCCATTGTATGCTGTTTTCCGCATACATTTGGCCCGTGCGCCTTGAGCGAGGCTGATGTATGCTGTTTTCCACATACATTGGGCCCGTGCGCCTTGAGCGAACTCAATGTATGCTGTTTTCCGCATACATTTGGCCCGTGCGCCTTTCGCGAACCCAATGTATGCTGTTTTCCACATACATTTGGCCCACGCGCCTTTCGCGAGCCGATTGTATGCTGTTTTCCACATACATATGGCCCACGCGCCTTTCGCGAGCCAGATGTATGCTGTTTTCCACATACATTTGGCCCCGCGCGCCTTGAGTGAGCCAGATGTATGCTGTTTTCCACATACATTTGGCCCGCGCGCCTTGAGCGAACTCAATGTATGCTGTTTTCCACATACATATGGCCCCGTGCGCCTTGAGCGAACCCAATGTATGCTGTTTTCCACATACATTTGGCCCCGTGCGCCTTTAGTGAGCCGAATGTATGCTGTTTTCCACATACATTGGGCCCCGTGCGCCTTTCGCGAACCCATTGTATGCTGTTTTCCACATACATTGGGCCCGAGCGCCTTTCGCGAACCCATTGTATGCTGTTTTCCGCATACATTTGGCCCGTGCGCCTTTCGCGAGCCAGATGTATGCTGTTTTCCACATACATTTGGCCCGTGCGCCTTGAGCGAGGCTGATGTATGCTGATTTCCACATACATTTGGCCCGCGCGCCTTGAGCGAACTCAATGTATGCTGTTTTCCGCATACATTGGGCCCCGTGCGCCTTTCGCGAGCCAGATGTATGCTGTTTTCCACAAACATTGGGCCCGTGCGCCTTTCGCGAGCCAGATGTATGCTGTTTTCCACATACATTGGGCCCCGCGCGCCTTTCGCGAGCCTGATGTATGCTGTTTTCCGCATACATTGGGCCCACGCGCCTTGAACGAACCAAATGTATGCTGTTTTCCGCATACATTTGGCCCGAGCGCCTTTCGCGAACCCATTGTATGCTGTTTTCCACATACATTTGGCCCACGCGCCTTGAGCGAGCCAGATGTATGCTGTTTTCCGCATACATTGGGCCCACGCGCCTTGAGCGAACTCATTGCTGTTCGGTTTTTCGCTTAACTCCGCAGCACATTCGGGAGCTGCTTGATCCGCTCTTCATCGGGCGTGACGAAGAGTGTCCGCTGATGATCGTAGATGACGAAGCCCGGCTTGGCTCCGCTCGGCTTGCGCACGTAACGGATGAGCGTACAGTCCACCGGCACACTGCTGGATTGCTTGGCCTGGCTGTAATAGGCGGCGAGCTGAGCAGCTTCCTCCAGGGTGGCATCGCCGAATTCCTCACTGCGGATCACCACATGCGAGCCGGGAATATCCTTGGTATGCAGCCAGGTATCGTTCGGAGCAGCGAGGCGGTTGGTGACATACTCGTTTTGCAGATTGTTTTTGCCGACATAGATGTCAACCCCTTCAGAGGAAGTGAATACCTGCAGCGTAGGTCTGGCAGCCTTCTTTTTCTTCTTGCCTTTTTTGCTGCGGTCGCGGAGATAGCCTTGGCTGACCAGCTCCTCGCGGATCTCCTCAATGTCATTCAGTGAGGCATGGGCTAATTGCTGGAGCAGCAGTTCCATATAGGCAATCTCTTCGTGTGTCTTCTTGACCTGCTCGCCGATCACCCGCAGGCTGTTCTTGTACTTGTTATATTTTTTGAAATACCGCTGTGCATTGTCTGTAGGGCTTAGCAGCGGGTCGAGCGGAACGGTAATCTCCGCCTGATTCTCATCATAGTAGTTTACTAGCTTTGCTTCTTTGTCGCCTTTGTTCACGGTGTGCAGGGAAGCGAACAGCAGCTCGCCCCAGATCCGGAACTGGTCTGCATCCTCGGCTTCGTTCAGATCCTTTTGCAGGTTGGCCAGCTTCTTGATGTTCTTACTGCGCTCGTTGCTGAGGAAGCGGATCAGGTCGCTAACCCGCTGCTTAACCGTGTCCTTCTCCGCCTTGTCCCCGTAATAATCCTCCAGGCACAAGCTTATGGAGCTGTAATGCTTCACATTCCCGCTCATGAGCTTCAGCGGAATGGCCGAGAATACCGGCTTGCCCTTGGCATTCCAACCGGTGACTGGAGCGAATTCCAGCTTGCTGACCGGCTCCATGACGGAATGGAAGGCTTCCCAGAGCTGTTCGGGCTTATCCATCCCGCTGCTGAAATCCTCAGCTTCTCCGCCTATCTCCTTGTACCGGTGGAGGATCTCTCCGGCGATCAGCGGACTCAGGCCGCTGAAGGCGTGGACCAGCCAGCCGGCCGGATCGGCTGAAGGGGCCGGGCCGCCGGAGCCGTCAGCCTGCGGTGCCTCAAGTGAGGCCAGCAGTCCGGCGATCTCGCCCTCGATCATATCCTCCTCCGGCTCCTGAGGATGCTCGGCGGCGTAGCGGGCCGCTTCCTCTGCCGAGGCTATCAGGGTAAGGAAGTCCGGCTGGCTGATCTGCAGCGGATTCAGCTTATGCTGCTGCGGCGGCTGGGTATAAGCCGCTCCCGGCATAACGACCCGGTAGCTGCTGATTGACGGGGTGACATGATGAATGCCGTCGATAATCGTCCCCGTGGCCAGCTCGGTCAGAATGATGTTGCTGTGGCGTCCCATCAGCTCGATGATGATTTTTTTGGCGGAGACATCCCCCAGCTCATCCCGTGTTCTGATGGTGATATGAATAATTCGTTCAAGCCCCACCTGGGTAATGCTCTCGATGGTGCCGCCTTCACAATGCTTGCGCATCAGCATGCAGAACATCGGCGCTTCCGCCGGGTTGATGCTGCTTCTCTCGGTCAGGTGCAGCCGGGGGTAGGTCGGGTTCGCCGACAGCAGCAGCTTGCCGCCGCCGCCCGCACCGCGCAGGGTGAAGATGAGGTCATGTGTGCTGGGTTGATATATTTTGCCGACGCGTGCACCGATGAAGGGCTGAAGCTCATGCACGATCGCTTGGGTAACAATGCCGTCTAATGCCATGATAAGGTTCTCCTGTCGCCTGATAATAAAGTACTCCCTCTATGATGCCATACTTTTACCGGTTCGCGCAAAAGGAGAAACCTAGATGCGGTGATATTTTGGGACGACCATGAATACACTTGGACATGAACAGGTGGAAAAGCTGTGCGCCGCCGGAAGTCAAGAAACGACCGGGAGGGGAAAGATTAGTTATGGAACAAAAAAGCTGGCACCGGCTCGGTGCAGAGGAGCTGCAGGAGATGTTCGGCGTTCAGCCGGGAACGGGGCTAAGCGCCGAGGACGCCGCCGCAAGACGCAAAGAGAGCGGGTACAATGAGCTGTCTGAGGGCAAAAGGGTATCACCTTTTACGCTGCTGCTCAATCAGTTCAAGGATTTCATGGTACTGGTGCTGATGGGGGCGACTCTGGTATCCGGCCTGCTCGGCGAATACTTAGACGCCATTACGATTATCGCGATTATTCTGCTTAACGGGGTACTCGGATTCGTGCAGGAGTTCCGCGCCGAGCGTTCGTTAAGAGCACTGAAGCAGCTCTCCGCGCCTACGGCCAAAGTGATGCGCGGCGGGAAGCAGGAGGTGCTTCCCGCCAGAATGCTGGTCCCCGGAGATATCGTCCTGCTGGAGAGCGGGGACCGGATACCGGCAGATGTCCGCTGGCTGCAGTGCAGCAGCATCTATGCCGAAGAGTCGGCGCTGACAGGGGAGTCGCTGCCGGTCTCCAAGCATGCCTCGGCGATCTATGCTGAAGACATCCCGCTGGGCGATCAGAAGAATATCGGCTTCACGGGTACGATGGTGACCCGGGGAACCGGCCGGGCTATGGTCATCCGCACCGGTATGGCTACCGAGATGGGCAAGATTGCCGATCTGATCCAGAACACCGAATCCCAGGAGACCCCGCTGCAGCACCGTCTGGAGCAGCTCGGCAAGATTCTGATCTACGTCTCACTGGGGCTGACCATTGTTGTGGTCCTGGCAGGAATTATGCATGGTCAGCCGGCAACGGCGATGTTCCTGGCCGGGGTGAGTCTGGCGGTGGCAGCTATTCCCGAAGGACTTCCGGCCATTGTGACGATTGCGCTTGCGCTGGGTGTCCAGCGGATGATCAAGCGCAAAGCGATTGTCCGCAAGCTGCCTTCGGTAGAGACGCTGGGCTGCGCCTCCGTCATCTGCTCGGATAAGACAGGAACCCTGACGCAGAACAAAATGACAGTCACCCAGCTCTGGAACGCCGGACGGACCCTTGAGGTATCAGGGGAAGGTTATGCTCCGGTAGGCAGTGTGCTCCAGAAAGGCCGGCCCGTTGATCTTAAGAATGACCAGAGTCTCCGGCGCATGCTTCAGGTGGGTGCATTATGCAGCAACGCAGAGATTTATGAGAGCTTCCCCGACACGCGCAGCAAAAAGAAAGGCAAAGGTGCAGAGGCCGATAAAGGGGCAAACGCTCAGCCGGTCTGGGAACTGAAGGGCGATCCTACTGAAGGTGCGCTGGTCGCTTTGTCTGCCAAGATGGGACTAACTGCCCAAACGCTTGCTGTAACCTATACCCGGGAGACGGAGTTTCCGTTCGATTCTGAACGCAAGCTGATGTCGGTGGTTGTAAATCACCCCGGCGGCCGGATGATCTGCACCAAAGGCGCACCCGATGTGCTCCTGAATTGCTGCACGTATATGCTGTGGGAGGGCGGAGTCGTGCCCTGCACGCCGACCTTGCGCCAGAAGGTGCTGGATGCCAATGAACAGATGGCTTCCGGCGCACTGCGTGTGCTGGGGATGGCTTACCGCGATCTGCGGAGCGGAGAAACGGCCGGCAGCGAGAAGGAAGCGGAGAGCCAGCTTGTCTTCGTGGGTCTGGCCGGGATGATCGATCCGCCGCGCAAGGAAGTGCGCGATGCGATCAGTGTGACCCGCCGGGCAGGCATCAAGACAGTCATGATTACCGGCGACCATGGGACGACCGCAGAGGCGATTGCCCATCAGCTCGGCATTCTGCAGCGCGGCGGCAGGGTTCTGACTGGTAGCGAGCTTACCCGGATGGACGATGATGCGCTTGATAAGGTATCGGACAATGTCTTCGTCTACGCCCGGGTATCTCCGGAGCATAAGCTGCGGATCGTCAAGTCGCTGCAGCGCCACGGCCATGTCGTAGCGATGACTGGCGATGGAGTAAACGATGCGCCTGCAATTAAGGCCGCCGATATTGGGATCTCAATGGGAATCACCGGTACGGATGTGACGAAGGAGGCTTCGGCCCTGGTCCTCGGGGACGATAACTTCTCAACCATCGTGGCCGCCATTGAAGAGGGACGGAATATCTATGAGAATATCCGCAAGTTCATCCGGTATCTGCTGGCCTCGAATGTCGGCGAGATTCTAACCATGTTCTTCGCCATGATGCTCGGGCTGCCGCTGCCGCTGGTTCCGATCCAGATTCTATGGGTCAATCTGGTTACAGACGGCTTACCTGCAATGGCGCTGGGCGTAGACCAGCCGGAGAAGGATCTGATGGAGCACAAGCCACGCGGTGCAAAAGAAAACATCTTTGCCCGGCGGCTGGGCTGGAAGATTGTCAGCCGCGGGCTGCTGATCGGACTCTGTACCCTGGCCGCCTTCTGGCTGACGCTGCGGATTGATCCAGGCAGCGCGCAGCAATTGATCCGCGCGCAGTCGGTTGCTTTTGCCACCCTTGTGATGGCACAGCTCATTCATGTGTTCGACTGCCGCAGCTCGCGCTCGGTCTTCTACCGGAATCCGTTCCAGAACAAATATCTGGTCCTGGCTGTCCTGTCCTCTGTCCTCTTAATGCTGGCTGTAATGTACCTCCCTGTGCTTCAGCCGGTGTTCAAGACCGTTCCGCTCAGCTTCCGTGAATGGTGCCTGGTGCTGGTGATGTCCGGAATCCCGACCTTCCTGATGGGAGCGGGCAGCGTCTGGGGCGGCAAGAAGAACCGCAGCCGCAGCGGTGGACGCCAGATGATAAAAAGTACAAAGTTTTCAGCATAAAATCAATAGCCTCACTCCACTCCTATAAGGTATGCTGGTTTCACTGAGAAGCTTGGTTTATGATGAACCAGGAATGTGGAAACAGCTGATCTTACTTATAGGAGTGGACCTGACAATGGAATTTACTAAAATGCACGGTTTGGGCAATGATTTTATTATCGTATTCGGCGAGGATGAGCTGCCGGGCAATGCCCCGGAGCTGGCAGTTAAGCTGTGCAACCGGTTCTTCGGCATCGGCGCAGACGGACTGGTGTACATTCTCCCTTCGCAGCGCGGCGACTACATGATGCGTATCATGAACTCCGATGGCTCTGAGGCTGAGCAATGCGGTAATGCGATCCGCTGTGTATCCAAATATGTATATGAGCATGGTCTGGTGGAATCGGAGCAGATTGTCATTGAGACGATTGGCGCCGGAGAACAGAAGGTCTCTCTGAAGGTGAAGGACGGGATCGTGGAGAGCGTAACGGTGGATATGGGTGAGCCGATCCTGTCCGGACCGCAGATTCCTGTAGCGATCGACGCGGAGCCTGTGCTGGACCAGCCGGTTGAAGTAGACGGCACAGCGTTCAGATTCACCGCAGTCTCCATGGGGAATCCGCATGCAGTCATTTATGTGGATGATGCAGTATCGTTCGATCTCGCTACCTGGGGACCGAAGCTGGAGGTTCACCCGCTCTTCCCGCGTAAGGTCAACGTGGAGTTCGCCACCGTAGTGAACCGCGGCCACGTGGACATGCGCGTCTGGGAGCGTGGTGCAGGTCCCACTCTGGCCTGCGGAACAGGCGCCTGTGCGACGCTGGTCTCCTCCGTGCTGAACGGAGTGACGGACCGCTCGGCGGTCATCAGCCTGAAGGGCGGTGACTTGTTCATCGAATGGAACGAGGAAGACAATCATGTCTATATGACCGGCCCTGCCCAGGTGGTATATACCGGTTCAGTGGATATCTGATATTTGATTCCCATATAACCACTTGCAATCCCCTGCATGTCAGATGCAGGGGTTTTTTTATGTAATTCTGAGCCGGTATGGAACTGGAGTATGAACTGGAGTATGAAATGAAAGCCGAATAATGGCAGGCATATCCGCGAATAATAGAACTCTGCATAGAATCAGGGAGGAGGAGCGGAGATGAAGTCAGGGTCCAACCGAAAAGCACAGAATGCGGGAGCAGATTCTGCACCGCGACCGGGACAGCCGCAGGGCAGCGTTCCCTTGGGCCTCGCGGATACAGTCGCCCAAAGTCTGCTCCACATTCAGACGGAGCTTGGCGGCAGTCCAGATCTCCAGATCCGCAGAATCCAGATCGGGGGAGAACGCCGCCTGGAAGCGGCCGCTGTTCATCTGAGCGGACTGGCGGACCCTGCGGCAGTGAATGAATTCGTACTCGGTTCACTGCTGAATCATACGGAGGAGCTGTTCCTTGACAGAACGGATGGCGGTGCTGATAGCCGCGGGGAAGAAGCTTCACTTCCGCAGCAGATACTTAGCCGTGCAATGGAGACAGGTGAGGCGCTGCTCCAGGAGGAATGGAAGGAGATCATGCTTGCTATTCTCTCCGGGGACACTGCGATTCTGCTGGAGGGCTGCCGGGCAGCGATTCTGTGCGGGACCAGGGGCGGGGAGCAGCGGGCGGTCAGTGAGCCAACCTCCCAGCTCGTGGTACGGGGGCCGAAGGACGGGTTCGTCGAGTCAGTGGCCACGAACATCGCCCTGATCCGCCGCAGAATCAAATCGGCCAAGCTGCACCTGGAGGTCTTGAAGCTCGGCTCGGAGACCCATACCCATGTGGCGATGATGTACATGAAGGGGATTGCGGGGGAGGATCTGATCCGTGAAGCCAGAGACCGTCTGAATAAGATTGCCTTAAATGAGATTCTGGAATCCGGTTACATTGAGGAATTAATTCAGGACAAGTCGTTCACACCGTTTCCGACCATCTACAACACGGAACGGCCGGATGTGGCTGCGGGCAATCTGCTCGAAGGCCGGGTGGTTATTATTGTGGACGGTACGCCGTTTGTGCTGATTCTTCCGGCGGTGTTTACGCAGTTTTTTCAATCTGCCGAGGATTATTCCCAGCGGTTCGACATTGCCATTTTGATGCGGCTGGTACGTTATTTGAGCTTCCTCGTTCTGATTCTGGGTCCTTCTGTCTACCTTGCGCTGACCACCTATCATTATGAGATGATTCCGACGACGCTGCTGATCAATCTGCTCTCCCAGCGGGAGAATGTACCCTTCCCGGCCTTTGTGGAGCTGCTCTTGATGGAGACGGCATTTGAGATTCTGCGTGAAGCCGGGGTGCGCATGCCGCGTGCCATCGGGCAGACGGTCTCTGTGGTCGGTGCGCTTATCCTGGGCACGGCAGTGGTAGAGGCCGGAATTATTACGCCCATCATGGTGATCGTAGTGGCGCTAACCGGGATCGCCAGCTTTGCCCTACCGGCTTACAACATGGCCATTGCCGGGAGAATTATCCGGTTTGCTTTTCTGATCATGGCCAGTATATTCGGCTTCTATGGAATTACTCTGGGCCTGATCCTGCTGGTGGCACATATGAGCAGCCTAAGATCCTTCGGTGTTCCTTATCTCTTCCCCTTCGTGCCGCTCTCCATTAAAGGGCATAAGGACACACTGTTCAGAATGCCGCTCTGGCTGAACGGCGCGGACAAGCCGCCGGCACAAATGCGCGAGGAAATGCCGGACTACATGCTGCTAACGACTGGTCATGAAGAGCAGCTCCCCCCGTTAATCCGCAAGAATTGCAGGACTGAGGAGGAGAACCGTGAGGAATAGAATCTTCGGCGGCATAGGTGTACTGTTTGTCCTTCCAATGCTGCTGCTTACCGGCTGCTGGGACAGTGTTGAACTCAACCGTCGGGCAATTGTCTCAGGGGTAGCGATCGACAGGGGTGACTCTGAGGCTGAGCGGTACAAGCTGTCCTTTCAGGTCATTGTGGCTGAAGAAATCTCCGGGGAGAAGAGCAGAGGCATATCGCCGGTTGCGCTGTATACAGGAACCGGCCGCACCATGTTTGAAGCGCTTGCGGATGCTTCCCGCCAGACGGCACGCTTTCTCTCGCTGGGACATGTACGGGTTCTGGTGATCTCTGAGAAGTTCGCCCGCGCAGGCATCAAGGACCTTCTGGATGTGCTGGAGCGGGAGAGCGATACCCGGCTGAACAGCCTGATCTTCATCTCCAAGGGACAGCCTGCGCGTGAGATCATGTCCACGATGACCGTGTTCAGCAAAATCCCGGCCAATGATCTGGTAGAGAAGCTGGAGACCACCTCCAAGCAGTTCGGCTATAACTTCCGGATGGCCGTGGATGATGTGATCCGGGGCATTCAGATCAGAGGAGGCGGCCCGGTCATCAACGGCGTATTCACCAGAGGAGAGTGGACTCCAGCCTCAGGCAGCAATGACAGCCTGAAGAGTATCGAACCCCGGTCGATCCTGAGAGTCTCCTCGCTTGCGGCGTTCAAGGATGACAAGCTGAAGGGCTGGCTAACGGGTGACGCTGCACTAGGTACCGTTCTTTTGCATAATCGGATCAAAGAGTTCCCGGTTCTGCTCAAGCAGCAGGAGGGCGGTTATTTCTCCTTCAACATCTATCAGTCCCAGGTATCGCTTGCGGTCGAGTCGTCTGACCCGGAGCATCCTGTCTTTACGGTCAAAATCACGCAGCAGGCTGCGCTCAAGGAAGCTCCGCATCCTCTCGATCTTACCTCGCCTAAAGTGCTGGAAGAGCTGTCAGACCGGCTTATAAAAGAAAGCGTGAAGCATATCCAAGCAGCTGTAAGCACCGCCAAAGAATTGGGCAGCGATTATCTCGGCTTTGGACGGGCATTGCAGCGGAAGGACCCGCGCGGCTGGAAGAAGGTCAGGGACCATTGGGAGGACGTATTCGCAGACTGTGAGATCCGGTTCGATGCGGATGTGGTCATCCGGCATACGGATATGCGCAGCAACTCTTTTCAGATTCATTAAGTCTGCCGGTAAGGTAACCGGGTGGGGAGGACCACAGAATATGGGTAAGGTCAAAATCGGACTCGTCGAATTCTTCAGCCTGACGGTGCTGTTCGAGCTGGGCACGGCGCTGGTGGTTAATCTGGGAATGGGGGCAGGCCGGGATGCCTGGCTCTCGATCCTGCTCGGCTGCGCGGCGGGGCTGATGATGTTCACGGGATACGCCTATCTGTACCGCAAGCATCCGAACCAGCCTTTTACAGCCTATACACGGCAAATTCTCGGAAAATATATCGGGGCACCGGTAGGGCTGGTGTACATTATTCTCTACATCAACCTGGCCGCCCGGGATCTGCGCGACGGCAGCACCATGCTCGCTATGGCCACCATGCACAACACGCCGCTGTTCATCCTAAGTGCGCTGATGCTGCTCTCGGGAGCTTATGTGCTGCATAAGGGGGTGGAGGTGCTGAGCAGAACGTCCATGGTATTTGCGTTTGTCGTTCTGGGGATCGGCCTGTTCGGGACAGTGATGCTGATTCTCTCCGGTACGATCAATCTGCACAGACTGTTGCCTGTACTGGAGAATGGGTTCCAGCCCGTGCTTCGCTCGGTGATTCATCAGAATTATATGTTTCCGTTCGGGGAGATGGTGTGCTTCACGATGCTGATGCCGTATTTGTCCAGTGTCAAAAAAGGACCGTGGATCATCGCCGCCGCCATGGTGTTCTCCGCGCTGCTGCTCAGCTTCACAATGGCGTTGAATGTTTCGGTTCTGGGTGCTGACATTGTAGAGCGTTCGCCGCTCCCGCTGATGCCGACGATCAGCAAGATCTCCATTTCGGATATCATCCAGCGGGTGGATATTTTTGTGGTTATGGTGCTAATCATCGGGGTGTTTTTCAAAATGGCTGTCTTCTTCGCTGCCGCGCTTATCGGAATTTCGGACCTCTTCAAGATACCGTACCGGAAAATGCTCTATCCCTGTGCGCTGATTATCCTCTTCACCTCGATGCTGGATGCGCGAAGCTTCATTGAACATCTGGATGAGGGCGGGACCCTGCTGTACAGGGTGTATCCCTATTTAATGATAGTCGTTCCGGCGCTGCTGGTAATAGTAACGGCGGTCCGCGATCATTTCTCCGCCCCCCGGCCGGGTTGACGGCCGCTAACCCAATAGATGACATCAGGTACGATAAGGAGCAGCACCAGTACAGCCGCAGTTAGCTTCTCCGAGGTAGTATAGAGCAGATAATTCAGTATATAGCGGATATTCTCCGTCCCGTAGCCGAACATCCAGTCCAGCAGGTACAGGTACAGCAGCGAGAGCGCCGACAGCAGGAGGATTACGGCATATTTGCGCAGCAGCAGCCTTCTTATTTGCTTCTTCATTCCTACATTCTCCTTCTGCCAAGATTATGCGTAGTATGAATCAATTGCCGGACCGGCATACAAGAATTATGGACACCCGTCTCTTTTGTCTGCTAAAGCTTATCATCCATCCCGATTTATGTTACATTAGTATGAAACTAATGTTGTCAGTAAGGGGAGGTTCTTGCGGTGAAGCCGGATTTGCGCTCTGCATGGGAGAATAACGTGTTGGTCGGAGACGGAGCGATGGGAACCTTTTTGTATCAAAAGGGTTTCCCTGTCGGCATCTCCTACGAGGAATTGAATCTGACCTCACCGGAGGTCATTGAGGATGTGCACCGGAGCTACATCAATGCAGGTGCTGTTCTGCTGGAGAGTAATACCTACTCCGCGAACTACGACAAGCTGTCCAAGTTCGGACTGGAGGCCAAGGTGGCGGACATCAACCGTGCGGGGGTCCGCATTGCCCGCCGGGCTGCCGGCGAGAACGGTTATGTAGTCGGAGCCATCGGCTCGATCCGCGCCGGTAAACGGGCGAATCTGTCCTCCTCCGAGCTGAAGAAGTTCTTCTCGCAGCAGATTGCCGCGCTTCTGGAGGAAGCGCCGGACGGGATCATGCTGGAGACCTTCTATGATGTCGAGGAGCTTCATCTGGCGCTGAAGGCTGTGCGCAAGCTCAGCACGCTGCCGGTGATCTGTCAGCTGGCTGTGGACGATTCGGCGCGGACGCTGGACGGTTTAACCCTGCCGGAAGCGTTCCATATTCTGCAGCAGGACGGAGCCGATGTGATCGGCTTCAATTGCAACACCGGACCGAACGGGATCAAGCGTGCGCTGGGTACGCTGCAGGGCAAGCTGGCGCTGCCGGTGTCGATCTATCCGAATGCGGGCGTAGCCGATTATGTAGACGGCCAGTACCGCTACGGGGCCTCGCCGGAGTATTTCGGCCAGATGGCTCCGGTGTTCGCGGATATGGGCAGCCGGATTATCGGGGGCTGCTGCGGGACCACCCCTAAGCATATCGCGGAAATCTCCGCTGCGCTGAAGGGCTATGTGGTGGAGCCGCTGCCTGAGCCCGCTGCCTTCAGTGCGCCTGAGAGAATTGCGGTGCAGGAGCATCTGGCGGATGACGGGGGACAGGGAGGCGGCGAACCGACGCTTGTCGATCTGGTCAAGGAACGCCACACCGTTATCGTAGAGCTTGACCCTCCGCGCGATCTGGACATCGCGAAGTTCATGAAGGGCGCAGAGGCGCTGCGCCGGGCCGGAGCCGATGCGCTGACGCTGGCCGATAATTCGCTTGCTGTCACCCGGATGAGCAATATGGCGCTGGGGCATCTGGTGCAGGCCCGCACAGGCCTGCGGCCGCTGGTGCATATTGCCTGCCGTGACCGCAATCTGATTGGCACCCAGTCGCATCTGATGGGCTTCGACGCGCTGGGGATTGACCATGTGCTGGCCGTGACCGGAGATCCTGCCCGGTTCGGGGATCTGCCCGGCTCAAGCTCGATCTATGACCTGACTTCATTTGAAATTATACGTATGATTAAGCAGCTCAATGACGGCGTGGCCTTCTCCGGCAAGCCGCTCAAGCAGAACGCGAAGTTCGTCATCGGCGCAGCGTTCAATCCCAATGTCAAGCATCTGGACAAAGCGGTCGAGCGCCTGGAGAAGAAGATTGCCTCGGGTGCGGATTATATTATGACTCAGCCTGTGTATGATCCTGAATTGATTGCCCGGATTGCCAAGGCTACTGAGCACCTGGATATTCCGATCTTCATCGGCATTATGCCGCTGGCCAGCGGACGCAATGCAGAGTATCTGCATAATGAGGTTCCCGGCATTCAGCTCTCCGCCGAGGTCCGCAGCCGGATGGCCGGACTCGAAGGCGAAGCGGGACGGGCCGAAGGGGTTCTGATCGCCAAGGAGCTGCTCGATGCGGCTATTGCACATTTTAACGGAATCTATTTGATTACGCCGTTTATGTTCTATGATATGAGCGTGCAGCTGCTGGAGTATATTTGGGAGAAGCAGGGACGTAAGTTATCCCCCTTGTTTCGCTAGTAATAATCAATTACAATAGTGTAATGGATGTGATTCCGTTGTCATATAGTATGACCGGATACGGTCAGTCAGCCCTGGAATACGGCGGACACAAGATAACGTTCGAGGTCAAATCGGTGAATAACCGGTACTGCGAAGTTGTGCTGCGGTTGCCCAGGGAATGGACGGGGTATGAGGATAGGCTGCGCAGAATGGTTCAGGCTCATATCAGACGGGGACGGGTAGATGTTATTATTAATAGAGAACTCACCGACGGGGCGGCTGACACGCATGTGCTGGACCGCCGCAGGGTGAGCTCCTATCTTGATGCAGCGGAGGTACTGGTCCGGGAGTATGGCTTCAAGGGAGAGTTGTCCCTGCGGGATATCCTTGCTATGCCCGGTGTAATGGAACCGAAGGAAGAGACGGCTGTTGCTGACTCCTCCGGAGAACTTGCAGATCTTCTGGAGCAGGGTCTCCAGCTTGGTCTGGAGGCCCTGCTGGAGATGCGCGGACGGGAAGGCTCCTATTTGGCGGCCGATCTGACGCACAGACTTGACCGTCTGGAAGAGCTGCATGCCGGAATCAGCAGATATGCGCCTCTGGTTGTGGAGGAGCAGCGCGAGAAGCTGCGGCAACGGCTTAACCTGCTGAATGACGGGAGCTTCCCCTGGGATGAGCATAAATTCGGCATGGAGATGGCTATTTTCGCCGACCGCTGCAATATAGATGAGGAGCTGACCCGGCTTCACAGCCATTTCGGCCAGTGCCGGGCCTTGCTGCTGGGCAGCGAGCCTGCCGGACGTAAGCTTGATTTTCTCATCCAGGAGATGAACAGGGAGACCAACACAATAGGGTCGAAATGCAGTCATCTGGCGGTTGTAAATCTGACGCTTGATATGAAGGCGGAGCTCGAGAAGATTCGGGAGCAGGCGGCGAACCTGGAATGACAGGAACCAGGGAGCAAGCTATGATGTTACTTATGGGGGGAACAACCGGAACATGGCAATCAAATTAATTAACATCGGCTTTGGGAATATCGTGTCAGCGAACCGCATTATTTCCATTGTCAGCCCGGAATCGGCACCGATTAAGAGAATTATCCAGGAGGCCAGAGACAGGCATATGCTGATCGATGCCACCTACGGGAGGCGGACGCGGGCTGTCATTATTACCGACAGCGACCATGTGATTCTCTCGGCTGTACAGCCTGAGACGGTAGCTCACCGCCTATCCAGCAAAGACGACGATAACGACGAATAACAACAATTGGAGTGTACTATGTCAAAAGGATTGCTGATTATACTATCCGGCCCTTCCGGTGTCGGCAAAGGTACGGTATGCACAGCGCTGCGGCCGAAGATGCCTGAACTCGTCTATTCCGTTTCTGCCACCACACGCTCTCCGCGTGCAGGTGAAGAGAACGGAGTCAATTATTTTTTCAAATCCAGAGAGCAGTTCGCCGATATGATTGAAGGCGACAAGCTGCTGGAATATGCGGAGTACGTAGGCAATTATTACGGTACTCCGCGTGACTTTGTAGAGAGAACACTTGAGAGCGGAAGAGATATTATTCTGGAGATCGAGGTTCAGGGAGCTCTCAAGGTCAAAGAGAAATTTCCCGAAGGGATCTTTGTATTCCTTCTTCCCCCGTCCATGGACGAGTTGAAGGACCGTATTCGCGGACGCGGAACAGAGCATCCTGATGTAATCAGCCACCGCATGTCTGTGGCTGAAGACGAGATCGGTTTGATCCGGCATTATGATTATGCCGTGGTGAATGATGAGATTGATCTGGCCTGCAAGCGAATAGAAAGCATTATTATCGCCGAACATTGTAAGGTGCGATGAACAAGTTCTACAGGATTGGTCCATATTTACAGTAAAAGATGAAGAGGTGCCTTACATGCTATATCCATCCATTGACGAACTGGTGACTAAGGTCGACAGCAAGTATTCCCTGGTAGTCGCTTCAGCCCGCCGGGCCAGAGCACTCCGTGAAGGCGGCAAGACCGATATCGTTGCGCCTAAATCGCATAAGTATGTCGGTGTTGCACTTGAAGAAATCTATGAAGACCGCATTATAGTAACGCGCGGCGAGGAATAGTCCACTGAAATGGTGCCGTCCCTTGAATAAGGGCGGCGCAGCCGTTTCTGAACGCTTAAGCTGCACAATGAAGTGATAATGGCCCGTACCGGGCTGTTCCTGACAACCGGAAGGTTGTTATTTTTTTCTCTATATATAAAGAAAATTTGAAGCGCAGGCTTCTTTTAGCGTAAATATGACATAACGAAGCCGTAAATATGAAGATTTTCATTTCTTCTTTTCATAGCTGGATATAGAATGGGTGCAGATTGAGGAACGGAGGGAGATCAGATTGAAGAGCTTACAAGGGAAGTCGATTATACTCGGAATTACCGGCGGAATTGCTGCGTATAAGGCCGCGGCGCTGACCAGCAAGCTTACCCAGAAGGGCGCCGAGGTGCATGTCATTATGACAGCATCGGCCAAGCAGTTCATTACGGAGCTGACGCTCCAGTCATTGTCGAAGCAGCGGGTGTACAGTGATACGTTCCAGGAGCGGGACCCGTCTTCTATTTCACATATTGATCTGGCTGACGCTGCCGACCTGGTCCTGATTGCGCCGGCTACGGCCAACATTATCGCCAAAATGGCCCATGGGCTGGCAGACGACATGCTGTCCACCACGCTGCTTGCTACAACAGCGCCTATTATGGTAGCTCCGGCGATGAATGTCCATATGTATCAGCATCCGGCGGTCCTCAGCAATATGGATACCCTCTATAACCGGGGTGTTCAGTTTATTGAGCCCGGTGAAGGGCTGCTGGCCTGCGGGTATGTGGGCAAGGGACGGCTGGAGGAGCCGGAAGAGATCGTGAAGGTGGTTGAGAACTTTTTTGTACTGCAGAAGGAGAAGACCTCCGGACCGCTTGCCGGCAAAAAAGTGGTAATTACCGCAGGAGGCACGGTAGAACGTATTGATCTTGTCCGTTATATCTCCAATGATTCCTCGGGTAAAATGGGCTTCGCGCTCGCGCGCGCCGCGCGCGCCATGGGTGCTGCGGTGACGCTGATTGCCGCGCGTACCGATGAGGCGCCGCCCCGTGATGCCGGTATCGATCTGATCCGCGTCCAGTCAGCACAGGAGATGCACGATGCAGTCATGGCCCGCTGGAGTCATTGCGATATTCTTGTGAAAGCAGCGGCGGTTGCGGATTACCGTCCACGCGAGAGCAGTGACTCGAAGATTAAGAAGAGCGGCAGCACCATGACGCTTGAGCTGGTGAAGACGACTGATATTCTGGAGAGCCTGGGCAGAATCAAGGACAAGCAGTTCCTGATCGGCTTTGCCGCCGAGACCGGAAATGCCGAGGTCTATGCCAAGGACAAGCTGGTCCGCAAGAACCTCGATCTGATTGTAGCCAATGATGTGGCCATGGAGGGCGCGGGATTCGGTACGGATACCAACATCGTCAAAGTGTATGATGCCGAAGGCCTGGTGCTTGATCTTCCGCTGGCTTCCAAGGATGAGGTGGCGCGCCGGATTCTGCGGCTGGCGGCTGAGCGTGTTGCCGGAGCCTTAATATAATGGATATTGCCAAGGTCATTGTCGATGTTCCTGTACGCAGCACCGACCGGCCGTTTGACTATATTATCCCGGATGCTCTGAAGCTGTGGATTGAAGTGGGCAGCAGAGTCGCTGTTCCGTTCGGCCCCCGTACGGTCCAGGGGTTCGTAGTGTCCCTGGAATCAGGGGAGACCGGCAGTGTCTCCCGGATGAAGCCGATTGTAGAAGTACTGGATCTGCTTCCTCCCCTATCGCCGGAGCTGGTTGAGCTGGCCGACTGGATGAGCCAAAGATACGCCTGCAGACGGATCTCCGCACTGCAGGCGATGCTTCCGACTGCCCTGAAGGGCAAAGCGGAGCGTTTGATCTCGCTTGGAGATACAGAGGAAACGTCCAGCGCCCCCGCAGATGAGTTGTTTCCGCTCTTTCTTGAGGCGGACAACGAAGAACAGCAGATCATTGACTTCGTTAGGCGTCACAGCGAAGTATCCATGAAGCTGCTGACCCGTACCTTCCCCGAGGCTGCGGAGACGATTAAGTTCATGGTGCGGCGCGGAGTCCTGGCAGAGAGCCAGTCGATCAAGGATAAGATGGGCAAAAAGAAGCTCAAGGCCGTTGACCTGGCTATTGGCTTGTCAGCAGCCCGGGAGTCGCTCTCCAGCTTCCCCGCGCGTTCAGCGCGCCAGAAGGAAGTGCTTTCCTACCTGATTGATATGGAAGCCATGCTGCCGATGCCGCTCAAGGATATTCTGGCGATCCTTCAGGTCACTGCGGGCACGCTCAAGACGCTTGCGGACAAAGGCTATATAGAGATCAGCGAAATCGAAGTCTACCGTGATCCCTACCGGGGACGGGACTTCAAGCCAAGCACACCGCTTCCGCTGACAGCGGAGCAGGAGAGGGTCTATGAGCGGATTGTGGGTACTGTCGAGCAGCAGACGCATGAAGTCTTCCTGCTGCACGGGGTGACCGGCAGCGGGAAGACGGAAATCTATCTCCAGACGATCCAGCGCTGTATCGAGCAGGGTCGGCAGGCAGTGGTGCTGGTGCCTGAGATTGCGCTGACACCGCAGATGGTGGAACGGTTCAAGGGCCGGTTCGGCAGCGGGGTGGCGGTGATGCACAGCCGCCTGTCTGTCGGCGAACGTTATGACGAGTGGCGCAAGATCCGCGAAGGTAAGGCGATGGTTGCGGTCGGAGCACGCTCAGCCGTGTTCGCCCCGTTCGCCAATCTGGGCCTGATTATCATGGATGAAGAGCATGAAGGCTCTTATAAGCAGGAGGAGAATCCGAAATATCATGCCCGTGATGTGGCTGTCCGCAGGGCAGAGCAGGGCGGGGCCGTGGTAATTCTGGGCTCTGCAACACCTTCACTGGAGAGCTATCATGCCGCCAGATCGCAGAGTGACATCCACTTCTCGCCGATTCTGCTGGAGATGCCGAGCCGCGCACTGGGCAACGAGCTGCCGAAGGTGGCTGTCGTTGACATGCGTGAGGAGCTGAAGGAAGGTAACCGCTCCATGTTCAGCCGCAGTCTGCATGCCGCTCTGGTGAGCAGGCTGGAGCGTGGCGAACAGACAGTGCTGCTGCTCAACCGCAGAGGCTTCTCGACCTTCGTCATGTGCCGGAGCTGCGGCTACGTTGCCGGCTGCCCGGAATGCGATATCTCGCTGACCTATCACAGCCGAAGCGATAATCTGCGCTGCCATTACTGCGGGCATGCAGAACCTGCACCCAAGGTATGCCCGGAATGTGGCAGTGAGCATATCCGCTTCTTCGGGACAGGGACGCAACGGGTAGAAGAAGAGCTGGGCAAGCTGTTCCCCGGTATCCGGGTTATACGTATGGATGTGGACACGACCACGGAGAAAGGCTCGCATGAGAAGCTCCTGAACCAGTTCAGGGACAAGAAGGCCGATGTGCTGCTGGGCACACAGATGGTCGCCAAAGGACTTGACTTCCCCGATGTAACGCTGGTTGGGGTCATTACTGCGGATTCTGCACTCAATCTGCCTGATTTCCGGGCGGCGGAGAAGACCTTTCAGCTCTTGACGCAGGTTGCCGGCCGCGCGGGCCGGCATCAGCTCCCCGGCGAGGTGGTGGTCCAGTCGTATACACCGGAGCATTATTCGATTATCCATGCCAGCGGGCATGATTACCGTTCATTCGTCCGGGATGAGCTGAAGCACCGCAAAGAGCTGCATTACCCGCCCTATTGCCGTCTGATTCTGGTCACCCTGTCGCATGAGCAGCTTCCGCTGCTGCTGAAGCTTGCGGAGAATTATGCGCTCAGCATTCAGGGCAAAGCCAGACAGCTGCGCTGGTACGGCAGTCTGGACAAGCTCTCCTCGGATGCGCTGGATCTGCTGGGACCGGTGGCCTCGCCGCTGCCCCGGCTGAAGGGGCGTTACCGGTTCCAGTGTATTATCAAATGGCGCGGTGCGATTGACGCCATTGCGCTGGCCCGACAGGTGGCGGAGGAGCTGGAGGATTCTGTCCGCGATAAGGGGCTGCAGATCAGCATCGATGTCGATCCGCAGATGTTGATGTAATTCTCGGGCGTGTTACAATGGTAAGGCGGTTTTGCCCTGCCGTTTCGGCGAGAAATAGAAGGATAATGTATAGCGTGAAAAATATACATTCTTATATTTGAACAAGGATGGTGTTAGTGTAAATGGCAATCAGGCTGATTGTGAAAGAACCGGATGAAGTATTGCACAAAAAAGCGAAGACGGTAACCACCGTTACCCCCAATGTACAAAAATTGCTCGATGATATGGCAGATACGATGTATGACGCGGAAGGCGTAGGTCTCGCAGCCCCGCAGGTAGGAATTCTGAAACGGCTGATTGTAATCGATGCCGATGAGGAGCATGGATTGATCAAGCTGATCAATCCCGAGATTCTCAGTATGGACGGGGAGCAATTCGGACCCGAAGGCTGCCTGAGTATTCCCGGCCTGAACGGGGATGTCCGCCGTGCAGAGACAGTAACTGTACGCGGCCTGAACCGCGAGGGCGAGGAAGTGACCATTACCGGAAGCGGCCTGCTAGCCCGGGCTTTTCAGCATGAGATCGACCACCTGAATGGCGTGCTGTTCACAGACATTGCTGAGAAGGTCTATGAATACACAGCAGAACGCAGTGAAACTGAGGAGTGAATGAAATGAGAATAGTGTTCATGGGAACACCGGCCTTTGCAGTCCCCTCCCTGCGGATGCTGCTGGAAGAAGGCTATGAGGTAGTGGCTGTGGTGACTCAGCCGGACCGGCCGCAAGGCCGCAAGAAGACGCTGGCCCCTTCCCCGGTGAAGGCGGCTGCTCTGGAGCTGGGACTGCCTGTTCTTCAGCCCGAACGGCTGCGCCGCCCTGAATCGGTGGCTGAGCTGGCTGCCTATGAGCCGGATCTGATTGTTACCGCCGCTTATGGACAGATTCTTCCGAAGAGCGTTCTGGAGCTGCCGGCGAACGGATGTGTGAATGTTCATGGCTCGCTGCTGCCCAAGTACCGGGGCGGTGCTCCGATACAGCGCTGTATCATGAACGGCGAGAAGGTGACCGGTGTGACACTGATGTATATGGCGGAAGGATTGGACACCGGAGATATGATCTCGCGGGTGGAGGTAGAGATAGAGGATGAGGATACTTCAGGCACGCTGTTCGAGAAGCTAAGCGTGGCCGGACGGGAGCTCCTCAAGGCAGAGATGCCGCGACTGGCAGCCGGCCGTGTAGAAGCTGCCGTGCAGGATGACAGTGAAGCAACCTATGCGCCGAATCTAAACCGGGAAGATGAACGGATCGACTGGAGCCGGGGCTCGCTGGAGCTATACAACCAGATTCGCGGCCTGGTGCCGTTCTCGGGTGCGTTCACCCTGTGGAACGGCGAGACCTTCAAGGCATGGGCAGCGGTGAAGCCGCAGGCGGAGGAACAGCCGGGCGGTAGCGCGGCTCCGGGCACTGTGCTGTCCGTGAGCGAACGCGGCGTTGAGGTGAAGACGGGTGACGGGACGCTTCGGCTTACAAGCGTCCAGCCTGCCGGCAAAAAAGCCATGAGCGCAGCCGACTTCAGCCGTGGTGCAACCCTCGCACCCGGCACGGTGCTCGGTTGAGCGCGGGCGGTAAGGGAGGCGGCGGACAACGTCTGCATACTTCCGGCAATCAGCCTACGGCCTCCGGCACAAAGCCTGCCTCGGGCAGAACCGGCGGAGCGGGCCGGAATCGGCCGGGCGGCAAGCCTGCTGCGCCAGCTTCTGCGCGTGAGGTTGCTCTTGATATTCTGGTGCGCGTAGAGCAACAGGGTGCTTACAGCAACCTGCTGCTGGGAAGCACCCTCCAGAAAGCGGACCTCAGCCGGGAGGATACGGGACTTGCTACAGAGCTGGTGTACGGAACCCTATCACGGATGATTACCCTCGATTATGTCCTCAGCAGCTTCGTCAGCAAAGGGATGGCCAAGCTGCAGCCCTGGGTACGGAGCCTGCTGCGGTTAAGTCTGTACCAGATCATGTATCTGGACCGTGTGCCTTCGCATGCAGCCGTTAACGAGGCTGTGAATATCTCCAAGAGACGCGGCCATCAGGGCATCTCGGGAATGGTCAATGGCGTGCTGCGCAGTGTGCTGCGGGCCGGAGATCTGCCGGTCTTGCCTGAGGGGCTGAGCCGGGAAGAGCGGATCTCCATCCTGCACTCCCATCCTCTGTGGATGGTGCAGCGCTGGTCGGCGGAATACGGCCCGGATACGGCAGAAGCCATGTGTGCGGCGAATAATGAGCCGCCTGCAGTCAGTGTCCGTGTCAATACAACAATGATTAGCCGGGAGGCCATGCTGGCAGAACTGCTTGAAGCTGGTCTGGATGCCGCAGAATCGAAGGTGAGTCCTGCCGGGCTGGTTATCAGAGGCGGCGGCAATCTGGCCTTGACCTCCTGGTACCGGGACGGTTATCTGTCCGTTCAGGATGAGAGCTCGATGCTGGTAGCCGAGGTTGTCGCTCCCGAAGCCGGAATGAAGGTGCTGGACTGCTGCGCAGCCCCCGGCGGCAAAAGTGCCCACATGGGCGAGCTGATGAAGGACGAAGGCTCCATATTGGCTAATGACCTGCATGAGCATAAAGCGGGGCTGATTGCCGAGCAGGCAGCACGCCTCGGCCTGGAATGCATTACCACCGCAAGCGGGGATGCCCTGGAGCTGGGTGCAGCCCTCCAGCCGGAATCCTATGACCGGATTCTGCTGGACGCTCCTTGCTCAGGGCTTGGGGTCATCCGCCGCAAGCCTGACTTGAAATGGCGCAAGCAGCCGGAGGATATTGCAAGCGTAGCTGCGTTGCAGCTTGAGCTGCTGCAATCGGTCTCCGGGCTGCTGAAGCCGGGAGGCGTGCTGGTCTACAGCACTTGTACTACCGAGCAGGCGGAGAACAGCCGGGTTGTCGCTGCTTTCCTGGAGCGCAATCCCGGCTTCGCGCAGGTCAGCTTCAAGTCAGCCGTCTGGGAGCGGCTGGAGGGAACCGCGCTTGCTGCTGGTGACGGCATGCAGCTGCTCCCGCATCATTATGGCAGCGACGGCTTCTATATTGCCCGGCTGGAGCGACTCTTGTAATATAGTGATTGTGCTTCAGGACTACAGCTTCCCGCCCGCAGATTCCTCCGCGCGGCGGGCTTTTCTTTTACCGGTTCTGAGTTTTGTGTTAAAATAGGAAGAATGAGAAACAATACGCATATAATTTATGAAAGCACAGGTGCAAAAATACAATGAAACCTTTAATATATGATTTTTCTTTAGAAGAGTTGCAGCAATGGGCCAAGGACAATGGAGAGCCTGCTTTTCGCGGCGGGCAGATCTTTGACTGGCTGTATGTGAAGCGGGTCAATGACTTCGAATCCATGAGCAACCTCTCCAAGGCACTCAGAGCCAAGCTGGTTGATCAGTTCAGTATTTCGGCACTCACCGAGATTACGAAGCTGGAGTCCAAGGATGGCACCGTGAAATTCCTGTTCGGTCTGCATGATGATCATGCGATTGAGACAGTTATTATGAAGCATAATTACGGCAACAGCGTGTGTGTGACCACCCAGGTAGGCTGCCGGATCGGCTGTACCTTCTGTGCATCTACCCTTGGCGGTCTCAAGCGGGATCTGACTGCAGGGGAGATCGTTGCCCAGGTTGTCCGTTCCCAGCAGATTCTTGATGCGCGCGGCGAACGTGTAAGCAGCATTGTCATTATGGGGACAGGCGAACCCTTCGAGAACTATGATGCAACCATGAGATTCCTGCGTCTGATGATCCATGAGAAGGGCCTGAATATTGGCCAGCGCCATATCACCGTATCCACCAGCGGAATTGTGCCGAACATCTACAAATTCGCCGATGAAGATACACAGATTAATCTGGCGATCTCGATTCACGCTCCTAATGATACGCTCCGTTCCAAGCTGATGCCGGTGAACCGCCGTTATCCGTTCGACGATGTAATCGAGTCCCTGCGCTACTATCAGGCTAAGACAGGCCGCCGGATCAGCTTCGAGTATGCCTTGATCGGCGGCGTGAATGATCAGAAGGAGCATGCAGAGGAGCTGGCGGGTGTGCTCAAGACTATGCTCTGCCATGTGAATCTGATTCCGGTCAATCATGTGCCTGAGCGCAAGTATGTCCGGACTTCCCGCAATGATATCTTTGAATTTCAGCGTATACTGGCCGATCATGGCGTGAATGTTACCATCCGCCGTGAGCAAGGCCATGATATTGCGGCCGCATGCGGACAGCTGCGCGCCAAACATATGGAGTTGGGGTGAGGATATTTGATCAGGACAGTTCAAGCCAGCGACATTGGCCGGGTACGTACCGTCAATGAGGATTCAGTCTGGATCGGCGCTACGCGCCACGGTTATACCCTCGGCATTATTGCCGACGGGATGGGGGGGCATCTGGCTGGCGATACCGCGAGCAGGCTTGCACTTGAGACGGTCAGGGGTATTCTGGACCAGCTGGAGCCTGATCTCCCGGAGGCAGAGCTGAAGGAAGCGCTGACTACCGCCATCATGGAAGCCAATAACACAGTTCACAGAGAAGCTCAGAGCGATGAGAAGCTCCATAATATGGGGACCACCATCGTTGCTGCACTGCTGAAAGGGTCGGCAGGCTATATCGGCCATATCGGAGACAGCAGGGCTTATCTGATCCGGGACGGTGAAGCCAGGCAGCTAACCGAGGACCATACGCTGGTGAATGAGCTGTTCAGGAACGGCCAGATCAGTCTGGAGGAGCTGGATAATCATCCGCGCCGCAATGTGCTTACCAGGGCGCTGGGGACGGATACAGTGGTATCCGCGGATCTGGCATATGTTACGCTTGCAATTGGTGAGCTCCTGCTGCTGTGCAGTGATGGACTCAGCAATTATGTCAGTCTGGAGCATCTGGGCAAGGTAGCCGGAATTAATGAAATATCTCTGGAAGAAAGAGCAGAGCGATTACTTCAACTGGCATTGCTTGCGGGCGGCAGCGATAATATAAGCGTTGCTATGCTGGAACACCAAGGAGAGGCCGCAGTGCCCGAGACAAAGGAGTGGGAAAGATGATCGGTCACGAATTGGGCGGCCGTTACCAAGTCATCGAACGGATCGGCGGAGGAGGCATGGCGCTTGTCTATAGAGCCCATGATATTCTGCTTAACCGGAATGTTGCTATCAAAGTACTGCGCAATCAATTTGTGCATGATGAGGAATTCATCCGCCGGTTTCGGCGGGAGGCGCAATCAGCTGCATCATTATCTCATCCCAACGTAGTCAGCATATACGATGTCGGCCAGGAAGATGAAGTCCATTATATCGTTATGGAATATATTGAAGGCAAGAACCTGAATGAGATTATCAAAGAGCGGGCACCGATGCAAGTGGATGAATCCGTGCGGATTGCCTCGCAGATTTGTGATGCGCTGGATCATGCGCATATGAACCAGATTATTCACCGCGATATTAAGCCTCATAATATTCTGATTGGACGTAACGGGCGGGTTAAGGTTACCGACTTCGGGATCGCCCGGGCGGTTACGTCCACTACGATTACCCAGACGGGGTCTGTGGTCGGTTCCGTGCATTATTTCTCGCCGGAGCATGCCAAGGGCGTAACTACAGGCGAGAAGTCGGACCTCTACTCCCTGGGCATCGTACTGTATCAGATGCTTACGGGTGTATTGCCTTTCTTAGGGGAGAGTCCGATCAGCGTGGCGCTGAAGCATCTGCAGGAGGAATTCGAGGAGCCGCGACTGCTGAATCCGCTGATTCCGCAAAGCGTGGAGAATGTAATCCTGAAGTCGATGCGCAAGAACCCGGAGGAGCGCTACCAGTCGGCCAAGCAAATGCTGCAGGATCTGGAGACCTGTCTGCTGCCTGAACGGCGCAGCGAAGCCAAGATGCTGTTCCAGGACGATGATGATGAGGACAGAACACGCATCATTCCGGCGATCAAGCCGCTGCAGCGCGGGCTTAGCAGCCGTGGCGGCGGAGAGGAGCGAATCCGCAGTATGGAGGAAGCTCCGCCGCCTGCTGCTGTGAAGCGCAAGAGCCGTGCAGCGCTGTGGATCAGCCTTACGCTGGTCGTGTTAATCGCCATGACCGGAATTGTATGGTATGTCAATTCCAAGCTGTCGGTCGATGAAGTCTCGGTGCCTGCGGTGACGGGGAAGACCTTCCAGGAGGCCAAGGCTGAGCTTGAGGCTGTCGGGCTGTTTGCCGAGGAGCCTGCGCTGGTTGAGTATAATCCTAATTTCGAAGAGAATATTGTCTGGAAGCAGAACAAGACCAATACGATGGTCAAAGAAGGAACTCATATTATTCTGACGGTAAGTTCCGCCAAGGTTCTTCCCAAGCTTAAGGATGTCTCTAGCCTGAGTTATGACGATGCCGTCAAGGAGTTGATTGCCCTTGGTATTGCCCAGGATAGAATTGCAACACCAGATGAACGCTATAGTGAAGAGTTTGCCAAAGGTAAGGTCATTAGCTCTGAGCCTGCTGCAGGCTCAGAGTATGATCCTGAGACGGTAACTATCAAGCTAATCGTGAGCAAAGGTAAAGAAAGCACCCAAATGCCGGATCTCATCGGGAAGACGGAGAAGGAAGCCAAGGCTGCGCTGGAGAGTGTAGGTCTAGTGCTGGACGCGGTCAAGGAAGAGCCAAGCTTCATCCACGAGAAGGGCAAGGTAACGAAGCAATGGGCCTATGAGCCGGGGGATCTGGTTCCTCCAGGTGAGAAGATCACGATCTATATCAGCACAGGATATCCTCCGGAAGCTCTGGAATTTACGTTCAATGTGCCGGTAGCACCGGCTGCGGAAGGCAAGAAGAGCAAGATCCGTATCGTGTTTGCCGATGCGCGTAACGGAGGCGAGAACCAGGAGTGGGGCACGCGCACGATTGGCAAAAGCCAGACCCTATCCGTGAACATGCTGCTTGCCCCTAATAAAGACGGCATGGTATCTGTATACCGGGACGGGGAGTTCCTGGAGACTTATCCGATCACTTATGTCGATGTCAAAAATAACACGGTGCAGCAGCCTGAACCGCCTCCGGTGGAGACACAGACGCCTGCACCGACAGTTGCTCCTACCGAGCCTGTTCAGCCTACTGAGACTCCGGCTCCCGAGCCGACAGCAGAGCCGGCGATTATTCCGCCGGACACTGGAGAAGGAGAGGTGACGGGCGAGACGGACCAGACGGGTTATGTTCCGGGTAACGGACAGAATAACAATGAGCTGGCTTCCGCCCTCAGCAAGGGCAACAGTAAGGGAAAAGCTAACGGTAAGGGCTCTGACAACAAGCCAGGCAAAGATAAAGGCAATAAATAATAGAACAGAGATAAGCTTCAGCCGGGCTGCCGGGAATACGGGCAGGGCTGAAGCAGCGAAATGACCCGGGGTTCTACACACTTGGGTCATTTGCGTAAATATCAGGAGAGGAAGGCTCAGCATGTATGCCTGAAGGAATCATAATCAAAGCGTTAAGCGGATATTACTATGTTAAGCCGCTCAAGGATGAACAGATTGTAACTGAGGAAGAGGCGGTACAGTGCCGGGGGCGCGGCATTCTGAAGAAGAAAGGAATTGCGCCGCTGGTCGGTGACCGGGTAATCTATGTGCTGACCGAGAACGGGGAGGGCATGGTAGATGAGCTGCTTCCCCGTGAATCGGAGCTGATCCGCCCGCAGGTGGCTAACGTGAAGCTCGCGGTGCTGCTGTTCTCCGTGCGGGAGCCGGATATGAATCTTAATCTGCTGGACAAGTTCCTGGTTCATATCGAGCATTCCGGCCTGGAGACGCTGATTGTGCTCACGAAGCAGGATCTGGCCGATGATGAAGGGCAGGCTACGGAAGCTGTCAAAGCGCTATATGAGCAGATTGGTTACGAGGTCATGGTCACAAGCTCGCTGAACGGATCAGGTGCGGATGAGCTGCGTCAGCGTCTGGCCGGTATCATCAGCGTCTTCTCGGGACAGTCGGGCGTAGGGAAGTCCACACTGCTCAACCGCCTTGTACCGGGCCTGGCGCTGGAGACAGGAGAGATCAGCCTCCGTCTCGGGCGCGGACGGCACACCACACGCCATGTAGAGCTGATGGATATAGGTAATGGAGGATTTGTGGCCGACACTCCGGGCTTCAGCCAGCTGGATTTCCTGGAGCTGGGAGTGGATGAGCTGTCCGTGTGCTTCCGGGAGTTCGCCTCTTATGCGGAGAACTGCAAATTCCGCGGCTGCAGCCATCTGCACGAACCGGGCTGCAAGGTGATAGAAGCCTGGAAGTCCGGGGATATTGCAGACAGCCGTTACGAGCATTACAAGCTGTTCTTTAATGAAATGAAAGATAAAAAGCGGAGGTACTAAACTTATGGTAAAAATTGCTCCTTCCATATTGTCAGCAGATTTCGCAGCGCTGGGCGCAGAGGTGGCCGAAGCGGAAGCCAGCGGTGCGGACTGGATTCATGTAGATGTGATGGACGGACATTTTGTGCCGAATATTACGCTGGGTCCCACGATTGTGTCCGCGGTGAGATCCCATACTTCTTTACCTCTGGATGTACATTTAATGATTGAGAACCCGGAACGCTATATCGCTGATTTTGCGGCAGCGGGCGCTTCTGTGATTACGGTACACGCCGAAGCCTGCGTGCATCTGCATCGTGTAATCCATCAGATCAAGGAGCTCGGCCTGATGGCAGGGGTGGCCATTAATCCGGCTACGCCGGCTGCTGCGGTGCGTGAGGTCCTGGAGGATGTGGATATGGTGCTTGTAATGACCGTCAATCCGGGCTTCGGCGGGCAGGCCTTCATTCCGCGCACACTGCATAAGATTACGCAGCTCCGGGAGTGGGCTGAAGAGATCCATCACAAGGGTCTGCTTATCGAGGTAGACGGCGGAGTAGCCGAAGCTACGGCACCACTTGTTGCTGAAGCGGGGGCGGATGTGCTTGTGGCAGGTAATGCAGTGTTCGGCCGCAGCGACCGCGCAGGAGCGATCAAGGCCATTCGAGAGGCGGCGGACAGCGCTGTCCGGCAATAGGTGATGACGCCCATTTACTATTGAACGAATTGACCCTCAATCTGCTGCATTCGCATACGGAAGGTATAGGCCAAGTTGTGGTCGCATAAATATGGTTACATGAGCAGAAATCTCATGTAGCCTTTTTTGCGGAGGTCTGCAATCGATGGTATATTTTTCATCTAGACAGGATAGTCTCCTACTGCACGGCATGAATTGATGGGAGGGTTAATTATGAAATTTTATACGTTCAAGCTGCCAAGATTTTTGGGAGGTTTTGTTAAAGCGATTTTGAACACGTTTCAGAAGAGTTAGGTTAAAGAAGACAAGTAAATATGAAAAAAAGCACCTTACGAATGTAAAGGGTGCTTTTTGCTACAAATATAATATCTCTTCTATTCTCGCTGAAACGGATACCGTCTGTGTAAGAACGGCATGTCCGTTTCTACTTGGTATGAGATATCGCCAGGCCCGGTAATGATCGGAAACTAGACGCGTTCAACTTTACCGGATTTCAAAGCACGGGTGCTGACGTACACGCGTTTCGGTTTGCCGTTCACCAAGATACGAACCTTCTGAACGTTAACTCCCCAAGAGCGACGGTTGCGGTTGTTAGCGTGAGACACGTGGTTACCGCTGCCCGGTTTCTTGCCTGTTACTGTACATGTGCGGGACATAGATTACACCTCCTTGTTACTTACACCTGCGTAAAACAATACTTGAATATCATATCACAGCAAAAATTGCTTCGTCAACCGATTCAAAAACATTTATTTCTGCAGACTCTTATAGTACAATATAAATTAGTGCATTATGTCCAGTTGATCATCGAATTGATTAGGCATGAAGTTAGGAAGGGGAATTCTCATTGAGTAAGCGTTCTATAAACGGGACAGATTTTACCGCAATGGTACTAGCCGGTGCGGAAATGCTGCAGCAGCATGCCGAGCATGTCAATTCATTGAATGTGTTTCCGGTGCCGGATGGCGATACGGGCACGAACATGAATCTGACTATGACCGCAGGCGCGAACGAATTGAAGAGAAACAACACAGCCTCTGTCGGTCAATGTGCGGGAGTGCTGTCGAAGGGACTATTGATGGGCGCGCGGGGGAACTCCGGCGTTATTTTGTCACAGCTGTTCAGAGGTCTTGGACGTTATGCGGCCCAATATGATGAGCTTAACACACAGCAGTTCGCTGCAGCACTGCAGACCGGGGTAGATACCGCCTATAAGGCAGTGGTGAAGCCGGTTGAAGGCACCATTCTTACGGTTGCCAAGGAAGCTGCAAGACATGCAGTGTATTATGCACGCCGCACAACGGATATTATCGAGCTGATGACCGAAGTTCTGGCCAAAGCCAAGGAAGCCTTGGCGCATACACCTGAGCTGCTGCCTGTGCTGAAGCAAGTGGGCGTGGTGGATTCGGGTGGCCAGGGTCTGGTCTACATCTATGAAGGCTTCCACCAGCATCTGACCAGCGGAGCAGTCTCAGCACCTGTACAGACTCCTGTGCAAGGACAAGCTGCGGCCCCTGTAGCTGTGCCGGCGCCTGTGCTATCCAAACGTGAGCATGCGTTGTCCTCCGTACAATCTTCCGCGCAATCACAGCTCCATACGGAAGACATTGAATTTTTATATGATATGGAATTTTTCATTAACCGTCAGCTTGGCGCATCCGTGAAAGCGGATTTTGATGAGGAAGCTTTTCGGAAAGCGTTATCAGTTAACGGGGATTCAATCATCGTCATCTCGGATGATGAGACAATCAAGGTGCATGTGCATTCCAAGACTCCCGGAGAGGTGCTTAACCTGGCGCTCGTCCACGGGGAGATTACCCAGATTCACATCCTTAACATGCGTGAGCAGCACCGCGATCTGTTGACTGCCGGCATGGACATCGCACCGATGCCGGATGTCTTCGCCGATATCCCGGAAGAGAAGGCCAGCGTGCCGGCGCCGGCGGTTCCTCCTGCAGATGATCTGGCGCCGTACGGCTTCATTGCGGTCTCCTCAGGAGACGGAATCTCGGATATCTTCCGCAGTCTGGGTGTGGATGCGATCCTGGCCGGCGGCCAGACGATGAATCCCAGCACAGAGGATTTCGTGAATGCGATCTCTTCCATTTCGGCCAAGCATATCTACATTCTGCCGAATAACTCCAATATCGTCCTGGCTGCGCAGCAGGCCAAGGAGCTGCTGGAGGGCGAACGTGAGATTACAGTGATTCCAAGCAAGAGTATCCCCCAGGGGATCTCGGCTGCCTTTGCCTTCCAGGAAGAGGATGCGGTTGATACCAACACCAGCAATATGCTGGAGGCGATTGCCCAGGTCAAATCCGGACAGATTACCAATGCTGTACGGGATACCGTTATGGAGAATCTGGAGATCAAATCCGGTCAGTATATCGGCATCGAGAGCTCCAAGATTGTTGCAGCTGCCGATGATTTGCTTACGGTCAGCAAGCAGCTGCTGTCAAGCATGCTGGTGAATGGTGACGAGATCGTTACTGTGCTGACCGGTGCAGACACTGAGGCGGATATTACGGTTGCCCTCGGCAGCTGGCTGGAAGAGACGTACCCGCAGGTTGAGGTAGAGATTCATGAAGGCGGACAGCCGCTGTACTATTATCTTTTCTCAGTTGAGCCGTAGAATCTCTTAAATGAGTGGCGCAGCCAAATCATAGCATGGGGAGGAACATTATGAATCGTACCGTAATCGTTACCGACAGCACCTCCGATATCCCGCCTGCTCTGGCGGAGCAGTACGGCATTGAAGTCGTTCCGCTGACGCTGATGTTCGGCGAAGAGGCATTCCGGGATAATGTGGATATGACTCCGGAACAGTTCTACGAGCGTCTTCCCCGCTCGCCGCAATTGCCGACCACTTCGCAGCCGTCTCCTGTAGAATATATGAATGTGTACCGCCGTATACAGGAGCAGCATCCGGGCAGCTCAATCCTGTCCTTCCACATCTCCTCCGGCTTAAGCGGCACCTACCAGTCTGCTGTCATGGCCAAATCCATGCTGGAAGAGGAGGGAGAAGCTATCACCGTGGTAGATAGCCTCTCCGCCTCATACGGCTTCGGGTTCATGGTCGTGGAAGCCGCCCGGCTGGCGGAGCAGGGGCATGCTCCTGCGGAGATTCTGGCGAAGGTGGAGAGTCTGCGCCAATCCCGCAAGCTGTATTTTCTCGTGGATACCCTGGAATATCTGCAAAAGGGCGGCAGAATCGGCAAGGCATCGGCCATCCTGGGTACGCTGCTCAATATCAAGCCGATCCTGTCCATTGATGCGGAAGGCATTATCTATGCGGTAGAGAAGGTCAGGGGACGCAAGAAGGCAGTTGCCCGCATGATCGAGCTGTTCAAGGCAGATCTGCCGGGTGTGAATACAATACATGTGGCCGTGGGTCATACAGCTGAACCGGCTTCCGGCGAAGAGTTCCTGCGGGAATTAGCCGGACATTTCACCTTGAAAGAGAAGGTTCTGACCAATGTCGGCCCTGTCGTGGGCAGCCATGTCGGGAACGGAACCTTAGCCGTATTCATCTGGCCCGCCTAAGTATAGGGGATGAACATGGTGCTTACTTTGGATTCAATTCAAGTGAAACAAATAACTGGCGTGAGCGCTCAAAAGCAAAGTGAGCTTCACGCCTTTGGCGTCTTTACAGTGAAGGACTTGCTGGAGTATTACCCTTTCCGGTATGAGGATTTCCGTCCGAAATCTCTCAGTGAGGTCAAACACGGCGATAAGGCAACCGTGGTAGCCAAGGTCATCGGTATTCCGGTACTCCAGCGCTTCGGAGGCAAGTCCCGCATGAGCTGCAAGATGGTGGCGGAGCCGTGGATGTTCACTGCTACGTGGTTCAACCAGCATTATGCGCGTGAACAACTGACGGTCGGCCGTGAAGTGGTGCTGACGGGGAAGTGGGACCAGAAGCGCAATCAGATTACGGTGACCAACTATGAATTCCCGGACCGCGGGGAAGGCAAGACAGGGACGCTGCAGCCGGTATACTCCGTCGGGGGCAAAATTACACAGTCCTGGATTCGCAGAATTATCGGCCAGGCTCTACAGCAGTACGGGGACCTGATCCCGGAGATTCTGCCGCACAGCATTATGCGCAAATATGACTTCATGTCACGCAAGCGGGCCATTGCCACGATCCATCAGCCGGAGGATACGCGCGAGGGCCAGCAGGGAAGGCGCCGGATGGTGTATGAGGAGCTGTTTCTGTTCCAGCTCAAGGTACAAGCCTTCCGCGTGCTGAACCGTGGCCGGATGGATGGTGTAGTTCATACGGTGGACAATGCAACAGTAAGGCAATTCGTGCGCAGCCTGCCGTTTGAGCTGACCGATGCCCAGAAGCATGTAGAGCTGGAGATTCTGCAGGATATGCGTTCAGGGCATTGCATGAACCGGCTGCTTCAAGGCGATGTGGGCTCCGGCAAAACTGTACTCGCGGCCATAGCGCTCTACGCGACTGTAAGATCCGGATTTCAGGGTGCGCTGATGGTCCCGACTGAAATCCTGGCAGAGCAGCATATGCGCTCGCTCACGAGGATGTTCGAACCGTTCGGCATCACCGTGGGCTTGCTGACCGGGAGCGTATCCGGCCGCAAACGGAAGGACCTGCTGGCCTCTCTACAGATGGGTATGCTGGATGTGGTTGTCGGAACCCATGCGCTGATTCAGGAGGATGTCTTTTTCCGCAGCCTGGGGCTTGTGGTTACGGATGAGCAGCACCGCTTCGGGGTGAACCAGCGCAGTGTTCTGCGGCGCAAGGGGTACAACCCGGATGTGCTGACGATGACCGCTACTCCGATTCCGCGGACGCTGGCGATCACCGTCTTTGGCGATATGGATGTGTCTACGCTGTCCGAACGGCCGAAGGGGCGTGTGCCGATCACCACCTACTGGGTGAAGCCGGATCTGATGGAGCGGGTGATGAACCTGATCAGCCGCGAGATCGGGCAGGGGCGGCAAGCTTACCTGATCTGTCCGCTGATTGAGGAGTCGGAGAAGCTGGATGTGCAAAATGCGATTGATCTGCATGTGCAGATGTCGCAGGCTTTTCCGGACTATAAGGTGGGCTTGCTTCACGGGAGAATGACGCCGTCTGAGAAGGATGAAGTAATGCGGAGCTTCTACAGTAACGAACTGCAGCTTCTGGTGTCTACAACGGTCGTAGAGGTCGGTGTCGATGTCCCGAATGCTACGCTGATGATCATCATGGATGCTGACCGCTTCGGGCTATCTCAGCTGCATCAGCTGCGCGGCCGGGTCGGCAGAGGGGAGCATGCTTCCTACTGTGTGCTGATGGCTGATCCGAAGTCGGAGATCGGGCGTGAACGGATGACCGCGATGACAGATACGGATGACGGATTCGAGGTATCACGACGGGATCTGGAGCTGCGGGGACCGGGGGATTTCTTCGGGACGAAGCAGAGCGGCCTGCCGGAATTCCGGCTGGCGGATATGACCGCTGACTTCGAGACGCTGGAGCTGGCGCGCGATGATGCCGCTGAGCTGCTGCGGGAGGCTTCATTCTGGACCTCTGCGGATGTTGCGCCGCTGCGCGGGTATTTGCAGCAGGAACAAATTTTCCAGGGGGATTTAATTGACTGAACAGGCACATCCGGGCACCTGCCTTCATATACTGTGAATGATTGGATATGACAGGAGGTGCTGTACTTGGGTTATCAGCAATATGGAATCAGTCCGCAGCTGGTGGATCGCATCAAGCTGAAAATGAAGAATCCGGCGGTCAAGGAGCGCGTCAAGAATATGATTACCGGCATCTCCAAACAGGAGCTGCAGGATACAGCAGTCGTGCGCAAGCTGGTGCGTAATGCCTCGTCGGTGATGCATGAGAAGCTGACGAACGCACAGGAAGAGCAAATTGTGAAATTCGTCATTGCCCAAAAGATTGATCCGAACAATACGTTTCACTTAATCCGCTTATGGGGGATGTTCCGCTGACAAATAGCGGGCTTCAGGAAGCTCCGATAGGCTTGTAATCCAAAAAGCGTTCCCGTAAGTAACATACGGGAACGCTTTTTACTTGTTCTTCGCCATCCTTGAAGGCTATTCGGCTTAGCCCGGCGGCTTATTGCGGAAAAGCGCTGAGATGCGGTTGTTCCGCGCGGCATTGATCACAATCTTACTATCCTGATCACAGTCATGCACGATAGAGGCGAGCTGTTCTTCCTCCAGCCTGCTTGCCAGGCAGAAGACCGTACCAGGCTCGCCCTCCGGTCCTGTGGATCTTACGAGCTTCACCTCGCGGTCCAGCGACTGCTGGAGCTTGCGGCGGATCTCCTCGCATTTGCTGCTGGTAATAAAGACCGCCTGCGTGAGCGAGAGGTCCCTTAAGGAGAACCGCAGCGCTTCAAAGGCAAGCAGATACGCAATGATACTGTACATCGCCTGATCCCAGCCGAATAATGATCCGCCGTAGAGCAGGATGAGCATATTGAACAGCATAATCGGCATTTCAGCCGATTTGGGCGGCCCTCCGTTCAGCAGCCGGACGCTCTGCTTCTCGCTTCCGGCGGTCAGCCCTCCGAAGCGTACAGAGATGCCCAGGCCGAACCCGAGACATAGTCCCCCGGCAATAGCCGCGGGCAGCGGCTCGCTGATTGCCGCCGGGAAATGGTGCAAGGCCAGAGACCCTGCCGTCAGACAGATCAGGCCGAGCATCGTATACAAGGCAAAGCGGAGATTAATCTGCCTGCGCGACATCAGAATAAACGGAAGGTTAAACAGGAAAAGGAATAATCCAAGCCGCATTTCTGTCACATGGGACAGCAGGGCGGATAATCCGGCAATGCCGCCCGGAAGCAGCTTATGCGGCATCAGGAATAGCTCCAGACCCACGGCTGCAAGTAATCCTCCGCCAACAGTGGACAGCAGACGCAAGGTCTTGGAATAACGTAAGGGTGCAGCGTTTCTATATCTGACTTTCATAAGATTTCCTCCTTTCAGCAGGAAACCGGAATTTGTGTTGCGGATAACGGTGCTTGCAGCTTCATTCAGCGTACAGCCGTACTCCTACGAAATGTGAATTATATTTCAGCGGAAACAGCAGCAGCCGCTTCAGCAGAATGTAAATGAAGGGGAGCAGAGATACACAGAGCAGCAGCCCGGGAGGTCCGGACTCCAGCGTCAGCGGGTTCTCACGGGGAGCAAGCCGGACGGCCTGGGTGTCATAAATCTGCGTATGATGCACGCGCACTGGCTGGGCCAGCTTATGCTCATAGCGGTCCGGCCTTACAGAATGCATCTCAGGCTCTTGTTCATGCAGCATCTGGAGGGCCATGATCAGAAAAATCAGCAGCAGCACCGGAAGGAACACAGCCTTCAGCAGATCCAGCAGCGTCAGACGCGTCCAATCTCTCCTCATGAGAACACCCCCTTTTTTGTACATCGTACTTAAAGCATATCATAGGATCTTAGCAGGACCAAATATAATACGCTATTATTTCAAGGCCTGCGACTGCGGAATAACGAAGCCGGAGCTGCTACGCTGCGTATTCTCTAGTAAATTGAACTTTTTGTGAAAAAATTATCAGAAGGAGCGGTTAATTTGCATAATGCAGGCGTATTTAACGGTTTGTACCCGGCAGTTGCCAGCAGCCAGAGCGGATTTTTCACGGAGGGGCCATTCTTGTTAAAGCTTATTCTGCTGCTGATCGCGGGCTTTGTTACTTACACGATTTGGAGAGGGCTCAAGACCTGGATGACGAACCAGACCAGCCCTCTGCAATCAAGGGTAGTTACGGCTGTTGCCAAACGGACAGAGGTCTGGGGCGGAAGAGGGTATATGGGGACGCATACGAGTTATTATGTGACCTTTGAATTCCATAATGGCAGCCGCAGAGAGCTTGAAGTGAAGCCGAGGGCATATGCCATGATTGTAGAGGGGGACCGGGGGGAACTGTCATACCAGGGCAGCCGGTTCAAAGGGTTCGTGCGGGCAGGGATGCAGAGGGACAGCGGGTGATTGTTGAAGCGAACGGAGAATGCCTCCATGAAGAGCCGGGAGTAACCTTTGGAATAGCATTTATTTGCAGCAAAAAAAATGCAAGGAAGCGGACCGGTCGCTAAGTGAGCGAGCCCGGGCAAGCTGCCTTGCATTTATTGTGTCCTGTTCTAGAGCACGCGCTGCATGTGCAGAATTACGTTGCTCCAGTATCCGCTGTCCAGCTCACTGATCTGCACGCCGGGGTCACCCCAGGTGTGAATGAAATTCCCGCCGCCGATGTAGATACCGACATGACCGGGAACCGCGTCGCTCTCGAAACGTCCGGGTACGGTGAAGAAGATCAGATCGCCGGGCTCCAGCGAGCTGCGCGATACCCGTCTGCCGATATTGTCCTGATCTTTGGCCAGCCGGGGCAGATCCACCCCGAATTTCTGAAAGACATGGCGTGTAAAGGACGAGCAGTCGAAGCGCTTGGTCTCTTCATACGGTCCGGCACCGAAATCATAAGGTACACCGAGAAATTTTTTGGCATAAGAGACCAGCTCGCCCGTGTCCACATTCGATACACTCTGAATCCGCAGCGGCTTCGCAGCCTCCACCTTGGCGGAGTCCTCTGTATTCTCCCTGTCGGAAGGAGTCGCGATATTGATCTCGCCAGTAACGGGATTCCAGCCGACCTCAGTCTGCAGCAGCTTGGACAAGGCGGTGGGGGTGATATAGATTTGACCTTCGCGGCGGACGGGGACATCGGGAAGGGTGATTTTCTGGCCCAATGAGAACACCTGGCTGGAATCCGGCCGTAGCATATACATGACATCACTATAGCCAAGCTTGGTGTATCCGCCGCTTGCCGTGTCATCCTTCATCCGGAAGCCGATAGAGGCGACAGCCGGTTTGAGCGGAATCCAATACTTGCCTTCCTTGTCGGTAAAAGAATTCTTCTCATAATAGCTGCCTGCGAACGTTCCGGTTGGCGTCAGCGAGTTAACCTTGGGAGTGCTGTCCTTGCTGGTGTAGCTGCAGGCGGTTGTTCCGGCAATGGCGGTAACTAGGATGGCGGAGGATAGTATAATTTTGCTTGTACGCAGATTGATTATTGGCATGGGGCACGCTCCATCTTCAAACTTTAAGGTAAGTTTGTGCAGGACCGCTTTTTTTATGTGCTACGGGCCTTAGCAAACAATGTCAAGAGAAACCGCAGATTGTTGAAGCTAGGGGATACTCATTGTGCGTATTTTGTAAAATATGGACCTCACTTAAATGATTGACGGGAAATCAACCTACATATAATATATGTTTAATAGATTCGGGGAGCAGATGGGGACAGGGTGCGGGCCTTCGCTTTAATGCTTTTAAAGATGAAAGCGATAATGCTGGACCGCTAGCCCAGGTTCTCGCGCTGAACCCGTACAAGAAGAGGGGTAATCTGATGAAGACGAAGAAGATTTGGATGGGGCTAAGTATGGCCTTGATGCTCGTAGCTGCCGGTTGCGGCAACAATAATGCAGCAGTGAAGAATGACCCGGGCACCGGGAATGCCCCGGCCGCAGCGACGGAAGCTCCTGCCTCGGGTGCAGGCTCCGGCGATGCCAAGTCCTACAAGATTGCCATCTCGCAATATGTGGAGCATCCGTCACTGGACGCTACCCGTGAGGGATTCCTGGCTGCGCTGAAGGATGGCGGGATTGTCGAAGGGGAGAACCTGAAGGTAGATCTTCAGAACGCCCAGGCGGATCAAGCCAACAACCTGTCCATTGCCCAGAAGATTGCCGGCGACAAGAACGATCTGGTGCTGGGGATTGCAACGCCTTCGGCTCAGGCTGTCGTGCAGAATGTGAAGGACACTCCGATTCTGTTCGCTGCGGTAACCGACCCTCTTGATGCCAAGATTGTAAGTGATCTTGAGCATCCCGGAGGCAATGTGTCCGGCGTATCGGATACCAATCCGGAGTCCATTACCCGCCTGATGAACTTCATTGCGACGCAGTTCCCCAAGGTGAAGAAGCTGGGCCTGGTCATTAATGAAGGGGAGCCGAACGCTGTAGTGATGGCGGATATCGCCAAGGGCGAGCTGGACAAGCACGGGATTGAGCTGGTCAAGGCGGCGACTACCAACACTTCGGAAGTGAAGCAGGCTGCGGAATCGCTTGTAGGGCGTGTAGACGCACTGTACATTACTCTCGATAACTCCGTTGTCAGCGGCGTAGACTCGATTATTCAGACGGCTAACGCCAACAAGCTTCCGTTCTTCTCGGCAGACCGTGATACGGTGGAGAAGGGTGCTTTTGCTACGGTAGGCTTCAAATACTTTGATCATGGCTACCAGGTCGGCCAAATGGCGGTAGAAGTGCTTAAGAACGGGAAAAGTCCCGGCGATATGAAGGTAATCATGCAGGAGAAGCTGGACTTGGTCCTTAATCTCAAGGCAGCGGCAGCACAGGGAATTGAAGTGACTGATGCCATGAAGGCTGAAGTGGCTGACCCGGGCAATAATATTATTCAATAACCTACAGAGTTCATAAACAGGGTGCGTCCGAGCTGGGCGCCCTTTGCCGCTTGAGGGAGGAAGTCAGCAATGTATAATTCATTAATCGGGGCTCTGGAAATGGGCCTGCTCTACGCATTCATGGCACTTGGGGTGTATATAACCTTCCGTATTCTGGATTTCCCCGATCTGACGGTGGATGGAAGCTTCACAACCGGCGGCGCGATTGCCGCAGTGATGATCAGCAGCGGTTATTCTCCGCTATTGGCGACCTTGTGCGCAATGCTCGGCGGAATGGCGGCAGGAATGTGTACCGGTCTGCTCCATACCAAAGGTAAAATCAACGGGCTGTTGTCCGGGATTCTGATGATGATTGCCTTGTATTCGATCAATCTGCGGATTCTGGATAAGCCGAATGTCTCCCTGATGGGGGAGGATACGTTATTCAGCTCCATGAATCCGCTGCTGGTCATGCCTTTTATCGTCGTGCTGGTCAAAATCCTGATGGATCTGTTCCTGCGCACTGATCTGGGACTAGCCCTACGGGCTACCGGCGACAACTCGCGGATGATCCGCAGCTTCGGGGTGAACACGGATACAACAACCATTCTGGGGATCAGCCTGTCGAACGGGCTGGTGGCGCTCTCGGGTGCATTGATCGCCCAGTATTCTACCTTCGCCGATGCGTCGATGGGGATCGGGATGATTGTCATCGGCCTTGCGTCTGTGATTATCGGGGAAGCGATCTTCGGTGCGAAGAACGTCTTCCGGGCGACACTGGCTGTGCTGCTCGGCTCCATCGTGTACCGGATCGTTGTCGCTCTGGCACTCCGGGTATCTTGGCTTAAGGCTTCCGACCTCAAGCTGATCACCGCAATTATCGTCATTATTGCCCTCGTCTTCCCGTCGGTTCAGCGGTACGTGAAGCAGAAGAGCACGGCCCGCAGACGGACGGCAGAGCTTGCTGAACTGGCTCAGCGCAGCAAGCAGAGAGGAGGGGCCGCCAATGTTGAAGCTTGACAATGTATGTAAGCTGTTCAACCCCGGCTCGCCGGATGAGAAGGTCGCGCTGCTGGGGATCGATCTTGAACTGAACGCGGGCGATTTCGTAACGATTATCGGCAGTAACGGTGCCGGCAAATCTACACTGATGAATATTATCTCAGGCGTGATGAAGCCCGATCTGGGGGAAGCGCGTATTGAAGGCAGCTCGATCAGCCATCTGGCGGAATACCAGCGCGCACGCTGGATCGGCCGGGTCTTCCAGGACCCGATGGCCGGGACTGCGCCGCATATGACGATTGAGGAGAACCTGGCTATGGCCTACAAGCGGGGCAAGCCCCGCGGGCTGTCCTTGGGTGTTAATACGCACAGACGTACGCTGTTCCGCGAACAGCTCAGCCGCCTGGGCATCGGCCTAGAGGACCGGCTGCGGGCCAAGGTGGGGCTGCTCTCAGGAGGCGAGCGGCAGGCGCTGAGCCTGCTGATGGCGACCTTCACCCAGCCTCAGATTCTGCTGCTGGATGAGCATACGGCTGCGCTGGACCCTTCGCGTGCCGAGCTGATCACTACCCTAACGGAATCTATTGTCCGTGAGATGAAGCTGACTACACTGATGGTTACCCATAACATGGATCAGGCGATCCGGCTGGGCAACCGGCTCATCATGATGGATAAAGGCTCGATCATCCTCGATTTCGATGAGACGCGCAAAAAGGATCTTACGGTAGAGCGTCTGCTTGGCGAATTCGAAGCGATCAGCGGACATAAGCTGGCTGACGACCGGATGATGCTGGGCTGATTCAGAATCATCATTCCTGAGCTTCATGGCTTGATCTGCCGCCGGTTTATCCGGCAGCGGGTCAAGCTTTTTGCCATTTCAGGTGCGCTGGTCCGATTCATATCCGGGTATGAGAGGTAAAGTTAAGGGAAAGAACTTGACTTGAACATCAAACACCAATGGAGGCGACTGCACATATGACTGCGAACAAACTGGAAGGCAAGGTAGCGATTGTTACAGGAGGCGGCTCGGGCATCGGCCGGGCATCTGTGCTGGAGTTCGCCAGAAGCGGGGCCAAGGTGGCCCTTCTGGACCGGACGGTAGAGAATGCGGAGAAGGTGGCCGCTCAGATCAAGCAGGAGGGCGGCGTGGCCGCTGTATTCGAATGTGATATTGCCGAGCCGCAGCAGGTGGAGCATGCCGTGAAGGAGGTTGTCAAGAAGTATGGACAACTGGATATCGTGTTCGCCAATGCCGGAATCAACGGGGCCATGACACCGATTGAGACGATGGACATCGAGTCCTGGGATCAGACGATTCAGATTAATCTGCGGGGCACCTTCGCCACCGTCAAGTATGCGATTCCCCATCTCAAAGAGAAGGGCGGCAGTATTCTGATCAACAGCTCGATCAACGGTAACCGGGTATTCTCCAATGTCGGGTTCTCTGCCTATAGTACGACCAAGGCGGGGCAGGTGGCCTTTATGAAGATGGCTGCGCTTGAGCTGGCCCAGTACAAGATTCGTGTAAACGCTATCTGTCCGGGAGCAATTACCACGAATATCGATGATAATACCTATCCTTCGGATGATCTCAAGGAAGTGCAGATTGAAGTAGAATTCCCGGATGGCGGGCAGCCGCTGGAGAAGGGGCCGGGGCGTCCGGATCAGGTGGCCAAGCTGGCGCTGTTCCTCGCTTCTGAGGATTCGGATCACATTACGGGCACGGAAATCTACTGTGACGGAGCGGAATCTCTCCTCCACGGCTAATCCTTCTATAAGTCACTCATCGCTCATAGGATGGGATAAGTGAAGTCTTCTCTGAAGCGGACGATGTTCCTTGCCGGAGCCTTAGGCAGTACTGCCTGAAGCTCCCGGTTAGCGGGGATAGGCGTCCGTTTCTTGTTTTGACCGGGCAGCAGAAAATTTCAGTAAAAGTTGCAGCGCATTTCAGGTATACTGATTCTATGTGCCATGACGGGCGAGGAAGGAGGAAAATAAATTATGAATATGGACCTGCTGCATATGGAATCAATCATCAAGCTGCTTGTGGCCATGCTGTTCGGGCTGTTCATCGGCATTGACCGCCAATTGAAACAGAAACCGCTGGGAATCCGGACCAGTATGGTCATCAGTATCGCCAGCTGTCTGGTAACTCTGGTATCTATTCATGCGTATGACAAATTCGGCGGACCGGATCATCCCAATATGGACCCGATGCGTCTGGCGGCGCAGATTGTCAGCGGTATCGGTTTTTTGGGAGCGGGTGTTATTCTGCGCAGAGGCGGAGATGCGATCTCCGGCTTAACCTCGGCCGCGCTGATCTGGACGGCATCCGGTATCGGAATTGCAGTTGGCGCAGGCTTTTATGTAGAGGCGGGTTATGCGGTTATACTGCTTATGTTCGCGGTTAACGCTGTGCCTCTGCTTATCAAAGCCATCGGACCTGAAGTGCTGAACAAGCACGAGATCTCCATCAAAATCATTATGGAACCGAACTATATCCTGACGGATGTGATTCAGAAGATTGAGCAGCGGCATGTCATGACCGACCAGCGCAAAACGCGCAAAACCGGCCGGACCATCCGGCGAATGAAGATCAAGGATCTTGAGGATGGCAGGCAGATGATCGACATGGTCGTTTCTGCGCCAGACAAGGATTATGCTACGGAAATCTATTATGATGTGAAAAAAATCGAGCATGTCATGAGTGTCGAAGTCGAGCAGCTGTAAAAATGGCATGTTGCCATTCCGGCAGATGTGGTACTCTATCTATGAGAGAGTCATTTTGATCATATGGAAGGGGATTATTGTAATGACACCGATTACAGCATTTGAAGGACACTATGAGGGAGAAGCCGCTGTCTGGCTGAAGGCCGGCCGTTATGAAGCGGCTATTCTGCCGGGCATCGGCGGGAATCTGATCTGCTTCCGGGATACTGAGAGCGGTTACCGTTTCTTGCATGAGCCTGGCGCGGAAGAGATGGAAGCGTTCAAGGCGAACCCGGGTATTCACGGTATTCCTGTACTGTTTCCGCCGAACCGCTATGAGGATGGAGAGTTCCCGTGGAATGGACAGACCTATCATTTGCCTGTCAATGAAGCCAAAACCGGCAATCATCTGCATGGCTTCCTACATACAGCAGCATGGGAGGTAGAGGAATTCGGCACCGGCACAAGCGAAAGCTTCGTCACTGTAGCGATCAAGGTGGATGAGAACCATCCGTCCTATCAATATCTGCCGTTCAAATATACGATCAAGCTGCGCTACACGCTCGGTGAAGGCGGCCTGTCCCAGCAGCTGCTGGTCCACAATGACGGTGATGTGCTGATGCCTTGCCTGCTGGCGTTCCATACCGCTATTAATGCTCCGTTCGCCCCAGGCAGCAGCGCGCAGGATTACCGCGTCAAGGTGACTATCGGCGAGCGCTGGGAGCTGAGCAGCGACCGGATGCTGCCGACCGGCAAATTCCAGGAGCTGACTGCTGATGAGGTGGCTCTGCGCGGCGAAGGCGTGTATCCGTTCTATGCATCGATGGACAACCACTATACCGCAGCCGCCCAGAATGGACGGAACCGGATGGAGCTGACCGACCGCAAAGCCGGAGTTACGCTGGTGTATGATGTGGGTACCTCGTATAAGCAATGGATGATCTGGAACAACGGAGCAACCGAAGGCTTCTTCTGTCCTGAGCCGCAGATCAACCTGGTGAATGCGCCAAAGGTGGATCTGCCTGCTGATGACATCGGCTTGTTCGGGCTGGAGCCTGGGGAATATTGGGAGGAGAGCAGCCGGATATACGTGAAGTAGGGGGTCTTGAAGCGATAAAACCCTCTCAGGGGTTATCCGTGGCTGCAAAGAAGGTTTGACTTCCGGCCGCTGTTAGGTTTGTATTTCCTGATTTAAACTGCTGTTCGCAGTAGAAATACAAACCTAAAGGCGAACGCTATCGCTCCTCCAGTTCAAACTTCTCTTCCGCCACTTCACCCTGAGTGTATATTACAAATTCAGTCTATCCCGCTGGGATGAGAATAGAAAAGAAAAGAGAAGAGCAGCGTCTGATGTATGGATGCTGCTCTTTTTTGTAGCGTTGTACTCATTTGGGAAATGAATTTTAAGGCGGTTTTAAGCTTAAAGGCGTATACTACTCCTTTAATAGTTAGGAGTGAATGAACTTGTCTCGGATATTGCCATCGAAGCGTTTGTTGTATTTGTTGATCATTTTACTGGCTATAGGATTTGGGCTGAATTTGTTTTTGCAGGCTGCTTCTTTTCGGATGGATGTGCTTCATGCGCTAAAGTGGGTTGGCGCTTATCCTTGGCTGTATTGTACCGGAAGTCTGTTTATTTTCTTCATCCTGCTCTTAAGCTCAGTGATTGTACCGAATGCGTATGCGGGGCCGGCGGTGGTCTCGGCGCTGTTCGTGCTGCTGGGAATTGCCAGTGATCAGAAGCTGGCTACGAGAGGTGAACCGCTGTTTCCGTGGGATCTGATGCTGCTGAAGAATGCCGAAGGAATGAGCAAGATTACCAGCGGGATGATCTCTCCGTTTGCTATAGGGACCGCTGTTCTGCTGGTTGCCGGTCTGGTCCTTGTGATTGTAAAGCTGCCGAAGAACCGGATCAGACTGTCCTTGCGCGTGACGCTGGCGGGGATCTCTGTGGGGCTAAGCACATGGTTTCTTGTGCTGGTCACCGGTCAATCTCCTGTGGTTGCAGCAATGAGCTATCAGAACATCTTCTGGAATCAGAAGGTGAATTATACGCAGAACGGGTTCGTCTATGCGTTCGCCGGGAATCTGCGGCAGAGCCTGATGGACAAGCCGGAGGGCTACACCCGCGAAGCGGTTGAGGCGGTAGCTGCCAAGTATTCGGCATTGCCGGAGGCGCCGGCACAGGCCGCGCCAGGGGAACAGCCGAACATTCTGTTTATGATGAATGAGGCGTTCTTCGACCCTACGCGCCTGCCCGGATATACGCTTAGCGAAGATCCGCTGAAGTTCATCCATGGGGTGGCGGGGCAGACGCCGTCCGGTTATTTGCTGTCCCCGGAATTCGGCGGCAATACGGCTAATGTGGAGTTCGAGGCCCTGACCGGGCTGTCGATGTATTTTCTGGGGGATGGAACGATTCCTTATCAGCAGCGCATCGTCAAAATGTCCTCCCTGCCGTCGATCGTCAGTATTCTGAAGGACAGAGGGTATGAGGCACTGGCGTTGCATCCGTTCGATGAGACCTTCTATAACCGGAACCGTGTCTATCCGGTGCTGGGGTTCGACCGCTTCACAAGTGAGAAGGATCTGCCGGACGCTGACCGCCTGACTCCAGAGGGGTATGTCTCGGATAAAGCAGCGGTACAGGAGGCGGTCCGGCAGCTTCAAGAGGCATCGGGCCCGGCATTCCTGCATCTGGTGACGATGCAGAATCATTTTCCATTCGTCAAAGGCGTGAACGGACCGAACACGATCACCGCCCAAGGCGGACTGCCGGAGCAGAAGGATGAGCTGGAGACTTATGTGCAGGATACCAAGCTGACAGACGAGGCCATGGCTTATCTCCAGCAGGAGCTGCTGAAGATCAAGCGGCCCACTATCGCGGTGTTCTGGGGAGATCATCTGCCTGCGCTCAGCGCCGGGATCTATACCGCAGCAGGCTGGGATCAGGAGCCAAGGCTGAAGCATGAGACGAAGCTGTTGGTACTCGCTAACTTTGAGATCGGGCAGGAGCCGCTCGGGACGCTTAGCCCGGCCTTTCTCGGCCCTGCGGTCTTCCGGTTATCCGGGCAGACGCTGCCGGCCTTTTATAAGCTGCTGGAGCAGGTACGGGCTGAAATTCCGGGACTTAGCAAGAAGGTGCTAATCGGGCCGGGCGATACCGGAACTCTGAAGGAGCTGACCCCTGAGCAGCAGGCGCTGCTGGCTGACTACCGTCTAGTCGAATATGATCTGCTCGAAGGGGAGAAATACGCGGAGTCTCTGATGTTCTGAGCACTCCGCCGTGGCCTTAGCGCAGCCCCACATCATGGAAGCGGTTCTCGATCGGCTCACGGAGCAGTATGCGGATGGACTGGATCGCTGCGGTCTCGATACGCTGTGCTTCCCGGAGGAGTGGAAGCAGAGAGTGGGCATCCAGCGAACATGGACCCTCTGGAGCTTGTACAGTCTGCTTGCATAGAGTGTGCGTTATTTGATTATAGACAGCAGCTAGAGCTGCATAATGCTCTGCAACGCCTTCTACTTCGGGCCAATACTGGCTGGCTTCCCTTGCGTAGGCCGCAGCGTCCTGCTTCATTCCTGCATAGAAGAGCAGCGTCTCATAGGCTCCGGCAGCATCATAGGTGTTGTCCGCCAAGGCTTCCAGCATAGCATCATAGGCCCGCAGGCCGCAGGCATATTGCGATTCCGGCAGCATCAGATCATGAACCTCTGCCTTGTACACCGCCTGGATGAAGGACTCTCTGAGCACCTGAACGATATCCTTGCGGATCTGGCCTTCATAGATTTGGCCATACCAATATGGCGATTCATTCCTTCCGAATTGCTCGTAAGGCAGCTCCAGTTCTGCGGCAGAAGCATTCTCTGTGTAATAGAAAAGCTGCCGTTCATCATCACAGCGGGTAATCACTATGAAACGGTCCTTCCAGCAGACCACACCGGTGCCTTGCTCAAGTGATCTGCGGATTTCTGAAATAGCCTGCTTCTGATAGAGAGGGAAGGTAGGGCTGAAGTTAAAGCCTGCACCCTGCATGGCGATAATACCAATCAGATCTGCTGCTACGCAATGTTCAGCCGCCCAGTTATATGCCGTAGCAGAATCCGGGTGAAGCTGCCTGTGTACCGACAGACGGAAACATAAGGCCGTCATTCCGGCCAGCATGGGCTTGGAGAGTGTGAACCAGCCTTTGGCCGACAGGACCTGGTGCATCGCATCTGCAAAAGAAGAAGCGAGCGGCACACGCGGCTGATCCGCAGCGGCTGAAGCGTGCTTATTATGATGTTCATTCATCGTGCGGTGTGTGCCCCCCATCTGGGCAGTGTGGACCGCTTCCGGTCCGGGTACTGCCCAGAAATTTTTGTAACCTGCTGCATCGCCCGTTCCTCCAGCTCTAAGGCCTTCTTCAAAGCAGAGCAGAGGGAGGGAAGCTGAACTTGCATTAGCAGCTTGCCGCTGTTCTTCTCAGAGATTGCAGCCGCGAACGGTCCCCTCAGACCCTCCACCAGCTTAGCATACAAGTGCTGAACCTCCTCCAGCCCCGGCAATACGGACTGAACCTCCTGCAGATAAGCGGAGATCTCGATCCGTGAAGTCATGTACGATTCAAGGATGTAAATAGCGCCATAGCTGTCGAATCCGCCCTGCTGAAGCGCCCGGATCAGGAAGCTGTAGGCCAGGCGGCCTGAACCGAGGCTTAAGTCAGGAAGTGTTTTGTGAGGAGTCTCCCAATCCTCCAGCGCAAGCCGAAGTGATTCAAGTACAGTATCCTGCAACGGAATCATCACCCGCTCTCCGACATACATACAGTCCCAGAAGGGCGTGAAGTTAAGGCCGAAGTTATCATACAGCACATATTGTGTCTCACCGGACCAGCCATCCTGTACATAGAACACCCGGTCATCCTCATCATAACCATGAATCACTCCGAATTCCGGTATCCAGTAGAGGCAGGCCAGACCGCGGTCCAGACTCTGCTTGACACAGTCAATAGCGATCCGTTGATACGCTCCGAAGGAATCATGTCTGGTTCTCCCGCCGTCATCCACCAAGAAGATCCCGAGGTTGTCGACAGCCCGGCGATGCTCTGTGCCCCACTGTCCGTAAGCCGTAACAGACATGGGGAGGAGCTTCTCATGTACGGTGAATTTGAAGGCCATGCCGCTTAGCCCGGAGAGCATGAATTTTGGACCCTCGAATAACCCGGCGGCAGTCAGTACGGCATAGAGCGCATCGGTAAAGGATTTCGATTCACGCTGCATCCGGACGTCAAGGATTACACCTGTTCGTTTGCTCAATGTTCATTCTCCTGTTCATCCAGGCGGCTCACTACTGTCTCACAGATGCTGCGGAGCTTCTCCTTCAGCCATTTGGGGGCCAGGAGGGCACTCCACTCCGAGTGGAGCAGATGTGCAATGAACGCGCTGGTATCATAAAAATCAACTTCGTAGATATCCTTGTCAGCGGCGCGAAGCTGGTAACCTCCCCAAGACGGCTCCCGGGGTATTCCGGGTAACCGGATTCTTGCCGTGAACGGCTTCAAGGGTCTGGCCTGCCCGGCTGGAGCTGCAGGGCCGTTCTCCCCGGCTATAAAAACCCTGCTGGTCAGTGTTAGCTCACGGATGCCCGACAGGTTGTAATACTCACTCCGCCCGTCTCCTTCCACAGCGGCCACAAGATAATCATCATCAATCCGCCGGCTTAGCTGTAGGGGACAAAGATACAGCTCCTGCGGGGGCTCCTGCCCGTTCCGGTAGAGAACATGGACCACCCTGCGTGTCTGGATAGCCTGCTCCAGCATCTCCATGACCTGCAGCCGGTGGGGATTCACTTCAAATACAGGCAGCTTAATCTCCCTGTCCGCAAGCGGCTGCGCCGTGAACCGCTCCAGCAGACCGCCCACCTTGCGGATAGTCTGGGCGTTCTCATAATCATAGTGACTATACCGGTAAGCCAGATATTTCAGCACCCGCTGCTCCTCGTCCGTAATGTACAGATGTGGGAGCACGAAGCTGTTGTCCTCATAGATATATCCGCGCTGCTTCGCTACATAGCGGAGCGGGGCCCGCAGCGATTCCGCCATGTATTCAATATCCCGCTGGGCCTGGCGCCTGGAAATCTCGAACTGCTCCGCCAGCTTGCTGCTGTTCGGATAATTAAGCTGGCGGACCTGCTGGTCAAACCACTGAATCCGGTGAATATGGCTCATGCTGCTCCCGCTCCTTTCTGTCAGCCTCCAGTATAGCTGGAGACGGTGCTTTAGACCAGCGTGAGCGTTCCTCTCAAAGAAACAAGGATGCTCCGGCATCCATGCACGAAGCATGAAGCTTGGAGCATCCTTGCGTCAATTTACTTGGTTGCTGCGTCCACTCTAACCTGCGTCGCTTTGTCGCAGCGCTTGCAGACCTTCAGGGCGCTGCCGTCGGATTTTATTTTGGTGTAGAGCAGCTTGATCCGGGTGGTCCCGCAGACCGGGCAGGTGCCGCGTCCACGGGAAGGAAGGGTCCAGAGTACCCGTCCGCGTTTGGTTTTTGACATTCTTGTAATCCTCGTTTCATTGAATTGATGGTACCTGTCCAGTATAGAACAAGCGGTACGACATAAAATGTCGTAGCAGATAACGAGTTTTTAACATTGGCCCAGTAACATAATTGACGGAACGGCTGCCAAGCCAGTAGACTAGATTGGACATAGATGGAAGAACCTGGGGCCCTAGGGCCTTCAGCATTCATTGTTATGAAAGGGGTTACATATGTGAAAAAGCTTGGGCTTGTCTACGTGCTGCTAATCGGCATCTTCGTACTCTACGTGCTGAATTACAAGCAGCAGGGGAATGCGGCAGACCCGTGGGAGACTGCGGGACTGCGCGGCAATATTGAGGACAAATACGTGATGGTTACGTTCCAGATCGGCATAGATTACTGGAAAAGCGTGCTGAAGGGCTTCGAGGACGCCGCAGAGGAGCTTAATGTATCCGTCGAGTATCACGGCTCCACCCAGCATAATGCGAGTGAACAGATGACGGTGCTGGAGCAGACCATCGCCAAGAAGCCGGCGGGAATTGCCATCTCGGCCGTGAATTCCAAGCTGCTTACAGCGACGATTAACAAGGCTGTGGAGAGCGGTATTCCGGTGGTGCTGTTTGATTCGGGAGCGGAGGGCAGCAAGGCGTATTCCTTCCTGGGAACGGACAATTATAATGCCGGAACGAAGGCGGCGCATAAGATGGCCGAGCTGACCGGGGGCAAGGGCGAGGTAGCTATTATCACCACACCGGATCAGCATAATCACCAGGAGCGGACGGACGGCTTCACGGACACAATTCGCAGCAAATACCCGCAGATGAAGCTGGTGGCGGTTAAGGATGGGCGGGGAGATCAGGTGGCGTCCAGGGAGGCTGCCGAGCAGCTGCTGGTGCGTTATCCGCAGCTGGCGGGAATTTTTGCCACGGAAAGTAATGGAGGCATCGGGGTCGCGGAAGCTGTGGATGCCACCCCTGGGAGCGGACCGGTCCCGCAGATTATCAGCTTCGATACGGATAAAGGCACACTCGATCTGGTGAAGGAAGGCAAGATTGCCGCAACCATGGCCCAGGGCACCTGGAATATGGGTTATTGGTCGCTGACCGAGCTGTTTCATCTGCACCGTGATCTGGAGGCTGATCCTGAGGCCTATGCCAATAACAAGCCCCTGCCTGTCCCCGATTCTGTAGATACCGGAATTGATGTGGTCACGCGGCAGAATGTGGACAATTATTATGCCAAATAGGCGGCAGAGGGGGAGCCTGGGATGCACAAGACCGGCGTGAGCATGGAGAAGCTGAAGCTGAATAATATGCCGATCCGCTATAAGCTGATTATTCACTTTTTGCTGATTAGCATTCTGCCTTCCATTGGACTGGGGTTGTTGATTGGCTGGACGGTGGACAGGATCGTGGAGGAGCAGAGTACCGAGAACACGATGCAGCTCATCCGCAAGGTAAATACCGCCATAGAGAGTGATGTGGAGAATCTGCAGAAAATTACGTACCTGATCTCGTTCGATCCGGGCGTCCAGAAGTTCCTGAAGGGGGCTTCACCGGCTCCGGCACAGCCGGACCCCGCAGCGGGCAATGGGGAATCGGCGGAGTACAATATCCGCAAATTTCTGCAGGGCTTCACCACACTCAGCTCCGAGATAGCAGGCATCATGCTGGTCAATCGTGAAGGCGATTTCATCAGCAACGAGATGTATACCCGTTCCGGTACCCGGCTGACGGAGGAGAGCTGGTACAAGCAGGCGGCAGAGAATAAGGGGATCTTCCTGATCGTCGGGCATCCGTATGGCCGTGCGGTCAGGTCCCATGTGGACTATAAGGAAAGCGAGGTGGTCTCTGCTGTACGGGCCATTGTGAATCCTGAGACGCAGGTGGTCCAGGGCGTGGTGCTGGTGGATCTGAAGCTGCGGGTGATCGCGGAGACGGCTAGAGATGTCACGCTCGGCAAAACCGGATATCTGACGGTGGTGGACAATCGCGGAGAGATGATTTACGCGCCGCAGCACCCTTTAATGCGTAACATCCCGGCAGGTCTGTTCACTGAGTCCTCGGGCATTACCTCGGAGACGGTAGACGGCCGCAAGCTTCAGCTGATCTACCGGACCTCGCCGTTTACCGGCTGGACCACGATGGGCGTGTTCCCGATGGATGAGTCGGCTTATGGAATCCGCGAGATTACGTTCAATGTTGTCACGTTTGTATTTGTGGTCTGTATGCTGGGCATGACCGCCTCATTCTATCTGGCCTATTCGATCTCCCGTCCTATCGGCCAGCTGGCCTCCTTCATGAGCAAGGCACAGTCCGGTGATCTGACGATCCGCTACTGGGGCAGCCGTTCCGATGAGATCGGGCTGCTCGGCCGCAGCTTCAATACGATGCTGGCCCAGATTAGCCGGCTGCTATCCCTGACCGAGCTTCAGGCGCGGCAAAAGCGTGAGGCGGAGCTGCGCAGTCTCCAGGCGCATATCAAGCCGCATTTTCTGTACAATACGCTGGATACGATTCACTGGATGGCCCGCAGCAAGGGAGCGGAGGATATCGCCGAGGTCGTCCAGTCCCTCTCCAGGCTGTTCCGGCTGGGCTTAAGCAAAGGGAGCGATATCATACCGCTCTCCGATGAGCTGGAGCATATCGTCAGCTATCTGAAAATTCAGCATGTCCGTTATAGCACCAAGCTGACCTATTCCATTGAAGTGGAGCCGCACTTACAGGAGCTGTATGTGCTTAAGCTGCTGCTGCAGCCGATGGTGGAGAACGCGATCTATCACGGCATCAAGGAACGGCGCGGCCCCGGCCACCTCTCCATTGCAGTTGTAGAACGGGACAACGACTTGTATCTTACCGTACGCGATGATGGTGCAGGGATGTCTGCGGATAAGCTGAAGGAGCTCAGACAGCGGCTCGAAGCGGTTGGCACAGAAGAACTGGAGCGTACGGAGACGGACGTGGCTGTAACGGGCAGCGCAGGAAGCGGCTATGGCATATTGAATGTGCAGGCGCGGATCAGGCTGACCTATGGAGCGCCGTACGGTATCCAGATTGAGAGCGGACCGGGGCAGGGAACTCTTGTAACCGTATGTCATCCGGTTGTTCGTGAGCATTACCCTGAGAAGGATTAGGACAGAGGAGGATGATCCGCAGATGATAGAGAAATGGAAAGTAATCATTGCCGATGATGAGCGCATTATCCGGGAGGGCATCCGGCAATGCGTGGACTGGGATAGCCTGGGTATGGAGGTGACGGCAGAGGCAGAAGACGGGGAAGAGGCGCTGGAGCTGGCCGTGGAGAATGCCATTCATATCGCCCTGGTGGATCTGAACATGCCGATTATGCATGGCATGGAGCTGATGAAGCGGCTGCGGGAGGCACTGCCCGGCTGCAAGATTATTGTGATCACCGGCCACGATGAATTCACCTATGCGCAGGAGTCGATCCGGCTGCAGGTGAATGATTATATTCTCAAGCCTGCGGAGCCGAAGCAATTGATGCAGGTGCTGCGGGGCGTCCGCGATGAGCTGGAGTCCGAGCGGCAGCAGAGCCAGCATCTGGAGCAGGCTTCCCGGCAGCTGATGAAGAACTTCCCGCTGCTGCGCGAGCGCTTCTGCCAGGAATGGCTGGATGGTAATCTGAGCCAGGCGGAGATCCGGGAGCAACTGCAATTCCTCAAGCTTCCGCCGCAGCGGCCGGAGCTGATCGGCATCATCCGCTGGAGGTGGGAGGGCCAGCATCCGGCGATGAAGGAGAAGGAGCGCCAGCTCTTCTTGTTCGCCATAGAGAATATCGCTGCCGAGCTGTTGGACCCGTATCCCAAGGTGATGTTCCGGGACGCCGCCGGATTGATCGTTATCCTGCTGTGGGATGCCGCCGGTGAGCGCATCCTGGCCGGAGTGGAGGCCGCAGTGCGCAGCCATCTCAAAATCGCTGTTGAAGTCGGCACGCGGCTGATCCAGGGAGAGATTACAGAGCTTGCTGCCGCTTACCGGAGCTGCCGGGTGGCGCTGGTCAAGGAGCAGCCGCTGTCCCCGCTCGTCCGCCGGGCGAAGCAGCATATCCAGGAGCATTACAGTGAATGCGAGCTTACCCTGGAGGCCACAGCAGGCCTGCTTCAAGCCTCCCCGGTCTATCTGAGCCGCCTGTTCAAGCAGGAGCTGGGCCAATCCTTCGGCACGTATCTGACCCAGACCCGTATCCGCCGGGCCGCCCAGCTTCTGCATTCAACCGACCTCAGTATTAACGAGGTGGCGGAGCAGTCGGGCTATGAGACCCAGCATTATTTCAGCACGGCCTTCAAGAAGCAGACCGGTGTGGCGCCGCTGCAGTTCCGTAAAGGAGTGCAGGCTGAGGTACGCAAGTAACTGAAGATACTGGATGAATAGTGGGGAATGCTTCAGTAGCCATCTATAGGCGAGAGGGCATTCCTTTTTGCATATAAAAAGTTATATTTTCACAAAAACAGTAGCCTCAGTGTAAATACGGCACCTGCCCCCGGTTGCTATACTCGATTTGTCACACGGGAACACCTGTGGAAGACATCAGAATAGTTCAGGGGGTAGTGCAGGAATGAAAAAATATTCAATGATCACGCTTCTGCTAACACTGGTACTCATCTTATCTGCATGCGGCAACAGCGGTAATTCATCCAGCAGCGCTGGCAGCTCTTCCGGCGGCGGGGACACGTCCAAGGGCAAGGTGGGCATCGCGATGCCGACCAAATCTTCGGAGCGCTGGGTGAATGACGGCAACAACATGGTCAAGGAGTTCGAGAAGCTGGGCTACGGCACAGATCTGCAATATGCGGAGGATGTGGTGGAGAATCAGGTCTCGCAGATTGAGAACATGATCACCAAAGGTGTGAACGCAATTGTAATCGCTTCAATTGACGGTGAGGCGCTGACGGACGTGCTGCAGAAGGCGCATGACGCCAACGTTAAGGTGATCGCTTATGACCGTCTGATCAAAAAAAGTGAATTCGTAGACTATTATGCAACCTTCGATAATTTCAAGGTGGGTGTGCTGCAAGGCTCTTACATTGAAGAGAAGCTTGGCCTGAAGGACGGCAAAGGCCCGTTCAACATCGAGCTGTTCGGCGGATCGCCGGATGACAACAATGCCTACTTCTTCTTCGACGGCGCCATGTCGATTCTGAAGCCATATATCGATTCCGGTAAACTGGTGGTCCGCAGCAAGCAGCTTACGATGGATAAGGTAGCTACGTTGCGCTGGGACGGCGCTGCCGCCCAGTCACGGATGGATAACCTGCTGAGTGCGAACTATGCGAGCGATAATCTGGACGCAGTCTTGTCTCCATACGATGGCATCAGCATCGGTATCCTGTCTTCGCTCAAGGGTGTAGGCTACGGCTCCGGTGACAAGAAGCTTCCGGTGGTGACCGGACAGGACGCCGAGCTGGCTTCCGTGAAGTCCATTCTGGCCGGAGAGCAGACCCAGACAGTATTCAAGGATACCCGCGAGCTGGCCAAGAAGGCAGTGGAGATGACGGAGAGTGTGCTGAAGGGGACCGAAGCTGAAGTCAACGATACCACCACCTACGATAATGGGGTCAAAATCGTCCCGTCCTACCTGCTGGAGCCGGTCTCTGTGGATGCGGGCAATGTGGATAAAGTGCTGGTGGACGGCGGGTACTATACCAAAGAGCAGCTCGGACAATAATAATCAGCAGCAATTCTCGCGGTTTCCCGGCGGCATCTAACAACGATAATATCCGCCGGAGAACCGCTGCACAGTCACAAGGAAAGCTGGGTGAGAGGCACATGAGTGAAATTATTTTGGAGATGAAAGGCATTACCAAGACATTCCCCGGCGTCAAAGCGCTCTCGTCAGTCAATCTGCAGGTGAAGGCAGGCGAGATCCACGCCCTCTGCGGAGAGAACGGGGCAGGCAAGTCCACGCTGATGAAGGTGCTTAGCGGAGTGTATCCGCACGGGACGTATGAAGGGGATATCTATTACCAGGGGCAGGTATGCCAGTTCAAGGATATCAAGGACAGCGAGGGCCTGGGGATCGTCATTATCCATCAGGAGCTGGCGCTGATTCCGTATTTGTCGATTTCGGAGAACATCTTCCTCGGCAATGAACAGGCCAGACGCGGGGTGATCAACTGGAACGAAACGACGGTCAAGACCAAGGCACTGCTAACCACCGTCGGCCTCAAGGAATCGCCGTTTACAGGAGTTTCTACGATAGGTGTCGGTAAGCAGCAGCTTGTAGAGATCGCGAAGGCGCTCTCCAAGGAAGTGAAGCTGCTCATTCTCGACGAACCGACAGCGGCGCTGAATGAGGATGATAGCGAGAACCTGCTGCTGCTCATTCTGGAGCTGAAGAAGCAGGGGATATCCTCGATTATCATTTCCCACAAATTGAACGAAATCGAGAAAATAGCGGATTCCGTCACGATTCTGCGGGATGGACAGACCATCAAGACCCTGGATATGAAGCAGGATGCCGTTACAGAGGATGTCATTATCAAAGGCATGGTCGGGCGCGACCTGACGAACCGTTACCCTGAGCGCACACCGGATCCGGGAGAGACGATCTTCGAGATCCGTGACTGGAATGTCTATCATGAGACACAGGCGGACCGCAAAATGCTGGATCAAATTAATCTCCACATCCGGCGGGGTGAGGTGGTCGGCATTGCCGGGCTGATGGGCGCAGGGCGCACGGAGCTGGCGATGAGTGTGTTCGGCAAGTCATATGGCAAGCGGATCAGCGGCCAGACTTTTATGCACGGGAAGGAAGTACACCTGAATAACATCAGCCAGGCGATAGAGCATGGGTTAGCCTACGTGACCGAGGACCGCAAGCATTATGGCCTGATCCTGATCGACGATATCAAGCGGAACATCTCGCTCAGCAGCCTGAAGAAGCTCTCCCGCCATGGCGTCATTAATGAGAACGAGGAAGTGCTGGTCGCAGAGGAATACCGCAAGAAGCTGAATATCAAGACTCCCAGCATCCTGCAAAAAACCGTGAATCTCAGCGGCGGCAACCAGCAGAAGGTGGTACTCAGCAAATGGATCTACGCCCAGCCGGATGTTTTGATCCTCGATGAGCCTACGCGGGGCATCGATGTCGGGGCCAAATACGAAATCTATTCCATCATCAACAGCCTTGCCGCAGAGGGGAAGGGCGTGCTGGTCATCTCTTCCGAGCTGCCGGAAATCATCGGGATGTGCGACCGGATCTACACCATGTGTGAAGGGCGGATCAGCGGGGAAGTGGAGCGGAAGGATGCGTCGCAGGAGCTTTTGATGAAATTTATGACACGAAGCAGGGGGTAACACCGCATGGGAGCCATTAGTGAACTGTTCAAAAAAAATATCCGCCAATACGGCATGATCATTGCCTTGATTTTTATTTCGGTGTTCTTTCAAATTCTGACCGACGGCATTCTGCTGAAGCCGCTGAACGTGACCAATCTCATTCTGCAGAACAGCTACATACTGGTGCTGGCTATCGGGATGGTGCTGGTAATCATCACTGGGCATATCGACCTCTCGGTCGGCTCGGTAGCTGCCTTCATCGGCGCCCTGTCGGCCATTATGATGGTGGATATGGAGCTGAATCCGGTGCTGGCCGTAGTCATCTCGCTGCTGATGGGCGCGCTGGTCGGGGCCTGGCAGGGCTTCTGGGTCGCTTATGTCAAAATCCCGGCGTTCATTGTTACCCTGGCGGGCATGCTGCTGTTCCGGGGCCTGACGATGATCGTGCTGAACGGGCAGTCGATTGCACCTTTCCCGAAGACTTTTCAGAAGATCAGCTCCGGGTTCATTCCTGATGTCGCAAGCGTGGGCTCGCTGAATGTGCTGACCCTGATCATCGGTGTTCTGCTGTCGCTGCTGGTGATCTATCAGGAAATCCGCAGCCGCAGGATCACGGTGAAGTACGGTTTTGAGCGGTCTGCGGTCTGGATGTCCGTTGCCAAGGCTGCTGCGCTGGTGATTGTCATCAACCTGTTCACCTATGTTCTGGCGCAATATAACGGGATTCCCAACATTCTAGTGATCCTGATGGTGCTGATCGTGATTTACTCCTTCGTCATGAACCACATGACCATGGGGCGGCATATCTATGCCCTGGGCGGCAATGAGAAGGCAGCAAGCCTCTCCGGCGTCAAAACCAAACGGGTGACCTTCTGGGTATTCGTCAACATGGGTGTACTCGCTGCCCTTTCCGGTCTGGTCTTCGCGGCACGCCTGAACTCAGCCACCCCTAAGGCCGGTACGAACTTCGAGCTGGATGCTATCGCTGCCTGCTTCATCGGCGGAGCCTCCGCGTCCGGGGGAATCGGAACCGTGGTCGGTGCCATCATCGGCGGTCTGGTCATGGGCGTCATGAACAACGGCATGTCGCTCGTCGGCCTCGGCGTAGACTGGCAGCAGGGGATCAAGGGACTGGTGCTGCTGCTGGCGGTAGGCTTTGATATCTATAACAAGTCGAAGACAGCCTGATAGTAAGATAGAACCCGGCCGGAACTGCTCCAGAGGGAGCGGCTCCGGCTTGCCTGTCGTACAAGTTCTCCTTCACAGCTTGCAGCATACGGCTCTGGCATGGATAATAGCACCTAAGGTGCTTTATATTTCATGTTATATAGATTGAACTAAAATTTAAGTTAAAGGAAAAGTGGCGGAGGGGAATTTTGGAACTGGAGGAGCGGAAGCGACCGCCTTTGTGTTTGAATTTCTACCGCATAATGCGGTTTAATTTAGGAAATTCAAACACAACAGCGGCCGGAAGTCCAAAACTTCTCTGGAGTCACGGCTAATCCCAAAACATAAAAACCATTAGTTCAATTTATATAGTACAGGAGGCTACAGATGCAGATTATTGCCATGCTGACCATGCTGATTGACCATGTTGGGCTGATCTTTTTCCCGGGTGAGCTTGCCTGGAGATATGTGGGGAGAATTGCCTTCCCGATCTACTGCTACGCGCTGGCGCAAGGCTATATCCATACCTCCTCCAGACCCCGTTATCTGCGGCGGCTGCTTGTCATTGCGGTGTTGGCACAGATTCCGTACAATCTGGCGATTCATCCGGGAGGCTGGAACGTCGTCTTCACCCTGCTGATCTCAGCGCTGGTCCTTGCCCTGCTCGATAAGCTGCCGAATCTGTGGGCGGGTATTCCGGTAGTGGTAATCGCTGTGCTGCTGATGGATGCACTGCCGCTCGACTACAACGCTTACGGCTTGCTGCTGGTGCTGATCTTCCGGTATACCCGTTCGTATGTGCTCGTGCTGGCGCATTTGGCGCTGAATGTATTCTATCTGTTCTATTATAATTGGCTGGTGCAGATGGCCAGCATAATTCCGACCCTTCTGATTGCGCTGACCCCGGGTTTTTGGGTGCTGCTGGAGAAGAGACGTCTGCCGCGCTGGGTCTGGTGGTGCTTTTATCCGGCCCATTTAGCAATCCTTGCGTTGGTAAAGTTTCTCTTTTTCAAAGAATGGGTATTTATAGAATGGCGGAGTTTATTTAGCGTATGAGGGTTCATCATTTCCAGGTGCTGTATTTACAAATTGATGCTCCTCTGAGATGATGGGTACGTTGCCAAATTATGAGCTAGAGGAGACATGCTATGAAGAAAATGAAAGCAAGAACCAAATGGCTGGTGCCGATTCTCGCCCTGCTGCTGATTCTGTCAGGCTGCCAGGCGGTTGGCGGCTTCGATGTCAATAAGGCACTGCTGGGGGATCTGGATGTCAAATCCTCTGAATCCAGCACTACGATGACCCTGAGCGCTGTTCCTGCTGCAGGCATCACCGCAGAGGACCGTGAAGTTGTTGATCTTATTAATTCCTTATCGCTTACGCTCGGTCATGTGAAGGTTCAGGATAACGGCAATGTCTCGGCCACGGGAGTTGTGGGTTACAAGGAGTTCAAGATTCCTTTCTCCCTCTTCACCGACCAGAAGAACCTGGTCTTCACCGCAGAAGGCGCGAAGCAGCCGTTCTACATGCCGCTTCAGAGCAATGAAATGTTGCTCAGCCTGGAAGCAACCGATCCTGCCAAGACCTTGGAATTCACTAAGCTGGCCTCCCAGTTTGTGATCAAGAATCTTCCGAATCCGGGTGCGATCACAGTGACATCAGTAAATGAATCCGTATACGGCCAGCCAACCAGCTTGACGAAGCTACATACGGAAATTACAGGGGAAGAGCTTCCGGTATTGCTTAAGAGCTTCCTGAGATCTGTGTCTAAGGATACCGAAGGCTTCACTGCCCTGATCAACGGACTCTATGATTACATGTATCCGCTGATCAAAGACAGAGCTGAAGATCTGAACAGCATCGGTCTGGGCGATATTCCATTGGAAGACAAAGAAGGGGTAGTCACCGTAGTGCATGATGCAGCCAAGCTGGCGGTGGATGCTCTCCTGCTCGTCTATGACAAGCAACTGGAGAATCTCTATGAATCGACCCCTGAACTCAAGACTGTTCTCGGCAAGGATACGAAGCTGACTGCGGATATCTTCGTGGATAGCGGCTTCCATGTCCGCAAACAGAACATTGACTTGAGTGTTGCTCTTCCGGCCGATGAATATCTGCCGCTGCAGAGCATCAACATGAAGCTGGTGTCCGAGACTTGGAATGTAAATGGTCCGGTAACAGCTGATCCGATCAGCACGACAGGCGCAATTGATTACTCCAAGGGAGACCTTACGCCGGGTGAGACGCTGAGAAGCTTCGATGCCAATTCATCCGTCTATAAGCTGCTCAAAGAGGAGATGGCAATTACCTCGAAGAGCCTGATGATCGCACCGGACGACGATTACTATTATCCGGTCGTGAAGAATGGCACTACCTATGTACCGCTGCGCTATGTGGCAGAGGATCTGGACGCTAAGGTTGAGTGGGATGGGCCTAACAAGTCGATTAAGGTTACCGACGATGTATACGGCGATCAGCTCGTATTCAAAATTGGTTCCGCGCAGGCACAAATTGCCGGCAAGACCGTGAAGCTTCCGTTAGCCGTATTCGTAGATGAGTACGGAGATGCTAATGTGCCGCTGCGTGTATTGGCTGAAGGCCTGCACGCCACGGTTGAAGTGGATGATGACGGCTATATCTGGATTGAACGTCCGTAAGAAGTAACGTTCTAGTCAAAAAACCGGGACCCCTGAGTAATCAGGCGGTTCCGGTTTTGTTTTTGCGGGATTACCTGGCGCCGCCTTGACAATATAGGTTTATTGCAATAGACTTAACGTCATTAGGTCTACTGCAATAAACTTATAAGGAGTGAACAGGATGGAGCCCTACAAATTATATGATGCTGAATATAAATTCGCTTGCCTGATCTGGGATCATGAGCCGATTAATTCTACAGAGCTGGTGAAGCTGAGCCTCTCGGCGCTGGGCTGGAAGAAGTCCACGACCTATACCGTATTGAGAAAGCTATGTGAGCGGGGAATTCTCAGAAACGAGGGGGCCATGGTCACAGCTGTCATCCCGAAGTCGGAGGCGCAGCGGCATGAGAGCCAGACGGTAGTGGACAAAGCCTTTGGCGGGTCGTTGCCGCAGTTTTTGACTGCTTTTCTCGGGGATAAGAAATTGTCCGCGAAGGAAGCGGCAGAGCTGAAGGGGATTATCGAGGAGGCCTCCCAATGACAGATCTGTGGATCAGCATTCTGAACATGAGCATTACTGCCAGCTATGTAGCCGTCGCCGTAATGCTGGCGAGAGTTCTGCTGCGGCGCGCCCCCAAGATCTTCTCCTATATGCTGTGGTCCGCAGTAATGATCAGGCTGATCCTGCCTGTCAGCTTCACTTCAAGCTTCAGTATCCTGAGGCTGGCAGGGCCTGCAGGCTCGTCCGGCACAGGGCAGCTGCAATTCGTTCCGAAGAATATAGGGAGGCAAGCGCAACCTGCATTGGACACCGGAACAGGTTCAGCAGGAAGCCTGTGGAACAGTCTGCTTCCGCCCGTAGCACCGTCAGCAAGCGTGAATCCGGTGCAAGTCATCCTGTGGGCCGGCAGTATGATCTGGCTGACAGGTGTCATAGTACTGCTCCTGTACAGCGTGTTCTCTTATATGAGAGTCATGCGCAGTGTCCGTACAGCAACAATTCTGAAGGGGCATGTCTTTGAGACGGACCAGATCATGACTCCGTTCGTATTCGGCTTCTTGAAGCCAAGGATCTACATCCCGGCTGGGATGAGTGAACAGGAGCTGTCCCATATCATGCTGCACGAGCAGACTCACATTAACCGGCGGGATTACCTGATCAAGCCGCTGATGTTCCTGCTGGTCATTCTCCATTGGTTCAATCCGCTGATGTGGCTGTCTTTTGCGCTCATGAGCAAGGATATGGAGATGTCCTGCGATGAGGCGGTAATCCGGAAGCTGGGTCCGCAGGTTAAAAGCAGCTACTCAGGCTCCCTGCTTGGATTTTCAACCCGCCGGAGCGGTCTTATGACCGGCAGTCCGCTGGCTTTTGGAGAGAGCAGTGTAAAGGCACGGATTAAGCATATTCTTGCTTACCGCCAGCCGACCTCGGGGAGTGTGGCCGCTTTTACCCTCGTCCTTGTGATCCTGCTGATTGGATGTACCGCTAATCCCAAGCCTGTGCAGCGTCCGTCGCAGCAGCTATATTCCGGTTATACGGTGGATCAGCTGCTGGAGAATAAGACAAAGTATATTGGCGACGCCAGCAAGGTCACAGCGCTGCTTGGTGCAATGCCGCTGCCCCAGGGACTGGAGAGGGCGGGCCTTGAGCTGACAACCGGCTCCCGCCCTTATGAGTTAACCATCAATTATACAGTGAACGATATTAAGGGAATGTGGAACGATGAGCTTCAGGCTTTAAGCCGGGAGCCTCTCCTGCATAATTCGATCCTGCTGTTCAGCCTGATTGATAACGCGGATATTATTAATTACTCACTTGCTGATGAAGGTATAACGTACAGCTTCACGTTCGCCAGAGAAGAGATGGATAAGCTGCTTGGAGAGGATGTCCGCCCTTATGGAGCGGATGAAGCTGGCCTTCGTAAGCTGATTGACCGGCTGGAGAGTGTCAAGCCGACTCCTTAAATGCCGATTTTCACAGAATATTTACGAAACACTGCTGCACCTTTTATCCAATGCTTGAACGCGGATGATAATCTGGAATGAGGTATACATTCTGGAGGCAAGGGAGCAACAGGTATGCAAGCAGAGAAACAGATGGTACCGGGAGAACATCGGAAGGGGAAGGCTGGAGCTTTACTTGAGATCCTGTTTGTATCGGCCCAATTGGGTCTTACCTCCTTCGGCGGACCGGTCGCCCATCTGGGTTATTTCCACAATGAATATATCCGCCGCCGGAGATGGATGGATGAACGGAGCTATGCGGATCTGGTAGCGCTCTGCCAGTTCCTGCCGGGTCCCGCGAGCAGTCAGGTGGGGATTGGCATTGGAATGGTGCGGGCAGGCTGGCTGGGTGGTATAGTGGCTTGGCTGGGCTTCACTTTGCCTTCCGTCCTTGCGCTGGTCGCGTTTGCCTTCCTGCTGCAGGGCTATGATATTGCCGATGCAGGCTGGATTCACGGTCTGAAGATCGTAGCTGTAGCAATTGTTGCCCAGGCCATCCTTGGCATGGGGCAGAAGCTGACCCCGGACCGGGAAAGAGTAGGCATCGCGGTTATAGCGGCAGGTGTTACATTATCATGGCAGACGGGCTACAGCCAGATTCTCACGATTGCTGTAGCGGGCATAGCCGGGGTATGGCTGTACCGCCACAGTTCTACGGAGAACGTGACAAATCTTCCGATCCCCATCCGCCGGTCGTCTGGCATCGTTTGTTTAGCATTGTTCGGCGTACTCCTGATAGTGCTCCCGTTCCTTAGAGGGACGGCTGAGGCGGGACCGTTAGCGATATTTGACAGCTTTTATCGTTCCGGTGCTTTGGTGTTCGGCGGTGGACATGTCGTGCTTCCGCTACTGGAACAAGAAGTTGTTCCTGCCGGCTGGGTGAGCCAAGCCGAATTCCTGGCGGGATACGGGGCCACACAGGCTGTACCGGGTCCGTTGTTCACTTTTGCCGCCTATCTTGGGGCAATGACCGCCGGTGTGCCCGGGGCAATCTTGGCCACGCTCGCGATTTTCCTGCCAGCCTTTCTGCTGGTTGCGGGCGCATTGCCTTTTTGGAACAGCTTAAGAAGGAGCCCCCGGATGCAAGGAGCCTTAACCGGAATCAATGCCGCTGTGGTCGGAATCCTGCTTGCCGCCTGGTACGACCCCCTGTGGACGACAGCCATCCTCGCGCCACTGGACTTTGCCCTCGTTGTCATTCTGTTCGTAATGCTGGTCTTCTGGAAGCTGCCGCCTTGGTTGGTTGTGGTGGCCGGTGCGGCGGGAGGAATGGTGATCGGGTGGTGACTTAACCGTATAACTCATGGAATGCTCCATGTTGAACTGGCCTTTGCTTAATTGCGAGGTCAGTTTTTTGGTATACAGCCAGGTTATCATTCATTCGTAACATTGTAAGCCCAAAAGTCATGTGGTAAAATAATAATAGAAATATTGAAATAGGTAACCTAAATCAAAAAAATGAGAGGACTAATTAAATTGACTCAAAATGATCTAAAAATAGGTCTTTCTAATAAAGAAGGTCAATTAGGGTTCATGTCTGCAAGAGGAGGTCCCCGGGAGGGAGCAGGCCGCAAGAACATAGGTGTAACGAAAAAAGTCTCGGTAACCTTAACTAGTGAGCTTTGGGAGAAGGTCGAACAACATTGCGCAGAGCATAAATTGTCCCGATCGGAGCTTATCCGATCTCTGATTGAGTCTACCGATTTGTAATGTAGCTTATGGAAGCGGGTGAAGCCAGTGCGGATCAACGTAAGCAAGGATATTCTTCTCAAAGCTCTTCAGCAAGTGCTTAAGGCTGTACCTGCAAACCAACGGATTCCCATACTGGCAGGGGTTCATATACAAGCTCTAACCAATGAACTAGTAGTTACGACAAGCAATAGCAGTATGACTATCCAGTACCGGATTCCCGGGGAAGATAACTCTTTGACGGTTCAGAGAATTGGAGAAGTGGTTGTACCGGCAAGGTATTTCTGCGAAATAATACGTAAGTCTGATTCTGGGATGATTACTTTGGAAGTCGACAGATCCTTACGGCTCACTATCTCCTCAGAACATACACAAATTCGGTTATGCGGAATGGATGCTGTAGATTATCCGGCGATACATCCTGCTGAGAATCATGCTGTACTTAAATTAGCAGTTAATAATCAACTATTGAAGGCTTCTATCCTACAAGTAGCAGGAGCGGCTTCTTTATCAGAACATAGGCCTGTGTTGACCGGGGTATCTTTTCAGTATAGAAATCATCGGTTACAGTTAACGGCTACTAACGGTATTCGTCTGGCTTCCCGGACTATAGATGTGGAACATGATGCTGAGATAGAGAGGCATATTATTGTACCTGGCAGAAATTTAGTTGAAGCGGTTAAAATCATGGACGGCGAGGACAGAACAACAGAAGTTGAAGTAACCAACCGTCATGTTAGATTCACTGCTAACCATATTATGGTTCAATCTGCTTTAATTGAGGGGGAGTACCCGTCCCTGCACCATGTGATTCCGCACACTTTTATATCAGAGATTACAATTGGAACAGCACCTCTGTTAAAAGCCGTCGAACGGACGACGGTATTGGCGAGTGAAAGTATTATAAGGTTAGAGACCGCTGCCGACAGACTACGTTTGTTATCCCAAACCGCAGAAATCGGAGATATTGAGGACGAGGTATCTATACTCGAGAAGAACGGGGAGGATTTCACGATCTCGCTAAATGGAAAGTATGTGGCAGACATCCTACATGGTACGAGTAGTGAGTTCGTACGCTTGCGATTCACCGGCAAAATGAGCCCGATGGTCATACACCCGAGGAATGATCTTTCTTCAACTTTTTTTCTAATTACTCCAGTGCGAACCGCAAAGTAAGCGTAAGGCATAGCCCTGTTATCCGTAAATTAAAAGCAAAGAGAAGCGGAGGGGAAATTTGGAACTGAAGGAGCGATAGCGACCGCCTTTGTCACCGGATTTCTACCACGAAGAGTGGTTTAAATCAAGAAATCTGGGGGCGGGCAGCGGCCGTAAGTCCAAATGTTCACCGCAGCGCCGACACTGCTTGGATTTCAAAAAATATGTATGCCGATTTTTTTCAAGACCTAATTCAACATAATAACAGAACGCAAAGAAACAGTCTATATTTTTTTCCGGGAATGGAATAGAGTGGAGTAGCCGGCAATACAAGAAGAAGTGGAGTGTGGTTCCTTGAAATTTCATTGTCATCTGGAGGCTGCTGCGTTGCAGGAGTATGTGGAGAAGGTCTTTGGTATGCGTTATACCGTCGTTAAGGTCAGTAAGATGGAGGGCGGTGCCCAGAAGGTGGTCTATAAGCTTGATTGCAGCAATGGCTTCTCCTGTATTCTGTATGTGTGGGATCTTACCATGAATTATTTTCAAGAAGAAATCGTTAATCATAATATACATGCCGAGTCCTACGGGAGTGAATTATTTGAGAGCAATAACAGGTTCCTGAGAGAGCATGCGATCCGCACACCAATACTCTATGATCTGAACAGGGACAGAGACCGGTACGATTTCGATTATGCGCTGGTTGAATATGTAGCCGGACAAGAGGCCGGTGGATATTTCAAGTATCCCGATCGCAAGGTTCAGGATAAGGTCTTCCAGCAGGTGGGAGAGATGACTCACGCCATGCATAGGATTCAGAGCAGAACCTACGGTAAGCCGAATAAAACTACGCCTAACAGCACACAATGTCATCTGCATCAACTATACAATGGGATAAAACAGCTATCTTATGCCGCAGAGCATGTGGAAGCTATCCGCAAGAATCAAGGAAAACTGCTCGACAAACTATATAGTCTGGAGTCCAAAATAGTACCCCGCAACAGCTACGGATTCATTCACGGGGAGCTTGGCCCCAACCATGTGATCGTTACGGATCAGCTGGAGCCTTGCCTGATTGATATTGAAGGCGCCGAATTCTATGATATTGAACACGAGCACAGCTTCCTGGAAATGCGTTTTGGGGAGCATTACCGCCGTTATCTGAATCTTGCTCCGCTTGATGAGAACCGGAAGCTGTTCTATAAGTTCCATCACCATCTCTCATTAATCTCAGGCGGGTTAAAATTACTTCACAGAGGGTTCCCTGACCAGCAGCTTGCCAGAGGAATTGCCGATCATCATACTCATTGTGCGCTCCAGTTTATAGAAGCATAAGCCTGGAACAAGCCTCTCTTTCGTATACCGTAAGGGAGGCTTTGCTGTCTGCTATTGTGTAGTCAGAACCATCTCCAGCGAGGTATTACTCACTTCTGCGTGCTCCGCCATACTGCGGATATATCCGGACATGAAGCCGCCCTCCATACTCTCCCACAGCTTGAATCCCGGCATCGCCCGGATCTCCTCCAGCGAATCAGCAGCGTTCCCGGCAAAATACTTCACGTTCAGCTTCGACATCACCTCAGCCATCGACTGCTTCTGCGCCTCCGTAAAGCTGCTCTCCTTAAGCCGTTTCATCGCTTTGTCATATGAGTTCTCTGCGAAAATCTGCTCCGCATACGCTTTGAAGTTCAACAGGTTAGGATCAGTCTTGTGGTTGGCCTTGGCCCAGCCGTCAACATCTACTTGAGCGGTGTGGTAGGTCACGGCCCGTGAAGCGGGATCGAAGGTCATTCTGCCGTACTGGTGCGGGTTCACCGCGAAGGCACTTGTAGCAATATCATAGACAGGCAAGGCCGGATCTATCGAGGCTTCTGGAGGATCGCGGCGGATATCCTGCATATGAATATGCCCGGATAATACCAGGTTTAGCCCATTCCTGCGAAAAGCCTTCATCGTCTCCTGGCTGTTGTTGAGCTTGAACCCGGAGACGGCCATGGAGGTATGGCTCAGCAGATTATGATGCATCACGGTAATCACAGACGCATGCTCCTGAGCGGCCCGCTTCACATTGTCGTCGATCCAGGCAAGGGTGGAGGGCAGCAGGCGCCCGTCGGTCTGCGGAAAATTATATTCTTCGTTATGTGCATACTGGGCACTATCAAGCATCAGCAGCCACAGGCCGGGTGCTGCCTTCACCGCATAGCTTAAGCTGTCCGCATCCCGCGAGACCGCCTCGTTATATCCGAAATCATCATAGATGCGCAGGAAATCCTCTACATTAATATGCTTGGCAACGACCTGCTTGTCACCGTCGAACGATCTGGCCCAGGGGTTGTTGATATCATGGTTGCCTGGAGTCACGTAGACGCGGGTTCCGGCAGCCTCCATTCGGTGCAGCTTCGCGGCCAGCTCTTTATGACTGCCCGCTTCACCGTTATTCGTGAGGTCGCCGCTCAGAATGAGGAAGGCCGGCTTATTCTGTTCCACATCCCGGACCAGAGCTTCGGTCAGCTCATCGCTGTAAGGAAGCATTTTGCCATCGCCGCCTGTGACATAGGTCTGGAAGGCCTGACCGCCGTCCTCCAGGGCTTTGTCCAGATAATGCGTATCGGTGGCGACCCAGAAGGATATAGGTTCTCCGGGTTCTGCAGCAGGGGTCACGGCCTCAGCAACTGCTGGAACAGCGTTCAAGGCAGAAGAAGCGGAGTCTTCACACCCGCTGAGGATGAGGATGGAGGAGAGGAACATCATTAAGGTGAGCTTCACCGCATGGATTGTGCGGTTATGAAGCGAGACGCGCATAGCTTAACCTTCTTTCTGTATTTTAGCTGAATCATTGTAGCTTATTTATGGCCGGGTTGTATATACGATATGTTAGCCGTTGTTTCTAAACCTCCACAATAGCTTATAGAAAATAGTGGAAGGTGCATAAATGAACGCAATTCAGCGACACTAAGAGCGGTTATACAAATAAAGAGCTGGTACAGGAAAAAGTTGTGAATGATGTGTTGTATTCAGGTCGGAAAAGTGTTATGATTAAAAAAGTAAGTTACTTAATTAAATGGAGGTAGTTATTTTATGTCTAAGACTTTTTTTGAAGCGGTAAAAGGCAGACGTTCCATATACGCCATCAGTAAAGAATCCCCAATCTCTGATGAACAAATTCAGAAGATTGTAGAAGAGGCTGTTCTACATAGCCCAACTTCCTTCAACTCGCAAAGCTCCAGAGCTGTAGTATTGCTGGGCGAACAACATGATAAGCTGTGGGATATTACAGCAGAAACCCTGCGTAAGATCGTTCCTACTGAACAATTCGAAGGCACGGCTCAGAAGCTGTCCTCTTTCAAAGCCGGCTACGGCACTGTGCTCTTCTATGAAGATCAGGCAGTGGTGAAGCACCTGCAGGAGAACTTTGCACTGTATGCTGAGAACTTCCCGATCTGGTCCAACCAGTCCTCCGGGATTCTGCAATATGTAGTATGGACTGCCTTCGCCGAAGAAGGTCTGGGAGCCTCCCTTCAGCACTATAACCCGTTGATCGATGATGAAGTGAAGGAGACCTTTGGTATTGCTGCGGACTGGAAGCTGATTGCCCAGATGCCATTCGGTAACATCCTGACTCCTCCAGGCGAGAAGGAATTCCAGCCGATTGAAGAGCGCGTGAAGGTAATTAAATAAGCAAACCCTGCGGTAAGCAGTTTAGAACCTCCCTGATCCGGCTAAGTATGAGTATAGCCCGATCAAGGAGGTTTTTGTCATGCCATGGAACAAGGAGAACTACCCGGATTCACTGAAGAATTTCACGGCGCCTGTACGCAATAAAGCGGTAGAGATCGCCAATGCGCTGCTGGAGGACGGATATGAGGAGGGGCGGGCCATCGCCATTGCCACTGCACAAGCCAAGGAGTGGGGCGAGAATCACGATAAGCAGATCCGCAAAAAGGATCACTGACCGCTCTGCCTGGACTCCGTGGGTGAGGCGTCCATCTGGACATAAGCAAAGAGGACAAGCGGTTATCCGCCTGTCCTCTTTGTAAGTATAGCTTGTACACCAATGCGCTATTCGTTATTTCGTTGCAGGAGCTTCCGTTGCAGGAGCTTCTGTTGCAGCAGCAGGTGCTTCACTGGCTGCCGGAGTAGCAGATGCATCCGGTTTATCGGTCAAAGTATTCGTGATTTTGGCATTCTTGTTCAGATCAGCGAGCCAGGTAGCAGACATCTCGGATACTTTTTGGGACATCAGCGTCTTTTTGATCTCGTCTTTCTTCTCGGCCAGTGTATATTCCTTGGCTTCCTTGCGGTCGGTAACCTTGATAATGTGGTAGCCGTAATCGGATTTCACTGCACCGCTGGTTTCGCCAACCTTCAGCTTGAAGGCAGCATCGGAGAACTCAGCAACCATGTCTCCGCGTTTGAAGAAGTCAAGATCGCCGCCTTTGTCCTTCGAGCCGGTGTCAGCGGATTTTTCCTTAGCCAGTGCAGCGAAGTCTCCGCCTTCTTTGAGCTGCTTAACGATGGCATCAGCTTCTTCCTTGGTCTTCACCAGGATGTGGGAAGCGCGAACTTCTTCCTCCTGATTGTATTTCGCTTTGTTTTCTTCGAAGTATTTGGAGATTTCATCATCGGTAACCGTTACCTTCGGTTCTACCAGCTTGCGGATTTCAACCTGGAGCGGCATTTGCTTCTTCAGGTCTTCAATGGTCATCGAGCTCTGCTGCAGAGCGTTATTCAGAGCTTCCTCGCCGCCGAACTGGGTTTTGAGGTTCTCGATCTCTTCATTGATGTCTGCATCGGTAACCTTAATGTTGGCTTTCTTGGCTTCCTGGCCCACCAGTGTAGTGGTGATCAGGTTTTGCAGGGTGGATTCCCCGCCGGCTTCAACCAATTTATCATACAGCTGCGCTTTGGTGATGTCTGTTCCATTCACGGAAGCAACTGCAATTTTGCTGTCATCTTTCTTGAAAGGTTGTACAATCAGCACTACGATTAGCGCTGCTGCCAGTACGAGCGATGCAATCATCCAGCCTTTGCCGCCGCCGGATGGAGCAGGTGAGGAAGGAGGAGTACCGCCGCCGCCGACTTTGTTCATCACGGGAACGCTTTCTTCAACTCTTGGAGCTGTTCGTACAGGTTCCTGCGGTACAGGGGCTGTTCCGGCAGGTTCAATAACTTCTTCCGGAGTACTCACAGAAGCGTCGTTCTCTTCCGGCGTAATGCCGTTTTCTAGCTTGTCATTTTCATTGAAATCTTTTTTGTCCATTATAATTAATGACTCCCTTCAATATAGGTGGTGCCTGTCTTTCTACAACTTTACCAGAAAACAGAATTCCAAACCTTAAGAAAGTATAAAAAAGCACAATTACTTTTTAAGATTCCATTAAGAAACAGGTAAAACACAGGAAAAACCGGAGCAGCACGGGTGTCCCCATATGCGCTCCGGCCTGATGAGAGAGACTGTAATGATTCGAATAGAATAATACCAAGGTGCAAGAGGTGTGCGGATAACGCTCCGGCTTAAGAGCTCAGTCCCCTAAGCAGATGACGGATGTTCTCCTGCTTGCGTCTTGGAACCCGTACAGACTTGGCATAGAGGCCCATTTCACCGAAGTAGATGCAGTCGTCCTCGATGGAACTGATCTTGTTCAGGTTCACGTAGCAGCCGCCGTACACATGATAATAGCTGTTGCTCGACAATAAGCGGTTCAGTTGCTCGGCAGTCATTCTCTTTTTAATATTGTAGTTTCTGCCGTGAAAAATGACCAGGTCATGGTCCCCGACCTTAAAGAACAGAATGTCTGTCTCCACCTCGAAGTCCTCATATACATTTCTGGCTTCCAGCAGGCTGCTCATTCGTGTTCCCCCTTTATCTTGATTAATAACATTAATGTTAGCGCTTTCATTATATCATACTCTGTTTGTTTTGAGAAGTCTTATTTTTGAAATGTTTTTTGTCATTTTTTCCGTTGCATTTGTCATCTCTCACGAAAAAATGTAAATTATATAGATGGCTATTTAACTTGAGGAGGAATTCTAGATGAACGAGAAGACGAAGCTGCTGTTATTTACCGGTTCATATGCCACCGCAGAAGAGAGCGGAGTCCAGGTGTTTGCCTTTGACGGTGAAGCCGGAGGCACGCTGGAGCGGCTGGATACCGCAGAAGGCCTAACGAATCCTACGTTTGTCAATGTGGACCCTTCCGGCCGGAAGCTGTATGCCATAGGGGAGAAGCCGAACGGTACGGGCGGCAAAGAAGGGGAGGTTATAACCTTCGCTATTGATCCTGAGACAGGCAAGCTGACCGAATTGCAGCGGATTCAGACTATGCCTTCGGAAGGCACAGGCCAGAGCACGACCTGTAACATTAACCGGGACGCGAGGAATGAACATCTGGTCGTGTGCAGCTATCACGGGGGATCGGTCGGATTGCTGAAGCTGGATCAGGACGGACTGCCTGTAGCATTGACGGATATCGCTCAGCATACAGGACATGGGGCGACTCCGGGCCAGGACCGTCCCCACCCCCATTCTGCCATCTTCAGCCCTGATGGACGTTACCTGTTCGTATCGGATCTGGGACTGGATCTGATCCGCAGCTACCGGATAGATGCTGAAGCGGGAACTTTTGAAGCGATTGGAGATACCCCGCTGCATGCCGGGGCAGGCCCGCGGCATTTCGTGTTTCATCCAGACGGGAAGTCCGCGTATGTCATTAATGAGCTGGACAGCACGGTGACCTCATTCCTGTATGATGCTGCGGCAGGAACCCTTAAGACGGCTGCTACCGTATCCACACTGCCTGATGGATATGGGGCCGGCCAGAACAGTTGTGCAGAGATCACTTTCTCCAAGGATGGCAAATATCTGTACGGCTCCAACCGCGGACATGACAGCATCGTTCAGTACGCTGTGAATCCGCAGACGGCCGGGCTGACCCTGGTAGAGCATGTATCCACCAGAGGCGGACATCCCCGCCATTTCACGGTTACACCGGATGGTGCATATCTGATTGTTGCCAACCGGGACGGCAATAATCTGGTTGTCTTCTCCCTGGACGAAGGCAGCGGCCGCCTGAGCTTCACCGGCAATACAGCTGAGCTGTCGAAGCCGGTGTGCGTGATGCCGGCGGTCTTCCCTGCGTAGGACAGGCAGCCTGGCCCTAAGGAGACAACGGCAAAAGGAACACCGGGATGCTGCTCCGGTGTTCCTTTTGAGTTCCTGAACGGTTCATTTGTAGTAGCTTAGGTTAGAATGTGCGCCGTACAGACAGCTTATTTGAGTGAGACGGGCTTCAGCGGCACCACGGTAGAGACTGCCGATTTGAAGAGTACATTCTGTCTCCCGTCACCCTGACCCTGCAAGGTGATCGTATAAGCGTCATAAGAGGTTACCAGTCCCTGCATTTTGACTCCGTTAGTTGTAAAGATCGTCACAGGCATCTTTGTTGAGATGCACTGGTTCAACAAACGTTCCTGCAATTTTAGACTTTCCACTTGGCAGCACTCCATCTTTAATTAAAATAATTTCTCCAGGCCATTATAACACGGGACAGACCTTCCCAGGAAATGTGTTCATAAGGCCTCACAAATAGACAAGGGGGTAGTTATGCTATATTATCATTACTGGTCCCGCGGATTCCGGCGTTTTATATGGTTTTTGCTGGCTTTTATCCTGATCGCATTGCTGGTTAAGCTGGGTGGGGCCGAAGGCTTCGACCATGCGGTGATCCGGTTCGTGCAATCGATGGAATCTCCGCCGCTGACGGCGCTGGCCAAAGGCTTATCCCTGGTCGGCTCCTCGAAGCTGGCGGTCGGGATCTCTCTGCTGACTATGCTCATCTTGTTCTTCGCGCTGAAGCACCGCCTGGAGCTTGCCCTGTTCCTGTGGGTGGGCCTCGGCTCCCAGCTGCTGAACACGCTCTTGAAGCTGTGGTTCCACCGGGAGCGTCCCACCATTCACAGGCTGATTGAGCAGACAGGCTACAGCTTCCCCAGCGGACATTCAATGGCGGCCTTCTCGTTATACGGGGTCATTGCCTACCTGCTGTGGCGGCATATGCATAACCGGAGCGAGCGGTTACTGCTGATTCTGTTCACTGTGCTGATGACCGGGGGGATCGGCTGGAGCCGGATTTATCTGGGGGTGCATTATCCGAGTGATGTAATCGGCGGCTATGCCGCGAGCGGAGCCTGGCTGATGCTGTCGGCAGCCTGCTTCGAGGCTTACCGGAATTACAAGGCGAATCCGCGTAACACAAAGAATGCCCGGAAGTAGTTACTCCGGGCATTCGGTGCCTGTTCTGTTGCATACTGCTTCTATCATTAGGAGGACGGTCTGGCTTGTCTTCCTTGGTGACGATGCCTTATAGTTCAGGGGGCCTTCGTTGCAGCCGGCGGCGGTGACGGCTTGCCCTGGTGAAGCTGGGCTACGCGGCTGAGGCTGCGCTTAATCAGCGTTGGCAGGCCCGGCTTCAGCTTCGCCGCGTCTTCCTGCGTCAGCTTCCCATCCTTGACGAATCCATCCAGCTTCAGGCTGGCGGCATCGCTCAGCTTCTGGACATACTGGTCTTCGCTCCAGCCTTTCTTCTCCTGGGCCAGACCCGCCAGGGTCTTACCCGATTTCAGGCTGGCAATCAGCTCCTCACGGCCCATTCCGAGCAGCTCAGCCGTTTCGCTGATAATGAAATGGCCTCCGGCCCTGAGATTCCGGTCCCCGCTGCGGGGAGGGGTATGCTCTCTGCCGGTATGCGGTGAGGCCGGGGGAGGGGTGGCCCTGCCTTTGGGAAGCTGCTCACCGAAGGCGGCGGCTGGAGACAGGGCAAGCATCATGGCTGCTGACCATGCGGTTAGGGTTCGGGTCGTTTTTTTCATGGATACACCTCTTCTGTTGGTTGTAGTTACTACCCGGTATAACAGTATTCCCTGAAAGCTGAAAGAATCCTGAAGCCCGGCTTAAGACATACTAAAATTCGCCAGCGCAGTTCATGGGTAATAACAAGATATACATAAAGGATGAACATCCGCAGTAATTATGATAAGCTTCAAGCTCTTGGGAGGGATGGACTTGGCTTTCGGTGCCCGCATACTCAAAACAGGAATGGCCGTAACGCTTGCCCTTTATCTGTCCGTTCTATTCAACTTCGCCTCCCCTGTCGGTGCGGCTATTGCGGCGATCTTTGCTATGCAGCCCTCTATATACAGATCATGGCGGTATTTCCTCGATCAGATCCAGACCAGCACGATGGGGGCGGTGATCGCGCTGCTTGGCGGAATGCTGCTCTCCAATGAACCGATTGCGGTTGGACTGGTATGTATCCTGGTGATTATGATCAGCATGAAAATGAACCGCGCCGACACCATCGGCCTGACGCTGGTCACCGTCATCTCCGTCATGGAGGCTTCAGGCCAGTGGCAGTTCGCGTTAACCCGGTTCCTGCTGACCCTGACCGGGATTTTGTCGGCTTTTATTATCAATATTTCTGTATTTCCACCCCAGCCTCGCAAGCAGTACATTCAACAGATCGAGAATGTGTTCACCAGCCTGTCGCTGCTGCTGCGGACGGCGGTGTCGCATGAGATGAAGGAAAGTGTATTCCGGGATGAGAAGAACGGCCTGGAGGGCGCGATTAAAGCGCTGGCTGACAAATACGCGTTGTTCGAGGAGGAGCAGAAGCAGCTCCGCAGGGCTAAATACAGTCAGACGAGGCAGATGGTAGTCTACAAAAACCTGCTGAATTCCCTGCAAAAGGGCTATCAGGTGCTTGAGGCGATTGACCGGCATTATTTCCAGGCCGACCGGACGGAGCAAACGGATGAGCTGTTCGACCGCCATCTGGAGCAGCTGATTAAGTATCATGAGTACATTCTGCTGAAATTCGAGGATAAGCTGAAGCCGGGAGCCAATGACTCCGAGCCGCTGGGGGAGGACAATGACCGCTTCCTGAAGTCCGCCATTAACGGGTATGATCCGCAGAAATCCGGGCAGCTTCGGCTGTCGGTGGTGGCTGCGGCCATCTATGACTACGGCTATCAGCTGGAGCGTCTGGATAAGGTGGCTGACCAGATCCACCGGATGAACGCAGACGACAAGGAAAGTGCAGTGCTGAGCGAGAAAATATAGAGCACAAGCTGAATATAGCAAAAACTTGTAAAACGACTACAGAGTTGGTAACATTGTTAGTCAACCTTCCGAAGGGGATGAAATGAATTGGATAAACATGATCACGAGTGGCAAAAGGAGCAGGAGCGGGTAAACGGTATCACGAGGCTGCTGTCTACCCATATCCGGCTGCTGTCAGAGGAGCTGGGACTCCACCGCACGGATGTCGTGGATATGCGCAAAGACTTCTGGGAAGAGGTCACAGTGAACTTCAGCAGCCCCGACGACCTGGGGGAGACTTCAACCAGTCTGCGGCAGCAGGCACAGATTCTGAACGAACGCGAACGCCATCATCTGCAATCCAGCAAGGCGCTCAAAAAATATAAAAAGCTTGTGGTATCGCCCTATTTTGGCCGGATTGATTTCTCGGAGGCGGGGGATGCTGCGGCTGATACCATCTATCTGGGCATCGGCTCGCTGATGGAGGATAACGGAACCTTCCTGATCTACGATTGGCGTGCGCCTATCTCCAGCCTGTATTATGACGGGGCGCCGGGACCTGCATCCTATGAGACGCCGGGCGGACAGATTACAGGCACCATGGAGCTTAAGCGGCAATTCGTGATTGATAACGGTGAGATTGAAGTCATGTTCGATACGGGCGTCACTATCGGCGATGAATTGCTTCAGCAGGTACTGAGCCACAGCGCCGATGACCGGATGAAATCGATCGTAGCCACCATCCAAAAGGAGCAGAATGCAGTCATCCGCAATGACCGGAGCCGGATGCTGGTTGTGCAGGGAGCCGCCGGGAGCGGCAAGACGTCAGCGGCGCTCCAGCGGGTAGCCTATCTGCTCTACAAGTACCGTGAGGTGCTTCAGGCGGATCAGATGCTGCTCTTCTCGCCGAATCCCTTGTTCAATAGCTATGTATCTACTGTGCTGCCTGAGCTGGGGGAGGAGAACATGCAGCAGACCACCTTCCAGATGTACCTGGAGCACCGGCTGGGCCAGGAATTTCAGCTGGAGGATGTGTTCAGCCAGACGGAGAGTCTGCTGAATGCCCCGGACGGGGAGGAAGCCTACATCCGCCGGGAAGGTATTGCATATAAATCGTCGGTAGCCTTCCTTAGCGCCATCCGGCAATACGTGAATCTGCTGGAGCATGAAGGCATGCTGTTCAAGCCGCTGATGTTCCAGGGGAAGGCTGTTGCCACTAAGGAAGAGATGGAGCGCCAATTCTACAGCTATGACCCGGGCATCAAGCTGGCGAACCGGATTGAGCTGATGACGGGCTGGCTGCTCAAAAAAATTGCGGCCTTCGGCGCAGAAGAGCGGAGTGCGGCATGGGTAGATGAGCAGATTGAGCTGATGGACAACAGCGATTATCAGCGGGCCTATAACCAGATGCGCCGTAAGGGCGGAGGGCATAACGACAGCTTCGATGATTATGATGCGGAGCGAATCCTGCTTGCCCGCTACGTGGTCAGCCAGCGCCTCAAGCCGCTGCGCGGCTGGACCAAACGCGGACGCTTCGTGGATGTGAAGGCGCTGTACAGCCGCTTATTCGAGGGTCGTGAGCTGATAGAGAGCCTGGATACCCGCCAGCCGCTGCCTGAAGCATGGGATGAGATCTGCGCGCAGACGCTGGCTGCGATTAGGGGCAACGAGCTGGCCTATGAAGATGCGACACCGTTCCTGTATTTGAAGGAGCTAAGCCAGGGCTTCCGGACGAACACGCTGATCCGTCATGTTATTGTGGATGAGGTGCAGGATTACTCGCCGTTCCAGCTCGAATTCATGCGCCGCCTGTTTCCCCGGGCCAAAATGACCGTGCTGGGCGACCTGAATCAGGCCATCTATGCCCAAGGCGAGGTGCTGGGAGATCTGGCCGGACTGGTGAGCATCTACGGCGAAGAGAACACCGAGGTGATCTCGTTGACCCGCAGCTACCGGTCTACGTATGAGATTGTTGAATTCACGCGGGCGATGATTCCCGGCGGCGAGAAGATCGTACCCTTTAACCGCCGGGGGGAGGAGCCGCTCCTGACGCTGGTGGACAGTGAAGACGATCTGCTCTCCTCAGTGGAGCAGGATGTGCTTAAGCTTCATGCGGAGGGTTATCATTATGTGGCCGTAATCTGCAAGACAGCAGAAGAGAGCGCACAGGTATACCGTGAACTGGAGAAGCGGCTGCCGGTGCGGCTGGTCACGAAGGAAACGCCTAATTTTCAAAAAGGGACGCTGGTGCTTCCGGCCTACCTTGCCAAGGGCGTCGAGTTCGATGCCGTAATTATCTATGACGGTTCCGCTGAGAAATACGGGCGTGAACATGAACGTAAGCTGTTCTATACCGCCTGTACCCGTGCGATGCATCTGCTTCATATCTACAGTCTGGGACAGCCAAGCCCGTTCCTGCCTGCTGCTGTGCGTGAAACGGTTTCGGCTGGTATGCAGGAGAAGTGAGTAACCGTTGTACAGACAAAATAAACCGCCTGCGCGTGTGACGCGAGGCGGTTTTGTCTATTCCACGGAAGTGTAGCTTCCAGCTATCCCTGTAGGGCAGCTTTGCGCTTACTGTTCTGCCGGGTCACGAGTACCAGAAGATAGACAGCGAGCAGCAGGAGAGGCGCCAATATCGAATACCGGTACATTACGGCGTAGCTGGTGAACATGGCGACAGCGCCAAGCAGCATGGAGCCGATGGCGACACCGAGATCCAGCGAGTTCAGGAACATTCCGTTGGCTAACCCGCGCTGGCGCGGCTCGACAGACTGGATCATCCAGGTCTGGAGCGCAGGCTGCATGGAGCCGAAGCCGAAGCCGTAGCATAGAGCGGCCGGGAACAAGCCCGCCGTTGTGGAGGCGAAGGAGAGCAGCAGCAGACCGGCGACAATGAACAGGCTTCCCGGGATGAGTAAGGCAGCCGCGCCATAGCGGTCGAAGATTCTGCCGGAGAGCGGCCGGATCACGACAATGGCTATGGCATTGAACAGGAAGAAGTAAGCGATATGCTGGAGGTGCTTCTCTTGCCCGTAGAGCGCCAGGAAGCCCAGCAGCCCGCCGTAAGAGATAGATAAGAGGAAGTTAAGCAGGCAGGGAAGCAGCAGCCTGCGATATGGATTGCTTCCCGCAGCTGCAGCCGGAACTGCGGCCGGCTCCAGATGTCCGCCAGGCAGTGTTTTCGCCAGGCGGAAGCCCATCGGCAGGATCAGAGCAAACGCGACAGCCGTCACCAGCAGCAGGGACCCGAAGCCTGGTCCTTGCAGGAGGCTGAGTCCGATTAGCGGGCCAGCCGACATGGCGAGGCTGGTGGATAATCCGAAATAACCCATGCCCTCGCCCATCCGGCGGATGGGGATGACATCGGAGGCCATGGTCGGGAAGGCCGTGCTGGCCATGCCGAAGCCTATACCGAACAGGATGCGGAACAGCAGCAGAGTGAAGATGCTGCCTGCGAAATAATAGCCCGCCACCGCAGAGAGGGCAATGGCAAGGCCCAGGAAGATCAGCAGGTTGCGCCCGCCCTTTTCCATGGCCTTGGCCGCGAAGAGGCGGGAGGCAATGGCGCTGAAGGCGAACAGGCTGGTGACAAGGCTAACCTGCACGGGTGAAGCATGCAAGGCACTTTCCGCATAAGCGGGAAGGGTAGATAAGGTCATCTGCAGTCCTATGAACAGCAGAAGGTTGCAAAGGGTCAGTGTGATGAAGGATGTGGTCCATAGACGTTCAGAGGATTGATTCAAGTGGGTAGACTCCTATTCCTGATGTATATTTCCGGTGTTGTGATAGATTTGCTCCAGCATACTGCGGAGATCTTCAAGCTGCTGCGGCTCGAGCCCGGCTACAGCCATATCTATAGTCTGCTGTTCCAGTGCTATAGTGTTCTCAATTAACGCCCGCCCCTCTCCGGTGGCATAGAGCTGGAACGCCCGGCGGTCCTCGGGGTTGGCCGTTTTGGTAATGAAGCCTTTCTTGAGCAGGAGTTCCACGATCCGGGCGGTAGTCGGCTGGTCTTTGGCAGAGGCAACGGCAACCTCCTTCTGGTTGACTCCGCTGCGGTCACAGATCATCAGCAGGGTGGACCATTGCTCGGGTGTGATGTCATACGGCTTCAGCGCCCGGGCGAAGCTCACTGAGATTCTCCGGTGGGTCGAGCCCAGCAGGAAGCCGAGGAATTGCTGTGGAGAGGAAAGAGTCATAAATGAACTGCTCCTTTGTATTTACTTGTTACAATAATAATAAGCATAACAAGTAAAATAGTCAAGGATGAATGGGGTTCTTCCTATCTGACAACACCAAAAAAGCCCCGCTCCGCATGATGCGGAAGGGGGCTTGAATGATTTGCTTTGTTTTAAACCTGTGGAACCTTCTCCCAGTCCTTCAGGAAGCGTTCGATACCATTGTCGGTCAGCGGGTGCTTCCAGAGTGATGGCAGGAGTGAGCCCGGGATGGTAGCGATGTGAGCGCCGGCAATGGCAGCTTGCTCCACATGGGCGATGTTGCGGATACTGGCGGCGATGATCTCGGATTTCAGGTCGTAGTTGGTCAGAATCGTCTTCAGATCCTTGATCAGCTTCATACCGTCTACACCGATATCATCCAGACGTCCGACGAACGGACTGATATAAGTAGCTCCTGCCTTGGCGGCCATAAGGCCTTGAGCAGCGGAGAATACGAGGGTTACGTTGGTTTTGATGCCTTTTTTGGTCAGTTCATAACAAGCTTCCAGACCATCTTCGGTCATAGGCAGCTTGATGACCACGTTCGGAGCCCATTCTGCGATCTCGTAAGCTTCCTTAAGCATCTCTTCAGCCGTAAGACCGATAACCTCAGCGCTTACAGGACCAGGAACAATTGCTACGATCTCCTTGATTACGTCCTTAAACAATCTGCCTTCCTTGGCGATCAGCGACGGGTTCGTCGTTACGCCATCCACTAATCCGAGGCGGGTAATACGTTTGATTTCCTCAATATTTCCGGTATCCAAGAAAAATTTCATTTCCAGGTATCCTCCCTTGATTTCGTATGGATTTGACAAAACAGCAGGCTCCACTTCATTATGAGACATGCCACGTGAAGTTTCAACTGTTAATTTGAATATCTCAAAATAACTTTATGGAATCGGCGCAAAAAATGTTTTTTACACAGGCAAGGACCATTCACGGGTACTTCTGTCCATGATACTATAGAAGCGGTATTGTTCATTACAGGCGATGGGCTGGTGACAGGGATGTATACTTTAATTGCGGGAGTGGTGCTGTTTCTGCTGGTCACAGCCGGAATTATTGCATATCAGAACAGCAGAATTCTTGCGGAGCAAGAGACGGATGCTTCCAGAGCACATACCGGCAATCTGATGTATTCGGTATATAATCAGAGGTTCTCTGCGGGAGAGGAGCTGCCGGAGGCGGTGCCGTTGTTCCAATTCACGGTGGTTGAGCCCGGGGAAGAGGACTTGCCGGAGGCAGAGGCGGGGACAACCCGTGCCCTGTGCAGGGTTGCCGCTGGTACGGGTGAGCTGGTGTTATCTGATGCGCAGAATTATATGCTGGGCATTCTCCGTCAGGCCGCAGTGCAGGGGGGCCGGCTTACGTATGATTCTTTTTCGGGGAAGGCTGCCCGCAGGGGCGAGAAGGAACTGATTCAGGCGCTGGAGACTGCGGCGAAGGAGGAGACCAGCTATGCAGATCAACATTAATGATGTAGTCCTGTCGGTGCATGAAGGCGACATTACCTCATGGCAGGGCGAGATGATCGTCAATGCCTCGAACTCCGGTCTGTATGGAGGCGGGGGAGTGGACGGGGCTATACACCGGGCCGGGGGCCCGGAAATTGCGGAGGAATGTGCGGTAATCCGCCAGAAGCAGGGCGGTATTCTTCCCGGCGAAGCAGCGCTCACCAGTGCGGGACGGCTTGCTTTTCGCGGGGTGATACATACGGTGGGGCCGATCTGGAAGGGCGGTACGGCTGGTGAAGCGGCTGTGTTGGCGAGATGCTATAAGAGCAGCCTTGATCTGGCTTGCGCCCATGGGGTGAAGAGCCTCGCTTTTCCGAATATCAGCACGGGCATTTACAACTTCCCGAAGGAGCTGGCCTGCAAGACGGCGCTGGAGGCCGTAGCTCTATATGTCCGCGCGAAGAACCCGGCAGAGCTCCCGCTGCGGCAGATCGATTTCGTCTGCTTCGAGCATGAGAATGCCGGGCTATATGGGGCCATGCTTGGGAATTATAGCTGAACAGGTGATCCGGATAGTATGTGTTACGGCAAAAGCCTGTCGGGGCAGAAGCCCGGAAGTCAGGCGTGATACTTGCCTACGGGTGCGTTCAATACCCATTCCAGCATTAGAATCAGATCTTCTAGCCTGGTCAGCTGGGCGTCTAGCGCGGCCCTCTGCGGGTCACCGGGGGGCAGGGGAGCCAGCCGGGACTCCAGGGATCTGCGCTGGAGCGTCATTTCGTTGATTTTGGATTGGATTTGGTTCTCGGTTCTCATGCGGATGCCTCCTGATGGATTATTAGTGTCAGGCTGATTAGTAAGGCTAAGAATTCCTTGTGGACGGGCACAGCCCATTCCACTTCGTTCATTATAACGGATAACATGGAGGGAATAAAATGAGTATCAATGTGAAACAGCTGGCAGCGGAGAAGGCAGTCGAATATGTGAAGGACGGTATGAGGGTGGGGCTGGGAACAGGCTCCACTGCTTACTGGGCCATCCGCAAGCTGGGGGAACGGGTAAGCGAGGGCTTGCAGATTACAGCCGTTGCTACTTCACAGGCGTCTGAGGATCAGGCCCGTGAGCTGGGCATCCCGCTGGTAGCGTTCAGTGATGTGGACAGCCTCGACCTGACGATTGACGGGGCGGATGAGCTGGACGGGGCGCTGCAGCTGATTAAGGGCGGGGGCGGTGCGCTTTTGCGGGAAAAGATTGTCGCTATGGGCAGCGCCCGCATGATCGTTGTGGCCGATGAGAGCAAGGCGGTGACCACGCTCGGGAAGTTCCCGTTACCGGTGGAGATTGTGCCGTTCGCCTGGGAGTGGACGGTTGCCGCTCTCGCTAAGCTGGGCTGTAAGACGGAGCTGCGGCGCAGCGGAGAAGACCTGTACAAGACGGATAACGGCAATTATATTGCGGACTGCCGTTTTGAAGCGATTGAATCGGCGGCAGAGCTGGCGCTTGCCCTCCAGCGTATTCCGGGAGTTGTCGAGCACGGCCTCTTCATCGGAATTGCAGATCTGGCGATTATCGGCAAGAAAGACGGCACGATTGAGATTATTGAAGGTGGCCAGGATCGCTAAGCCGCAGGCCAGCCGCCGGAAGGGGAAGGCCTCCACAGCCAAGCAGGCGCTGCCGCCCGGACGGCGGTTCCTGGCCTGGCTGCTGCTGATTGGATATAGCGGAATGCTGCTATACTGGATGTTCATCGGGTTCGGACGGACGGTTCAGCTGGACGGGCCGCTCCGTTACAATCTTGAACCGCTGCGGACAGTGCGTTTATACTTTGACATGACTAACGGATTATCGTATGCTAACAGGCTGGTGAATCTTCTGGGGAATGTGGCGGTATTCGCGCCTTTTGGCATTCTGCTTCCGCTGGTGGTGACCGGTTACCGTTCTTTTATCCGCCTGACGCTTCTGTCTGCGCTTGGCATCATTATACTGGAGCTGCTGCAGATGCTGCTGCATGTCGGGAGTCTGGATATCGATGATCTGCTGCTTAACCTGGTGGGTGTGTGGACGGGGTATGCGCTGCTGCGGCTGGTGCGGGGATAGCGGTAGTCTGGGGCCAGGTATACTTTTAGGAGGATGAGATATATGCTGATTGATTTGAAGCCGCTTGTCGGCACACCGCAGGTGAATGAGCTGCTGGCTTATGCGGTTATAGATGACCCGGATGCGCTGATCCGCACTTCGGAGGAATACAGTAAGCTTGCGGCCATGCAGCTGTGCGGCTGGGAAGAGGACGGGCTGCTGGTCGGACTGACCGGCTACGAAGAGACCGAAGACGGCTCGCTCGACATCCGCCATATCTCAGTGCTCCCGGAGAACCGGGGCAAAGGATATGCGCGCGGCATGATCCTTGAGCTGGTCACCTCCCGTCAGCCGCGTTACCTGATAGCGGAGACCGAGGACGAGATTGCCGCTGACTTTTACCGCAGTCTGGGCTTCATGGTCTACAGCCTGGGCGAGAACGCTGCCGGCATCGAAATGTTCCGCTGTGTCTATGAGGTGGAAGAGACGGAGGACGAGGAGTAAGCGGGCCGAACGGTGTCGGGAGATGCAATAGGTGAAAATCACAATATTAGCCACTCTGCACTTTGCGTGCAGGGTGTTTTTTTGCGTCCATGAGGCTTATTTAATCCCCCTGATGAATATCAATGTAAAATTCATGAAACCAGTTGACTTTTAACGCAAAGGACAATATAGTTTTACTGTAAAACAGTTCGACACGTGAACTAATATGGAAAGGTGGAAGCAGCATTGAAGAAAGACGCAGAAGAATGGATCAACCGCTACGTAGATGCCTATATGGTTGTCACCAGGCAGATCAATGCGCGGCTCCGGGAGATTTTTGGAGAAGGTCTGACGACGGATCAATTCCTTATTCTCAGGCTGATCAGCGGACAGGAGAGGTGTACCTCCACGTATCTGGCTGAAGCAGTCGCCGTAGGCAAAAGCTCGATTACTGCCATCATCAACCGGCTGGATGAAGCCGGGATGATTCAGCGGACCCGGGACGAGAATGACCGCAGGCAGGTGTATCTGACCATGACGGAGTACGGAGCGAGTGTCTACAAGACCTCTGAGAAGCAGATGCAGCAGGTGATCTCCCCATACTTGTTCCACTTCGAGGATCACAATATTGAGCAGTTTATTACGATGTTTGAGAAGCTGGCATTTCTGATGCAGGACGCAGGGGGGAGAAGCAATTGAGAACGATTTTGAAGGCAAGGTGGGCCATTATCGCGGTATGGCTGGCTGTGGCAGTAGTGTTATTCTTGACAGCACCCGGGATGTCGGATCTGGTCCGGGAGAAGGGGCAAATCTCAGTACCGGCTGGCTACACTTCATCAAGGGCGGCCGAGATTATGAAGGAAGTGGCATCTGCCAAAGACGGGGAAACGGTGCATCAGGTTGCACTGGTGTTCCATAAACCGGAGGTGCTTGAAGCCGCAGACACCGAGAGTATTAAGCAGGGTGTGGAGCGGCTGGCGGAGAATAAGGATTCCCTGAAGCTCAGCACGATCACAGATCCGTTCTCACAGCCTGAGCTTAAGGATACGCTGATTGCGGGGGACGGCAAGACGATTATGGTCGCTTTGTCGGTGCAAGGCGGAGAGGATGCGGTCAAGGAGCTCCCGGCAAAGTCTGCTGAGCTGCTGGGTAACGTCACTGCGGACCATTACATGACCAGTGAAGGACTGATTACAGAGGATACGATTGCCAGCTCGGAAGCCGGGCTGAAGAAGTCGGAATATATCACTGTCGTGTTTATTCTGCTGATCCTGTTCGTGGTGTTCCGCTCGGTCGTGGCGCCGTTTGTACCGCTGTTAACGGTGGGGCTGAGTTATATCGTGTCCCAGTCGATTGTGGCTTTTCTGGTGGACCGGTTTGATTTCCCGCTGTCGACCTTCACACAGATCTTCATGGTGGCCGTTATGTTCGGGATCGGGACCGATTACTGCATTCTGCTGATCAGCCGGTTCAAGGAGGAGCTTGTCCAGTCTGAGGATACTACCAGTGCCATTATCGCTACTTACCGGAAAGCCGGAGGAACAGTCTTCTATTCAGGACTGGCGGTCTTCGTCGGCTTCCTGGCCATCGGCCTGTCCCAGTTCATGCTCTACCGTTCGGCGGTGGCGGTGGCTGTCGGCATAGCTGTTATGCTGCTGGCGCTCGTGACTGTGGTTCCGTTTTTCATGGCGGTACTGGGTCAAAAGCTGTTCTGGCCGTCACGCGGCAAGCTGGAACATAGTGAGAGCCGGATCTGGGGAGCGGCCGGTTCGTTCTCCCTGAAGAGACCATGGGCTGCGCTGCTGATTGTAGCTGCCATTGTTGCGCCGTTCCTGCTTACCTACAGCGGGAAGCTGTCGTTCAACAACATGGATGAGATCGGGCCGAATTACGCTTCGGTCAAAGGCTTCAATATTATTTCCGAGAGCTTCGGTCCGGGCGAATCCATGCCTGGCAAGATAGTGATCAAGAACGATGACCGGATGGATACCGCTGAATATATGGGGCTTGCGGAGAAGATCAGCCGTGAGCTGGAAAAGGTAGAGGGTGTCAAAGCTGTACGCAGCATGTCACGGCCAACCGGGGAGCAAATTAATGACTTCCTGATTCCTACTCAGGTGGCAACTCTGTCAGACGGTCTTGATCAAAGTAATGAAGGCTTAACCAAAATCCAGAGCGGGCTGAGCGAAGCGAGTAAGCAGCTGAAGGAGAATGAGCCTAAGCTTACAGAAGCGGCTTCTGGCAGCGCCAAGCTGACAGAGGGCACAGCCGAGCTTAAAAAAGGGATTGATGCGCTGGGCGATGGCTTGTCGAGGATCGAGAGCGGCATCCGCAGCGGCTCGGCCGGAGCCGGCGAGATCAAAGCGGGTCTCACGCAGGCGGCGGCCAGCGCGAAGCAGCTGGCCGATGCAAACGCTGCGCTGCTCGAAGGCTATAAGAAGATCGGCGGCGGCCTGACCGCGCTGAACGGGGGCCTCGCCGGTCTGCAGACACAGCTTCAAGGCGTGGCAGATGCGCTTAACGGTCTGGGAGCTTCCTTCACTGGACTGGAAGCCGCCTACCCTGAGCTGCTCCAGGATGTGAATTACCAGACGATTAAAGGCACGGTAACGCAGAGCGGTACCGGAGCTGCGGGACTGGCTGGAGGACTGGGTGAGATTTCGGCCCAGCTAAGCGGTGCAGCGGCCGGATTGAACGAGGCCAATGCCGGTTACTCCAAAGCGGCAGCAGGCCAGGCGGCGCTGGCGAAAGGGCTGGATCAGCTGGTAGCTGGTATCGGCCAGCTGCAAACCGGCCTGAAGCAGGCGGCAGACGGCCAGGGGCAGATTGTCGGCAAGCTTCCGGCGATCACCACCGGGCTTACACAGCTGCAAGGCGGGCAGAAACAGCTTGCTGACGGGTTCGGTGAGCTTACGGGCCAGCTTGGCCAGCTGACGGACGGACTGACGCAAAGTGCGGATGGTCTGGGACAAATCACCAGCGGCCTAAGCTCTGCGCAGGATTACCTTAAGCAGATTCAGGACGCCAAGGATGATGAGCTGAGCGGGTTCCTGGTTCCGGCAGAGGCGCTTAAGGCTAAGGGCATGCAGCAGGTATTCGATAACTATCTGTCCGGGGACCGCAAGGTCATGACGATTGATGTTGTATTCGCGGGTAATCCATACAGCGCGGAGGCTATTGACAGCGTCGGACAGATTCAGGAAGCGTTGGACCGTGCCGTGGCCGGCACCAAGTTGGAGAATGCGGAGACAGCCATGAGTGGTGTGACCAGCACCTACAGCGATTTGCAGACAATCTCCAATGAGGATTACGCACGTACGGTGATTCTGATGCTGGGCGGTATTTTCATCATCCTGGTGGTACTGTTCCGTTCGATTGTTATGCCAGTGTATCTGATTGTCTCGCTGCTGATCACTTACTTCACTGCACTTGGGGTAACGGAAGCAATCTTCGTTCATCTGTTGAACTATTCAGGGATCACCTGGACGACTCCGTTCTTCAGCTTCGTCATGCTGATTGCTCTCGGGGTGGACTACAGTATCTTCCTGATGGCACGCTTCAACGAGAATAAAACCTGGGATGTGCGTGAAGCCATTCTGCATGCTATGCGCAATATGGGAACTGTGATTCTCTCGGCCGTAGTGATTCTGGGCGGTACCTTCGCCTCGATGTATCCTTCCGGGGTCCTGTCGATGATGCAGATTGCGACGGTTGTATTGTCCGGTCTGGCGCTGTATGCACTGGTATTCCTGCCGTTCTTCGTGCCGGTGATGGTGCGGATGTTCGGCCGGGCTAACTGGTGGCCATTCCGTCCGGCGGCCGGGGAGGATCAGCCGAAATCACTGGATATGTAACGTTCAGTATTATATCATGGGACACAATGATGGAACGCAGTGCAAGAGCAGGCTTTCGCTACTAAGCGGAGCCTGTTCTTTGCTGTTTACGTAAGAAGAAGTGAAAATAATTGTTAATGCCGAGTAACCTTATGCGCCTGTGCTCCATCTAAACAGATATATACAACTAACAAGCGGGAAGCAGTAGCATCCCGAAGGAAGGGAGGAGATCTACCCTGGATACCGTACAAGAGGAACTGGTCCAGCGTGCACAGGCAGGCGACAGTGAGGTCTTCATCCAACTGGTGAAGAGTCTGGATAGGCGGATGTACAGTATGGCGAAGTCCATGGTCAGGAATGACGAGGATTGTGCGGACGCCATGCAGGAGACGGTGCTTAAGGCATTTAAAGCAATCTCTGGATTGAAAGAGGCGGCCTATTTCAAGACATGGCTGTTCCGTATTCTGATCAATGAATGCAACATGATTCTGCGCAGACGGGATAGGGTTATAGTCATGTCCGATCCGCCGGAGAGCATACAATCCCCTTCTTCGACTGCAGAAGATATGGATCTGCGTCAGGCCATCAGTGGGCTGGAAGAGGTATCGCGGACGATTGTTAAGCTGCATTATTATCAAGGATTGAGGCTTCAGGAGATTGCAGAACTGCTTGAGCTGTCAGAGAGCGCAGTCAAGACCAGGCTGCACCGGGCCAGAAAAACCTTATATCACACACTCTCTCAACCCGTAGAAAGGAAGGTGCACGAATGACTCAGCATGAGTTGGAGAAGCGGCTGGCAGGCCTGAAGGAAGAGAGTCTTCCTGAACTGCCGGAAGTTGTGCATACACGTATGGAGGAAACTTACCGGATGATCGTAGAGCGGGATGAGGCAAGCCTGGAGGAGACTCCACCAAAGGACATTTCCAAACACAGAAGAAAACATAGCTGGCTGTACCGGGTGATAATCAGTGCAGCGTCAGTGGCTGCCGGGCTGGTGATCATCATTAGCCTGGGGTTCATCTCTCCGGCCATGGCAGAGACCTTGAAGCAGCTGCCCTTCCTGGAAAGTGTGTTCAATCTTGTAGGAGATGCCGGACTTCAAAAAGCAAATAAAGCAGGTCTGACCACAAATGTTCAGCAGAGCGTCACTCAGGACGGGACGACGATCAGTGTGTCGGAACAAATGTATGACGGAAGCCGCTTGTCAGTGGTACTTACCCGTGCTCAGACAGACGGCAGTGACAAGGGGAAATGGCTAGATTTGACCCGCATGAGTGAGGAAGCCGGAGGAATCAATAATATTGAATTTAGGGTGAACGGAAAATCAGTGAATACGGGAAACAGCATGGCGTCGGGAGGGACAGGTGCACCAGACGCTGTCATCGTTACAGCGCTGAATGAAGCTAATCTGCAAGTGCCTGAGTCATTTGATCTCACAATGTTGGTCTCTATTAATGGAATTAAAAAGCCATTCCGCTTTGAGTTTCCGGTGAGCAAGAATACTTTGGGCGATCTTGTGCTGGTTCCGGGAGAGATCAAGGTACATGACTCTATTCATTTGCAGCACACGCGGCTGGAATTAAGCCAAACCTCAACCCGGCTGCTAACTGAAGTTACGGGAGACCCCGGAGCGAATATTAAGGCGATTGAGGAAGCCATTCCGGATAAATACAAACAACAGGGGAGCTTCAATTTAGGGTTCGAGCTGTGGGATGGGCAAGGGCAAGAGGCCGTTATGGTAGATGGCAGCAATAGAGGTAACGTGGATAAGCTAACTTACAGCAGTGTCTTTGAACCTTTTGAGAAGAGGCCTGAACAGATCATTATTAAGGCTTTTGTCACTAAGGATGGAAAGAAGCTCTATATCCCAGAACTTGAGATGACGGTTCCCATACAATAACACAAACAACCTCCGGGGTCTGCAATGTGCAGCAGCCGGAGGTTGTTTTGCGGTCAAGAGATTATATGCTTATAGTCTGCCGCTCACCGCGGCTTCGCAAAATAACTGCGCAGCGCCCAGCCGCGTTCCTGGCGTTTCTTGTATTTGGGCAAGGAACGGTAGACGGCAAGCGATTCCTCAAAAGCGCGCTTGGCATCGTCTGTCCGGCCCAGTGTCTTGTACATGGAGCCGGCCAGATAATAGGCTTCGCTGGAGGAGGTCTGGATCTCCTGGAATTGGCTCACATAATGGAGTGCCTTGTCCTGGTCGATATGCCGGAACGTCTCGGCCAGACGAAGGTAAGGCTGCCCGTATTGGGCTCTGCGGTTGATCTCAAGGCCTTGAAGCATCTGGGCTTCGCCTTCGGCAAGCTGGCCCAGCTTGAGGTTGGCGTATCCGAGCTCCACCCAGTATTCAGCCGAGGTCTCATAACGGTCGGCGATGGCCGTCAGCAGCTCCTTGGCCTCGCTGTAGCGCTTGCGCTCAATCAGCAGCCGGGCCAGATCGAATTTGGCGGTGACATCGTTCGGGTTCTGGGCAATGGCCGTCCGCAGCCTGGACATCTGGCGGCTGCGGCGGAAAGGCTTGGAGAAGCTGGGTAGAATGCCGACATAACGGCGGTCTACGAAATATAGAACGACGAGCAGAATGATCAGGGCCAGAAAGGGATTGCCGAGCAGACGGTACAGCAGCAGGAAACCTAGAATTTTAATCATGAATATGAATTCCCTCCATTACTTTTGTGGTTCATTTGTGCTTCCTGCAAATTGGATACGAATAGGCAGGGTAATTATACCATATCAACCTTTTTAGAGGCCACGATAAAAGAGACTGGGGGCCGGTTATCCAGTTCCAGGTGATCCATAAGCCCCCAGCGCCTGCCTGCATTGCTGTCATTGACAGGCTGCTGCCGAAGTCATAAGCTTTGTGTACAGTCAGATTGTCTCATCGCTAGATTAGCTCTTATATAACAGTGTATTCAACTAACACTTGGAAAGAAGGATGAACCGTGGAGACATTGGCAAGCAAGGTCCAGCTGCGTCCTCTGGGACGCTCTGAGCTATCGGTATCGCCGCTTGGCCTGGGCTGCTGGCAGTTCAGCCGGGGAAGCGGAATCGTAGGCCGCTACTGGAGTAATATCACAGACGCGGATATTCTGGATATCGTACGGGTCAGCCTGGAAGGCGGCATGAACTGGGTGGATACCGCAGAAATCTATGGTGGAGGCAAATCGGAGGAAGCATTGGCTCATGTGCTGGATCAGCTTCAGCAGGAAGGTAGCCCGCATGCGGCTCCGCTGATTGCCACCAAATGGTGGCCGATGCTGCGGACAGCGCGCTCGATTACCTCCACGATTGATCAGCGGATTGCTTGCCTGGGCGGCAGAGGCATTGATCTGTACCAGATCCACCAGCCGTTCTCCTTATCCTCGATTGCCAGTGAGATGAAAGCAATGGCGGGACTGGTACAGGCCGGCAAAATCAGGTATGTCGGGGTAAGCAATTACTCAGCTAAGCAGATGGTGGAAGCGCACCGTATCTTGCAGACCTACGGACTTACCCTGGTCTCCAATCAGGTCAAATACAATCTGCTGCACCGCAGCATCGATCAGAACGGCATCATGGCTGCGGCCAAGGAGCTGGGTATCTCGATCATCGCCTATTCCCCGCTCCAGCAGGGTATCCTGACCGGCCGGTTCCACGCAGATCCGTCGCAGATTAAGGCAGTCTCGCGTTCCCGGCGGATGATGTCCGGCCTGGACGACAAGAGCCTGGCCCGTAGCAAGCCGCTGATCACCTCCCTGACCGCACTGGCTGACAAATATGGGTGTACACCGGGACAGATTGCGCTTAATTGGCTGATTCATTATCATGGCGACACCGTAGTTGCGATTCCCGGCGCTTCCAAGGTCCGTCATGCCCGGGAGAATGTCGGCACCATGACCTTCCGGCTGGAGCCGGAGGAGCTGGAGCTGCTGAATGAGGCCTCCTGGGCTGCCTTGAAGAAGTAACGCGTAAGCAATCCATAAGTCTGGTGGTGAACGCATATGAATGAGAAGGTTTGGCTGGTGGTACAGTATCCCTTGAAGAGCGCAAAGGGAAGTAAGCGTGATGAATGGCTTAGAGAGAAGGTGACCGAATACCTGAATCTCTTCCTGGCGGATGCCGGACTTGGTTATGTGGATGGCTTTGATATGGGGAAAAATATGGCTGACCCGGCCAAATATGTGCTTAACCTGTTCTGCGTAGTGACGGATGAAGCACGCGGAATTCCCCTGGTCAAAAGAGTCTTAAAAGATCACAGGCTGGACTATACTCGCATCACCATCGCCACGATGCCTTTTGATGGCGGAGAAACGTATACACTGAAGTATGCCGCTAAGAAAGGCGTGACTGATTTTTCGTTATAAGTTTTTCTTAATATCAATCAGGGGTTGTGTATTACGTAACGTGATACAGTACGATTGGTGTAAGAGGTGATTCAAATGAATAATATTATAAGAATGCTGTCCGTGAACCAAGATTTCAGAATGGCTGTTGCGGATACCCGTCAGATCGCTGCAAAAGCATTAAATACGTTTACCGGGACAGCCAGCATGCGGAGCCTTTTGCAGGAGATCATAACGAATTGTGCATTATTTTCTTCCATTAATGATGCTCCTTCCAAAATAAGCTTTTCTTTTCGTCTTTCCCAAGGAGTCTCTATTTTTTGTCAGATCACTGATGCGAAGTTTACTATGGAGTATAGTGCTGAAATTATTAAATTTGACGGGACAGCCGCTGATCTATTTGACTTTAGATCTGTAGTGTCGATAACTACAGGGAATTGGGAGACGGGGATACACACTAGTACAGTTGAGGCGCATATGGATAGCGTTGTTATGCTGTTTTCTCACTTTACAGTACAGAGTGAGCAGCTTCCAAGTCATATTATACTTGGTGAGGACAACGCTTCCCGAGGGATTTTGATGCAGCCCTTACCCTTTGCAGATAACAAATTGATGGGAAAGGCTGCTTATGAAGTGGTACATCAAGTTAAGGAATTGGGACAACTGCCTTGGGTGCAGATTCCCGGGAAGTTGTCCTATTTAGCAAAGGTAATCTCAGAAAATACTATAGAGTAGAGTGTATGACTATGGAAAAATATATTAAAACTAAGGATTTTGCTGAGCTGACTGGTGTTAGTGTCCGTACCTTGCAATACTATGATGAAGTAAAAGTTCTTACTCCAGCCTATATCAATGAGCAGGGGCACCGGTTTTATGACTCGGATTCCTTCTCCAGTATGTTTGTCATTCTTTCACTTAAAGATATGGGGATGACGCTCAGCGATATTCAGCAATATCTCCACAAAGACAGCTTTGACATCAGGCTCTTCATCCGTGAGGAAAAAGGCAGGATCGAGACAGCGCTATCGGATCTGCAGCTTCGATTCATGCGTCTGTCCGTTCTCGAGGAGAAGGTTAGTGAGGAGCAGGACGTAACCCCTTATATTCTTCCGCTTTTTTCACAGCTGCCGGATACAGGCGATCTTCCCAAAGGCAAACCGGCCTCCTTTAACCTCAAGCTTTGGAATACCTTCATCAAGGAATTGAATTTCTGTGCTGAACACCGCTTGTCTGCAAAAGACGATAGAGCGGGAAAATGTGTTCAATATTGGAAAAAGAATATTCTTGAGGCAAATCAGGTACCGGAGGATACGGTAAAGAAATCAGAGGAATATTATCAGCAGAATCCGGCGAACACTTTTGGAATCACGCAGGCAAATTACCGTTATTTAGTCCAATTGATTGATGAGTATGATACTGACTTGTAAGCCATAACAAAGAGCAACGATTCTCCATGACGGGAGAACCGCTTGCTCTTTTTATTTGGATGAATTTATAGCATCATTACCTATAATTCGTATAAAACTGTTTAGGACTGGAAAGAGCGGTTTATATAAGGGATAAGATGCTTCGCACTCACGCAAATAAGGTGAAGATTATGGAAGGAGGTTGAACTTCAATGAGTATGAGCGTACATAACCTTATGGCTTTTAATCATCAGTTTTTTAGACCTCAGCCCGTTGTCCATCCCAAAGCGCAGAGACAGGAAGACAAAGTCCAGAGCTTTCAGGAGGTCCTTAACGAGAAGCTGAGCAGCTATGGCGACATGAAGAAATAAGCAAGCAATAAAGCCGCAGAACTATTTTATGCAGAAGACATCGCAGCAAATCATAGAGCCTTCAGCAAAAGTTGCAAAAAGGTGCCTCCCGGAACTCGGAAGGCACCTTTTTGCTGCGCGCTGGACAGGGTAGCACCTGCTTCATTCTGCTGACCGGCAGATTAACGTTTGCTTCGAACGCGCTTTGATTTACGCAGCTTGGGTTCGGAGCCCGGCGCCTGCCGCATGATCCATTTCAGATAAGCGGCAATCTGCGGGTCGCTGCGCAGTCTCTCCAGTGTCGTAAGGCCAAGAACAACGAGATCGCTGTTGGTATACAAGGCATGAATCTGCCGGTGGCAAGCCTTGCACAGAAGGGCAGTCGGGAGCAGGCTGCCGCCTTTCTCGCGGGGGATCAAATGATGAACGGTAGTTGCAAGAGGAGAACGGCCGCACAGCTCACACGTGTCCAAGGCCCGGGCAGTCATATCTTAAGGCCGGACTTCGAAGAATTCACAGCGGCTGCGCGAGTAATAAGTCAGATCACTGACCCGCGACTGGATCACAACATCCGAATCCGTGAACCGCACTATAGTAGCGCCGGAATTCACCAGATGGTCATCCTGGAAGACGCGGACGGGCAGCTTGCGGTCAATCGCTTCCTGCAGATCCTGGTCAGTGAGTAGTGGTCGGTTGATGGGCATGGATATAAATCTCCTTTATATAGGGATAACTGTTGTACAGCAAATACAATTAGTATACCTGGGTCCAGGCTTCAAATCCACTTCGGCAGCTTCCGCTTTGAAGTTAAATCAGAATAATTTCCACCATAAATCGGCAATATGCCTCCTCAAAAAAAATCGTGGCCTACGGTACACTAAATCTTGTAAAAGAAACCTTTGAGAGGGGTACAGAGGAATGAAAAAAACAAAGAACCTGGCGCTGGCGCTGGTCTCCATCATGCTCATGAGCTCACTTGCGGCGTGCGGAGGAAGTAACAACGGCGGCAACAAGTCTGGCGAAGGAAATTCAGGTAACAAGGGAGAAAGTACAGCAGCACCCGCAGCTGAAGGAGACAAGACAGAGCCAGCAGAGAAGGTCGAACTGTCGTTCTGGACGCTGGGCAACGTGAACTATGAAGAGCTGGCGGCTGCCTACACTAAGGAACACCCTAACGTAACCATTAAAATTCAGAATACCGGTGACCAGACGGCTCACCACAACAATCTGACCACAGCACTCTCGGCGGGTTCAGGCGCACCTGACATTTTCCAGCTTGAGATCGGTTTCATGGAACGCTTCCTGGGAGCCCAGGACAAATTCTACAACCTGAATGACCTCGGAGCCAAAGACATCCAGGCCAACTATCTCGACTGGAAATGGAAGCAGGCTTCCTCCATCGACGGCAGCTTCCAGCTTGGACTTCCGACGGATATCGGCCCGACAGTAGTCTACTACCGTACGGACCTGGCTGAAGCAGCCGGTCTGCCAAGCGATCCTGAAGGCTTCGGCGCAGCCATCGATACATGGGACAAATTCGCTACGGTAGCGAAAGCGTTCAAAGACAAGACAGGCAAGTATTTCTCAGACTTGACCGATCTGACGTACAATGCGCTTCGTGACCAGTCGGCGGACGAGATCTATTTCAGCAAAGCAGACGGCAGCTTCATCGGCGATACCAATCCGCAAGTGAAGAAAGCGTATGACTTTACCGTTAAGGGCATTCAAGAGGGCTGGATCAGCAATGTCATGCTCTGGTCGCCTGAATGGGGCCAAGGCATGAACGATGGATCGTTCGCTGTCGTGATGGGTCCGGCCTGGATGGCCGGCAATATCAAGAGCAACGCACCGGACTCCTCCGGCAAATGGAGAATTGCCCAGCTTCCTGAGGGCGCCGGTAACTGGGGCGGTTCGTTCATCACGCTGCCGAAGGAAGGCAAGCACTCCAAGGAAGCCTATGATTTCATCCAGTGGCTCGTGAACAAGGATAACCAGCTGGAATCCTTCAAGACCAAAGGCCTGATGCCTTCTATCCCTGCCCTGTACGAAGATCCTGCGTTCGTGGATTTCAAGGATGACTTCTTCGGCGGACAGCAGACGGCGGTGGAATTCGGCAAAGCGGCTAACCGCGTGAAGCCGGTATACTACGGACCGCTGCATGACCAGACCGATACCTTCTTCAAAAATGCACTAAAGAACGTGCTGGAGAAGAAAGCCGATCCTGCCAAAGAGTGGGACGATGCTGTCAAGCAGTCAAAAACGCTTGCAGAACGCGGCTAACCTGTAATATGCGGGGAACAGACTTCCCCAAATGTCCGGATTCACGGAGTAATCTCTCTGTGAATCCGGATTTAGATATGAATTCTCTGGAGGTGTGACATGGCTGAGCCCGTAATTACGAGTCCGCATGCCGAGAGCAAACGACCTTTCTTCACTGAACAAAGACGGAGCCGCATCACTGCGTATACTTTCATTTCACCGTTCTTTATTCTGTTCTCGATATTCGGACTATATCCAATTTTCTTCACATTCTATTTATCGTTCTTCAAGTGGGATGCCTTAGGTCCAATGAAATACGTCGGCTTCAAAAACTTCGAGCTGATTACCACGGACCCGACCTTCTGGATCTCCTTCAGCAACACGCTGATTATGGGGCTGATGGGTACTGTGCCGCAGGTTATGCTGGCGCTGCTTCTGGCGGTGCTGCTGCATTCGGGGATGACCCGGTTCAAGAAGACCTTCCGCATCCTCTATTTTATGCCGAATATCACTTCGATCGTGGCGGTTACACTGGTATTCAGTACGCTGTTCGGCAATAACGGGATGATCAACTGGCTGCTTAACGGAATCGGGTTAGAGAGCATGGCCTTCAATTCCGGCTGGTGGGGGGTCAAAATTGCCATCTCCACGATGGTCATGTGGCGCTGGACGGGCTACAATGCGATCCTGTTCCTCTCGGGCCTGCAGAGTATTCCGATGGATCTGTACGAATCGGCCAAAATCGACGGGGCCAACCGCAGACAGCAGTTGTTCTTCATCACACTGCCCCTGCTTAAGCCGTTCATTATCTTCGTATCCCTGCAATCCACCATTGGTGCGCTGCAGCTCTTCACAGAGCCTTATGTCTTCCTCGGCCAATCCGGCACCGGATCTACCCGGCAGGAAGGGATTACGATGGTTACTTATTTGTACAGTGAGGCCTTCCGGAACGGCTTCTTCGGTACAGCGGCGGCTACAGCGGTTCTGCTGTTCCTCGTTACGATTCTGTTCTCTGTCCTCAATATGCTGATCTCCAGAGGCGGCGGCAGACAGACTGGAGGGAAAAAAGCGTGAGCACACTGCGTATGTTTAGAAAAAAACCGGATGATCTCGGCTTCTTCGGCAAGCTGGGCTTCTATCTTCTGCTGATTCTCGGAGCACTGGTCTCCATCTTCCCGTTCTATTGGATGTTTGTGGTCGGGACCAATGACAAGGGGGCCGTGTTCCACGTACCGCCGCTGCTCACCATCGGAGACCAGTTCTTCGAGAACTTCAAGCGGGTGCTGGACAAATCGGACTTCTTCCAGGCGCTTGGCAACTCGCTGTTCGTCTCGTCCATGGTGACGGTCTCGGTCGTGTTCTTCTGTACGCTGGCCGGGTATGCTTTTGCCAAATATGAATTCCCCGGTAAAAACGTGCTGTTCGTATTCGTTATTGCCACCCTGATCGTTCCCCAGCAGCTTGGCGTACTGCCAACCTATGTCATTATGGCCAAGCTTCACTGGATCGACAGCTTCAAGGCGCTGATTGTTCCGGCTATGGTCAATGCTTTCGGCATCTTCTGGATGCGGCAGTACATCTCCTCGGCCGTGCCTACCGAGCTGATTGAAGCCGGACGTATTGACGGAGGAGGCCACTTCCGGATTTTCTGGAGGATTGCCGTTCCGGTCATTACACCCGCGATGGCTACCCTGGGTATTCTGAATTTCATGACGGTATGGAATGACTTCTTCTGGCCGCTGGTGGTCTTGAAGAACAAGGAGCATTTCACGATTCAGATTGCATTGCAGCAGCTGTTCACTACACGTGACGGTCTTGATTACGGGATGATTATGTCCGCTACCTTCACGGCCACGCTGCCGCTGCTGGTTGTCTTCCTGCTGTTCAGCCGCTGGGTCATTGCCGGACTGACTTCAGGTGCCATCAAGAGTTAACTGTCTGTCTATTCAATAAGTAAGAGGATTTACAGAATGCTGTGAAGAATAATAATCAAGTGGAAACGGTTTTGCCGTCCTTTACAAGGACGGCATTCGTTTCAGCGAGAAATAGAAGGATAAGTTATCGTGTGAAACCTATGAATTCTTCTATTTGGACAGAGACCGCAGGAGGAAGGGACCCGTCATGAAGCTCCGCCGCAAAATCTTGTTCGCTATTATTCTTCTTGTATTCATTCCCGTGATTGTCATGGGGATTGTGACGTATGTGAATTATTCGAATGCTATGGAGAAGAAATCAAGTAATTTCTACTGGATCTCCCTGCTGGAGACGGACCGCAAGCTGAAGTTCGCCCTCAGTGAGATTTCATCGATCACCAATTCAGCTATAACGCAGCCTGCGATCCAGCAGTCGCTGAAGCAGCAGAATTTCGTCCTCACCTATGACCGCAAGCAGGAAATCAACAACCTGCTGATTAACCATCCGATGATCACCTCGTTCAGCTTGTACGGGAAAGACCGGCTGCTGTACCAATACAATGCGCCGATGTCTTTTGCGGATATGCACAAGCAGGTCTGGTTCGGAGCCATGGAGGCTGCCGAAGGGCGTCCTGTCTGGTCCGGTCCCGGAGAGAACGGCTCGGCCAGCGGCGATAAGCCGGTGCTGGTCCATGCCAGAGTAATTAAGGACTATTATTCGCTGGAGGATATCGGCTATCTGGTTGTATATGTGAAGCCGGATCTGCTTGATCAGATTTTCTGGGAGGCTGCGACCCTGAAGAAAGGGGATATCCTGCTGGTCAACAAGCAGGGCAATATCGTCTTTAACAAGTCCGGGGAGCATATCGGGGAACGGACGGATTTTCCTTTTTTGCAGGAGAATTATAACCAGGAGCAGGACTATTACATTGACAATTATCAAGGGGAGCGGTCACTGATCACTTTCCTGCCTTCACATAACGCGGACTGGTATCTGGCGGCCATTACGCCGATGAACCTGATCTCCTCTGAATCGGTCTCCATCCGCAATATTGCGATTATTCTCGGCATGGTGTCGCTGCTGTCGGCCTTCCTGTTCGACCGTTATTTCATCCGCAGGCTTGTCCGCAGCATTAACAGCGCCGTGAATGGCATGAAGCGGGTCAAGCAGGGGATCTTCACCCCGATTCCGGTACCGCTGCGGGCCAATGATGAGAGCGATTCCCTGATTGACGGCTTCAACCGGATGAGCTCGCAGATCAATGAGCTGATTGACCAGGTCCAGACCGAGCAGGGACGCAAAAAGGAAGCGGAGATGCAGGCGCTGATGGCCCAGATCAACCCGCATTTCATCTATAATTCACTGGAATCGATCAACTCCATGGCAGTGTTGGCAGGCAACCGGGATATCAGCAAAATGGTCATCTCGCTCGGCCGGCTGCTGCGGATCAGCATCAGCCAGAATCAGGAGCTGATCCCGCTGCAGATGGAGTTCGAGCATGTCCGCCATTACCTGGATATCCAGAAGTTCCGGTTCGAGGACAAATTCTCCTATGAGCTGGACTTGCCGGAGCCGCTGAAATACGTGATGACCCAAAAGCTGATTGTTCAGCCGATTGTGGAGAACGCTTTGTATCATGCCATTGAGCAGATGGAGGAGCACGGGACCATTACAGTCACCGCCCAGGAGAACGGCAAGGATATTATCATTATTGTGAAGGATAACGGGCCGGGCTTCGATCTTGAGGTGCTGATGAGCCAGTGGAACAAGGAGCGGAGCAATCCCAAGAAATACAGCGACAGCGGGGTTGGGCTGAAAAATGTGCATGAGCGCTTGAACATCCGGTTCGGCAATCCCTATGGCATTCTGGTCTGCTCCTCACCGGGCTTCGGATCAGCCATCTGCATCCGGATTCCGAGGATACAGCCGTCATGAGAGGGAGAAGCCAAATGAAAGATCAGCGACATGTGCTCCGATGGTTGACCAACTGGGGATGGATTCTCCTCTATATTGTGCTGATGTCCGGCGCCGTATGGTTCATTATGCAGGAGGACCGGGAGCAGATTGAGGATACTTCGCCCGAGAAGATCACACTGACCTTCCGGCATTTCTGGATCAAGGAGCATGACCGGCCGCTGCTGGCGATCTTCGAGGAGGTTGTGCGCAGCTACCAGGAGAGCCATCCGAATGTGAAGGTGAACTTCGAGGGGCTGGACCAGAATATCCACCGGGAGCAGAAGCTGAAGAGTGAGATGGTAACCGGCACACCGCCCGATATGTTCGTCCTGTTCGGCGGAGCGGAGATCGAGCCCTACGTGCGTTCAGCCCGGCTGATGGATCTGACCGATTTCACTGCCCAGAACGGTCTCAGCAACCAGTTCAAGGATCTGCATCTCTGGACGTTCAACAATCATATCTACGGACTGCCTATCGAGGGCAATGCGGAACCGCTCTATTACAATAAAAAAATCTTCACCAAGCTAGGCATTAATACTCCGGCTACGTTGGCCGAGCTGGATACGGTGATGGCGAAGCTGAAGGCAGCGGGGTATATCCCGTTTGCGCTGGGGAACGAAGACCGCTGGCCTGCGGGGATATTCGCTCATTATCTGATGGACCGCTACGCCGGACCGGAGTTGATTCAGAAGCTGGTTACTGGCGAGGATATGTCGAGCTTCCAGAACAGCGGCTACCTGGAAGCGTTCCGGCATCTGAACAGATGGGTGAAGGCAGGCTATTTCAGTGAGAACTCTAATGATACCTCCACCGAGGGTGCGGTCCGTCTGTTCACTGAAGGCAGGGCAGCCATGTATCTGAACGGCAACTGGGATATCAATTTATTCTCGGGGGACAATGCCCCGGACGATTTTCAGAGCCGGGTTGGAGTCATTCCCTTCCCCGCGCGGGAGGCCGGCACAGAGCCGTCTATCGCCGGAGGGTATACGATTGGCATCGGGCTGTCTTCGAGCCTCACCGGAGCGAAGCGGACAGCGGCACTTGAATTGATGAAGGGCTTCTATACGAAAGAGATTCAGACGCGGATTGTCTATGAGGGTCTCCGAATTCCGTCGATGCGGATTGCATTTGACCCGGAGAAGACCGGACCGGTCTTTGCCCAGGTGATGGATATGATGGAGGAGAATGAGCAGAGCTTCGTCCCGTATGACAATCTGTTATCGCCTGAAGTGAAGAAGACCTTCCTCAGTGTCATCGAGGAGATGATTGACGGAGGGCTGCAGGCGGAGCAGGCCTTGCAGCAGCTGCAGGATGCGTCCAAGCAGTATTGGAATCTGATCCGGAGTTCTTCGGGTCAATAAGCCTGGGGGTGTAAGTGATGAAGGAGCAGCAGGAGAAATATAAGGTACTGCTCGTAGATGATGAGCCGATTATACTGCGCAGCCTGAAGGTTGCGATTCCATGGGATGAGCTGGGCCTGAGCATTGTGGGGGAAGCGAAGAACGGGGAGGCCGCCTTGCAGCAGATTCAGCAGACCGCACCACACATCATTATCAGCGACATCCGCATGCCGGTGATTGACGGGATCACGCTCATGAAGGAGGTTCTGCCGCGCAGCGCCAAGCTGATCTTCATTTTCATCAGCGGCTACGGGGAATTCGAATATGCCAGGGAGGCCCTGCGGCTGGGGGCCTTTGATTATTTGCTGAAGCCGATTGACCATGACGAGCTGGTGGAGATGCTTAAGCGGGCCAGGGAGCGCCTGGACCGCCAGAAGGAGAACGAGCAGCTAATGCTCTCGGTGCAGACCCTGTCGCTGCTGGCCCGCGAGCGCATGCTGGCCGAATTCACGCTGGGCAATCCGCGGCCGCTGCAGCACCTTGCGTGGCTGGAGAACAGCGAGCTGGAGGGAGAATACTTCATGGCCGTGGTCCGTCTGGACGACTACGCGGCCTTGACGGCGCAATGGAGCGCCGAGGAGAAGCGTCTGTGGCTGTTTGCCGTGCGCAATATCCTGGAGGAGTGGTCGCTTACGAACGGGGCATTGTCTATCTTCCCGTTCTATAACGGAGAATGGATTCTGCTCTTCCCGGCCAGCCTGAATGATGGTAAGCGGGAGCTCGGGGAGCAGCTTATAGCCGGAATCAAGCGTTACTCCAAGCTGAACTGCTCTGTCGGCATCAGCAGAAGCACCAGCGGGATTGATCAGCTTAGCACGGTATACCCGTTAGCCTCCCAGGCGCTGTACCAGCGCTTCTATTCCGGTCAGGCCGGTGTCTTCCTGGAAGAGGAGACAGCAGCGGCAGGCAACCGCGAGGTGCAGTATCCGAAGGAGCTGGAGTTGTCGCTGATTGAGAGCATCCGTACTCTGAATATGGAGCGGATGCTGACTCTTTTTGACGAGATGTCCGTATTCATTGAAGCCCAGAGCTTGCCCCAGCCGCTGGCGGAGCGCCTGATGATTGAGATGAGTGTGGTGCTATACCGGCAATTCGAACATCTGAATACGCATAATGACTGGTCCATTGAAGGGCTGTTCAGCAAGCTGAACGGTCTGGGTACGTTGCCGGACATGATGAATGTCCTGAAGACCACCTTCCGCGACTGGCTGGAGCAGAGTCATAAGACCGCAGCCCGGGAGGACGGACGGAGTATCATTGAGAAGGTCCAGCGGTACATTGAATCCAATTACCATAAGGATCTCAGCATCGAGGAGGTATCCGAGGTGGCCGATCTCAGCATCAGCCATTTCTGCACCCTGTTCAAGCAAATCTCCGGCTACACGTTCCTCGAATTCGTCACCCACTGCCGGATGGAGAACGCCAAATACATTCTGCGCAGCAGCAATGTGAAAGTGTATCAGGTCGCACCGCTGGTCGGCTATCAGGACCCGAGATACTTCACCCAGGTATTCAAAAAAGCGACCGGCAAGACGCCCACAGAGTACCGTGAGGAGCATGTGAAGCAGGCTTAGCCCGGGCGAGTAATATGCAATTGAATAGGACGGAACCTTGAAAAAGAAACAAAAAAAATCGCTCGTTTTGGTAAATGGAGGTACCACCCAACCATCGCCAAAGGAGCGATTTCTTTGTACATTCAATATACCACGGATTAAATTTGTCTTCCAAATGGATCTTGAGGAGGATATTCCAGCCCCCCTGAGAGTCACCCACCTGAACGCCATCCTGCCTGACTACCAACCGCCTACCAAAATATCGACCATCCGCCAGTTCTCCGACTCGCTATGCACCTAGTTATTTTTACGCCATCAATCCAGCCTTAACGGACCTGAAAGACGTTATTTCCAGGAAAACGCCACCTTGTGCGGTTTGACGGACTGAGGAGACCTTATCGTCTCTTTACGAGAGGTTTAAAAGCGGCAATTCCAAGAATAAGCTCCATGAGGTCCGTTACTTTACTCAAGGGGTGACTTTCATCATGCATAAGCGCACCTCAGTCCGTTACACCGGGCCAAACGCCTCTTATGAACCATCCCGTCATAACCATCAATCCTCATTTGTTTTTTATAGATAAAATAAAACTTATCTATTTATAACTAGACAAAATAAATAAAAGTCTATATATTAATATACAGATTAGATGTTTATCTATTTAGAATATATTCAAATGATGGAGGATGTTAACGTGTTAAGTAACAAGTATGTACGGACGATTATGCTGTCAAATGTGCTATTGCAGCTCGGAGTGTGGGTGCGGAATTTTGCGATTCTGCTGTATGTGACGGAGATTACGCACAATGATCCTTATTATGTCTCGCTTATTTCAGTGGCTGAATACGGCCCGCTGTTTCTGTTCGCCATCATCGGGGGAACCTTCGCAGACCGCTGGCGGCCCAAACGGACCATGATCGTAAGTGATCTGCTGTCCGCTTGCTCAGTCTTTGCTGTGTTGCTGGTGGTGCTGTCGGGCTCATGGAGGGCCTTACTGTTCGCAACGCTGGTATCTGCCATCCTGTCCCAGTTCTCACAGCCTTCGGCGATGAAGCTGCTTAAGCAGCATGTGCCTGAAGAGCAGCTGCAGAGTGTAATGGCCATGTTTCAGTCGCTTACAGCCTTCTTCATGGTCATTGGTCCGGTGATCGGCACATTCATCTATAGTCATTACGGCATTGAGGCCTCACTTGCTGTGATGGGCGGGATGTTCATCGGCTCGGCGCTCATTCTGGTCAAGCTGCCCGCTGACCGGATGGAGGAGACCGGACAGGCCCGCAGTGGGTTCCTGGCAGAGATGATATCCGGACTGAATTATGTGCGTGCAAGCCGGGTACTGAAGAACCTTGGAGTAACCTTTGCCTTCGCCGGGCTTGCCGCCGGACTGGTTCAGCCGCTGGGTGTCTTCATCATTATGGAGAATCTGGGCAGAGACAAAGGCTTCCTGCAGTGGGTGATGATGGCGAATGGAGCGGCGATGCTGCTGGGTGGAATGTTTATTATGAGTAAAGGCAAAACTATGAAGCCGCAGACAATGTTATCCCTAGGCCTGCTGATCAGTGCGGCAGGAACGGTAGGGGTAGGCTGGTCGCATCACACAGCGCTCACGCTGGTGCTCCAGACGGTTAGCGGATTCTTTTACCCTTGTATTCATATCGGTATCAATACCCTGCTGCTCCGTCACACAGAGACTGCTTATATGGGCAGGGTGGGCGGCATTATGGGGCCGATGTTCATGGGCTTTATGGTGATCGGAATGTCTGTAGCCGGCTATGCAAAAGGCACGCTCTCCCTATCCGCAGTCTTCACTGGGAGCGGCATACTGTTCCTGATTGCGGTGCTGATTCTGCTGCCGCTGCTCAGAACGAAGGAGGCAGGCAGACAAGCACTCCAGAGCCGACTATGACATTTGTCATACATCAGAGTTGATATTTATGACTTACGGGCATGACACTTCTTTCTTTATACTGGAAATATAAGAAGTATCCTTCAATGGATGCATCCGAGGAGGAACCGATCCCGATGACCAACAACCAGATACCCCAGCTCTCTACATTGAAGAAAAGCGTAGCCCCTTACGAGAAAACAGACCTCAACACGAGCATAAAACAGCTCATTAATACGCTTGGGCCCCTGGTGCTATTATGGACCGCCGCTTACTTAAGCTTATCCGTGTCCTACTGGCTGACGCTGCTGTTCGCTATTCCGGCTGCCGGCTTTGTCATCCGCACCTTTATTATTTTTCATGACTGCTGTCATGGGTCGTTCTTCAAGAACCGCAAGGCCAATGATATTGTCGGCACCATCACCGGTGTGCTTACCCTGGTCCCTTACCGCCAGTGGAAGCACAGTCATTCGATTCATCACGCCGGAAGCAGCAATCTCGACAAAAGAGGCATCGGGGATATCTGGATCATGACGGTGGATGAATATGTGGCTGCCAAGCCGCTCCAGCGGCTCTATTACCGGATCTACCGTAACCCGCTGGTAATGTTCGTCATCGGACCGATTGCCGTATTCCTCATCCAGTACCGGTTCAATGCCAAAGGGGCAAGACGCAAGGAACGGATGAATACGTACCTGACCAATGTATCTATTGTGGGTCTATATACTGGAATCATTCTGCTCATAGGCTGGCAGGCGTTCCTGCTGGTACAGCTGCCGATTGTGTTCGTATCCGGCTTCCTCGGCATCTGGCTGTTCTATGTACAGCACCAGTTCGAACATACTTACTTCGAGCATGATGAAGAGTGGAGTTACGTGAACGCCGCTGTAGAAGGAAGCTCTTACTATAAGCTGCCGAAGCTGCTACAATGGATTACCGGCAATATCGGATTTCACCATGTGCATCACTTGAGTCCGAAGGTGCCGAATTATAATCTGGAATTGGCTCACAATGCCAGCCCGCCTTTGCAAAAGGCAACCACCATTACACTCAGCACCAGTCTCGAAGCGCTGAAATACCGTCTTTGGGATGAAGAGCATAAGGTCTTCCTCAGCTTCAAGCAGTTGAAGCAGCGGTTGCGGAAGAGTGAGCCTGCCGTGAAAGAGGGGCTGAAGGTAATCAAACCGGGGTTCCAGAGCGAATAATAGCGATAACATGATAACATGCAGAAAGACAGATCCGGGGAGCAGGATGCCGGGTCTGGTCTTTCTTTTTAGAATACACACAGGTTGTTTGGAAGGAAGTTGCCGGTCGGAGGCTGGTTTATGTTAAAATGGGGGTATAAACTTGCTGGCAAAAAGGATGGCTAACATGCAGAAGTGGCATCATATTTTTCATAAAAGTACGGGACTAAGCCCTTATGTATGGGTTGTTTTTTACATTCTTCCGTTCTATTTCATCTTCCGATCCTCCTCGGCGGACCGCTGGGTGTATGGCATCCTGATGATTATGGTCTTCTTCGCGTGCTACGTGCTGTCGTTTAAGTCCAGGGGCTGGGTGGTCTATTTCTGGACCAGTGTGCAGATGATAGTTTCTGTTACGATGACGCTGCTGTTCGGGTACATGTACTTTGCGCTGTTTCTGGCTTTTTTTATCGGGAATATTCAGAAAAGAGCGGCCTTCTTCACCCTCTATCCGATCCATCTGCTGACGACGATTGTAGCCATTAACTATGAGCTGATTATGCGCAATCCCGTATTCCTCTCGCAGCTGCCGTTCGTGCTGGTCAGTATCATTGCCGTGGTGCTGCTTCCGGTCACAACCTATAACCGCAACAGGCAGGATAAGCTGGAGGAACAGCTGGAGGATGCCAACAAACGGATCTCCGAGCTGGGCATTATGGAAGAGCGTCAGCGGATCTCCCGGGATCTGCATGATACGCTGGGACAACGCCTGTCACTGATCGGACTCAAGAGTGACCTGGCCGGCAAGCTGATCACCAAGAATCCGGAACAGGCCATGATCGAAATTAACGATGTCCGTGTAACCGCCCGCAGCGCGCTTAAGGAAGTCCGGGAGATGATCACACAGATGCGGGGCATCCGGGTTGAAGATGAGCTGGTGCGCATCCGGCAATTCCTCCAGGCGGCGGAGATCGGTTATATACTGGAGGGTGATCCCGTTCTGACCAATACCTCGCTGATTACCGAGAATGTGCTGAGCATGTGCATGAAGGAGGCGGTAACCAACGTGGTGAAGCATAGCGGCGCCTCGCTGTGCCGGATACAGATTGAATCTTCACGGACCGATCTGGTTATCAAGGTGAAGGACAACGGCGGAGGGATTGAGGGGACCAAGCTGTATCATAAGGGGCATGGCCTGCAGGGAATGCGGGAGCGGCTTGAGTTCGTGAACGGTTCGATGGAAGTGATCCAGGATGAAGGAACTACACTAGTGATTAAGGTGCCGAATGCATCGCAGCAGCCGGACATGGAGGTGAACGCGCAATGATATCAATCGTGATAGCCGAAGACCAGCGGATGCTGCTGGGAGCGCTGTCGGCGCTGCTGGATCTGGAGGAAGACATGCAGGTGGTCGGCAAGGCGGGCAACGGGGAAGAGGCTGTGAAGCTGGTGAAGCAGCTACAGCCGGATATCTGTATTATGGATATTGAAATGCCGGCTATGACGGGCCTGGAAGCGGCAGAAGCCCTGAAGGGGGCAGGCTGCAAAATCATGATTCTGACCACGTTTGCCCGGGCAGGGTACTTCGAGCGTGCGGTCAAGGCCGGAGTGGATGCCTATCTGCTTAAGGACAGTCCCAGCGAGGAGCTGGCGCTGTCGATCCGCAGTGTCATGGACGGCAAACGGATGTACGCGCCGGAGCTGATGGATGAAGCCTACAGCAAGGAAGCGAATCCGCTGACCGAGCGGGAGAAGGAAGTGCTGGGGCTGATCGCCGACGGCAAGAATACGAAGGAGATCGCCAGCCAGCTCTATATCACCACGGGTACGGTCCGTAACTATATCTCGGTCATTCTGGACAAGCTGGATGTGGGCAACCGGATTGAGGCGATTACGCGGTTTAAGGAGAAAGGCTGGTTCAAATAAAATATCCCTGCGGGGAAGCAGGAACGGCAGCTGTCTTTTAGGGGGGCTGGCCGTTTTTTTTGTTAGACCATAGAGTGTACATAAACCGCTTAGAACGGAGCTTGACCAGAAGCGAATCTAGGACCTATCACCCATTTTTCATCTGAAAGCGGTTACTCTATTGGATCGGACGCCAAGATTTGCTAAAATAAATGCAAACATATGATCCTATTTGTAGTCGTTTCATGTGAAGCTGGGTAATAAATACTTGTGCCCCGTATGCACGTTCATTCATTCTGCTTACATTCTAATTCAGCCGGGAGGAATCTAATTTGCCAGAGCTAACATCCACGTACGTCGATTCACTTGCACCCAATGCTGCTGCGATCAAGAACGGCCAGGGGCTGGTCCGCAAAAAGAGCTTTGTGGAGCTCCATCAGTCGGAGAACGGAGAGCTATTATTCGGAAAATGTGCCGGAAGCGGCAAAACGCCCTATGAGTGCTCAGTGGACTTCATCGCACCAGACAGCCCGGTCTTCCGCTGTAGCTGCCCCAGCCGCCAATTCCCCTGCAAGCACGCATTAGGTCTGCTGTATGCCTATACCGAAGGCCAGACGTTCACACCTGCCCCGGTTCCCGAGGACATCGCATCGAAGCGCGAGAAGGCGGAGAAGCGGGAAGAGAATAAGGTGAAGCAGGCGGCTGAAGGAGTAGAGCCCAAGCCGAAGAAGGTTAACAAATCCGCCCTGAAGAAAAAAATCAACGCGCAGCTCGAAGGGCTTGACCTGCTGGAGAAGCTGGTACTCTCCTTCGTACGCAGCGGCCTGTCCACAATTGACAAGTCTGCAGCCAAGACGCTTCAGGGGCATGTGAAGCAGCTCGGGAACTATTATTTGTCCGGGGCGCAGATTGAGCTGCGCCGCTTCGCGAATCTGATGTTCAGCGGCAACGATCAGGAGCAGAACTATACATATGCGGTGGAGCAGCTGACCCGGCTACACGCATTTATCAAGAAGGGCCGGGCGTATCTGCTGGCCCGGAGCGAGGACCCGGAGCTGGCGCTCGATCACGAATCCACGATTGATGAATGGCTGGGCCATGCCTGGCAGCTTAGCGAGCTGAAGGAATACGGGCTGGTGAAGGAGGGGGCAGAGCTGCTGCAGTTATCCTTCTACAGCTACAACGATGCGGCCCGCCAGGAGTTCGTAGACCTTGGCTTTTGGCTGGATCTCTCTGCGGAAGGCGGAGAGATCCGCCGGACCTTTAACTACCGTCCTTACAAGGCGGCGAAGCTGATGCGTGAGGAAGACAGCTTCTTCGACATTGCCGTAGTTCCTCAGTTATACACCTATCCCGGTGAGATGAACGCCCGGATCAGGTACGAGTCCATGTCTCCGAGACCCGTGCAGGGTGCTGATCTTGAGCAGGCTGCCGCGAAGGCTCACCGCTCTTATTCGGAGGTCTTCAAGAAGGTGAAGAACCAGATTAAGAACCCGCTGAGCGACAAGCAGCCTGTCATGCTGCTGCATGCCGCAGCTCTGGGCGTTACAGAGAACGGTCAGTATGTTATGACCGACGGGGAAGGAACACGGCTGCTGCTGGAGGATCTTCCGACCATTCAGCAGGGCACGGTGGGCTTATTGCCATTCCTTCCGGCCGGAGCCCGCGAGGACTGCACGGTTCTGGTCATGTTCGAGCATGACCTGGACCAGGGACGTCTGCGTGCACAGCCGCTGAGTGTCATCAAGGACGAAGAGATCATTCGTCTGCTGTACTAGTGTAATTCAACATTATCCACATACCTTTATTCATATGGGAGGACAATCCATGAGCACAGCGTTATTGCAGGAGCTGCATCAGGAATACAGAAGACTGTATATTGCCGGAAGTGAGCTGGCGGCCGGAGATTTCCGCCTGAAGCGGCTGCTTCCGCAATTTCAGCAGCTAGGTGAGCGGTCACCGGTCTTTAAGAAGCTAGGCGAGGGAATCAATGCACTGCTTGAACCGGGTAGCCCGGACGGTCCTGCCCCGGGCATTCAATTACAGGAGAATACTCTGCTGCTGGAGTCCGTTCTGTACACTCAAGGGACGACAACCGTGGACGGAACTCCCGGACCCTTGCCGGTCCGGAAGTTCACCCTTCAGACGAATCAGACTTACCGGAAGCTTGCGCCTGTGATTGAAGCGCTCACCACTACCGGAAGCGGCAGATATGAGATTGTGCTGGATGCCTTTAAGGAAGGAGTCTTTCAGGATCTGCGTCTGCTGCCGCTGGCTGTCTCAGCGCTGAACGACCCGTATTCGGAGCTGGCGGAATATGCGAAGAACCATATTCTCCCTGCCTATGGGCCGGAGATCGCCGGATACCTGCTGGAGAGCTTCAACCCGGCAGGGGGGCGGAGCGAGGTCCGCAAGCTGGAGGTTATTGCTCAAGCAGGTGCTTCCAGTCACCTGGACGTTATTGTTCAAGCAGCCGAGAACGGCAGCGATGAGATCCGGGCAGCGGCCATGAAGTGTCTGGGAGGGTATGAGGAATATACAGACGCGCTCCTGGAATGGTCTGCCGACAAAAAGAAGGTCATCCGCGAAGCTGCCTATACGGCGCTGGCGGCAGGCGGCTCGGTCCGGGGAGCAGAGCGGCTCATTGAGGCGTTCATCCAGAAGAAGGACCGTGAGATGTTGGCTTCAATACTGGCAAATGGCGCTCCTTCTGAGGTGTATGCCAAGGTGACCGCATTGTTCCAGGAGGAGCTGCAGGCCGCACCGCCTAATAATGCCGGCAAGAAGATTACCGAGAAGGCCTGGGAAGAGCTGGTTCCCTTCCTGATTACGCTCAGCCACGTAAAAACTCCTGAACTGGATGCAATTTATAGCTATGTCCTTAAAGAGTATGATCGTTATATTTCACTGGGTTGGGTTCCTCTGTTTGACCATGCGGCCCGTTACAAGCAGGAATCAGCGGATAACGCCGCGCTGGAAGAGCTCGCGGAGCTGGCGCAGCGCAGCATGCGGCATCTGCCGAATTATTTCCATGCTGCCAAGAGGAGGGTCAGCCCGCAGGAGATGTTCGACCGGTTCGCCGGACTCACGGAGACCAAGCTGATAGGCCAAGCAGCCAAGCAGGCAGCTCAGCGTTCGCAATTGCTGGTCCATACAATCGAGGAGCAGGCCGTGGACCTGTATTGGGACTATGAGGTCCGGTGGGATGCCTCGGGTGTCAGGCAGTATAACAAGAAGATGATGACGGCCGAGGAGGTAGCGGCGGAATGGGACCCGCGCTGGCTGGAATGGTCCATTAAGCAGGATGCCATGAATCTGGCGTGTGTCTTCGCCCGGCCCGGACATCAGGGAGTGCAGGATTACCTGCGGGGCAAGCTGGAAGGGACGCTCAAGCGGTACACGTATGACCGTCTCGCCAATATTTTCAAAGGACTGGAGAGGGCAGAACTGCCTGAGCTGGAGCGGCTGGAGCTGCTGATGTCCGTGCTTGAAGAGAACAACGTCCGCAATTTGTATACATTTGACCACTACTTGTTCGAGATGATGGAGCGCTTCCCCGCCAGCTATGTGGACCGGGTGAAGGAGATCGCCCCCCGGTTCAAATATGAATCCAAGCGCCAGCTGGAGTATATCCTGGACCAACTAGTGAGTAAGCAGTAAAGTCTCCAAATATACTTAGTGTCATCGGCACGGAAGAAATTGTCCCGGATGGACAGGGATATATAAAGGAGAGGTGTACATGTCAACAGAACAAGATCAGCTTCAGGATTACATGCGTCTGCCTGCCGAAATCCTGTACCAGGATGAGCTGGAGGCTCTGCGCAAGGAGGACACCGGGCGTATTCCGGCCGGATGGCAGATGTCCCCGCGTTCAGTTCTCACGTTCATTACTGGCGGCAAGGCGGGCAAGACCGTGATTACGCCGAAATACATCGGCAACACCCGGCTGATCGAGATGGCGGTTGCCACACTGGTAACCGACCGGGCACTGCTGCTGATCGGAGAGCCGGGCACGGCAAAATCCTGGCTGTCCGAGAATCTGGCGGCGGCAATCTATGGCAACTCGGGCATGGTTGTACAAGGGACGGCGGGAACAAGCGAAGAGCATGTGCGCTATTCCTGGAACTATGCCATGCTCCTGGCGAACGGACCGACGCCGGAGGCGCTGGTTAAGAGCCCGATTATGCGGGCGATGGAAGACGGCGGTATTGCCCGGTTCGAGGAAATTTCCCGCTGTGCTTCCGAGGTACAGGACGCGCTGATCTCGATTCTGTCGGAGAAGACGATCTCTGTGCCGGAGCTGGGCAAGGAGACCAGTGCCCGCAAGGGCTTCTCGATTATTGCCACGGCAAATACCCGGGACCGCGGAGTCAATGAGATGTCCGCTGCCCTGAAGCGGCGCTTCAATATCATTGTGCTGCCTGCGCCATCGGACCTTGAGACGGAGCTGTCCATTGTGAAGAAGCGTGTCGGCGAGATTGCCTCCTCCTATGAGCTGCAGGCTGCTGTTCCGGCGGATGAAGCGCTGCTTAAGGTGGTCACCATCTTCCGCGAGCTGCGCAGCGGCATGACGCTCGACAAGAAGGAGAAGGTGAAGACTCCAGCCGGTGTAATCTCCACAGCAGAAGCCATCTCGCTGCTGACGAACAGCATGGCACTGGCAGCAAGCTTCGGGAGCGGAGAACTGACCGACGAGGATCTGGCAGCGGGACTGCAAGGGGCGATCGTCAAGGATGACGATAAGGATAAGCTGGTGTGGAAGGAATATCTGGATAATGTAATGAAGAAAAAAGGAGCGGACTGGCGCGGACTCTATCAAGCCTGTAAGGAGATGAACGAGTGAGCAGGGCAGCGGTTGCCGGCGTTCATGTTTTCGGAGTCCGGCATCTGTCTCCGGGCGGTGCCAGGCATGTCCTGGAATACTTGAACGAGCTGCAGCCGACCGCCGTGCTGATTGAGGGGCCGAGTGATGCAAGCGGAGAGATCCGTCATTTAACCCATGCGGTAACGAAGCCGCCGGTGGCTATTCTGGCCTTCACCGAGGATCTACCCGTACGGACGGTGCTCTGGCCGTTCGCTGTGTATTCCCCGGAATTTCAGGCGATGAAATGGGCGCAGGAGCATGGGGCGGTGGCAGAGTTCATCGATCTGCCTTCCTCTATAACCCTAGGCTTACAGGATGCGTTACGGCAGGATACCGGCGCCCGTCCGGAGCTGAAGCCTGCGGCTGAGGAGCAGGGGGAGCCGGCGGAAGAGGAAGTCGGTGAGCCGGAGTCGGTATACAGCCGGATTGCCCGGCTTGCCGGTGAGCATGACTATGATATGTACTGGGAGCGAAATTACGAGCATAACGCCAGCAGCGGCGCTTACCGCGCCGCGATTCTGGCCTTCTCTGCCCAGATGCGGGAGCTGTCGGAGTCCACGGAACGCGCGGAGCAGCCGCGGGAATATGCTTATAACGCGTTGCGCGAATCTTATATGAGGCGGAGAATTAAGCTCAAGATTGAAGAAGGGCATCTGCCGGAGAAGATTGTTGTGATCTGCGGTGCATACCACGCCGCCGTACTGGCTGATCTCTCGGAGGGAATGAGCGATACGGAGCTTGCGTCATTACCTACACGCTCTACCAAGCTGACGCTGATGCCGTATTCCTACTATAAGCTCTCCACTATGTCGGGTTACGGTGCGGGCAACGCGGCTCCGCACTACTTCCAGATGATGTGGGAGCTGATGGCCTCAGGCCGCGCTGAGGAGCTGCCCCATCTCTATCTCTCCTCTGTGGCCCGGATGGTGCGCAGAGCAGGGACACACCGCTCCACGGCCGAAGTGATTGAAGCGGTGCGGCTGGCAGAGTCGCTGGCGGCGCTGCACGGCGGAAGCGCACCTACGCTGCGCGATCTGCGCGATGCCGCACAGACCTTGCTCGGCCACGGTGATCTGGCCGTTATCGCCGATTCGCTGGCCCGGGTGGATGTCGGTACGAATATCGGCAGGCTGGCCGACGGCGTCAGCCAGACGCCGATTCAGGATGACCTGAACCGGCTGCTGAAGCGATACAAGCTGGAGAAGTACAGATCGACTGTAGCCAGCGACCTGACGCTGGATCTGCGCGAGAACCGCCGGGTGTCAAGCAGTGAAGCGGCTTATCTCGATCTGCACCGCTCGGTGCTGTTCCACCGGCTGGAGCTGCTCGGCATCCACTTCGCCCGGAATGTGCCGAGCGGCCAGTCCGGGGCGACCTGGGCAGAGCACTGGGTCCTCCAGTGGGCGCCGGAGGTAGAGATTGAGATCGTGGAGTCTACACTGCTGGGCGAGACCATTGAGGTGGCGGCAGCCTACGTGCTGCGCGAGAAGCTGCTGGAATGCAGCTCTATCGCTGAGGCCTCTGCGCTGATTGTCACCGCCTGCGAATGTGCCATGACCACGCAGATGGAGGAGAGCAGCCGCGTGCTGCAGCGCCTTGCGGTGGATAGCCGCGATGTCGTCTCGATTGCCACAGCGGCCAGAGAGCTGGCCAAGATCATCGGTTATGGCGACATCCGCAAGGTGGATACGGCCCCGTTCGTACCGCTGCTGGAGGAGCTGTTCCGCCGGGGCTGCCTGTTCCTGCTGGATGCCAGCGGCTGCAATGATGAAGCGGCGGCGCTGATGATCAGTGCAATGAATGACCTGAATAACATCTCGCAGGAGCATAGCGAGATTGCGGATACAGCTCTGTGGCTGCAGGAGCTGCTGCAGCTGGCGCAGCGGGATGACCGCAACCCGCGGCTGTCGGGCTTCGCCTGCGCGATCCTGATGGAGCGTGGAGCCATCCCTGCCGGAGAAGTTGCGGCGGAGGTGTCGCGCCGCTTGTCTCCGGGGATACCGGCGGACCTCGGGGCAGGCTGGTTCGAGGGGTTGTCCATGCGTAACCGCTATGGTCTGTTGTCGCGAATGAGCCTGTGGGAGCAGCTAAATGACTATATCAACGCCTTGGAGGATGAGGAGTTCAAGCGTGCGCTGGTCTTCCTGCGCCGGGCGTTCAGTACCTTCTCCCCGCGTGAGAAGACGATGATCGCTGAGCTGCTGGGTGAGCTGTGGGGCGTGAACACAGAGCAGGCCGCCGAGATTCTGACAGGAGAACTGAAGGAGGAGGAAGCCAAAATGCTGGATGATCTGAATGATTTTGACTTCGGGGATCTATAGATGGGTGAAGAAGAGCTGAAGGAGGATAATCAGAACGGCGCCCTTACACGCTGGCGGCTGATTCTGGGGCAGGAAGCGGAAGAGGCCTTGCCTGGCTATGGCCAAGGCACCGGCCGGACGCTAAGTGAGGAAGAGCTGATTATGGATGCGGCACTGGCGGCTATCTATAATGAGACAGGCGCAGGCAAGGCAGAAGGGAGTGCCGCTGCCGCATCGAAGGGCAGAGGTGCAGGCTCGGGACATGCTGCGATTAACCTGTCTAAGTGGCTCGGAGATGTGCGGAATTTCTTCCCGGAGGATGTGGTCTCGGTCATTCAGACGGATGCGATGGAGCGTAAGGGCTGGAAGCAGCTGCTCTTTGAGCCGGAGCTGCTGGCGGCAGTGAAGCCGGATATCCAGCTGGTGGGTACGCTGCTGGCACTCAAGGGCAAAATCCCGGAGAAAACCAAAGAAACCGCAAGGATGCTGGTCCAGGCGCTTGTGGATGAGCTGGTCAAGCTGCTGGAGACCGATATCCGCCGTGCGGTTACCGGAGCGCTTAATAAGCGGCAGCATTCCCCGCTGCCTTCACTAAGCGGACTGGACTGGAAACGGACGATCGAGCGCAATCTGAAGCACTACGATGCGGAGCGGCGGATGATTATCCCCGAGCGCTTCTTCTATTTCGACCGGGCCCGCCGCAGCAAGGAATGGACGGTCATTGTGGATATTGACCAGAGCGGCTCGATGGCCAGCTCTGTGATCTGGGCGTCGGTGATCGGCTCGATCTTCGCCAGTATTCCGGCGCTGAACACGCGTGTCGTTGCTTTTGACACCGAGGTGGTAGACTTGACGGAGCAATGTGCGAATGATCCTGTTGACATGCTCTTCGGCATCCAGCTCGGGGGCGGCACGGATATTCATAAGTCGGTGAAGTATTGCGAGCAGTTCATCGAGGAGCCGAAGAAGACGCTGTTCATTATCGTATCGGATCTGTACGAGAACGGCAATCAGGCCGGTCTGGTCCGGCGGATGCGCGAGCTGCGGGAATCCGGGGTGCGGACGATGACGCTGCTGGCCCTCTCCGATGAGGGGAAGCCTTCCTATGATGAACGGCTGGCCGCTCAGCTCGCCCGTGACGGAACCCCTTGCTTCGCCTGTACTCCGGCACTGCTGCCTGTCCTGGTGGAAGGGGCACTGAAGGGCCAGGAGCTGGGTGAATTGGCGAAGCGGCTGGGGATGACGCGGTAATTTTATTAGAAGAGGAAACACTTACTTTGTAATCACATATTGTGTAACATGCCGCTATCATTTATAATCGGTTATTAAAAAGCACCTTTCGCTAGGCGCTGCTTGAAAGGAAATGAATTTCTTATGTCGAGGAAGCTCAGAGCGGGTATTGTTGGCGGTACCGGTATGGTCGGCCAGCGTTTCATTGCACTTTTGGAGAATCATCCATGGTTTCAGGTAACGGCGATTGCGGCGAGCGCGAATTCAGCCGGCAAGTCCTATGAGGAGTCTGTTCAAGGCAGATGGAAGCTCTCCACCCCTATGCCAGAAGCAGTCAAAGGCATCATGGTTCAAGACGCCTCCAAGGTAGAGGAAGTGGCTGCGGATGTGGATCTGATCTTCTGCGCCGTAGATATGAAGAAGGAAGAGATCAAGGCGCTGGAAGAAGCTTATGCGCGTACCGGAACTCCGGTGATCTCCAACAATTCGGCACACCGCTGGACACCTGATGTTCCGATGGTGATTCCCGAGATTAACCCGGAGCATCTGGAGGTTATCGCCCAGCAGCGCAAACGTCTGGGGACGGAGACCGGCTTCATCGCTGTGAAACCGAACTGTTCCATTCAGAGCTATATGCCTACTCTGAATGCACTTCATGAGTTCAAGCCTTCCAAGGTGGTTGTAACCACTTATCAGGCGATTTCAGGTGCAGGCAAGACCTTCGCGGACTGGCCGGATATGGTGGATAACGTGATTCCTTTCATCGGCGGGGAAGAAGAGAAGAGCGAGCAGGAGCCGCTGCGGATCTGGGGTAAGGTAACCAGTGAAGGGATCGTCCCAAGCGAGCAGCCGGTAATCACCACACAGTGTATTCGTGTACCTGTGGCTGACGGCCATATGGCGGCTGTCTTTGCCTCCTTTGAGCAGAAGCCTTCCCGCGAGGAGATTCTGGAACGCTGGAACAGCTTCCAGGGGCGTCCGCAGGAGCTCGGTCTGCCGAGTGCTCCTAAGCAGTTCATCACGTATTTTGAGGAAGAGAATCGTCCGCAGACCCGTCTGGACCGCGATATTGAGAACGGCATGGGCATCTCCGCAGGACGCCTGCGCGAGGATTCACTGTACGATTACAAATTCGTCAGCCTGTCCCACAATACGGTGAGAGGCGCTGCCGGCGGTGCGGTATTGATCGCCGAATTGCTTAAGGCCGAAGGATATATTCAGCCTAAATAAGCCACTCTATGCTCTTGGATAGATACCTGTTATGCAGCCTGCCGGAGGCTCTCCGCGCAGGCTGTTTGCAGTTGGACCTGACAATCCGCCCGAAATAATGGTAAGATAGAGTAATGTACGACGAAAACTGAATATTGACGGAGTGATATTGTGGCAAAAAGTAAAGGCGGCGGCACAGGCAGAGGAACAGGCAGCAAGGGCTGGACCCGCTGGAATAAGACGGCAAAACCCGTGAAGCCGGCCCGAAGCGGCCCTCCCGGAAGCCCAGGTGCCAAAGGAGCCAAACCGGCTAAGAGCAGCAGCGGCAGCAACAAAACCGGAGGCGCTAAATAAGCGGACATCTGCCCATTGATAATTACCAAATATAAGGGTTATAGGTTGGAGGCAACATCTGATGGCTATGTGAATCAGGTGTTCTTTCATATGTAGGACCTGAAAGCGGGTACTTCATGAGAATTAACAAATACATCAGTGAGACCGGTATCTATCCGCGCAGAGAGACGAACCGGCTGATTGCCGCCGGAAGGATCACGATTAACGGGAAGGTCTGTACGCCTGGAGCAGGCGTGGAGCCTGGAGATACTGTAGCTGTAGACGGGATTACTGTGACTCCAGACCGGGAGGAGCGGGTCTACCTGGCGCTGAACAAGCCGGTAGGCATTACCTGTACAGCCGCCCGGCATGTGGAAGGGAATATCGTAGATTATATCAACTATCCCTCCCGGATTTTTGCCGTCGGCAGATTGGACAAGCACTCGGAAGGGCTGATTCTGCTGACCAATGACGGGTCGATTGTCAACCGGATGATGCGTTCCGAGCATAGTCATGAGAAGGAGTACCGGGTGAGCGTGGATAAGCCGGTCACGGAAGACTTTTTGGCGGAGATGTCAGCGGGTGTAGATATTCTGGAGACCCGGACCAAGCCATGCCTCACCCGGCGGATCTCGGATCAGGAGTTCATGATTATTCTGACCCAAGGGCTGAATCTGCAGATCCGCCGGATGTGCAAGGCGCTAGGCTACCGTGTGCTCCGCCTGGAGCGGATACGGATTATGCATATCACGCTCAGTGGTCTTCCGCAAGGGCAGTGGAGACGGCTGACGGAGGAAGAGCTCGCAGAGCTTCATGCCAGACTGGAAGATTAGAGGCAACTCACATACCAGTACGGCTTCCGAAGCGGGCTCCCGGACGGGTATACAGGAAGTCATGCTACCACGACACGACATTTAGGAGGATTACATGCGGATTATTAGCTTATTGATAGCCTTAGCGATCATAGCGGGTTGCTCAAGAACAGGGGATGGCGGATCAGCAGATCCGTCTGCAGCGCCAGCCGCTTCCCCGGCAGCGGATCTCTCAGCAGCACCTGGAGGGCATCATCAGGAGGAAGACGCGGCTGCCGCAGCGCTCGCGGAAGTGTCCCCTGAGATTGCAGATGAATATTCGGGATTCGTACATATGGATGCGGTTCAGTTGAACGGGCAGATTTTTCAGGTGTATTACTGGAATAAGGGAGAGTTCAGCTATACACAGTTCGCCATCGTTAAGGAGGGCAAAATGGTCTTTGACAGCAAGAAGGCCGGGCTTACCCTGGAAGGCGGCGGCATTTGGAATGAGGAGGAGCAGCTCTGGGCTGAAGCCGTGGTGCAGAACAACCGGAATACCTTCTTGTTCAGTCTGATGGACAACCGTCCCGCCTACGCGTCAATTGTGGTCGAAGAGATCGACGGAACGATGCAGGTAACGGTTAACGATCTGTTCAGCGTGAATTATGAGGATGTGGATCAGGACGGGAGCGAGGATCTGCTGGCCAGCCCTTATCCGGGTCAATCCCCCCTGGGTCCGGCGCTGATGGGCATCTACCAGCTGGAAGGGACGAATTATGTGCCGGATAAGCTGCTAACCAAGCAATATGCGGTAGATCAGCTTCAGCTCAGTGAGCAGGAGTATAAAAACAATCCGTCCGAGCAGACGTTAGAGCAGCTGCTGAATGCCTACCTGATTCTCGGGCAGCGCAGTATCGCATTGGAACGGTTCGAAGAGTTCCATGAGTGGGCCGGACAGCTTGCCGGTGACGGCGGTTATGTGGACGAATATCAACGGCTGCTGCGCAGCACGGAGACGGCTGAACAAATCAGCGGCTGGATGGACAAGCTGAAGCCGCTGCGTACTACGCGATAAGCCGGACTGATCGCGGACAGGAAGAGAAGGGATTCCCAGAGCAGGTGATGCTGCTCCGTGAATCCCTTTTTCATTAAGGCTTCGCACCTATTGGCTTATGAATCTTCCCGCTGAAACTGCTTGTTGTACAAATCCCGGTATACCCCATTCTCTGCCAGCAGGGAAGCGTGCTGCCCCGACTCCACAATCCTGCCGTCCTGAACAACCAGAATATTGTCGGCAGCCATGATGGTAGAGAGACGGTGAGCGATGACCATGCTGGTCTTGCCGCGCAGCAATTCATGCATGGCTTGCTGGATGTAATATTCCGATACCGTGTCCAGCGACGAGGTGGCCTCGTCCATAATGATGATGGGCGGATTCTTGAGCAGCACGCGCGCGATGGACATCCGCTGCTTTTCACCGCAGGACAGCTTGATTCCCCGGTTGCCGACAACCGTGTTGTAGCCTTCAGGCAGCTTCAGAATGAAATCATGAATAAAAGCAGCTTCGCAGGCGGCCGTCAGCTCGGCTTCCGTGGCTTCAGCGTTGGCATATAGCAGATTCTCGCGGATCGTCCCGTTGAATAGGTACGTGTCCTGGGTGACTAGGCCAATCTGTGAGCGAAGCGAATGCAGCGTGAACTCACGGATGTCCTTGCCGCCGATACGGATCACGCCTGAATCCAGCTCATAGAGCCGGGGAATCAGGTTGGTAATGGTGGTTTTGCCTGCTCCGCTGGGTCCGACCAGGGCAGTCAGTGATCCGGCGGCTGCCGTGAAGGAGATCCCGCTCAGAGCGGGCTTGTCCGGGGCGTAGGCGAAATTCACCTGCTCGAAGACGATGTCTTGTCCCTCAACCCGGCTTGGAAGAGCCAGCTTAGCATCCACAATTAGCGGGTCCATATCAAAATAGTCAAAAATCCGTTCAAACAGCGCCACCGAACGGTTCACATCCACATAGAGATTGGTCATCTGCATAACCGGAATATACAATCTGCTCAGCAGTGCCACGAAGGTGATAATTGCTCCAATGCTCAGCTCTCCCTGGATGAATAAATAACCCCCGTACAGATAAATCAGCATCGGCCCGATACTGGTGAAGGTGGTAAGGACCAGCATAAACCAGCGGCCGGCCATCGATTCGCGGATTTGCAGCCGTGTCGCCTGGGCGTTTACGGTCTGAAAGCTTGCCAGCGCGGTGTCCTCTCTGGTGAACAGCTTCATAAGCATGTACCCGCTGAGGCTGAGCGTCTCTTCAATGATCTGATTCTGCTCCGAGATCTTCTCCTGCGTCTCTTTGGCCAGCTTCCAGCGGACATTGCCCATTTTGCGGGTCGGCACGATGAATAAGGGAATGACCAGGATGCCTAGCAGCGCAAGCTTCCAGTTCATGATGAACAGGGTTACCGCCGTGGAGATCAGAATGAACAGATTGCTGGCACAATTGACGATGGTGCTGTTGAAGACGCCCTGAATTCCGGCAATGTCACTGGTCATCCGGGTGATGACCTCGCCTTGCTTGACGCCTGAGTAGAACTGCAGCGGCATGCTCTGCAGATGGCGGTACATCTGGTTTTTCATATCATGGACAATATTCTGGGAGATAAAAGAGTTCAAATAATTCTGCAGCACACCGAGCAGTCCTGACACAACCGTTGTAGCCAGCGAGGCGGCAACGAGCAGGAAGAGCAGCTGCAGATTCTTGTCCGGGAGCGCCCGGTCAATGATCTGCTGAATCAGGATAGGAGGGAGCAGCCCCAGCACTGCGGAGATACACAGCACGGTCATCACCAGCAGCGTCTGCTTCCAGTACGGAGCGAAATATTTGACGATGCGTAATAGCAGCGCTTTGGATATATCCGGCTTCGCCTCCTCCTCATCGAACTTTAATTTGCCATGCCCGAAGCCTCCTCCGGGTCCCATGGCTCTGAAGCCTCTCGACAATAGGGTCACCAGCTTTGCTTGAATTTTAGGGATACTATATATGTAAAAATAATCCTGCAACATGTCTGTCATGGGCATTATACGCCTGGATTTTCCGGAAGTAAATGCTAAACTGGATTAGCCGGAATGAAGTGGAGAACGAGATTGCAGCCTTAAGCTTGGGAGGAGAGAAACAGAATGATTATTGTTGCACAGGGATATGAAAATAAAGGGCTCCGCTACACGGTGAGATCCGCCTCACCGCAAGATGCCCTCCAGTTGTCCGCGCTAAGGCTGAAGATCGACGGGGAGACGGAGAATTTAGACCGGGTTCAGGGGGAAGCATTCATCGGCCCGGATGGCTTCCGGTCGCTTATAGCGGCGGATACGGCCAGCGGCACGAACCTGTTCCTGGTTGCCGAGGTTCAGGACAGGCTGGCGGGCTTCGCCAGATGTGAAGGAAGTCCGCTCCGCAGGCTGGCCCATCAGGCCGAGTTCGGAGTCGGGGTGCTGCAGGAATTCTGGGGATACGGAATCGGCAGGAGCCTGCTGGAGCAGTCTATCGGCTGGGCGGATACCATCAGTCTGGATAAGCTGAGCTTGAAGGTTCTGGAGAGGAATGACAAGGCGATCCGGCTCTATGAGAGCCTTGGCTTCGAGGTCGAGGGTGTCCTGCGCAGAGATAAGCGGCTGGCAGACGGACAATTCTATTCTACTATTGTTATGGGCAGATTACGCGGGGATAGAGGGGGAGCGTAAGCCAAATGTAATCGAAAAACCGATCATAATTGGATTGGGCGCGCCACGTAGGCCGAATGTAATCGGAAAACCGATCATAATTGGACAGGGCGCGCCACGTAAGCCGAATGTAATCGAAAAACCGATCATAATTGGACAGGGAGCGCCACGTAAGCCGAATGTAGTCGAAAAACCGATCATAATTGGATTGGGAGCGCCGCGTAGGCCGAATGTAATCGGAAAACCGATCATATTTGGATTGGGCGCGCCACGTAAGCCGAATGTAATCGGAAAACCGATCATAATTGGATTGGGCGCGCCACGTAAGCCGAATGTAATCGAAAAACCGATCATAATTGGACAGGATGCGCCGCGTAGGCCGAATGTAATCGAAAAACCGATCATAATTGGATTGGGCGCACCGCGCAGGCCGAATGTAATCGAAAAACCGATCACAATTGGACTGGGCGCCCTGGTTAACGTTATATGTCGCCACAAAGAGACGGGTGGAAAAGTGAGGTACACCCTATGCGTGGCATGAGGCACCCGCATTGTTCCACCAACATCGCTCCACCCGCCGCGTGCCTGGTTTGAAATTATGAAGAAGGAGCAGTGACGAGCTGCGCGAATCTACGCGTAGTCTCGTGTATATCCTCAGCTCCGGCAATGGCCGAGATGATGGAGAGACCATCCGCACCCGCCCGGATTACCGGTGGGGCATTCTCCAGGGTGATGCCGCCGATTCCCACCACAGGAATGCTCAGGCCGCTTCGTCTTAGCTCTTCAATGACAGTAGTTCCCCGGACGGCCTGGGCATCATTCTTGGACGAGGTAGGATAGACAGGACCGACTCCGAGATAATCGGCGCCGTCCGCGATAGCCTGCCGGGCTTCCGTCAGATTATGTGCGGAGACTCCGATGATCTTATGCTCACCGAGCTGCTCCCGGATCAGCCTGGCAGGCAGATCATCCTGGCCGACATGAATGCCATCGGCATCCAGCGCAGCGGCAAGCTCCAGATCATCGTTCACGATGAACGGGATGTTATAGGCCCGGCAGATCTGCCGGAGCTGTTGCCCTAGACGGAGCAGTGCGGCACCCTTGAGCGCAGCGGGCCCCTTTTCCCGGAACTGGAATAGAGTGATGCCTCCAGCGGCAGCAGCGGTTAAAGTGTCCTCGGGTGATTGGCGGCAGTTCACACTGCCCATAATGAAGTACAGCTTCAGCAGTCTGCGCATATCCTCGATGTCTATCCGTGTCATAGCGGTATCCCCCTTGATCTCATCCGGTTCCCATAAGCAAAATGATTCGTCGGCCCCTGCCCGGCCCCGATATTCAGACTATCCTCAATCGCCGCTTGAATGAAGGCCTTGGCGGTATGGACGGCTTCAGGCATGGAGCGGCCCAGCGCAAGACAAGCCGTCACCGCAGCCGAGAAGGTACAGCCGGTTCCGTGAGTATGCTTCGTCGCAATCCGCGGGCTGGACATATACTGGAATTCCCGTCCGTCATAGAGCAGATCCACTGCCTCATCTCCTGAGGAGTCATGTCCGCCTTTCAAGATAATGTACTCGGGTCCCATCTGATGAAGCAGTCTTGCCGCCTGTTCCCGGTCTTCCCGGCTCTCAATCGTCATACCTGTCAACATCTCTGCTTCAGGAAGATTGGGGGTGATGGCAAGCGAGAGAGGAAGCAGGCTTGTAATCAGCGCCTGTACTGCCTCCTGGAGCAGCAGCTGTGAGCCGCCCTTGGCGACCATGACCGGATCGATCACCAGCTTCTGCTGCCAGCCGTACTGCTGCACTTTACCGGCAACCACGCGGATAATGTCACTGCTGAACAGCATCCCGGTCTTGATGGCATCCGGCGGCAGATCACTGCCGATCGAATCCAGCTGGGCTGCAACGGTCTCCGGCTCCATCGGATAGACGCCCTGGACTCCTAAAGTATTTTGGGCGGTGAGTGCAGTAAGTGCAGACATGCCGTACACTCCCAGCTCCTGAAACGTCTTCAAATCCGCCTGAATCCCGGCCCCGCCGCCGCTGTCAGAGCCGGCAATGGTCAACGCTTTGCGTATGCTAGTCATCTTTTCCCCTCCTTTGCGGCGTTTTAGGCTTCGAGCAGCTTCAGCCGTGAGCGGCTGCTGTATTGCTCCGGGGTCACTAGTGACAATTGATTCAGGAACCCAATCTGGAAGCTGCCCGGACCTTGGGCTTCAGCCGCCTCAGCGGCAAGCTCTGCTGCCACGCCGTAGAAGGAGAGGGCCTCAGCCGCCGCCTCAAGCACCTCCCCGCCGCTTACGGCAAGAAATGCACCCACCACCGCACTGAGCAGACAGCCGGTTCCGGTCACCCGGGTCAGGATGGCGTGCCCGTTGCTGGCGATATAAGTGCGCTTGCCGTCTGTGATGATGTCTTCCTTGCCTGTGATAATTACGACACAGTTCAGCTTCTGCGCTGCTTTAATGGCTAGAGCTACTACATCGCCCTCGCCTGCTCCGGCATCCACGCCTTTGCTAGCCCAGCTCTCCCCAGCCACATTGGCAACCTCGGCCACATTGCCGCGCAGCGCAGTAAGCTGTAGCTCACTGAGCAGCTTAGCTGTAACATCCGTGCGGTAGGCGGTAGCACCGGCTCCAACGGGATCAAGCACGAGCGGTACATGGTGGCGGTTCGCAGCCTTTCCGGCTTCGATCATGGAAGCGATGGCAGCTTCATTCAGTGTACCGATGTTCAGCACAACCGCGCCGGACATGGCGGCGACATCCGCTACTTCTTCAATGGCATCGGCCATGAACGGCGAAGCTCCCAGGGCCAGAAGCCCATTAGCTGTGAAGTTAGCGACTACGATATTCGTGATATTATGCACCAGCGGATTCGCCTGGCGTACTTTGGACAGATAAGACATATGAATTCCTCCTGAATGATGAATTAAAAATTAATAAAAGCATTCTTAACATCCACTTCGGCAGCCAGCAGACCGTTCTCGCTCAGCCACTGGTTCACCTTCTCCCATGATGCGCTGTCCTGATAGCCGAAGGGCTGGGAACCGGCATCCATCAGCGGCAGCAGGATCTCCAGACTACGCTGTTCAATGGCTTCATCCAGTGGTGCGGTATCCTCCTGATGGGTAAGCAGCAGCTTCAGCGCTTCATCCGGGTGATCGGCTACATACTGCTGGCCTTTTCTGATCGCATCCACGAATTTGTGATAAAAGCCCTGTGAATCCTGCAGTCCCTGCTCACTGGCGACCAGCACCAGCTCATAATAATCCGGGACCCCGTAATCCACAGGATTGAAAGAGCGGACCGGATGGCCTTCCTGCTCCAGAATCAGCTGCTCATGGTTGATGAACCCGCCCATAATGCCATCCACCCGTCCGGTGGAGAGAGCAGGGATCAGCTCATAGCCGACATCCACCAGCTTGAGGGAGGAAGGGTCCCCGCCGTCGCTTTTGACCATCGTGCTCAGCATGGCTTCATACAACGGGACGGAGGAATATCCGGCTTGCTTGCCGGACAGCTCTCCCGGGCGGGTAATGCCGCTGTCTGCAGCTACCATGAGATGATTCAACGGGTGGCGCACCAGCGCAGCAATCGACTTGACCGGAATCTGCTCCCCCCGTGCCATCAATACCTGCGGCTGGTAACTGAGTGCCAGGTCCACCTTTCCCGCAGCAACAAGCTTCAGCGCATCATTGGTATCGGCCGGCATCTGAATATCAACCTCGAGACCTTCCTCAGCGAAATAGCCTTCAGCCTCTGCCGCATACAAAAAAGAGTGGACAGCATTGGGATACCAGTCGAGCATAATCGTCAGCTTATGGACTGCGCCATCGGCTCCAGTCCCAGCTTCAGAAGTGGCTGTAGTCCCCGCCGAAGAGCCGGAGGCCGCCGGACTGTTCGTATTGGTGCAGCCTGCCAGGACGGGCAGCATACAGAGCAGCAGAGCAGACAGTAGAATGGTTGGCCTTGAAATCGCATGGTGCAGATAACGGAAATAGCGGATAGTAGTCATGAATAACGTCCTCTTTTCTTCAGAATAATCTTCTCCAGTGCGGCGACAGCCAGAAACAGCAGGATACCGAGCACGGATAACAAGACAACAGCGGCGAACATCTTGGCACTCTGGAGATTCCCTGCCATTCTGCGGCTGAAATAGCCCAGCCCCTGGCTGCCTCCAAGCCATTCCCCAATGGTTGCACCGATCACACAGTACACAGCCGACAGCTTCAGTCCGGAGAAAAAAGAGGGCAGGGCCAGCGGAACGCCCACCTTCCCGAGAATCTGCCAGCGGTTCGCGCCATATGTCAGCAGCAGCTCCCGGTAGGCGTCCGTGTTCTTGGACAAGCCGTCATAGGTGCCGATGACCACCGGGAAGAAAGCAGTCAGGAAGACAACGGCGACCTTACTCCATAGGGTGTAGCCGAACCACATGATGAATAGGGGAGAGAGAGCGATCAGCGGAACCGTCTGGCTGATGATCAGCAGCGGGTACAGCGCCTTGGCCAGCGGACTGAACAGGTGCATGGCGATTCCCAACAGGCAGCCGCAGACCACAGACAGTGCGAAGCCCGTGAGTACCTCAAGCAGTGTAGCCGGCAGATGCACCCCGAATAACAGGCGGCGTTCCTCCAGCAAGGCCTTGCAGACCGCAGACGGAGCCGGAAGAATGAAGGGAGGAACCAGGCCCAGCCGGGCTACAGTCTCCCAGACTGCAAGCGTCAGCAGGGCGAGCAGGGAAGCCGGACCGTAATGCTGGAGCAAGCTTCTAGGAGCGGCGGTTCTCATATAGCTTCAGCTCCAATTCCTGGCGCAGGGCGGCGAACTGCGGTTGATAGTTCAGACTGTGATGGCGCGGACGGGGGAGACCGGCTGGGAATTCCTGCATCCCGCCGCCGCTGCCCGTCATTAGATAGATTCTGTCACTGAGCAGCAAAGCCTCCTCCAGATCATGGGTGATGAACAGCACCGTCTTGTCCAGCTCCGCCCATAACTCGAGCAGCCAGCGCTGCAGTGAGCGCTTGGTAATGGCATCGAGCGCCCCGAACGGCTCATCGAGCAGCAGCAGGTCATTCCCCGCCGCCACGGTGCGGAGGACTGCCACGCGCTGGCGCATCCCGCCGGACAGCTCCTGGGGATAAGCCCCTTCGGTTCCCTCTAGGCCGAAGCGTTGCAGCAGGGTACGAATCTCGGCCACGGCGGCCGCTTTGGGACGGCTGCGCTTGAGTTCCCAGGGCAGCAGACAATTGTCCATTACGGTCCGCCAAGGCAGGAGAAGATCCTGCTGCGGCATGTAGGCCACACTGCCCAGCCTCTTCGCTGCTGTAGCGGACTCGGCTCCGTTTAGCGTAATCCTGCCGTTGTCCGGCTCCAGCAGGCCGGCGATGATTTTGAACAAGGTGCTTTTGCCGCATCCGCTTCCGCCTACGACAGAAATGAATTCGCCGCGCTGCACATTCATGGATAGCCCTGAGAAGACGGGTGTCCGGGACGAACCGGTCCCGAAAGCATAGGATAGATTGCTAATGTTGATCATAAGACTATGTACAAGCCTCCCCGGATTGAAATAGAACCTGAGCGGAGCACAAAAAAGCCCCATTCATTCCCGGAGGCAATGAATGGGGCGGAAGGTACAGTCGGCTGTGGCCCTGTGACGGGAACCACTGATACATTCTGCTCCACTTCCCTCCGCTGGTATGATCCAGATCAGGTTCAAAGGGTCCGGAGCTTAAGCTCCGTCTCAGTCGGCCGACTCCCCTAGTGAATTAACAGGTGTTATTGAATTCGTAATTGCTACTTAATATACCACAAATTCCCCTCTTGTAAAGAGCAGGCGGTCAGCGCTTCGCCAGACCGGTCACGAACAAGGTGACGATGCCCCGGGAGATGTCCAGCTTGGAGGAGTGGTGCCGCTTCTGCTCATACAGGTACAGATCAGGGCTGAGAACAGAGATTAAGGCCGTGGCCGCAAAGACAGGATCAATGTCAATAATCTCATCGCCCTCCGCAGCACGCTGCAGCAGCTCTGTCATCATCACCCCCAGCCGCTGAAAAAAAGGATGCTCAAACTGGGTCAGCTGCTTCTTACCGGTGAACTCGGCTTTGATCATATTCAGCAGCTCGGCATACTGCTCAATGAAATCGGCAATCTGCTCAATGCTGCTCTGCAGCTGAGCGAGAGCCGGAGCTTCACCGGCACTGGCAGCCACCTGCTGCTCCAGCCCGGACAGGAATTGATCTGCGCTGCCCTTCAGCAGTGCAGAACAGATCTCACCCTTGTCCGTGAAGCGGCGGTACAGGGAGCCTTGTCCTATGCCTGCCCGCTTGGCAATGCTGTACATGCTGACTGCCTCAAGTCCGCTCTCGGTGAACAACTGGCGTGCAGCTTCAAGAATCCGCTGTACATAAGGATCGGCGGACTCGGGCGGAGCGGATTCTTTGGCTTGCGGAGCTGAGCGCGGGAGCTGTGCAGCATCGGTGTCTGGCTTTTTCATGAGAACCCCTTTCAGAAATAAATCAGCGATTTACAGAAAAATAAATAAAAGAATTGACACAACGGACAATTGTCCGTAGACTATGAATTGAACTTACGGACAGTTGTCCGTTCACTCATTATATAGAACAATCTGCCCGCAGGTCAATGTAGAACGCGGACAGCTCAGGAGGAGAAGAGACATGGATCAGACCTTGAAGCAGGAAGCCGATTTCCGGCTGTCCAGCATTCTGGTTCCGCTGCTGGCCATTATTGCCGGAGTATTTATGGTTGTGCTGGACAGTACGGCGATGAATGTAGCCTTGTCCAGGCTGGTGGTGGATTTCAAGACGGACCTGCATACGCTGCAGTGGGTAGTTACCGGATATATGCTGGCTCAGGCTTCAGTTATTCCGCTGTCAGGCTGGCTGTCTGACCGGTTCGGGGCCAAGACGGTCTTCCTGACGGCGGTAATTGTGTTTACGATAGGTTCGATTCTGTGCGCTACACCAAGCAGCGCCGAATGGCTGATTGTTTTCCGGGTCATTCAGGGACTTGGCGGCGGCTGTGTGCTCCCTGTCGGGATGGCCTATGTGTACAGACTGGCTCCCAAAAGTAAGGTTGGCGTTGTCATGGGGATTATGGGCATTCCCGTCCTGTTCGCACCCGCTATTGGTCCGGTATTGTCGGGCTGGCTGGTTGAATACCATTCCTGGCGCTGGATCTTCCTCATTAATATTCCGATTGGCATCATTGCTGTGCTGATCGGACTGCGCAAGCTGCCGAATGCGGCGAAGAACAGCGTGCCCGGCATGGATAAGCTCGGTATGGTTCTTGGCCCGCTGGCGTTTGCTTCGCTCACTTACGGGGTCAGCCAGGGCGCGCAGAGCTGGACCTCTGAGAAGACGCTGATCGGGCTGCTGCTGGGCGCTGTGGCGCTGATCGCTTTTGTCATTGCTGAACTGCGCTCCAAGACACCGCTGCTGGAGCTGCGGATTCTGAAATCCGTTGATTTCACGACAGGGATCATCGTGCAGTGGATTGCCCAGTTCGGCTTATATGGCGCGTTATTCCTGCTCCCGCAATTTCTGCAGCAGGCCCGCGGCTTCGGCGCATTTGATACCGGCCTGACGCTGCTGCCGCAAGCGATCGCTTCCGGGCTGATGATGCCGATTGCCGGAATCCTGTTCGACCGGATCGGTGTGCGCTGGCTCGTGGTCTGCGGTCTCAGTCTGGTCTCCGGTGCGTTATTCCAGTATTCCCATGTGGATCTTACCACGCAGAGCCGCGACCTGATCCTTCCGCTGATCATGTGCGGGGCCGGAATGGGTATGATGATGATGCCGATGAATACGCATCTGCTCAACAAGGCGCCAAGCCATCTGGTGAACCGGGTAACCTCGCTGACGAACTCGATGCAGCAGGTGATTACCTCGCTGGCCGTCTCGACGCTGGTTACGATTCTGACGGCAAGAACAACGGCGCGCGGTACCGAGATGCAGGAGGCCGCAGCCGCTGCCGGAAAGAGTACCGCAGGCGCTTCGCAGGATGCGCTTCTGCTGGCTAAGCAGACGGTATTGTCGCAGGGCTTCGCGGACACGTTCCACATTATGATGTTTGTCGCGCTTGGCGGTGCGGTCCTTGGACTGCTGCTGCGCCGGGGCCGCCATTCCGGAGCTGAGCGTTCCAAGGAAAAGGCGGCACCGGAAATCATGCACGTATAGCTATGCCCACACAGAAGCAGAGCTTGTAACATCCATAGAGCAGCGATTCTCCTTTTGCCGGAGGGTCGCTTTTTTTGTTGATTTCTGTTCTGAATATCCTGATGCAGGAGCAGAATTTGGGGCAAGCTAAGCTATGGAAAATCAATACAATAGAAGATACGAGAGGGGATTCATCGAATGAAAAAACTAAGTCTAACTATTATGCTGCTCCTGACCATGGTCACGGCTGCGGCTTGCGGAAGCAACAATACGGACAAGACAGCAACGGGCGGCAACACTCCGGCTGAACCTACGGCTGCGGCTACAGAGGGTGCAGCTTCCGGGGAGCAGAACAGCCTGGAAGCCGTCAAAGCCAGCGGCAAGCTGCGCATCGGAACCGAAGGGACCTACGCACCGTTCACCTTCCATGATGCAGACGGCAAGCTGACGGGCTTCGATGTCGAGATCGCCGAAGAAGTCACCAAGCGCCTGGGTGTGAAGCCGGAGTTCATTGAGACGCAATGGGATGGGATTTTTGCCGGGATGGATGCGAAGCGCTTCGATGTGATCTTCAATGAAGTCTCTATCACCGATGAGCGCAAAGTGAAATATGATTTCTCCGATCCGTATATTGTCTCCAAGGCTGTGCTGATCGTGCCGGAGGATAATCAGGATATTAAGACATTTGCTGATCTCAAGGGTAAAAAAGCCGGCCAGTCGCTCACCAGCAACCTCGGCAAAATCGCCACAGACAACGGTGCCGAGATCGTATCTACCGAAGGCTTCAACCAGGCGATCGATCTGCTGCTCTCCGGACGGATTGACGCCACTGTCAATGACGGCTTGTCTTTCCTAGATCTGAAGAAGCAGAAGCCGGATGTCAAGATCAAGCAGGTGGATGAGATTGCCGAAGGCTCGCATAGTGCCGCAGTCTTCCTGAAAGGGAATGACGAGCTGGTGCAGGCTGTGAACGAAGCACTGACCGCTATGAAAAGCGACGGAACCTACCTTAAGATCTCCGAGAAGTACTTCGGCACTGACGTATCGAAATGATGGATGACCGCCAAATACAAATATTTCTCGATTCATTGCTGCCTCTGTTCAAAGCAGGGGTGGCTTTTACCCTTCCGTTAGCACTGGTATCATTCATCCTGGGCCTGCTGCTGGCTGTAATTACGGCACTTGCCCGGCTGTCCTCCTGGAGGCTTCCGAGGCTGATCGCCCGCTTCTACGTCTGGGTGATTCGGGGAACGCCGCTGCTGGTGCAGCTGTTTATTATTTTCTATGGACTGCCCGCCGCCGGGATTGTGCTTGATCCATTCATCGCCGCTGTCATCGGGTTCACGCTCAGTGTTGGGGCCTACTCTTCCGAGATTGTCCGGGCTGCCATCCTGTCTATCCACAAAGGCCAGTGGGAGGCCGCGTTCTCGGTGGGAATGAGCCGGAAGCAGGCTCTGCGCCGGGTGATATTGCCTCAAGCGGCCCGTGTGTCGGTTCCGCCGTTATCGAATTCTTTTATTAGCCTGGTCAAGGATACTTCGCTTGCGGCCAGTATTACTTATGTTGAGATTTTCCGAAAAGCCCAGCAGATTGTGGCGACCTCCTATGAACCCCTGCTGCTGTATTGCGAAGCGGCGTTGTTCTATCTGCTGTTCTGTTCCGTGTTATCGGCGCTGCAGAATTACTTGGAGAAGCGGCTGGACCGGTATTCGGCCAGTTAAGGTTAAGGAGGCATACGCATGATTGAAATACGCGATTTACATAAGTCCTTCGGGCCGCTTGCGGTGCTGAAAGGTGTGGATCTCGCCGTTGAACACGGCCAGGTCATGGTCATCATCGGACCTTCCGGCTCCGGCAAAACCACGCTGCTGCGCTGCTTCAACCTGCTGGAGACCCCTGACAAGGGCAGTCTTACGCTGAACACGATTAAGCTGGATTTCACCCCGGGCGCCAAAATTCCACAGCGTACCGTACTGTCCCTGCGCCAGCAGACAGGCATGGTGTTCCAGTCCTATAATCTGTTCCCGCATATGACGGCGATCGGCAATGTCATGGAGGGACAGATCACGGTGCAAAAGCGTTCCAAGGACGAAGCGCGCAGCAAGGCACTGGCACTCTTGGACAAGGTGGGTCTGGCAGACAAGGCAGATGCGTATCCGCATCAGCTGTCCGGCGGCCAGCAGCAGCGTGTAGCGATAGCCCGCGCCATGGCGGTCTCGCCGGAGGTGCTGCTGTTCGATGAGCCGACCTCGGCGCTTGACCCTGAGCTGGTCGGCGAGGTGCTGAAGGTCATCAAGCAGCTGGCCCGGGAGGGGATGACGATGGTTATCGTCACCCATGAGATGAAATTCGCGGCCGATGTGGCCGACCGGATCATCCTGATGGATAACGGAGTCATTCTGGAGCAGGGAACCCCCCGGGAGGTACTGGAGCAGACGAAGAACCCGCGCGCACTTCAATTCCTGAACCGGCTCAGCGGGGAAGAGTGATTGCGGGACGGAGTATATTAAGGCAGACCGGGAGGGGAGTCCTGGTCTGTCTTTTTATTGCTGCCCAGTTTGTGATTGTCACAGAATACTCACAATAAGCCTACGTATTTCCTGTCAAAAAAACAAGACTGCCCCTAGCCGTAACGGCTTCCGGGGCAGCCTATTATGTCTCATACGCGGGGGAGCGGTATGAATGAATCCAACTTTCCTTTACTTCTGTGTGCCGCCATCGCTAACGGACTTCAAGTAGTCCAGCGTGTTATACAGCATTACTGCTGCTTCAGCGCGGGTAATGGTGCTCTTCGGATTGAACTTGCCGCTGGCATCGAGGGCAGTGATCTTGTATTTCAGCGCCCGCTGAATGCTGCCCTGATAGGAAGGGTCCAGCGCGTCTGCATCTGTAAGTTCAACTGGGACAAGATTGATCATCGGCAGGTTACCGGCCTTTTCCACAGCTTGAACCAGCATACTGGTATACAGCTCTTTGGTAATCGGCTTGGCCGGATCGATATTGGCCGGGATATTCACACCATTATAATGGGCATTGATGAAGGCTTCGGCGTACCAGGCATTGTCTTTTACTTTGGAGAACAGCGCACTTGCCTGTGGTGCCTTATTGAAATCAATCGCTGCCAGGCTAAGCTGGAGACCGCCGGAGATAAACTGTATCCCTTGCGCTGTAGTTACTGTGGATGCCGGAAGAAATTGGGTGTCGGAGATGCCTTTGATCAGGCCCTGCTCCTTCAGAGAGTTGATCTTATCCTTACCGGTCACCTGGCCGATATCCTTGAAGCTGCTGCCAGCTGCGAAAATTTGTCCGCCAAGAGAGAAGGAAAGGAGGGTTACTGCTGTAATAGCTGCGATCGTGTTTTTTTTCATACTCATCTGAATTCCACCTCTATTATAGGGTTGGGCCGTTTGGCCTGTATCAACTCCTCTAACGTAATGAGATCAGAAAAGGTTGCAAGCGAATGAATCCCGTTCTACAGGTTCGGCCAGCTACATCATTTCCTGAAACAGCAGATTGCGGTAGGGGTACCGGCTGAATCGGGTCTTGAACAGCAGGGCTATTCCGCTTTCTTCAATCGTTACGGATTTCAGTGACGTTGTTCTCACATGGCTGCGGACCATCGCCCTTACCGCCCGGTTGTCCTTACGCCGGATGGCGGCAGCCATCGCTTCCGCGAAGCTCCGGTTAACCGCAAGCTCGCGGTACAACGGAATGATGGAACGCGCTATGCAGCGGTGGGCGTCTGTATTGAAGGTGAACTGGGCGGTTCCCGGCGGAATCGTCGTTCCGTTAGTATAGAAGGCAACAGGCAGCGGGAAAGGGAAAGAGATGAAATAACCGATCCCGTTCGTTCCGTAATTCTCCGCATCCGCAAGTGCGGGGATACTGTGGAGCAAGCTGCCCATCAGGTCCAGGTCGGCAGTGACAATCGCGGTTGTCCATTGCCTGGCATAACTGTGGTTTCCGGCAATTTTCCGGTAGAACGGCAGCATGGCCGCAGCTACGCTGCGCAGTACACGGGCTGTTACAAGCCGCTGTGTCTGCTTAGGTTGTACTTTCGCCATCCGGATCATCCTCACTTTTTTACAGATTCGTTTCTATATAAGCACCTATAGGTTTTATGTGATCTTGATATAGAGTATGGGGATAGCGGGCACTTCGGAATGGGCGGACCCGGTTTCGGCAGAAATATTATCTATGCGTGGAGCGGCAGAGGGGGGGCTATTACGGGCAAGTGGTGTTATACTGGTGTCAGGACTTTTCTTTGACGGGCAAGTTTGTTATGCTTATATCGTAACGATTACTAATTATTCTGCGGGAATTGTTCTGCTTCCGGAAAGGTGGGAACCCGGGTGAACCGAGTGGCAAATATCAGCCAGCAGTTTGCGGCTCATAATTATAAGCTTACACCACAGCGTGAGGCGATAGTGAGGGTGCTGCTGGATAATGAGAAGGATCATCTAAGCGTGGAAGAGGTATATATGCTGGTCAAGCGCAGTTACCCGCATTTGGGGCTGGCGACCGTCTACCGTACCTTGGAGCTGCTGTGTGAACTTCATATTGTGCAAAAAATGAATTTCGGCGACGGCGTCGCCCGTTATGATCTGCGCGACGACGATCATGTGCATATGCATCATCACCTGATCTGCAATGTATGCGGTAAGCTGGAAGAGATCAAGGATGATTGGCTGGTGGAGCTGGAGGCGCGGGTAGCCCGTGAATATGGCTTCAGTGTGACTGATCACCGTCTCGATTTCAAAGGCACCTATAATAGCTGTCAAAAGAACGGCTGCAAGGGCGACAAGGACTGCCGCGCCGTCTCATAAGCACAACTGCAACGCACAGAAGGCGCAGGGCTGAAGTTCAGCCTGCGCCTTCTTGCTAATATAAGAAGTTATAGGTTTTACTCTATAACTTATCCTTCTATTTCTTGCTGAAACGGTGCCGTCCCTAAAAGGACGGCAAAGCCGTTTCCACTGGTGTATATGGAATCTGCGAATTGCCGCTGCTAGGAACGGTTCGGAACGAAGGACTTGATCCAGGTTCCGAAGCTGCCGGGATTGCGGGTCTGAACCAGGATCACCCCTTCGCCGCGGAACCGGCAGACCAGGGCCTCGCCGCTGGTTAAGCTGTTAAGCCAGCCGGAGGCTGCTTTTTCCACCTTGTAATCCATATAGTCCGGCCAAGCTACAAGGTGTCCGTTATCGATGATCATCTCTTCGCCCGGTCCGAGGTTAATGGCGTGAATCGCTCCGAAGGAGGAGAGGAAGACGGTGCCCCTGCCGCTGATTTCCAGAATGAAGAAGCCTTCGCCGGAGAACAGGCCGCGGGTCAGATTCTGCATCTTGGTATTGACCTGAATGCCTTGGGTTCCCGCCAGGAAGCCGTCCTTCTGTACGATCAGCTTGTACGACCCGTCCAGCTCAATGGCCTGTACATCCCCGATAGAACCGGGTGAGAGCAGCACCTCACTCTGTCCGCGCGTGGCGGTCAGCTCCTGGAAGAAGAATTTCTCCCCGCTCAGCATGCGGCCCAGGCCGCGCATAATTCCGCCGTCCACGGTGCCCCGCAGCTCCACATTCGGTGACATGGCGACCATCGCACCCATCTCCGCCTTAACGCTCTCGCCCGGCTCCAGCAGGACCTTAAGCATGGCGAAGGCGCCGTCATACAGCACATCATATTTCATAATAGTGTTCCTCCTCATTCTTCCGGTTGTATTCCTATGATCACAGGTATGTAGCTTGCTCCTCAAGGATACTGTAACAGGCTGTTCTACTGCAAGCCGCGCTTTAGGCAACAAGGAGCTAACATGCGGTAAGAGATGATTATAGTGAAGAGTACCGGGCAGCGATTAAGATATTGTGTTAAAATTGAACAGACAGTGCAGCCGCACTGAATATACGATTGACAAGGAGTGTCGCCGCTTATGGCACGGACAAGAACGCAGAAGGCGCTGCTTAAGGCAGAGCGCTCAGGCACATGGTGTGCAGAAAGAAACCGCAGACTCAATCAGGATTACGGGGCCATCTCCCAGCATGTCAGAGTTACACCCGGCAAACGCCAGCAACTGAATAAGGTCAAACACAAGGAGCGGATCTTCCATGATGGCGCTCCTTTTGCATGCCTGGGAGCAGCGGGGTAATACTTATACCTGTGCCCTGCTGTGAATACGGTACTCCTTGGGCGACATGCCGAACCGGCTGCGGAAAATCCGGTGGAAATAGGTATAGTTCGCAAAACCGCAGGTCTCGGAGACATGCTCCAGCGGCATGGGGCTGAACGTAATCTTTTCCCGGGCCATATCCAGCCGTACATCATTTACATATTTGACAATCGTGGTGCCGAAGGCTTCCTTGAACAGATGAACCGCCCGGGAGACCGAGATATCTACATGTGCGGCCACATCCTCCAGCCGGAAGCTGTAAGAGGCATGTTCTTCCACGTACTGCTTCATCCGGTAAGCCAGATAAGCCTTCGGTGAGATCGCGGGCTGATCAATCATCAGCCGGTCAATCTCCATACATAGAATCTGCAGATAACAAGCAGAGATATCCGGAGAGGAGTCCGACAAGCGGCGCTGTTCCAGCACAAGCTGGCGGAAGAGGCCGAGAATATGATCACTCATCGGCAGGCGGAGTACCGCCGGACGCTGCTTGCGTCCCCACCATTCTTCAATCCACGGGCCGCTGCAAAAGATATGATAGTCACCGCTCTCGATCCTCGGCTTGCCGACGGGATAGACTTCCTTGTCGATACTCAAGTAGTAGGGGTCATTCGGTGCGAACAGCATGAGATCACCGCTCTCAACGGTCGTAATGGCTCCGTTCTCCCTGGTGCGGCTGCGCCCTTCAGTCTGGAGCCGCAGCAGATAATACTGTACACCCTCGCTGCGTGACATATGAAATGGTTTGCGGTGGAAGGAGAATCCGGCGGATAGAATGTGGCAAGCGGCAGATGTTGTCATGTGTCCCTCCTAGTCTAATAAATGATAAGCAGATTGTTCATGTTTTAATCATATTATTCATTTTATTATATACGCTTTCATATTACCATGTAGCTAAGCAAAAAACATATAAATGATGTGGAGAAGGCCGTATTGCGGCGCTAATCGCTACATTTACAAACTCTGGAAGCAGTGGATGAAACCATGAGAACGCTGCGTTCTCCAATGTTTACAGCCCGTTTGTTCAGGTGATGCGCTTCAGGGAAGGTAACCGGGAGTGCGGCGGCAGCAAGAACAGGATAACTCCGGATCATATAAGGAGTGGGAATAACAATGCTTAAGGTTGGACTGCAGCTGTACACGCTGAGAGAAGAACTGGAACAGGATTTCGAGGGAACTATACGTAAGGTAGCCGAGCTGGGCTACAGCGGTGTGGAGTTCTTCCACTATTTCGGCCGTACGGCCGGGCAGGTGAAGGCGTTGCTTGAAGAGACAGGGCTTGTTGCTGTCGGAGCACACCGTCCGTACGATGCGATGCTGAATGATACGGAGCAGGAGATCACCTTCAATCTGGAGATCGGCAACCGCAATCTGATCGTGCCTTATCTGACAGAAGAACAACGGAACTGGCCGGAGGTAGCCGCGGGTCTGCGGACCATCGGCGAGAAATGCAAGGCTGCCGGTGCTGTTCTGTCTTATCATAATCATGATTTTGAATTCACGGAGAAGGTTGACGGCCAGCCGGCCTTTGATTATCTGTTCGAAGCGGTGCCTGCTGAGCAGCTTCAAGTGGAGATGGATACATGCTGGGTGTATTACGGCGGATATGATCCGGCAGAATATATCCGTAAGTATGCAGGCCGCCTGCCGATCATCCACCTCAAGGATCTGAAGAAGAAAGAAGACGGCTCACCGGAGACTGTAGTACTCGGCGAAGGTGAAGTGGATCTGGCTGCGATCATTGAAGCAGCAGCTAAGGCTGGTGTGGAATGGGCAGTGGTCGAGCAGGACTTCTGCAGCCGCTCGCCGCTTGGTAGTGTCGCTGACAGCTTGAACTGGATCAAAACATATGAGAATCAAGGAGGAAGTATTCATGTCTAACAAACTCAAAATTGCTATTATCGGTTGCGGTGGTATCGCAAACGGCAAACATATGCCAAGCCTTGCCCGTCAGGAGGATGCCGAAATGGTCGCATTCTGTGATATCGTGGAAGAACGTGCCCAGGAGGCTGCCAAGACTTACGGCTCGGAAGGCGCTGCCGTATTTACCGATTTCCGTGAGCTGCTGGCAACGGGCGGATTCGATATCGTGCATGTCTGCACGCCGAATGACAGCCATTCCGAGATTACGGTTGCTGCGCTGGAAGCCGGCAATCATGTATTGTGTGAGAAGCCGATGGCCAAGACCACTGCACAGGCTAAGGAAATGCTGGATGCTGCCAAGCGTACTGGCAAGAAATTGTCCATCGCCTATCAGAACCGTTTCCGCGCAGACAGCGAATATCTGAAGGGGCTGTGTGAAGAAGGGGAACTCGGCGATATCTATTACGGTAAGGCAATTGCGCTTCGCCGCCGCGCGGTTCCAACCTGGGGCGTGTTCCTGGATGAAGAGAAGCAGGGCGGAGGACCGCTGATTGATATCGGTACCCATGCGCTGGATCTGACACTCTGGCTGATGAATAACTATAAGCCGCGTATGGTAGTAGGCTCCACTTTCCATAAGCTGGGCCAGAAGAAGAACGCGGCGAATGCCTTCGGTCCGTGGGACCCTGAGCAATTCAAGGTTGAAGATTCCGCCTTCGGCTTCATTACAATGGAGAACGGTGCTACAATTGTACTTGAATCCAGCTGGGCGCTGAACGTATCTGAATTCGGTGAAGCCAAGACCATGCTTGCCGGAACGGAAGGCGGTGCGGATATGAAGGACGGGCTGCGTCTGAATGGCGAACGTGCCGGCCGCCTGTATGAGACCAAGGTGGACCTGTCCTCCGGTGGTGTCGCCTTCTACAGCGGAGCTGCAGAGAATGAAGCAGACCGTGAAGCCCGTCTATGGCTGGAAGCCGTAAGAGAAGACAAGGACCCGGTGGTTCTGCCGGAGCAGGCCTTCGTAGTTACCCAGATTCTTGAAGCAGTGTATGAATCAGCACGTACCGGACGCGCCGTATATTTCGACGGAAGTTCTGACAACTAAGAGCCTCTTCCGGTTCACGCGACTATTAGACAAACAGGAGTGGAATCCATGAGTTCAATCAAACATACTGTAGCCATCGTTGGTTACGGCGGAATGGGAAGCTACCATACCCAATTAATCAAAGAGAGTGACCGGGTGGTAGTGACCGGAGCCTTCGATCTGCTGGCAGAGCGGCGCACCTTGGCTGAGGAAGCAGGCTACACCGCGTATTCCAGCTATGAAGAATTGCTGGCAGATCCGGCTGTGGACATTGTTCTGATTGCTACACCGAATGATGTACACAAGGACATTGCCCTTCAGGCTTTTCAGGCGGGCAAGCATGTAGTCTGTGAGAAGCCGGTGGCCATGTCCTCGGCTGAATTCATCGAGATGCAGGCTGCTGCGGAGGCGGCCGGACGGGTGCTGATGGTGCACCAGAACAGACGCTGGGATGAGGACTTCCGCGTAATCAGGGAGATGTATGAGCGGGGGACGATTGGATCACTCTTTCAGATTGAATCCCGGGTGCATGGTGCCAACGGAATTCCCGGCGACTGGCGTCATGTGAAGGAGCAAGGCGGCGGGATGCTGCTGGACTGGGGCGTGCATCTGCTGGATCAGCTGTTGTTCATGATTGACAGCAAGGTGAGCAGTGTCAGCAGCAGTCTGAGCTTTATCCTCGGCAATAACGTGGATGACGGATTCGATGCGGTGCTGCAGTTCGAGAACGGCATCAGAGCCATCGTCGAGGTAGGGACGACCAATTTCATCACGATGCCAAGATGGTATGTGAAGGGCACCGGGGGAACCGCTATTATTGAAGACTGGTCGCTGAGAGGCAGAATTGTAGCCCCTAACCACGAATCGGAAAAGATTGAACCCACACCTATCCGCGCAGGTGTCGGTTTGACCAAGACGATGGCCCCGCCTTCAGAAGGCTCGACCGTCCTTGAAGATCTGCCTGCGGCATTAGAGATGACCTCCAGCTTCTATGATAATCTGGCCGCTGTCATCGAAGGCACGGCGGAGCCGATTGTCAAGAATGCTGAGGTGCTTCGTGTGCTAAGACTGATTGAGGCGATCTTTGAAGCAGCAGAGCGTAACGAGACGGTTAAGAATTTCGATATCTACGGAGCTTAAGCAGGCTTCAATACAACCTTAGGAGAGGTGGAATCTGCAAATGAAACTTGGAGTATTTATGGTGTTGTTCGGCGGCCGCAAGCTGGAGGATGCACTGGATTATGTGGTCTCCAAAGGACTAAAGGCTGTTGAGATCGGTACCGGAGGGTACCCTGGAAACAGCCACTGCAATCCCAAAGAGCTGCTGGAGAATGAAGCGGCCCTTCAGGAATTCAAGCACGCGATTGAATCCCGTGGCTTGATCATCAGCGCGCTAAGCTGCCACGGCAACCCGCTGCACCCGCAGAAGGAGCTGGCAGACAAGGATCACGAAGTATTTGTAGACACCGTGAAGCTTGCACAGAAGCTGGGCGTCAAGGTTGTGAATACCTTCTCCGGCTGTCCGGGCGATCATGAAGGCGCGAAATATCCGAACTGGCCGGTTGCCCCATGGCCGAATGATTACCAGGAGATTCTGGCCTGGCAGTGGGAGAACAAGGTCATTCCTTATTGGACAGAGCAGGCGGCCTTCGCCACTGCACATGATGTGAAGATTGGTCTTGAGCTGCACGGAGGCTTCTCGGTACACACTCCGGCTACCCTGCTGAGATTAAGAGAAGCTGCCGGGGATGCCATAGGGGCGAACCTTGACCCGAGCCATATGTGGTGGCAGGGAATTGATCCGGTACAGGCCATTCATATTCTCGGCCGTGAAGGTGCAATTCATCACTTCCACGCGAAGGATACCGTTATTGATCCGGTGAACGTCAACAAGCATGGCCTGACGGACATGCAGTCCTATACGAATATGCTGGACCGCGCCTGGCAGTTCCGTTCCGTAGGCTACGGACACGATGTCAAGGTCTGGGCAGATATGATGAGCGCACTGCGTCTGGTAGGCTACGACTTTGTAGTCAGCATTGAGCATGAAGACGGCCTGATGTCCATTGAAGAGGGCTTCTCCAAAGCGGTTGACAATCTCAAGCAGGTGCTGATCGAAGAGCCGCTGTCTGAGATGTGGTGGGTCTAACCGGTGGAGAGCTTCACTAAAGTCCAATTGAACGACTGGCAGCTTAGTCTCTTGACTGCCGCAGCCTTTGGGACAGATGTGCAGATCGCCAGCAGCAGGGAGTTGACTGCCGGATTCTTCAATACGGCTTATGACCTGGAGCTTAGCGACGGCCGCTCCGTCATTCTTAAGGTGGCTCCGGACCCGGAGACAGAGACTCTTAGCTACGAGAAGGATATCATGCGTGCTGAGGTGGAGGCTCTCCGGCTGGTACGTGCTGCTGGCGGTGTGCCTGTGCCGGAAGTGTACAGCTATGACGACAGTCTGCAGCTGGTTCCGTGTCCGTATTTTTTCATGGAGAAGATTGAAGGGCAGCCGTATAACGAGGTGAAGGAGAGTCTCACCGAGGAACAGCGGTATTCCATTGAATACGAGCTGGGTCAGTATCAGCGGAGAATCAATGCGATTGAAGGGCCAGCCTTTGGGCTGTTCGGCAAAGAGTCTGACGGGAGCGGGCTCACCTGGAGGGAGACCTTCCGGTCTATGCTGCTGAACCTGCTTCAGGATGCGGTCAGACTGGGTGCACGATTACCCGCAGAACAGCAGGAAATAGAACAGGTGCTGGAGCTGTATCTGCCTGCTCTGGATGAAGTGACGCAGCCGCGCCTGGTGCACTGGGATCTGTGGAACGGCAACATCTTTGTAAGGGATGGGGTAATCGTATCCATCATTGACTGGGAGCGGGCGATGTGGGGCGATGTGCTGCTGGAGTATTATTTCCGGCATTTCGAGAGCTCGGCAGCGTTCTATGAAGGGTATGGGTCGGCTTTTGCCAGCCGGAATGAAGGGCTGCGTAAGCAGCTATATGACCTGTATCTGGACCTTATCATGCTTATAGAATGTTATTCGCGCCAGTACAAGGATGAGAATCATGTGAACTGGGCGCATGACAATCTCGCTGAGTCCTGGAAGCGGTTCTCGGCTCTGGTACTATAGGATACACAAGAGGCCGGATCTCTTCTGAGATTCCGGCCTCTTGAGATTGTGTACAACAGACCAGATGAATGTCAGTCAGCAATCAGTAGCTGCTGTTCCAGATGGCAACAACCGGGCTGATGTCAGCTTCATAGTCAACGCCGCCGGATTCGAAGCCGAACAGCTGGAAGAACTCGCGTCTGTAACCGGCCAGATCGGAATATTCGTAGACGTTCTCCGTGCTTAGCATGGGCCAGATCCGGTCCACTTCCGTCTGCACAGCGTGGCTCATCTCATGGTCATCTATCCGGATACGCCCTTGTGCATCTACCGGAGTCCCTTCAGGGTTGTACAGGAAACCGGTATACAGCCGGTAGGCTTGCTCAATACAGCCTTCGTGCACTCCCTGTTCCTTCATGACCTTGTAGAGGACTGAAATGTATAGCGGGACTACAGGAAGCGCCGAGCTGGATTGGGTCACCAGACCCTTACTGACTGCCACATAGGCGCGGCCGCCAGTTCGTGATAATTCTGCATTCAGCTGTAAGGCCGTAGCTTCCAGATGGTCTTTAGCCCGGCCGATGGTCCCGTCGCGGTAGACAGCCTGTGTAAGCTCTGGACCTACATAGGAAAAGGCGAGAGTGACCGCATCTGCTGCCAGAACCCCGGAATCCCGGAGCGCTTCAATCCATAGCTGCCAGTCTTCTCCGCCCATCACATGAACGGTAGCATCGATTTCAGCTTCGGTGGCCGGTTCAATCTGTACGGTGCTTAGTTCTCCGGTATGGAAATTAACGGTTGTATTGGTATAAGGGCTGCCGATCGGCTTCAACACAGATTGATAAACTTCTCCGGTCTGCGGGTCTGTTCTGCGCGCCGAGGCTACACTGTAGATGACCAGATCAACCTGTCCAAGCTCACTGCGGATCAATTTGATGGTCCGTTCTTTTGTCTCAGCGGTAAAAGCGTCCCCGCACACGCTATAAGAGCGCAGGCCCGCCGTGTGGGCCATCTCCTCAAACGCTGCGGAATTATACCAGCCTGCGGAAGCGGTCCGTGTCTCGCTGGCTGTACTCGGTCTATAGACACCTACAGTGGCTGCTCCAGCACCGAAGGCTGCTGCAATTCTAGCGCCAAGCCCATAACCAGTTGAAGCGCCGATAACGAGCACATTGCGGGGACCTGTAAACCTTTTTTGATTCAGTACATAGGTCACTTGCTCCTGTACCTGCTGCGCACAGCCTGCCGGATGGGCAGTCGTGCAGATGAACCCGCGGGTTCTTGGTTTTATGATCATTTTAGTGTTACCTCGCTTTCCTTGGTGGTCCTAGGATATAATTTACTTTATCGAGTGTTATCCCCGCAAGCAGGACAGTGACAGCAGAGAACATACCGGATGACAACCTTCACGGCAAAGGGACGGATGTTATGATGTTGAACTGGCTTCAAATACATATGGACGTAATAAGCTTGCTGTGGCTGCTGCCTGTAGTCTTTATGTTTCATGATTTTGAAGAGATTCTTACAGTGGAGTCTTGGGGGAACAAACATGGACCGGCTGTTACCGCATCGCTTTCCCCCTCATTGCGGAAGCGTATGGCACCTATGATGGGCATGACTACGAGGAATTTTGCCATGGATGTGCTCTTCGTGTATATTCTGATAGTAGGGGTAACCTTTGTTGCGGTATTTTTAGAGTTCTACTGGCTCTACTTAGCTGTTCTCGCTGCGCTGCTGCTGCATGTCTTCACACATTTGGCACAAAGTATGGTTCTGAAGCTGTATACCCCAGGTGTTGTGACAGCATTGCTTGTGATATTTCCGTATTCCTTGTATGCTTTTTACCGTCTGCTTCATGAGGGTGTTGTCAGTGAAGCTGACATAGGCTGGTCGCTGCTGCTCATGTTGATTCTAACACCGCCGCTCGTATGGGGATTGATGAAGAAGCGGACAAGGCATAAGCATAGCGAAGAATGATGATTTTTGACGGTGACGTTTTCAGAAAAATCTTGACGTAAGCCCCTAAAGGTAGATAAAATAATAGTATTGCGTGTTTTTTGGAATCACTATCATAACTTGAAAAGAAACAGAGAGGGTGACAGGATGGAGCGCCTTTTAGAGGTAAAAGACCTGGCTATATCATTCAGAACACGCGGAGGAGAAGTTCAAGCAATCCGTGGTGTCAGCTTTCATGTAAATAAAGGGGAGACACTGGCGATTGTTGGCGAATCCGGTTCCGGTAAGAGCGTAACCTCGCAAGCCGTCATGAAGCTGGTTCCTCAGCCTGCGGGCGAATATAAGCGTGGACAGATTCTGTTCGATGGACAAGATCTGATCGGCAAGAGTGAGAAGCAGATGCAAAAAATCCGCGGCAAAGAAATCGGAATGATCTTCCAAGATCCGATGACTTCACTCAACCCGATGATGAAGGTTGGCCGGCAGATTACGGAAGTGCTGTTCAAGCACGAGAATATCACAAAGGAAGCTGCCTACAAACGTGGCGTTGAATTGCTTAATCTGGTAGGTATTCCGTCACCGGAACGCCGTTTCCAGCAGTATCCGCATGAATTCAGCGGCGGGATGCGCCAACGTGTTGTAATCGCTATGGCACTGGCGGCTAACCCTAAGCTCCTGATTGCCGATGAGCCGACAACCGCGCTTGACGTAACGATTCAGGCACAGATCCTTGATCTGATGAAGGACCTGCAAAAGAAGATTGATACAGCGATCATTTTCATCACCCATGACCTTGGGGTTGTGGCAAGAATGGCTGACCGTGTAGCTGTAATGTATGCCGGACAGATCGTTGAAATGGGAACCGCAGAAGAGATCTTCTACGATCCAAGACATCCGTACACTTGGGGCCTGCTGGCTTCCATGCCAAGTCTGGAGAGCAAAGGCTCGATGCTTACAGCGATCCCGGGCACACCTCCCGACTTGATCAAGCCGCCTAAGGGGGATGCTTTCGCCTTGCGCAGCACGTATGCAATGGCGATTGACATGGAGAAGGAACCGCCAATGTACAAGGTATCGGACTCCCATCTTGTGAAGACCTGGCTGATGCATCCGATGGCACCAGCGGTGGAGCCGCCGGATGTCGTGAAGAAGCAGCGCCGCGTGTTGAGTAATGCCTATCCAGAGCCGGTACTTGTCGGCAACAGCAGCGAATACTAAGTTTGATTAGATCAGCGTCAGGCCGTAATAGGCCTGGCGTTTTGTTGTTATATGGGGGATTATATTTCACATAAACATGAAATAAAACTAACTAATATAAACAAAAGTATTGACTAAATCTCATTTGCGCAGCAAAATGTAAGGGTATACATAGGGAGGTTATGATGAGATGAGAAAAAGATCCTTAACGGCGTTGATATCCTTATCCCTACTGTCAGCATGCAGTGGAGGGAATCCGGAGGGGCCGCCGGAGTTCGGGAATGTATCTGTACACGATCCCTCTGTGATTAAGGTGGAGGATACGTATTACGTGTTCGGTTCGCATCTGGCCTCGGCCAAATCCAAGGACCTGATGTCGTGGACGCAGATTTCTTCCGGCGTGACGGACGATAATGTGCTGATACCGAATGTAACGGAGGAGCTTAGCGAGACGCTTAGCTGGGCCCAGTCGGATACGCTGTGGGCACCGGATGTCATTCAGTTGGCAGACGGCAAGTTCTACATGTATTACGATGCCTGCAAGGGAGATTCCCCGCTGTCGGCGCTGGGTATTGCCGTAGCCGATGAGATTGAAGGTCCTTACAAGAATAAAGGCATTATTCTGAAGTCGGGAATGTCCGGCATCGGGGATGATGGAGAGGTGTACGATGCCACGGAGAAGCCGAATGTGGTGGACCCTGATGTGTTTTTTGATAAAGACGGCAAGCTGTGGATGGTCTACGGCTCCTACTCGGGCGGCATCTTCATCCTGGAGCTGGACCCGGCTACGGGCTTCCCGCTGGAGGGCCAGGGCTACGGCAAGAAGCTGCTCGGAGGGAATCATGCGCGGATTGAAGGGCCGTATATGCTATACAGCCCGGAGACCGATTATTACTATCTGTTCCTCTCCTACGGAGGGCTTGATGCGAATGGCGGCTATAATATCCGTGTAGCGCGTTCCAAGCATCCGGCTGGCCCGTTCGAGGACTCGGAAGGTAAGGCTATGCTGGATGCGCAGGGGACGCCTGGAGTGCTGTTCGATGATCCGGCCTACGCACCTTACGGCGTGAAGCTGATGGGGAATTATCAATTTGTGAATACAGCTGAAGAAGCCGCCGGATCAGGTACAGGCTATGTCTCCCCTGGACATAATTCGGCGTACTATGATGAGACAAGCGGGCAGTATTATCTGATCTTCCACACCCGGTTCCCGGGTCTTGGGGAGCAGCATGAGGTTCGGGTTCACCAGATGTTCATGAATGAAGCAGGCTGGCCTGTTGTCGCACCCCATCGTTACGGAGGCGAGAAGATAGGCAAGTACACTGCCAAGGATGTGACGGGTGCTTACATGCTGGTGAACCACGGCAAGGAGATTACGGCTGAGCTGGCGGAGTCGCAGTTGGTAGAGCTGAACTCAGACGGTACGATAAGCGGGGCAGTAACAGGCACATGGTCCTTGAGCAAGGATCATATGGCGAAGCTGACGATAGAGGGTTCGGAGTACAGCGGGGTGTTCCTGCGGGAGTGGAATGAAGCGGCCTCAAGCGAGGTAATGACCTTCACGGCACTTTCCGCGGAAGGCGTTGCAGTCTGGGGAAGCCATATGTCACCGGAGAAAAAGTAAGCTGATCCCGTGAACAGTCAAGTCACAGCCGGCATCATACCCTTAACCATGACAAAGAGCGGATCTCCCTTAGAATGGGCGATCCGCTCTTTGCTGTACATAGGAATTAGCTCCGATTACGCTTCATACTTGCGCAGAACGATTACAGCGTTGTGGCCGCCGAAGCCAAAGGAATTGGAGATCCCGATCTTCAGCTCCGCTTGGCGGGCTACGTTAGGGACATAATCCAGGTCGCAGTACTCATCCGGCTGCTCCAGATTAATCGTCGGCGGGATGAGCCCTTCTTGCAGGCTTTTGAGCAGGGCAATAGCTTCCAGACCGCCGGCTGCGCCGAGGGCATGTCCGGTCATCGATTTGTTCGCCGTGACGGGAATCCGGTAGGCCTGCTCTCCGAACAGCTTCTTGATCGCCAGGGTCTCCGAACGGTCTCCGACGATTGTGCTGGTCGCGTGCGCGCTGATGACATCTACTTCCCCAGGTGTAATTCCGGCCTCGCTGAGTGCCAGCTTCATTGCCTGATAGGCTCCTATCCCCTCAGGATGGGTGGCTACCATATGATAAGCGTCCGAGCTGGCGCCATATCCGGTAACCTCGCCATAGATGACGGCATTTCTGCGCAGGGCATGGGAAAGGGATTCGAGGATCACAATAGCTCCGCCCTCCGCAATAACAAATCCGTCCCTGTTCCGGTCAAAAGGCCGGCTGGCCCCCTGCGGCACCCCGTTCCGGGTAGACAAAGCAGTCGCATTCCCGAAGCTGGCCAGGGCAATCTCGGTCACCGCCGCTTCCGCCCCTCCGGCGATGATTACATCGGCCCCGCCGTAACGGATCAGGCGGAAGGCTTCGCCAATGGCCGTATTCCCGATGGAACAGGCAGTCACCGGCGAGAGTGTAGGCCCCTGCGCCCCCAGCTTGATGCTGATCATGGCTGCCGCCATATTGGAGATCAGCATCGGGATCAGGGTAGGGCTTACCCGCTCCGGTCCCCGGGAACGCAGCAGTTCGCCCTGGTCCATCAATGTCTGGATACCGCCTACGCCGGAGCCTACATAGACGCCCAGCCGTTCCCGGTCCAGCTCCTCCAGCCGGAGACCGGAATGCGTCCAGGCTTCCTCTGCGGCAGCAAGCGCGAACTGGCTGAACCGGTCCATCCGCCGGGCCTCCTTGCGGCCGAATCTGGCATCCGGGTCGAAGGCCTGTACCGAGCCGGCAATCTTGGTTTTGAAGTGAGTGGTATCAAAAGAATCAATCGGCGTAATCCCCGATTCTCCTGCCGTAAGGCGGCTCCAGAACTGGTCCACGGTATTGCCAAGCGGGGAGATGACACCCATTCCTGTAATCACGACACGTTCCATCTGCTATTCCTCCTGTTAATCTGAATAAGCTTATTTTTTCATGTTGCTTATCCTATTACAAGTTGTAGATTATACTAGTATAATTACTACTACACTAACAGACAGACGAACTGTAAGGCAGGAGGAAGCATGATGTCCAATCAGAATAGGCTTCAAGCATTATCAGAATTCCTGAAAGCAAGACGCGCGGCCATCACCCCGGCAGCGGCGGGCCTCCCGGAGGGCACCCGCAGGCGGACGCCCGGGCTCCGGCGCGAGGAAGTGGCGCAGCTCTCGGGAGTAAGCAGCACCTGGTATACCTGGCTGGAGCAAGGGCGGGATATTAAAGTATCTCCATCCGTTCTTGATTGTATTGCCGCAGCATTGCAGCTGACGAAGGATGAGCGGAGTTACTTGTTCGCTCTGGCGCTGGAGAACGGGCCGGGAGTCGCAGACTATACCCAAGAGGAGCCTTCGGTGATTCATCCGTCCCTGCAGAAGATTTTGCAGGAGCTGAAGACCTGCCCGACAATCATCTCGGACCGGCACTGCGGTATTGTCGGCTGGAATGAGGCGGCGGCGCATGTGTTTCTTGATTTCGCCAAGCTGGCTCCGCAGCAGCGTAATATGATCTCACTGCTGTTCGAGCGCAAGGAGTTCAGGCGGCTGGCGGTGAATTGGGAGCAGTTCGTCCGGGGATACTTATCGATCTTCCGCGCCTACTACGGGCAATACCTGGAGGACCGCTGGTACGATGAATTCATTGCGGAGATGAAGGAGCGGCATCCGGACTTCAATCATTTATGGGAAGAGAGCCGGGTCAGCTCCGCGCCGGATGTTGTACTGGAATTCCGGCATGCCAAAGCCGGCAAAATGCTGTTCCATCTAACCTCCCTACAAGTACAAGGTGCAGCGGATCTGCGCTGTAGCATTTACACGCCAGCCGATGACTCTGGTACAGAAGCCAAGCTGAAGCAGCTCATGGAACCTAAGTAATACAGGTGATAGAATTTTCTTATTGATTCATAAAAAACTATAAATATGCAATATAGATTTTGCAGTTTATACTCCTAATATGATGAATTTCTTCCTGCGGGACCGGAAAAGGGGTAAAGATATAATGGCTAAAGTAACGGGATTAGAAGGCGTAGTTGCCGGAGAGACAGCAATTGGATTGGTAGATGGGGAGAAAGGGTATCTGGTGTACCGCGGGTATTGGGCGAAGGAGCTTGCGGTGAGCAAAAGCTATGAGGAAGTTGCTTATTTGCTCTGGAACGGACATCTGCCTGATGCGGAGGAGCTGGCGCAGCTCAAGGTGCAGATGGCAGCGGAGAGAGCGATTCCTGAATATCTCTGCAAGATGCTTGATCTGTATCCGGCGTCTGTACCGCTGATGCTGGTATTACAAAGTGCAGTGGCTGCGCTTGGGGATGAGGAGAACGCTACCTGGCCGCCCACACTGAAGCAAGCCGTGCGGCTGACGGCAATGCTTCCGGTGATCATTGCTTACAGGTACCGTAGTCTTCAAGGCTTGGCACCGCTGAAATCGCTTCCTGAGCTTGGTCATGCCGCGAATTATCTCTATCTGCTCACAGGCAAGCTGCCTGAAGAGGCTCATGTAAAGGCGCTTAGCGCCTATATGATCCTGTGCATCGAGCATGGCATGAATGCCTCTACCTTCGCCGGGCGGGTGGTGCTGTCCACGGAATCGGATATGTGCGCGGCCGTAGCCGGATCGATCGGGGCCATGAAGGGTCCGCTGCATGGCGGCGCGCCGTATGAAGTGATATCGATGCTGGAGGAGATCGGGACTAAGGAACGCGCGGAGCCTTGGCTGAGAGAGAAGCTTGAGGCCGGGGAGAAGCTGATGGGCTTCGGGCACCGGATCTACAAGACCAAGGACCCGCGGGCGGAAGCCCTGCAGATTGCGACCCTTACGATGGTCGGCAAGGATGCTTCCTTTGATCTTGCGCTTCATGTGGAGGCTACAGCGATAGCGCTTCTGGAGGAATATAAGCCGGGCCGCCGCCTGTTCACCAATGTTGAGTTCTATGCTGCGGCTATTCTGAAGGCGCTGGAGCTGGCGCCTGAGATCTTCACGCCTACATTCACAGCGGGAAGAATTGTCGGCTGGACGGCCCATTTGCTGGAGCAGTCAGCCCATAACCGGATTTTCCGGCCACAATCTACTTATATCGGACCTATGCCTGAATCAGAGACAGTCTGATAGCAGCTGCTTCTCTATTGAACATGCAAAAGCACCCCCGGCCGTCTACCAGCCGGAGATGCTTAACAAGGGAATGTTAATGAGAGAGTATGAGGGGGATACTCTTACATTAGATTAGAAATCAGAGGTTGCCACTTCGATGGTGCCGAAGACTGCACCGGCAGCTGTGCTGAGAAGTCCAGCGACAAGCAGGGCATGAACAGATAGAGTGAGACTGTTAAATGCAGGGATCAGATAAGTGACCACTGGAGCGTTGACGCGGTAAATAACGAGATCCACGGGGAACCCGGAATTGTTGTTTACCGTCACAGCCGCGTTGATGCCACCTGCCAGATTTTCATAGTAAGATTTACCTACGGAAGCCGGCAGATTGAAGAATTGTTGCGGTAATAGGATAGCCATTGTAATGTCCTCCTTTTCCTTGTGATAGGATAGTATATTCGGCAAAACTATGATTGCTGTAACGTATGCCATGGGAGATTCACACATTTCAATAGGATGCCAGCAGATTCATAGACAAATAGACAACCCGGATCTATGGTACACTGGATGTAATCTAGTGACAGGTAAGGGGAAATGACAACGATGAAGCTGGTATCCTGGAATGTGAACGGTCTGAGAGCTTGTGTGAATAAAGGGTTTAGCGAGTATTTCCGGGAGGTTGACGCAGATATCTTCTGTGTGCAGGAGACGAAGCTCCAGGAGGGACAGATTGTTCTGGACCACGGGGAAGAATATGCCGGGTACTGGAATTATGCGCTCAAAAAAGGATATTCGGGTACGGCTGTATTCACTAGAATCAAGCCGCTATCCGTACGATATGGACTGGAGCAGGAGACGGAGGATGAGGGGCGGATTATCACCCTGGAATTCCCTGATTTCTATCTGGTGAATGTGTATACGCCGAATGCCAAGCGCGATCTGTCGAGGCTGGACTACCGGATGGAGTGGGAGGACCGGTTCCGCGCCTACTTGCTGAAGCTGGATGAGCATAAGCCGGTTGTCGTATGCGGGGATCTGAATGTGGCGCATCAGGAGATTGACCTGAAGAATGCGAGATCGAACCGGGGGAATTCAGGCTTCACCGACGAAGAACGCGGCAAAATGACCACGCTGCTCGCAGCCGGCTTCGTGGATACCTTCAGATGGTTCTATCCTGAGCTGGAGGGTGCCTACAGCTGGTGGTCCTACATGCCTAAGGTCAGAGAGAAGAATGTGGGCTGGCGGATCGATTATTTTCTCGCTTCAGAGCGCTTGACCCCGCGTCTGCTGGACGCCGGAATTGAATGTAATGTCCTAGGCAGCGATCATTGCCCGGTGGTCCTCCATCTGGCGGATACGGCGGAAGCATAGACAGAGTGTATAGATATGATATACAAAAGGCGGTATCCCGGAGTTCGGGATACCGCCTTTTGTGATTGTGTCAGCGGCTGAGCGGAGGCTAACCAGTTAATCTGACGAGCTGCCTGGCTCCAGCACCGGGGACCGCCGGTGCTTCGTAGCCTGCTCGTAACTATAAGCAATCCCTAGCAGCGTAGCTTCACTATGTGCTGAAGCACAGAAGGTGATACCCTGCGGTCCCTTGGTAAGATAGCCGCCTGGCGCAACAATACCCGAGTAGGTATAGCCGGCAGGAACTGTAATCAGCGGATAACCCGCTCTTGCCGCTACTTCACATCCGTGATCTCCGGGGAACAGGAGCGCATCCAGACCGTAATGCTCCAGGGCATAATCGATTCCCTGCTTACCGGCCAGTGAACGGGAATAATGCAGCTGCTTCAGGTATTCCTGCTTTGTAATATCATCCCCGGAGGTGTTCAGCCATTCCAGTGTTCCTTGGCCATATTTCAGCGCCTGTTCGCCATGCTGCTGGTTGAAATCTATCAGCTCCTGCAGAGAATGCACAGCAGCGGAGTCCGGCAGGCTTCCCAGATAGCGGTTCAATCCAGGCTTGAATTCATATTGCAGAATCGTAGCCTTCCATTCCGCCTCCTGATAGGGGAGCTCCACGGGGTCAATGATTACTGCCCCCAGCTCTCTCAGGTCCGCTATGGCAGATTCCATCTTATCTAATGCTTCATTATCCAGATCCTTATAATAGAATCGCGGGATTCCGATCCGCTTGCCTGCCAGTGCATGAAGCTCCAGACCTGCCGAATAATCCAGCACAGTTGAGGAAGAAGAGTCGGCGCTCCCGGCTAATACATTAAGCAGAAGTGCAGCGTCCTTGACCGTTCTGGCCATCGGACCGGCGCTGTCCTGGCTGCCGATTCCCGGTATAATGCCTTTGTTACTCACTAATCCCCAGGTAGGCTTAAGGCCGACCAGGGAGTTATGGGCCGCCGGACTGATGATGGAGCCGGAGGTCTCCGTGCCTACGGCGACCGTGACAAGGTTAGCGGCAACCGCCGCCGCACTTCCCGAGCTGGAGCCGCCAATGAACAGCTCCCCCGGGCCGTAAGGATTAAGTACAAGGCCACCGCGCGAGCTGTATCCGGACCACATCGACGGCGACATGAAGTTGGCCCATTCGGTCATATTGGCTTTGCCCAGAATGACTGCTCCGGCTGTCCTCAGCCGTGTGATAAGCTCAGCGTCTTCTGCTGCTATGCACTCTGCAAGCGCCAAGGCTCCTGCACTGGTGTGCAGCTGATCTGCTGTGCCGATGTTATCTTTGACCAAGACCGGAATACCGTGCAGCGGTCCCCGGCTGCCCTGATCCCTTCGTTCCTGGTCGAGCCTCGCGGCAATCGCAAGAGCCTCTGGATTCACCTCCAGTACGGAGCGGAGCAGACCGTCCAACCGGTTGATTCTTTTCAAATACCAGCCTACCAGCACTTCGGAGGTTAGGTTACCTTGTGCCATTTGCTCCTGAATACTGGTGATGTCTGCTTCTATTAACCACTCTTGCTCATTTGGAGCAGGGGATATACGGGTGAAGTCGTTATTATTCATAAGGATGTTGTACCTCTATTCATTGTTTGTTGTGCTGCCCCCGGTCACGCTGGCCGCTGCCTGATGCCGCTCCGGCCAGCTGATTACATTGCGGGTTCTGCTAAGCTCTTCATAGATGAGTGGACGGTCACGCTTAATCAGCCGCAGCACCAGATGGATGAAGAAGGCCAAATCTGCCAAGAGGATGACTATTTTCACAAGAGCAGCCAGCGCTGTGCCGATAGAGACGAAGAAGGAGGAGTCAGGCATCAGGGAATTCATTCCGCCTAAGACGCCATAGAGTAATCCATATCGTGCCCATACCCCCCAGGGTCTGGCCGGGCCGCCGTCTTCACTCCTAAGCCGGATACGCACGACCCATTTGCCGAAGGTGCGCCCGCCTGTGAGCAGAGGAATGCTCAGGAAATAGACCATACTAACTGCCCACAACGAAATACTCAACGAGAGCAGATTGAGGAGAATGGTCACCGCGAGCAGCAGGATGGAATCCAGCAGGAAAGCAAGGGCGCGGCGGGTGTAGGTCACTCTTTTGGCGGAAAGGTCCTCTTGGCTGTCAAGCTTCTCAATCCTCGGCAGCAGGCCGGAGATCCATAGGGAGAGCTTGAATCCGATCATGCCGCCCAGCGTATTCGTGATCATGTCATCGACATCGAAGATCCGGTAGGGGTGGTCGAAGAACCCGTAAATGCCTGTAATTTGCGTAATTTCGAACAACAGCGACAGCGCAAAGGACAGAATAATGCAGACCACCCAGCGCGTGCGGAAGTAGTAGCCCAGGAACATACCGAAGGGTACGGTCAGCAGTACATTGAAGGCCGCCAGCAGAAAATCCGCTCCGGTCAGCACATTAAGGTAGCTGGAAGGGTCGCTGCGCGTAATTGGCGTATTGTGCAGAATATCCTGGATGAACTGCAGCGGCACGAACTGGAGCATGCTCCCGGCGGGGGCTGCATTATGCCTGGAATCAGGCAAGGGAAGCAGGACCAGGAAGAATGCGTTAAGCAGGTACAGCAGTAGCAAATACAGCACCAAGGCCCGGATTTTATTGATATAGCCGTGCCGGCGGTATTGCACGATCAGCAGCGGCAAGGTGAAGAACAGCGCCGCAACCGGAAAAGCCATGAATGCATAGGAAATCGGAAATAGATAAGTCTGGAACATGGGTTCACCTGCTGTCAGTATTTTGTCACAACGACTTCATTATAGAATTAAACATAAACCGTCTCAACAGAATTAATCATTCTAACCGTTCTTTCCTGCATAGACATGTTAGGAGAGGAGCGTGAGGACAATATGGAAAAGAAGGTTCAACAGTATTACAAGCTCAAGGCGAAGCAGAAGGAGCTGGAAAAGGAGCTGGCCGGACTCCGGCAGGAGATTCTTGCCCATATCAATGAAGCGGGGCAGACTGAGGCAGTGTTCGGCAGCTACAAGGTCAAGCTGGTCACTCAAAACCGCAAGGAATATGATGACGACAAGCTCTATCAGACCCTGTCCGACCCCGAACTGTGGCGGCTGCTCTCCCGGGCAGATCCGGCCAAGGTTGCCAGCCTGACGAAGCTGAAAGTGATCGCGGAAGAGAAAATCGCCCATACGTATGATGTGAAGACCATTCAATTACTTCAGGTGGATAAGCAGTAGCGGAAGCGCTGCCGGAAGCGGAGGGATTACATTATGCTCAGCTTCCGGTTGTATATAGAGCATAGATAGGTGCCATCTTCCCGGTCTTCCGCTATAATTATACAGAGACAGTGAAGATATGGAGGAAGAGAAGAAATGAAGGATTTTGAGCAGATGCTGGAGAAATACGCAGAGCTGGTAGTCAAGGTCGGTGTGAATGTGCAGCCGGGACAAGTGCTGATGGTTCACGCCCCGCTGGAGACCGCGGAGCTTACCCGGCTGATTGTAGGCAAGGCCTATGACGCCGGAGCGAAATACGTGCTTGTAGACTGGGACGATGAAGCGGTCACACGCATCCGTTACGAGAAGGCTCCTGAGGAATCGTTCGGGTATTATCCGCAGTGGCATGCCGATATGCTGGAGGGATTCGCTGAAGAAGGCGGGGCTATATTACATATAAAGGTGCCGGACCCGGAATTATTCCGCGGGATCGATTCGGCCAAGGTCTCCACTGCCGTTAAGGCGGCTGCGGTTGCGCGCAAGAAGTACCAGGCCTACACCCGCAACAGCAGAATCAGCTGGTCGCTGATCAAGGCGCCGACACGTGCCTGGGCGGACAAGGTGTTCGCCGATCTGCCGGAGGAAGAACGGATCGATGCGATGTGGGAAGCGGTGTTCCAGATGAACCGTGTGAATAGCGAGGACCCGGTTGCGGCGTGGCGCAGCCATATCGGAGAGCTGAAGCAGAGCCAGGACCGTATGAACGCCAAACGCTACAAAAGCCTGCATTACCGCGCTCCGGGCACAGATCTGCGTGTCGAGCTGCCGGAAGGCCATTTATGGCGCGGCGGCGGTGGGGAGAATGCGCGCGGCGTCTATTTTGTAGCGAATATGCCTACAGAAGAGATCTATACGATGCCCCATCGCACCGGCGTAAATGGCACGGTCAAGAGTACGCTTCCGCTGAACCTGAACGGGCGGCTCGTCGACGGAATTACTGTTACCTTCACAAACGGCAAGGTTACAGCGTATGACGCTGAATCCGGCCGCGAGCACCTGACTTCCTTGCTGGATACGGATGAGGGAGCCTCATACCTCGGAGAAGTGGCGCTGGTGCCGCATGACTCGCCGATCTCCCGGCTGAACAGAGTATTCTATAACACCGGAATTGACGAGAATGCCTCCTGTCATTTCGCACTGGGCAGCGCCTATCCGGTTAATATAGAAGGGGGTACCTCCATGACAAGCGAAGAGCTGCTGTCCAGAGGTGCCAATGTCAGCCTCACGCATGTCGATTTCATGGTCGGCTCCGATGCGCTTGATATTGACGGGGAACTGGCCGATGGTACGATCGAGCCGGTGTTCCGTAAGGGGAATTGGGTGCTCTAGGTGTGTCCTATCGAGAAGTGAAGTAATCTACAGAACTAAGTCATCCTAACGGATGAATAGGATTACCTTCGCACCAGTGCAATGTATACTGTTTTCCGCATACATTCAGGCCGAGTGCCTGCTTGGGAGCACAACGTATGCTGTTTTTCACATACATTTGGTCCATATGCCTGCTTGCGAACACAATGTATGCTGTTTTTCACATACATTCAGGCCGAGTGCCTACTTGGGAGCACAACGTATGCTGTTTTCCACATACATTTGGTCCAACACACCTTCTCCACAGCAGCATGAAACTATAGTTTCCTATATAACAAGAAAGGCCGCAATATTCCCGGCAACGGGGATTGCGGCTTTTCTGTTGAAATATAAGAATTTATAGGTTTTACGCTATAAATTATTCTTCTATTTCTCGCTGAAACGGTACCGTCCTTTAAAAGGACGGCAAAGCCGTTTCCACTTGTTCATGAGGATTATAAAATAATTGCCGCAGACTAAAACTGTTTGCACAACCTCTCCGTCTAATTCATGTAAAAAAAGATGGAGAGGAGAGGGAGAGATGACGATGTCAGGCGCAGAGATGAAGCGGGTCACTGCCGCTGTGCCGTTTGAAGAGACAGATTTCGTCAAAGCGGTGATGGAGCACAGCGACCAGTTATATTCTATTGCCTACAGTTATCTGGGCAACCGCAATGACGCGCTGGAAGCGTTGCAGGAGACGACTTGCCGGGCGTGGATGAAGCGAAGGACCCTTAAGGACTCAGGCGCGTTCAAATCCTGGCTGATCAGGATTCTAATCTATGTCTGCATTGACGAACAACGCAGAAGGAAGAAGGCGGTTCCCACAGCGGCAGAGCATATGCAGGAGGCCGTCATTCATAACAGTACCGAATCTATGGAAATGCAGTGGGCGCTCTCGCAGGTGAAGGTGAAATACCGCCATGTGCTGCTGCTCAAATATTATAACGACATGACCTTGGCCGAGATCGCGGTGCTGCTTAAGAAGCCGGAGGGGACCGTCAAAACCTGGCAGCACAAAGGGCTGAAGCAGCTTAGGACCATTATGAAGAACCGGGGTGAGTGGGATGGACAGTAGTAGGGAAGAGCAGGCGATGCTGACGGATGCGGCACGTATACACAAGGAAGCCGGAGCGGACGCCGGAGGCAATGAGATTAGACAAGCTGTTATAGCCGGAATCGAGCTCGGACGCAGGAGAAGCTGGCAGGGCAGACTCACCAAAGGCTCCTTCCTCGGATTAGCCGCTGCCGCGGTTGCCGCAATCATTCTGTTCCTCATTCCGGTCATTCATGATGCGGCACCTCGTGCTGCCGGACCTGCCGGAGAAGTGAACTGGGGCGGGCTGGAAATGTTCAAGCGGCTCTATTCTTCTGATTCAGAGGCACCTACACTGGATACGGCCATCCGGCACGGCTATATCCAGGAAATTAATCAAAGCGTAGCCAGCGGGGATTACCGGATTACCCTGAATGCAGTAACGGCGGATGAGAATAAAATCATCTTTTTGTATACAGCAAATGTCGCGGAAGGACAGGAGATCTATAGTGTTAACAGTGCGAGAATCAAGAATCCGGCAACCGGCTATGATCTTGAGAACGGGGGTGGGATCGGCGCCCATGCTAAAAACAATGGACACGATGATAAGCGTATTTTTTACGGGCGCGGTGCCATCCTTCTGGACCGGAGCAAGCCGTTCCCGGAACAGCTGGAAGCGGATTTCCAGATTTCCTCAATGGATAAAGGGAAAATGAAAGATCTGGCGAAGGGTGTCAATGTAGCCGATGTGCATTATTCCCCGAGACTCAAGATCAGCTTCAAGCTTGACCCGAAATTCAAAAAGCAGCAGACAGTCATTGTCCGGCCGGGGGAGGATTTCATGCTGGAGGGGATTCAAGTGACGCTCGAGCAGGTTGAGCTCTCTCCCTTGATGATCCGCACTGTAGTCAAAATTAAAAACGAGTCTGAGATTACATGGGAGAACAGGCAAAAGATATCTGGCTCTGTACACAGGAATGAAATTATGTCGACTGCCAAGTACGGAACCACCGAGATATGGTCACCGACAGGTACTGGAACCGATGAGGGATTTGAACATTATTTCGGCAGCAATCTGCTGGATAAGCCGGAATCGATGAACATGATTATGAAGACCGGAGAAGGCAAGAATACCAAGGAGATTAACTTGCCAATCCTGCCGTGAATCCTTGCATGTGGAAGAGGCTGACTGCCGGTATGCTCGGCAGGTCAGCCTTTTTGGCGGTTGGGTTAGAGCGGTTGTAATCCCCGGTTATCAAACCTGAAGGCAAGCTTATTGCCGTCAAAAGTCTCTCCGGTCCGCTCGGAATAGAGGCCCTGTGTATAGCGGGAGACGGTCTTCCGCCAAAATTTCTGTCCGGTTATATTCTTCGCCGCCGGATTCGTGAACAGCTCCCATTCACCCCGGAATTGTTCAAACACCAGCACCGCCGCCTGTTCCGCGATTCCTGTCCCTCTGAAGGGCTGCAGCAGAAAATAGTCGCTCACGAAATAATCAACGCCCTGTGCACAGTAGGGAGGGGTGGCGATGCGGGCGAAGCCTGCCGGCATCGCATTAGCTTGAATTAGGAAAGAGTACAGAGTGCCCGGCTTGTCCCACCAAATATTCTGGACCTCGTACTGGTCTGCCAGCGTGCGGTATTCGTCCGTATCCTCAAAGATACCATGCCGGTTAGGAAGATGCCCCTCCACAAGTCCGTAATGTCCCGACAGATCATGCAGATAGAGCGGTAACATATTTTTGATGATATAGGCTTCATCCGGTCCGGTTAGCTTGATAGATATATTCATTGCCAGCCTGCTTTCTGTAATTATCTATAACGCCTACTCCCAATGTATACCGGAAATGAAGTCTTTTCATAGGCAAGTCTCTGTTATAAACTGAACTTTATCTATTCGCATCCAAGTGGAAACGGCATTACCGTCCTTTTATAAGGAAGGTACCGTTTCAGCGAGAAATAGAAGGATAATTTATCGTGTGCAACATATAAATTCTTATATTTTTAAAAAAGCCGAAACTTCCGATATCGAAAATTCCGGCTTATTCTATATATATATTACTTCGCGGAGACCAGTGCTAAGTAGCTAACCGGACCAGTGGACAGTTTGATTTTGGTTTTGCCGTCATTGCTGTACCGGTAGAGGCAGTCATTGTCAAGACCATTGATATAATACAAGCCGGGAATATTGTCTGTAATTACAGAGTAATCGGACTCAACGCCCGTCATTTTGGTCAAGGATGAATCGGCATTCAGGACGTAAGCATCGGCTGCGGTGAACAATACGGTGGTGAGCGCCGTTCCGTTCTTAACCGTTCTGATATCTTGAACATTCGTCAGCGGCAGCGCCTTGGAGGCGATGATTTTGCCGTTGGCCAGCGTGCTGATGTAGGCTTTGCCTTTGGAATCTGCATATACCAGCTTATTCACAGCAATCTCGCTGATGCTGGTCACACTGTTCTGGCTGAGCTGCAGGATCTTTCCGTTCTTATCCATCAGGAAGCCCTTGCCGGTGTTATAGTCCAGCTCATCGCCGGTGGCATCCACTTTAATGCCTTTGTTGAACAGAAAATAATGATCGGACCAGCTACCGGCAGTGGCGGCATTGGATTCAAGCGGGTTTTTGGCATTGGCTGCTTTGGGAGCTCCACCGCTTAGAGGGAGGGTGTAGAGCACCATTGAGTTCAGAGAATACTCGGTTTCGGCAGGTTTGTTGTCAATCATAAGGTTAATACTTGTAGCATAAGGATGATAAAATTTGCTCTTCTGAATCGCTCCGCTGGCAATCCACTGAATGGCTCCACTCCCGTCGCGGGACCTCGAAGCAACCCAGGTAGTGTTGTTCTTCAGCGCATTATAGTAGATCCGCCCGCCTGATACGTCGAAGGCCCGGAAATTCACATCGGCATTGTCTGCGATAAGAGTAAGCTGTGAATCATCGTCAGCGTCGGCCAAGGTGCGGTAGATGTGTCCTGTATCATCCAGGAAGTACAGATAGGGACCCTCGAACAGGTAAAAGAGGATATTCCGGTCCCCGAGGAAGCTCGTAATTAAAGCATCGGGATCACTTAGGGACAGCCGCTGAATTCCCATACCGTCATTATAGTAAAAATACAGATATTTGCCGGTTGAATCTAATCCGTTGCCGTCATAATTCTCAACGATCTTCTGTGTCTCACTTCCATCTGTGGTCACACGGTATAGAACATCGTCAGAGACATAGTACACATATGATTTCGCAGAAGCTGCCGCTGCTGCCGTATGTGACTGTCTGCCGCCCCCAACTGTACCGAGTGTCGCCAGTAGCAGCACGAGCAGAAAGACACCTGTTTTTCTGGATAGTAATTGTAAAGCCTTCATAGTCATTCTCCCCTTCAGCCAATGTGGTAAACATACGAACAAATCCTGTTCTAATAAGATATCGGATGAATCGGCAGTTTCAAATATACAGCTTAAGCCCTAAAGGGCTTGCATGAAAGAGAAAATGAACCGGCAGGCTGGGACTCATGGTCCGGCAGCATCAATGGGATAAGCAATAGATGAGGATGGCCTGCTGAAGATAGATCAGGCTTTTCTTGAACCCGAATCCGGCAAAATAAGGCGAAGCAATTACCTCTTCACTGACCTCCTCGTTGCGGAAGAAGGGAGGACAGGGGTTCAGCAGCGCCCCGGGTCTTGTCTGCTTCATCCGGTCCAGTGTAATCTGATAGGTACTGATATACTCCGGGGTCAGGAAATCCTTAGGCAATGAATCGGTTAGAATCACATCGCTCTCCGGTAACACGCTATCCAGGCTTGTATGAAAGGTATAGCCCGGGTGATTGCCGCTGGCCATCTCATGACCTGGCGTGCATACATGATGGAAGGATAGATTCAGGGCTTGCGCCGCCTCCAGCCAGGTTCTTGATATATTGCCGGGCGGTCCCACGAAGGTGTAGGTCAGCTCCCGGTAGTTGTCCCGGAGGGTGCGCAGAGCATACAGGTCAGCCATAATCTCGCAGGGATGATTATGTGCGGTCATTGCATTAATAACGGGAACAGAGGCGTGTGCAGACAGCTCCTCCAGTTTGCAGAGATCCGGGATTCTGGCAATGATGCCATCCCCCCAGTTCTCCAGGTAGCGGACGATATCACCCGGCGCTTCTTTCTTGTTGAGCGTCTCCGGCGGAAAGGTAATGCAGGCCCCGCCCAGATCGCTGATGCCTTTCTCGAAGCTGACCCGTGTCCGCAGACTGGTCTCCGGGAAGAAGAGAATCATGGTCTTGCCTTTGAGTAATGGTTCAGATTTTCGGAGACGAAGCCGGTCGGTTAATTCAAAGATATCCAGAATCTGCTCTGAAGTAAGCTGGTTGATATTCAAAAAATGCATAGATGTATCCCCCGGTAAATGAGAAATCAGCAATAATTGCCGGTTGAATAAATATACAATAATAAGGAATAGTATACAACCCATTTAATGTTAAAAAGCACATTCTACCGGCAGTTGAATAAAAGGGATGCAGCCGTTCAACCAGCGATTGATAGGATTGTGCATGCTGAAATGCTATGCTGTTTTCGACAGTGTGCACTGTACATTTTATAATCTCGGAGGGATATCATGCTCGACTTACGTAGAATTGGGGCTTATATTTCGCGGCTTCGCAAAGACCAGGACTGGACCCAGCTGGAGCTTGCCGATCAACTGAATGTAAGTCATCAGGCGGTCTCGAAATGGGAGCGTGGCGACTCGCTGCCGGATATTGGAACACTTCCGCAGGTTGCGGGGTTATTCGGCCTAACCGTAGACGACATTTTGAATGCAGGAGATCACGCAGAACATCGGGAGCACCTGCATCTGGGTCGGATCGTAGAGGAGATTGCAGAGAACAGGCCGGGCCAGGTTACAGAGCTGGTCAATGCCGGTAAGCTGGAGATGGAAGAGCTTGTAGAGGTAGCGCCTTTTGTAAAAGCTAGTGCCCTGAATAAGGTTACAGAGGGCATAGACAGCAGCGTCCTTACGCTAGAGGTAATTATGCGGCTGGCCCCGTTCCTGGGAAGAGATACATTGGATGAACTGGTTCGTCAGGCTGAACAGAAAGAAATAGCTTGGAATGTCATTTCTGGACTTGCCCCGTTCGTCAGCAGCACCACCTTAAGCCGGCTGGTCGATCAATCAGTAGACGGTTCCAGAGAGGTGAACAATCTTGTCGGCATCGCCCCGTTTCTGGAACGGGAACAGCTGGACCTGTTGGTGCAACAAGCCAGAGGGGAGAGCCCCAGCTGGCATTCCATTCAAGGGCTGGCCCCCTTTATTAGCAGAGAGACGTTAGGCAATCTAGTTGACCGGGTGGCAGACGGTACTGTCGATGGAAATCGGCTCACAGGCCTCGCTCCTTTTCTGGACAGAAGGAAGCTTGAGAAGTTGCTTGGTGAAGTCGAAGCGGATCAGCTCAGCCCGGATTTGTTGGCTAGCCTAGCTCCTTTCCTGGATCAAGGGACGTTAAGCAGAATGGTGACAGGCTTACTGAATTCAGGAAGGTAGACAGCAAAAGGAAAATAGACAGGCAAAAAAACAGAGCACCGGCGTAACCGCCGCCATGCTCTGTTTTGCGTTAAATATGGGCAGTGATACTACAGCCCGAGCGTATTGCCCTTTTCTAGCCGCTGAATCTGCTGTTCCCCGTTATCTGCCAGCTCCCGGAACTGGGTAATGGTCTCCTGCATCTTGGGGAGCGCCTCCTGCTTGTAGGTGCTGATTGAATCCAGGGCAGAGAGAACGTCTGTGAAGGCCTGCTTCAGCGTATCGACCGAAATACTGGTTTCAAGCGATTGCTTATGAATGGCAGCACCCTGCTCCTTAAGCATTCTGGAGGTGCCGCTGATCAGATTGTCGGTGGTCTGGTTCAGCAGCTCGATTTTTTGGAGCACGATCTTCTGGTTGTACAAAGCGCTGGCTACTGTAACCGAAATTTTGAGCGCAGATACCGTGACATTCCGTGCTCTGTCGACTCCACGGATCAGTTCCTTGTTGTTGCGGATAACAACCTCAATGGCCATAATTCCCTGTTGATTAACCACGAGCATCTGCTGCAGATCCATGACCCGCTGGCGCAGCGGGAACAGCACTTCCTCCGTGATGAACCGCACCTTATCCTCATCTTCACCGCGCTGCTTGGCCGCTTCAATCTGCTTCTCGATCTCCTCGTCCATCAGGATGCCGAGCTGAATCTCCTTCTTAAGGCGCTTGGTCAGCTCCCGCAGGGTCTGCTGTTCAATCTCCAGTGTCGTATTGTCATTCTTCAGCACGGCTTTGCCTTTATCCAGAGATAGGATAATATCTGAGATGACAGCATCGGCCTTTTGATATTTGGCGAAATAATTACGCAGGGGGTGAAAAAACTTGCCGAGGAACCCGCTTTTGGCAAAATCGACCGCGCTGGGGTCCAGATCCTTGAGCTGCTGGTGCAGCTCGGTTAATCCCTTGGCGACCTGGCCGCCTTCATCCCCGGTCTTGGACAGATTGCCCACCGATACCTGAAGCAGGGAGTTCTTCTCCGACGAGGAGCGCATGGTGCCCATCCCGAAGCTGTCAATCGACTGCAGCACGGCCTTGCGTTTCTCCAGAGACTCGAAGTCCAGCTCCAGAATGCTGGAGACATTATTGATCGCCTGCTCCTTAAGCTGGGTGACTTCCTCCGGCTCCGGCTGGACCTGCTCCTCGATGACCGATTTCAGCTTCTCGGGGCTGGGAATTTCCATGGTGAATGACATATGAACCCTCCTTCAGAATATAAAGTCTACATTTGCACGTTGAGCAGGTTTCCGATTTTGTATACTACATCCTCTGTGTCAGCGTTGATATTGGCCGCCTCGTTGATGCTGGAGATGCTCTCCAGTGCCTTGATATTGGCGTTATATCCAATGGTGTATACCGGAATCTTGTAAGTCTCGATCAGGCCCCGGATATCATCCAGGGAATGGCCTTCGTTGGTCTCCCCGTCGCTAAGCACGAAGATCAGGGGCTTCATATCCGGGTTCACCGCCAGCTCATCCTTCAGCATCTTCATCGCAACCACCAACCCGTCGAAGGTAGCCGTGCCGCCCACAGGCTGAAGGCTGTTAATCGCTCCTACGAACATGGACTGCTGATTGGTGTCATATTTGCCGATGGGCAGATTGATGGTCACATCACTGGAATAGGAGACGAAGCCGATGCTGTTGTCCTTGCCGAGGAATTTCTGGCCCTTCAGCAGGGACTCCTTGAGACGGTTCAGCGGCTCGCCGGCCATGCTGCCTGAGACATCGGCTACGAATACTGCCGCAATCGGCTTGCTGCCGTTCTTTTTCTCCTTCCAGAGCTTCTGGGCCGAGGAGAGAATGGAGCCGTCAACCGGTGCCAGCTCGGAGACATAGTCCGTCAGGCCGTTGAAGCCCTTGTCCGCAGCCGTCTTCTGGTACTTATCCTGCTGGACGAATTCGCCGAACTTCTTGATGATCGCCAGCTTCTCCGGCGGCAGCTGCCCGAGTGCATACAGCGGGCTGTCATGTCTTACCCCGAACGGGGTGAACACATAACCGCTGGTCAAATCCTTCGCATTGACGAAGGTCTGATACTCAAGGACGAAGGCATCCAGCATGCCGGATTTGGCGGCTTCCCGCATTTGGAGGGTGGTGGAGGCGATGAAGGGCACGTTGGCCTGGAACTTCTCGAAGCCTTGAACGGCCTTGTCTCCCAGCAGATCCGTACTGTCGAAGGTACTCAGTGCGGTGACCAGGAAGTTCAGCCCCGTTGAGCTGGCAAAAGGATCGGTGTACCCCATCGCCAGCTCATTAGCCGCAATGGCATCGGTAATTGTCTTGACGTTGATCGAGCCGTATTTGTCGACCAGCTGATCGTATTTCTGCTTGCTCATTACCACTCCGGCCACGTTGCCGGTCAGACGCTTCGTAACCAGCTCGGCCTGCACGCCGCCGGCCTTGACCATCTCGCCCCATAGCTCATTAGAGGGAGTGAAGGCGTCAGGCACATATTTGCCGGACCGGATATAATCAGCGGCTGTGCCGGAAGCGATGTTGCGGATTTTGACTGAGGCGGGTTTGCCGTCTATTGTAATACCGGCAGCGTTGAAGTCTGCGGCGACCTCATTCAGCCAGCCGTCATTGCCTGTTCCTGACTTCTCCGTGGAGGAGAAAATCTCGACGAAGCTATCCGTGGTGCTCTCAATGGAGATGGGGAACTTGGAGATATCGGGCAACGAATCGCCGATGGATGCCGGATCAAGATCGATCTGCCCTTTTACAGGCTCAGCACTGGTCACGTTGATATCCTTATAGATGCGGTTGAGTCTTTTGTCGGCGTCTTCGGCAGAGATTTCTGTCTTGGATTTGCCCAGATTGGACGTTAAGGTAATGCCGAAATAGACAAGTGCGAAGACGGATGCGGCGATAATGCCGAGTATGAACAGTGTTTTGCCTTTCCTCATAGGTTCATCTCCCTTTCCTTACTGATAGAGTTTCGTCTGCCCGATCAGGGCGGTCAATTCCTGCATGCATGGCATTTCTTCCACATTGCTATAATCTGCGCTGCCCAGCTCGGTAATCTCCAGCAGCAGCTGATCCAGCTTCAACAGAATTTCCTCATTGGCCCCGAGGCAGCCTTTGACATAGGAGAGATATTCGTTGTATAGGGCGGTTTTCTTCTGAATCAGGGAACTGGAGAACCGGCTTGACGCGTTATCGGCGCTGAATTTGGCGAACTCCGCGGCATCGAATACACTAAGCTTGTTCAGAAGCCCCCGGATATTCAGGTAGAAGAGCTTCTCAACCTCCATAATGACGGAATGAAACTTGCGGAAGCTGAGCTCAGCCGGATCGAACCTGCGGCCCAGCACCTGGAGCAGTGCGGTCTTCTTCTTCTCAATCCGCTCCATCTGGTCCAGGGCGAGGGAGATATCATCCTTCAGCACCTTCACATTCCGGTGACGGCCGAGGCCTGCAATGTAATCCTCCCGCGTCTCTAATTGCACGCTGACGGGCTTGGCAGCCGGGGGTTTGAAGAGCAAGGTGTAACTGCCGTATAGGACGACCAGTAGACTGATGATTAGCAGGGTTACTGCCGATGCCGTTTCCAGCGGGCTTCCGCCGATCTCGACACCTAGCAGGCCGGGAGATAGAACAATGACATTTAAGATGACAACTCCGGCAATCATGCCGAATAGCTTAACGGGCCCGGATCTGTTCAGGATCTACACCTCCTCCGTAGTAGTATATTTGGGGATAGCAGCTTGAATCACATGAAATGGGTTGGAATGAAGGCTATTACAGACTGCTACGTATCGAAACTTGTCAATGTTTCAAATTTTTACGATCGCGCCGGATTGAGGACGGGTCTTCACCATATGTAAGGCTCCTTTCGAATGAACTGCTGAATTGAGTTATATTTTATCATAATTTGGGAGAGGGGGGGCTGTGTTTGTTATTGTTCATTGGCTGGAGAATTGATTAAAAAGAGGTCTACGTACGGTGAATTTCAAATTTAAAAGAAATATAGGTTGACGTCAGCTCACTTGGCGTGTAACATACAAAGAGTCGTCAACCAGGCAATAATTTCATAACTCTATATTGTTCTCGTATAACCTCGCAGCCATTCAGATATCACAGGGCGAGGGTTTCTACAGGAAGCCTACTCTTCCTAACTACGATGATAAGGACCATGAACCAGCGGTCCCTGTCCCGGAGTTAGGATTTTTTGCGTCTCTGCGGTCCTTGACCTTGACGCAGCAACATTCAGATCAGAAGATTCAGGAGGCATAACAGACATGAAAGATATGAAATATTTAATCTCCGTACTTGTAGGCGCTATGAGCTACGGCATTTTATCAACGATTGTTGTATTGGCTTACGGGCAAGGTTACAAGCTGGGAGAGGTGGTCGGCACTCAGCTCTTAACCGGCTGTATTCTCGCCTGGCTGCTTGCGTTATATACCAAGCTCAGAGCGAACCGCAAGCCGCGCAGCACAGCGAACGTTACAGCACCCGCCAAGGCGCTTCCCGCCCGGCTGACCTGGAAGCATAGACTGTTCTTGATGATGGCCGGTGCGCCAACCGTGGTTACGGGTCTGCTGTACTACCAGTCGCTCCGGTATATTCCGGCTTCGCTGGCGATTATCCTGCTGTTCCAGTTCACCTGGATCAGTGTACTGATTCAGGCGGTAAGCAAACGTCAGCGCCCAGACAAAATCACGGTGCTGACGCTGATCCTGCTGTTCGGCGGAACCCTGCTGGCCGCAGGTATTCTGAATCAGGGAGCTGCCGAGTTTAACCTGCTGGGGCTGCTGCTGGGATTATTATCGGCAGTCAGCTATTCGATGTTCATTATCTTCAGCGGCAAAGCCGTTCCTTCGGCCCATCCGGCCTACCGGAGCGCCTGGATGGTCACTGGCGGCCTAGTCCTGCTGTGTATCCTGTTCCCGCCGACCTTCCTGTTTAACGGTATGCTATGGGGACCGCTGCTGCTGTTCGGCTTCCTGCTGGGCTTGTTCGGCGCCTTTATCCCGCCGCTGCTGTTCGCCATCGGGGTTCCGCATATCGGCGGAGGGATGGCCGGTATTCTGGGCGCCGTCGAACTGCCTGTGGCTGTCTTAATGTCCTCGTTCGTATTGCAAGAGCATGTAAGTCTTCTGCAATGGACCGGAGTGGTGCTGGTGTTGCTGGGTGTGGTATTGCCGGAGCTGTATAAGCTGCGGTGGGGAAATGCTCAGAGCGTGAGTTCATCATCGGTCTGAGCTCAGGAGGATAGAAGAAGAGGAGTGTTCCCAGTGAATAGGGGAGCACTCCTTTTACAGTTAGCATTGTTGTCTTTGTCTGTGGAACTATATGGATGTTGACTTGTAACTTTCTTGTAAAATTTGTTTTGCGATATAAATGATCTGCCCCGTATGCTCCGAGTAATGTGCGGCACATTGATGCAACATATCCAGATTTGTTCTTTCACGACTCCTGACCCATTGTGTTTGCTCTAACTCTTCATCGGTAATGTTTTTTACCGTGGCAATGATCAATTCAAACTTAGCTTGGATGATCTGTTCCAGTTCGGACCTGGTAATATACGTTGGTTTGAGCTCCTCATCACGATTTCTATGAACGTCTTGATGTAAAATTCCCTTTAAAATTCTTTCATGAATGTTACCTTCAACATGTTTTATTAATGTCGAGATGCTGTTACTTGTGTTATCAGGTCTCCAATTTACTTGTTCATCATTGAGTTGTTGCAGGGCTTTAATTAGACGTGTACTTATCTCATCAAACTTTTTTGAAAGCCAATCCTTGTTAAAATCATATTTCATTGATATTACCTCCTAAGAATATGACTGCCATATTTTACTTGTTCGACTTAATGTTCTTGTAATCCTTCTTACTAACTAAGGGAAATGGTAATGTTTTCTCGTTTGGTGCTTTTCACTATGTCATTTGTAAGCGCAAACATTTTTGTTGCCAAAAGTGAAATTCAGTGCTATTCTGAATTTGGGATTGTTACTGCAAAGGCAAAACCCAAAACATGGTCACGTGTTTTGGGTTTTGCCTTTCTTTATGTTAAGGACCCTGCGGGACGCTGCAAGGAACCTTGACCCGTCTAACATCCTGTAAGCAATGCCAAATGAAATTCGGGGTAAAGGAGGGCAGCTTGGTTGATTATCGAGAAGATTTTCAATAACAATGCCATTATTGCCAAGGATTCAGGTAAGGATGAATTGGTTGTTATGGGACGCGGCATCGGCTTCAAGAAGAGCCCGGGCGATCCGGTGGATGTCTCTCTGATCGAGAAGACATTTGTACTGAAGCGAAATGACGCGTCCGAGAAATTCAAGGCCTTAATGGCGGATGCCCCCGCCGAATATGTAGCCTTAAGCTATGACATTATCGAGTATGCGAAGCAGACGCTGAAGGCCCGGCTGAGCGATTATATCTATGTGACCTTGACGGATCATTTGACTCATGCGCTGAGGCTTCATGAGCAGGGCATCCATAATGACAATCCGCTTCTCTGGGAGATTCAGCGCTGTTATCCGAGGGAGTATGCCATCGGACATCATGCTATGGGGATGATTGAGCAGGATACGCGTATCCGCCTGCCGGAGGATGAAGCTGGGAACATTGCACTCCACCTGATCAACGCGCAAATGAACAGCTCGGGCAACAAGATTGCAGATCTTACCAGGCAGACCCAGCAGATTGATGACATCCTCAATATTGTAAAGTATTCCTATAACAACGAAATTGATGAGCATACCGTCAGCTACGAACGGTTCATCACCCATTTGCGTTATTTCTTCCAGCGCTCGCGCAAGCAGGAGTCTGAGGAGTCCGTGGACGATTTTCTGCTCAAGCAGGTGAGGATGAAATACAGGAAGGCGCATCACTGTGTGCTCAAAATTGAGAAGTATCTGGACCTGAAGCTCCTGGATGAAGAAATCCTGTATCTGACGATTCACATTCAGCGGGTAACGCAAAGACAAACTGAATAAAACCACTTGGATTGTTACTGGTCATGCAGGCGAAACCAAATCAGGCAGGAAGCTGCCGGGATGGTTTCGCCTTTTGCTTATCATTCATCAGGAAACGGGAGGATTTACTATGAAATATGAGGCACTAGCCAAGGATATTATCAAGCATGTCGGCGGCAAGGAGAATATCAACGGACTCAGCCATTGCGTGACCCGTCTGCGCTTCAAGCTGAAGAATGAGGCGGTGGCCAATACAGATGTGCTGAAGAACATGGACGGAATTGTAACGGTAATTCAGAGCGGCGGCCAGTATCAGGTCGTGATCGGCAATCATGTGTCTGAGGTCTATGCCCAGGTGATGACAGCGGGAGGATTGCAGGAAGGCGGATCAGAGACAGCCTCCGGCGAGAAAATGGGTCTGTTCAACAGCTTCATCGACATGATCTCCGGCGTATTCTCGCCGACCCTTGGTGTACTGGCAGCGACCGGGATGATCAAGGGCTTCACCGCCCTGTTTCTAACTGTTGGACTCCTCACCAAGGAGTCGGGGACCTACCAGATTCTGAATGCGCTTGGGGATTGCCTGTTCTATTTCTTCCCGATCTTCCTGGGGTATACCTCGGCTAAGAAATTCGGAGCCAACATCTTTATCGGGATGGCGATAGGCGCTACGCTGGTGTACCCGTCCTTCGGCACGATCACGGCGGCGGGCGAACCGCTGTACACGCTTTTTAGCGGAACGATCTTTGAATCGCCTGTGTACATTACCTTCCTGGGGATTCCGGTCATCCTGATGTCCTATACCTCCAGCGTTATTCCGATCATCATCTCGACTTATATTGGCTCCAAGCTGGAAGCCTTCTTCCGAAAAGTGACGCCGAGCGTGGTGCGTACCTTCCTCGTCCCGTTCTTCACCCTGCTGGTCACCGTTCCGCTGGCGCTGATTGCAATCGGACCGATCTCCACCTGGGCCGGACAGCTGCTGGGGCAGGGAACCTTGTTCCTCTACAACCTTAGTCCGGTTATTGAGGGGCTGCTGGTAGGCGCGTTCTGGCAGGTCTTTGTGATCTTCGGGCTTCACTGGGGTCTGGTGCCGATTGCCCTCAATAACATGGCTGTACTGAAATCCGATCCGATTCTGGCGGCTTCCTTCGGCGCTTCGTTTGCCCAGACCGGTGCTGTGCTGGCGATTATGCTGCGCACCAAGAATGCCAAGCTGAAGTCATTGTCGATTCCGGCTATTATCTCAGGGATCTTCGGAGTTACGGAGCCTGCCATTTACGGGATTACGCTGCCGCGCAAGAAGCCGTTCATCTTAAGCTGTGTCGCGGCGGCGGTCGGCGGCGGTATTGTTGGTCTGATGGGCACCAAAGGCTATATTCTCGGCGGTCTGGGGATCTTCGGTATCCCAAGCTACATCAGTCCGGAAGGGATGGATAAAGGCTTCTACGGCGCGATTGCCGCCATTGTGATCAGCTTCATTCTCGGGTTCATTCTTGTCTTCTTCTCCGGGTTCAAGGATGAGGAAGCAGTGGACAGCAAGAGCGGCGGGACTGCCCGGAGCGTTTTGGTGAAGCAGGAGACGGTGGGAAGTCCGCTGAAGGGCCAGATTAGAGCCTTGTCGGAGCTTACGGACGAAGCCTTCTCTACAGGCGCAATGGGCAAAGGTATAGCGATTGAACCGCTGGAAGGCAAGGTGTACTCTCCCGTTGACGGGGTACTGACCACCTTATTCGCCTCCGGCCATGCGATTGGCATTACCAGTGATAACGGGGTCGATATTCTGATTCATGTCGGGAAGGACACGGTCAAATTGAAAGGCAAACACTTCACCCCCCGGGCCAAGCAAGGAGATACCGTCACCAAAGGCCAGCTGCTCATGGAGTTCGACGTTGCCGCGATCAGAGAGGCGGGCTATACGCTGACCACGCCTGTGATCATCTCCAATTCCGGTGAGTATCTCGATGTTATTGAGACGGACCAGAAGAGCATCGATTACCGGGAGAATCTGCTGACTGTCATGATCTAAACGGTATCCTAATTCAATCTCAGGAGGAACGAATATGAATAAGAACGTGAATGTAAGTGTGAACAACAGAAGTTTTCCGGCAAATTTCCTGTGGGGCGGGGCAACGGCTGCGAATCAGCTCGAAGGCGGGTTCGATGCCGGAGGCAAGGGGTTAAGCACAGCAGATGTCATGACCGCAGGAACGCATACGGTCTCCCGGAGAATTACTCCGGTGCTGGAAGCCGGGGCTAATTATCCGAGTCATGAAGCGGTTGATTTCTATCACCGGTACGAAGAGGATATCGCGCTGTTCGCCGAGATGGGCTTCAAGGTGTTCCGCATGTCCATCGCCTGGTCGAGGATTTTCCCGAACGGGGATGATGCCATGCCAAGTGAAGAAGGGCTGCAGTTCTATGACCGGGTGTTTGCCGAGCTTGCCAAGCACGGGATCGAACCGCTGGTGACGATCTCGCACTATGAAGCGCCTTACCATCTGGCTGAAGCTTATAACGGATGGGCGGACCGCAGAACGATCGATTTCTATGTCCGTTACTGTGAGGTGATCTTTAACCGCTACAAGCACAGCGTGAAGTATTGGCTGACCTTCAATGAGATCAACATTCTCACGATGCCGTTCGGGACATTCATGGCCGGGGCGATGAAACCGGAGGGAAATGCTGAGTTGACTGCGTCTGTGCAAACCGACAATGAGCAGCTAAGATACCAAGCGCTCCATCACCAGTTCATCGCCAGTGCCAGAGCCGTGAAGCTGGGACATGAGATTCATAAGGATTTTCAGATCGGCTGTATGATTGCCTACATGTGCTCTTACCCGCTGACCTGTAATCCCGAGGATGTGCTGCTGGCCCAGCAAAAGGATAATCTGAGTAATTTCCTCTGCTCCGATGTTCAGGTGAGAGGCGCTTATCCGGGCTTCGCGCTGCGATACTTCCAGGAGAAGCAAATTGAGCTGCAGATGGAGGAAGGCGACGGGCAGATTCTTAAAGAGGGCTGTGTGGACTTCTACACCTTCAGCTACTATTCATCCACCTGCGTAAGCGCAGCTCCGGATCAGGAGTCGATTGGCGGCAATATGTCGCTGGGTCTGAAGAACCCGTATCTGCAGGCAAGCGCGTGGGAATGGCAGATTGACCCGCAAGGCCTGCGGTGGTCCCTGAATAATATCTACAACCGTTACGGACTGCCGATGATGGTGGTGGAGAATGGGCTTGGCGCAGTGGATACCGTAGAAGCAGACGGTTCAATCAAGGATAATTACCGGATCGACTATCTGCGGGAGCATGTCCGGGCGATGGGTGAGGCGCTGGCTGATGGCGTGGATTTGATCGGATACACCTCCTGGGGCTGCATCGATCTGGTCAGTGCAGGCACCGGAGAGATGAAGAAGCGATACGGCTTCATCTATGTGGATAAGGATAACGAAGGCAAGGGTACTCTGGACCGGTCCCGCAAAGACAGCTTTTTCTGGTATCAACGGGTAATCGCCAGTAACGGAGCTGAGCTGGAGTAATCCGCGTCTGCCGTCAGCTCACTTTTACAAATATCTGTCTGCTGTTTCAGTCCGCCATCCCTACGGTATATGATTATTAACAACCATTAAAGGGGATTTCCTATGATCATAAAAGGGATCGAGAACATGGACGGCGGCAATATAATGAGCCAGATTCAGCAAGGCGGCAAATTCGTGATCTACACGTATTGCTTCTCTGTTGTCCTGATGACGTTCAGACGCAGCTCGGGCATCTACTTCATCAAGGCGGGCGAGGGCTCCGTCAAAAAAGGATTGAAGTACACCCTGCTGACGTTCCTAGTGGGCTGGTGGGGGATTCCCTGGGGGCCGATCTATTCCATCGGCGCATTCGTCACCAACTTCAAGGGCGGCAAGGATGTCACGAATGAAGTGTTAGCCGCCCTGTCGAACCAGAACGCTTCATAATAGAAGTACACATATGAGAAGCTGTCCCGCAAGCCGTGAAATATGGCTGATTGGGGCAGCTTTTTATTTCCCGCTGAAACGCTGCCGTACTATAAAAGGACGGCAAAGCCGTTTCCACTTGGCTGAAGTGGTGATCTGTAGTCTGCTCACCGGAATAACCACTAAATTATCTATAGCACCTTATAATATGTTATAATCAATTTCTGATTTCATACTACTAAGCAGAATAGAGGTCGCCAAAGGATGAAAGTAAAAATTAACCGCAATGCAGCTAAAGTTCTAAAAGATATGCTGAACAGCCCGGAAGCGGAAGGCAAGAAAATCCGCGTGGTCATCACCCAGAATCACGGAGATCACGGACACTATGATGTAGCGCTGGATACACCTACTGAGCACGATGAAGTGGTCGCTACAGATAAGGATATCGAGATTCTGCTGGATACCCGCGAACCGCTGCTCGACGGCGTCTGGATTCAGTATTTCTATGTACCGCAGGAAGGCTTCTTCATCACCAATCCGTCTACCGGATTCCTGGAGAAATAAGCAGCAGATTACTATCATCTGTGTTGCCTTAGAGGCGGCACTCTCTGATTCAGCCTCACCCGGCTGATCAGATGGTGCCGTCTTTTTGTTGTATTAGGGAGAGGTTGGAGAATGAAAGCATGACGATTAGCACATCTCGATGCGAATGTATGTTCCTTTTATTATATACAATCACTGAATTATGGAATATAATTACATGCGAGAAGTCCGACACTTGACCCGGGAGGCGATAGAGATTTCTATACCGCATGATGAGGCTTTTAAAAAGCTGCTGGAAACTTTTTATCAGGAATTCATTGATTTGTTCTTTCCTGAGCTGGGCGCTATGCTCGACTATAGTGAGACCCGGTTTCTGATGCAGGAATTGCTGGTGGATATTGTCGGCGAGGAGGCGCGGGAGCTGGATCTGCTGCTGGAGACCCGCTACAAAGGGCTGGACGGTTACATTCTGATTCACCTGGAGCCGCAATCGTACAAGGATCATGAATTTCGCGAAAGAATGTTTATCTACTTCAGCCGTCTTTTTGAGCGCTACCGCAAAGATCATAAGCTGATCATCCCTATTGCGATCTTTACGTCAGATGAGGTTAGGGAGGAGCAGGACACGCTGGAAATGTCCATCCCCGAGCATTCCATTCTACGCTTCCAGTTTCTTAAGGTGGAGCTGCGCAAGCAGAATTGGCGGCGGTTCATCGATTCAGATAATGCGGTGGCTGCTGCGTTATTGGCGAAGATGGGGTATACTACAAGAGAAGCGAGAGAAGTGCGCCGGGAATTCCTGAGGATGTTCATGAAGCTGAGAGCGCGGCTGGATCAGGGCCGATTGGCGCTGATCATGTCAGTAGCGGATCTGTACTTCAAGCCGGACCGGGCACAGGATGAGGAAATTCTAAGAGAATTAATCGATGACTACTCGGAGGAGGGAGAAGTAATTATGGAACTCATGCCAGCTTGGAAGCGTTGGGGTTACGAAGAGGGGATTGCGGAAGGTATGGAAAAAGGTATTGAGAAAGGCAAAGCGGAAGGCAAAGAAGAAGGCCAGGCAGAGACGATTCGTAAGCTGCTGCTCCACGGATTTTCTCCCGAGGTAGTATCCAAGGCGGTTGAATTGCCGCTAGATGAGATTAAGAAGCTGATGTGAATACAGACCCGGGCGGATGTTGCCCGGGGTCTTTTTTTACTCTAGGCTCCTTACAGGAATATTATGTTATACCGCTCTAAAAGTCGTTGCAAAAGTATGCAATATCGTTGAATGCCTATATTAGCGGGGCGAGGATTTTTTATTATACTGTTCTTGTAAGCGATTACACACATATAGCTGGGGGGAAATTCTAGTGAATAAGAAAAAAGCAATGACACTGATGTCCAGTATCCTGATGATCTCTCTGCTAAGCGCGTGCGGAGGCGGCAACGGCAATGCCGGAGGGAACGCAGCGGAGCCGAAAGCCTCAGCTGCAGCAACGGAAGCTGCCGGAACCAATCAGCCCGCCGCAGATTCCGGCACTGCGGATACATCCCAGCCTGTTACCTTGAAGATGATCTTCGTAGGTCCGAAGCCGGTTGATTACGATCAGGTATTTGGGGAGATCAATAAGAAGCTCAAGGAGAAAATAAACGCTACACTAGAAGCCGAATTCCTGGACTGGTCCGACTGGGCGCAGAAATATCCGCTTAAGCTGGCGGCTAACGAGGACTTCGATCTGATCTACGCCGCCAACTGGGCAGGCTATAACGACCAGGCACTCAAAGGCGGGTTCCTGGAGCTGACGAACGAGATGCTGGAGAAATATGCACCGATGACCTGGAAGGCGATGCCTGAGGTAGCTTGGGGCCAGGCGAAGGTGAACGGCAAGCTGTATATGGTGCCTCAGAACCGTGGCGAAACCGTGGAGAAGCTGATTCTGTACCGCGAAGACCTGCGCAAAAAATATAATCTGCCGGAGATCAACAGCCCGGAGGCGTACGCCAACTATCTCAAGACAATATCCGGTAAAGAGAAGGGGGTTACCCCATTCGTACCGGAGACCGGAGACTGGAAGCTGCATAATCTGGACCGGATCCTGCTCAAGCAGCAGAACGAATGGAATCTGTTCGACCTCGATCTGCCGATGGGCTTTAAGCTGGATGATCCGGCCGGCAAGGTATTCAACTTATATGAGACTCCTGAATTCAAGGAGCTTGTCTACTATTATAAAGATCTGGCCGAGAATAATGCCTGGTCGAAGAGCGCACTGAACAGCAAGCTGGATCATCAGCAGGAATTCAAGGCCGGCAAGGCAGCCTCCATCACCCACAATCTGGGTACGCTTGGCGCCTTGATGACCGATATGCGGGAGAAGAACTCCCCGTATGAGCTGGCTCTGGCCGATATTAACCCGGATAAGAAAAAATCCGTTGCCGTCTCTACGCAGAACGGCGTAGCGATTCACTCCACCTCCAAGCAGCCGGAACGTGCACTGATGATGATTGATCTGCTCCAGAACGATAAGGAACTGCATGATCTGATCATGAACGGCATCACGGCGGTTCATTATAATCCGGTCGGCGAAGATAAATTCACGAACGCCGAGAAGAATGCCAACTACACCGGCTTCTCCAACTGGGGCTTCAACTCCCCGCTGAACCGGGATAATGCTTCCTTCCCGGATGAAGCGAACGCCCTGACTGACAAATGGGAAGGTGAAGTGTATCACTATCCGCTGGAGACCTTCGTCTTCGACAACAGCAAGGTGAAGACCGAAGTGGCCAATGTCGGCAATGTCATGCTGCAATACGGCATTCCGCTGGAATACGGTACGGTGAAGGATGTAAACGCGGGTCTGGCCAAGCTCCAGCAGCAGGTTAAGGCAGCCGGTATCGACACCATCATCGCAGAGGTTCAGCGTCAGATTGATGAATTCCTGGCGAACTCAGGCCAGTAAGCCAAGCATAGCATAGCTTCAACAAAACGAGCAGGGTCGGCAAACGCCTCCTGCTCGTTTTTATTCGAACTCAGCTCTTGATGCGGGCTGGCGGGATACTCTGCGGATTGTTGAACACATTCCCGGGATCATATTTCGCCTTGACTCTGCGTAATCTGGCATAGTTCGTTCCATAATAGACCGGGCCGGAATGCTTGATGCCCTGGTCAGGCACGTTGATGTAGCTTCCCACGATGAACGGCTGCAGCTTGCGGCGGGTGTTGCGGACGTAGAATATATTTTTGGCGGCATCCGATTTCTTGATCCATGAGCTGTTCCACTCCACGTAGAATTTGGCCTTTCGCCAGTAGAAGGCAGTAGATTTAGGAGATTTACGGCTTACAGCCCCACCCCAGTTGAGGAAAAAGAACCCGGCGTCTTTCCCCTCCACCTTCTCCAGGAACTCACGCATCGGCTTGAATGCCTGATCCGGGAACGGTTTCCTTGCGAAGGCGCTGGAGAACTGGTTGCTGAAGCGCTGAGTCTGTACCGGATCGGGAGCTAACAAGAAGCTGACCACTTGCGGATAAGGCAGGGAACGGATCGTTTGGATCGTAGGGGTTCCTACACTTGTAATAGGCTTCAAGAGGCGGACAGCCTCAGCCTTAGATCCGAGGAATAGTCCCAGCATGCTGACATTTCCGCCTTTTTTGGGACCGATGGATAATTCGCTGCCCAGTCTGGTATTCACGGCGGGAGCCCAGCGCTGCCAGGTGTTCAGGACCTTCTCGAACTGGCCCCAGGGCCAGGTGATGCGGAATACCGTTGCTGTGGCAGGAGCCGGTCGTACTTTGAATTTGTAACGGGTGCACACGCCGAAATTGCCTCCGCCGCCGCCACGGGAAGCCCAGAGCAGATCGGCATTATTTTTCTTATTCGCAATAACAATTCTGCCCTTGGCATCGACCATTTCAAGCTCCACCAGATTATCGCTGACGAGCCCAAGGGTACGCTGAAGCGGGCCGATGCCGCCGCCCAGTGTAATGCCGCCGATTCCCACGGTAGGACTGTCCCCGAAAGGCGCCATATACCCCTTCCGGGCAAGCGTATGGGCGATTCTCCCCACTGTATTTCCGGCTCCGACGACGGCTGTCCCCGTTTTTTTGTTTAGCTTGATGCTGTTCATTTCACTGACATCAATGACGATTCCGCCGTTCACCTGGGACAGATTGACCTCCAGCGCATGTCTGCCGCCTCTGGGCCGGATGGGAATCCGGTGCTCGTTGGCCCATTTAATAGCATGGGCTACATCCTGCGTCTTCTGGGCGAACACGAATACTTTGGGGAATCGGTCGGTATGCGGGTCCCAATTTTTGCGTGCGGCCTCATAACCCGGATCACCTTTGTAGATGACGCGTCCGGTAAGCTTCGTTGCTGAGTTCACTGGTTTCCAGCTCCTTTTGAGCTAATATTGGCATACATGGAAATGACTTTGACTAGGTTAATGTATGCGGGGATTTAGTCTATGGAGTGGGCTATAATGCGGGCTATTAATGAGAATGGTTATCAATTATAATAGGGGTAACCGGCAAAGGATGCAGCGGAATAACAGATAAACGGGGAATAAAGATGAAGCTGAACGAACATATACAGTGGTGGAATCATGCATCGGTCAGAATTATGGATATCCGCAGAGGGAGACTTCCGGCAGGCTCGACGCTTCCATATTACCAGCTGCCTTCGAGTGCTTTCCTGTATGCTACGCAGGGGCAGGCGCAAGTGCAGCTGGATGAGCTACAGACTACCTTGAGACGTAATCAGCTCGTGCATGGCGGGCGGGGAGCCGCTCTTGCGGTGCATGCGGATGAGGCCTTCGAATACTTCCTGGTGCTGTACAAGGCAGTACTGATGCTGTCCCAGTCCAGTAGAGTGATAAGGCTGCTGGAGCAGGAGAATCCGGCCAGGCTTCAATACAGCTTCAGTCCCGCTTACACGCATCCCTTGCTGGACCGGCTTGAGCAGATGTATACAGAGTGGCTAACCGCAGATCCGCTGCAGCATCTCTATGTGAGATCGCTGTTTCTTCAATTTGTCCATGAAGTGCTGCTTCAGATGAAGCGGCAAGGCCTTGTTCCGGTTCAGCCGGACCTGCTGGTCCAGGCTCTGCGGTTCATGCGGGAGCATTACAGGGAGCAGATCACACTGGATACTCTGGCTGATCAATTTGATTGCAGCGTAAGCTACCTGAGCAAGCTGTTCAAAAGCCGGATGCAGGCAGGGCCCATCCGTATACTGACACAGATCCGCATGCAGAGAGCTGCGCATGATCTGCTGTATAGCGGATATACCGTACAGGAGATCGCGGAACGGACAGGCTATCCCGATGCCCATACCTTCAGCCGGAATTTTAAGAAGCAGTATGGTTGCCCGCCGGTACAATTCAGAAAGAACATGGACGCCCATCTGCTTGTACAAGAATCGCCTGTTGCCCATCCGATAACTGCCCTTGTAGCTCATAATTCCAAGTGCTATAGTATCCAAAGTAGTGAGAACTATTATCATTTACAGCGAAAAGGGGGATTACCGGTGATACGGGGAACGAAGACAGCATCTATGGCTACAGCGGTTTTATTGTTGTGTGTAACCTTGCTGCTAAGCGCATGTTCGGGGGCTGGTGCAGGGACATCGGCGAATAACGCTGCGGCAGGCACTAATGCGGAACAATCCGTGAGTACAGCCATTCCGGGGGGAGAAACGGTGGCTCCGGGCTCCAATGCAGGCAATACGGCTGCAGCAACGAAAATATATACTGACGGTAAGGGGGAGGTTACCATTCCGGTAAATCCGCAGCGGATTATTGATCTGACAGGCAGTGCAATCGGCAATCTGCTGGTGCTCGGTGTGAAGCCGGTCGCAGCTTCGGATGACTCCTTGAAGAATCCGTTCCATGCAGGTCAGTTGGATGATATCGTGAATATCGGGGCGGATCCGAATGCTGAGGCTATTCTCAAGCTGGACCCGGATCTGATTCTGACTTTTGACTATATCGAAGAAGCCCAGTATGAGCAGCTTGTCCAGATCGCTCCGGTGGTCCGGCTGAAATACGGCGGGGGCACTCCGCAGGATCTGCTTCTGGAATTCGGCAAGATTACCGGCAAAGAGGCGGAGGCACAGCAGTGGATTGACGGGTGGAACGATAGAATTGCTGAAGTGAAGCCGAAGATTACTGAAGTTGTCGGTGACCAGACAGTATCGATTCTCCAGCCTTATGCGAAGGGCATCTATGCCTGGGGCAACAAGGGAGGAAGAGGCGGTGAGATTCTGTACGGGGACCTCGGCCTTAAGGCACCGGAGATTATCCGGACCACTTTGATTGACGGGGAAGGCTTCGGCGGGAACTTGTCGCTTGAGCTGCTGCCGGAGTATGCGGGAGACTATATTTTCACCAGCAACTGGGGCTGGGATGACGGGGATGCGAATGTTGTGTACGGCAGCAAGGTCTGGAAGTCACTCCCGGCTGTGAAGAATAATCGTGTCTACTTCATTGATGAGAAGGGCTCGTATTATAATGACCCGATCTCTCTGGAAGCACAGCTGAAATTCATTGTGGAGAGCTTTCTGGGAACGGGACAATAAGCCGGGCTATTCGCATGAATGCTCAACTAAGGCGGAATGATAAAGGGATCAATAGGCTCTTTGGAGCATGTTGATCTTTTTTTCGGAGACATAGCGGCTGTACAACTTAATATTTACATTTCGTGTAATGTATATATACTTAACTTTTGAAGGATTCATATCTCCGGGTTAACCGGCAAGGGAGGATATTACAGACATGACATCAACCATTAGAGTAGGCATCGTCGGATACGGAAATTTGGGTAAAGGGGTACAGCAGGCCATTGAACAGAACTCCGATATGGAGCTGGTAGCCATATTCACCCGCAGAGATCCGCAGCAGCTGGCAGACATCACAGGAACGCGCACCGAGCACATCTCAGCCGCCGAGCAGTACATAGGCAAGATTGATGTAATGATTCTGTGCGGCGGTTCCGCAACAGATCTGCCGGAGCAGACTCCGCAGCTGGCCCGGTTATTCAATACGGTGGACAGCTTTGACACTCATGCCAAAATCCCTGATTTCTTCGCTGCGGTGGACAAGTCTGCCCGCGAAGGCGGCAGCGTAAGTGTGATCTCCACCGGCTGGGACCCGGGCATGTTCTCTATGAACCGGCTGCTGATGCAGTCCATCCTGCCGGTAGGCGAAGATTATACGTTCTGGGGTACAGGAGTCAGCCAGGGGCATTCGGATGCGATCCGCCGGGTTCCAGGTGTCAAGGCAGGCGTGCAATATACCGTGCCAGTCCAGGAGGTTATTGACAGCATTCGCGGAGGCGAGACCCCGCAGCTGTCCACCCGCGAGAAGCACCGCCGGGAATGCTACGTAGTGGCTGAAGCAGGAGCTGACCGCGATGCCATTACCCGGACGATTGTGGAGATGCCGAACTATTTCGCCGATTACGACACAACGGTTCAATTCATTACGGACGAGGAGCTTGCTGCTGGACATTCAGGGATGCCGCATGGCGGCTTCGTCATCCGCAGCGGAGTGACCGGAGGCGGAAGCAAGCAGATCGCCGAATTCGGGCTGAAGCTGGACAGCAACCCGGAATTCACCGCCAGCGTCCTGGCTGCCTATGCCCGTGCTGCTGTGCGTCTGAAGCAGGAAGGCCAGACAGGAGCCAAGACGGTATTCGACATTCCGCTCGGCCACCTGTCCCCAAGATCGGCAGAAGAACTGCGGCGCGAGCTGCTGTAGGCTACAATGAGCGGGATAAATCCCGTTGGTGAGGCCGAGTACGGCTGAGCGAGAATAATGAGGAGCATTAGTGCCCCTGAATTTGCCTGAAGTCAGCTATAGGAGCGAATGAGGAGCATTAGTGCCCCTGAATTAGCCGGAAGTCAGCTATATGAGCAAATGAAGAGCATTAGTGCCCCTGAATTCGCCGGAAGTCAGCCGTATGAGCAAATGAGGAGCATTAGTGCCCCTGAATTCGCCGGAAGTCAGCTATAGGAGCGAATGAAGAGCACAAGTGCACCTGAATCCGCCGGGTGCGAGCTTAAATGATCAGTTACCTATGCCTTAACCTAAAGAAGAGGTGTCCCCAGCCGAATGGCTCAGGGACACCTCTTCTTGTATCAATTAGTCTATAACAGGTTACACGATACCCTGCGCCAGCATGGTATCGGCAACCTTCAGGAACCCGGCGATGTTGGCGCCGGCAACCAGGTTACCGGCGACGCCGTAATCCTCTGCTGCCTGAACGGTGCTGCTGTAGATATTTTTCATAATGACTTGCAGCTTCTCGTCCACCTCTTCGAAGGTCCAGGACAGACGCATGCTGTTCTGGCTCATCTCCAGGCCCGAGACCGCTACGCCGCCGGCATTGGCGGCCTTGGCAGGAGCAAACAGCACCTGGTTCTCCAGGAACAGCTCCACCGCTTGGAGAGTGGTCGGCATATTGGCACCTTCACCGATGGCCTTAACTCCGTTCAGAATCAGCGTCCGGGCGGATTCCAAATCCAGCTCGTTCTGCGTGGCACACGGCAGAGCGATGTCGCAAGGCAGGCTCCAGATTCCGCTACAGCCCTCAACATACTCGGCATGCGGGTGCTCCTTCACATATTCGCTGATGCGCAGGCGCTCTGTTTCCTTCAGTCTTTTGACGGTAGCCAGATTGATGCCCTGAGGATCATGAATGTAACCGTTCGAATCACTGCAGGCAATCACGTGGGCTCCCAGCTGTTGAGCTTTCTCGATAGCATAGATGGAGACGTTCCCGGAACCGGAGATGACCACCTTGCTGTCCTTGAAGCTTGCTCCGTTCGATGACAGCATCTCTTGTACGAAGTATACACAGCCATAGCCGGTAGCTTCCTTGCGCGCCAGACTGCCGCCATAGAGCAGGCCTTTTCCGGTAAGAACACCGGCAGCATGCCCGCCGTGAATCCGTTTGTATTGGCCGAACATATAGCCGATCTCGCGCGCGCCTACACCGATATCCCCCGCAGGAACATCTGTATCCTGTCCAATGTGGCGGTACAATTCCGTCATGAAGCTCTGGGTGAAGCGCATTACCTCCTGATCCGATTTATCCTTGGGATCGAAGTCGCTGCCGCCCTTGCCGCCGCCCATGGGCAGGCCGGTCAGCGAGTTTTTGAAAATCTGCTCGAAGCCCAGAAACTTGATAATTCCGAGATAGACGGAAGGATGGAAGCGCAGGCCGCCTTTGTAGGGACCGATGGCACTGTTGAATTGAATGCGGAAGGCACGGTTAACCTGGGTATTACCTGCATCGTCCACCCAAGGGACACGGAAGGAGATGCTGCGCTCAGGCTCAACCAGCCGCTCGAGAATCCCGTGCTTCATATACTGCGGGTGGCGGGTCAGAACGGGGGTGATGCTCTCCAGGAATTCCTGGACAGCCTGGTGAAATTCCGGCTCATGCGGGTCGCGCTTCTGGACCTCTGCATAGATCCGCTGCACGTACTGCACAGCCTCATTGGATACTTCTGACGTTAGTGTAGGAACGATGGACACTTTGGCAAGCACTCCCTGTCTGATTGTAATTCGGGCTATCCCGTATTAATTAGAATTTAAAAGAATTCTATAAAACCTGACATCAATTTGCCAATCAATTATTTTTGGCATAGTCATTAAGAAATTCTATGAACCTCACATATTATGCGAGCTATATGCGGTGGAATGTTAATAAACCTCTGGTCAATTCAGGATTGCAGTTCCCCCTGAACAGGGTATATATAAATATTGGAAACAGCATAAAGCATTGAGAGAGAGGCGTAAGCATATGCACTTATTATCTGTAGCAGATTTAGTAGATGTGGAGAACCATGCCTGGGAAGAGATCAGGGAGCTGCTGAGCCAAGGGCCGCATACCTACCGGCTGGAGGCCGCAGAACCGGATGCAGCCGCGCAGACACTGGTCCGTCTGCAAGTGAGCACGAGATCCTATCTTGGAGCGATAGCCTACGAGACAGGGGGAATCGTGTTCGAGCATGGTTGGATTACGCTGCTTGGCGCGGGAGCCGAAGGCATCTTCGGAAGCCTGACCTCATGGAATGGCCTGTCTACAGCGGACAATATTCCTTCCCTGCCGGGAATACTAATTGTGGCCTATGATGCGGCCGGCGGCTTCTTCGGCCTGGATACGGGTCGGTTCGGGCAGACGGGTCATATCTATTATTATGCTCCCGATGCTCAGGAATGGGAGACGACAGAATTAACCTATTCGGGCTTCATCGGCTGGCTGGCAGAAGGGGACCTGGATCTGTTCTACGAAACATTCCGCTGGGTGGGCTGGGAAGAGGAGATCCAGCAGCTTGAACCGGGCCAAGTGATGGGCTATTACCCGCCGCTGTGGACGAAGGAAGGCAGCGGTTCTGCCAGCAGCAAAGCGCCGGTCTCTATTCTGGAGGCCTGGCATTCAGCGAGAAGTGCGGGCACGGAATGAAGAAGAGTAAGGCGGGCAGAGAAAGGCTTAAGATCACTCCCTGGTGGGTGAGAAGCTTCCGGAGACGCTGGAGCATCTGCTTCAGCTCCATCTGCCGGACGTCGATCAGGCTAAGGTGCTGATATGTTTATGCGGGGATTTATACGGAGATACTGCCGTAAGAGGTTCAAGCGGCGACCCGCTCCCTGTATGGAGGGCCTTCCGCAGCAGGCAACGGCACCCAGGGGCTTAACACGGACGGAAGGGTACTGATATTCACCTCCGCCATCCTTAATTGAAGCGGCAGCCACCCGGAACAAATGCTTCTGTTTTGTCCAAGTCTTGTCCGTAAACTTTACAAACAGCATCGGAATAGATATAATTTAGGTATAACTTTCAGGGTTTGAAACAACAGAAAGGGGCCTAACGCCATTAGGCTCCTTTTGTATTTCCGGCCCATGTTAACAGGAGGGCGAAAGTCATTCACAAGGAAAAGATTATGGTATGTGTTCATTACGGCCCGCATGGCGAGCGTTTGATCCGGCGTGGAGTCCAGTTATCCGAGTTGATCGGGGCACCGCTGTATGTGCTCAATGTGGATAGTTCAGACAGTGATGAATATAATCAAAGCAAAGAAATGTATATGGCGGTCTGGAAGCGTCTGGCTGAAGAAGCCGGTGCTGAATTCATGGTGCGCAAGCGCCGCGGCCGCAAGACAACGGATGTGATCGTTGAAGCGGCAGAAGAACATGAAGTCACTCAGGTTATCATCGGGCAATCGGCCCAGACCTTATGGCAGGAGCTGACTAAACGCAACTTCGTCAATGAACTGATCAGCAAGATGAAGATGATGGATCTGCATGTAGTTGCAGTTCAGCGTATGCGCGCTGGTCTTGAAGAGACCCATGAAGAAGGGGTAACCGCTTATTTGGTGAAGAACGAGGGAATGTATCAGCTCAGCGATGAGCCGGAAGGTACAGACTTCATTAAAGGGAAATACTTCCACGAATTGCACACCGAGTTTGAGAATGGCTTGTTCAAAATTGAGCAAGATGGTAAAGCAAGATATTTGCATATCTGTGAAGGGAACTTGGCCGATCCGCTATAACCGGTCTTGTTGTCAGGAAGTAAGTACCAGTGTTCACAACCTATACCACTGAAGGGAAAAGGAGGCTTGCCTTTGCTGCATATAACCGTTCTTGTTCCGTTTCTTATGGCCCTGATGATAGCGCTTCTACGCGGGAGGGTACGCAAGCTCCATAGAGGATGGCTTGTACTGGCCGCACCGCTGATGTTATTTATCTACTTCTTTACCCGTATTCCGGTCATCAAGGGAGGGGATCTCGGATATGAGACATTGTCATGGATTCCTTCCCTTGGGATTGATCTGGTCTTCCATCTGGATGGATTAAGCCTGCTGTTCGCCTTGTTAATCACGGGAATGGGCACCCTGGTCTTTATCTATTCCATCTTTTATCTGGACAAACGCAAGGAAGAGCTGACTCCATTCTATGTGTATCTGCTGCTGTTCATGGGAGCTATGCTGGGAGTCGTCCTATCTGATAACCTGATGGTGTTATACGGATTCTGGGAGCTTACGAGTGTCTCATCCTTCCTTCTGATTGCCTACTGGCACCGGAGACAGAAATCACGCTACGGCGCGCAAAAGTCGATGCTGATCACTGTCTTCGGCGGTCTGGCGATGTTCGCAGGCTTCCTGATGCTGTATGTGATGACAGGTACCTTCAGCATCCGCGAGATCTGGAGCCAGGTGGGCGACATCAGCGGACAAACGCTGTTCATCCCCGCAATGCTGCTTATTCTGCTGGGTGCCTTCACCAAATCGGCCCAGTTTCCGTTCCACATCTGGCTGCCTGATGCAATGGAAGCGCCGACTCCGGTCAGTGCGTATCTGCATTCAGCAACCATGGTCAAAGCCGGTTTATATCTGGTAGCACGGTTCAGCCCGGTGTTTGCGGGGCAACATGAGTGGTTTTGGATAGTGTCGGGCGTCGGCCTGATCACCTTGATCTATGGATCGATCCAGGCGATGAAGCAGACGGACCTGAAGGCTCTGTTAGCTTATTCTACAATCAGCCAGCTCGGTCTGATTATGGGATTACTCGGCATGGGATCGGCAGCTTCCTTTTATACAGGGGAACAGGCTGTATTCTATACCGCCGCAACAACGGCAGCACTCTTTCATTTAATTAATCATGCCATATTCAAAGGTTCGCTCTTCATGGTGGTCGGAATTGTCGACCATGAGACGAATACCCGTGATCTGCGCAAGCTGGGGGGGCTGGTGTCTCTGATGCCGGTAACCTTCACATTAGCGCTGATCGGCAGCTTCTCAATGGCGGGTCTTCCGCCGTTTGCCGGATTCCTGAGCAAGGAAATGTTCTTCACGGCTGTGCTGAATATCAGACAGCTGGATATCTTCAGCCCCGGGGCCTTCTTTACCATATTCCCGGTGCTGGCGTGGATTGCAAGCATATTTACCTTTGCATACAGCATGATTATGGTCTTCCATACCTTCTTCGGTAAATATCAGCCGGAGAAGCTGGACAAAAAACCGCATGAAGCGCCTTTCGGCCTTCTGCTTCCGCCGGTAATCCTGGCACTGCTGGCCGTTATCACCGGCTTCTTCCCGAACATACTGTCGGGGACACTGATCGTTCCGGGGATGAATGCCATTCATCCGGAGCTTGCAGCCAGCTCGCCTTTTTACGTCAACATCTATTTCTGGCACGGGTTCACCGCCGAGGTCTGGATGACGCTGGGCGTGATCCTTCTCGGGATTATCGTATACCGCGTATATGGCCGGTTCAGCCTTGTGGATAAGGAATGGCGCAGCGGCCTCACGCTGACACAGGTATATGACGGGAGTATCCGGCTCGTGGAAGGACTGTCCCGTGCGGTGACAGGGCTATACATGACCGGTTCGATGCGTCATTATCTGATGTATATTTTCACCCTGATTATCGCCGTAGTAGGCGGTACTATGCTGTATTCGGAGGGCATTACGTTTGGCCAGGGGAGCTACGCTCCGGTCACCTTCTTTGAAGTTGTTGCCGTACTGGTCCTGCTGACCGGTGCGCTCGCCATACCATTCGCGAAGTCCAGAGTCTCGGCGATTCTGCTTACCGGAATGGTCGGTTACATGGTGACGCTATTGTTCATCCTGTTCCGCGCACCCGATCTGGCCCTCACCCAGATGATTGTTGAGGTGGTCTCGGTCACGCTGTTCCTGCTCTGCTTCCGGCATCTGCCGAAGCTGAAGCGGGAGAAGGTCAAGCTGCGGGTCAAGGTGCCGAGGCTGATCATCGCCTTAGGCTTCGGGATCACGATGACGCTGGTGGCGCTGGCCGCGCTAGGCAGCAGTCCGTTCGAGTCTATCTCAACCTACTATGTGGAGAATAGTTACAAGCTTGGCGGCGGCAAGAACATTGTCAATGTGCTGCTGGTGGACTTCCGCGGCTTCGATACCATGTTCGAAATTACGGTGCTGGGTCTGGCGTCGCTGGCCATCTACTCGATGATCAAGCTGCAGCTGGATCAGGATCATACGCCTGTTCTGACCAGAAACAAACCGGAGGAGAGCACGCGCCGCTATACCCGCAGCAATGATGTATTGCTGCAATCTGTGGCAAAGGTAGCCTTCGTGATCATCATCACTTTCTCCCTGTATTTGTTCTTCGCGGGTCATAATCAGCCGGGCGGCGGCTTTATCGGAGCCTTGATGGCTGCTGCGGCGCTGGTGCTGATCGCGATTGCCTTCGGTACGGAGTTTGTGGAGAAGGTGCTGCCGGTCGATTACCGCAAGTTAATCGCAGTCGGGATTATGATCGCTTTTCTCACCGGAATCGGTTCCTTTGTCTTCGATGCTCCGTTCCTGACCCAGGCCTTCGGTTACTTTGAACTGCCGGTCATGGGCAAGACGGAGCTAACCACGGCGATGCTGTTCGATCTGGGAGTCTACCTCTCGGTGATTGGTGTCACGATGAATATTATCTTTACGATCGGGAGGGATAACTAATGGAGATCCTTATTGCCCTGGCGATCGGTGTCTTGTTTACCGTAGGTGTCTATCTGGTCCTGTCCAAAAGTCTGCTCCGCATCCTGCTCGGGACGACGCTGCTGACTCACGGCGTTCATCTGCTGCTGCTGACGATGGCGGGCCTGAAGACGGGCGCTTCACCTCTGCTTGGCGAGAAGGCGGACAGTTATGTCGATCCGCTGCCGCAGGCGCTTATCCTGACTTCCATTGTAATCAGCTTTGGGGTATCCGCGTTCTTCATCGTTCTGGCCTACCGGGCTTACCGCTCGGCGGGAACGGATGATGTGGAAGGAAGCAAGGGGGAGAGACCATGAACAACCTGCTGGTACTGCCTTTGCTGATCCCGGCCTTTACGGCGGTCATCCTGATTTTTCTCAAGGAACAAATTAAGCTGCAGCGTATCCTCAGTGCCATCAGTGTGCTGGTGAACATCGCAGTAGCGCTTATCATTATATACCAGGTCCATACGGATGGGATTCAGACGCTGTATATGGGAGGCTGGATTCCGCCTTACGGCATCGTTTTCGTAGCTGATATGTTCGCAGCGCTGCTTGTCTTGACGGCTGCGGTGGTAGGGGCAGCTTGCCTGTTCTTCTCTTTTGCAAGCATCGGTGAGGAGCGGGAGCGGTTCTACTACTATACATTCTTCCATTTCCTGCTCACCGGTGTGTTCGGCTCGTTCCTGACGGGTGACCTGTTCAACCTGTTTGTCTGCTTCGAGGTGCTGCTGGTTGCTTCCTACGCCATGATTGTTCTGGGTGGAACCCGGATACAGCTGCGCGAGACGCTCAAGTATATCCTTGTCAACGTAATTTCCTCCACCTTGTTCGTAGCGGCGATTGCTTATCTGTACGCGGCGACAGGCACGCTTAATATGGCTCATCTGGCCATCCGTGTGGGAGAGGCCGGGCAGGGCGGAGTCATGAATGTGATTGCCGTACTCCTGCTGCTGGTGTTCTCGCTCAAAGCAGGCCTGTTGCTGTTCTTCTGGCTGCCGGATTCGTACAGTGCTCCTCCGCAGGCGGTAAGGGCATTGTTCGGCGCACTGCTTACCAAGGTGGGGCTGTATGCCATCACCAGAACGTTCTCACTGATTTTTGTCCATGATATGGGCCTGACCCATTCGCTGATCGGCTGGATGGCAGGGGCCACTATGATTCTTGGAGCCATAGGGGCACTCGCCTATAATGATCTAAGCCGGATCTTTAATTATAATATTGTCATCAGTGTCGGCTTCATCGCTTTCGGTATCTCTGTGGCTACCCAGGATTCGCTGAGCGGGGTCGTATTCTATCTGATGCATGATATGGTTGCCAAGGCACTGCTGTTCTTCCTGGGCGGGCTGATTGTCGCAGCTTCGGGGACGGAGCAGCTGAGGCTGATGGGCGGTCTGATCCGCCGGTATCCGTGGACGGGCTGGATGTTCTTCGTCCTGACGCTGGCGCTGGTCGGCGTCCCTCCGCTTAGCGGTTTTGCCGGGAAGGTCATGATGGTCCGCAGCGGCTTCGGAGAGCAGCATACCGCACTTGCGCTTATCGCTCTGGCTTCCAGCTTCGTCGTCTTGTATTCGCTGATCAAAGTCTTCCAGCAGGTATTCTGGGGAGGCGAGAAGAGCGATGAAGAAATCCGTCCTCTGCGCTACAAAGCTATGATGGTACCGGCTGCGGCGCTGTTTGTGCTCGTCATCCTGATGGGCATCGGCGCCGAGTGGGTGAACGGCTATGTGGGGCAGGCCGGCGCAGTCCTCGCTGATCCGGCAGCGTACATTAATGCTGTCATAAGGAGTAGATGAAGATGGCCTTTCAAATATTATTGAATCTCATGATCGCCTTCCTGTGGATGTTCCTGAATAATGACTGGACGGCCTCCGGCTTCATCATCGGCTATGTGCTAGGGGTGGCCGTGCTGGTGGTTATGCGGCGCTTCTTCGACGGACGGCTGTACCTGGGTAAAATATGGGCAATTCTGAAGCTGGTGGCCTTGCTGCTGCGGGAGCTGGTGGCATCCAGTTATGTAGTGGTGAAGGCGGTTCTTCGCCCGAATCTCAATATTCGCCCGGCTATCCTGATGTACCATACGGAGCTGGAATCGGACTGGGAGGTGGCGGTGCTGATTACTATGCTCTGCCTTACGCCGGGTTCCGTCGTGCTGGAGGTGTCCAAAGACAACCGGACCTTATACATTCATGCCATGGACATACAGGATGTGAAGCAGTTCGATGCGAATATCCGTAATACCTTTGAACGCGCGATTCTGGAGGTGACCCGTTCATGATTCAATCGATTCTTATGGTGGCGCTGTCGATCATGGTCATCTCCATTGCTATCTGTGCCTGGAGGCTGGTCAAGGGGCCGTCACTGCCTGACCGGGTAGCCGCACTCGATACCATCGGTATCAATCTGCTGGCGATGGTCGCCGTTCTCTCGGTCCTGTTCAAGACGCAAGCCTATATAGAATATATTCTGCTGATTGGAATCCTCTCTTTTATCGGGACGATGGCCTTGGCCAGATATATCGAAAGGGGGGTGGTGTTTGAACATGGACCTGATCAAGACGGTCATTGAGTATGTGTTTGTCTTGCTGATTCTGACCGGAGCCTTGCTTAGCGCAGTCAGCTCTGTAGGTCTGATCCGCTTGCCCGATGTCTACTTAAGATCACATGCCGCCGCCAAAAGTGCTACGCTCGGTGTGCTCTGTGTACTCAGCGGCGCATTCCTCTATTTCGCCTTCTTCCTCGATTTCATCAGTGCGAAGCTGCTGCTTGGAATCGTGTTCGTATTCATGACTTCTCCGCTCTCTGCTCATCTGACCGGCCGGGCGGCCTACCGCTCCGGTGTTCCGCTCTGGAGCCGCCGCGTCCAGGATGATCTCAAGGAGGCGCTGGAGAAGGAGCAGGAACAGGTGAAGGCTGATTCATCCTCATCATAGATTAGTATAAAAGCACAAACAGGGATGCCCAACGGCCGTAATTGGTCCGAGGAGCATCCCTGTTTGCTTACTGCTGAGCTTGCTGCGGAACAGTGTCTTTGTATGCCGTCTGTCTGCGGTACAGGTGCAGAAGCACATACGAGGCAACGAACGCTGCGGTTACCAGCCACAGCGGAATTCTCGGGTCGAGCTTGTATGCCCAGCCTCCGATAATCCCCGCAGGTGCGGTGAATACCAGGATCAGGACCGACAGCATGGAGAACACCTTGGCCCGCTTCTCATCATCAATGGCGTTCTGCACGGCTGCCTCCAGATAAGGAGAGCTGATCATCAGGCCTACGGCTGCCAGAATGGTGCTCAGCCCGATCCAGACGAAGCTCGCTGATGGGTATAGAACCAGCATGGCATTCGACAGAGCAGATAAACCGAAGCCTGCCATCATGGCTCGGCTTTCGCTCTGATCCGGGATTCTGGGCATCAAGAGCCACAGGGTCAGCAGCATAATGACAGAGGACACCGCCGGGAACATAGACAGGATGCCGCTGTCCAGCTGGATGTAATCTGCCAGATAGAGGTACAGGTAGGTACTTTTCAGCGTAGCCTGGAAGTTGAACAGAATGTATACGCCGAAGATCAGCAGCAGATTGCGCTCAGCCCCCAAATCACGGAAGGCGCCGCCGTATTCAATCATACTCTCTCTAAGGCCGAGCTCCCGGGTCTCCTGCCTTTTGCGGATGCCTGCCTCGGTCTCCCGGGTAGTCAGATGACGGCCCACGAACTGGAAGGTCATGAAGAGGAAGGCCAGCACGTACATGATTCTCATGCCCGTGACCATTCCATACTGGTGGACAAGCAGACCGCCCAGCGGTGCGAACAGGCCTCCGATCACCCCGATGATCTGCAGTAATGTGAATACATAGGTCCGGTCAGAGGGTCGGGTATCTTCAACAATCAGGCAGTAAAAGGCGATATGAGGCACTCGCTGGAAGCCGTTAATCACTGCAGCTGCGGCGAAAAACCACAGATTCTGTGAGAAGGCCCATAACAAGGTGGCGAGGCTCCAGCTAAGCAGGTCAAAGTACAGAATAGCTCTTTTGCGTCCTAGCCGGTCTGTTAAGTATCCGCTGAGCAAAGAGGAGAATACCTGTACTAAGAGTCCGATGGTTGTTATCCAGCCGATGTTCAGCTCGGTCAATCCAAGCTCATACATGTACAGGGTGGCATAGGTAGAGAACATGCTGTAGGGAATCAGGAAAAAAGGCTCAAAGGTCAAGCAGCCCCGGCTGTTTCCCTCCAGCCGCGGAAAGAAAGGTTTTGCCATGATGAAATCCTCCAGGGAACCGTTTCAGGTCAGGTTATTTTCCATAATGGAATAGATGCTTTCTATATTGGAATTGTTTGTATGGCGACGGCGCGTTTAGAATGTAATCATGCCTTGGCGCCTAAGGTACATTTTATTTCCGAAGGAGAATGTGAAATTTGTTACAATCCAAGTTCAGGATGATGATTGAATTACATAGTCCATAAATGCCGTGACGCTCTCCGTATTCTGTTTATTCTTGGGATTCACCATGGCAAACGAGCTAAGAACCGGATGGGCCAGCGGCACGATGCTAAGCTTGGGATGATCCACATAACGGGCAACTTGATTCATCAGCAGGGTTACGCCGAGATTCTCGGCGACGAGCTCCATAATGGTCTCAATCCGGCTGTTGGTGAAGAGTACCTCAGGCGTGAAGCCGGCCTTGCGGCACTCTTCCACACAGGTAGTATAAATACCCGAAACCGAGTTCAGCAGAATGAATTTGTCGGTCTGCACCCGGGCCAGCTCCACGGAGGCTTGATCTGCCAGGGGGTGATCCTTGGAGACTACCAGCACTAAGAAGTCATCCACCAGCGGATGAACCTCGGCGATGCCCTCCGGAATATAGTTAGTGCGCATGAATGCTACATCCACCTCGTCATTGCGGAGCATGGATACAATGATATCATTTTCTTTTTCAATCAGATGCAATTTGATATGCGGATACATTCCTGTAAACCCGGCTATGATTGAAGTCATGCCATATTGTGACATCACGGGAATGGTTGCAATGGATATATGGCCTGTTTCGAGCAGCTCATGCTTCTTCATGTTCGACATCATCTCATTGTAATTGGCCAGAATCTTCTCGGCATATACTACGAACTCTTCTCCGGCAGGCGTCAGGCTGATCGTCCGTGTCCTTCGGTCGAACAGCAGGGTGTTCAGCTCGCCTTCCAGGGATTTGATCTGTTTGGATATCGCGGATTGGGTGATGCACAGCTCATCCGCTGCGCTGGAGAAGCTCAGGTATTTACGAATTGTCAAAAAATATTGAAGCTGTGCAATAGTCATGGGTGATCATCCTATCTGAAGGTATAGTGGGTTCTGAAGTAGAGTGGCGTATCGCGACCTTTATATATTAACAAAAATGGTTCCAAGAAGGAGTACTAATGAGGAAAAAGAATGTAAAGAAGATGCTGTCGGTTATGCTGTTGGTGTCATTGGTGATCTTATCTGTGGCAGGATGTTCAGGTACAAAAAATGAAGATAGTTCTAAAGGTGCCGGGGGCATCACCTATAAGGCCGGAACCTATACAGGATCTGCGGACGGGAAAAACGGTGCGGTGCAGGTGGAAGTTACCTTCTCGGAGCATGCCATCGATGCTGTGAAGGTAGTAAATTTCAAGGAAACCGAAGGGGTCAGTGACGCATCCGTTACCAAGATTCCGAAGGCTATTGTCGATAACCAGTCCTTGAAGATTGATGCCGTCTCCGGGGCAACCGTCACGAGTGATGCGATCCTGGCCGCCGTCGCCGATTGCGTAACCCAAGCCGGTGTAGATCCGCTGGTTCTGAACAATGATGTGAAGAAAGTGGAATCGACCGAGGTAGAGGACTTAACGACAGATGTAGTCGTCATCGGCGGCGGCGCGGCAGGCATGTCCGCTTCCCTGCGTACAGATGAGCTTGGACTGAAGACCATCCTGCTGGAGAAAATGACTTACATCGGCGGGGCCATCTCGATCAGCGGCGGCAATCAGGTGGTTGGACTCTCCAAGCTTCAGCAAGATGCTGGAGTTACCGACGACAGTGCCGACAGCATCGTGACGGATTTCCTTGCCAACGGGGGCAATAAGAACGTTGCCGAGTTATTGAAGCTGTTCGCAGCCAACGTCGGGCAGACTACAGACTGGCTGAATCAATATGTGGGGATTAAATACGATATGGCAGGCGGACTGCATAAGCTGGCAGAGTACAGTCATGACCGGGAGCTTGCCTACGATCAAGGCGGACCCGGATTCGCCAAGCAGGCCCGCCAGAAGGTCGAAGAGTCGGGTGTGGAACTGTACCTGGAGACCAGAGCAGAGAAGCTGGTTACAGATGATAGCGGAGCTGTTACAGGTGTCGTTGCCAAAGACGGCACCGGGAAGACCTACAATATTACAGCTAAGGCAGTGATTATGGCTACCGGAGGTTATGGTAATAATAAAGACCTGCTCTCCGATCAGTTAAAGACCGCTCTATACTATGGTCCGACCTCCTCGACGGGAGACGGAATTGTAATGGCCAAGGGTGAAGGCATCGATGCCGCAACCCGCCTGATGGAGTACGGGAAACGTTACCCCAATGGAGTTGAGGTATCCGAGGGAATTGCGAAATCTACCATTGTCGGCAATATCGCTGCATTCAAAAAGAGCGGAATTCTGGTGAATAGTGCCGGAGATAGAGTAGTGAATGAGAAATCCAGTAATCGCAGCATTCTGGAAGTGGAACTTACGCAACAGAAACAGATGCTATACTTGCTGATGGATCAGGCAACCTTCGATGTGTTCAAGACCAGTCTGGGCGAAGCAGGAATCTCACAGGGTGATATTGAGACATGGCTGAAGAACAATGGTTCAACTAAGCCGTATTTCTTCCATGCCGAGACGGCTGAAGCGCTGGCAACGGCTGCCGGAATGGATGCTGGTGCGCTGCAGAACACCATTAACCGCTATAACAGCTTCGTTAAGGCCCGCAAGGATGAGGACTTCGGGCGTTCAGCGGATTACATGAAGGAATCCATTGGATCAGGCCCTTACTATCTGGTAGAGCAGAAACCGCGTTTCGCTACAACCATGGGGGGACTGGTTGTGAACGCGGACTTTGAAGTCCTGAACACGAGCAGCCAGATTATCTCCGGACTCTATGCTGCAGGCGAGGTTGTTGGCGGTGTCATGGGAGATGACTCCCCCTCTGGCGCCAATAATGCCTGGGCATTGACCTCCGGGAAGCTGTCAGCAGAGGCAGTGGTTGATAAGCTTAAATAAGCCCGGCTGTCCCTATAGTGGAAAAGACCAAGGTGCCATGAGATAATATGTTATCCGAAAATTAGATAAGGTGGTTAACATGTTTATCATCATTGGGCTAGTATTCATTGCTTTATACGCGTTAATTGTCTTCTATATCGGCTGGAGCGGCTGGGGCTGGATCAAGCCGGTCGTCTCCGGACGGTTCAGGCTGTTCTACATCATTGCGCTGATCTTCCTGGCCAGCTCGCTGATTCTCTCCAGAGTGGTGGCGGGGTCAGCGGTCTTAAGTGTCATTGGCAGTTACTGGCTGGCCGTATTCAGCCTGCTGCTCATGCTGCTGCCGCTAGTGCATCTTATGGTCTGGCTCACGAAGCTAGTCAGGCTGCCACGCCGGGCCGTTCAGAAGTGGTCCGGTATTCTAACGCTGGTGGCGCTGGTGAGCCTGCTCGGGTATGGAAGCTATAATGCATACAGCCCGGTTGTGCGTTCCTACGAGGTACAGATTGACAAGCCGGGTCCGGCCAGTGGTAAGCTTCATATCGTGATGGCTTCGGATATGCATTTCGGTTATTTATCCGGCAAACGCCATGCGGAGCGGATGGTACAGGAGATTAACGCCTTGCACCCCGATCTAATACTGCTCCCGGGCGATATCGTGGATGATGATGTCAGGCCGTATAAGGAGAAGGGACTCGGCGCTGTGCTGGCGAAGCTTGAAGCTCCGCTCGGAGTGTATGCTTCCCTGGGGAATCATGACCGGTTCAAGGGCGGGACGGAGGAGATCATCAGCCTGCTGAAGGAGAGCGGGATGCAGGTGCTCTATGATGAAGACGTCGAGGTGGGCGGCTGGCTGACGCTGATTGGACGGAAGGACTACAGCGATAAGGAGCGGGCCAAGCTGGCTGATCTGACCAAGGACATAGATCATTCCAAGCCGGTGTTCATGCTGGAGCATCAGCCGGTGGAGTTCGGGATTGCGCAGGAGCAGGGCGTGGATTTGATGGTCTCCGGCCATACCCACCGCGGGCAGATCGCGCCAGCCAACCTGATCACTTCCCGGGTGTTCGAGAATGATTGGGGGTACCTGAAGAAGGGGCAGCTTCATACCATCGTGTCTTCAGGCTATGGCTTCTGGGGTCCGCCGATCCGCATCGGGTCGCGCTCAGAGGTAGTGTCCATTCAAGTTCATTTCTCGAATGCACAATAAGTAATGTGGAAGGGCTGACCTTAAGCTGGGGTTGGCCCTTTTTTGTATGTCTTAAGTGTGGTTATTTAGCAGGTTTACAAAAAATAAGAAATCAGTTATATTGTACTGGTACAATAAGTACACTGTTCGCGCAAGGAGGTAGCGTGTGGAGATCATCATCAGTAGTAACAGGAACAAGCCCATTTATGAGCAGATCACCTCGCAGATCAAAGGCAAGATTATGAGCGGAGAGCTTCAGGCAGGAGATCCCATTCCTTCGATGCGCGCCTTAGCCAAATCCATTCAAGTCAGTGTCATCACCGTACAGAAGGCGTATGAGGATTTACAGCGCGATGGATTCATCGAGACGACGGTCGGGCGCGGAAGCTTCGTCTCGGCCGTGAACCAGGATGTTTTTCAGGAAGAGCAGCAGAAGAAGGTGGATGAGCACCTAATGAAGGCAGCCGAAATCGCCCGTGCAAGCGGAATCACACTAGAACAGATGGTAGATATGCTCACTATCTTGTATACGGAGGGAAACCATGAATCTTAGTTTGGAAATCACCGGACTGACCAAGTCCTATGCCGACTCCGGCTTTATGCTGGACAATGTATCATTAGCAATTCCCAGCGGAACCATTATGGGGTTCGTGGGGGAGAATGGAGCAGGGAAGACGACAACAATCAAATCTATTCTGAACACGGTTCAGATCGACAGCGGTACAATCCGGCTGCTGGGCAAGGAGATGACGGATAGGGATACTGCATTACGCGAAGACATCGGGGTTGTGCTTGATTCAGCTAATTTCTCGGCGATATTGACCCCCGGCAAGCTTGCTAAGGTAATGCGCGGAATCTACCGGCAATGGGATCAGGAGCTCTATGTGAGGCTTACGGACAAGTTCGCCCTGCCCATGAATAGGAAGATCAAGGAATTCTCCCGGGGCATGACGATGAAGCTTGCCATAGCCGCCGCCATGTCGCATCATCCCAAGCTGCTGATCCTCGATGAAGCGACCTCGGGACTCGACCCCATTACCAGAGAGGAGATTCTGGAGGTATTCCTGGAGTTCGTTGAGGACGAGCATCACGCCATACTGATGTCTTCTCATATCACAAGCGATCTGGAGAAGATCGCCGATTATATCACCTTTATTCATCAAGGGAAGATCATTCTGACTGCGATGAAGGATGAACTGATCTATGACTACGGCGTGGCCCGCTGTACCAGCGACCAGTTCCGGCGTATTGCTGAAGGTGACAGGCTGGCTTACCGGGTGAAGGAGCATCAGACCGATGTGCTGGTGAAGGACAGAAGAGGCTTCGGGCAACAATACAGCGGGATTATGGTGGATCAGGTATCCATTGATGAAATTCTGCTGCTTCTGGTAAAGGGGGAGAACTAATATGCGAGGGCTGCTGTTAAATAATTATTACTCACTGCAAAATAACATCAAATCCTCCCTCGGCATTGCGCTGCTTCTGTCGCTGGTTTCCTTTGCCGGGGTGGATCATAGCGTACTGAATGCAGTCATCGCGGCGCAGATTTGGATTTTTGTGTTGAGCATCGGGGCCTCCCTCCAGATGGATGAGGCTTCTAAATGGAACCGGTTTGAACTCACCATGCCGATCAGAAGGAGAACGGTCATCCATGCGAAGTACCTGTCCTTCCTGATGTTAATGCTCATGGGCACCGCTGTAAGTTTGGTTACTCTGGCATTAACCTATGTAAGCAAGGGAGACATAGCACATTTGAACCTGTCCACCGGGTATACCTTCGGTTTATCTTTATCTATCTCCACCCTGGCGATCTATTATCCGGTCATTCTTAAATTCGGTGTAGAAAAAAGCGAGCAGATGTTCATGGTATCGGTAGGGCTATCGATGGGCCTCCGGTTTCTGGTATGGATGCTGCTGAACCTGTATATGGACGATGTGAACTTTAATGGACCAGAGACCGGGTACGGCGCTCTATTGTTGGCGGTTCTTTTGTTCGCTGCGTCTTATGTGGCGGCCGTGCGGATTCACCGGAACAAAGAATTCTGATCCTGCTGTAAGCCGGTGGCTTCCTCGGCTTCCTCAGCTTTGCCGGCTCTGCATGATCTCCTTGTAGACTTCGATGGCGTATGCCCGGGACCGCTTCAGATCCACAATGGCATCTTCATCGGGCAGGTGGATGTCCTTATCAGACCAGTCTGCGCGTTCCGGCAGCCAGGTACGGATATAGCTGCCGCTCGGATCATGGGTCTGGGATTGGGTGACCGGATTCATCACCCGGAAATAGGGAGAGGCATCGAAGCCGAGCGAAGAGCTCCACAGCCAGCCGCCACGGTTCTGGGCGTTGTCGTAATCGCTTAGCTTCAGCCGGAAATAACGCTCGCCATAGATGAAGGGACAGCCTAGATTCTTCGTCAGGAACATGGCCGTTATCATCCGCAGCCGGTTAGGCATCCAGCCGGTTGCGTTCAACTGGCGCATAGCTGCATCGATGACCGGAATGCCGGTCCTTCCCTGAGCCCAGGCCTCGAAGTGCTGTGTCCCCAGCGCAGAGAGATCATATACATTCTCATAATTGAAGAAATCCCGGTCCAGCCGTGCTTGACCCAGATAGAAATCCCTCCAGGCTAACTGTCTCAGCCAATCTTCGCCAATATCCTCTTCTTCAGTAAGTCTGCTATATAGTGTCCGTGCCGAGATCGCTCCCGTATTCAAATGCCTGCTGATCCGGCTGGTCCGTTCCTGCGCATAATGATCCCGGTTGACCTTGTAATCATTCAGATCCGCATGCAGGAAATTCTCAAACACATGATCCGGGTTCATCTGCTCTGCGGCGGGAGCCAGCGCTGTAAGCTCCCGGGCAATCGCTTCGGGAAGCTGGAAGGCGTCTGCGAGCTGCGGGTGAAGAGCAACGGTTCGCAGACTACTTAGCCCGGCAGCGTACGGCGGCCGAAACCGCTGAGCGAGAAAAGCACGCCAGCGGCGGTAGAAGGGAGTAAACACCTTGAACGGCTCACTCCGGCCGCACCAGTCCATGAATGCTTCCAGATCACAGAGCATGCTGTCATGCCGGGCATGGAACCGGAGGTTCAGCGCATAGGCGGTATCCTGCAGGAGCCGGTCTCTGGTGAGCGCATAAGGGGTATAATCCGCATGGATGCTGACTTCCTGGATAGGATGTACCCCGGCCAGACGCTGTAAGATCGCCTCCGGCTCTCCATATAGGAGATGTAGCAGCTTACCTTGTTTCGCATATTCCTGCTGAAGACGGGCAACATGCTGAAGGAAATTCTGTCCGCTATGCTCCAGATAACGCTTATTCCGGAGCAGGAACGGCTCCAGTATTAATACATGCAGCGAGTCTTCCTGCGCTGAAGCTATGGCATCGAAGGCCGGCAGATCAGAAGTCCGCAGGTCCTTGCGGTGTATGAATAGAATCATAGATGTAGTTCCTTTCCGATGCAGGTGTGATCTGTTAAATTCTAAACGGTATGGCTGGCAGATACAACTGGGTTAACCCCTGCATATGGTGAAGGTTCATGGGATCAACTATTCCAAAATAAGGGAGCTGCCACTTCTGTGTTGCTAAAGCCTGCTTATTGGTTACGGTATCCCAGGCTGGATATACCCGTATCGCCATTTTTCCCGGTGTATGATCGGTTGCCAGCACGCCATGCATTTTCAGTAGGTCCTTCGGAAAGACAAACTGTCCAAGCTCCCCGCTGACAGGATGGAAGGTGTTAATGACCAGCAAATCAGGGGCATCGGCATAGGTGAAGGCCTGGTTTTTACGCCCGGCATTTTTTTCCCACATCGCGACAAATTGACCGGTCTTCGTGGGGGTGATTTTGGCAACCCGAAACCGGACAGAAAGATCACCCAGTTGAAATAGACCGGCTCCATATTCGGCGTTCTGTGTTTCTTCACGTATGGAAGCGACAGTTAAGCGGGCCGGTGCGTACAATGCTTCATTTATATAAGCTAACGTGGTATGAAATTTATTCATAGTCTGTCCCTTCTTCCATAGAGAGGCTGATGCTGTTTCTACTATAGATACTATCAGGGAAATCGGCCTGAAGGAAATTTTCCGGTAGTCGGTCAGGTTTTTTGTTAGAATTAGGAAGGCAACAGCAACAGGATTTTACTTGACTAAAGGAGAGGTCTTATTTGTTGAAAAGAACGTTCACAATCATACTCTCGGCACTATTGCTGCTATCGGGCGGTATTACAGCATTTGCCGCAGAGCAAGGCAGCACTGGAGCAGGTGGAGCTACCCCATCCGGCATACCGTTGACCGGTTTGGAAGCTTTTGTAGATGAATATGTAAAAGAGTACATAGGAAAGCAGACCGTAGGTGCGTCCGTTGTCATGGTGAAGGATGGGCAGGTCGTGCTGTCCAAGGGGTACGGCTACGCCGACGTGGAACAACAGAGCCCCGTCTCTCCGGATACGGTCATGGAATGGGGCTCTATCAGCAAGCTCGCCGTATGGACATCCGTAATGCAACTGGCTGAGCAGGGCAAACTGGATCTGAATGAAGATATCCGTAAGCTTTTGCCGGAGCATTTCCTGACCAAGCTGGAGTATGACGAGCCGATCACCATGCTGCAGCTGATGAACCACAATGCCGGATTTGAAGAGTATATGTTCGATATGGCTTACCAGTCGCCTGAGGAAGTGCGGTCACTGGAAGAAGGTCTGAAGCTGGCTCAGCCGGCACAGATCTACAGACCGGGAGAGGTAGTCGCTTATTCGAACTACGGCAACTCACTTGCTGCCTATATTGTGGAGAGAATCAGCGGGCAGCCTTATCATGAATACGTCCAGCAGCATATTTTTGAGCCGCTGGGCATGAAGCATTCCATTGCGTATTCCGTGGTGGAAGACCGCCCGGAACTGCTGAAGCTCAAGGGCAAAGGGTATTTCTTCGCCGGACAAGGCTCCTTCAAACAAGGCTCATGGAATTATATGTCCATGTACCCGAACGGCGGAAATAACGGGACTGCGGAGGATCTGGCCAAGTTCGCCATGGCCTTCATGCCCGCAGCCGGAGAGCAATCCCCGCTGTTTCAGAAGTCCGGTACGCTTGGTACGATGCTGACCCGGAGTCATTCTGCTGCAGAAGGCATGCCGGGCATCGCCCACGGGTTCTGGGAGTATCCCGGGGCACACCGGACGCTGGGACATGGCGGGAACACGATTGCTTTTGCCACCAACCTTATGCTTGTGCCTGAAGACCGGTTTGCAGTTGTGATTATGACGAACCAGGCGGGCGAATCCCACATTGTACATGGTCTGACCAAAGAGGTAGTGGGGCAGAGAGCACAGACGGAGGCAGCGGTTCTGCCGGACGTGTCAGAGGTGGAAGGCCGATTCGTCGCGGCGCGCCGTCCCGGCCATGGCTTCATGAAGCTGTTCCCATATCTGACGATGATGAAGCTTGAGCCTCAGGGAGCAGATCAGCTTCAGGTGTCACTTGCCGGGATGAGCGGAAGCTATAAGCAGGTTGAGCCTTACCTCTATGAGAAGACGGGCGGAGATTCAGGGCTGGATGCCTGGCCGATGCTGTATGCCACAATGAAGGACGGGAAGGTAGAGGCTGTCTCGGTGTACACCTCCGATTATCTGCCGCTGTCTCCGGGCCGGTCCATGCCGTTACTAATTCTAAGTGCAGCACTTGCGGGACTGGCGATAATCTATTTCGTAATTGCTCCGTTTGTGTGGCTGGTACAGATGCTTCTGGGCAAAAGGAGAGCACAGCGTAACCGTCCTGCACCCCGATCCGCCAACCGGAAGCTGACGGCCGGACTGACCTTAACCGGTACCGGTCTGGTGGTGAACAATCTGGTGCTGGCCTTACGGATGCTTAGCAACAATGAACGTGCCTATGCGGAGGTGTATCCGCAGATAATAGTGAATATTGGGCTAACCGGACTGGCTGCACTGCTTATCGCTGCGCTGTTTCTAACCAGGAAGAGGCACCTGACTCCGTCGCCTGCTTCAACGGCCCGTTATCCTTGGTCTGTCATCGTGCCCATGGTGATGATGGCAATTCTGCTGGCCCAGCTTGTATTCTGGGAGTTCTACAGTTAAGTAGCAGGGGAAGGGCGGAACCGCATTAGTAAACGAGGAGTAACTTTTCCATTTCAATTTATATAGTCCTTAATCAAACGGCTAGGCCATCCTCCTAAGGACGGCCTAGCCGTTTCCACTTCTGCAATATGAGCCCTATTAGTATTTCGGTTGCTTAATGAAGGGGGATAGTACCTTCTGTGCAAAGGGACGAAGCCAAAAAGCTACAACGGTCGTTCCCGTCCATGAGCTGCGCTTATTCTGTAGATATTGATCATTAATGATATAAGTCCGGGTCGAAGCAGGGCTCCTAAGGCCCAGCCGTTCCCATTCAGCCGGATCATTGGACCCTCCAAGCCTGACCAGCATCGCCTCTTCCGCACGGTTGATCTTGCCCGGGATCTGATCGAACGCTCCGGTAATCTGTGTATGAAATTCATCGATCGGGCTGCGGCTGGCGATGCTCTCCAGGTGAATGCCTTCGCGGAGATAGGAGACGAAGGCCAGATGGTCAGCCCAGCATTCATCGATATAGAATAGCCGTACCCGCTGCTCCGCAGGGCTCATCGGCTGCTCGCCCAGCAGAATGCTGAGCCGCTCTGCGTAGAGAATCCGCCGCTGGTCCTCGATCATATCCGAATAACGGTTCAGCTCGTTATGGATATCGAAGTTCTGACTCATTACAATTTGCTGAATACTTGCGATTTTACGGCCAAGCAAAGGCTCTTCAATAGCTTCCTGCTGTCTGACCGCATGGGCTGGGGTAGGGGAGCTGAAGCGGCGCATCAGATCGTCTTCCAGACTGACATAGAAGACAGAAGCCCCCGGGTCGCCCTGGCGGCCGGAACGCCCGCGAAGCTGGTTGTCAATCCGTACGCTTTCGTTCACATGGGTGCCAATGACATATAAGCCGCCGAGCCGGGCGACAGCGTCTGCCTGTACCGGATCACCGCCGCCGAGCCGGATATCGACACCGCGTCCCGCCATATTCGTTGAGACCGTTACGGCGCCCAGTTCTCCGGCTCTGGCGATAATATCAGCTTCCTCAGCATCATTCTTCGCATTCAGCACCTGAGCGGGAACCCCGGCAGCCGCAAGCTCCGCAGCCAGCATGTCCGACTCCTCAACACTTGCGGTCCCGATCAGAATGGGACGGCCCTCCCTGTGAATAGAGGAGATGTCCTGCACGAGCGCCTGATATTTGGCTTCCTTGTGCGTGTAGATCCGGTGCGGGTAATCGGTCCGGATGTTCAGCCGGTTCGGCGGAATCTGTACCACCTGCAGAGCATAGATATCCTTGAATTCCATAGCGGAGGCACAGGCTGTAGCCGTCATTCCGCAGATTTCAGGATATAGGCTAATGAAGTGTTGAATAGTGATCGTACCGAGTATTTTCCCGCCTGCGGTCCATTTCAGTCCTTCCTTCGCTGTCAAAGCCGCTTGTAGCCCGTCCGGCAAATAACGGTTCTCTGCCACGCGTCCTGTATACTCTTCGATCAGCTCGATAGCACCGCCACGGACGATATAATCAATATCCTTCGTTAATAAGGTCTCCACATGCAGTGCACAATTCAGTGAGGTTAGCAGCTGACTATTCCGGCTATCATAGAGATTACCGCATCCCAGCAACTCTTCTACTTTGGCAGCACCCGCATCGTTCAGGTATACGTTCCGCTGGAATTCGTCATAATCGTAATGCTCTCCAGCCAGCAGCTGCCGGGCCAGATCCGCGTATCGCATGCCGTCGCTATGGCTGACCTCAGATTCTCCGCTGATTACAAGCGGTACCCGCGCTTCATCAAGCAGCAAGGAATCGGCTTCGTCCACGATGACGTAGTGGAAAGGGCGGTGTACCGTAGCGGCTTCCGTGAGCGCAATGGTATCTCGCAAGTAATCGAACCCTGCTTCTTTTGCCGTAACATAGGTGATATCGCTCCTGTAGGCAGCCCGTTTCTCAGTCAGACTCATGCCCGCTTGAACCGAATCCACCGATAGTCCCAGGAAGCGGTAAATGGGACCCATCCACTGCGCATCCCGCCGGGCCAGATAATCATTGAAGGTCAGCACATGAACGCCTTTGCCGGTCAGCGCATTCAGATAGGCCGGCATTACGGCTGAGAGGGTTTTGCCCTCACCGGTGTACTGCTCGATCAGCATTCGTTCATGCAGGGCGATCCCGGCCATGATCTGGACATCATAAGGCTGTAAGCCGAGTGTTCTTGAGGCAGCCTCACAGACTAATGAATAGGCATTGACAAGCAGCTCGTCCAGAGCTATGCCGGATTGGGCAGCTTGCTGGAGCCGGAAGGACTCCTCCTGAAGCTTGGTGTCATCCCATGCCTGCAAATTCCGTGTGCGGATTTGCTCCGTTTTGTCACGATAGGCTTTAAGCATATTTCGGTTATCGTATTCTCTGAAACGCTGCACGAATTTAGCGGCTATATTCATAGACAGTTCACTCCCCGTTCTCCCAACTACTAATATGAACGTCATCGGGCTACTTTACCTGTATATTATAGTCCATTACTGTTTCGGTTTACCAATGTATGGATTATAAGCTCCTGAGACAAGTATTAGCCGGATAGAATAGGGGAGGGTAAGCGGCCTTTAGGCACTCAGCCCGCCGTCTACCGGCAGGATGACCCCTGTTACGAAGGAGGCTTGATCACTAAGTAACCAGGCCGCAGCCTGTGCGATTTCTATGGGTTCAGCCGGACGCCGGAGGGGCGTTTTGGCACTGATTTGCTCGATAATCTCAGGATTGATGGAGACCCATTGTTGAATCATATCTGTCATAGTTGTGCCGGGGGCGATGGCATTGACCCGAATGCCCGCTGGTCCGTATTCGATGGCAGCTGTTTGCGTGAGGCTGTTAACTCCGCGTTTGGAGGCGCCGTAGGCACCCAAGCCGGGATTACCCTTTAAGCTGCCGACACTGCTGGTATTCACAATTGCCCCTGATCCGGAGGTCTGCAACATTGCCGTAATCTGGGCCTTCATGCACAGCCAGACTCCTTTATAGTTTACAGACTGAATCAGGTCGAAATCCTCTTCTTTCTCATCGACCAAAGAGGATATGGTGACTCCGATACCAGCGTTGTTGAAAGCGGCGTTAAGCCGGCCATACCGCCTTACTGTGGCGTTGACCGCTTCCCCAGCGCCACCCGCTTCGGCCAGATCGGCTGTGAAATATTCCGCCTGTCCTCCGGCTGCCGTAATCTCATCTTTGAGTGAACGCAGCTCAGATTCTGTCCGTGAGACGAGCATCACCGAGGCGCCCTGCATGGCAAAACACTTTGCTGCCGCAGCCCCGATCCCCCGTCCGGCACCCGTAATCATTACCACCTTGTCCTTCAATAATTGTCCCGAATCATTTGTCATGTTGATTCTCCTTTTCCCTATATATATTGATATCCTTGATCACTTTGAGTATACTTTGGCTATTGTTTTGGGAGGAGAGCCTTCTTAATGGTAGGCTTACGAGTGACAGGATAAGGGGGCTGCTTAGTTGAATGATAGTGAACGCCGTTTAGCCTTAGGGAATTTTCTGCGAAAAGCAAGATCCTCAATCTCTCCGCATGATGTCGGACTGTCTGCCGGGGGCCGCCGCCGGACACAAGGTTTACGCCGCGAAGAAGTTGCTCAACTCGCCAGTATAGGTCTTTCATGGTATACGCGGCTTGAGCAGGGACGTGATATCAGTCCTTCAGTGGGTGTGCTGGAGAGTCTGGCTTCGGCCCTTAAGCTAACCCCCAATGAGCGTCGGCATCTTTTTCTACTGTCAGGAGAGTCACTACCGCCTCAAATGACTGCTGCTGAAGAGAAGATCAGCCCGTCTGTCCAGATGATGCTGGACGAATTCAATCCGAATCCTGCTTATGTAATCGGGAGGAGGTATGATTTTCTAGCCTGGAATGCTGCAGCAGAAGCCGTATTTACGATTAGCCGGCCGTCACCTCCGCATGATCACAATCTGATGTGGCGCCAGTTCACCGACCCTGTCTGGAGGGAGGGTTCAGAGGATTGGCATGATGTCTCCCAGAGAATTGTAGCCGAGTTCCAGACATCGCGAGCCCGTTATCTGGAGGATGTTTCATTTAACCAATTAATTGCTGATCTTAAGAATGTAAGCTCAGATTTCGCAAGGATGTGGCAGGGGCACGAGGCGCCGAGCAGCCTTGACGGCTACAAGAAGCTGTATCACCCTGAGCTTGGAGTATTGGAGTTTGAACATATTACCCTCCAGTTCCCTAATGATCCAGATCAGCGGATTATGCTCTATTTGCCGGATACGGCTACGAAATCCCGTTTGGAGCGGGAGTTGATGGCAAGCAAAAGTAATTAAAAAAACAAGCGGTCTTCAGACAAGGCGGATGGCCTTCCGAAGATCGCTTGTTTATGTGCAGAGCTTTTTACAATTAGCCTTTTACCCCGCCGACAACCATCCCTTTAACGAAATACTTCTGCAGGAACGGATAGACGATGATAATCGGTACACTCGCTACAATGGTCATCGTTGCACGGATAGAGGTCGGTGTAACAGTCGCTTTATTGCCCTGCGCGTTCGCAAAGGCATCGGCTGCCGAGGAGCTGGACATCGCGGTGTTGGATGTTGACAGCATCTTCATCAGCTCGTATTGCAGCGTACTCAGGCTTGGCGTGGAGGAGTTGTACAGGAAGACGTCAAACCATGAATTCCACTGATAGACCGCTACGAACAGGGAGACGGTAGCCAGCGCCGGAACGGTCAGCGGAAGCACAATGCGCGAGAAGGTGATGAAGTCGCCTGCGCCGTCGATTTTGGCCGATTCCATCAGTCCCTCAGGCAGTGCCTCAATGAAGGAGCGGATGACGATCATATTAAATACGCCGATGATGCCCGGAATGATATAGACCCAGAAGCTGTTCAGCATGTTCAGCTCTTTGATCAGCAGGTAGCCTGGAATCAGACCGCCGCTGAAGTACATGGTGAAAATAAACGTGACGGACACAAACTTCTTCAGCTTATATTCCGGACGGCTTACCGTATAGGCCAGCATCGCTGTACAGAATACGGAGACCACAGTGCCGATTACCGTCCGTGCTGCAGAGACAAACGTTGAAAAGAAGATGTTGGATTCACTGAATACATACTCGAAGTTGCGCAGCGTCCATTCACGAGGCCAGATATAAATATCCCCGCGGACAGAGTCATTCGCTTCATTGAACGATAGAGCAAACATATTCAGGAACGGATAGAGGGTAACAATGACCAAGAGAATCATGAAGATCGTATTGCATATATCGAAGATTCGGTCACCCAACGAAGAATTCCGGTATGAATTGGTTTTGGATTTAGCCATTACTTGTGTCCTCCTTTCTAGTACAATCTGCTTTCGCCCATACGCTTGGCGATATTATTGGCTGCGATCAAGAAGATGAAGCTGACCAGCGTTTTGAACATACCTGCTGCGGTGGCTAGCCCGAAGTTATTCATCTGCATCCCGTACTTCAGTACGAAGATATCCAGATTCTCCGAATAGTCGAGGTTCATCCCGTTACCTAACAGGTACTGCGCCTCGAAGCCGGACTCCAGAATATGGCCCAGATTCATAATCAGAATCAGTACGATAACCGGCTTAATACCCGGCAGGGTAATATAGAACATTCTTTGCAGACGGGATGCCCCGTCAATCTCAGCCGCTTCATATTGAGAAGGGTCGATGGAGGTGATGGCTGCCAGATAGATGATGGTATTCCAGCCGACATTCTTCCAGACCTCCGTAACCCCGAGTATTCCCCAGAAGTACTTGCCTTCGCCCAGCCACAGAATTGGATGATCAATAAGCTGCGCTTTGACCAGCAGCACATTGATGATCCCTTCCGGTGCCAGTGCCATTTGTACAATATTGGCCGCTACGACCCAGGAAATGAAGTAAGGCAGGTAACTGATCGTCTGCACGGTGCGTTTGAAGAATACATTGCGCAGTTCATTCAGCAGCAGGGCCAGCACGATGGCTGTTACAAATCCGAGCACCAGGTTAATGGAGCTCATAACCAGAGTATTACGAAGGACGCGATAGAACTGCTGTTCCTGGAACAGGAATTTGAAATTGTCCCAGCCGACCCACTTCTGATCGAACAGATCCTTGGCTGGCTTGAATTTCTGAAAAGCAATCGTCCATCCCCATAGCGGGAGGTATTTGAATACAATCACCCATAACAGAAAGGGCAATGACATCAGCATCAGCATTTTCTGTTTAGATAGCTCTTTAAAAAAGGTTTTGAAGCGCGAAGTACCGGTATTATTCGATTTTGCCAACTGCACAGCGGTTTTTCCCACCTGTACCGTCCCCTTTCCAAGCTCCATATTCTCTCTTTGCTAACAAGTGTAGAAGGGAAAAGTGAAGGCAGGCTTCACTTTTCCCGGTTCATCATGCTGCAGCTGGGAAGCGGAGGCTTACCATTTGCCGTCGATGCGGTCCTTGATCTTGTTAGTCATGAATTCTTCGTAGCCCTTAGCATCGAGCTTGTTGTATTCGGCCAGGTATTCACTCCAGACCTTTTCAAATTGGCCAGGGGCAGCAAGCACCATACGAGGATAGTATTTCTGCTGCAAATCGCCGGCTCTCTGGCTGAAGAGCTGTTCTGGGGAGCCAGGCTCTTTCTCAATACTCCAGGCAGGGTACCAAGGACGTTCTACTGGCTCAGCATAGAAGTCGGAGAAGGTCTTCAGGTTGTATTTCTCCAGCAGTGTTTTGTCGCCCTCTGTGTAGTTGATAGCGGCAACTTCAGGCTGGTTGAACGGAACATGGGCGTTGCCGTCATCATATACGGAATTGTCGCCATAACGCGGCCATTCATAATCGAAATAAGCGAAGCCGAATTTACGTTTGAAATCATTGTCGTTGCGGTTGGTCAGCTGTTCTTCGCTCATCACCATACGGCCTTCAGCGTTCTTAGTGTAAGTTTCACCTTCAATGCCCCACTCGACAAGCTTTTGGTTCTCATCGGTCAGCAGGTTGTCAAAATATTTGATGATGCGGACCGGATCTTTTGCGCTGACAGAGATACCCAGCCCGCGGTTGTTCACGAAGGACGGAGGATCAACATAAGCATCTTTAATGCCTTCGTCAAAGACGATAGGAAGGGCAACGTAACGCAGATCGTCATTACCGGCGGATCTTAGATTGTTCGTGGCGTCGTTGATCTGCCAGGAATAGTTGACATATCCGAGTACACGGCCGGAGGTCAGCTTCGCCAGATACTGGTCTTTGTTCGCTGTGAATGTCTCAGGGTCAACGAGACCCTTGCCGTTCATTTCGTTCAATTTGGCCAGCCAGCGCTTCTCATCTTCGGTTCCCTGATACAGCTTGGCTTCATGAGACTCCATGTCCACCAGGACGCCGCCTTCATTCGGATAACCGGCCAGATGCATTGGCTGGTTGGTGATGGTGAAGAATTCACCGGCTGTACCGGCGAAGGTAGCGAAGCCGATGGTGTCTTTACCATCCACCTTAGGGTACTTAGCCTGGTATTTCTCAATCAGGTCAAAGTACTGGTCAAGCGTTTTCACTTCCGGGTAACCGAATTCCTTAAGGACGCGTCTCTGCATCCAGAAGGTGCTGCTAGGGTCCGGCGGCGATAAGTATCCGTTTACATTTGCAGTGAAGGGAAGGATATAGATATTGCCGTCTTCATTAGTGATTTTGTTCATGTAGTCGCCGTAGACACGCTTGATATTAGGGCCATACTTCTCAATCAGATCATTAAGCGGAATGTATGCACCGGCATCGAGCAGCTTGGCCAGCTCGCCGACTGGAGAGATGACATCCGGATAGTCGCCTCCGGCAATCATAACACCGGACTTGGTGCTTCCGTCGCCAACCACGTATTCCATTTTCCAGTCTACACCTGTCTGTTCCTGAAGCTTCTTACCGATGGTGGTATCACTGGCCATGGTATCCTTGTTGGCCCCGAAGCCGAAGTAAGTGAACGTTACCGGCTCAGTGCTTACCTCGCCGTCGTTGCCGCTGGCACTGTTCTTGTTCCCGTTGTTACCGCCCGAGCAGCCGGCAATGAGGAGGGCCGAAGCCATAACAGCAGCCAGTCCGGTTTGCAACCATTTCTTTGTACGCATTTCATATCCCCTTTCTTTTCTTTGTGCTTTAGAACAACCTAAGTATAAAAGAAAGCGTTTAACTTTGTTACAGGTCAAACCTTAGATCAGTCTTTGAATAATTAAGGTATACCCTATATTTATTTATTCTCCAGGGGCAGACGCAGCAAAATGCGGGTTCCCGCTCCGGGCTCGCTCGTAATGGAGAAGGTGAACGATTCCCCGTAGGTGATCCTCAGCCGGGTGATTACATTCTTCATCCCGATTGAATCCCCCATGGCGGACTCATCGTCCAGATAATGCGTAAGCTCACTGATTTTCGCCTGGTCCATGCCCACGCCGTTATCTGCAATGACGAAGACAATCTGCCCGTTCTCCTGGGCAATCTGGATATTGATATACCCGATGCCGGCTATATTCTCAATTCCGTGGATACTGGCGTTCTCCACATAGGGAAGGAAGGCCATCTTCGGAATTTCAATGTTCAGCAGCGACTGGTCCACCTCGATGTGATATTCAAGCTTGTTATCGAAGCGGTATTTCTGAATCTCCAGGAAGCTCTCGATTAATTCAAGCTCCTCGCGGATCGTAACGAAGCTGCTCTTCCACATGATTGATTTGCGGAAAATCTTCGCCATGTTCTGAATTGTCCGCGCCGTCTGGGTCTCACCCTTCATCATACTGCGCATCCGGATCGTCTCCAGCGCATTGAACAGGAAGTGAGGATTGATCTGGCTGTGCAGCGCATGCAGTTGCGCCTGCCGCTGCCGGAGTTCAAGCTCCTTCTTCTGTATCTCGGCAACATATACATCATTGATCAGGTTCTCGATCCGTTTACTCATCCGGTTGAACTCGACGGTAAGCTCACCGATCTCATCCCGCTCCAGGTGGTAGGGGATCAGTCCGAAGTTTTTGTCTTTTACAGACTTCATATGCTTCAGGATATTCTTGATCCGCGTGTGGATCGAACGGGACATGATCATAATTACAATGGTGGGAACCAGGAAGTTAATGCCGGCAAACCACAGGATAAATTGCCCGGATTGTCTGACATCTGACAAAATAAGGGTCTCATCCAGGACGCCGTAAATCGACCAGCCGCTTAGGTAACGGTTATTCTGGTAAGTCTTGTCGATCACAATCGCCTGCTTTGGCTTGGGAATCTCAGTTGGGGTCAGGGTGTGCGCCGCAGTAATCAGCCCGCTGGGCTGACCGCTGGAGAGACGGCCGAAGCGGGCCTGGCCCGACGGGTCGAGAATATAGAAATCACCGCTGAAGCTGGAAAGATCCAGAATCTGCCGGATATAGTTCATGTTCAGGTCAATTTTCAGGACATGCTCATACGTCTCCAGCCTGCGGTCAGTGAGCCGCTGGATCACGCTGATGCTGTCGGGCGTCACATAGAGATGGGGGTGTGTGTTGCTGAATTGGCTGATCTCTTTATACCAGTCCTGCTGGCGCATACTGTCCTCCAGCTTAATGATATGGGCTGAGGCCAGAACGGTTGGATTGTCGGTCATAATCACCGAGGAGCTCAGCACCTTGTTCTCTTTGTCAGTCCGGTTGAACAGATTCGATATGGCGTTCAGCGACTCCACATAGCGGTCCGTTGAAGCATAGGTGGTATTCAGATGCTGGATCAGCTGCCGGTCAATGGAGTAGAGGTAGGATATGCCTGCTGCATCTTCAATTACGGTCCTCAGCTCAGCCTGCAGCAGATTCATCGCCTGCTCGGCATCTGCGGTCTTCTGATTCTTGATATTGGCGGTGGTCACCTGATAGAACATTACATTGGTCAGGATGATCGGAATGAACACGCATACAATGTAGATGACAATCAGCTTGCTTCTAAGCTTCATATGATTCAGACGGAAGTTGAACACGGCAGGGAGCCTCCTTATTTACTGCCCAATCATCATATTGCGATAATCAGTCGGCGTCATATTCTCAAGCTTTTCAAACTGGGTGGCAAAATAATCCGCATTCTGGAAGCCGACCAGCTCCGCGATTTCGTACATCCGTTTCTTGGTCTGCCGCAGCAGGCGCTTGGCCTCCTCAATCCGCAGGGTCAGCAGGTATTCATTGAAATACACACCGTAGGTTTTGCGGAATAACTGTCCAAGATAGACCGGATTCATATCGAAATCGGCGGCAATGCCCTTGAGGTAGATATTTTCACGGTAATGCCCGTCGATGTATTTTTTGATTTTTTCAATATTGCCTTCGCTCTTGCCGCCGCGCTTCTCTGCGATATATTCTGCGGCTTCGGCGATAAACTGCTGGAATACCTGCTTCAGCTGCTTCAAATTACGGTATTTCAGCGGCCAGTTGAGCAGCTCGGTCATCCATTGCAGTTCGTTCTCGTCACCTTCAAGCTGCCGGATAATGTTGATGATGGCAATCATGCTGCGCCGGATCGTGTTCGTCACCGCCCCGGGGGCGAAGTGGCGCTCCTGGAACATGGTGAAAATAGCATCCACAGTTGAGCTGTAACCCTTGTTGTCATTGGCTTCGACCTCGTAAATCAGCTTGCTGTGCAATCCTTCATCGATATCGAAATAGTATAAGGGCAGCTCCAGCAGCTCGTCCGCCATATAAATGCCCTCGAAGCCGGCGGCAAAACGGTACTGGAGGCATTGCTCCGCACTGGCCCCGGAGGCTACAATCTGATTGAGATGGCTTACCTTCCGGCCAACGAACAAAGCGATGCTTGTTCCAAGCTCCCGCTCCAGTGTATCCAGCATCGTACGGTAGCCTCCCCACGGGGAAGGATGGGGTTCATCCACCCACTGGCCGGGCAAGATCATCCCGTATTGATTGTTCGTGCGTACATGAAGAAGCAGAGTCTGAGCCTCTTGGCGGAAATAACGCAGCAGAGAGTTCTTCAGGGCAGGCAGATAATCGACTTCTCCGGCAGGAAGCTGATCCTGCATTTCTGCGATGAGGTACGTATAGGAAGAGGTGAGAGGCAGCTCCAGCGCATAGGCGATCCGTCCCATGACCTGATCATCGGGCTGCGTCTGCAGCAGGCTTTCGATGACCGTCTCGACCAAGGGCTTCTCCCGGGTGATGGAGAGGAGCTGCTTTTTGTTCAGCATATGGGCGATTTTGCCAAGCGCAACCGTAAGCTCCTGTTCGTCAACCGGCTTGAGGATATAATCCGACACATTGTACCGGAAGGCTTGCTGGGCATAGGAGAAGTCGGCATATCCGCTCAAAATAATAAAAATCGGCTCCTGCACAAGCTCCGTCTTCACTTTCTTGATCAGTCCCAGACCGTCAAGCACGGGCATACGGATATCGGCAATTACCAGCTCCGGGTTCAATTGTTCAATCAGGGTAAGCGCTTGCTCCCCATTCTCGGCTTCACCGCAAATCTCGAATTGCGGCGAGCATTCGCTCAGAATCCGGATCAAGCCCTTCCGCACAAAAACTTCATCATCTACAATCAGCACCTTATACAATGGACTTCCTCCTTGGGGTTATTCTGGATTGCTTGGTCTTGTTCCATCCTCGGTCAAGTCGCAGTGTGATCATTATAAGCTAATTCCCTGACAGAATTCGAGTGGAAACGACTTTTTATTCTAGCACCTGCTGGAAAATCCTTTCAACACGAAGAGCCTGCATCGTTAGACACAGGCTCTCCGGTATTGTATTTTCCGCTTAATCTCCGGACTTATTTGTCATTCAGCCGGAGATGCGGGGGCTGGGGATGCACATGCTGTACCAGATCAGCAGCCCGGGTCTGTACATTCGCCAGTTCAGCTGAATATTCATCCGCCCACAATTCTCCTCTGGCCAGGCGTTCCTTCAAATCCTGGGTGAGGGCAACGGCGACCAGATCCATCAGCTTCTGCGTACTGGTTGCGCTTGTGCCTGCCAGTTCGGCAAGGGATTGTCCGCTGCCGAGACCGGAGGCAAGCTGACTGGTGCTGGTGCCCAGCAGTCCGGCGAGTTCCGAGCGGTCAAGACTTTCCAGCCCAGGCCCGAGCGGCGGCAATTCAGCCGTATCTGCCGGTGCTGAACCGGGCATCGGCGGCTTCGGCCGGGTCTGGTTCAGCAGGGACGCCGCACGCTTGGAGACTTCACTGAGGCGGCTCTTATACACGCTCTCGGTGATACGTCCATCCTTATATTCCTGACTGAGTCTGGCCTCTATTGCATTTGCGGCGAGCTGGAGCAGCTTCTGAGAGTCCACGTTCTGCTGCTTGGCAATTGCGCTAAGCGAGCTTCCCGATTCAAGCGCTGTGCGCAGCCCGCTGGCCGACAGGCCAAGCGCGGCCAGCAGGTCGCTGGTCTCGATGCCGCCGAGACCAGGACCGCCTAAGCCGGGGCCATCGGGTGGTCCGGCTGGCGGGCTAAGCTGCTCTGTACCGGCAGGCGGAAGGCCAGCTTCAGGAGCCGGAAGCAGCGGGGCTGGACTCGAAACGCTAGTAGCCGATGGGGAAGAGGCGGCGAAGGCGCTCAGCCCGCCAGTACTTAGGAGGAGTGCTGCCGTCAAGGTGCCTGCAAGCAGCTTGCTTGCTTTTGGAGTGAATAGATTACGTGGTGAAGTCATCGTAGAATCATCCTTTCCCGCTAGGGGTAATGTATGGCTTGCGACTTACTCTATACTCCCAGTGTGAAAATACGGAGAAAGGGCAACTGCATTGTTTTCACCAGATTTTCACTGGGATGTGGTATCTTGATATATTGAGAAATGTACAGGACACAAGCACCTGATGAGAGGAAGGGGAGGACCCCATGAAGATCTTGCTCGCGGAAGATGATACCCGGCTGGGTGAACTGATCGTACATATGATTAAGAAGAAAGCGGCATACACCGTTGAATGGGTCACTTCCGGGGATGAGGCGTATGATCTCGCCAGTGTCTCCGGCTATGATGTGCTGGTGCTGGACTGGATGCTGCCGGAGCGGGATGGCCGGGAGGTGTGCCGTCAGCTGCGTCAGGATGGATATCCCGGGGCTATCCTGATGCTGACGGCCAGGGATTCGCTGGAGGACCGGATTCGCGGACTCGATGCGGGTGCGGATGATTATCTGGTCAAGCCGTTCGAAATTGATGAATTGCTGGCCCGGCTCCGGGCCTTGGGCCGACGGACCTTCCTCCCGCTGGAGAATGACACATGCCGGATCGGAGAGCTGGTGCTGGACCGGAACAGCCACCGGATTGCGGCAGGGATGCAGGAAGTTCAGCTTACGCCCAGAGAGTATCAGCTCCTGGATCTGCTCCTGAAGAACCAGGGCACGGTGCTTGCCCGCGAGGTGATCCTGGACCGGATCTGGGGGATGGAATCTGAGGTTACGCTCAAGACCATCGATGCCACGGTCAAGCTGCTCCGTAAGAAGCTGGCACTCTTGGACGGAGAACAGCAGCACATTCACAGCATCCGGGGAGTGGGGTATAGCTTTGAAATTTAGTGTTTTTCGTTCCGGAGCCAGCCGCTCCGGCAATGACTTGTTCGCACGCACCCAAAAGCGCCTTACCTGGCGGTACAGTGCGGTGATGAGCGTATTTCTGCTATTGTCCTTCCTTATCATCTATCTGCTTCTGCATCTTCTGATCTGGAATAACCAGAAGGAGCGGCTTAATTCTCTGCTGGATGCCGAGGTGAAGCAGCTGCAAGGACCTATGTTCGATGAACTGCTGCAAGGGAAGGACCATGGGCCGGGGAATCAGGAATTTACGCTCAGTGCGGATCAGTCATTCTACGTGATCTTGAATACGGAGGGCGGTCTGCTGGGCAGCGGCGAGATTCAGCCGGGACTTAAGGAGCAAGTGCTGAAGCTGGCAGATTCCGGGGCGGCCAAGACAGCGAAGGGACTTGCGATAGTGGAGCTGGTGCAGGGGTCAGGCCTGCTGCATAAGGGGAATGATCCCAAGGACAGCACGAAGGCTGCTTATCTGCTCGGCAGCCGGGTCTTCGAGCGTAAGGGGCAGCCTGCGGGCATCCTGTATGCCGGTAAAGATGTTACCTTCCAGCAGCAGTTATTCCGCTGGCTTCTCGGCGTATTGGCCGCCATCGCAGCAGCATTCATCCTGCTGGCCGCCGTCTTCAGCCGGGTGATGTCGCGGCAGGCGATGGTGCCGGTCCGCGAGGCGTATGACCGGCAAAAGCACTTCGCGGCGGACGCCTCGCATGAGCTCCGCACGCCTCTGAGCGTGATGCTGTCCTCCATCGAGACGCTGAAGCTGGAGGACAGCATCAATGAACAGGCGTTCACCCGTCATGTGGTGGACGGGATGTATTCGGAGGTCCAGCGGATGACCGCGCTGACCCGTGACCTGCTCCTGCTGGCCCGCAGTGATGCCGGGCTGCTGGAGCAGGTCCTCCGGCGCTTCGACCTCGCGCCGGTCCTGGCCCTTACGCTCTCCGGCCTGGGCGTGCTGGCCGAAGCGAAGCAGATCCGGCTTACCCTCGAAGCTCCGGCGGAGCTTCCGGTGAAGCAGGATCAGGAGAAGCTGGTGCAGCTCATGGTCATTCTGCTGGAGAATGCCATCAAGTTCACACCCGCAGGCGGCCGCGTCATTCTGCGGGCTGCGCTCATTCAGAAGAACAGCAGCACGTGGCTGGCGCTGGAGGTGCAGGATACAGGCGTGGGTATTCCTGCGGAAGACCTGAGCCGGATCTTCGAGCGCTTCTACCGCCCTGACCAGTCGCGTTCGCGGGAGGCCGGGGGCCACGGGCTGGGGCTTGCCATTGCCAAGGAACTGGTAGACACGCTTGGCGGCAGCATACGGGCTGAGAACTGCCCTGGCGGAGGCAGCGTGTTCCGTGTGGAGTTGCGGAGCTGAAGCGGTAGTACGGACACGAACAGAATGTATGCGGAAAACCGAACACATTTCGACTTTTAGGCGAATTCTGCTTAATATCTTGCCGTATATGGGAGCATCTGTCCGAACATCTGCGAACCTGCCTGCTGAGTCAGCCTCTTCTGCGCTGAGCGCAGCTCACCCGATGTAAGTCCGGATGCTCCGCATTGGGTGAGCCGGGTCTTTCCCGTATAATAGTAGACGTTACGCCTGATGTGACATCAGAGCTTCACCCTGGCGTATGAACTCTAGCTTCAGGAAGGGAATGAAGAAACGTTGACTTATACGAAACTGTTGGAACGAAGAGGCGAAATTCTCAAGCGAACCGTGGAAACCTGGATCATGAAAGAGAATCGTGACGGACTGGACCGTCAAGAAGCCCATATCTACAGGAATATGGTCAAAGAGCTTCATCAGAACGAGCAGGAACTGAATGTGGCACGTGTGGAGGAACTGGATAAGAGCACGGATTCGGACACAGAAGGAGCAGCTTCAACAGCTTCAGTCCAGAGAGAGCTTGTATCGCAGGGTGTGTGAAACCGATAGCCTATGAAGCTGTCTCACTAAATAATATTACAATGGAAAAAGCCGCCCGGCTTCGCTTGATGCGAAGGAAGGGCGGCTTTTGGATGTCTTATACTAATGTTCGTAATCCTACAACCTCACAACCCGCCGATACACCAGGCAATCCAGCAGATCCTCCCATGTAAGCTCGCTCTCATAAGGATCGCGGAAAGCGGTCGCCGTTGGGAGATACCCTAGAGCAACACCGTGGCCGCCGTGCAGATTGCAGCCGCCGTCGCCGCCTTTGCCAGTTATGCCGTCCGGCGTGAGGACCAGCTCCTTTTTGTAAGGATCGCCGGGGAAGCATAGGCCGAACGCATTCGGCAGCTCCAGCGGATACGGGTCCTCAGCATTAGCCACACTTGAACCGGGCACATGTCTGAGCCGCATGGTTTCGTCAATCTCGTCGCCCCACGGGAACAGCGTTCGTGCACCTGCGCCGTACAGATACTCCCATTCGTCCTCAGTCGGCAGGGTGAAGCCCTCCGGCAGCTCCGACTCGCACCATTCTTCGAACGATTCGCTGTCGTCGAACAGGAACACTACGATCTGTTCCCCGTCCCGTTCGAGCCGGAAATACTGGGAGTACTCATAGCTGGTGTGCGGCCCCTGACGGAACTCTTCGATAGCTTCGAGCACATCCTCATCTTCTTCCGGGCCCAGCCGGTCCAGCGGACATTCGTACCAGCCTGCCGAAGCAGGCTGGCGCTGCACGAGCAATGGCCCGATCACAGCTTCGCGGACGGGAGACATCTCGGCATACATATGTACCTCTGAGCGGCCCAGGGTCACCGTGTCGCCCGGCACGTACACGTATTCACTGCCCTCATATACGAAGACACCCGTTTCTATGGACTGGCCGTAACGTTCGAACCTCTCTAACCGCAGCCACTTGAAGCCAGCTGGCAGCTGTTTAAGCACTCCCTGCATCGCGTGCCTTTTCTCATCAACCGTTAATTGCCCCCATGCGGCACGTTTCCATGCTTCCATGTCATACTCTCCTCCCGGGAATTGGCATTGTCAGCCTGTTTACTGTCATTGTAATGGACAGCCCGAGTTACTGGCAAACGCGCCGGGAATGCGGCCGGACACACCGGTTAGATAGCATCCATTTATAACCTGTCCTTATTGTCTAGGTGGTCATATAATAATTCAGGTTGGAACATTAATACATAGTAAAAGAGGGATAGGAGTTATGAATTCAAAACGATTGAAATTTTTCACCGCAGGCTTTGCGCTATTACTGGCGGCACAGGTACTGCTTCCTGGACGCTCATCGGCGGCAAAAGTCATGGAACAGCTCCCGAAGCCGGAATGGAGCTATACGCTGCCGGATGGCATTACCTTCTGGGGCACTATAGACACCTTACAGAGTAAGAATCGGATGTTCATTCCGCTGGTCAAGACCGTAACCGTATCCCCTTCCAAGACGAAGTCTTCGGGCATGTTGTACGCATCCATTGACCGCATTAACGGTTCTGCCAACTGGGTATATGACTATTCGGACATGGCCAACGACAAGCCGTTTACTGCTAATGGTTTTTATTCTGCCAGTAACGGCTACAGCTATTTCTATAAAATGTGGGGCGGCAAACCCTATGATCTTACCGTTGTTGATCCGAACGGCAAACGGAAATGGACCAAAACCATAACCGGGTCCTACTCGCCGGTGGTGTTGGATAACGGAAATATTGTGATTCGAACCTTGGTTAGCGGCAATGGAGCTTCTCGTGGTATTACCGAGTACAGTCAGGACGGGAAGCAGGTACGCAAGCTTAAGCTGACCGGCAAATGGGCCTCAGGGGTGATTGATGTGCTGCCGAACGGCTATGTGGTACATAAGGAGCTGGATACAAACAGAGTCAGCGTATACCGGAGTCTGGATGCTCTGACGAAACCGCTGGCTGCCTACACCGCTCCCAAAGCAGTTAAATATCCTGATTTCCAGGTGTATCCGCTTCGCGGCGGTTCGTTCCTGATTAAGATGAGCAGTAGCGATACCTGGCTGTTATTCGGCTATGACGCTAACGGCACCAAGAAGTGGGTGCGTCCTGTGAACAAGATGGATCGGATCAATACGACCGGCAACAACTATCTGATCCAGAGCGACAACGTCTACAAATTGTACAGCAAAGACAACCAATTACTCGGCAAGCAGCAGATCGGTGAAGCCGGGGACCGCGAATGGTACTGCCGGATAACACCATCGGGCGAGATTACGGTCGAGAAGCAGTACCAATGGCAGGAGCGTCCGGCTGTTGTTGATCCTGAGACCTTTGAGGGGGATATTGCCAAGGAGGATTTCTATGTGCTGGACCCGGCGAACCTGCAGATCAAATATCATCTCTCCACAAGCTGGCACGACTACGAAACCGGGCATAATTACATTTATGCGGGAGATGGGGAGCTGTACATTACGCGGAGCTATGCGCCTAAGACGATTACCAAGTACATGTTAAAATAGCACCGAACCAGGCTTAGACCTCCGCATGACAAAAAGATCGCCAAGTGAATCTCTTACTTGGCGATCTTTTTGCATACCCCGTTACTCCAGCTTGAACTGCCGCAGTTCTTCCTCCAGCCTCTGTGAGATTTCGCTCAGCTCTCTGGACAGTTCAGCTACCTGCTCAATACTGCCGAGCTGCTCCTGTGTATTGGCACTTACCTCTTCAGTGGAGGCAGAATTCTCCTCGGTCGTCGAAGATATGACCTCAATCGCCTGCAGAATCTCATCCTTGTGCTTGTGGACAATCGAGGTGTTATTGCTGATCTGCAGCATCCGTACCTTCAGCTCCTCCAGGTCACTGTTCAAGCTGAAGAAGACCTGCTTCGCATTCTCGACAGATTTGGCATTCTCCTCCGCAATCGTAAGGCCAAGAGTAGTGTGTTCTACGGATAGGCTTGTTTTTTCCTCAATGGCGCTGACCTTCTTGTAGATTTCTTCAGTAGCCCGGGCTGTTTGCTCGGCAAGCTTACGCACCTCACCAGCTACCACCGCGAAGCCTCTGCCATGTTCACCTGCCCGTGCCGCTTCAATGGAAGCATTAAGGGCGAGCAGATTGGTCTGTGTCGCTATTTGATTCACTGTGCCTACGATACCCGAAATCTCATGACGGCTCAGATCAATATCCTCAATGAGCGATGACATCGCTTGTGTAGATCTGTGATTGTCTTCTGCAGCTTTGGAGAGTTGCTCCACCAAGTCAAGACCGGAACTGCTGAGCTCTGCTGAGGTCTGTACCATGGTTCCTACAGTCTGGGCATCACTGGTGATTTCGTCAATTTGATCGGATAATGCACCGGTTTTGTGGAGAATGCTCTCGGATTCAGCGGACTGGTAGTTGGTAGCATTCGCAATTTCATTAATGGCCGTAGCCGTTTCGTTCATGGTTATCGCGGTTTTGGTAGAGATGGCTTGCAGGTTCTGGGAGGATTGGGTCAGCACCTGAGTCGTATTATGGATCACCTGAATCATGCCCTGAATCTTCTGGACCATGCCCGCAATGCCATGAGCAATCTGTCCGATTTCATTGCGAGAGGCATCATTGAGCTGAACCGTCAGGTCTCCGTCTGCAATCCGTTGGATAGCGGCCAGCAGTTTTGGAATGGAGCGTAACAGGTAGCGCAGTGTGAGATAACAGATGAACACCAGGACCAAAGCGGCAACAGCAAAACCGGTGATGGTCGTCCGGGTGAAGGACGTCAGCTCGCTAAGCGCCTCTTGCCGGGTAATGGTTAAGCCTACAGACCATCCGGTATCCTTGCTGGTGGCATAGCCGATATAACGGGGGTTGCCATTATCATCAATGAGCGATACGCCGGATTCGCCGTTAATCATTTTTTTGCCGATTGCCCCGAGATCGCCCGGACTCTCTGTAATTTTCTCCTTCAGTACTTTGGCCTTATCCGGGTGATAGAGAATGTCGCCTGAGCGGGTAGCCAGAATGGAGAACCCGGTGCTTCCCAAGGAATAGCTCTGCATGATTTGCGGGATGTCATCGAAGGCAATATCTGCGGCAATGAAGCCGATCATTTGGCTGCTCTCATTCAGAATCGGATAGAAAATGCCCATCAGCATTTTGCCGCTAATGACGTCGGCGTAAGGTTCAGAATAGTAGAGACCCTTGGATTCGGATACAGGCTTGAAGTAGGGGCGGGCGCGGATATCAAAGTCCGATTTAGAGGTCAGACCGTCATTTTGGAGGAAATATCCCTTCCCGGATAACCCGGCCACCCAGGCATCGGCGAAGGAGGGCTCAGACTTTACAATGTCCGCCAGTGTGGCGAGTGCTTCTGCGGCGTGGGGGGAAGTGGTGATTTGATCTGCTGTTGTGCTCTCAATATATTTTTGGAAAATCGAGTTGGTGGACATTTGTTTGACCAGTGAGCCCTTCTCCTTGAACAGAGCATCGAACTGGCTGACAATTCCCTGCGTTTTGGTCATCAGCATCGACTCTTGCTGGCTTATTAGAATGCTTCGGGTGCTGGAATAGAAGAAGGTACCCAGAATCGAGAAGACGACAAGAATAATGACTAGCAGCACAATGGCCAATGTGTTGGCAATGCTGGTGGAACGGACTGGCCGTTTTTGAATTAGCTGTGACATAGGTCATCTCCCGGATATGTATTAGAGCGAAAGCTCTTAAATAATATGTCGGAATATGGCGGATATTCTTGTAGAGTGAAGTATGTTAATTTGCATAAAAAACCCGGATGGGAAAATATCCCGGTCCGGTAGCCGCTTGAAGGGTGGCAGACATTGATTTGAGTTGAATAGGGTGTAGCCTTCTGGCTGCTTGTAGCTCCATTCCGGCTCGGGCAGCAGAGTTCTCAGCTTATAATTCTCCGGGTACTGCGGGAAGGATAGGACAACTGCTACAGTAGGAATGATCCGCTCTGAGCTTATAGGCCAGACAGCAGGTAGCCTTAACAGATATCGTATCATGCGGAGGGTGGGGGTCCGTCCGGAACTTGGGGGTAACGCGAAACGGATTGCTGCGAAGTCCGAATACCTCCGGCGTCAGCTCCCAGTGTGCAGCTTGGAATTGCCCGTGGATCTGGGTGCGGCTGCACTCACTGGGAGCGTCAAGACCATCCTCTTCGATAAAAGTATACAACTGATTATAGACATGCTTCCACAGCATCACCGCTTTGGTCTGTGAAGCCTCGGCAAGCGCGTCAATAACCGGTCTGACAACACTGCTGTAGAACATGCCGAGCTCGCCGGATAATTCTTTTCCATCTCCATCCTGGTCATAGGTCCCGTTCCCCTGATCGTGGATAAAAAAGGCGAATTCGGGGTAGCCCTCCGTGCGAATGAGCTGCACAGACAGGTTATTCAGTCGCAAGGCATGAGCCAGCGGGTCTGCGGCTGTGAGCAGTGCGTATTTGACTCCGCAGATCCCGGCGATCCATGTGCAGAAGATGGCTGCCGCTATACGTTTATCCTCAGTCCCAAGCATGGAAGCATAAGTGGTAAGCAGATGCTCAGCATGTGCGGGCATACATAATTCGGTCAGTCGTAAAGTAACCACTGCGTTCTCAATAGCTTCGGGGGAGATGAAGTAACGTTCAGCCCCCTGGAGCTCGCCAGTGTTGCCCATCTGAAGTCCCCCTTTATTTGGAGTTGCCTTCAAAGGCCTGAAGCACCGCATCCACCGCATAACGGTTAGCCAGAGGAGACATCCCCAGGTTGAACCAATCCTTGCCGGCCATGGTGTAGACCTGGTTCTTTTTGACCGCCGTCATGTTCTTCCATAATGGACTCTTCAGCAGATCCTCATAGGTTTTCTTCACCCCGGCATCGTCCTCGTTATTCAACTGAAGGAAGATGTGATCGGGATTATACTCCGGCAGCTTCTCCAGCGAGATGGATAAGGAAGGATCTTTAGTCGGGAAATTCGGGATCATCTCCAGCCCAAGCGTAGTGTGAAGGAATTTTCCGCGGTCAATTTGATCCCCGTAAAGAACGAAGCTGCCCGGCATGACCATCATGTACATCACCGTTTCATTACCCACCAGATCATCCAGCTTCTGCTTGGCTTCTGCCTCCTGAGCCTCCAGATCCTTAATTACCTTCTCTGCAAGCTCCGTCTTGCCGAGTACCCCGGCGATATCCTTCAGCTCATCCCGCCAGTCATCGCGCTGCGGCAGCAGAACCGTCGGAGCGATCCCCGACAACTGGTCATAATCCTTAGCCGACCACCATGTAGGGGCGAGGATCAGATCAGGATTGGCAGAGAGAATCATTTCAAAATTCGGAGTTTGGGCTATACCCATCTTCAGCGTATCCTTGAAGGGCTCCTCTAGATAAGTCGGGAACTCCTCCTGGTAGTTCTGTACAGCAACGGGCGTAACCCCCAGGGCCTGCAGGAATTCCGGGTAGACCACAGACAATCCAATCACTCTGGCCGGGTGGGCGGGGATTTTGATCTCGCCTTTCTCACTGCCTACTACCCGGGAATCTGCTTCAGCGTCTGCGGCCACCTTGGCCTGTTCACTGTTGTTGGAGCAAGCCGTCATGACCAATGTTAATACTATCGCCATGCAGAACACCATTCTTTGTCTCATCTGTCGCATATCTTCACTAACCTCCTGAGTATCAATACCTGTCTTCCCACCTGAGAGTGAGAATCAATATCACTGTTAGGAGTATAAAACAATCCGTGCGATTCGACTATTGACTATCACGCCAATATTTCATGTCCGATTACGCCAGAGTGTCAGCGCGGAGTCAAGAACCAGCTCTTGGGTGAACGAGTTATACTCTGTCCAAGGGTAGGAAGGGAGGTGCCCGATACGCGAAAACCCTGCGGGATCAGGGGGCAGCAAGGACTCTCTGTCCCGGAACGCAGACCAGACGGCCTGCGAAGCCGCATCCTCATCCACAATGAACAGCAGCTTGTCCGCATCTGCCGACCACAACTCCTCCGGGGTTATTGTCTGATTGCTCAGCCTACGGTCCACAATGGACGCCTGAATGAAATGCAGATCATCATAGAATACCTCAGCTAAGCTTCCCGTAGATAGCACGGTAATGGACTGCCCGGATATGCGGGCAAGGAGCAGCTTGTTCATGGCTGGTTCTTGACCCAATTGTGCCCGGATGCTCTTGGCCTTGCGCTCATAGTTGTTCAGCCAAGCTGCTGCTTCCGGCGCCCTGCCCACGCATTCTCCAATGAAGTGTAATTGCGTGCGCCAATCCGTCTGAAGCGAAGACACAAGGAACGTGGGCGCAATTTCCTGGAGCTGCGGAAGCATCCTCCGGCTTACCGATGTCTCCAGCCCGAGAATGTAATCAGGACGAAGAACGGTAAGCTGCTCTAGCCGTAGAGTATCCTCCCGGGCAAGCGGCAGAACCGCATCTGTCTCATATTTACGGCGGTAATATTCTGTCCAGGGATGGTCAGCCGGTGCGGCGCAGGGAATAATATTCAGCGTAAGCAACGCCCCAATGAGGCTGCCGTGACAAACTGCGATTTTGAGCTTGGCATTGCGCATGAAGGTGGCCGGAGCTACACCGGTAATTTGCTTGAACTTGCGCCGGAAGTAAGGAACATCCTTGTAACCGACATAAGCGGCGATATCCTTTAATTCATAATTCGAATGCGGAAGCATAAGACTTCTTGCTTGTCTGATCCGGTATTCGGTCAGGTATTCGATGGCACTAAGACCATATTTGTGCTTGAACAGCCGGATGAAATGCCTTACGCTAATGCCTGCCTCGCCCGCCAGCAGGGTGATCGAAAGCTCTTCACGGTAATGCTGCTCTATATAGGCCTTGACCCGTTCCATAATCGTATCGGTATCGTCTGGCTTGGACTGCCTGGCATCGCTGAGCAGACTGTACAGCAGCTCATAGAATCTGCTCTGGGCAAGCAGCTGCTGTAAGGGGTCTGTACTGCCAAGGGAAGCGGTGATAGCCTCACAGTGTTTGCTGTATGTAACAGTTGAAGACATCCCTGTTTCTCCTTCCAGGGAGAAGGGAAGCTGGGGCTCCGTTGAGCTTATCCGGCCCGGTTGTACAGGCAGATTCCGCTGGCTAAATACATCAAACCGCAAAATGTATATATTCGGTTCGTCTGAACCGTCCAGGCAGGCTTCGATTAATTGCCCCGGCAGGCAGACAAAGGCAGCTCCCGCTCTGAGTTCGCCATACTTGCCGTCCACAGTGATCCAGCCCCGGCCCGAAACTGGAATCAGGAGCAGATGCGATTCAAGGAATTGCAGTCGGAGTGAACACCCTCCCGTGAGACTGCTGTTCTGCTCGCTGCTCCGAAGCCTGAACCACATCTGATCAAGCTGTCCGAAGGCTCCCGCAGGAGGATTTCCGTTGTTGTTATTCATTCTTCGCACCCCCTTCCGCTATCTGTCACCATGCAGATCAATATCCCTCAGCACCCTTGTGAGTACATGCCCCAGGTGGATAAATGCCAGCCTGGAGTGACGGTAGAATGTAGTGCGGCTCATATGAAAAGCTTCGGCAAGCTGTGATTTCCGGTAGTTCTTTTGCAAATAACTCTCTCTCAGTAAGCTTTGCTCCAGCTCTGTGAGCGGATAAGGCGGCTGCTTATCCGTCAGGATATGCTGTACCTGCTGACGTACATACTCTCCGGCAAGCCCAAGCCGCTGCACCAAAGGTATCTCTTCCAGCAGGGCATCCTTATACAAATGCTGAACAATCTGCTTGACATCCTTCCAGTCCAGAGACTGCGGCTCTTCCGCAAGGACTGCTTCTGGGGCTTGCACAGCCAGCTGAAATACCCGCTGTACCCACACCTCAAATGTCACCTGGCGGAAATCGAGGTCCCACACAATCAGCCCTGTTGGAGCAGCCTGCTTAGGTCTTGACTGTATCTGTTCCTGAAAGCCCAAAAGCGGTAATAGCAGGTTTAACTGGTTGTCCGCTGTCGCGACAATGGTGCGCAAGCCCCCGGAAGTGTACACCAGCCACGACTGGAGCAGCATGGCACCCAGCTCTTCCGGCTGGTAGTAGGGCTGCTCTGTGTCTACCGCTGCCAGCAGAATGAACAGTGTATCCGCAGCTTCGGCGGGCAGGCTGTAGAGAGACCCGGCCAATTCTCCCAGCAGTTCCCTATGGGCTGGCGCGTAACGGTCGAGCAGAGGCAGCGTAAGTGCATGCAGGCGCAGGCCTGCCGAGAATCCCAGCGGAATCCCGCTGCTGTTACACAGGACTACAATGCTGCCTGGATCCTGCGCTGCAATATCCTCCAGCAGCGCATGATGCTCACCGGCTGCAATCAGCTCCGACTGCCAGTCCGATCGGGCCAGCGATGCCTCAAGAAAACGGTGCAGATAAGGAAGATCCCCCGGCTCATATTCCCGCTGCCGTTCCTGTGTCCTTACGGCTGAGAAATCTGTATATGTGCCGGCAATCGGCAGCTGCTCGCGGTACAGCTCCAGCACATGGGCGGCAATCTGCATTTGCTGAAGTGTATTGGACGCGGGGAACACCCCGGTGAGCAGCTCAAGCGTTCTGGACCGCATCCGGTGATATTGTCCTGGGTCCCGCCGCTGGTAGTCTTCCCGCAGCATCCGCGATACGAGCTGGTGCAGGCATAATCCGTTCATGCTGGTACGCACACAAGACAATCGGCTCAGCTCCGCATATTCCGAGGCCGACAGGGGATGGGCCAGCAATTGGTTCAGGATTGTCTGGTCTGCCGCAGGAAGAAGAGATAAGAGCTACAGAGCCTCATACATAAAGGGGGAGGAGGCTTCCTTCAGCAGCTCTGCACTGAGTATCCCCGGAAGCTGATATTCGCGTTCCTGTCTCTCCGGCTCCTGGCGGAGCAGCATATCCAGCGTAAGCGCCAGCAGCAGGGGGTGGCCTCCGGTCTTCTGAACGATATCAACCTGAAGGACTGGTGAGAGTCCGCTGTCTTGCAGATATTCATAGATCTCCTCACGGGAGAACAACTCCAGAGGATAGGAATGAATCCGCTTGGACCAAAGGGGATGACTATGCCATTTCGTCGGCAGACCGCGGCGGGAGGCCAGAATGAGCAGACATTCAGCTTCGGCCAGCCTGGGCAGCAGACTGGCCAGCAGCCAGCTTTCAAGATAATCTATATGCTCACAGTTATCTATAATCATTACGGTACGCTGGCGGGTTAACTCCCGTACCGCATAAGTCAGCATCGTCTCGTCTGTTGCCCGTGTCAGGCCGTATTCTATCTCCAGACTCATCTCCAGACAGGACAGAAAAGCACCTGGAGTCTGCAGGCATATTTGTCCGTCCATCCATAATGTACGCGTGGAGGTACGGCGGGCTCCGGCGTTCAGTTCTGTGAGCAGGGTGGTTTTGCCGATGCCGCCAATACCCGTGACGGAGAAAATTTGCGAACCGGCATCGGGTGCAGCAAGCCATTGGAATAAGGCGTTCTTTTCCCGGCTGAAGCCGACGATCCGCTGAGCAGAGATTTTGCTGTTAGCCGAAGAGAGGTTCATGCTGCACACTACTTTCTATTCAAATTTGAAACAAAAACGGGACCTTTCGATTCAATTCATATATTATACTATTTTTTGATCCGCAGCTTCGGCAGAATTGCAGATGCTGAACCATTATTATCGTAGCCAAAGGGGAGACTGTAATGAAAAAATACCTGACTATAACGGCAGCCTTGCTGGTTATTGTGATGCTCGTAGGACAGCTTGGACTGTATTCCTTAGTGGTCCATGCTGATTCTGGCTCCGATGAAGCGGGTGGCATCCCGCCTGTTACAGACGGATGGGCGGAGGTGTCCACCAGAGAGCAGCTTATGTATCTTAATCAGAATCAGGAGAATTACTTGAGTGCACATATCCGCCTAATGAAGAATATTGACTTATCCGGGGTGGATTGGGTTCCGCTAGGCGGGAATGCTTATGCTGCGTTCAGCGGAATTTTTGATGGACAAGGTCATACGATTAGTGGTGTTGAGGTAACCGGTAACAGCGGCACTAATACCGGCTTCTTTGGCCAATCTACCGGTGCGATCCGAAATCTCGGTCTGGATGTCAATATAAGCGGCGGCTCCATGGTTGGTGGTCTGGTGGGGCATCAAAGCGGGGGAAGTATTGAAAGGGTCTATACGCAAGGGAGTGTTAAAAGCGGAACCGATGGCAGGGTAACCGCTGCCGGAGGTATAGCTGGTGCGATTGTTAATACCAGCCTGAAAATGTCATCCTCCAGTGCCTCAGTCACTGTTGCCAACTCCCCCAATATGTATGCCGGTGGACTTGTGGGTTCTCAGGGGTATGGATCTGTAGAAGATTCTTATTCGACTGGCGAGATAAGCAACGAGCCCCCCGATTACTTTGTGTTCACGAGCGGGATCACAAGCTACCAATTTCATAATACAATAAAAAACACCTATGCCGCAGGACACCTCTCTACTTCGAATGCTGCAACCTATACCCGGAGAGGCGGCATTGGAGCTTTTGGATTTGAGACTACTATTGAGCATTCTTTTTTTGACACGACGACAACAGGAATTCCTGCCAGTGGAATCAATACTAGTGGAGCGGATTTATTCACAAGCAGCACAATAGATATTAAGGCACTGACTACTGTGGAGATGAAGAAGCAGAGCAGCTATGCAGGATGGGATTTCAATCATACCTGGAACATTCATGATAATGTTAACAACGGTTATCCCTACCTGCGTCCTGCCGTATTGACGGAGGAGCTTCCCGGGGGAATCAAGGGGCAGCCTTATTCCGTAGACTTGTCAGCCTTCGACGGCGCACATATTGGTCTCAATTGGAGTGCCTCCGGCCTTCCGCAAGGACTCAGTGTCAGCACCCGTGGAGAGCTGCGGGGTACGCCCGCAGAGGCCGGCACCTTCAATATTCGTCTGCAAGTAACGGATACGGGCTTGGCCACCGCTTCACGTGATCTTCAGCTTGTTGTCAGTCAGCATGCTCCTGAAATCGGTATACTTGCGATTCATCCGGGCCTGGTGGTAGGCTCCACGGCAATAACGGCTGAGCCGAACCGGTCCGGCGACAGTTTCGCTTATGTTCTGGAGGGGAACGTGATGTCACCGCCGCTGCTTGACAGTGCCCTGCCGGTGGATGCGGTAGATTATATTCCGGACACGGATATCCCTGCTGTCCTTGCCGGACAATATCTCGATCTGTATGAGGTCAATGAGGACCGGCTGATCCAGGCATGGCACCAGTTCAGAATAGAAGACGGTCATATCCGTACTTTCATTCCGGTCAGTGGTGTTAGCCTGAATGCCTCCCGGCTAACCTTGAGGGTCGGCGAGCCCTCTGTCCGGCTGCAGGCAACCGTTCTGCCTGAAGACGCAACGAATCCGGATATCACCTGGAGCTCAAGTAACACGGAGGTAGTAACCGTAGACCAGAACGGGCAGGTGGAGCCTGTCGCTGCTGGCGAAGCGACGATTACCATTACTTCTGTGCAAAATGCCTTGACGGCGCAGACAGAGATCACGGTGCTTCCCGCCACTGTCCAGACAGGGACGATTACCGGTTCAGTCTATGGTACGGGGGATTTACCGCTGGCGGGAGCCATTGTATCCATAGACAGATTCAGTGCCGTTACCGGCAGTGAGGGAGTATACAGGCTGGAAGAGATTCCTGCCGGCGTATATACACTCCAATTGTCTGCACAGGGTTATGCGCCTATGGAGCAGCTAGTGAATGTGAATGCAGGACAAACGGCAGATGCAGGCCGCATTCATCTAACTTTGCTGGCAACGCCGACACCGGTGCCAACGGAAACACCGACGCCGACACCGACAGCAACGGCCACGCCGACACCAACGCCAACGGCGACACCGACAGCAACGCCGACAGTGACACCTACGGCAACGCCTACAGCGACACCTACGGCAACGCCTACAGCGACACCTACGGCAACGCCGACAGTGGTGCCAACGGCAACGCCGACAGCAACACCGATGCGAACACCGACAGCGACACCTACGGCAACGCCGACGGCAACTCAGGAGCCCTCGATTGTGCACGAAGCAATTGTCGTTTCGAGCCCGCCTAATCCTGGCGTTGTTCTGATCCGGCTTACTGCTAATGATCAGGAGCTTCTGGCGAAAGCAACGCTTGAAGCCATGGATGATGGCCGGTCGGCGCTCCGGGTCAGGCTTGATGATGCTTTTATAGTCCAGGCGTTTGCTTCAGACAAGGAAGCTGTGATCAAGCTCGAGAACAGCAGGGATATTGCATTTGTTGATGTATCGCTTTCCGTTCTGAGGGAGGTGTTACAACAACGGCCGGGCGCTTCGTTAACCATTGAAGTAAATGGAATCGGCTTCGAGCTGCGGCTTGACCCGTTAGCTCAGTGGCCTGACAGCAAGATCATTACAGTCGGAATGGGCACAGCCGCATCTGCAACCAGCGGCAGCTTCAGGGCAGCTTCTATTAAAAAGGGCTATAAGCTGCTCGGCAGTCCTGTAGACTTCACGCTTGATATCGATGGTGTCCAGGCAGAGAGCTATAGTCCTCTGTACACCAGACATATCCTTCCTCTTGCCTCACCAGCCAATCCGGGGACAACAACTGTGGTATGGGTGGATAATGACCAGGAGCTTCATTATGTACCTGCCGTGTTTGACGTTGAAGGGCAGGCGGGCCGGGCTATAGTCTACACGCCGCTTAACCGTGCATATGCGCTCGTTACGTCCGGACATTTCTTTGCGGATTCGGCTGGACATTGGGCACAGGCTGACATTGAACTGCTTGCCAATAAGCTGATTGTTGAAGGGAGAAGCAGCGTTTCCTTTGCCCCTTCGCAACAGGTTACGCGCGGTGAGTTTGCAGCAATGCTTGTGCGTTCCCTTGGACTTCATGCCCGCCCATCGGCAGGTCCGTTCGCAGATATCCCGGCAGAAGCCTGGTATGCCGAATCCATCGGCATGATCCAGACCGCAGGAATCATGGACGGCTTCGAGAAGGGTTTATTCAGACCGGAGGATTATATTACGCGGGAGCAGATGGCTGTAGTTATGGCCCGGGCGCTGAACTTCTCAGGCAAGCTGCCCCAATCGTCCGGAACTGAAGTGTTCTCCGACCAGAACAGCATTGCAGCATGGGCATCTGAATCTGTGGTCCTGCTGTCGCAAGCCGGACTTATCCATGGGGACCCCGCAGGCGATTTCAACCCTAAGGAGCCGGCAACCCGCGCAGAGAGCGCAGTAATGATTAGGCGGCTGCTGCAATATCTGCAATGGATTAATAGCTGAGCCTTACATTGAAGCTTATAGTTAGTCTGTAACAAGCCTGTTCCTGCGGATGAAAGCAGGAACAGGCTTGTTTGGTGATCCGCTCCCAACCCAGAATTGAATGTTGATTATTACACAAGTATGCCTTATCATCTTCATTAACGCTTTGACTCATTAAAGTGGAGGCGAATGTATGCTGCTTCAGTGACTATATGCAGAGTGAATCCGTATGCACTGGACGCGGTTTTATAGGGGGAGAGAATAGATGTTTGGTTGGCTGGGCTGGAAGACAGGATTGCCTTTATGGTGGTCCAATCGCTTGAACAGGAATTTAGAGTCTGATATTACTGATGTCTTTGAAGGAATTGCAGAAACACGGAAGGAAATATTACATAATTGGGCTGAATTATATTGGAATTACTTAAGTCGGCTGCACGAGCAATTACGGATGCTTCCCGGTGAGAACCGTTTTCCAAATGGAGGGGATCCGGCCGTATGGGAGTCTTTATTCGCAGCTACCCAAGGCAGGGCGGCTGATTTTTCCGAGATTTTTGTGCTGAACGGGGAAGGCACCGTAATATCGACTACCTTTCCGGCGCACCGTGGCAAACAGTATGGGGACGAAAGTATCCTTGGTGAGTGCTTGCGGTATGCCTCCGAGGGAGCAGAGGGGCGTAAATGTCTGTTCGGACCCTACGCCGATCCGGTGACTCTGCAAGCAGGGCCCGGTACCTCAACCTTTTTCGATGAGATCACTATGTTGTTTGTGCTGCCGGTTGTGGAGCAGGGGAAGATCGAGGGCTTCTTGTGCGGCCGCGTGCCTAATGATGTTATTGGTGATTTGATCCAGCGGGAATCGGGGCATATCTATCCGGATTCGGGCGACCATTATCTGTTCATGGCAGAGCCCCGGCTGCAGGTGGGGATTAAGCCGGGGACTGCGTTGTCACGGAGCCGGTTTGAGGACCGCACCTTCACACATGGCGAGAATCTGAAGGATGGGGTATCGACGCGCTGGGGGACGGTGAAGGTGGAGAAGCATACCGAGCTGGAGCTGATGTTTACCGACCCGGCTTCGGGAGAGCTCCACCCCGGTGTGGCAAACGTGATTGCTTACGGCAGTAATGTATGCGTTTCATTTCCAGGCTACTCGGATTACCGCCATATTCCTGTCATTGGCAAAGGGGTTACAGTTCAGCTTCCACATTGCCCTGATGTGTGGGGAATGATGTGTGAAGCCGACTTTGAGGAAGTCTATCGAACCCGCAGCCTTGGCTTTAACGTAACCAAGCTGATGCTGCCCTTGCTGATTGCGATGGCTATCCTTGTAGCGGTAGTGGCCGGACTGCTGAACGGAAGCGGGGCTGTTGCCCGGATGGGCAGCGCTTTGGGAACGGGGACGGCTGTGCTGGTCTGCGGCCTGATGCTCTGGCAGATGATTCTCCGTACCATCCTGCTTCCCGAAACAGGACGTATTCATCAATTGAACCGCTTCATACGCCGCAATACGGAAGGCAGCAGCGATCTCACCCAAAGAATTCCGCTTCACGATTTCGGAACGGATGAGCTGCGTGATACGGCGAAATGGATAAACAGTATGATTGACTCCCAGGAAAGCATTCTGCTGAAGGTCAAGCACGCGGCGGATGATGTCATTGTGAGCCAGCGCCAATTGAGTCATTCCACCGCTGAGACCGAGCAATCGACTGAACGCGTAAATGAACGCATTGAGGCCATGGTGGAGAGCATTCTTCGGCAGCTTCAAGACCTTGATGCGGTAAGCGCTGCTGTGGCGGATATGCGCATAACTCTACAGAATCTCGAACAGCAGGCTGCTGATCAGATCAGAGTGGCCCGCGAGGAGGTGGAGAATATCGGAGATCAAATGTCGAACATCTCCCTGCAAGTATCAGCTACGCATGAAACGATGGACTCCTTCGTCGGCACCACGCGCAAGATTGAGGACGTATTGCAGATGATCGAGCGGATCGCCTCTCAGACGAATCTGCTGGCGTTAAATGCTTCGATTGAAGCAGCCAGGGTAGGAGAGCATGGAAGAGGATTTGCGGTTGTTGCCTCAGAGATTCGTAAGCTGGCGGAATCAACCGGACAATCGGTAGCGGACATTCAGGAGACGATTGGGCATATCTATACCGGCTCAGAGCGTGCCCAGCAATCCATGGCAGAGGTTACTCAAGTAGTTGAAGAGGGCAATACGCGTGTCGCTGCAGCAACCAGGCTGCTGATACAGGCGAATGATCAGGATGCGAGCAAATCTCAGGTCATTGACCGGGTTGTCCAGCTGATGGAGGAGATCACTGCCGTCAGCATGGATAACCGCAGCATCTCTGCTGAAGTCGAGAAGAAGCTGGCAGCGCTCAGAGAAGACTATGTTCATGTACAACAGACCACGCAATTTGTTGAGGTGATCGGGACCTTTTTGCAGCAGCTGATCGGACAGTTTAGATTGAAGGATATTCGTAAATCTTAAGTGTTAAAGGGGGCACCGCTGATACGCCGCCTTTTTAGCCATCGGGCCTTGGTAGCCGACCGCGATTGGCAGGATCTCAGCATTATCGCCCTCATTCAATCATAAGAAGCCCGCATCCTGTGCGGGTTCTTCGTGTTTTACTGAATGGAATCAATCCCAATGAATGATTGCCACCGTATTCTCCTCAGACGAAATTCAGTGGCTCCAGTCACCATTGCAGTGTTGTAAATGATAATGGTTATCAATTATAATGTGGGAAATATACGATGAGGTGCTTTTATGGAGTGGTCAGAAAGATTTCGGATATGGAATCATGTGCCTGTGAAAGTGTTGGATATCCGTCATGTGATCATGCAGCCGGGAGAGAAGCTTCAGAGTTATAATTTGCCTTCAAGTGCGTTTGTGTTCACGAATCAGGGAGAAGCCAAAGTCATGCTGGACGGGTACGGGAGCGCATCAGGCAATCACCAGGTCGTACATGGCGGCAAAGGTGCAGTTCTTCATATCTGCTGCTTGAGCAGTACGTTTGATTATTACCTGATCTTATACAAGCCTTGTCCCGGCAGCCCATGCACAGACCTAGCGGGGGGCAATCACAATCCGTTCCAGCAGCCCTATGTCTTCCAAGGGAGCGATCCCTGGATGATCCTCTCCCTGCAAGAGCGCATGCTTCAGCTTTGGACAAGCGGAGGGGAGCTGGAACGGATGCAGGTGACCGGACTGTTCTATCAGTTCGTGTCTGAACAATTCCGTCAGCTCCAGCTGGCGGGAGAGCAGCAGACGGAACCGGATCTGGCTGAACAGATCGCCCGTTATATCCGGGAATATTATTGCCAACCCCTCTCTATGACAGTAATGGCTGAGCTGTTCCACTACAGCGCCCATCATTTGGTGAGGGTATTCAAGCGCAGGTATGATTGCAGTCCCATGGAGTATGTGAGCCGGACCCGGATGCAGCAAGCCAGAACCCTGCTGGCAGGGACAGATGCTCCTATCCGCCATGTTGCTGAAAGTGTCGGGTATACGGATTTCTATTACTTCAGCAGACTATTCAAAAAGCTGTACGGAGAGACCCCCGCCCAGTTCAAAATGCACGCACCGTTACACAAAGGTTCAATTCCTACCAATGATATGCCGGAATCGTTCATTGCTCCAGCGAAAGAACAACGCTATATTGATATCAGTGATAATCATTATCAATACAGAGCATGGAGTGTGAATGATTTGAAAGTTAGCCATAAACCCACTTTTGCTGTATCCCTCTTGTTCAGTCTGTCTGTGCTGCTTGCAGCTTGTGGAGGCGGTAATACGAAACCCGAAGCAGCAACAAGAATAGTTACCGATGGCTTCGCCAGACAGGTGGAAATTCCAGTCGAGCCTGGCGCGGTAGTGGCGCTCGCTTATGGCGGTTATATGCTTCCTCTCGGCCTGATGCCGGCGGGTGTCAACCAGGAGACGCTGGATCAATACAAGGAAGAGATGAAGACTGTGGAGAATATAGGGGCAGGAACAGGCAGTGTTGAAGCCATTTCTGCATTGGAGCCAGATCTGATTATCATTCCGGACTATCTTGGTGAAGATGTAATTGAGACCTATGAGAAGATTGCTCCAACCGTAGCCGTCGCCTGGGGCGGTGACCCGGATGTGGTGAATACCTTAAGAACCATGGGCGATATTATGGGCAAGCAAGAGGAAGCGGAGCAATGGATTGCTTCCTTCGACGAGAAGCTGCAGGGCATCCGCGATAACATCAATATCAAAATTGATGAAGGAACTACAGCGATCTCATTCATTATCCGTAACGGAGAGGTGCTGCTTGGAGGGGAAGGAGGAACCTTGGGCAAGCTGATCTATCAGGATTTCGGTTTTGCAATGCCTGAACAATTCAAGCCCTATGCGGATGGGGGAACGGTACTGTCCATGGAGATGCTGGTGGACAAGCCGGCGGATTACTTTTTTACACAAATGACGGATGAAGAGCTGGCTGCCATGATGGAGCTGTTCAAGGAGCCTGTCTATCAGAGCATCCCTGCGGTGAAGAACAACAGGATTATTAATGTATCCCGTGTGAACTGGAACAACGGCCCTTATACCGTAGACAGAGGCGTTGATGCGTTGATTGAGCAGGTAGCGAAGCTGCAGGAATAGACGGCTGGACCTGAAGCTGCCCCGGAAGCATGGAGACGTCAGACTTTGACATTGATGATTTTTTTGACAAAAGACACTCTCCTCAGAACAATGAGAAGAGTGTCTTTGAGTTACCGGCTTCCCCTCATAACGAATCGGGTTTCTTCTGGTGCAATGAACTCGTGAATGATTTGACGGAAGGATTCGTGATTATCATAGCTGTTGTACATGCGCCAGGCCAGTGTGTGGGAGCTGCCGAAAAATAACCGCTCAAACTGGATTTGTCGCCCGCCGAATGCACCCGCTCCGAGTTCCCAAGCAAGCCGGAATAAAGCATTTCGGAACCACGCCTCCGAAGCCGTACCCTTCAAATACTGACTGAGGTATGCACCAGCGCTTGTATCGAAGTCGGACTCCGAGAGGATCATGATGAGACCGCTTGAACTGAGATGTTGAACCATTTCAATCAGTTCCGGATAAAACTCCGAAAAGTGAACGGACGAAGCCAAAAGTGGACCTTTGTCTGGAACGAGATATCCGAATTTGTCCGGGGAAGCTCCTATTTCAGAAGCAAGTCTTAAGGCTTTGAAGGTCTCCAAATAGGTTATCGTTCTGGAAATAGGCTGAATAGTATGGGGCTCAGGGATAACGTTTTGTTCTTCCGCCAAAGATTCCAGCAACCCGAGAAGGAACTCTGTTTTTGCAATATAGCGGGTGATGATTTGATGGGCCATATGCGTATGGAAGTGACTCTCGCCGAACAATCGGGAACAGTACATTTCATCTCCGTAATAAAATACACGGTCATGAGGGATAAGAACGCGGTCAAATATGACTAGGGTATCCATTTCTTCATATCTTGAGCTTAACGGATGGTCGTAGGCAGATGAGGCTGCGTAGCTTTCACGGCAAAAAAAAGTCATCCCTTGCAGATCATTAGGCACGGCGAAGGCAAACGCGAACGGATTATCATCATCCACAAACGAGGGGGAAGGCGTTGGGAATACAAGCATTTCATCGCATGTAGCCCCTTGTGTTGCCATCATAAAAGCACCGGTTACAATCATCCCTTCAGCATTGATTTCAACGACTTTAGCAGCGATAGAATCCTCTGTAGCATCAATCTGGCCGGATATTTTGCTTGCTTGAGGCTGGATGAAGGCATGGGATAAGGTAATGTCATGATCCCGGCAGTAAGCATAGTACTTCCTGAGGTTCTCAGCATATTTCGGATTCAGCTCCTCAAGGATATCGGCAGCTGTAAACAGAGACATGAGGGCTGTATTCATATAATCCGGAGAACGTCCTAAAAACCCATGATGGCAGTTGGACCAGAGTTCAATCATTTTTCTGCGGCGCTGTAAATCCTCAGCATTCTTGGGTGGAAGAAAAGATAGACCGACAGGCTCTCCTGTATCGGGTGAAGGGTAGGTCATCTGTGCTAAATAACGCTCATCACACTGCATGTTGTACATTTCGGCTTGGGTTTGTATGAGACCTTGAAATGCGGGATGCTTGGATAAAGGGCCTTCGATCCGTGTTCCTTTGTAAAAGATATTGATATTTTGCCGGTCGATACGTTCGATGTATTGGCTACCTGTTTTAATAGGCACACGGTTCACCTCTTTAAAAGACAGCTTTCACTAAAAAGCCGTGATATTGCTGTTAGTATACGTACCCATGATCCGCTTTGTACATTGTCCGTAGATCGTGCACTTGCGCCTATACGGTCTCTACCCCTGGTCCCATTCCGTGCTCCGTGGTAAGAGGTCATAGTGTGGAAGCTTCTAGGTTCTAATCGGTTGCTTAGCTTTCGATGATAATGCTTTCCAGCTTGAGATTAACCGGGTTTGCGAGCGTATCTCCAACTGGGCATTTGCTTTCCAGGAATCGTACAAATTCTTCAACCTGTTCTTTGGGCGAATCTGTTTTAATACGGAAGGTATACCGAATTTCTGAATAGCCCGGACGCACCTCCGACTTGTTGAAAAAGCCATCCAGATCAAGATCGCCTTCTACATCCACGAAGAAATCCTTGAGGTTCACGCCGAATTTAGGCGCATACACTCTGGCCACGATAGACTGGCATGCTCCCAGCGAGGCCAGCAAAGCTTCGACCGGATTCATACCGGTATCAGTTCCGCCCAAGCTTTTGGGCTCGTCAATAATAAATTCAAAGTTTCGGGATGCTACTTTCACTTGGACTCCGTCTTGCAAATGCGCAGATGCTTTAAAGGTTTGGAGAGCGGTCATTTTAAAAATCTCCTTCTATGGTTAGTTTATAATAAATTAAATCATACTTTTCCGCTGTGATTATTTTAAATTTAACTTGTCATATTGTCAATCCTCAAATTACCAGCTTGTCGATCTCTGGAACAGCGCGCGAAAATGCCGAAAAAGGGCCGTGAGCAGCCTGCCTTCCGGCAACCTGTCACAGCCCCAAAACTCAAGTCCGATGCGGTCAATCGGCTCTTACTCGGCTCCTGTAGCCACCGGGTTATCTTCATAGCTAATCCAGTCACTCCAGCTGGCATTGCTGTTAGAAACTGCTTTCAACTCACTCAGCCTCCGGACTTTGAAAGAACGAGACTACACTGCATCGGAGAAGCATTGCCAAGTGCCGATGTATCCATCAGCGCCATTGCTTAGGAGCCAGAAGCATACCCCTCAGAGAGGAAGCAGGCTAGGTAACTGGAAGAAGTGACCTTGTACTATCTTGCCAGCTGCCTTCCCCAATGTACCCCCGTTGCCGGAAGGCCGTTTCTCACTCTCCGACATCCTGACCTCAGGAGGTCAAACACTAGGCATGGCATGAACCCGACCACGGATAGCCCTTTAATAAGTGCTGAACGTTCGGGCCGCTGAGATCAGAGGCATCTGGCTCTTCCAGCCGCACTGAATACATCGGTATGAGCTAGCCGGTAGCTGCTACTTGCTGGCGCATCCAGGCCTCAAGCTGAGATCACTCTGCAATGTAGGACCCCGGTTCCCAAGGCCCGTTCTTGCTCACCGAACCCCTGAAGATCACGTGTCCAATACCCTGCAACAGGTATAAACGTTGCGGAATGACTTAGCAACCTACATGGCACTTGGACCACTTGAGTTCAGGCAATCCGCTGACTACATGCCTCGCATCCCGGTGCGTTGTATCTCACTCAACCATCCCCAAGTCTCAAAGAGAGTATCATACTTCGCCTCCCGTTTCCTTACCCATAAACCTACTTGACCCAAGTGGCGCGGCCACTTTTTAATGGGTGAAAAGGAGGGCTTGATATGAAACTACTTATAAAGATTGCGATGATACTAAATATTCTGTTCTTTGCTTCTCTGAGTATAGGATACGTTGAAATCGAACTCGCTAATTCTCATATAATCTATCTATTCAAATGAACACAAATATGGACCACGCTGTGTGGCGTGGCCCATGAGTGCTTTGTGTATGCGTCTATACTAAAGTACTGGACGAATGAACAGCATTTTTCCATCTTTAGTGTTGATAATCGTATCAATAGCATCGGTTTTGCTTATGCCACCAGCGCCCCATACATTTGTTTCTCCCTGGCCTTTATTATACACATTCCGTGTATCCTCTTGAGTAGAGTAGTTAGCTCCATATTTTTTGAGATTAGTACTAAAAATTGTATCTCCAAGGTACGTCGGAAGACCTTGATTAGCAAGTGAGCCAAGGCGCTTCAAGTTATCCACTTTTGAGGTGAATGTGTGCTCTGCAAAAACGCGGTATTTAAGTGTGTAGAATCCAATAGATGACGCGTCTGGCCCGTAATGGAACATTGGTTCATACACGCTGTGCACGCCATCTGTTTGGTAACGATGTACGAGAAACTAAGATTAGATGGCGGCTTGTCGCCACAATCGATTAACCACATTCATAAAGTGTTGCATGATGGTCTTGCTACAGCAGTACGGCATGAAACCTTGAGTCGTAATGTAGCTGCTCTTGTGAAGCCTCCCAAAATCCCAAAAGCCAAGACCAATGTATGGACGGATGAAGAGCTTATGAAGTTTTTAGAGTATGCAAAACCCTACCGTTACTACATGATAATACTGCTGGCAGCAACCTGTGGACTGAGAAGGGGAGAGGCCATTGCGCTTAGGTGGGAGGATGTAGACTTTACAAAAGGAACGATAAAAGTTGCGCAGTCATACGTAAGAGGAGAGAAGGGACATGCCTTTCAAGAACCGAAAACAAAAGCGGGAATTCGTACAATCGCATTGCCACAAATGACCATAGATGCTTTAAAGCATCAGAAGGTTTTGCAGGCCAAAGATAAGCTCGCTGCCGGTGTGAAGTACACAGATCATGGTTTAGTCTCACAAACAAAGAACGGACTTCCGATCAACCCGTACTACTTTGAATCACGTTGGCTGGACATGCTCAGGAAATCAGGCATGAAATGTATTCGCTTTCATGACCTTCGGCATACTCACGCATCATTGCTTCTTTTACAGAACGTTCATCCAAAGATAGTTTCAGAAAGACTGGGGCATTCGTCGGTGGGGATAACGCTGGATCGGTATTCGCATACTTATGGGGTAGACTATAAAGCAGCTGAAGAAATAAACCGATTAATTCACTGATATCGGATGTAATCAAAACGAAAAAGCATTGTTGCCTTGTAGAGTTAGGCGACAATGCTTTTTTACTATAGAAGCGTCTGTTTGCTTTGGCGATATTCTTCAATTACTATCATTGCACTTAAACCCATGTTGTTTTCTTGTTTGTTTTTGAATCGGTTATAAAACCAATCCCAGATTAACAAGGCGCTTTCCCTATGTTTATAAATATCGTTTTGAAGCTTTCTTGAGCATGTTGTCAGTGTCGATGAATCAACATTATTTAAAACTTTTTCCCAAAGATCCTCTGCTCTATATGATAGTTTATCTAATCTTGATATGGTCGCTTTGTTTTCAAAATGTTGTTTGTATATATAAAGAGTTAAGGGAATAATAGGGGCGATTATGGAAACAAGCGTATTAACAACAATATCATTCCTAATAATGGATACAACACCGATTATTAAAATGCATCCTAAAAATAAAAGTCTCAAAAAAATCTGGAATGCATTTCTTAAGTAACTATCCCATGTTGTGTTTACTCTTTGGCACATAATTCTTCCTGCAAAAATATCTACATTCGAGTATTCTATTGAATACCAGTTTTTTAGATCATTAAGCGATTTGTTTTTTTTGGTGTATCTTTTAAATATCTCTTCTATGTCTTGGATAGCTTTATCTCTAGGTCCACAAAGTGCTCTATTCCATTCTATCTCAAGTACATTTGAATCGAAGATTTCCTGAAACCTTGCAGCTTTTTCCTTTTTATATTTAATGGCCCTTTCAAAAAAATATACATTCAATATGATGATAAGAATTGATAATAAAGTTATAAGACCGAGTCCAACTGTATTGGAAGGGGTAAGCAGCTTTACAAAAGGGAGCGCGATAGGGAGCAATATGCAAAATATAAATTGATAGTTAGAAAGGATTTTAGCTTCAGCATAAAGCTGACGCTGAGCTGCAAGAACTTTAATATTAATCTCAGCATTTTGACGAATCACAATTCCATTGTCTACATTGGTCATATAATAACCTCACTAAGAGTATTTGGGGAAGTTGCTTCCAAATATCTCTCCCCATTTTCTAATTGACAAAGCGTGATCACCTTCATTTTCAGCCTTACGCGCCTCAAGTGCCTTTGTATAATCTGCATATGCTCTGTTTGAAATTTTCTGCTTATCCTCATGAGACAACTGATTCAAGTTGCCTTGTATATTTTTGGGGTCTTGTACATCGTTAAAGATTGCAGTGTATATGTGTAAAAATACGCCAGGAATCTCCAGGTCTATGAAAGATGATACATTAGTATTATTATCAAAATAAGAGAGAAGCAAGCATTCTAAAAGATATGACCCCATCGTAGGCATTGTCGCCCTTTTATTCCAATATTTGATTAAACGAATGACATTCATAACATTCCCATTATGTTTTTGGTTAATCCGTGTTACATTATCACGATCTTTCCGAGGATCTGTTTTTTTCCAATTACCTTTTCCGTCTGGTATAATATAGTAGGTTCTACCGAATGAATCGTTACTTGTAAAAAAGCAAGGAACTATATCAAAAACCCAGGAGTACGTTTTTAACTTTAAAGTAGCAGCCTCGTTGTTTCGTTTGATGTCAGCTTTTTCATATTGAGGGACGTTCTTTAAACCTCTTATAAACCTGTTGATCACTTTTCTTGAGTTAAGTTTGTCGCTATCCTCATGACATAAAGAATACAAGTCCGATGCAGAGCTAGGAACTATTATTTCTATTTTACCAAAATAATCTTCTGAATAAGTGCTTCCTTGACCGCCTAAACCGATCATCAGATCAATGTCATCTAACTCTCGAATTTTTGTTCTTCTTGCAAAAGAGCCAAAATAAATATCGATATCATTATAAAGCTTGAGAAAACCATCTTGTGAATCAAAGTTATCTATTTGTTTTATTAACCAGTCTCTACTACCACGAGCAATTAATGTTTCATCTGAATCTAAATTTACATAGTTCTTCATAAACTCACTAAAGGCGTTGTTAACCGTAGTAGCCATAGATATAATCCCCTTTATTTAACAAATAAGATTCATTAGCACTCTTTATCTTTGAGTGCTAATGAAGAACATTTTATAGCATATTTTTCTATAGTTCAAGCTTTTTATGCAAACAAACGTTCGACATTTATCGACAACATACTGGGCAGTATAAGTTGTTATCTTTGGTTGATTGTTTGTTGACTGAACATTTTTAATCGTTACGGGTTTAATTCCCCGCCTTGCTGCGTTTGAGTAACACGGTTGTGAATACCCCGTTGCTTGCTGCGGGGTTCTTTATTGAAAAGATTTTTGCTTTTATAGTCAAAGATTACTCAAAAAGAATGTACAGCTAAAAAGTTAGTCTGAGAGGTTGAGTCATTCATCGGTGGGGATTAGACCAGATGAATACTCGCATACGTATGGATAGGACTATGGGTCTATACACTGATCTATCCCGCTAACTTATGTTTATCTTTGTAAAAAGAGGATACCTGTGAAGTAAACCGAGCCCAAGGCTAGTAACTGGGCTTGGTATTCAAATTTTATTGTTGTTAAATACTCAGCATTGTTTACGGTAAAACAAGAACAGAGGACGTGATATTGCCGGATCGACCACCTAAATCCATGACTATATGCCAGTGGACCCATGATGAGTCGCAGACAGTGTAGTACCCTCCATAATCACGAAATGATCGTCCATTACTATAAGAGGCCAATATTTTAAGGCCTCTATTTACATCTATTTAAGAATAGTATATATTGCAATATAGGGAGGTGAACAAAGAAATTATTCCAAACAATAATATTATAAAATCATAATTTCATGATAAATTTTCAGGGAGAGGATTTTTATTAATATACTAAAGGACTTTGAACAATACTTAAGCATAAGAGCAATCACAGCTAGAACAAAGGAAAGGTACATAAGTGACATCACGTACTACTTAAATAAGTGCGTCGGCATTAAGTTTCCTGAAGACAAGTTTGAGATCTACTTCTCTGAAAGCTATACGAGGTATTATTTGGAACAACGGAAAAGTTCTACTGCGCGCGCTGCTCTGCGTAATCTGCTAGAGTGTTTCAAAGAGAAAAAAAGAATTGATGCTGCTGAGTATTTGTTGATATTAAAAAGGATTCAGCAATTAGTTGAAAAAGAAGAAAAGAAGAAAATGCTTTTTTTATCACAAGACCAGATCAATTTCTTATTAAGTTCAAGAATTAAGTATACAAAGAAACAAAAGGCTTATAAAGATGTGTTGTCCGCAACAATTGCACTGTCGTATTATTTCGTGTTTGATCAAGATCTCATTTTCAAGCTTAAAAATAGCGATGTTGATATTGAAAATAGAAGAGTAAGAAATCTGAGAGCAGACACAGATAATAAGGCATGTAAGTGGTTATTAATATGTGATGAGGCATATGAAATGTTAATTCCTTATATCCTAACCCGGCAAAATTCCTCTGCAAATGCGCCTTTCCTATACATCAGAGATGTACCTGCTAATAACTCAAATATTAACTATTTGTTTAGTATACTGAAATCGAAAGCAAACTATAACTATCTTCAAACAACTGTGGACGTAAGAGGAATTATCCGAAGTCGTATACTTAATGATCTGTACAGGTCAGAAGGAAAAGTTGCTATAGACTTCCTAAGAATATTTGGGCTAAAAAGGAGTACTCAATTAGAAAACGCCTTGGAAAAGTTCCTGACCGATGTAAATAGCGAGAAAGAAGCAATTTAAGTTGACTAACTGTTGACTCAGCATTTCAATTTTGTATAGCCAATATTTCAGTTAATTGGATGTATAGTTCTGCTGGGCACACCATTCCTTTAGGCTCAGGCAGCTCTGACGGTAATCTGCGATGCAAGTTTGCCAGAGTTGTCGCCGTTCTTCTCAATCCATTCGACGTTTCCTCTGTCTTTTAGATAGCTTTATTTTGACAGAGGTGCGTGTTATTCATAGGTGGAATGTGCTTGACGCTTACACAGGTACTTGCATATGCATGGGGTCGACCGTTGAAAGAAATGGTTGGGGTTTTAAGAAGATACTCGCCGGCATTTGGATTCTATAATGATTGTAACTAGTTTTTACAGCCGTTCTTATCATAAGTGATCTTAGAACTAGTGTTCAACCAATAGCTTGGGTGTTCCCTCGTATTAGAACCACACCCAGTCATACCTCCATTAATGAAGTATTTGATAATGTAACGGTAGAAAATTCTTTCATTGTTTATGAAAAGTTTATGCGGGATCAGCATCAAGGATATTTGAAAAGTAGTTATTTACATCAATATCACTATCTATCTTATTTATTAACGTATTCAAACTCTCTTCAAAAAGTAAAATTTTTATTGAATCATATCGATCATACTGCTTATCGAATCTTTTACATACAACTTGATCTAGTTTGAGCTCTTTTTCTCGAAGCTTCTTTTTACATTCACGAGCAGCTGTATAACTAAAATCAATAACGGTGTAGTAGTAACCATTATCGAAGCCCCAATACCAGTTATATGAATTGTGTTGTAGCACTCGCTTAAAGAAAAAGATAAGAATATCATTGCTAATTGAATTGTCAACGCTTATAACAGCACGATCAATAGTGGTTCTCAGCATTGCGTACAGTGTGGCGGCAACGCAATCATATGAGTAATAAAGGGGAGAACCGTGTCTTTGGGGAGAACCTTTAGCAACAGATATAAAATCAACATAACGATTATATCTTTTTGGTTCAATCGCTAAATAAGGTAATACACTTTCTAAAACATCTTTTGTAAACATACTGCTAAAAAGATTAGCTTTACTATTACGCAGTTGATTAGATACATCTTTTTGGGCAATTTGGTATGAGCTAATTGTTTTAATACAATTACTAAAAATCTGAATACATGCTGGGACGTAAAACTTGTAATAGTTAGATTCCTTAGCGGTTGAAAATGCTAAAGAATTGATATAAGGAACATTGTTGATACGACATTCTTTCATAACTTCCTGGACGGGCTCAATTAATTCTAAATGTTCTTCACACACGTCTGCATACAGACGTCTAATCGAGCAGTCACGGCTTTTATTAAATTTGATCAATCTTAATAAATAATCATCTGCTGTATCGGCAGAAGCTATGTTAACTTCATCTTCATTGATCGCATGTTTTCCTATGAATAAGACGGGTAAATGTTTATAATCCTGACAGACTTTAATCAACCCCTGTAATATTACAGGCGAAGGTGTTTCATTTTTCCCTACTATAATGATAGCGTCTGCACCAGCAAATGGGATTACCCTCTCTATGTCATCCTGGTCCCCAAGACCTCGAGTATCAACAATTCTTAATACATCAATATCATTTATATTCATTTGAGAATATAATTCTTTGTTCGCAGGAACTTCCATTGTTATGCGATTAAAAAATGCATTGGGGGTATTAATAATTGTGAAAACTTCCTTAAGTGATTTACCATTTAAATACTGTATAGCGTAGTCATTTACAATTTGTTCATATTTATCGTTAGATCGTTCTATTTTTTGAAAATCTTCAATATTTCTTAGGAATGATTCAAATCCAGCGTCTCCAAAAGGATCGAGGTCAGAATCTTTAGAGTATTTAATATTGCAAAAAACGGAATTAACTTTTATAGATTTATAATCACCGAAAAGATATTCAATAGTCACTTTTGTAGTGCCTGCATGCCCATCACTGGATGAGGCATATTTCAACTGTTGCGGAGATTCTGCCAAATGTCGGATGAGTGTGCTTTTCCCACAACCCGACTCTCCTATAAAAACTATTTTGACTTCTTGCTGTTTATCCACTCAGCATGCCTCCAGAATTATTAGAATAATAGTTCGATTTTTCAAAATAACTGAATAAAATTCCATTTTAACTATATCATGACAATCAAAGCGTTGTATATTGTAATTCTTTATTGATTCTTCAGTTTAATTGTTGAATGTGCGAAATTGAAGCTGGATTCTCTTAAGCATAGACGATTTACGAGTTAGGATGACCTGAAGTTGATTCGGTGTATGCTTGTTAACTTGTGAAGCAACAAATAGCCTATCTCTATATGAAGTAGCCTCAGTCTCACCATTTCCCAGCGCTTGGAAAGCAAGGCTGCTTTGAGCGATACAAAGAAGCCAAGGCCTACATTGGTGGTTATGCCGGTCAGCACCCGCTACAATTTCATGGAGTGAAAGCTTCGTGCTGCATATGCGGAGGACGATGTAAGATCCGTCTCCCCAGAGTCGTTCGATTATGGGAGGACGGAATGGCTGGGAAAATGGTTGGGAGGACGGCCTTTAGCCCATTGGGAACGGGTTTAAGAGCTTTCGTCCTCCCAGTCTCCCTAAAGAAGAACAGAAGAAAAACGGAACAATCAAGAAAGGGACAAGTGCACAATTTCGGAAAGGCAAAAAGCTGGGAGGCTGGGAGGATGATATATATATTATTTTATTTTAAAGTTGTTGTTACCTTGTTCTAGCTCATTTTGGTTTGTAACTCCCGTCATATCTCCCATAGGTCTCCCAACCTCCTAACCCTAAATCCTGCAAAGCGAGAGGAAACATCATTGTTACCTCGCAGAAAGTGCTTTCTCCTGCTTGAGGTTGATTCCTTGTTGACTTGAGATACTTCTTGGCACTCTGTACGAACCTTACATCGCTATAATCCCAGCACAAAGAGCCCGCATCTGACGCGGGCTCTTAACCGTTACTCTTTCCCAGTGGCGATAGCGTTCTGCTCATAACTAATCCAGTCACTCCAGCTCCCCGCATACAGCCGTACATTCTTGAATCCGGCCTTCTCCAGCGCCAGAATATTCGGGCAGGCTGTTACACCGGAGCCGCAGTAGACGATGATCTCACGGTCTTTGTCCAGTCCGGCAAAATGTTCTTCAAGCTGCTCCGCACTCCTCCAGCTACCGTCGAGATTTTGCGTGTCTTTCCAGAAGTAGTTGACCGCACCAGGGATATGCCCGCCGACCGGGTCCAGGGTCTCATTCTGGCCGTGATAGCGGTCATTGGCCCGGGAATCGATCAGCACGGGAAGAACAGGCACGGCAGACGCAACGTTGACGTCACTCTCAGACTCAGCGCCAGCATTACTAACTGTCTTCTCCGATACCTCGCGCACCTCCTCAACTCCCGCCAGCATCTGCGGCTGAACATTAGCTGTAAAGGTACTAGGCACCCGCACCGGCTGATGATCCGTCACCGGATATTTACCCTCTTTCCACTGACTGAAGCCGCCCTCCAGAATGAATACCTGCTCATGCCCCAGGTAACGCAGCAGCCACCACAGACGGGCGGCGTTCATGCCGTTCTCATCGTCGTAGGCGACAATGCGAGTATCATTACCGATTCCGAGCTTGCTGAGCCGTGCAGCCAGCACTTCAGGGTCAGGCAGGGGATGGCGACCGCCATGCTCGCTCACCGGAGAGGACAGATCCAGTTTCAGATCCAGATAGATCGCGCCCGGAATATGCTCTTGTTCATAGCTGTCTCTGCCGGCCTTAGGCTGGCCTAATGTGAACCGGCAGTCTACGATGGTCTGTTCCGGCTCGTAGAGTCTGGCGAGCAGCCAGCGTTTGCTAACGGTTGCGTCCATATGTATCCCATCCTTTGCTTGTATTGTATGGATTACATTATAGCGGATAATCAGGCATTCCGCATATTATTGAAGTGGTGCAAGCATAGGCTTATCAGGTCAGGAGTGATCGTGATAGTGAGCGGGCTGCTATTCTGTACAGTTTTACCAGAAACAAAAAAAGCTCAGGACTCGCCTGAGCAATGAAATGAAGTTAACTAAGGACGGGACCGATGATGTTCCAGTCTCCGAATGGATATACCTGATCAAACACTATGAATCCGGCTGCATCCCGGGCTACTGCGTATAGCGAGATGTCGTTCACGAATCCGGGAGCACCAGGTGAAGAAACGGTGATACTGTAATTGGCCACTGTCGTTGGTATGATGAGCGTAACCACACCATTTGGAGCGGCAATCCCGAACGTTGTTGTGAAATTCAGAGTTTCAGCTATCCCCTCCGGGCCGGAATCTGCGACACTGTAAGCATTGACTACAATAGGTTCCAGCCTTGCAACGGTTGTGTTGGTGATTCGAAGCTCGACGAATTGCGATATTACTGTTCCGGTAGGCTCAAGGTTGGGCACTGCACCGATAGTATAAATTGGCATTTGGAAGTCCTCCTTTTCTCTTGATACAGTAATATATGTAAATCTGATAGTTTGTTTTGTAAAATTGTCTTTTGCAGCTAAAAAAGGCGACTGGATCAGAGGCTAGCGAACCGCCCTAATCCTAGTAGATTTGACATAGCCGTACCCGGATTCTACAATTGCTTCTGAACCTAATAGAAAGGGGCATAAGCCTACGGAAGCTATAGTGAGTCAGGTCTGGCCTGAATGGAAGGGCACGCTGCGCAAGCGGAGCGGAGGATGGAATAATACAACGTATTTCGTGGAGAGCGGGGAACGCCGCGCTGTGCTGCGTATCTATGACACCCATAAGGACAGGAACAAAATAGAATTTGAACATACGGTGCTGCTGAAGCTGGCCGCTGCGGGTCTGCCGTTCAGTACACCTCTTCCGATCCGTACTGCCAGTGGAGAGACCTTGGTTCAACTTGAAGAGAGCGGGAAATTTGCTTGCTTGTTTGTTTATATTGAAGGGCAATCCCCGTCCGGGCAAGCTGCGGATTACTATGAGTCTTTTGGAGAAGCGGCAGGCATCTTGTCCGCTGCACTGGCTGAGATAGATACGGGCATCCCGTCCGTATACCGTCCATACTACGAGCTGCGGACCTCCTATCCGCTATGCACCCGTGAAGCGCTGCATGGTCTGGTGACGGACCCGCCCGAGTCTCTGAAGGAGCTGCTGCCGGAGCTGACCCTATTAGTGGATGCCTACGACAATGTGGCTGACTCGCTGGAACAGCTTCAGAGCCTGCCGCATCAGCTGGTGCACGGCGATCTGAACGCTTCCAATCTGCTGGTGGATGGAGCGGATACCGCCCGGGTGACAGCGCTGCTGGATTTTGAATTTTGCACCCGGGATTTACGGGTTATGGATGCTGCTGTGATTCTGTCGGCCTTGCTCAGTCATGAGGACTCGGAGCGGATCATCCGTGATTTCTGGCGGGGTTATAACCGCAGGGTTACGCTGACTCCTGAGGAACTGGCGGCGATTCCGGTGCTCATGCTCCTGCGTAAGATAGACGTATTCCTGCATTTCGCCACCCGTTACTGGGAAGGAACGGATGAGGTGAATGTCCTGCAGCAGCAGGTCCGTGAGCTGGCGGCAGAGGTAGCTGCGATGTAGGCGGGAAGCTGTATGGAACTTGCACTGCCTTCAAGCTTCCCTACAGGAAAAGCTGCTGATTATGTATTCTTTTCATGAGCTCTCTGCCGGATCGGACGACGTCAGGCTGATGATTGTGAGTACCCCAGCAGATATCGCCGAGGGCCATTTTGATGCAGCATATTTGTATTTCAGCAGACTGGTCCTTAAGCACTTCAGGTCCATACCCTGCAAAATAGGAATCTCTGGCTGATGGATGATCTATGAAATATCTGGCGAACAGAATGGAGAAGTTGTCCACAGCCAGCCCCCACAGCATATTCTCGAAGTCAATCATTCCTGTCAAAATACCCTGGTCATCCACCAGCCAGTTGCCTGGTGTGGAGTCCCAGCTAATAGGAACAGGTCTGCTATGCCGGAATACATGAACGTTCTGAAGTGCCCATTCGGTTAACCTTATTTCATAGGCCTGCAGTAACCCCTCAACAACACACCGAGAAGTTAAGTCCTGAATTGCATCAGCAACATACTGCACCGGGTCAGCATGGTGACTTAGCTCTATCGGATTTCCGTATTGATCGGGGCGGCCGAACCAGCGGCCTGTCTGCGATAGATGCAGAATCTTTGTTAACTCACCAGCCTTATAAAAAGCAGCTTTAGCAGCACTTGGGTTTAGTGCCGTCTCTCTCATAATGAACCCGTCGATTGCTGTAATTAATATAGCCTGCCAGCCCTCCCCCTCGTAAGCAGCTATTAACTCAGGTACATACGGCTTCAAGTGACCTACCCAATGCTGATAGGCATAAACCTCAGGATGCCATCTCTGTTTGCGGCTGTAGGTTTTTAAGTAATAACATTTAGAGTCCTGATCGGATTGCAGCTTCCAGACCCCGGTTCTCACACTATTCAGCCTGTAGTTTCCCAAGACCTGAAAGCTGCCAATGTCGGACTGAACCTGCTCATACAACGCTGTTGGATGGATATCCAGTGGCTTCATATTCTGTTGGTCCTCCTTCAAAATTAGTTTTATTCACTATTTTACAATAATATCCTATCATAGGAAGTTCACTAATCCAAAGTCATACCAAACAGGGCACTCTCCGGCTGGGCGATACCAGAGGGTGCCCTGTTTCACGTGCCTATTCTGTTAGATTAAGCGGTAGCCTGCAGGAAGATCCCCGCTGCTGCGGATACGGCGGATCTGGTCCAGCGTCAGTCTCTGGTTGGTAGAGATGATCGATTCTACGTCATTGCCGGAAATGAAGTCATCCAGATCACGGATGCTGTGGTTGCCGCGAAGCACGCGGAAGCTGCCTCTGAACCGGGTTGTGCTGAACAGGACGAGCGTAGCATTGCTGCTGGTTGAGAAGAAGCGGAGGCTTTCGATGCCATCCAGAATATTGTCCGTATCGCGGATACCGAGATTGCCTCTGTAGATTCTGCTTCTTCCCCGGAAGTTTTCTTCGCTGTACACCGTTAGTCTTGGATAAGTCTGAGAGATATGAACCTCTTTATTCATGTGTATTCCTCCTTGCAGCGGTTTTTGGCAAAAGCAGCACGTACTGCCAGCTGCAATACTATTCTATGTATGCTGATAGAGATTGGTATGGTTAGAACCCCTGCACGGATAGCCTGTTTACACAGTGCTTCAGGAAATTTTTCACAAACCTGCTTTACAAATCGAAATACCTAGTGTACTATTTAACTAACACACCAATACAACATTAAAAATACACATGTTCCAGCTTAGCAACAACCCGTGGAATTAATACTCCACCTATACCGATCCGCACAAGGAGGCTGTCATGAATTCAACCGCTCATAATGTTCAGGAGCCGTCAGGCCCTGCGCAAGAACAAACCGTACTGGAAATGCAAGGCGTCAGCAAATTGATAAAAGGGAAGGCCATTGTAGATAATCTAAGCTTCAAGATCCATAAGGGAGAGATTGTCGGGCTGCTGGGACCGAACGGCGCCGGCAAAACAACCACCATCCGGATGATGACCGGACTGATCCGCATGAGCGGAGGGGATGTTCTGATTCATGGACACAGCATCCGGAAGGAATTCAAGCAGGCGATCTCACAGATCGGGGCGATCATTGAGAATCCTGAGTTCTATCCGCATATGACCGGGTACGACAACCTGCTGCAATATTTACGCATGAGTGATGGAGCCGGGGTATCACGGATCAAGGAGGTCGTGGAGCTGGTGGGGCTGCAGGAGGCGATGAACAAGAAGGTTCGGGCCTACTCCCTCGGTATGCGCCAGCGTCTGGGGATTGCTCAGGCCTTGCTCCACTCGCCGAAGCTGCTCATTCTGGATGAGCCGACTAACGGGCTGGACCCCGCCGGCATCCGGGAGATGCGCGACTATATGCGGAGAATAGCAGAGGTAGAGGGCATTGCCATTCTAATCTCCAGTCATATGCTGGCCGAGATTGAACAGATCTGCCACCGCGCGGTGGTCATTCAGAACGGGAAGCTTGTAACGGTGACACAGCTTACGGAAGTACCGGAGGCGCGTAGTGAGGTAGCACTTACGATCCGGGTAGATAAGCTTGAAGCTGCACGGACTGTGGCCGGAGCCTTGCAGGGCGTTAAGGTCACTGGAGCGGATGAAGCTCATTTCGAGCTGCATGTACAGCTGCCGGATGGAGCCGTACCGGAGCTGGTGGCGGCACTTAGCGAAGCTAAGGTCGGGATATACCGGATTACTGAGAATAGACAAAGTCTGGAAGAGGATTTCCTGAAATGGACAGGGGGCAACCGCATTGCGTAAATTTAATCTGCTTGTGCTGAATGAATGGCTCAAAATATCGAAGAAACGCAGCAATATCATTCCTTATGTCATCCTGCTGGTGCTGTCGCTGGCAGTGGGCTATATGACTCGTACATTTGCCGCAGATATGTATGCTTCAGCGGCAGATTTTACAGCGGATTCCCTTCAGCCCAGAGGCATTGGTCAGCTTCTGGCCATTCTGGTGATCGTCGGGACGGCGGGGATTGTATCCAGGGAATACAGCCAGGGGACGATCAAATTTCTGCTGATCCGTGCCCGCAGCCGCACGGCGATTCTGGCCTCCAAATATGTAACTGTACTGCTTTATACACTTAGCATGCAGGTAGTTGCGACGGTGGGGCTTTTCCTCTCAGGAGCGGTATTCTTCGGACTCAGCGGAGGGGAAGCGGGAATCGGTGAGATCCTAACCTCGCTGCTGTATTCAACTGTGTACTGCACCGTCTACGCTACGATCGGCTTCATGCTGGGGATTCTGACAAAATCGACTGGCGTAACCATTGGAGCAACCATCTTCGCCACCACCATCGACAAGCTGGTCATTTCCCGTGAGTTCTACAAATATGTGCTGTTCCCTAATCTTAATCTCGCAGCCTACAAGGATGGCGGTGCGCCGATGCAGGGAATGACACTAACCTTCTCCATTATCCTGCTGTGCATATACATGACGCTGTTCCTGCTTGCAGGCTTCGCCGTCTTCAGACGCAGGGATGTTGCTTGATGGGGATCGAATTCGATAATAACCAGCCGATTTATCTCCAGATCATGAATTACATCAAGGGAGAGATTATCACCGGTAAGCTGAAGCCTGGAGACAAGATTCCCTCTGTCCGTGAATTGGCCGCTGAACTGCAGATTAACCCGAATACCGTGCAAAGAACATTTCAGGAACTGGAGCGTGAGACCATCGTGGAGACCCGCCGCGGCATGGGCAGATATGTGACCGGAAGCGAAGAGACGATTCTGACCGTCAAGAAGGAGATGGCGCAGGATGTGCTGGACCGTTTTATCCGCGGAATGCAGGAGCTCGGCTTCCAGGGCGAAGATATACTAACTGCAGTAGCAGAGAACATTCACCAGCGGAACCAAGAACAGGGGGAGTAAGAAGAGTGGACGATATACTTGACATTCAGAATGTAAGCAAACAGTTCGGCCCCAGACAGGCGCTGAACCAGGTCTCCTTCAAGCTGGGCAGCGGCACCATCACCGGCCTTCTGGGAAGTAACGGCAGCGGCAAAAGCACGCTTATGAAGCTGATCGCCGGACTCGCCTGGCCCGGCTCGGGCCGGATCTCGATCCTTGGCGTACCCGTAGGCGTAGAGAGTAAGAAGCTCGTCTCCTTCATGCCGGATGTGCCGGTCACGGAGTCATGGATGAATATCGGGGATGCGCTGAGATTCCAGCAGGATTTCTACCCGGATTTCGATCAGGCCAAGGCGCTGCGGATGCTGGATTTCATGAAGCTGCGTACAGCGGATAAGGTGCGGACGTTATCCAAAGGGATGAACGAACGCCTGCAGCTGACATTAGCGCTCTCCCGCCGGGCCAGATTATACCTGCTCGATGAGCCGATTGGAGGCGTTGATCCGGTGGCACGGACCAAGATCCTGAATGCGCTGATGGAGTTCTATGAGGAGGACAGCAGTATTCTGCTCTCTACCCATCTGGTGACGGATATCGAACGGATCTTTGACGAGGTGATTTTCCTGAAGGATGGGGAGATTGTGCTGCATCGTCCGGTGGAGGAGCTTAGACAAGAGCACGGGAAAAGTGTAGATGAGCTGTTCAGAGAGGTGTTTGCCGAATGCTGAAGCTATTAAAATATGATCTTAAACGCAGAAAAGAACGCATTCTCGTCTTCATCGTCATTGCGTTGCTCGCTCAGGCCGGACTGTGGATCTCCAGTGCAAAGATAGACGCAGGTGTGGCCTCACTGAATCTGGCTGTTTACTGTATTCTGGCCATCGCGATGATATTTATAGTGGTCACCGGATATTTCCGTAATCTTAAATCCTATCAGCGGCGGCTTCTGCCGGTTACTGCGCTGCAGACGGTCCTGTCTCCCATGCTGCTGGCGCTGCTGCTGATCGGGGTGGTCGTACTTCTGGGTCTGGCCCATCTGGGGATTTACAAGCTGCTGTACACGGTGGATTTTCTGCCCGGCAATCTGCTGACAGTTGGCTTCCGGGCATTGCTTCAATCGGTCTGGTCCATCCTATTTCTCATGGTGATGGTGATGTTCTCCTTTACAGTAGCCTTTAGTCTGCGCATGAAGGGGAGAGTCTGGCTTGGCATCGCCCTTCTGGTCCTGCTGGAGAACGGGATTGGTTATCTGGAGAAGTTTCTTTTTGACACCTATTTCATAGGTTTAGATAATGCCTTCAACTTCGAGATTTACCCTGGAAGATTCCAATCCGGCAGCGATTTCACTATAAAGTATCTTCCGGGGAACCAAGGCGCGCTGCTGTTTGAAGTGGCGGTGGTCTGCCTGATGATCTATGGAATGGTGGCGCTGGTGAAGAGAAGAATCGAAGTATAAAGCGAAGTGCAGCAGAGGGAAAGCGCATCGTTCATAGTTCACGCAAGCAAGGCTCCTAATCAGCCTTGCTTGCGTTTGTGTGCATTATTGGGGATAGGATGGACTATAAGCCTTGCGCGCTTCTTCCGCTGGTCCAGAGCTCCAGCTCCCGCAGCAGCTGTTCTTCCTCTTCTTCCTGCAGGTCCAGTCTTACCCCGTACTGGTATTGCCCCAGACCGAACATCCAGCCCCAGCGGACACTGCCTTCGTACTGCAGCTTCTCTTCCGCCAGCTGAAAATGAATAATCAGCTTCGTATCCCCTGCGGTGAAGCGGAGGTTCAGCGACGTGCGGACCTTGCAGCCGGAGCGGCTAAGGTCAAGCAGAATACCTTCAGTCAATTTTCCCGCTCCCGGTCCCGAATTACTGGCGGGAATCTCAAGCCAGCAATCGATGGGCTGGTTCATTACATATCGGAATGGTTCTTTTCTGCTGGAGTCATCCATCATTTACCTCCGCTATTTTATTTGCTATTATATCGAAACGGCTACACTTGGACAATCTCCTAAAGTAGTATATTTAAAGAATTATATAGTATCTGTTATACCATACCTTTGCTCCAATACCCAGATAAAGAGGTGCTTAAACTATGTATCAATACCATAATGAAACCTTTAATGAGCATAATTTTGATTACGCAGCATTGCAGGATGGAGAAATAAACGGCTGCACCTTTGAGCGCTGCTCCTTTCGGGGAGCTTCAATGGAAGAGATGACCTCCACCGGCTGCCGGTTTGTCGATTGCGATTTCACCGGTGCCCTGCTGAATGCTTCGCTGCACACGGATGGCGCATTCACCAACTGCAAGTTCACCGGAGCGAATCTGTTCGTGGCGAAGTTCGAGAACTGCAAGATGGTCGGATCGGATTTCGCCAATGCCTATATGGACGGAATCACACTTAGCGGAGGGGACTGGGCCTATACGAATCTGCGCCATCTGAATCTCAGCAGGCAGGATCTGCGGGGCATCCGGTTCACCGAGGCAGACATGCAGGGCTGCGATTTGCAAAAGGCGGATCTGCGCGGGGCGGATTTAAGCCGGGTGCAGCTTGCGCAGTGCAAGCTTACAGGGGCCGATCTGCGTGACGCCAAGCTGGAGGGGATTGACCTGAAGAGCCTGGAGCTCAAAGGAGTGCGGCTGGATGTGGAGCAGGCTGTGCTGCTGGCCCGTTCTATGGGAGCGAAGGTAGGGTAAATACTCAAGAAAAAACGGCTGTGTGCCGGAAGCTGTATTATATTTCTGCCGGACTCTTCCGATAAAGAAATATCGACCCTTTTCGACATGTTGCAGCAAGATATCTTCAGTGGTCGGAAGCATGAACAAGGTCATCGGAAGAGGAGAGTGTACATGTCATTAAGTCTTCGCACTTTATTTTCAGCTGCATTTGCGGTTATTATCATTCTGCTCACGGCTATTCTCAGCTATGTGATCGGCAACCGCTCCACCACTTCTGTGGAAGTCAGTATCGGCAGCTCCCTGGCCGCAGAGGCCAATCAAATGTCCGAGAAGCTTGATCAGTTCATGTGGTCACGTTCCGGTGAAATAGAAGTTTTGAGTAAGCTGAATGCTTTTCAGGAGCCCGTTGAACAAGCAGAGGCCGGCAGATTGCTGAATCAGCTGAAGAAGAGTCTGCCGGTATTCACCTGGGTGGGCTTCCTGGATAAGACAGGGAATGTGGTTGCTTCCACGGATCGGATTCTACAAGGAACGAATATCAGCCAGAGGCCTGTCTTTCAGCAGGCGCTTAAGGGAACCTTCGTCGGGGATGTCCACGATGCGGTGCTGCTATCTAAGCTGCTGCAGAGTAAGACGGGGGAAGCCCTGCAGTTTGTTGATGTGAGTGTGCCGGTCATGGACAAGCAAGGACAGACAAGCGGCGTGCTGGCGGCACATCTTAGCTGGGAGTGGTCACGTGAGGTCGAGGCCTCCATTGTGAATCCGCTCAAGGAACGGCTTAAGGGCGTGGAAGTGTTCGTGGTCAGTAAGAAGGACGACACCATTCTATTGGGGCCAGAAGCGCTCACCGGCAAAAGAATGACGGCTGCGGTCCTGCAGCAGGCCCGCAGCGGTAAGAGCTCATACGCGATCGAACAGGATCGGGGCCGTGACTCCTATTTAACGGGATACGCCTATGGTGATGGCTACATGAACTACCCGGGCCTTGGCTGGACGGTCATTATCCGTCAGCCGGCAGACATCGCTTTTGCCTCAGTCCATCAGCTTGAACGCTTCATCCTGATCAGCGGTCTGCTGACCGCTGCGGCCTTCGCACTGATTGGCTGGCTGCTGGCCGGATGGATCAGCCGACCGTTGAGGGATATCACCCGTACAGCCGACCTGCTCAGCTCCGGTGCCGATGTGGAGATCCCGGCCTCTACCCGGTTCAAGGATGTGGCGATTCTGTCGGCCTCCCTGCGGAGCCTGGTGAACAACCTGACCAAGACAGAGACCAAGCTGAGCTATATGTCGGATATGGCGCTGCATGATAAGCTTACCGGCTTGCCCAACCGGGCAGCACTGGATGAGTTTTTGGCCCATGCGGTCAGTAAGGCCAAGCAGAAGCGGACGACACTAAGCTTTTTGTACATGGATCTGGACGGCTTCAAAAAAGTGAATGACAGCTTCGGCCATGCGGTTGGAGATGCCCTGCTGCAGGAGGTGGCCTTCCGGCTGATGGATTGTACGCGGGACAATGAGATCGTTGCCCGGCTGGGCGGGGATGAATTCGTGATTATTCTGAATACCTCGGCGGGCAAACCGATGAAGGAAGCGGAGGTGGTGGCTTCGCGGATTATCAGCAAGATCAACCAGCCGATTCTGATTAAAGGCGAGGAGCTTCGTGTAGGTTGCAGCGTAGGTGCTGCTGTATGGACTCCGGACGGCGGAGATACTATCGAGACCCTGCGGCTCGCAGACGAAGCGCTGTATATCTCCAAGCGGAGCGGGAAGAACCGGATTACCTTCGAGGCGGCATCTTAGGATCAGCAATCAACAGCAGACAGAAACAACAAACAACCTTTTAACGGCAGGACGGGGATGCTTCTCTTGTGCCGGAAAAAAGGTTGTTTGACGTTATCTCATTACGTTCAGCGTAACCGCTTACGTGGATTAGACCATCTCTTTATCCACAGAAATCCTTCGTCATCCCGGAAAAACTTAATGCCTATCCAGCTCAGCGGTGTCCAAATTTCCTTGAAATAATATGAAGGCATAGTAAATTAGTCCCTCCGATATAGTTAATTATTACTAGTTTAAGCCAGGATGGAAGATTTAACAATACTTTTTATTACATATAAATCCCATATTGTGCGTTCGCCCAGTTTTTTTGGGACTACAGGCATATGATGTAGAGGAATCAAAGCTGGGCATGTGCGTAAGAAAGGAGGGCTCCAGATGAGTGGAGGTCTGAGAACGTCAACGGCTACGATACTGGTGTTGTTTATTTTGCTGATTATTATCCTTAGCGTATTTTAGTGGAAGGGAATATAGTGGGTTATTGAAACAGTGCCGGTGCATCTGCTCCGGCGCTGTTTGCGTGCGTATAAGGTGCAGCTCACTTCCATATACATCATAACAGGGATAAGCACAGGCAGTTTGGCAGGGCGGGGCATTTAATATAGTAGGAAAGGAAGTGAAACAATGACGAACTCCGAATTTATCGCCCGGATCGCTTCTTTCGCAGTAGCGGATATGCAGCGCACCCGTATCGCAGCTTCGCTGACGATTGCCCAGGCGGCACTGGAATCCGGCTGGGGAACGAGCGGCTTGACGCAGAAGGCCAATAATCTGTTCGGTATCAAGGGCAGCGGGCCTGCGGGCAGCCTGGCGCTTCCGACAACGGAATACAGGAACGGCCAAGCTGTACAGGTGACTGCCCAGTTCCGTTCCTATCATAACTGGGGAGAATCTATAGCGGATCATTCCGCACTGATTACCGGGGGAGTGTCCTGGAACCCCAAGCTGTACAGCAAGGCTATTGGAGTCGACGGCAAAACAGCCGCCCGCGAGATTGCTGCTGCAGGCTACGCAACGGACCCGGGTTATGCGTCCAAGCTGATTCAGATTATGGATTCATATAACCTGTATCAATATGACGAGCTGAAGGAGGATGAAGAGATGTCAGCTGAAGATAAACAAAAAATTGCGGCGCTGGAAACCGAGCTGCGGGAACTGAAGGAGCTGCTGGCAGGGCTGTCTGTCAGCAGAGATACACTGAAGGCCGGCGTTCAAGAGCAAGGCCAGGCCATTAAGGGTGTCACGGAGCGGCTGGCGGTCATTGAGGGCCGTACAGTAATGAATGTGCCGGCCTGGGCTGAGCCTGCGGTACAGGCAGCGTCTGCCGCCGGTCTGCTGGATACGCCGTCAGGAGGCAGTTATGATTTCTACCGGATGCTGACTGTATTGAACCGTGCCGGTCTGCTGGTTACAAGCAAGGGGGTGTAGCAGGTATGTATTACGATGCACTTAACAGTGTACTAGCTTTTGCATCCGTATTGGCGGTATTCGTCATGGCGCTGGTGCAGCTCGTTAAGAACAGCGTGAACCTTCCGCGTAATGTGGTTCCTGCGGTGGGGCTGGCCATCGGCCTGCTGGTAGGAGCGGCTGCGTACCCTTTTACAGACATGAATCTCATTCTTCGTCTATGGGCCGGAGGCTTGGCCGGATTATCGGCAACGGGGCTGTTTGAACTGGCGTTCAATAAGCGGAGTGGGACGACCAAAGAGGAGTAGGGCAGTACCGGCTGCTTGAGAGAATATAAAATAGGGTGCTAGGAATGGTGATTTCATCCAATCAGTTTGGTAGGAACGCAAATATACTAGTAAAGAAGAAAGGAGGTGCTTGAAATGGGAACTTATGTTGATGGAAGAACCTCACAGAATGCCAGTACTGCCAACTCTATTGCGATTCCAATTCTAGTGATTAATACTCCGCAGCTCTTTGGGCAAATTGGCCTGATCACGGCTGGAGTAGGCGCGAATCCGCGTGTACTACTCAAAGGAACAGTTTCGGTTTCTCTCCCCCTTGCACTGGTAGGCATCACTGTAACCATCGTTAGAGGAACACTGGCAACTGACCCTGTTGTGTATTCCGCCACTTCCACTTTCAGCCTTAGTATTCTGGCTCCACAGGTTATCACCTTTTCTGCAGATGATTTCCTCCCGACGATTACTCCGCAGTTAACCTATACTGCGTTCATCAGCTCGAATCTTCTGGGTACGGTCCGTGTGGGTCCGGAGAGCTTCGACGGCATTCTGGTGTCTGATTAATCTCCAAGCTGTGGGACATCCTGCTCAGCTCTAACGTCAGGGCGGGCAGGATGCCCTTGTACATACGCCCCAAATTATGTCCGTTTCGCCCAATCTGATAAGGTCACTTGCTCATATGCTGTTCTGTAGTCAACATTATGAAGGAGGTAATCTCATGGGTGCAGATTGCGGATACGGTGGCAATGTAGGCGGCGTGAATACTTGTGGAGTAAGTCCTTGGACATCGACAGGCGCGATACTGGTTCTTTATATCCTGCTCGTTATTATTCTGAGTGCCTGCTTCTACTAGGAGATCCAATCAGTCAGCGCAGTCCCGGTAATCCGGGACTGCGCTTGTTGCAGGTGCAGGATGGACAAGCTTTGCTGCCTGAAGGTAAATATAAATTCGCCATGCCCCGAACGGATGTGCGATAATAGAAGTCATTGTCTTCAGGGCAATCAGTGCTGGCATGAAAGAGGTGTATGATGGAAGAGAAAGAAAAGATATATGCCATCCTCAAGCGGATTGAAGCGGAACAGGCGGTTAATCAGGAGGTAACGGAACTGGAAGCCGAGGCCTTCGCCGATATTATGGAGGAGCTTATCGACAGCCGGATGGTGGAGAATATTAAGATCTCCCGGTCAGGCAGCGGAATCGTGACAGTCAGAACTACTGACATCAAATTGACCCGGCGTGGTCATGATTTTATTTTATTGAAGGAGTCCGGCCGAATTTGATCGGAAAATAGATGTCATTACCCGGCACTGTAAGAGGCCGGGCTATTTTTGTTGACTAGGGTCCCTGCTTGATGAATCAACGCTTAAGGCTATTTATTGCTGTATTTTTGCAGAACCCCTTTCTTCTCAAACAACAGATAGACGCGGTCCAGAATCGTTGCCAGTTCTGCCCGGGTAACAGGGGCGAGCGGTCTGTAGTATCCACGGGAATCGGCTGTAATAATCCCTTGGGAGTCCATTGCTGCAATTGCGTATACCGGTAGAAAGGTGAAATCACCAATTAGCGAGATAGATCCATTCGGGTATGTATAAAAAATCGCGGGGGAGAGTTCATCCCCTGGTACGTATGTATTCCATCTGTTGCTGGCCTTCGCTCTTTCTGTATCCATGTATTGATCCATTGCAGTCTGAGTATTGAATTTTTTCAAGGGAATATCCTTGAATTTACTTAACCGCTGGTATAACTCTTTGTCAGGATCATCGGGATTCGCACCCTTGTCGAAGTCTTCAGCGAATAATTGGTAGAGCATAGACGTGAGCTTGAGTCGTGTCAGCCGGGCTTCAGGCTTGAAGGTATACTTGCCTGTTGAAGAGTCTTGGGAAATCCCGCCGCCGCTGACCGCAGAGGAATTATATAGCTCGGAGATTTCCTTGTAGGCCCAATGATTCTTGGGGACATCCTGGTAGCCGGTCACTTTCGGTTCATAGAACAGGGGCGCTACATTGGGGCGGTACTTATCGAACAGCCGGTGCAGCATGACGGTGAACTCGGCTTTGGTAACCGTTGCTTCAGGTTTAAAGGTGCCGTCGGAATACCCTTTTAGCACATCGTTATCCGTCATGAAAAGAATGGATTCCATCGCCCAGGAATATTTCTGCTCGTTGACATCGGAGTACAAGCTTTGCGCACTTGCGGATGAAGACGGGGCAGAGCTGAGAAGCATCATGCTGATGACGGGGAAAAGGATTGTTTTTTTGAACATGGGACCTCCTGATCAATTGAATTCTTATGATGAATGCGGGATCCCTAAGCTCCCTTACCCTAATGAACGGTATCACCATCATTCCTGAATTGTCAATAAATACGGGAGGTCCCATGCCGGAGACATAAGGAGGTTTACTTGGTTGTAATCTCCGACAACGCCTTGTCCATCTGCGTTTCATTCGATTGTACGGCTTCGCTGTCCACAGCATCAATTCCGCGGAAGACATTCTTAGTGTTCTGATAAAAGTCAAAGGCAAACTTCTTAATAGCCTCACCGTCAGGGTGATTGCGCTCAACAACAGTAGCCTTGAACAGGTTCGTCAGCATGTATCCGGCATCCTTGCTATGCGCGAGATAATTCCCGGCGGTGTACTCCTCCACGATCTGGGATTCAAAATCCTTAAGCTCCACAGCCGACGGAGTGTACGATTTCGCCAAAACTTCCGCCGCATCTGCTTTTTGCGTGGCCTCCGTATCCGTAGTCGCGATTTGCTGGATCGCAGATTCCCAGTTCACGGACGCCTTCCCGGTGGAGGGTTCAGTGGCTGGTGCTGACGTGGGTTGCACTGCTGTCGGCTGTGCTGTCCCGGCGGGAGTTGGGGTGGCCTGATTAGCCGGAGTGTTGCAGCCTGCGGTCAGTCCAATGGCACCGCTGAATAGGATGACTAGGGCGAGGGACGACATCTTTTTATACAAGGGCTTCTTCATAGCGGTTCCTCCTGAATCTATCTGATATTCATATACTATATATGTAACCTTGTCCGGACGGATTGAATTTATTCGCTAAAGTGACTAATAGATATGTATATTTGTCAAGATCGACAAGGTCAAATGATGTAGAATAATAAATTGGATTCTGGTACAATCTTATGTATCACGTTTGAAGGAGCGGAACTCATGGATAATGATTTGGTGCAGGTATTAAGAGCCGTTATTCGAGAGGAATTGGAGCCTGTTAAGGCGGAATTAGGAACCGTCAACGAGCGTTTGGATCGAATAGAGACAGAGCAGCAGAACATGAAACAAGATCAGCAGACAATAAAACAAGATCTGCAAACAATGATGCAAGATCAGGAACAGATTAAACGTGCTGTGCTGGAAACAAACGAGCGGCTCATCAATGTGGAGTCTTTATTGGAGAATCAGCATAGAATTATCGAACTTCTCTCAGCGCGCTCCATTGAGCAGGAAGCCAAGCTGAAGCGGATTATATAACTATATACACAGCAAGCCCACGTATCTTGATTTCAAGGCGGGGGCTTTTTTTGCGTAAAACAAAAATCGAGGCTCCCTTTCGGGAGCCTCTTTCATGGGAGAGGAGAAACCGGACGAAGAGCTTATGGGGAAACGTAAGCCTGCTCCGCGGTTGTCTACGACATTTTGTGATGTCGATAATTACAGGATGACCCGGATGCGGGAGTTTTATACATTTGCTTGCGAATATTCTTCTGCTCCGCATTGTGACAAAGTCGGACAATCTTTTTATTTCATGGAATAATTGTGGTACTATAGGCTTGGACTTATGCCCTGTAACGGCATAGTAATGTAGAGACAAAAGCTAAAAAGCAGGTGGATGATCGGTGAGAGTCATATCGGGAAGTGCAAAAGGCAGGCCGCTTAAAAGTGTTCCAGGCAATGGCACACGGCCTACTACCGATAAAGTGAAGGAAGCGTTATTCAGTATGATCGGGCCTTATTTTGAAGGAGGTACGGTGCTTGATTTGTATGCCGGTACCGGAGGCCTGGGAATTGAAGCCCTAAGCAGAGGGATGGAAGCTGCGGTGTTTGTGGACATGGAGCAGAAGGCGATTGACACGGTGCGTGCCAACCTGAAGGCGGCCCGGCTGGAAGCGCAGGCTGAGGTCTACCGCAATGATGCGGGAAGAGCGCTTGGTGCACTCGGGAAGCGGGGGAGAGCATTTGATCTTGTTTTTCTGGACCCGCCTTACCGTATGAAGCATGGAGACGAGCTGATGGTTACGCTGGCGGACAAGCTGCTGCTGAACCCTGATGCAGTGATCGTGCTGGAGCATGAATCGGGGTATACCTATCCCGAGGATATACCGGGGTTCGTGAGAACGAAGCAATCTGTCTATGGAGAGGCTACGATTTCTATCTACCGGTATGAAGCTGCTGTTCCAGAGGCTGCCGCAAGCGGCAAGGAGGTTAATGATGAGTCTGCAAATTAGAAAAGAACGTGTCGCTATCTATCCGGGAACCTTCGATCCGGTTACGCTGGGACATATGGATATTATTCACCGGGCCGCCAAGCAGTTCGACAGGCTGATTGTGACGGTGTTGAACAACCTGAGCAAGAATCCGTTGTTCTCGGTCGAGGAACGGACAGAGCTTCTGCGCCAGGCGACAGCGGATATACCGAATGTTGAAGTGGACAGCTTCCGTGATCTCCTGGTTAACTATCTGAGGCAAAAGGATGCGCAGGTTATTGTCCGGGGAATCCGGACCGTTACGGATTTTGAATATGAGCTGCAGAATGCTTCCATTAATCATAACCTTGACCCTGAAGCGGAAACTATATTTATGATGACTAATCCGAGATACTCCTACCTTAGCTCCAGTGTGGTGAAGGAGATTGCCCACTTCGGCGGGAAGGTCTCGGATTTTGTAACCCCTGAGGTGGAGCAGGCCATGAAGCTGAAGTTCAGCCGGATGGACGGCGGCTCGAAGTAAACAGCTTCACGGCAGCAGACAGCAACAGCAGCAGCATAACAAGCAGAGTCTGAAGTCCCAGGATCTGTGGGGCCAGAGTCCATATTCTCAGCGAAGTGCCTATGTCTTGCAGCTGTACGGCCGGGGGTGAGCCGGCTAGAACCGGCAGCACCGCAGACTGAATATGGAGCAGCGGTGTCCACAGCAGGAGCGTGAACGCAAAGGCAAATAGTCCATGCAGCAGCCTGACTGCGGTGAACGGAAGGAAGCGGACATTCGCTGCCTTCAGCACAGTCAGTGCCTGGAGCTGGGCGCAAATGCCGCTCCAGGCCAATCCGGCCGACAGCAGTGCCGGGCCAAGAAGACCGCCTATTAGAAAACCTTCAAGTCCTGCTGCGGCTGAAGTCATTGACCGGGCCCCGAGATGAATCTCAAGCATGCTTGCTGTAACCAGATTCGGCAGCCATGGCAACAGTCTGGTAACAATACTTACAACAACTGCGAACATAATCATATAGCCGCCTATAATCATCAGGCTCTGTACGGCGGAGGATACGGATTCACCGAGCACCTTGCCGAAGCCCCGTCCATCCCTTGAACGGGCATCCGCTGCTGCCTGATGGATACGCCGTGGCAAGGATGCTTTTTTGCTGCGGGGGCGGCTGCCCGTCAGGCTGGAATCACTTTCTTGCGGAACTTGCGGAAGAGCTTGCGGAAGCGGAATAGGTGAGCTTATCTTACGGGAGCCATTGAAGCAGGCGGATAGAATACCTGCGGCTATCCCTGACAGCCAGTGGATGGCCAGCAGGGCATACCCGGCGGCTGGACTATGCAGGAAGGCTGTCCCGACTACAATAAGCAATGTGACCGGACTGGCATAATGCACGATAGCCGCCAGCCGTCCGGCCTCCTTGTCCGTAATGTCCCCCTGCTTGTGCAGCTGCATCACTCCTCCGGCTGCTGCCGGGAAGCCGGCGGTAAGGCCGAGCACCAGCGTCCAGCCGCCCGTCCCGGGAAGCCGGAAGCACCGCTTCATCAGCGGCTCCAGCAGGACGCCGATACCATGCACGAAGCCGGATGCGCTCAGCATCTCTGAGAGGATCAGGAAGGGCAGCAGCGCCGGAAAGACCAGGGTCCACCAGAGCGTAAGGCCCGTAAGTGAAGCCTTGAATGAGGCTTCAGGTGCTATGATTATTGCTATAGCTAGCAGAATGGCTGCAGCCCCGGGTATAAATGGAGCTGAACCCGACAGGAAGCGTCTGGATCTAAAGTTTATCATTAGAGTTATCCCCTCTTCATAGCTTAGGACATGGGCAGATCTTGTTATCAATTTATGCAGGGGAGACAACCATCATGCCACAGCCGGAGTGAAGCTCCAGGCTAAGGTACCACATTCTAAGTGCCGGGGCATCATCCGCAGGAAAGAAGGGGAAGAGACTTGAGGCAGTACAAACGCCGGGTAGGCATCCGCGCTTCAGCCTATTTATTTTCATTCGTGGTCATTCTCTATGTTGTCGTCTTTATGAACACGCCTTACATTGTATATCAGCCGGGCAGCGCCTCCGAGGTGGCACCGATGATCAAGGTTGAGAATGCCGATCCGCAGGAGCAAGGAACCTTCATGATGACCACGGTCTCTGCAAGCTATGCGAATGTGGCTCTTCTAATCGCCTCTGTGTTCAACTCGAATGCCGAGGTAGTATTGAAAGAAACCCGCCTGCAGGATAAGACAGAGCAGGAGTATGCGGCGGAGCAGGTGTTCTATATGAATAGTTCACAGTCCTATGCTGTGCAGGCAGCCTATCATGCGGCAGGTGTACCTTATGAGGATGTCGTGGATTATCTGTATGTGTTCTCGGTACCAGAGACTGCTAATCAGGACCGGTTCAAGCCGGGGGACAAAATCATCAGTGTAGGCGGACAAAAGGCAGCCGATCCGGCCGCGCTGTCCAAATTGCTGTCGGTTCATCAGATTGGAGATAGCGTGGAGGTATCGCTCCAGCGTGATGGCAAAGAGATCAAGGAGCAGGTCAAGCTGGTGGGGGTCAAGGATAAAGAAGCTGCGGTTGCCCGGCCGGGCTTCGGCGTCGTTATTGGTGCGGTTCAAAAAGTGGAGCCTAAGCAGGAAGGCAAAGCCGTCAGCTTCGTGGATACTAACGTGGGCGGACCCTCTGCCGGTCTGATGTTCACCATGGAAATCTACAACCGGCTTACGCCAGGGGATCTCACTAAGGGCCGGAAGGTAGCAGGCACGGGTACGATAGATCCCGAGGGGAACGTGGGGCCAATCGGCGGAGTGAAGCATAAGATTGTAGCGGCCGATCGCAAGGGAGCGGAGATCTTCTTCGTTCCGCTTAAGAACTACGACGAAGCCAAGGCAAAAGCGGATCAGATCGGCACGAATATGAAGCTGGTTCCTGTCTCAACCCTACCCGATGCCCTGAAATACATGGAGGAGCTGCCGGTCATCAAATCCTGACCGGCGGCTCAAGATAATCACTGTACAGATCGCTGCGCAGCGGGTCGGCATAAGCCCCGGCGAACACGGCAGCCGCCTGGAGGTCCCGCTCCAGCATGGGATGGGTGCACCGGGCCGGGCTTGTAATCACCGGAAGCGCCGCTGTCTGCTTCATCTGCTTCAGCAGCTCCCGGCCGCTCTCGCGGAAGCCAAGAACTCTTATATAGCCGGGACCCCGGGAGAGAACGGAGGGGGACAGCTCTGTTTTGCTGTGGTTCAACAGGGTGTGAAGCAGCAGACGCTGGAGCCGGGTAAGGGTATACCGTCTGCTCTTAAGCTCCTGCAGCAGACCGCCGACTGTGAACTTATCCAGCTGGCGCATGCTTCGGAGCAGCCGGTTCTCCAGGCCCTCGTTCATATCCTGCACTGTGTGCAGCTCCGCAGCGGAGCGCGTATAGAGCACATGGCGCAGCGGCCCGGCGAAGTCTTCTAGCCCTACCGGGCCCCGGCCTGCGTCACGCTCCCGCTCCAGGATCGACAGGGCGTACTCCGGCATGTAAGCCGCCGGTGATCCGCCCTCCTGCAGCAGCCTGCGGATGGCTGTTGCACTGGCAATGGCCGACCCGCCCTCCAGCGGGTCGTGGAAGCCCGCGCCGGTACGCGGCACGGTCAAGGGCCTGATCGCGCTGCCCAGCCGCCGCAGCGCGATCAGGTAGTGCAGGCCGAGGCTGTTGTTGGGCTGCCGCAATATACTTTCGGCATCTTCCGGTTTCTCCTCTCCCAGGAAAGAGGCCTTCCAGGCCGCCGCCGCCGCTGCGCTGTAGGCGGCGGGGAATCCCGCGCCCTCAGAGAGGCGCGCGCGGATCTCCTCCTTAAGCGCGCTGCTCTCTTCGGCCAGGAAGCCGGCCAGAGGGAGCAGTGCGCCCAAAGTGCCTGCTTCGGAGCCGAAGCACAGGCTGTCGACGACGCCGGTCGCCTCCAGCAGGGACACCGCTCCGAAGGCGAACCATTCCGCTGGCTGGACGGCGTACGCCACCGGCAGCTCAATGACCAGATCGGCGCCCATGTGCAGCGCCATCTCGGTACGGGCGCGCTTGCTGACCGCCGCCGGCTCGCCGCGCTGGGTGAACGGTCCGCTCATAATGACAACGGAGCGGTCCGCTCCCGATATTCTTTTGGCCTCGGTGAAATGATGGACATGCCCGTTATGTAAAGGGTTATATTCGGCTATAATACCTACAGTTGCCACAGTTGCTTCACGCCCTATTCGTAGGATATCCGACGATTCAGATTCCGGATTCAGTGCTTAACTTAGGTATATCATAAATTGTCTCCGCCCTTGAAACAATATAAAGGGAAAATGGTTGACAAACTCAGGGAATAATAGGTATAATAAATTTTGTTTGTTTGGAGTGATAAGAATGAACATTCACTTTCGCAAATTAGCGAATGCCGACGAGCCTCTGGTCCTCCACGAAGTTGTGGATGTCAGCGGGGTTGTCACAGGGCGCAAGGATATACTTGCTGTTGCACCACTCTCAGTAGACCTTAAAGCGCTGCCCGCGGGAACCGATAGTGTGAACGTGGTGGGAACACTGAACGGAGAAGTGGACATGTTATGTTCACGTTGTCTCGGTGAGGTCAAGAGTAAGCTGAATATTCCTTTCGCTGAGACCTTCAAGTGGCTTAAGCAGCCAATTCTTCCGGAAGATGAAGATGAGGAACTCATTTACATCAAAGATGAGATTGTGGATCTTATCCCGTATGTGGAAGAAAATTTCGTACTGCACTTACCGGATTCGGTATTGTGCAAGGCAGACTGTCTTGGTCTTTGTCAGAAATGCGGACAGAACTTGAACGAAGGCACCTGCAGTTGCGACAACACAGTGATCGATCCAAGACTCGCTGCGTTGAAAGGATTCTTTACCAAGCAAGATGACTAAGAACAAATCCCGAGGAATTGGGTTACAACAAAATCAGGAGGTGTCTAACAATGGCAGTACCACAACGCAGAACGTCCAAGACTCGCCGTGACAAGCGTCGTACTCACTTTAAACTGGTTGTTCCAGGTATGGTGAAATGCGAACAATGCGGAGAGCTGAAGCTTGCTCACCACGTATGTAAAGTTTGCGGAACATACAAAGCAAGAGAAATCATCAAACAATAGTTTGCACATAAGAGTAGCACTTCATCTGCCGGTGGAGTGCTATTTTTATGTGAAAATAAAGCTGGGGCAGAGCTTATATGCCTTGCGCTGCGCGGGTTTTCAGGCGCTTTTCAAGCCAAAGCTTTATTTTTGCGCCGGCATGCTTTATACTACATATTAGTACCTGGTTCTAATTGGTAAGGTAGAACAGAGAGATATGATTATAGCGGCCACTCTTACGGGCCGGAAAGCTGCACATCAGGCCTGTGCCGGGAGGTGAGCCGCTATCGAGCGGATGTCCAAGAAGGAACGTCAGCAGCAGCTGCTGGCTATAATAGAAGGGAACCCGTTTGTAACGGACCGGGAATTGACCCGCCAGCTGAAGGTGAGTATCCAGACGATCCGGCTGGACCGGCTGGAGCTGGGGATTCCCGAGCTGCGTGAGCGGATGAAGCAGATGGCGGAGCATTCCTATGATCAGGTGCGTTCCCTGCCAGCTGATGAAGTGGTCGGTGATATTGTGGATCTGCAGCTGGACAAGAGCGGGATTTCGATCTTCGAGATCCGCGATGAGCATGTGTTCTCCCGCAACGGGATTGCCCGTGGCCACTACGTCTTCGGCCAGGCGAATTCGCTGGCAGTAGCCATAATTAATGATGAGATTGCCTTAACGGCTTCGGCCGACATCCGGTTTGTGCGCATGGTCCGGCTGGGTGAGAAATGCATTGCCAAGGCGCAGGTGCGCTCACTTGCGGGCCGGAACGGCAAGGCTGAAGTGGATGTATTTACATATGTCGGAGAAGAGCTGGTATTTCAAGGCCATTTTATAGTGTATCGTTCAGCAACTGAAGAGTACAGCGAAGGGGGAAACCGGAGTGCGGATCGCCATTGATGCCATGGGCGGGGATAATGCTCCTGAATGTAATGTGGAAGGCGCGCTGGCAGCGGCTGCGGAGTGGAATGACATAGAGATCATACTGGTCGGTGATGAAGCGCGGCTTGAGCCGCTGCTGAAGACTAAGCCTTCTAACGTTACCGTACGTCATGCCGGGGATGTGATCGGTTCGGATGAAGAGCCTGTGAAGGCAGTCCGCCGCAAAAAGGACTCGTCCATGGTCGTAGCCGGACGGATGGTCCGCGAGGGTGAGGCCGATGCCATGATCTCCTCTGGGAATACCGGAGCATTGATGACTACAGGACTTCTGGTAGTCGGAAGAATGGAAGGGATCGAGCGGCCGGCGCTGGCTCCGATGATTCCGACGCTGGATGATGTCGGTGTGCTGGCCCTGGATCTTGGCGCCAATATGGATGCCAAGCCGCAGCATCTGGCGCAGTATGCCCAGATCGGCAGCATATACCGCAACAAAGTGCACGGCATTGCGAAGCCCCGGGTAGGCCTGCTGAACGTCGGGACGGAGCCGGGCAAGGGCAATGAATTGACCAAGGAAGCCTATCCGCTCCTGGAGGCGCTGCAGGGCATTCATTTTGTCGGCAATGTAGAAGCGCGGGATGTGCTCACCGGAAGCTGCGATGTGCTGGTCTGTGACGGCTTCGCCGGTAATATACTTCTGAAGACGCTGGAAGGAACAGCCGGCGCAATGTTCTCTCTGCTGAAGGAGCAGTTCAGCAAATCGCTTAAGACGAAGCTGGGGGCGGCGATCCTGATGCCGGAGCTTAGAAGCCTGAAGGGCAAGATGGATTATAAGGAACATGGCGGAGCGCCGCTGCTTGGTCTTAGCGGCCTGGTAGTCAAGGGGCATGGTTCGTCCGACGGCAATGCGGTGAAGAATGCGGTAAGACAGGCACGGATTGCCCTGAAGGCGGATCTGGTGCCTAGTATATCGAAGGAAATTAGCGGGAAGTGAGTGAAGACATGAGACAATTACGTCCGGTAGGAATTATTGGGACTGGGAAATATGTGCCTGAGAGAATATTAACCAACAGCGATCTGGAGAAGATCGTCGAAACGAATGATGAATGGATTGTCAGCCGCACAGGAATCAGGGAACGGCATATTGCGGCCCCGGAGCAGGCTACCTCTGATCTGGCCTATGAAGCGGCCCTGAAGGCACTGGAATCCGCAGGGATGAAGGCCGAGGAGCTCGATCTGATTATTGTCGCTACAGTTACACCTGACAGTGCTTTCCCATCCACTGCCTGCATTCTACAGGACAAGCTGGGTGCCAAGAACGCAGCTGCCTTTGATCTGTCGGCAGCCTGCTCCGGATTCGTCTACAGTCTGGCTACAGCCACGGGCTTTATCCAGAATGGAATGTATAACAATGCGCTGGTGATCGGTGCAGATACGTTGTCGCGCATTACAGATTATACAGACCGCAATACCTGCGTGCTGTTCGGTGACGGTGCCGGTGCGGTAATCGTCGGCGAGGTTCCGGAAGGACGCGGCTTCCAGTCCTTCGATCTTGGAGCGGAAGGCTCTGGCGGCAGTCTGCTTAATCTGGAAGCGGGCGGCTCACGTCTCCCGGCTTCCCAGCAGACCGTAGAAGACAAGAAGCACTTCATCTATATGAATGGCCGCGAGGTCTTCAAGTTCGCAGTACGCGTCATGGGATCGGCCACGGAGCGTGTGCTTACCAAGGCGGGATTGTCTAAGGAGAATATCGACTTGTTCGTGCCGCATCAGGCCAACATCCGGATTATTCAATCCGCTATGCAGCGTCTGGATCTGCCGCCGGAGAAGGTTGTAGTCAACGTTGATAAATACGCGAATACCTCCGCTGCCTCCATTCCGCTGGCGCTTGTAGAAGCAGCCGAGGAAGGCCGGATGAAGGCAGGCGATGCAGTGCTTATGGTCGGCTTCGGCGGCGGACTTACCTGGGGCGCTTCTGTGCTGATCTGGTAAGAATCGGGGCATTACTAGTGAATAATCGGAATTAATAATAGCAACGATGCAGCTCTTCTCAGGCGTTATGTGCCCGGCGGAGCTGCAGCTAACGGGAAGGAGCTTTAACCCTCATGAGCAAAATCGCATTTGTCTTTCCCGGTCAGGGTGCACAGGCAATCGGTATGGGTAAGGATGTATATGAAGCATTGCCTCAGAGCCGTGCAGTCTTTGAAAAGGGTGACGAGGTGCTTGGATTTCCGCTGAGCGGGCTAATATTTGAAGGGCCGGACAGCGAGCTTAAGCAGACGGTGAACACTCAGCCGGCACTGGTTACAGCCAGTGTGGCTTATCTGGAAGCGCTAAGCGGCCTCCAGGTTACGCCGGATTATGTGGCAGGCCACAGTCTTGGCGAATATAGCGCTCTTGTGGCAGCCGGCGTGCTGTCCTATGAAGATGCTGTAAGGCTGGTCCGCCTGCGCGGACAATTCATGGAAGAAGCAGTTCCCGGAGGACAGGGGGCTATGGCAGCGGTGCTTGGAGCAGACCGTGAGGCGCTTACGGAATTATGCCGCAGTATTACAGCAGCGGGTACTCCCGTTGAACTGGCGAATGTCAATTGTCCGGGACAGATTGTGGTGTCCGGTTCCGTAGCCGGTGTAGATGAGGTGGTCCAGCGTGTGAAGGAAGCCGGGGGCAAACGGGCGATTCCGCTGGAGGTTAGCGGGCCGTTCCACTCCTCATTAATGAAGGGTGCGGCTGAGCGGCTGGCTGCTGAGCTCGAGAAGGTAACCTTCAATGCTCCTGCTATGCCGGTAGTGGTCAATGTCACCGCTGCTCCGGTGACAGACCCTGAAGAAATCCGCAAGCTGCTGGTAGAACAGGTATATTCTCCGGTACTCTGGCAGGATAGCGTGGAATGGCTCATTGGCGCAGGTGTAGATACTTTTGTAGAGATTGGCTCCGGCAGTGTGCTGGCTGGCCTGATCCGCAAGATTGACAGGAAGGTCAAGGTTGTGAATATCAACAGTCTGGAGAGCGTGCAGGCTGGCTGGTAAGTAGCTTGGCCTAACCGCAGCCGCATGATTATCGAAGGGGGACAACATAGCATGTTTGCAGCACTAAAAGGTCAGACCGCCCTTGTAACCGGAGGGTCCCGGGGGATCGGCCGCAGCATTGCCTTGGCACTCGCTGCTCATGGCGTGAAGGTCGCGGTGAACTATTCCGGCAGCCTTCAGGCGGCTGAAGAGACCGTGGCCCGGATTCACGAGCTGGGCTCGGAAGGAATCGCTCTGCAGGGGAATGTCGGCCGCAGCAGTGACGCCGAGAACCTGGTCAAAGAGGTTATCCAGACCTGGGGAAAAATCGATATCCTGGTGAACAATGCGGGCATTACCCGGGACAATCTGATCATGCGTATGAAAGAGGAAGAATTCGATCAGGTCATCGAGACGAATCTGAAGGGCGTCTTCAACTGCCTGAAGGCAGTAACCCGCCCGATGATGAAGCAGCGTTATGGCCGGATCATCAATATTTCCTCGGTTGTGGGCGTGACGGGGAATCCCGGACAGGTGAATTATACCGCTGCCAAGGCAGGGGTAATCGGCATGACGAAGTCTGCGGCCCGCGAGCTGTCTTCACGTGGAATCACAGTGAACTGCATCGCACCAGGCTTCATTGATACCGACATGACCCGCGAGTTGTCCGATGAGGTTCGCAGCGAGCTGATCAAGGGGATTCCCTTGGGAGAGCTTGGGCGGGCGGAGGACATTGCGAATGCGGCGGTATTCCTGGCTTCGGAAGGGGCAGCTTACATGACAGGCCAGACGCTTCATGTGGATGGCGGAATGTACATGTAAGGCTTCGCAGGGCGTTAGATCGTTACGGGTGAAGATGGACAGAGGCGGCCAGGGCAGCGTTTTTTATGCTCTATGGTATTTTGACTTCATATCTCGTATAATACCAAAAGAGGAGGTGAACCGGATGTCCGATGTATTGGAGCGTGTAACACGCATTGTCATCGACCGCTTAGGTGCCGATGAAGCAGAGGTAACATTAGAAGCGTCTTTCAAAGATGATTTAGGTGCTGATTCTCTTGATGTTGTAGAATTGGTAATGGAATTGGAAGATGAATTCGACATGGAAATCTCTGATGAAGATGCAGAGAGAATTACGACCGTGGGTGAAGTTGTGAAGTACATACAATCTCATACCTAGAGTCATATGATTGAGGGTCCCGTTCCTGCCAGGGCGGGACTTCTCCTCATTTTACAGTGATAATAACTGAACCGCAGATTAACTAATCCTGCGGCGACTGCAGTTTATATAGACATCTGGTATGTTTGCGTTTACACATTGTAGAGGTACACAGCCTATAGACGGGGTGATTATGTTTGAATCATAGAGTAGTTGTAACTGGTATGGGTGTAATGACTTCGCTGGGTAAGGATCTTGAGACGTTCTGGGATAGCCTCATGAGCGGCAAGTCCGGAGTATCCCTGGTTGAAGCTTTTGATGTCAGTGAATATCCAACAAGAATTGCTTCCTCGGTCAAGGATTTCGATGCGGAAGCACGCTTCGGCCGCAAGGAAGCCCGCAAGATGGACCGGTTCGTACAATTCGCAGTTGCTGCTGGTGAAGATGCGCTGAAGGACAGCGGACTTACGATCGGTGAAGATATCGATGCAGAGCGGATCGGGGTATCTGTCGGCTCTGGAATCGGCGGCCTCGGCACATGGGAAGATAACCACAACCTGCTGCTCGAAAAAGGCCCGAAACGGGTCAGCCCGTTCTTCATTCCGATGATGATTGCCAACATGGGCTCCGGCCAGCTGTCGATCAATCTCGGGGCCAAGGGACCGAATACAACGACAGTGACCGCTTGTGCAACAGGCAGCCACTCCATCGGAGAATCCTTCCGTCTGATCCAGCGCGGTGATGCGGATGCGATGATCTGCGGCGGTGCGGAAGCAACCATTCGTCCTACAGGAATGGCAGGCTTTTGTGCAATGAGAGCCATGTCTACCCGCAATGACGAGCCGGAGAAGGCCAGCCGCCCGTTTGATGTGGACCGTGACGGCTTTGTCATGGGCGAGGGTGCGGGAATCCTGATTCTCGAATCCCTGGAACATGCCGAGAAGCGCGGAGCCAAGATCTATGCCGAAGTCATCGGATACGGTCTCAGCGCCGATGCCCACCACATGACGGAGCCTGATCCTGACGGTGCAGCACGCTGCATGAAGATGGCGATCCGTGATGCCGGTATTAATCCTGAGGATATCGACTACATCAATGCGCATGGTACATCTACACCGGTAGGCGATAAATCCGAGACAGCCGCTGTGAAGAAGGCGCTTGGAGAACATGCGTACAAGGTTGCGATCAGCTCAACCAAATCGATGACAGGCCACTTGCTTGGCGCTGCCGGCGGGGTGGAAGCGATTATCTGCGGGCTGTCCCTGCAGAAGGGTATGATTGCCCCTACCATCAATTTGGACAACCCTGACCCGGAATGCGATTTGGACTATGTTCCGAATGTGCCACGTCAGGCGGAGCTGAATATCGCGATGTCGAATTCCTTCGGATTCGGGGGACATAACGCGACCGTTATTCTCAAAAAATATAATAAGTAAGGGGAGACAGTGCAGTGAAAGGAGACCTGAAGCAGTTACAAAGCCAACTTCAAATCCAATTTCACGATCCTGTACTTCTGAAGCAGGCTTTCACCCATGCATCTTATGTGAACGAACACCGGTTCAATCAGCATCAGGACAACGAGCGCCTGGAGTTCCTGGGTGATGCGGTGCTTGAGCTGACGGTGTCCGAATATCTGTATAATCTGCTCCCGGACAGGCCCGAGGGAGAATTGACCAAGCTGCGTGCTGCGATTGTCTGTGAGCCGTCGCTGGTCCGGTTCGCCGAGACCTTGGGCTTCGGGCGGTATGTACTGCTGGGAAAAGGGGAAGAGCTTACGGGCGGACGTACCCGCCCGGCTCTGCTGGCTGATGTGTTCGAAGCCTTCGTGGGAGCGCTCTATCTCGATCAGGGACTGGAGACGGCCAGGAGATTCCTGGATAATCACGTATTTCCGCTGGTGGAAACCGACGGTAAGCTGCAAATGCAGATGAGCGACTTCAAGACAGAGCTTCAGGAACTGATACAGCATCATGGGATGGGTACGCTGGAATATCGGATTATTGAAGAACGCGGACCGGCGCATGAGCGTGAGTTCGTCTCAGAAGTATATATGGCCAGCCGTTCACTCGGCAGCGGCAGCGGCCGCTCCAAGAAGGAAGCGGAGCAGCAGGCAGCGGCAGCGGCATTATTGCTTCTGAAGGAAGATGGTGCCTGAAGGCACAGATGAACATCTGAAATGCGGAGTAGAGCAGCAATGGTCTGAATGCCGGCGGTTCGGCGGAAGTCAGACTTTTGCTGCTCTTTTTCGAAAGATCAGAAATGATATGTTTTGGGGTAAACATCGAAGCAGGTGCACCACTTTATGGGGTTGTTTTGGCAAGGAAACACTATGGTATAATGGGTCAGAGGTGAGTAGCGAGTTATGTTTCTGAAACGGATTGAATTAGCAGGCTTCAAATCATTTGCCGACAAAACAGAGATGGAATTTGTGCGCGGAATAACGGCTGTAGTCGGCCCGAACGGCAGCGGCAAAAGTAACATATCCGACGGCATCCGCTGGGTGCTTGGGGAGCAGAGTGCCAAATCCCTGCGCGGCGGCAAGATGGAGGATATTATATTTGCCGGAAGTGATGCCCGCAAGGCGGTCAACTACGGTGAGGTCTCGCTGACGCTGGATAATGAGGATCATGTGCTGCCGCTGGATTTCAGCGAGGTGACCGTGACCCGGCGTGTCCACCGCAGCGGCGACAGTGAATATCTGATCAATAAGCAGGCCTGTAGGCTGAAGGATATTACGGAGCTGTTCATGGATACCGGTATCGGCCGTGAAGCTTATTCAATTATCGGACAAGGCCGGATTGAAGAGATTCTCAGTACCCGTTCGGAAGACCGGAGGGGGATCTTTGAAGAGGCTTCAGGTATTGTTAAATATAAGTCACGTAAAAAGGATGCCGGCCGCAAGCTCGATGAGACCGAGCAGAATTTGCTGCGGATTCATGACCTGATCAGCGAGCTGGAGGATCAGGTGGGACCGCTGAAGGACCAGTCCGAGAAGGCGATAAGATACAAGGAGCTGCGGGAGCAGCTAAAGCATCTGGAGATTTCGGTATATGTGCATCAGATCGAAGGCATACATACATCCTGGCAGGAGGGCAACGCCCGCCTGGAGGTGCTTAAGACGGAGCAGCTGGAGCTGTCCACTATAGTCTCTGCCCATGATGCCAAGCTGGAGAGCGGCCGGGCGGAGCTGCGTAATTTGGAGCAGGAAGTGGAGAAGCTGCAAGAACAGCTGCTGCGCAGCAGCGAAGCCAACGAGAAGAGCGAAGGCTACGGAGAACTGCTGAAGGAGCGCCGCAGGAATCTGGAGCAGAACCGGGAACAGCTCATGCAGACTCTGGGTTCTGTAGGCGAACGCTCTGAGGGGCGGCAGCGTGAGCTGGCGGAGCTTGAGCATAAGCTGAAGCAGACCAGGCAGACGCTTGCGGAGCTGCGGGCACAGCTGGCGGATGAGGAATCGAAGCTGCAGGGTGTGGCCGGAGGCATCAGCCAGAGCAAGGAAGAGAAGCTGAAGAGCGCTCTGCTTGAGCTGATGAACCTGATGGCCCAGGCGCGCAACGAGATCCGCTATGCGGATCAGCAGAAGGAGAGCCTGGAGCGGCGGATGAGCCGCAGCCAGGAGGAGAGCGGCAAGTGGACAGCGCGGCTGGAGGAGCTGGTCTCTGCACAGAGCGGGCTGAAGGATAAGATTGCCGCGCTAGGCAAGGAAATCGGGCTGCTGCGCGGCGCATACATTACGGAGAGCGAGCAGACCGGCAAACGGCAGAAGCTGCTCGAAGAGACGCAGAGCGGCCTGCGCAAATGGGAGCAGAAGCGCGAAGCCCAGGTGTCCCGGCATGAGACGATGAAGGAAATGCAGGATGATTTTGACGGCTTCATGCTTGGAGTCAAAGAGGTGCTGAAGGGCGCGCGCAAAGGACAGCTAAGCGGTGTGCACGGGGCAGTTGCCGAATTGATCTCCGTTCCCGAGAAGCTGGAAATGGCGATTGAGACCGCCATGGGCGCTTCCTTGCAGCATGTGGTTATGGAGAATGAAGCGGTGTCCCGGCAGGCGATTGCTTTCCTGAAGCAGCGTCAGCTCGGACGGGCGACCTTCCTCCCGCTTGATGTGATCCGGCCCCGGCAGATTACCGGCAGTGACCGCAGCATGGTTCAAGGTGCTGAAGGGTTTGTCGGTATCGCCTCGGAGCTGGTCGGCTATGAAGACAAGTATGGAAGCATTATCGGAAGCCTGCTCGGCAATGTCGTAATCGCTGAGAGTCTGGAGCAAGCGAACCGCATTGCGGCCAAATGCCAATACCGCTACAGAGTGGTTACGCTGGAAGGCGATGTGGTGAATGCAGGCGGCTCAATGACGGGCGGCAGCCAGCATAAGAAGAACAACAGCCTGCTTAGCCGCAAGCGTCAGCTTGACCAGCTCTCCGGCGAGATTGAAGAGAGCGAGCAGCAGATTGCCAAGCTGAAGCAGGGGATCAGCCGCTTGCGCGCTGAACAGGACAAAGGCTCCCAGAAGCTGGAGCAGCTGCGGCATGACGGTGATGAGAAGCGGCTGGAGGAACAGCGCGTATCCGGCGATCTGAAGCAGCTGGAGCAGGAGCTGCGGCATGTGCAGGAGCAGGTCGAGGGCGCGGGCGCGGAGCGCAGCGGCTTCGAGCAGGAGGTACGCGGGCTGGATGAGGCCCGCAAGCAGGCGGAAGCAGAGCTGTCCCGGCTGGAGAAGGAAGAGCAGGAGGCGCACGCAGCAATCCGCAGTGCCGAGTCGGACCGCAAGGCGAATGAATCGGCCAAGGAAGAGCTGCAGGGCAAGCTGACCGGGATGAAGGTCACGGAGGGCAAGCTGGATCAGGAGATCTTCTCGCTGGAGGAGCAGCTGCGCCGGATGAGGCAGGACGCCGGCTCCCAGGAGAAGGAGCTGCGCCAGAGCCGCAGCCTGCTTATGACCATCGAGCAGGATCTGGAAGAGAATGCACGGGAGACCGTGAAGCAGAAGGAAGAGGTCAACAGTCTGCGGCTGAGCAAGGAAGATACGTCTGCGAGGCTTGACCTGGCCCGTGCCGACCGCGCGGCGATCTCGCGCAAGCTGGAGCTGGCCGAAGGCGAGACCAAAGACCAGCGTCAGGCGCTTCGGGCGGTCGAAGACAAGCTCCGGTCCACGGAGGTTGCCGTTGGCCGGCTCGATGTGGAGCTGGATAATATCCTCCGCAAGCTGAGCGATGACTACGAGCTGAGCTATGAGCTGGCAAAGCAGCGTTATCCGGTGCCGGAGGATGTGCCTGCGGCACAGCTGGAGGTGCAGCGTCTGAAGCGCAGCATCTCAGGTCTGGGCGAGGTCAACCTGGGTGCGATTGAAGAGTATCAGCGGGTGCATGAGCGGTATACTTTTCTCAGCGGGCAAAAGGATGATCTGGTGGAAGCCAAAACAACGCTGTATCATGTTATCCATGAGATGGAAGAGGAGATGTCGAAGCGCTTCAAGCAGACCTTCGATGCCATCCGCCGCGAGTTCGGTACGGTGTTCACGAAACTGTTCGGCGGCGGCCGGGCAGATCTGCAGCTGCTGGACCCTGAGCATATGCTCGATACAGGGATTGATATCGTCGCCCAGCCGCCGGGCAAGAAGCTGCAGAATCTCCAGCTTCTCTCCGGCGGGGAACGCGCTTTGACCGCGATGGCTCTGCTGTTCGCCATTCTGCAGGTCAAGCCGGTGCCGTTCTGCGTGCTGGATGAAGTGGAAGCGGCGCTGGATGAAGCCAATGTAGTGCGCTTCGCCCAGTACCTGCGCGAATTCTCGGAGCAGACGCAGTTCATCGTAGTGACCCACCGCAAGGGAACGATGGAGGAAGCAGACGTACTCTACGGCGTGACGATGGAGGAAGGCGGCGTGTCCAAGCTCGTATCCGTGCGGCTGGAGGATGAAGAGGCAGAGATAGCTTAATTAGACGCAGGATTCATGAAGTGATCCCTATAACCCTTTAGGAGGAAGCATAAGCATATGAGTTTTTTCAAAAAACTGAAAGACAGCATTTCCGGTAAAACGGAAAGCGTAACGAAACAGTTCCGCGACGGTCTGGAGAAAACACGCAAGGGCTTCGTTGAGAAGGTCTCGGATCTGATTATCCGCCGCAAAAAGATAGATGAAGAATTCTATGAGGAGCTGGAAGAGATTCTGATCGGTGCTGATGTCGGCGTGAATACGGTCATGAATCTGGTAGAGGAGCTGCGTGCCGAAGTGAAGCAGAAGCGGATCGAGGACGCGGCAGAGCTTCAGCCGATTCTCTCCCGCAAGCTGATGGAGCTGCTGCGCGGAGATGATGACAACAGTCTGAACGAGAATCCGGATGGCATTACCGTGATCCTGTTCGTCGGCGTGAACGGAGTCGGGAAGACGACGACCATCGGCAAGCTGGCGCACCGCTACAAGCAGGAAGGCAAGAAGGTTCTGCTGGCGGCAGGCGACACCTTCCGTGCCGGAGCCATTGAGCAGCTTGAGGTGTGGGGCAAGCGTGCCGGAGTGGATGTGATCAAGCAGCAGTCGGGATCGGACCCGGCAGCGGTGATGTTCGATGCGGTTCAGGCTGCCAAGCAGCGCAGTGTGGATGTGCTGATCTGCGATACAGCAGGCCGGCTGCAGAACAAGAGCAATCTGATGGAAGAGCTGAACAAGATCTTCCGTGTCATTCAGCGCGAGATTCCAAGCGCCCCGCATGAGGTGCTTATGGTGCTGGATGCCACCACCGGGCAGAATGCGCTCACCCAGGCCAAGCTGTTCGGCGAGAAGAGCGGCGTGACCGGCCTGGTACTGACGAAGCTGGACGGTACGGCGAAGGGCGGAATCGTGGTAGCGATCCGCCAGGAAATGAACCTTCCGGTGAAGCTGGTTGGTCTGGGCGAGAAAATGGAAGATCTTCAGCCGTTCGATTCCGACCAGTTCGTGCATGCCCTGTTCGCAGGCATGATCTCGGAAGAAGTAGATTCGGAAGATTAACCACAACAATAGATAGCTGCGAAGCAACCTCCCTTTGGAATGAAATATTCCCGGGGAGGTTTTTTGTTGAACGGATTGGACCCGCTGAGAGGGGAGGGGAAGAGAAAATAGTTGGATTTTCTCCACTTGCTGATGAAAGAAAGGTCTCTGTTAGGGCAGGAGTTGGAAAAACAACACTTAATTGAGCGCATTTCAGCCAATGTGGTTGATACTAACACTAGCAGTTGTAGTTTTTCCGCTTGCTTTCCCCTATCCCTCAGAAATCGAAGAATTAAGATACGTTTGTCCACCTGTTGTTGCGGGGCTGCCGCTTCTTGGCTTCCCGCGCAGAATCCCCCGCCACGGACATATTCTCCTCTGCCGAAAGGAGCCCCCACCAGTACATACCATCCTTCGGCTTACTCCCCTTTTGGAGTTTCAAAGAATACGCCGAAATTATATTAAAAATACATCATATGAAAAATTCATAATAGTACTGCTTGTCAGCATCCCCGCATACAATTGGATGTGGAATCATCATGCAGCACCCCGAAAAGCAAGTTTAAGAGAAAGGAAGCGATTCCAAAGCGGCAGGATAGTTCAAAAACTACATTTTGCTGTTATATATATTGACATGGATAATATCATTTACGTATTATGAAGGTAGTAAATCATATTTTCGTGGTGAATTTTTAAAATTTGAACTTATTTGTTAAGAAACATAACACATTATACTGATCCGAGAGGAGTCGGGCTCATGTCCAAACTAGATCCTTTGCCCGGTCTGTCTCCGTATCCGCTGCAGCATTTCTATGATGAGATGTATGCGGATGAACGGAACGTCCGGCCTCATTACAAGCATGTGAACCGCATGTTTTCCGGGATGAGCCCCGAAGAGCTGCAAGAGAAGCAGAAGCTGATGCAGCGTCGGATGATGGAAGAAGGCATTACCTTTACACTGTACAACCCGGCACAGGATCAGCCTATGGAGCGGACGATTCCCTTCGATATGATTCCGCGCATTATCCCCAAGGGAGAATGGGAACGGCTGGAGGCGGGGATTGTGCAGCGGATTACCGCACTTAATCTGTTCATTCATGATATTTACCATGAGCAATATATTGTGAAGGACGGTATAGTGCCGCGGCGGATGATTATATCGAACTGTTATTTCCGGCCGGAAATGTCTGGACTCCGTGTACCCGGCGGTGCGTACATCACCACTTCAGGGATCGATCTGATCCGCCATCATGACGGCGAGTATTATGTGCTTGAGGATAATCTGCGTACACCCTCTGGCTTCTCGTATCTGTTCAAAGGCAGATCGCTCATGAATCAGCTGTTTCCTGAGTTGTCGTTTGCCAGCTCCATCCGCGATGTGGATCACAGCCTGAACCGTTTCCTGTCCGTACTGCGCAGCCTGTCCCCATCCCGGACCAAAGACCCGGTCATTGCCCTGCTGACACCGGGGGAATACAATTCGGCTTATTATGAGCATGCCTTTCTGGCGCAGCAGATGGGCATTCATCTGGTTGAGGGCCGTGATCTGGTGGCACAGGACCATAAGATCTACCTGAAAATGATGAACGGTCTGCGCAGAGTTGATGTGCTGTACCGCCGGCTGGATGATGATTTCATTGATCCGCTTGCTTTTCAGCCCAGCTCACTGCTGGGGGTTGCAGGTCTGATGAATGCCTACCGGGCGGGGAATATCGCGATTGCCAATGCGCCCGGAACCGGGGTAGCCGATGACAAGGCCATGTATGTGTATGTGCCGGATATGATCCGCTATTACCTTAATGAAGAGCCGATTCTGGGCAATGTGCCGACCTATCTGCTGTCACGGCCGCAAGAGCGCCAGTATGTGCTGGACCATCTGTCTGAAATGGTGGTGAAGGAGACGTCTCTCTCCGGGGGCTACGGCATGCTGATCGGAAGTGAGGCCACGAAGGAGGAGCTTATAGACTTCCGGCTCAAAATACTGGCAGAACCGGAACGTTACATCGCCCAGCCGATTATGTCGCTGTCCCGTGCACCGGTCTTGTCAGAAGGCAGTATGGCTCCGCGGCATATTGATCTGAGGGCATTTGTGCTGATGGGGGCTGACCGTAAGCCGCATGTCATTCCAGGGGGCTTGACCCGGGTAGCGATGCGCGAAGGCTCGCTGGTCGTGAACTCCTCCCAAGGCGGCGGAGTGAAGGATACATGGGTAATGGCCTAGAGACTATCTAAGGTAAAGGGGTGGCTAGAATGCTGAATCGCAATGCGGAGGCTCTATTCTGGATCGGCCGTTATATTGAACGGGCTGAGAATCACGCCCGGCTGATCGATGTGCATTACCATATCCAGCAGGAAGAGGATTTCCAGGAAGAGGGCCACAAGTGGTCGCGCCTGATTGACACGCTTGGGGTACGGAATGAATATCTGCGACAATTTGAGAGCTTCAGCGAGCAGGATGTATTATCCTTCATTACGCTGGATCTGGGGAATACCAACTCTCTATTCTCCTGTGTGCATCAGGCCAGGAATAATCTGCGCACCCTGCGCCAGCATCTGCCGAGTGAGCTGTGGGATATTGTCAACGGCTTCAACCTGTGGCTGGGGGAGCAGTCGGTAGCGGATATCATGCGCGGTCCCCATCAATTCTATCAGCAGGTTAAGGAACGGGCGGCGATGTTCCTTGGCGCGGAGCAATCGGTAATGCTCCGGGGCAATGAATGGCATTTCATCGAGAGCGGCCGGTTTCTGGAGCGGGCAGAGAATACGACGCGTATCCTGCAGACCGTCACGGTATCCTGCAAGTCGAAGGATATCAATTCTATCTATACCCAGCTTCAGGCCGTGCTGAAATCGGTGAGCGGATATCAGTCCTTCCGCCGGTATTATGCTGATGATATGTCGCCGGAGTGCATCCTGGAATTCCTGATCGTGAACCCGCTGTTCCCCCGTTCGATCCGCTTCTCGTTCCACAAGCTGGAGGAGCATCTGGCCAAGCTGGAGCTGGACACTACAGAGAAGGGCTCGGGGCATGAGAAGGTGATCCGGCAGGCGGGCAAGATCAAGGCGGAGCTGGATTATATGGAGAAGGATGAGATGTCCGGTGACCTGGCCCTGGATGTGCTGGAGTCACTGATGATATCCTGTCAGAGGCTCGGCAGAACGATGGACGGTGCTTTTTTTCGCCGTGAAGGAGTCTCGGTATGAAAATACAAATCAATCACACAACCACCTACAGCTACCCCGAGCCGGTGACGGACAGTGTCAATGAGATCCGGCTGACGCCGCGCACGAACTACCGGCAATCCTGTTATCACCATGAGGTGGAGGTGCACCCGCCAGCCAATCTGCTGACCTATGAGGATTTCTTCGGCAACCGGGTCCATGCCTATTCGGTGAATAAGCCGCACACGGAAATGGTGATTCACACCAAAGCGACCGTGGTCACGCTCGACAAGGCGCAGGGCACGGATCTCCCGCATATTCCGCTGGAGGAGCAGGTGAAGCTGCTGAATGACGAGAAGTTTCAGAACCGGTATATAGAGTTTATTCTGCCTACCCGGTACACCGAGGTGACGCCGGAGCTGGTGGAATTTGCATCGCAGCATCCTTTTGAGGATGCAGAGGATATGTATGAATGGACCCGGAAGCTGTCGTCCACCATCTATGAGCAGTTTACGTACGATCCTGAGGCGACAAGCGTCAATACTACGGTAAAAAGAGCACTGATGCTCAAGCGCGGAGTCTGCCAGGACTATGCGCATCTGATGATTGCGGTCTGCCGCAGTGTCGGCTTGCCATCGCGATATGTGAGCGGGTACCATTTTGTCGGGGATCTGCAGGGGGGCAATGCGAACTTCGAACAGGCCTCCCATGCCTGGGTGGAGACACATATTCCGGGTACGGGCTGGCTGGGCTTCGATCCGACCAATAATGTTGAAGTGAACTGGCGGTATATCAAGCTTGGACATGGACGGGATTATAAGGATATCGTTCCGGTCAAAGGCGTATACCGCGGAGCAGCGGGCACGCTTACGGTTAAGGTGGATGTACGGCAGCTGGAAAATTAAATGAGCAAGTGGAAACGGCATTGCCGTCCTTTTAGAGGACGGTACCGTTTCAGCGAGAAAGATAAGGATCATTATAGCGCGAAGCATATTAATTCTTATCTTTTTAGTGCAGGCCCCCGCAGATGTGGGGTTTTTGCTGTTGCAGACAAGATATGCAGGAGCTTATCCAGCGGATAGGCTGTGCATGTTGCACTGGGCTTGTGCAATTTTTTGCATAACATGATTATAATCAAGCATCATTTGGGTAATCTTGAAACAGAGCCATTACATGCAGAATGGTATTCACGGAAGGAGAGTGTACATATGAGCCCCAATATAGCAAAAAAGCAGCGTTTTCAAGGGAAAACAGCCATAATCACAGGTGCGGGCTCGGGAATCGGCAGAGCGGCAGCAATTCAGCTGGCACGTGAAGGTGCGAATGTCGCCTTGTTCGATCTGGTGAACGAACGTACTTCAATCCTTGAACAGAAATTGAATAAGCTGCGCAGGGATTGCGCGTTAGCTATTGATGTGGATACTTCGGATGCCGGCCGGATGGAGGAAGCGGTGCGCAGAACCGTGGAGCATTTCGGAGGTCTGGATATTGTGTTCGCCAATGCTGGCATTAACGGAGTGGTCGGGCCGATTGAGGAGCTGAGCGTGGATGATTGGGAGAAGACGTTGTCTGTCAACCTCACTGGAACCTTCCTGACGCTGAAATACACCATTCCCCATCTGAAGGAGAAGGGCAAAGGCAGTATTATTATTACCAGCTCGATCAACGGCAACAGCAGATTTACCAGCTTCGGCTGGTCACCATACAGCACCACTAAGGCGGGACAGGTCGCGTTCGCGAAGATGGCTGCACTGGAGCTGGCCAAGTTCAAAATCCGCGTCAATGTCATTTGTCCGGGAGCGATTGCCACGAATATCGACGAGAGCACGGAGTGGAACGATGATGTGGAGTCCATTGTCATTCCAATTGAATTCCCTGAAGGAGCACAGCCGCTGGCAGACGGACCGGGCAAGCCGGAGAATGTCGCCGATCTGGTCGCGTTCCTGGCCTCGGATGAATCCATTCATATTACCGGCTCACAGATTGTGATTGACGGTGCGGAGTCGCTGCTGTCTTAAGCATATCCTGTTGCTGTTCTCTCTATTATGAGACACTGCCATGATTGGCGGTGTTTTTCTTTTGCCATAAACAATCTAATTAGATAGTTGTAAAATAACAAACGAAATGATAATATGTCTATATAAAAGTAAACAAAGGGTGTGGTGGTCCAGTTGGCAGAAGAGAATGAAGCAGTGCGGATATCGGAGAAATTCTGGAATGCGTCCATTGCAGAATTGAAGCAGGGCTATAATGTGGAGACGGAAGAGCGGACGGAAAAGTATTATTGTCTGGTCTGCGGAGCTGCCTTCGAGAAGGGCTTGATCTATAAGGATGAAGGGCAGTATTACGAAGCGGAGAAGTTCGCAGCTCTGCATGTGGACAGGGTTCATGGCGGGATGTTCCATTGGTTGCTGACGCTGGACAAGAAGCTCAGCGGGTTAACCGAATTGCAGAAGGGGCTGCTGCAGGCCTTCCGCCAAAGTCTTAGCGATGCAGAAGCAGCCAAGGAGCTGGGGATCGGCAGCACCTCCACGGTGCGTAACCACCGGTTCACGCTTCGCGAGAAGGTGAAGCAGGCCAAGCTGTTTTTGGCGGTTATGGAGCTGGCTGAGGAGAAGCCGGGAGCTTCATCGCCTTTTGTGAGTATTCCGCGTACGGCTGTGATGGTTGATGAACGGTTCGCGATTACCGAGCTGGAGAACGCCGAGATTCTGGGCACCTATTTCAAACAGGGGCCGGACGGCCCGTTGTCAGAGTTCCCTAAGCGGCAGAAGCGGAAGGCGGCTATCCTGCGCCATTTGCTGAAGCGTTTTGAGACCGGGCGCAAGTATAGTGAGAAGGAAATCAATGCGGTGCTCGAAGCCGCTTACCCCGATTACGTGACGCTCCGGCGGTATCTGATCGATTACGGGCTGCTGGACCGTGAAGAAGACGGAAGCAGCTACTGGGTGAAATTATAACGGAGAGAAGAAGGGGAGAGAAATAATGACGGATAAAACCAGACGCAAGGAATTGGGATATAATTACGCACACTCGCACAGGCCGATGGGGGTATACCGGATTGTGAACACCGGCAATGACAAAATGTATGTGGGAAGCAGCCTGAATCTGGACGGGGTCTGGAATAAGCATAAGTTCATGCTGGATATCAAAGGCCATGACAACAAGGCGCTGCAGGAAGACTGGAATGAACGCGGGGAAGCGGGCTTTCGCTTCGAGGTGCTGGAGCAGATTAAGCCGGAGGAGGATTTCGTGGCCGATGTGCAGGAGCTGAAGAAGTACCGCAAGATGCTGCCGGACATGGAGAGTAAGTGGCTGGAGCAGCTGTCTCCTTACGGGGAGCGCGGATATCATAAGCAGAAATAGCTTTCTGCCTGGTGATAAGAAGCGATAACTTACAGGCAAACCGGGAATGAATTTCAGCAGCACCCGTGCTAAAATAAGGATAAAGCTGTAGCAGAATGTGCCGTTTGCAATATAAAAGGGCACCGGGGCGCTGATGAAAGGAACGGTGTGGATGGCTATATTATCTTGGCTTGCAGAACAGAGAATTCAGGAAGCAATGCGCGGCGGAGAGTTTGCCAATCTGCCGGGGCACGGCAAGCCGCTGGAGCTGGAGGATCTCTCGGGCGTACCCGAGGAGCTGCGGATGTCCTACAAGATTATGAAGAACGCCGGATTGCTGCCCGAGGAAGTCACGCTGCGCGCAGAGTGTGTGACGCTCGAAGAGCTGCTGATGGCTTGTCACACCAGCGGCAACAGCACTGGCGGGGAACGCAAGGAGCTGGAGGGCAAGCTCTCCCTGAAGCGGCTGCGTCTTCAGATGCTTTTGCAGGAACGGGGTCTGGAAAGCAATGCTGCATATGCAGATTACGGGGACGCGATCGGGCAGCGGCTGGGCGGAGTGGAACGGGATGGTAGGGAGTAGTGGGTGAGGAAACGGGTGAGTAGACGAGTATTGAAGTAAGTATGAGGCCTCCGGTTCATGGAACCGGGGGTTTTTGTGCGAAAGTTTAGATGGGAGCTTATTGTTGAACGGGTAAATCCTCCTACAGCAGTAACGAACTTCTTGATATCTGGAATGAATTCGCCGATGATAGGGAGATGGAGATTTAACTTAACTTTTAGCAGATGATGGAGAGATGAAATGAAGCAGCTTCCGATTATGCAGGTGCTCCCTGACCTGAAGAGAATTCTGACAGACCGTGCAGCGGCCATTCTGATTGCCGAACCTGGAGCGGGGAAGACAACGGCGGTGCCGCCTGCTTTTTTGGAGGAGCCTTGGCTGGCCGGTAAAACCATTCTGATGCTGGAGCCCAGACGCCTGGCAGCGCGTTCGGCCGCAGCTTATATGGCGTCCTGTCTGGGGGAGAGTGTGGGTCAGACCATAGGCTATCGCATGCGGATGGATACCAAGGTGGGGCGGAATACACGCATTGTTGTTGTGACGGAAGGCGTGCTGACGCGAATGCTCCAGAGCGATCCTTCGCTGGGGGATGTGGGTCTTGTGATCTTCGATGAGTTCCATGAGCGCAGTCTGCATGCGGATCTTGGACTGGCACTGGCGCTTGAAGCGCAGAGTGTGCTGCGCGAGGATCTGCGCATTCTGGTGATGTCGGCGACCCTGGACGGAGAACGCGTAGCTTCTCTGCTGGGCGAAGCGCCGGTCGTCCGTTGTCCGGGCCGGACGTATCCGGTGGAGACGGTCTATGTGCCGGAGGCAGGCAATGCTACCGCTGAGAAATCCGCAGCCACCGCTGTCCGGCGCGCGCTTGCTGAGCAGCCGGGGGATGTGCTAGTCTTTCTGCCCGGCGAGCGGGAGATCCGCCGGACGGAGCAGGAGCTGGCATCAGGAAGTCTGCCGCCGGGGACGGTGCTGCGGCCGCTCTATGGCCAACTGCCGCAGCCGCAGCAGGATGCGGCGGTGGCTCCTGCAGTGGAAGGCGAACGGAAGGTCGTACTGGCAACCTCCATTGCCGAGACGAGTCTGACAATCGAAGGGGTACGCTCGGTGATTGACACGGGGCTTCGCCGGACGCAGGTATTCTCTGCGCGTACCGGCATGCCGCGCTTAACGACGGTGCCGGTCTCGAAGGCCTCGGCCGATCAGCGGCGCGGCCGGGCAGGCCGGACAGCACCGGGCGTCTGCTACAGGCTATGGAGCCGGGAGGCGCATGATCATCTGCCGGACGACAACGTGCCGGAGATCATGGAGACCGACCTGGCGCAGCTCGCCCTGGAGCTGGCGCTGTGGGGCGTGCGCGATCCGGGAGCGCTCGCCTGGCTGGACGCGCCGCCTGCCGCGCCTTACGCGCAGGCCATGGCGCTGCTGCGCCAGCTCGGCGCGCTGGACGCCGGCGGCTCCATTACGCTGCACGGCCGCAGCATGGCCGTGCTTGGCGCGCACCCGCGCATCGCGCATATGCTGCTGCGCGCGGCAGACCTTGCAGCTGCGCCGCTCGCCGCCAGGCTCGCTGCGCTGCTGCAGGAGCGGGACCTCTTCCGGGGTCCCGCGGCTCTAGATAGCGACCTCACGCTTCGCGTGGAGGCGCTGCTCGGGTTCGAGCGCTCCGCCAGCAGCGGCGGAGCGGACCCGGCGGCCTTGCGCGCGGTGCAGCGCGAGAGCCGCAGCTTCCTGGCGCAGCTGCGGGCAGCGCCGGGCGAAGGGCCCGGCGACATCAGCCGCAGCGGCCTGCTGCTGTCGTTCGCCTATCCCGACCGGATCGGGCAGGAGCGCGGCAATGGCGCGTTCCTGCTCTCCGGCGGCCGGGGGGCGGCGATGCGCGAGGGGCAGCCGCTGGCGCGCTCGCCCTACATCGTGGCACCCGGCGTGGATGACCGTGCCGGGCAGAGCCGGATTATGCTTGCCGCAGCGCTGTCCGAGCAGGACCTGCTGAAGCATCATGCGGACAGCCTTCTGGAGGAGCGCGAAGTCTACTGGGACAGTGAGAGCGGAAGCGTGAAGGCACGAAGAGTGACCCGGCTGGGGGCGCTCATTCTGAAGCAGATGACCCATGAACGGGCTACTCCCGAGGAGACGGAGAGCGTACTGCTGAAGGTGATCGCGGCGGAAGGGCTACAGCTGCTGCCATGGGAGAAGGGAACCCTCCAGCTGCGGCAGCGGATGGAATTCATGCACTCGCAGCGGGCCGACTGGCCCGATATGTCGGATGAGGCGTTGACGGATACATTGGAGGAATGGCTGGCACCCTATATACAAGGGATGCGGAATCTCCGTGATTTACAGCGGGTGAAGCTGACGCAGGCGCTGGAGGGTATGCTGGACTGGAACAGCCGCCAGCAGCTGAACAAGGAGGCGCCGACGCATATTACGGTACCGAGCGGTTCGCGGGTTCCCTTGGATTATAGTAATCCCGGAGCGCCGGTACTGGCAGTTAGGCTGCAGGAGATGTTCGGGCAGACGGATACTCCGCGGATCGGCGGAGGGAAGGTCCCGGTGCTGCTGCACCTGCTGTCTCCGGCGAGAAGGCCGATGCAGATCACCTCAGATCTGGCCAGCTTCTGGCAGAACACCTATTTCGAGGTGAAAAAAGATCTGAAAGGCCGTTATCCCAAGCACTACTGGCCGGATAATCCGCTGGAGGCAGTGCCGACCAACCGTACCCGTCCTACCAAATAGAATGAGAGGGGTATCAGGTATTAATTCATCCGGTGATGCTTTTCCTGTTTGGGCACCGCGTGAACGGGTAATAGAGTAGCGAACAACAATTACGAAGGAGGGCTTCAAGTGACAGAGAAAATTATTGGCGTATTCGATACGGAACAAGAAGCAACCAGAGCAATTGAAAGTTTGCAGAGTCAAGGGTTCACGAACGATGAGATTTCAGTAATTACGAAGGATCGAGATGACCTGAAACACATCTCCGAGGATACAGGAACGATGGCGCCGGAAGGCGTTGCTACAGGTGCGGCCACCGGCGGCGTAGTGGGCGGAATTACCGGACTGCTGGCCGGGATCGGTGCGCTGGCCATTCCGGGAATTGGTCCAATCCTTGCTGCAGGTCCAATCGCAGCTACACTAACAGGGGCGGCCATCGGAGTAGGAGCAGGCGGACTGGTAGGCGGATTAATCGGACTCGGCATTCCCGAGGATGAGGCCAGAGACTACGAAGGCTACATCGACAGCGGCAAAATCCTCGTCCTGGTCGATGACAACGGCCGTGGAAGAGATATCCATACGGTATTCCGGGGGAACCGTTCACTCAATTCCGGCCGGTACGACAGCCTGTATCCGGAGGATACGCTGGCTGACCGCGGAGCAACTAACCCTGATCTGGTCCCTAGGGACACAACGGTTGGCAACACCTTAGGCAACAGGGGCTCGATGAATGCAGACCGTGACCCGGACCTCTACAACCGCGACAAAATCTAAAAATTAGAGCAGGCTTAAGCCCGCTCCTATAGCATACTTAAGAACTGCCTGCGGCGAACATGCCCAGGCAGTTCTTTGTGCTTGTTTAGGAAATTATAATCTCCGTCTGCTATGGATAAGGGAGGAACAGAGACCGCATGAGTGAATAAGGAGGAATCCTGCAAAAAGTGGAGCGACCGAGCCTAGGTTGAGTAACTTAGCAGGTGGAACCCCTGCTTGGAAAGGCGAAAGCCACGCCACCAATAGCGAGTCTTGGAGC
>NZ_JAGGLV010000008.1 GCF_017874735.1 Paenibacillus silagei
GCCTTTGATTTAATTCTTTTATTGTAACGAGAAAAAGAGACATTCTTTGTGTCGAATGTCTCTTTCAGTTCTTTATGGACTTTTTCAGTGGCCTCGCAATACGCGCCGGGGTTTTTTTATATATTTTTTAAGAGGGTATGATATACATCTGCGCGTGGATCTAGTGCTCTTACGTACGTATGTGGGGGCCAAGATGTATGCGGAAAACAGAATACAATGGGTCGCCGGGGAGGTGACAAGGCCCAGTGTATACGGAAAACCGAATACATTGGACAGTGGCGAGGACATGAGGGCCAAATGTATGCGAAAAACCGAATACAATGGGTGTCACGGAGACGACCAGGCCCAATGTATGCAAAAAACCGAATACAATTGGCGGCAGCGAGGAGATTATTTTATATTGTGCTGAAGACATACCAAAAGAACAGGCTTCCTAAAGCTAGCACAGCAGTCATACCAAGCAGCACTCCAATAATGACTTTTTCAGATCTGTTGTATTTCTTCAATTTGATCACCTCAACAAACTCTAATATAAAAAACCAACAGCTCTCTTTTACCGAGAAATAAATCCCCGACTGCTGTTGGTGTATGGAACTGAACGTCTCTGATTAGGTTAATGTATGATTATATATTTTGGTGATCCTTATGATGAAGATCCCTATATTCATTCTTTGTTAAACCAAACAACATAGAATCATGATATTTACCATTGATATAGAAGATTTGACGTCGGACTCCTTCTTGAACGCATCCTACTTTTCTAAGCATAGCAGCCGATGCCTTATTTCCGTCCAGAACATAATCATTAAATTTATTAAGTCTACGCTCGAAAAATGCATATTTTAAGAGCATGTGCACTGCCCTGGTACCGTAACCCTTACCTCGATAGGGATGATCAATTACAATACCTATGCTGAAAGTACCATTCCTCTCGTCAATGCTGTTTAAATTAATACCACCTACCGTTTCACCATTCATATCTTCAATAGTAAACATGATTCGGCCATTAGTGGATGAAAATTCAACGTTCTCTTCAACGAATTTCTTCGCCTCCGAGATTGTAGGCGGCAATTCAATAGTGCATTCCAGAAAACGACGGGCAGGGGTATCGAATGCATTTAAATATATACTTTCCCAATCCTCAGCCTCTATTGAACGCAATCTAATTTCATCATCTTGCCAATAATAGTTTGTATAATCTATATTTCGCATAAGTACACCTCCAAATAATATCACTATTCTATAAGTTTATCTCATGAAATATATATTTTGGAGGTGCTTTTTGATTATAAGTAATCTTAACATGTTGACATTACTTAGATGGTGAAGTTCTAAGAATATTGTTCAAAGTCAAACGGGGGGCGGAAGATCTGCTACATTAGTATATAAGTTATTCCGAAGTATGTTTATAAAAAAGGCGCCTACTCCCACCAAGCGTAGTATGTGCCTAGCTGTTTTGTAAGTTGGTTGATCGTAGGGAGGATCTCTGGCGAATATTCGGTGATCAGAACACCTTGGATGAGCGGCATAGCCTTAAGCGAAAATCCATTCACGTTCCCTCCCAGGTTTAATAGATTATTCTTCAACAGGAACCGAGGACTGGAAGGCATACCATAGCAGTCCATAAGCTATTCCGAAGTAAAGGAGTACACCCAGTATCGATATAGACAGTAGAATGATGATAACTTTATTTCCATTCATACATTTACCTCCTACATAAAAAAAACTCTCCCGATTTTTAGTATGGGGGAGAGGAGTGAAGATGAAGACTGAGCAAAACCCTTACAACATAATATAAAGGAATTATAACTTCAGATCAATCCATTTTACATACTATTCCATCTCCTATATACTTAACCAGAAGAGAATTCTAGTGGCAGACATGGGAGTGGATCATGAAGAATACATATAAGATTATGCTTTCGCTGATGCTCATCCTGGCGTTGATAGGTCCGGTGGCTGGGGCGGAAGGAGCGGCTGTGCCAGCGGAGACCCAAGCGAGGCTTATGGAGCAATATGGGCTGGATGCGCCGGCTCTGCCGTTGTGGGATTGGAGCAGCATTGATGTCGGGGGCAGTGGAATTACAGGTGGGATGCTGTTCGTGTACCGGATGATATTTAATCCGCTGGGGGTCATGTTGCTAGAGATACTATATATTCTGTAGTAGAGGGGGAAAAGAATGAATTCGCGTTATGATACGCCAAGCCCTGCACGCAGAGTCCGCAGGAGATCGGGCGGTAAGTCGTTTCTGGTCCTTATCCTTGTTCTGATTGTGATGGCGGTTACGAATCCGGGAAAGGAAGCATTCAGTGAATATTCTGTAAAGAATCTGGAGAATATGCTCGGTAAGGAAATAGGCGACGGAATTACCAAGCAGGTGGCCCAGCCTGTAATTGAGTCTTTGACCGTGAGGGATAACTACATTTTGTTCTCTGTATTCAGTGTACCGGACCTTAAGAATACCAATTTTTTTACCCGGGATGGCGGGGCCACGAAGAAGTATATCGGATTGTTCAAAATCCTGTTTATTAAGCTGTAAATATGGTTTACATATTGTTCCATGACCCGGTATAATTGAATAGATTCGAGACGGAATCTTTAATATGGTTGTGGAACAAGGAGGAACGAAGTTGAATACGGCTTATAAAGTACTGTCCAGTGATGCTGATCTATTCGCTGCCGCACTGGCACAGGTACAGGTCTACGTCGTTCAGCTGGTTGATGGCAAACCGCATGTGATTGCTGATTATGCCGGACCTGTACAGAAATGGACACCGGAGTACATTGTGCTGGCCGGAATGACTTATAGACGCGATGAATTTGAATTCCGGGTACGATTGAACAAAAAGTAAGCAGATTCGCTGCCCACTACCTGCAACTCTAACTAACATTACTGCCGAATCACACAATCTTTGGAGCCATTCTTGGCATCTCTTATACTATCCAAGTGTAAAAGAGGTGTAAAGATGAGCCAAAGAGAACGTAACCGGATTCGCAGAGCCATTAATGTCCTGCTGACACAGCGGGCTATCCTGCTCGAGAGACTGGAAGAAATCAATGAGAATCTGCGCAGAGTGCCTAGAGGTTCGCGGGCCAGAAGAGAACTGCTGGCAGCCAGAGAATCGATCCGCGAGGCCATCCGTTTGAATACGGTGGCTATCCGTCTGTTGAGAAGTGTGCTGTAGTCTGTATCCGCTCTAATTCATATGAATCACAAGAACCCTTGGGGCGCAATCTGGCGTCTCAAGGGTTTTTGCGACGTTCCTATTCCCGGATAGTGACACGGGTACCTATGGAAACGAGGGCGGCTAGAGCCAGAACATCTGCGTTATACATACGAATACAGCCGTGTGAGACCATGTGGCCGATGGAGGATGGGTCATTGGTTCCGTGGATGCCGTAATGCGGCTTGGACAGTCCCATCCAGAAGGCACCGAACGGGCCGCCTGGATTGGGCTGTTTGTTAATGATGGTGTATTCGCCTACAGGCGAGACGGTTAACATTTTGCCGATGCCGACAGGGAAGCCTCTGGTGACAACGTCATTATCCAGCAAATACAGCATGCGCTGTGACAGATCGACGATAATTCGGTAATTGGGCATACAGATCAGCACTCCTTTGTAACAGGATATGTGCGGAGCTGAGCAGCGGTTCACAGAAAAAGTGGCCAAAAAGCCGAATGAGAACAAATGTTTTCATTCGGCTTTTTGGCCACTACACGAAGTAAAATGAACATAAAACAGGCTGCTTCGCATGGTGCGGAGCAGCCTGTTCTTAAGCGGGGAGTAGATTAGTGGATATCGCGGAATAATCCGATGACCCGGCCCAAAATCGTAACGCGGTTGAGGCGGAGAGGCTCGTACGCCGGATTCTCCGGCTGCAGCCTGATATGATCCCGTTCCTTGTAGAAGGTCTTGACAGTTGCTTCATCTTCTTCGGTCATCGCTACAACAATATCGCCGTTGTCGGCAGTCTGCTGCTGGCGCACGATGACATAATCCCCGTTCATAATTCCGGCATCCACCATACTGTCACCAAGAACAGATAGCATAAATACCTTGTTATCACCTACATAATGAGCAGGCAATGGGAAGTAATCCTCAATATTCTCTGTAGCTGTAATAGGAACACCAGCTGTAACCTTACCCACAACCGGGATGCGGGTAACGGTCTGGACAAATTGATGCACATTCTCTGAATCTTCCTGGCCGAGTAATTCAATGGCACGCGGTTTCGTTGGGTCACGCCGGATCAGGCCCTTCTTCTCAAGCCGGTCCAAGTGACCATGCACGGTAGAGCTGGAGGCCAGGCCGACAGCCTCGCCAATCTCGCGGACGGACGGAGGATAACCCTTGCTGCGGACTTCATTACGTATAAATTCCAGGATCGCCAGCTGACGACTAGAAATCTTTGACATCGGTATCAACCCCATATACTATGTTTGGGAAAATTATAACATAGAACTTCCGTTCGTACAAACATAAGTTCTAAAATGAGGAAAATAAGAGAATGAAAATAAAGAGAACAAATGTTCCGAAAAAACTATTGATCGAAACACATGTTCGTGTTATATTATTTTCGAAAGCAAGAACATGTGTTTGGAGGATGATGATCATGTTAAAGTATAGTACATACAACAGCATCTACAATAATGAGGATATCAAGGTGTCCGCTCCCGGTAATCCAACTGCTTATAGTTATGTAACCAAGATCAAGGACGGGATTCTTCATAGTCTCGCTGCGCTCTCATCACTATTCCGTCAGGTCAGCCTGATGAAGCTGGTCCTGGTGCTGATGCTTGTTATTTCGGGATTCACTGTGGTGGGGAATGTTTTTGCCGGTTCGGTCTCTTCACTGAAGCCGGATAAACGGATCGTAGTCGAACGCGGAGATACCTTATGGAGTATTGCGTTAAGCAACAAGCCTGAGGACATGAAGACTGCCGTATATATAGAAGGAATAATGAAGACGAATCATTTGGAGAACAGCGTCATTAAGGCCGGAGATATTCTGACTTTACCTTTATACTGAAGGAATATGTCAGACTAATGATCGACTGTGAGAGCTTTCAGGGGGTAGACCTTGACAAGCTCTTTTTCTCATGGCAAAGTTAAAATGAATTTAGAGGGAGGGAAACGTATTGAATATTGACGAATTGGTCGCACGCATCAATGAATTGGCACGCAAAGCTAAGAACGGCGGCCTGAATGACGAGGAACTGGCTGAACGTGCCAAGCTCCGCGAGATGTACCTGGGGAATATCCGCACTAACTTTCGGGCCCAGCTTGATACCATCGAAATTGTGGACAATCCGGAGCATGAAGAAGGCAATAACGGACTTAAGCATTAGCCTGTTGCCTTTTCATAGATAATACAGGATGACTAGGGGGAACTTACATGGCCCGTTCTTGGGAAAGAATGGTTCAACGCAACACGAAGCAAATTAACCAGCAAAGAAAGAAGCAGGGGAAGGACTCCATTTACACTTCCAGCACTAAGACTGCCGCGAAAAGCATCGATATTTTCAAAGGCCGCAATATCGTATTCCCCGTTGTACTGATGCTGCTCGGTATCATGTTCTGGGTGGTCGGCTCAATTGACGAAGCGAAAGGAAGCGGGATTCTGGCTAACTGGCTGGGTGTAGTGCTGTACTTCCTGCTCGCTGCGCTGCTGTTCTTCCGCCGTCCGTTCCTTAAGGTAGAGCGTGCGCGTATCTCTACTATTAAATACAACCGCGAACGCTTCCTGGCTGCGGCGGATATTGAGAAGATCACTTTATCGCGTAGTGTAGTTACCATTAAGTATAAGGGTAAGCGCAAGCAGTGGATTTTCTCCAAGCTGATTAACCGTTATGACACTGCTGCGATGGGGGAACGCCTGGAGCAGTTCGCCAAGAACAACAACATTGAGGTCGTGCACGAATAGGAAGACAGACCAGCATATAGGGAGTGGGAGAACAAATGCCGATTACCGCCGTACTATTTGACCTTGACGATACTCTGCTGTGGGATGACCGCAGTGTGGAAGAAGCTTTCCGCCATGCTTGTGAGGCTGCTGGAGATTCCGTTGATCCCGGGGAGCTGGAAGCTGCTGTACGCAGGGAAGCCCGTACACTGTACGAATCCTATGAGACGTATCCGTTCACGAAGCTGATCGGTATTAATCCGTATGAAGCGCTGTGGGCGAACTTCACTGCCGGTGAGCAGCCTGAGTTCCGTCAACTGGAACAGCTTGCCCCTGTCTACCGTAAGGAATCCTGGCGCCGTGGCCTGGCCTCACTCGGGGTAGAGGATGAAGCGCTGGCTGCACAGCTGGCTGACAAGTTCGCCGCAGAGCGCCGCAGCCGTCCTTATATCTATGAGGAGACGCTTCAGGTGCTGGACGAGCTGCGCGGTAAGGTGAAGCTACTGCTGCTGACGAACGGCTGCCCGGCCCTTCAGCAGGAGAAGCTGGATGGTGTGCCGGAGCTTACCCCGTATTTTGACCACGTTGTAATTTCGGGAAGCTTCGGCAAAGGCAAGCCGGACAAGGGAATCTTCGAGCATGCGCTCGGACTGCTGGATATTACTCCAGAGCAAGGTATAATGGTGGGCGATAAGCTCACGACAGATATTCTTGGGGGCTTGTCTGCCGGACTGACCACGGTCTGGATCAACCGCAATAGCAAAGCCTCGGACCCGGAGATTACGCCGGATTACCAGATCAGCCATCTTTCAGAGCTTCTGCCGCTGGTAGACTCCTTATAATTGAATTCTATGAGGCCAGTATCCTATTTTAGGATATTGGCTTTTTTTATAAAGATATGACTATTCTCATGTTCACGAGTGAATCATGCAGCTTCTTTAAGGCAAATTGAATAAAATGTGTATAATAAGAAGAGTAGCGATCTGACTTTCATTGTAATATAGAATGGATATGTTCGTGGATGAAGAAGAATCTACCTATGAACCGGGAGGACTTCAGATGATGAAGCCAAGGATACGCAGGGGACTTATATGCATTGTAATGGGGATGACGCTAGCCGGATGCTCGGGGAATAAGGAAAATGAGATGCAGATGCATGCTGCGGCCAATTCCTCCATGTCACCGATTAAGGTGGAGCTGAGCTGGACCCCGGAGGAAGTAACCGGAGGGACGGCAGTTAGCTTCAAGGCTGTGGTGACACAGGACGGTGAACCAGTGGATGATGCGAGAGAAGTAATGTTTGAGGTCAACGAGGCAGCGGATAAGACCAAGAAGGTTGAAATCAAGGGTGAAAGTGCCGGAGAAGGGGCTTATGTCGGGGAACATACCTTTGCAGAGGCAGGCGAATTCAGTGTCACTTCACATGTGACTGCCCGGACGCAGCATTCCATGCCAAGCAAGAAACTTGTGGTAGCGCCGTAATAGAAATGAAATCAATGGAAATACAAATAATGCAGGGTGGAAAGGAAGGCTTTCCGAAATCCCTTTATTCTGCTAAAATTACTCTAATGTTTCACTGGGGGGATGGAAAGTGGCCAAATACACACTTGCTGAGAGCTTGCAGCAGCGCATATTGATACTGGATGGAGCTATGGGTACCATGATTCAACAGGTGCCGCTCACCGGCGAGGATTTCGGCGGGGATGACCTGGATGGCTGTAATGAAATGCTGGTGCTGACCCGGCCAGAGGTTATACAGGACATTCATGAGAAATACCTGGAGGCCGGTGCGGATCTGATTGAGACGAACACCTTCGGTGCCACTTCAGTGGTGCTTGCCGAATATGATATACAGGATCGTGCCCGGGAGATTAACCTTGCGGCCGCCAGACTTGCACGTAATGCCGCAGATAAATATGATACACCGCAGCGCCCGCGTTATGTTGTAGGAGCTATGGGACCGACCACCAAGACGCTCTCTGTCACCGGGGGAGTCACCTTCAAGGAGCTTATAGACAGCTATGAAGAACAGGCGGTTGCCCTGATCGACGGCAAGGTGGACGCGCTGCTCCTGGAGACATCCCAGGATACCCTGAACGTGAAGGCTGGAAGCATTGGCATCCGTAACGCCTTCGAGAAGAGCGGAATTACGCTTCCGGTGATGATTTCAGGAACGATTGAACCTATGGGAACTACACTTGCCGGTCAGAATATAGAAGCCTTCTATATTTCGCTGGAGCATCTGAAGCCGGTGTCCATCGGACTGAACTGTGCTACCGGACCGGAGTTCATGCGGGATCATATCCGTTCACTGTCCGCGATCTCTTCAGCGGCCGTCAGCTGTTACCCGAACGCAGGTCTGCCGGATGAGAACGGGAATTATCATGAATCTCCGGATTCCCTGGCCCGTAAGCTTGGCGGCTTCGCGGAGAAGGGCTGGCTGAACATTGCCGGCGGCTGCTGCGGAACGACTCCTGATCATATCCGGGCGATGGCTGAAGTGATGGCGGCTTACCCGCCGCGTAAGCTTGACGGCCAGCATCCTCCGGCCTTATCGGGGATAGAGCCGGTGTACGTTGAGAGTGAGAACCGTCCGTATATGGTCGGTGAACGGACCAATGTCCTCGGTTCCCGGAAGTTCAAGCGTCTAATCGTCGAGGGGAAATATGAGGAAGCTTCGGAGATAGCCCGTGCCCAGGTGAAGAGCGGCGCACAGGTTATTGATGTCTGCGTGCAGGACCCGGACCGGGATGAGACGGAAGACATCATGCGGTTCCTGGAGCTGGTGGTGAAGAAGGTCAAGGTGCCGTTAATGATCGATACGACGGACCCGAAGGTCATTGATCTGGCCTTGCAGTATTGTCAGGGTAAAGCGATCATTAACTCCATTAACCTTGAAGATGGTGAAGAGAAATTCGAGCATGTTACGCCTTTGATTCATAAATACGGGGCAGCGATTGTTGTAGGCACCATCGACGAGACCGGCCAGGCTATCCTGGCTTCGGACAAGCTGGAGGTGGCCAGACGTTCCTACGATCTGCTGGTCAACAAATACGGTCTGGCTCCCGAGGATCTGATCTTCGATACCCTGGTATTCCCTGTAGGAACCGGAGATGAGCAGTATATCGGCTCCGCCAAAGAGACGATTGACGGCATCCGTCTGATCAAGGAGGCCATGCCTGCTGTTCACACGATTCTCGGTATCAGTAATGTCTCCTTCGGTCTGCCGGAAGCCGGCCGCGAGGTGCTCAATTCGGTATTCCTGTACGAGTGCACCAAGGCCGGTCTGGATTATGCCATTGTGAACACCGAGAAGGTGGAGCGGTACGCATCGATCCCTGAAGAGGAGCGCAAGCTTGCAGAAGAGCTGATCTATAATACGAATGACGATACCTTGTCTGCGTTCGTGGCGGCTTTTCGCGGCAAAAAGGTGGAGAAGAAGGAGAAGATCTCCAATCTCTCCCTGGATGAGCGCTTAGCTTCCTATGTGGTAGAAGGCACTAAGGAGGGGCTGATTCCGGATCTGGATGAAGCGCTGAAGACCTCACCTCCGCTGGAGATCATTAATGGACCGCTGATGGCGGGGATGTCTGAAGTAGGACGGCTGTTTAATAACAATGAATTAATCGTGGCAGAGGTACTCCAGAGTGCGGAGGTCATGAAGGCCTCTGTAAGCCATCTGGAGCAGTTCATGCAGAAGGATGAGACCTCGGTTAAGGGGAGAATCATGCTTGCGACCGTCAAGGGTGATGTGCATGATATCGGTAAAAACCTGGTCGAGATTATTCTCTCCAACAACGGTTATGAGATCGTCAATCTGGGGATCAAGGTTCCGCCAGAGAATATTATTGAAGCCTTCCGCAAGGAAAAGGCTGACGCCATCGGCTTGTCGGGACTGCTGGTGAAGTCGGCGCAGCAGATGGTACTGACTGCGCAGGATCTGCGGTCCGCCGGTATTGATGTACCGATTATGGTGGGCGGCGCAGCGCTGACCCGCAAATTCACCAAGACACGAATCCGTCCGGAGTATGACGGGCTCGTCTTATATGCCAAGGATGCCATGGACGGTCTGGATATCGCCAACCGGCTGATGAACCCGCTGGAGCGGGTGAAGATTGAGGAGGAGGTCCGCGAGGAGGCTGAGGCTGCCGTAGCTGTCGCTCCGCAAGCGCCGCTTCCCGAGCTTACGCGCGCAGTCCGCTCCAAAATCTCGGCTGATGCCCCGGTGTTCACCCCGCCTGATCTGGAGCGTCATGTCCTGCGCAATTATCCGCTGGGACATGTGATTCCTTATGTGAATATGCAGATGCTGCTCGGCCATCATCTCGGCTTGCGCGGCTCTGTAGAGGCGCAATTGGCAGCGCGGGACCCGCGTACGGTAGAATTGAAAGAGACCGTTGACGATATTCTGCATCAGGCGATGCTCGAAGGCACGATCGTGCCGCATGCGATGTACCAGTTCTTCCCGGCCCAGTCACGCGGGAATGACATTCTGATCTATGATCCGCAGGATCAGGCTAAGGTGCTGCATACCTTCACCTTCCCGCGCCAGAATGTGGAGCCGTATCTCTGCCTTGCTGATTTCCTGAAGCCAGTGGAGAGCGGAGTCATGGACTATGTTGGCTTCCTGGTGGTTACTGCGGGACATGGTGTCCGTGAATTATCGACTGAACTTAAGGATAAAGGAGATTATCTCCGTTCCCATGCTCTGCAGGCAGTCGCTCTTGAAGTCGCAGAGGGTCTGGCTGAACGTGTCCATCATATGATGCGCGATACCTGGGGATTCCCGGACCCGGCAGATATGACTATGAAGCAAAGACATGGCGCGCGTTACCAGGGCATCCGTGTATCCTTCGGCTACCCGGCCTGCCCGGATCTGGAGGATCAGGGGCCGTTATTCAAGCTCATGAAGCCTGAGGATATCGGCGTGCAGCTTACCGAGGGCTTCATGATGGAGCCGGAGGCTTCGGTCTCGGCGATGGTCTTTGCCCACCCTGAAGCGCAGTACTTCAATGTGGAGAAGCTCTGAGCCTTCCGCATGCTTACCGGTCAGAAGGGGCTACGCCCCGACTTTTCGGAACCTCCCGTTACCGGGAGGTTTTTTGCTGCAAAAGATGCTTTTGCAGCAAAAACAGAGTAGAATTCTTGTCATAAGAACGGGCAAGATCACAAAAAATAATAAAGACATCTGGGCGAGAGAGAGGAGGGGCATAATGGAAATCTATTTTCTCGGAACGAATGCCGGGGTGCCGACGCTGCAGCGCAATGTGACGTCGGTTGCACTCCGGCTGCTTGAAGAACGGCGAACCTTCTGGATGTTCGACTGCGGGGAAGGGACACAGCATCAGGTTCTGCGCTCGCCGCTGCGGCTGGGCAAGCTGGAGAAGCTATTTATCACCCATCTGCACGGTGATCATCTGTTTGGCCTGCCCGGACTCATCTCCAGCAGGGGCTACCAGGGCGGGACTTCACCGCTTACGGTGTACGGACCTCCCGGGCTCAAGGCATATCTGGACATATCGCTGTCTGTCAGCCAGTCCCGCATTCCTTATAAGCTGGAGATTGTGGAACACAGCGGCGGGCTGATTTTTGAGGATGAGACCTTCAAGGTGGAAGCAGGACTGCTGGAGCACCGGATTGACAGCTATGGCTACCGGGTTACGGAGAAGGACAGTCCGGGTAACCTGAATACGGAGCTGCTGAAGAGCTATGGACTGAAGCCGGGACCGCTGTATGGCCGGTTAAAAAAAGGCGAGGATATCACTACTGATGAAGGCGTGCTGATCCGGGCGGCCGAGGTGATTCATGCACCCAAGCGCGGACGTATCGTAGTTATTCTGGGAGATACCCGGCCTTGTGCGGGCTCACTGCCGCTGGCGCAGGATGCCGATCTGATTATTCATGAGGCGACATTTGCCCATAGCCTGGCAGAAATGGCTCATCAATATCATCACAGCACTGCACAGCAGGCTGCGGAGCTGGCAAGGGATGCAGGCGGGGCTGAGCTGATCTTGACCCACTTCAGCTCGCGTTACACTTCGCAGGAGGAGCTCGCTCCGCTGCTGAAGGAAGCGCAGGAGATCTTCCCGAATACGCTGCTGGCAGAGGAATTCTGCACCTTCCCGGTCTACCGGAGAACCCCGGGAAATGACGCTGCGGACTGAATTATTTTCCGGGAAAGCGCAGGAAATGACAGGGCTATGCCAAAAATAGCCGGGCGCTGCTGGCGTTCGCTAGCGTTCGACGAAGAATGTTAAATTTAAAGTAAAAGGTAAGGATTAAGGGTACGAAGCAGTAGAGAAAATGCCGAAACAAAGCGGCTAAAAATAGCAGGCAGGCGGGCAATAAACCCATTCGCAGCGCGCTTCCCGGAGAAGCCGCCGCTGCTCTGAAATATAATTCATAGGGTTAATAATAAATGAGATGAACCACCAAGTTCGAATCGATAGGAGGAGTTATGAACAATATCGGAGGCTTGTTAATTGATCTGGATGGCACCTTGTATCATGGCGGCAGAATGATTCCCGGGGCCCAGCGGCTGATATCAGCGCTTCGTGCGGCGGAGATTCCGTTCCTGTATGTGACGAATAACTCTTCAAGAACACCGGCGAGTGTAGCTGCACATTTGCGCGGAATGGGCATTGAAGCCAGGCCCGAGGAGGTCTGCACTTCATCGCTGGCTGCCGCCCGTTACATTGCCGGAGAATCTCCGGGAGCATCCGTGGCGATACTTGGAGAAGAGGGGCTGGTGGAAGCCTGCACAGAGGCAGGGCTAACCCTGGTCTCCGAGCATCCGCAGTATGTTGTGCAGGGGATTGACCGTTCTTTTACATATGAAGCACTGGCCCGCGCCTCGCGTTGGATTCGTGAAGGAGCCAGATTCGTCCTGACCAATCCCGATCTGATGCTTCCCTCCGATGACGGAGTGATGCCCGGTGCAGGTACGATAGGTGCAGCTATTGAAGCAGCCAGCGGAGTGGCGCCCGTGGTCATCGGCAAGCCCGAGACGCACCTGGTGACATATGCGACATCTCTGCTCGGTATCAAGCCGGAGGATGCGGTGATGGTGGGTGACAATATGAGAACGGATATCTTGGCGGGTGCCAATGCAGGTTGCCGGACCGTACTGGTGCTTACGGGACTTACCACCCGGGATAATCTGGAGCATTACCAGCAGCTGACCGGAGTCAAGCCTGATGAAATTTGTGCTGATTTAGCTGAACTTATGGTACTGCTCGGTGTATAATGACAAAGGTGACCATTTGACCATCCAAGAAGGGAAGATGACAATATGCCGGAATTGCCGGAAATGGAGAATTACAGAAAGCTGCTTAGCCAGCATCTAATAAACGTACCCATTACAGGGGTAACCGTAAATAGAGAAAAGACTATCAATATGGAGACTGAAGAATTCGTGAAGGGACTGGTCGGTGCCCGAATTGTATTCGTGGAACGCCGCGCCAAGCATATCCTCTTCCACCTGCATGACGGCCGCAGACTGCTGCTGCATCTGATGCTGGGCGGACTACTGTTCTATGGTACAGAGGAAGAACGTCCTGACCGTACTACACAGGTTGAGCTTGCGTTCGGTGAGCATATCCTCTACTTCATGGGGCTGCGTTTGGGCTATCTCCATCTGCTGTCTGTCAAGGAGGGTGAAGCGGCAATGGGGAAGCTTGGACCCGAGCTGCTGGACCGCCGGATGACGGCCGAACGCTTCGCCGGACTGCTCAAGGGACGGCGCGGCGCGTTGAAGAGTCTGCTGGTTAACCAGCATGTTATGGCCGGAATCGGCAACTGCTATGCTGACGAGATTGCTTATGAAGCCCGTCTGCTACCATCTACGCTTGTTCAGAATCTGTCAACGGAAGCGGTGACCCGGCTGTACGACAGCGTGCGTAAGGTGTTAACGGATGCCACTGAAATCGGCGGGTATATGGAAATGCCGTTCATGACCGGCGACACCGTGACCGGTTCTTATAATGATGCCTGTAAAGTGTATGACCGCGAAGGCGAGCCTTGCCTGCGCGGCGGGGGAACCATAGTGAAGACAGAGCTGTCCGGACGCAAGGTATTCTATTGCCCGGATTGCCAGCATGACGCATAGCCCCTTCATAGGGGCGCATGTCAGCATACGCGGCGGGTACGGGCAGGCTGCCCGGTCCGCCAGGGAGAGCGGGGCTACATGTTTTCAGTATTTTCCGAAGAATCCGCGCAGTCTGAAGCTGAAGCCGGTAGACTACCGCGATGCAAGCAGCTGCGCAGAATACTGCCGGGAGCAGGGGATGGCTTCCATTGCCCACACCCCGTATCCGACGAATCTGGCTGCTGGCCCGGGCGACAGAGAGGTGATGATTGCCTCCCTGCGCAATGATCTGGAGATTGCCGAGGCGTGCGGATCGGTGGGCATTGTGGTGCATTTCGGTCATTTTGCCGGGATGGAGCCGTTACAGGGTTATCAAAAAATTATACAATGTATGAACGAGGTGCTGGCAGACTGGACCGGACGAACCAAGCTGCTGCTTGAGAATATGGCAGGGAATCATGGGTATGAAGGCATGACGCCCGAAGAGCTGGTTAAGGTCCGTGAGCTGTGCCGCTACCCGGAGAAGATCGGCTTTTGCTTCGATACCTGCCATGCTTTCGCTGCAGGCATCTGGAATCCGGAGCAGACGGACGAGCTTATCGTACGCGGTGAGAAGCTGGGGTACTGGGCGAATCTGGCGGCTGTGCATTTGAATGACTCCCGGTTCCCCTACGGCTCAAGGCGGGACAGACATGCTGGAATCGGTAGCGGATACATCGGGGGTGCGGCGCTTAGCCAGCTTGTGAAGATGGAGTTCCTGGCTGATAAAGTGATCGTTATGGAAACAGAAAAGGGACCGGATGGCACGCACAGAGCGGAGATTGCTGCTGTGAGGACCTGGTTTGAGGCGGGGGAGGATTGAAGATGAAGGAAATGAATCAGCCGGAGCTGCTGGAGCTGCTGGCCACGAAGGGCGAGCCGCTTGTCCTGTTCCTGCATACCCCGCTATGCGGAACCTGTAAGGCAGCCCGGCGGATGATTGAGGTGGCGGAGCATCTGCTTCCGCCTGATCTTGTGATTGCTGAGGGGAATGTGAATATGCTCCCTGATCTGGTGAACACCTATCAAATCTCAAGTGTGCCCGCACTGCTGGCCGTATCTGCTGACCGCAGCGCTGAACCGGACATCATTTATTCCATACACTCTGTTGAACGGGTGCTGGCATACATAAGGAGAGTGACATTATAATGATATCATTACAACATCTGTCCCTGCGCAGGGAGGAGAGCCTGATTCTTGACGATGTATCCCTTACCATGAAGCAGGGGGAGAACTGGGTCATTCTCGGACGTAACGGCTCCGGCAAAACCACCCTGCTGGAAATGATGACCGGCTACCTGTTCCCCAGCAAGGGCTCTGTTGAAGTGCTGGGGTACAAGTACGGTCAATGTGATCTGCGCGAGGTGCGCAAGCGAATCGGTTATATCGGCCCGTCCCTGATGGAAAAGCTCTCGCTGACCGACCCGGTCTGGGAGGTTGTAGCTACTGGTGCCTATGCGTATTTACGCTTCTACCAGGAGATTCCGCAAAGTGTGAAGGACCGGTCGCTTAAGCTGCTGAAGGAGATGAACCTCGGCGAACTGGCTTATCATCCGTTCGGCTTGTTATCCCAGGGGGAGCGTAAGAAGGCTATGCTGGCCCGCTGCCTGATCGCAGAGCCTAAGCTGCTTATTATGGACGAGCCTTGCGCCGGTCTTGATTTATATGAACGGGAGAAAATGCTTGCCGAGATCGACAAGCTGCGGCAGCATAACGTTGGAGTGGTGTATGTCACCCATCATGTGGAGGAGATTGTTCCGCTCTTCACTCACGTGGCGCTGATCCGTGACGGGAAGCTGGCAGGAGCCGGTCCCAAGGAAGAGGTGCTGACGCAGGAGATGCTGATGGCTACCTATGATCTTCCGGTCAAGGTTGAATGGGATAACGGACGTCCCTGGATAAAAATAAGTTCTGGAGGCCAAGCGATTTGAACGATGATACGGAAGACAAGATCATTTCAAGATATATCTGCACGGCGAATCATGGCTTCGCCCCCTATGCACAGGAGGAGCTTAGACGCCTGTTCGGAGCGGTGAAAAGCACCTTGCTGCTGCCGGGAGAAATCTTCCTGGCCACGCTTGAGGCGGAGCCGGAGGAGGTAGTGCAGCGGCTGGCACAGAACCTGCCGGTCTTCTTGCGCCACATCCAGCCTGTTGATTTCCAGGACACCGGTGATCTGCCGGCACTGGAACGGCTGGCGGTATACTTAAGCCGGCGTGCGGAGCTGCAAGGCGAGAAGGTGTCGCTGCATGTCCGTAAAGGCTCCTCCTCCTTCTGGGAGCAGAGTCCGGGCGAGCTGCGCGAATGGCTGCAGGGCAAGCTTGATAGCCTGGACGCCGAGTTCACCGTACAGGAGCCCGCTTGGGTGATCTCCGTCTATGCGGACGGTGACGCGCTGTATGCCGGGGTATCCCGGCCGGAGGCGAACCTGTCCAGCTGGAATGGCGGCATGATCCGCTTCCGCAAGGAGGACGGACAGATCTCACGGGCCAAATTCAAGCTGATGGAAGCGGAGAAGGAATTCGCCATTCCGTTCTACAGCTTCAAGAATGCGGTCGATATCGGCGCTTCTCCGGGCGGCTGGACCTCGTTCCTGTTGGAGCGCGGTCTCAAGGTTACCGCTGTTGATCCGGCGCTGATGCACGAATCCTTACGTAAGAATCCGGCACTCAAGATTCTGCGCAAAAATGCCGGAGAGGTCAAATTCCGTGAGAACGAATTCGATCTGCTGGTCTGCGATATGAGCTGGAGCCCCAAGCTGATGGCGAAGCTGGTCACTGAGCTGCTGCATAGCCTGACACCGGGCGGCAGCGCGATTGTTACCGTGAAGCTGATGCACAAGAAGCCAATGGCGGTGATCAAGGAGATCATCACCATGTTTGAAGGCCAGCGGATGCAGGTCCAGCGTGCGAAGCAGCTGTTCCATAACCGGGACGAGATTACACTTTATATGATTAAGTATTAATTCATATTTGCAGGATTATGGGAAAGCATCCCGCAGTCTGCACCTCCGGCTTCTTGCCGGTTCCGGTGCGGGCAGTGGGGGGCTTTTTTTGCGTTATACAACATTCTATATGAACAGGCGGGGAAGAGATGGAATTCACAGGAAAGTTAAGTCCCGGACAGATTCTGGGAGGGCGTTATTATGTAACCGGGCTGATAGGAACAGGCGGAATGAGCCGGGTATATCTGGCGGAGGATGTACGGCTGCCGGGTATGCTGCGGGCCATTAAAGAGAGCGTCATCCGGGAGGGGAGTTATGGTGCGGGCGCCATTCAGGCGGAAGCGGAGCTGTTAATCTCGCTACGTCATCCGCTGCTCCCGCAGATTGCGGATTTCTTTCCGCCGGACGCTGACGGCTACACCTACCTGGTGATGGATTATATCGAGGGCATCACCCTGCATCAGTATATGGCAGAGCATCCCGCTGTAATGACGGGAGAGCGAATCCTCAGCTATGCCCGGCAGCTGCTGGAGGTACTGCATTATTTGCACAGCCATGAGCCGCCAATTATCTACCGGGATCTCAAGCCTTCGAATATCATGCTGACTGGAGAGCATGAGCTGAAGGTCATTGACTTCGGGATTGCGCGCAGGTTGAGGAGCGGCTCCGGTGAGGACACCGAGAAGCTTGGGACTGCCGGATTCGCGGCCCCGGAGCAATATGGCGGCGGGCAAAGCAGCCCGGTATCGGACCTGTACGGGCTTGGTGCGCTGCTGCTGTATATGGCTTCCCGCGGGGAGTTCAGCGCCTGGCAGCCCGGGATGGAGCGGAAGCTGCAGGGTCAGCTCCCGGGCCGGATGATTCCGGTCATACGGCGGCTGCTGCGGCATCACCCGGAGGAACGGTATGGCAGTGCTGAGGAGGTAAGGGCGGCTCTCCAGCAGCTGGAGATTGGCGGTGCGGGGGAAGCCAGACATGAGCGTGAGCGAACGAACATGCTCAAGGCTGCGGAGGACAAGCAAGCGCAGCAGTCTACTGCGGTGGTGGCCGTATTAGGGGTGTCCCCCGGAATTGGGACCACACATACCTCGCTTGCTGTCAGCCGCTGCCTGTCGCCCGCAGGACGGACGGCATGGGTAGATTGTAATCCCGGTTCGCAGGTATTTAACCGCATGAAGGAAATGGCGGGAGGTCCTGAAACTAGCGGTGTTCAGGGGACACAGGAGAAGCCGTTCACCTGGATGGGGGTAGACTACTGGAAGCTTCCCCCTTCGGAGGGACTCCCGCACCTGCCGGATCAAGCCTATGCTTATATCGTCCTGGATCTTGGAACCGGCGGCGGTGAGGGGGCGCTGGAGGTGTTCACCGGCAGCAGCTTCCCCTTGTTGATCGCCTCGGGTGCGGATTGGCGGCTGGAGGATACCCTGCACTGGCTGCGCCGCAGAGGTCTGATTCCCCGGCCGGAATGGCGGATATGTCTGCCGCTGGCCGGAGAGCATACGGTGGCGCTGCTGGCTTCCCTGCTTGAGCCTGCCAGCGTATACAGCCTGCCGCTTCAGCAGGACCCTTTTCAGAGTAAAGGAAAGCTGGTTCAGGCCATTAGGGGGCTGATTGGTCCGCTTAAGGGTGCACGTTCTCCTGCAAAGAATATTAGATTGTTTCAGAAAAAGAGCTGAACGCTCAGAGCTTTTTGACAGTTTTTCAGAAATCGGGCTTTATTTCTATTTCAGTGCAGGGTGCAGGTGTGCTAGAATGGAGCGATATCTATAATTATTGAACCTCTTGGTATTTACAATATAGAATGGAGCTTGCAGAGAATTTATGAGTTTACTTAGTGTAGAAGACGTTTCCCATAATTTCGGGGACCGGGTGTTGTTCAAGGATGTGTCCTTCCGTCTGCTGGATGGAGAGCATGTGGGAATCGTGGGTGCGAACGGCGTGGGCAAATCGACGCTGATGAATATTTTGACCGGCAAATTATTGAAGGACAACGGCAAGGTGGAATGGACGCCGCGGGTCCGTTACGGATATCTGGATCAGCATACCCTGCTTACCGCCGGTAAAACCGTGCGCGATGTGCTTAAAGATGCCTTCCTGCCGCTGCTGGAGCTGGAGCATGAGATGCTGGCGATTACCGATAAAATGGGGGAGGCGACGCCCGAGGAGCTGGACCTGCTGCTTGAGCAGATGGGCGACATTCAGGAGCAGCTCGATATCGGCGATTTTTACCTCATCGATGTGAAGGTTGAAGAGATGGCGAACGGACTGGGGCTGACGGCGATCGGTCTGGACCGGGATGTCACTTCCCTGAGCGGGGGACAGCGGACCAAGGTTCTGCTGGCGAAGCTGCTGCTGGAGAAACCGAATGTACTGCTGCTCGATGAGCCTACCAACTATCTCGATGTGGAGCATATTGACTGGCTGACGAACTATCTGAAGCAATATCCGTATGCGTTCATGCTGATCTCCCATGATACCGAATTCATGAATAAGGTGGTCGATGTGATCTATCATCTGGAGTTCTCGAAGCTGACCCGCTATACGGCCAATTACGAGAAGTTCCTGGAGATGGCGGGGATGAACAAGGCCCAGCATATTGATGCGTACGAGAAGCAGCAGGATTTCATCAAAAAGCAGGAGGACTTCATTCAGCGCAACAAAGCGCGTGCCTCCACCTCAGGCCGGGCCAAGAGCCGCGAGAAGCAGCTTGGACGGATGGAGCGGATTGACAAGCCGGAAGAGGCGATGAAGCCTACGTTCCAGTTCAAGGAGAGCCGGGCCAGCGGAAAGACGGTGTTCGAGGGCGTTGATTTTGAGATCGGGTATGACCGTCCGCTGCTGCCAAGTAAGCTGAATATGATGATTGAACGCGGTGACAAGATTGCGATTGTCGGCTACAACGGGGTCGGCAAATCGACGCTGCTCAAAACGATCCTGGGTGTCATCCCTACGTACAGCGGAAAAACCTACCTTGGTGATTATCTGAGTTCTGCCTATTTCCAGCAGGAGCTGAAGGCGGAGAATATCACGCCGATTGAAGACGTATGGAATGAATTCTCCGGTCTGACCCAGAATGAAGTGCGTGGCCATCTGGCCCGCTGCGGTCTCAAAAATGAGCATATCACCCGTCCGATGAACATGCTGAGCGGCGGCGAGCAGGCTAAGGTCCGCCTGTGCAAGCTGATGATGCGTGAGAGCAACTGGATTCTGTTCGATGAGCCCACGAATCACCTTGATATTGTGGCCAAGGCTGAGCTTAAGCGGGCGCTTATGGAATACAAGGGAACGATTCTGCTGGTGTCTCATGAACCGGAATTTTACGAGGATTGGGTGACGAAGGTCTGGAACGTGGAGCAGTGGTCCGCGCAGACCGTACACTAATGGAGTCCGGGAAAAGTGGAGGTCTGCGCTTTTCCCGGTTTTCACCAAAAACCTACCTACATAGGGGGCTGTTCAGAGATGGGTTCTGATCAAAACACGCCGGTTCCGGCTTCTTCGGCCGGCAGGGATGGCAGATATTCAAGACAGGTCCGCTTCGCGCCGTTCGGCGCAGCGGGACAGCAGGGGCTGGCACGTTCCTGTGTGCTGGTCGTTGGCATGGGGGCGCTCGGGACAGGCATCGCCGAGACATTGGCCCGCTGCGGGGTAGGGCGGCTTATCCTTGTTGACCGTGACTATGTGGAATGGAGCAACCTGCAACGCCAGCAGTTGTATACGGAAGAAGATGCCCGTGTGCGGACGCCCAAGGCGGCTGCAGCCCGTACCCGGCTGATGGCGGTCAATTCGGAGATTGTGATTGATGCCCATGTGCTCGATGTGCGTGCAGAGGAGCTGGAGAGTCTGCTTCCCGGCGTAGATCTGATTATGGACGGGACCGATAACTTCGATACCCGGCTGATCATTAACGACCTGGCGCAAAAGCACGGCATCCCCTGGATCTACGGAGCCTGTGTTGGAAGTTACGGCATTACGTATACGATTCTGCCGGGTGAAACCCCTTGTCTGAATTGTCTGCTGGGCACAATCCCCCTGGGCGGGGATACCTGCGACACGGCGGGCATTCTTCCGCAAGCGGTGCAGATGGTTACCACGAATGGAACGGCTGAGGCGCTGAAGCTGCTCGGCGGATTCAAGGACAAGTTGCGCGGCAAGCTGCTGACCTTCGATATCTGGCGTAATGAGCAGCAGGAGATTGGGGTTCAGATGGCGAAGAAGTTGGACTGTCCCTCATGCGGCGAATCACGGAGCTACCCGTATCTTTTAGCTTCTAACACAGAGCGCAGCGATGTGCTGTGCGGCAGGGATACCGTGCAGATTCGTCCGGCACACCGCAGAAGTCTAGATCTGGAGGAGACAGCTGCCCGCTTGTCCAGGCTGAATAGCGGCAAGGTGGAGAGCAATCCGTATCTGGTTTCTTTTACAGAAGAGCCGTACCGGATGGTTGTGTTCGCAGACGGGAGAGCCTTAATACATGGAACCAGTGATATCGCTGCCGCCCGCAGCTATTATCACCGGTATTTCGGATAATGGAGGAGAAACGTAATGAACAAGGGAACCATCCGTCATATGGCTGTATTTACACTGAAATCTGCCCCGGATTCGGAGGAGACCAGAGCTTTCCTGCGGGATGGTGCTGAGATTCTTAGCGCTATTCCGGTGGTGGAGAATTTCGAGGTGCTGCGTCAGGTCAGCGCCAAGTGTGAGCACCAGTTCGGCTTCTCGATGGAGTTCGCCGATCAGGCGGCTTATGATGCCTACAATAATCATCCGGCGCATCAGGCTTTTGTGGCAGAGCGCTGGGACACCCAGGTGGCCGCATTCCAGGAGATCGATTTCGTACTATAATTAGTGCCGCAAAGAGACCATTCCCCCGAATGGTCTCTTTGTTTTGCGGGAATTCTAGGTATCATCTGCGGCGGCACAGCCGGTGCAAGACTGGTACAGGGGGACTATCCCGGTGAATGAAAAGATAGCATGGTATATACCCGGTCCGCGCCCGGATAGCCTTGAAGCTGATGCAGACAGAGAGGATAGGGCTGCCGGCCATATCGGGCTTGAGGAGGCCATTCATAGCCTTGGTATAAGAACAGCAATAAGCGAAGACCTGGATAGTCTTCGCTTATTGCTCTCAGGCGGTGAGCCTGTGCTTCTGCTCGCGGAGCTGGAGGAACCCGGAGGCTGGGCGGGCTGGGAAGCTGTCTCGGAGGCGCGGAAGGAGGGGATGGTTCTGCCGGTGATGGTCATATCCGGAGGGGCGCCTGGAGTGAAAGGGGAAGCGGCTGTCTCCGTATTCGATGCCGGAGGCAACGAATACATGGAGAAGCCTGTACATACCGGTGAGTTCAAACACAGAATATTGAATCTGCTTAAGCTGACAGGCCGCCGTAGAGATGCGGCCTCGCTGCTTAAGGTGGACGGATTGCTCCTCGATCGCGGACGCCGGCAGGTCATCCGGGATGGAGCCGAGCTGAAGATGACCCCCAAGGAATTCGACCTGCTGTATTATCTGGCAGAGAATCTGGGTGAAGTCTGTCCCCGTGCTGAAATATTGCAGCAGGTATGGGGGTATCATTTTCAAGCGGATACCAATGTGGTGGATGTGTACATCCGGCATCTGCGACTGAAGGTGGATAAAGGCCGCCGGAATAAACTGATTCATACGGTGCGTGGAACCGGATATGTACTGCGGACACCGGAGAGCGGGGCCACAAGCTGACGGCCGCTGCAAGCAGCTCTCCGGCTAATAGACATGTACTCTCTTGGTACAAGCTATAATAGATCTTCTGGCTGTTACAGTACGCGGCGTGATTTCAGGTAGGTTTTTTTCCAGTTACCCGAATTCAGATCTGAAATGGTCACGCCGGGTGAGCCGTAAGTGTGAAGGATCTTGCCATTGCCGGCATATACAGCCACATGGGTGACGTTCTTGCCGTTGGCCCGGCTTCCGCTGGAGAAGAACACCAGATCGCCGACACGCAGATTGGCTTTGCTGACCGATTTACCCACTTTAGATTGGGCAACGGACGTACGGGGCAGATCTACACCATATTTTTTGAAAATATATTGAGTAAAGGAGGAGCAGTCAAAATAACGTGTAGTTGAAGTGGAGGCACCGAACTGGTAACGCGTACCCAGATACTTTTTACCGAAGCTGACCACTTTGGAGCCAGTGGAAGATGCGGATACAGAATCGGCACTTACAGAATCCGCAGATACAGCATCAGCGGATACAGCTGAAGCGGCAGCAGGGGCTGTTCCTGCTCCGGTTGCGAGTAAGGCGCTGAACCCGATTGTTGTGCACAGACCAATTGTCATTGCTTGCTTGAACCAGTGTTGTTTATTCATGTTGTATACCTCCAAGGTTGTAATGAATTCTAGTAGTTTCGTTCGTCTGATTCGTAGTATAGCAGGTTATGACAGGCCTAAATTATGGAAGAGATGGGCTAAATGCAGGCGGGATATGCAATGTAAGCGTTTTATTAAAATCACATTAAAAGTTACAAAATATTAATATTTGCGTAGTGAGTTCGCCGAAAAAAGCCGGGAAACCCTTGATACACAAAGGGATTCCCGGCTTTACGATTTTGAAACAAAGGTTACAGCGATGTCTCCAAAAATCTATGTATTCAGTCCTTGCTCTGAATAATTAGCAGAAGTCCGCTCTCAATATGAACGGTTCCGCTCTGCTCCAGCAGCACATTGCTCACGGCCAGGGATTGTCCTAACTTGAGGGTGGCGTTCTCCAGAGGATATTGGAAGCCCTGAAGGGTGATGCCTGTTACCTCGGGAGTCAGAGGCAGCAAGGAGACATAGGAATACCCCCGTTCCTCTACAACCGCCTGAGAGCCGGTAAGCGTAATGTAGTTGTTCGCATCCATAATAGAGCAGGCTACCTGCCGTTGCAGTGCTCTTGTCATCATTTGAATGCTGGCCAGCGTATGGTCCATGCGTGTACCCGTTACCCCGATCATCAGAATAGACTGCGGCTGGAGGTTCAGGGCAAGATCCAGGGCCATTTCACTGTCGGTAAGGTCTTTGTTGACCGGATCACAGCTTATAGTCTTCTTGCTTCCCGCCTGAATCCGCTCCAGTGCCTCAGGAGAGACAGAATCGAAATCACCAACGGCAAGCTGGGGGGTGAAGCCATGATCAATCAGGAACAGCGCTCCCCGGTCAGCACCGATAATATAATCCTCTTCATCTAATAAGCGCAGGCATTCCGCGGTCAGTTCACCGCCTGCAACAATTACAATACGCCCGGATGGCAATAGCTCCCCCTCCTTGTTGTTCAATTAAGTTCATCATCCTGAACAGTATATAGCAGTTTCAAAAGTTGTACAATTGCCGCGCTGACGCTAAAATAGGGTTAGTGCGTCTGACCGCACCCATCTATTACGGATGATAAGGAATGCTTGAGCGCAGGAGGTGAGAGGGATCGTTAACGTGTTGTTTGTATGTCTTGGGAATATTTGCCGTTCGCCGATGGCGGAGGCTGTGCTGCGCAGCAAGATTGAACAGCGTCAGCTTACGGATCAGATTACAGTGGATTCTGCAGGAACGGGAGACTGGCATATCGGGAAAGCGCCGCATGAAGGGACAAGGCGTATCCTTGATCTGCATGGCATCAGCTATGAGCATATGAGAGCAAGGCTGGTAGCCAGTGAGGATTTCGAGAGATTCGAATATATCATCTGCATGGACAAGTCCAACGGGGAGAATGTGCGCAAAATTCCCGGCGGTGAGCAGTCCAAGCTGTTGTTCTTCATGGATCTGTTGCCGGATGAGGAGCTGCGTGAGGTGCCTGACCCGTATTTCACCGGTAATTTCGAGCAGGTCTATGATTTAATCAACGCCGGTTGTGATGTGCTGCTGGAACGGATTATTCAAGAGAAATAAATTATCCTTCTATTTCTCGCTGAAACGGTACCGCCCTTTAAAAGGACGGCAAAGCCGCTTCCACTTGGCAGGCATAGTGCTACAGCCGGACCGGTTGCCGTCCTTATGATTTAAGGAACGGCACCGTATGTCCGATTCGTGATGAAAGCGCAGTCAATCGTACTGCATACATAAGTTCGTAAGATGTTCACTTTTGGGGTTCTATTTGCTGTTTCAGGAGCTGAAGAAATAGAGTAATGATTCCGGGAGCTCTTTTTGCCAAAAACCCCAAAGATGCTGGCCGTCCTTCTCGCGGTAGGACACCGTGGCTCCCTTGGCTTCAAGCATGGCCTGGGTCTCCCGGTTCATCTCCACGAAATCATAGACGCCGGTATCGGTCTTGTAGTCGCGCTCTTGAAGCCCTACAACCATGTTGATCTGAAGCCAGGAGAGATCCTCCTCTTGTGATAGCAGCTCGCGGGTCTCGGGATAGTAGGCGCCGGAGAGGCTGAGCACACGGCTGAATAATCCCGGATACGCCAGCGCCAGGTGGAGGGAGACACTGCCGCCCAGGGAATCACCGGCTACGATCCGCTCCTCCGGTGTGCGCCGGACAGGATAATTATGTTCAATGAAGGGAATAATCTCTTCGGCGAAGCATGCAAGGTACTGCTTGAAGCGGCTGCCGAACGGAGCGTATTCAGCGGTGCGGACTGCCACGTTCACTTCGACGCCCACTATAATGAAGGGTTCCACATCCTGCTCCAGAATCAGCTGACCAGCCAAGGTGGCAATCCGGCCGAAGTTGAAGAATTCTTCACCGTCCTGGCAGTAGACGACGGGATAGCTGAGTACTTCATTATATCCGGGGGGAAGATAGATACGCAGCTTGCGCTCTTCCTGCAGATGTTCGCTCCACAGTGTTTGTTTTACAATTGTACGTTTCAGAAAAACAGGTTCGCTCATTGTCAAATCGTCACCTTTCATGTCGGATTTTGCTTAAGACTTAGTGTTGCGTTAAAATTAACCAAGCGGCAAATGTGGGATATATCATTTACTTGATAAATATCCTTCAATCTGTTATAGGATATTTAAACGCCTGTTATACATACAAAATTTATGGAAACATAAATTTTATGCGTATTTCTTTGACGAAACAGATACAACAGGTGTATAATAATTCTATAACAGAGACCACTGATATTCAAATTTTTTTATTGAGGTGAAGATAATGACTAGAGTTCCTTATGAAGTGTATACAGAGGACGTTGAAGCCCTTACGGTTCTTTCCCCGGATGGAGAAATTATCAACAAGGAAATGATGCCTAACCTTACCGATGATCAATTGAAAGAAATTATGTACCGTATGGTATTTACCCGTACCTGGGATGACCGTGCTGTCAACCTGGGCCGTCAAGGCCGTCTCGGCTTCTATGCACCGGTATCCGGTCAGGAAGCTACAATGATCGGCAGTGAGTACGCTTTGCAGAAGGAAGATTTCGTCTGCCCGGGCTACCGCGATATTCCACAGCTCGTATGGCATGGCCTTCCATTATATCAGGCGTTCCTGTATTCCCGCGGACATCAGCATGGCGGACAGATTCCTGATGGCGTTAATGTACTTATGCCGCAGATCATTATCGGAGCACAGATTCTTCATGCTACCGGTATTGCTATGGGCTTCAAATTGAAGAAACAGCATAACGTTGCAATCACATATACCGGTGACGGTGGTTCGTCTGAAGGCGACTTCTACGAAGGCCTTAACTATGCAGGAGTATACAAGCTGCCGGTGATCTTCTTCGTTCAGAACAACGGTTATGCCATCACTACTCCGTTCTCGAAGCAGACAGCAGCGAAATCCATCGCCCACAAGGCAGTTGCCGCAGGAATTCCCGGAATCAAGATCGACGGTATGGACGTCTTTGCAGTAATCTCTGCTGTACAGCAGGCTGCTGAACGTGCCCGCAAAGGCGAAGGCGCCACACTGATCGAAGCGGTAACCTACCGTTTCCGTCCGCATTCCCTGTCCGATGATGCCAGTAAGTACCGTACGAAGGAAGAAGAAGGCCAATGGAATGAGAAAGATCCGATTGCCCGTCTTGCCAAGTACCTGGAGAAGAAAGGCCTCTGGACTGAAGAGGACACTCTGCGCGTAAGAGAAGAAGCGAAAGCTACTGTCAACGAGCAGATTAAGAAAGCAGAACAGACCGAAAAAATGACCATTCCCGGCTTGATCGACAGCATGTTCGAGGTAACTCCGAAACATCTTGAAGAACAAAAAGCCGATTTTGAATAAGGGGGATATCAGGCAATGGCACAGATGAATATGAAAGAAGCAATTCGTGACGCAATGCGCGTTGAACTGACTCGTGACCCCAATGTTCTTATCTTCGGAGAAGACGTTGGTAATGTAGGCGGCGTATTCCGTGTAACGGAAGGGCTGCAGAAAGAATTTGGCGAGGAGCGCGTCTTCGATACACCGCTGGCAGAGTCTGCCATTGGCGGTTTGGCTTTCGGTCTTGGCGTGCAGGGCTTCCGCCCGATCGCTGAGATCCAGTTCGTAGGCTTCATCTTTGAAGCTCTGGATCAGATCGTTATTCAGGCAGCGCGCCTGCGCTGGCGTTCCGGGGGCAAGTACAATGCTCCTGTAGTCTTCCGCACTCCATTCGGCGGCGGCGTTAAGGCAGCCGAGCTGCATACCGATTCCCTGGAAGGTCTTATCGCCCAGAGTCCTGGGATCAAGGTAGTTATTCCTTCTAATCCTTATGATGCGAAGGGACTGCTGATCGCTTCGATCCGCGACAATGACCCTGTATTCTTCATGGAGCACTTGAACCTGTACCATGCTTTCCGGGCAGAAGTGCCTGAAGGTGAGTATACCGTTGAACTCGGCAAAGCGAATGTAGTACGCGAAGGTACGGATGTATCTATCATTACCTACGGCCTAATGGTACATACAGCGACCAAAGCGGCCGACCAGCTCGAAAAAGAAGGCATCAAAGTCGAAATTATCGACCTTCGTACCGTTAGCCCGATTGATATCGACACCATTGTGGCTTCCATCAAGAAGACTAACCGCGCGATTGTTGTACAAGAAGCTCAGAAGAGCTCCGGCGTAGCCGCTGAGGTTATTGCCCAGATTAACGAAAAAGCTCTGCTGCACCTGGAAGCCCCTGTGCTTCGTGTAGCAGGTCCAGATACAATTTTCCCGTTTGCTCAAATCGAAGATACTTGGATTCCTACCCCTGCACGTGTCATCACGGCAGTTAAGAAAGTCATGGAATTCTAGGAAGTAACGACCTTGCCGTCCTTGTATTTAAGGGCGGCAGCCGTTTCTGTCTTTTATCAAACAGGACTGTTGGAATAACTCAACATAATTTATAGGAGGTTATCAAGGTGGCAAAATTTGAGTACCGGTTCCCTGAGCTGGGCGAAGGTCTGCATGAAGGCGAAATTATCAAAATGCATATCAAAGCCGGCGACAAAGTAACCGATGACGATATCGTAATGGAAGTTCAGAACGACAAGGCGGTAGTAGAGGTTCCTTGTCCGGTCAACGGCACAGTGCTTGAAGTCTTCACCAAGGACGGACAAGTATGCCGTGTAGGGGAAGTTGTAGCCATTATTGATGCAGAAGGCGACATCCCTGAGCAAGAGGGCGGCCATCCGGCAGAGCAGGCTTCCCAGGAAGCTGATGCAGCCAAGGGCGGAGCGGATACTGCTTCTTCTCCGGCAACCAGCAGCCCGGTTACTGGCGGAGCAACGAACTTCGAATACAAATTCCCTGAACTGGGCGAAGGCCTGCATGAAGGGGAAATCATCAAGATGCACATCAAGGTTGGAGACAAAATCACTGACGACGATATCATTATGGAAGTTCAGAATGATAAAGCAGTGGTGGAAGTTCCTTCTCCAGTCAACGGTACTGTAGTCGAAGTGTTCACCAAAGACGGCCAGATCTGCCGTGTAGGTGAAGTTGTGGCGATCATTGCTGCAGAAGGTGATGTTCCTCACGAGGAGGGCGGCCATGCTGAAGCATCCGGTGCCCAGGCAGCAGCTCCTTCCCAAAGTACTGCTCCGGCAGCGGCGGCAGCTCCAGCCCCTGACCGTGAAGTGCTGGCAACACCAAGCGTGCGCAAGTATGCCCGTGATAAGAGCGTAGATATCTCCAAGGTGAATGGCTCCGGCAAGAACGGCAAGATCACCCTGGAAGATGTGGAAGCCTTCCTGAAGGGCGGTTCAACAGCCCCAGCGGCATCGGCTCCAGCAGCATCTGCACCGGCAGCAGCAGAAGCGCCAAAAGCTAAGGCAGCAGCTGCACCAGCAGCTTCCGCTTCTGGAAATGCAAGTCTGGAAGAAGAACGCGTACCATTCAAGGGTATCCGTAAAGCGATTGCCAATGCCATGGTTAAATCGGCTTACACTGCACCGCATGTTACGATCATGGACGAAGTGGATGTTACGGAGCTCGTTGCCTTCCGTGCCCGCATGAAGCCGGTAGCCGAGAAGAAGGGCGTGAAGGTTACTTACCTCCCGTTCATCGTGAAGGCACTCGTGGCCGCTTCCCGTCAGTTCCCGGCGCTTAACGCGATGATTGACGAAGCTACGAACGAAATTGTCTACAAGAAATACTACAACATCGGTATTGCTACAGATACAGACAACGGTCTGATCGTTCCTGTCATCAAGGACGCTGACCGCAAGAGCATCTGGATGATCGCAAGCGCGATTTCAGATCTGGCTGTGCGCGGACGCGACGGCAAGCTGGCTCCGCATGAAATGAAGGGCAGCACGATCTCGATCAGCAATATCGGCTCTGCCGGCGGTATGTTCTTCACTCCGATCATCAACTTCCCTGAAGTTGCTATTCTCGGAACCGGACGTATTACTGAGAAGCCTGTTGTGAAGAATGGCGAAATCGTAGCAGCACCAGTAATGGCTCTGTCCCTGAGCTTTGACCACCGGATTATTGACGGCGCAACAGCACAGAATTTCATGAATTACATTAAGACCCTGCTTGCAAATCCTGATATGTTAGTTATGGAGGTGTAATTAATGGTAGTCGGAGACGCTTCAATCGAAATTGACACATTGGTTATTGGTGCAGGTCCCGGCGGGTATGTGGCGGCAATTCGTGCCGCCCAGCTCGGCCAAAAGGTCATCATTGTAGATAAATCGGAACTCGGCGGCGTGTGCTTGAACCGCGGCTGTATTCCTTCCAAGGCCCTGATCTCGGCCGCTCATCAATTCGAGGCTGCCCAGCACGGTGAAGTATTCGGTGTTACTGCCGAGAACGTCAAGGTGGACTGGTCCAAGACTCAGGCCTTCAAGAACGGCGTAGTCAAGAAAATGACTTCCGGCGTTACCAGCCTGATGAAGGGCAACAAGATCGAAGTATTCAGCGGAGAAGCTATGTTCATCAGCACAAACGAAGCCCGTCTGTTCAATGATCATGAATCCCCGCGTTACAAGTTCAATAACTGCATTATTGCAACGGGCTCCCGTCCGATTGAACTGAAGCCATTCCCGTTCGGCGGACGCATCCTGTCCTCCACGGAAGCGCTGGATCTGCCTGAAATTCCTAAGAGCATGATCGTTATCGGCGGCGGCTACATTGGTGCGGAGCTGGGTCAGATGTATTCCAAATTCGGCACCAAGGTTACCATCATTGAAGGTCTGGATACCGTTCTGCCTGGCTTCGACAAAGACATGACCCGTCTGGTTGCCAAGAATATGGCTAAGACTGGCATTGAAATTGTAACTAACGCCAAAGCCGAATCTGCGGTTCAGAACGACAAGGAAGTTACTGTGAAGTACTCCGTAGGCGGAGAGTCCAAAGAAGTGACTGCTGAATACCTGCTGGTAACCGTAGGACGCCGTCCGAATACTGACGGCGAGCTGGGCCTGGATCTGATCGGCGTTGAGCTGGATGACCGCGGTCTGGTGAAGGTAGACCATCAGGGACGGACTAATATTCCTAACATTTTCGCAATCGGCGATATCGTTCCGGGTCTTGCCCTGGCGCACAAAGCTTCTTACGAAGGTAAGATTGCTGCGGAAGCCATTGCCGGACACAAATCGGTTGTAGATTACAAGGTAATGCCGGCTGTAGTCTTCACAGATCCTGAATGCTCCAGCGTAGGTCTGACCGAGAAGGAAGCTAAGGATAAGGGCTATGCGGTTAAGGCCGGCAAGTTCCCGTTCGCAGGCAACGGCCGTGCCGTGTCCCTGAATGCTCCTGAAGGCTTCATCAAGATTGTAGCGAAGAGCGACAACAATCAGGTGCTCGGCGCACAAATCGTCGGTATCGAAGCTTCCAACCTGATCGCTGAGCTGGGTCTGGCGATTGAAATGGGCGCAACGCTTGAAGATATCGCACTGACCATCCATGCGCATCCAACCCTTGGCGAGATCGTTATGGAAGCGGCTGAGCTGGTAGAAGGCCACCCGATCCACGTAATGAAATAATAACCGCTTAAGCTTATGCGGTAAGAACACAAGAGGATGTTCCCGAAGCCATGCAGATGGTCAGGGAACATCCTCTTTTGAGTGAGGTCACTGTCCTGAACGTTCGGAAATAGCTGGCAGTCAGCCCAATTCGGGCAGAGAAATGTATGTTTTTTTGCGTATTTTTATCGTTAGGGAAGTTACAACGACCGTCAGCTCATGGTAAACTAATAGAAGAAAAAAGAGAGTGGGGTGTGATACGGCTTGCGTAATTACTTGGATTTATTGCAGGATATTCTCGACAACGGTACAGCTAAGAGCGACCGGACAGGTACAGGTACAGTGTCCGTCTTCGGGCGTCAGCTCCGCTTCGATCTGTCGAAGGGCTTCCCGCTGATGACCACCAAGCGCATTCATTTGAAATCGGTGGTACATGAGCTTCTATGGTTCCTCAAAGGGGATACCAATACAACGTATCTGAAGGAGAATGGCGTCTCGATCTGGGATGAATGGGCCGATGAGAACGGGGAGCTGGGACCGGTATACGGTTCGCAGTGGCGGGCGTGGGAGAGCAAGGACGGGCAGCATATCGATCAGATTGCGAATGTGATTGAGTCAATTAAGCATAATCCCGATTCACGGCGACATATCGTTAGTGCGTGGAATGTAGGCGAGATTGAGCAGATGAAGCTTCCGCCCTGCCATTTCGTGTTTCAGTTCTATGTAGCGGGCGGCAAGCTCTCCTGCATGCTTACGATGCGTTCGGTGGATACGTTCCTTGGTCTTCCGTTCAACATTGCCAGCTACGCGCTGCTTACCCATATGGTGGCGCAGCAGACGGGGCTTGAGGTCGGAGAATTCATCTGGTCCGGCGGAGATGTGCATATATATACAAATCATATGGAACAAGTGGCCACACAGCTTGCACGGGAGCCTTATGCGCTGCCGAAGCTTAACATCCGCAGAGTACCGGACAGTATTTTTGATTATACTTTTGAGGATTTTGAATTTACCGACTATGTCTATCATCCGGGAATCAAGGCACCGGTTGCTATATGAGCATTACCATGATATGGGCGATGGCCTCAAATGGCGTAATTGGCAAAAATAATGACATGCCCTGGCATTTGCCGCTGGATTTCGCTTATTTCAAAGCAGAGACACTCGGCAAACGGATGCTGATGGGCCGAAAAACCTGGGAGTCGCTGGGCAGCAAGCCGCTGAAGGGCCGTACCAGCCTGATTCTGACCCGCGATAAGAGCTTCGCACCCGAAGGGGCTGAGGTCATCCACACGCTGGCTGAGGCGCTGGCTGAGGGGCGCAAAGAGGATGAGCTGATGGTGATCGGCGGAGCCGAGATCTATACCCTGATGCTGCCGTATGCCGACAAGCTGCGTGTTACACGGATAGAGGCGGAGATTGAAGGCGATACGAGATTCCCTGAGGTAGACTGGAGCCAGTGGAAGGAAGTTTCCAATACACCGGGACTCAAGAATGAGCAGAATCCGTATGATTATCGTTTTATGGTGTACGACCGCAAGGAGTGACAATGAAGCGTTTTCTCTGACACAAGATGTGAAATAGTACAAATAATCAGTAGATTAGTCCATTACAGTGCGAAAGTATTGAATGCTAATATAATTAAAATTAGAAATGGTGTACTATACATCAACACGAAGAGAACGGATGGGGGAAACGTATATATGTCTACACCTACTGGATTTATGGAGTATAAGCGCCAGCTCCCAGGGGACCGCGATCCCGAGCAGCGCGTGAAGGATTGGGAAGAATTCCACGAGCATCTGACCGAGGACGAGCTTCGGACCCAGGGTGCCCGTTGTATGGATTGCGGCACACCGTATTGCCACACCGGCATGGATATGAGCGGCGGTACTTCAGGCTGTCCCGTGCATAACCTGATTCCGGAGTGGAATAACCTGGTCTACCGTGGCTTGTGGAAGGAAGCACTGGAGCGCCTGCACAAGACCAATAACTTCCCTGAATTCACTGGCAGCATCTGTCCTGCACCCTGCGAGGGCTCCTGTACCGTCGGTCTGATTGGACAGCCTGTTACGATTAAGACGATTGAGCTGGCCATTGTGGACAAGGGCTTTGAAGAGGGCTGGGTAGTCCCGAGTCCGCCGGAGAAGCGTACAGGCAAGCGGATCGCCATTGTCGGCTCCGGTCCGGCAGGACTGGCCGCAGCAGCCCAGCTGAACAAGGCGGGTCACACGGTAACGGTCTTTGAGCGCAGTGACCGTATCGGCGGACTTCTGATGTACGGCATCCCGACGATGAAGCTGGACAAACGTGTCGTACAGCGCCGTGTCGATCTGCTGGCTGCAGAAGGTATCGAGTTCGTGGTTAACACGGAGATTGGTAAAGACATTCCGGCGCAGCAGCTGGTGGATGAATATGATGCCGTTGTTCTCTGCGGCGGGGCTACCAAGGCAAGACGCTTCAACGTGGAGGGCCATGACCTCAAAGGGGTTATGTATGCCATGGATTACCTGAACGGCACGATCAAGAGCTATCTGAATTCCAATCTGGAGGATGGCAACTATGTATCCGCCGCAGGCAAGGACGTAATCGTGCTGGGCGGAGGCGACACAGGCTCTGACTGTGTAGCGACTTCCTTGCGGCATGGCTGTAATAGCATCACCCAGTTCGGCACACATGACAAAGCGCCGCTTACGCGTGATCCGATTGCCAACCCTTGGCCGCAGTTCCCGAATGTCTACACCCTTGATTATGCCCAGCAGGAAGCCAAAGCGGTCTTCGGTGAAGACCCGCGTGAATTCTCTATCATGACGACGAAGTTCGTCGGCGATGAAGAAGGCAACCTCAAGGAGCTGCATACGGTGCAGATCCGCCGGATGGTGGACGAGACAGGACGGAAGATCTACCAGCCGGTTCCGGGCACCGAGGCTGTCTATCCGGCCCAGCTGGCGCTGATCGCGATTGGCTTCGACGGACCGGAGCAGGATATCATTGAGCAGCTTAAGCTGGATACAGACCGCCGTACCAATGTGAAGGCCCGTTATGGCAAATTCAACACGAACGTGGATAAAGTATTCGCAGCCGGAGATATGCGCCGCGGACAGAGTCTGGTCGTCTGGGCTATCAACGAGGGACGTGAAGCAGCGCGTGAAGTGGATAAATACCTGATGGGTTCGACTGTACTTGCTTAACCCTATATGTACCAAAAAGCCGTCCTTCAGCATTGCTGAGAGACGGCTTTTTATTATGCTTTTATTATGCTGCTATATTATTGAATGGTCTTCACCGCTCACATGATTACGGGGGCTAGTCTTCCAGCTTGAACCGTTCAATCTTAAGCTGCAGATCGCCCGCCATCCTGGACAGCTCCGTAGAGGAGGCGGAGATCTCTTCCATGGAAGCGAGCTGTTCCTCTGTAGCTGCCGTTACACTCTGGAAGGCGTCAGAAGTAGAACGGGAGATGCCGGAGATCTCGTGAACGGAAGCGGCGACCTCCTGCGCTCCCGCTGACATCTGCTCGGTAATAGCCGAGATGTCATGCAGCTGGCTGTTGATTTTGGCCGTAGACTGTTCAATGCTGTTGAAGGATTCCTTGGCTTCGGCGGTAACCTGAATACCCAGCTCAACATCAGCTGCAACGGTATGCCGGATCGCTTCATAGGTCTGGTCGATCAACCGGGTCATCTGCTGGAGGGTATCTTGAATATCTCCGGCGGTATTCTTCGATTGATCGGCCAGCTTCCGCACCTCAGCAGCCACGACGGCGAAGCCCCGGCCCTGCTCTCCGGCCCGGGCCGCTTCAATGCCGGCGTTCAGCGACAGGAGATTCGTCTGTACGGCGATCGCCGAAATTGCACTGCTCATCGCGGACACCTCATCGTTCAAACCGTTTAATTGCCCGATCAGCTGCGAAGAGTGGTGGGTAGAGGTCCGGATGGCATCCATTTGCTGGCTGACCTGTTCCATCTTCCGGCTGCCGCTGCGCACATCTGCTTCAGTGCTTGCGGAAGAATCGACGATGGAGGCGGCGGCTTCGGCGATCCTTTGAATACCGGAAGACATTTCCTCCATCGCGCGCGAGGTCTCTGCCATGGCCGAGGTCTGTGTCTGCGCACCCTCGGAAGAATCCTGCACCAGTTCAGCCACGTAAGCGGTGGCTCTGGAGTTCTCTTCGGTGGTTGCATTCAATTGCTGGCTGGAGGCTGCGAGTTGTCCCGAGGTGTCCGAAATATCCGATACGATGCCGCGCAGAGAGCCTACCATCAGGTTGTAATTCTGTGACAGCTGACCGATCTCATCCACCCGGTTCATCTGGATCTGCTCATTCAGATAGCCTTCGCTTACCCGCTGTGCAGAACGGTTCAGGCTGCGGATCGGCTTCGTAATAGAGCGGACAATCAGGTACATTAGGGTTAAGGCGACAATCAGGGCAATGGCCAGAACCATAAGTCCGGTATAGATAATGGGCTGTGAGGCATCCGAGAATTCTTGGGTAGGCAGAATGCCGACAATTTTGAAGCCGGTGTTCGGATCGGTTGTATAATAACCCTGCATGTTCATCTCCGTGTCCGGATTGGTATAGTGCAGGTCCCCGCTGTCGTTTGCTAGCATTTTCACTATATAATCTGCTACATCCTCACCTGCTGCTTTGCCGGGATAAGAGACGAATTTATTATTACGGTCCACAATGTAGAAGTAGCCGGTTTCACCCGGATGGGTAGTATGGATTCTTTCACTCATTGCCTTGAGATTGAGGCTGGTGGTCACAGCTCCTTTGCCATCCTCCAGCGAATGGGAGATGAACAGCGTATAATTGCCGGTTGTTGCGGAGACAAAAGGATCAATGATTGTAGTGGTACCGGCATTCTGCATGGACGCCTTATACCAGTCCCGTGTACGCGGATCATAATCCTGTTTGCCGGGGTCCGGAGCCTTCATCCAGGCACCTTGTTCGTTGCCCGCCGTAAGAATCTCAAGCTCAGGATGTGCCTTCATGAACTGATCGATGAGTGTGCGTGTTGCGGGAGCCTTCACATCGAGCCCGGAAGACTCAATCTGGCGGCTGAGCAAATCTACATTCCGCATAGCAGCGGATACATATTCTTGAATGGTCCCGGCGACCAGATCTACACTGGAATGCGTGGCTTTCTGCATTTTAAGCTCCAATTCCCGTTTCGCACTGGAATAGGAGAAATAACTGACCAAGAGGATCGGGATCACCAGCATAATGGTGAAAAGCATCATCATTTGTCTTTGCAGTGATCGTGATCTGAGCTTACTGGTGAAGCGGTTGACTGACTTGAACATTGGAACGGTTCCCCCTCTGGTACATGGAAATCGGCTGGTAGCTAGCCGTTTCTCTCTAAATACCTCAACTCATATTCGGTTTATCGACACATTCTTTTCATATCTTAAGGATTTGATGTAAAATATTTAATTGCGTTCACAATCTATTCATCGCCCGCTTGACGCAGCCTCGAATATCGTATAGATTAAGAACCAACATTTATAACGTAACAGCGTTGACCAAGGACCTGGTATCCGTAAACGCCGTAAGCAGAGAGGGGATTCACCGGCTGAAAGATCCCCCGAGTGCGTAAGACACCAATCCTGCCTTGGAAGCTGCAGCTTATGCTGAAGATGGGCATAAGTCTGCCGGAACCGGCCGTTATCCGGATTAGAGGACCGCAGGCTTGGATAGTCTTGGGGTTGAAACAGGGTGGTAACACGGCGCATTCGTCCCTGACGGATGCGTCTTTTTTGCGTTCTCATTATGGCAGCGAAATGTTCTGGAGCTCTACACACTTTTCGACGAAAGAGGCTGATCTGTATGCGTCAAACCAATCTATTAGTTACCACTCTGCGCGAAGCTCCTGCGGAAGCAGAGACAAGGAGCCACCAGCTCTTGCTGCGTGCCGGATATATCAGGCAGGTGGCCGCCGGGGTATACACCTATTTGCCGCTCGGACGGCGGGTGCTGCGCAGGATGGAGCAGATCGTGCGCCAGGAGATGGAGTCCGCCGGTGCGCAGGAGGTGCTCATGCCTTCGATGCAGCCGGCAGAGCTCTGGAGAGAATCGGAACGTTATGAGGTGTACGGCAAAGAGCTGATGAAGCTCCGGGACCGTCACGACCGTGAGTTCGTGCTGGGTCCGACCCATGAGGAAGTGGTTACAGCGCTAATGCGCGCAGAGATCAGCTCTTACCGGCGGCTGCCGGTGGCTGTCTATCAGATTCAGACGAAGTTCCGGGATGAACGTCGTCCGCGCTCAGGGCTTCTGCGGGGCAGGGAATTCCTGATGAAGGATGCCTATTCGTTTGATACGGATTGGGAGGGCCTGGATCTGGCCTATCAGGTGATGTACAGCACTTATGAGCGGATCTTTGACCGCTGCGGCCTGAAGTACCGGGCGGTGCAGGCGAATGCCGGAGCGATTGGCGGCAAAGGCCAGAATCATGAATTTATGGCCCTGTCAGAGATAGGTGAGGATACGATAGCTGTGTGCTCCCTGTGCGGATATGCTGCGAATCTGGAGCAGGCGGAAGTGCGGGGCGGGTCCGTACCGCATAGACAAGATTTTGCCGGATTGCCTGTCCCTGAGCAATTCCATACGCCTGCCCAGAAGACTATTCAGCAGCTGGAGCAGGAGAGTCAGCTCAGACCGCAGGATATCATCAAGACCTTAATCTACACGGGCGGAGGCAAGACATTCGCTGTGCTGGTCCGTGGCGATCATGAGGTGAATGAGCTGAAGGTGCAAAAGTATCTCGGCTGCGGTGACATTACGCTGGCTGATGTTGAGCAGGTGCAGGAGACCGCCGGAGTAGGAAGCGGTTATGTCGGTCCTGCCGGATTGTCCGTGCCAATCCTGGTGGATGCTGCTGTTGCAGCCATGACAGAAGCAGTCACAGGCGCGGGGGAAGAGGATTACCATCTGCGTGGAGTGGTGCCCGGCCGGGACTTTCCGCTGACGCAGGTGGGGGATTTCCGCAATGCGGTTGCCGGCGACAGCTGTCCGCAGTGCGGCGAAGGGGAGCTGGATTTCCAGCAGGGCATCGAGGTAGGGCATGTCTTCAAGCTGGGCACGGTCTACAGTGAGAAGCTGGGGGCAGATTATCTGGATGCAGACGGCCGCACCCGGCCTATGGTAATGGGCTGCTACGGCATCGGAATCTCCCGCCTGCTGGCCGCAGTGGCTGAGCAGAACAACGATGACCAGGGGCTGATCTGGCCGCAGGGCCTAGCTCCGTATGCGGTTCATATTCTGCTGATGTCGGTCAAAGATACAGCGCAGCGTGAGCTGGCTGAAGCCCTGTATGCACGGCTGACCGCCTTGGGCATTGATACCCTGCTGGATGACCGCGATGAGCGGGCCGGGGTCAAATTCAAGGATGCCGGACTGATCGGTATACCGGTTGCGCTGGTGGTCGGCAAGCTGGCCGCAGAGCAAAGGATTGAATACATGGACCGCAGAACGGGTAACAAGGAAGTAATCAATGTTGGTGAGGCCGTGCTGCGCGTAAGCAGGCCTCAATAATGAGCAGCGGATTTTGGGGTCCAGGAATGGTATAATAGACTACTGGACAACTTTTGTAATGAACCAAGGGTAAGGAGCGATTATTGTTGAAGACACTCATTATTGCGGAGAAACCGGACATGGGGCGGAATATCGCCGCCGCAATAGAACCGAAGGCCAAAAACTACCGTTCCTATCTGGAAGGGGAGCAGTACATCATCACCTGGGCGATTGGGCACCTGATTGGCCTGGCAGAGCCCGAAGCCTACGACAATAAATATAAAAAATGGAACATTAATGATCTGCCGATCATTCCCGAGGAGTTCAAACTGCTGCCCAATGCACGCACCATGGATCAGCTGAAGGTGATCGGGGAGCTGGCGAAGCGCAGCGATCTGCTGGTGAACTCCTGCGATGCCGGGCGTGAGGGCCAGCATATTTTCTCATTAATCCAGCGTTACCTGGAGCTGAACCAGCCGGTGAAGCGGCTGTGGATCTCCGACCTGACGCCGGAGACGATCCGCAAGGGCTTCCAGGAGCTGAAGGACGGATCGGAATACGAGAATCTGACCAAAGCGGCCCGGGCGCGCAGCGAGGCGGACTGGCTGATCGGGATGAACGGCTCGCGCGCTTTTACCACCAAGCATAATGTGCTGCTCTCTGTAGGCCGGGTGCAGACCCCGGTGCTGGCGCTGATCTATGACCGTCAGAAGACCATTGAAGCGTTCTCCTCGCTGAAGTTCTTTGAGGTGGAAGGCCATTTTACCCAGAATGAGCTGACGTATAAGGGAATGTGGCAAGGCGACCGGTTAACGGATGGTGCGAAGGCAGAAGCGCTTGCGGCCAAGGTCAAAGGCAAGCCCGCCCGGATTGTTCTCTATGAGGTCAAAGAGACCAAGGAATATCCGAATAAGCTGTACGATCTGACGCTGCTGCAGCGTGAGGCGAACGGGAAATATGCCTTCTCCGCCAAAAAAACACTGGATATCGCCCAGGCGCTGTATGAGAAGCATAAAGTAATCTCGTACCCGCGTACGAACTCCAACTATGTCACCGAGCAGAATATTCCTGAAATGCACAAGACGCTTTCGGCCCTTCAGGGCACGCAGTACGACGATTGGGTGAAGGGTGCGAACCGTAACCTGGTTCATAAAGGCAACAAGTTTATCTGTAATCCGTCCAAGGTCGAGGATCACCATGCGATTCTGCCTACGAACCGTAAGGCGAACGGTCTGAGTGCGGACGAGGCCAAGCTCTATGATCTGATCGTGCGCCGCTTCCTCTCCCAGTTCTATCCGGCAGCGGAATATAAGGTGCATACGGTGATGACCGAAGTGGAAGCCGAGAAGTTCAAGACTACAGTCAAGGAGCTGCTCAGCCTCGGCTGGAAGGTGATTTACGCAGACCAGAAGAAGGACAAGTCCAAACCGGCCAAGGGCAAAGGCAAGGAGGACGAGGAGGAAGAAGAGCTTGAGGTGAACGAGCCGTTCTCGGTTCAAGCGGAGGGTGAAGTGATCTGCAGCGATGCGGTTGTGAAGGAGAAGGATACCCAGCCTCCGAAGCATTACACGGAAGGAACCTTGCTGAAGGCGATGGAGAGCGCAGGCAAGCAGATTGAGGATGAAGAGCTGCGCGATGCCATGAAGGATTCGGGGCTGGGCACTCCGGCGACGCGGGCCGCTACGATTGAACGGCTGAAGAATGTCGGCTATGTGGAGATGCAGGGGAAAAAGATCGCCATCACCCAAAAGGGGCGGACGGCGGTTGAACTGATCCGCGGGGCTGGCGTAGAGCTGCTGACCTCCCCGGAAATGACCGGGCAGTGGGAGCGCCGCCTGAATGAGATCGCCCGCGGCACCGCAGCGGACGGGCAATTCATGGAGAACGTCAAGCGGTTCGCTTCGATGATTGTGGACAAGGTCCGCGTGCAGTCGCGCGCCGCTAAAACCTCCTTCGAAGGGGATACGCCTTCGCTGAACAGCGGCAGCAAGGGCCGCAGCTCCGCAGCTGCGCCGCGCAAATCGGCTGGCAGCAAGGCGGCTGGCAGCAAAGCGGGTGACGGCCAAGCGACAGCCCGGCCGGCAACGTCCAAACCGCGCAGCGCGGCGTCTGCCGCTGCCGGGAAGAGCGGGGATGCCGGGCCGAAGGTCATCGGCAGCTGCCCGCGTCCAGGCTGCGGCGGCATGATCTTCATGGGCCGCAAGGGCTACGGCTGCTCTCATTATAAGGAGGGCTGCGCCTTCGTGATCTGGAAGGAGAATCACGGGCGTACACTCACCGATACCCAGGTGAAGGCTTTGATTGAGAAGGGCCGGACCGGGAAGCTGAAGTTGACCGGTGAGGACGGCGCGCCGCTTGAAGGCAAGCTGGTGCTGCAGAATATGGATACCGGCCAGCTGGCCGTGGAATCATAATTCCTAAATACCAAAAGCGCCCCGGCCAGATTTTCATGGCGGGGCGCTTTGTTATAGGATAATGAGCTTCACCTGCAAGAAAGATTACGGGGATTCATTCAAAGCCGCTTCAATGGCGGCACTTAAGCCTTCATAGGAGGAATCCGGCAGCAGGACGCCGTTCACCATGAATTTCGGTGTGCCGTTGACGCCATAGGCTCCGGCGATTTTGAAATCCTCTTTGACATCGTACATATACGTATGGTTCTTCAGATCCTGCTCAAAACGCTCTTGGTCGATCCCTGCAATATTGTCCTTCACGAACTTAAGGATGAACTTCTGGGTTGCCCAGATTTTGCTCTCATCGCCCTGGCTCTCGTAGAGCTTGTGGAGATACTCCCAGAACTTCTCATTATTCTGCTGATAGATAGCTTCCCCCGCACTGGCGGCGAGGTAAGAGTCCCGGTCAATGAAGGCGAAGTTCATGAAGTAGAACTGGACTTTCCCGCTGTCTACGTAGTCTTTGATGAACGTATCCAGGTAGGAGGCGGTCCAATTTTTGCAGGCAGGGCATTTGAAATCGGCGAATTCAATCACCTTCACCTTGGCGGATTCGCTGCCCAGATGCGGCTGCTTCTCGTATTTCAGCCCGTCCACCACGATCTTGCCCTTCACATCGGTGTAGTTGGGGAGATTATCGAGCGCCTCAGTGCCGGACGATTTGCCCTGTGTAAGGAAGAAGGCAAGAAGAGCGATCAGCAGCACGGCAATCACTGCAAGCAGCATAGGGAGCAGACGCCCGTGATTCGGGGTATTCCTGGAACGGTTAGCTTTGTTATTCATGGCCAGCCTCCTGCACGATGTGAAAATCTACTCAAATAGTATAATCATACCGGCGGCAGGCTGCCTATGCCATTTGTAACAATTGCCCGATTCTGATGGTGCAAGTCAATCAGCCGTGATGCTCCCGCAGCGCAGCGGTGCGGATCACCGGAGGCACCTCGTGAATGGCAGAGATGGTCAGGACGGACTGCTGCATCTCCCGTTCCAGCTCAATCAGATTGTAGAGCCACTCATTCGGCTGCTTCAGATAGATGCTATTGATCCCGGCAGTCAGCGCGGGCAGTACATCTGTACGCAGGGAGTTGCCGATCATCCAGGTGATTTTACGGTCGAACGGATAGGTGGTCAGGATATTCTCAAGCGCCTCCACATTTTTGTGCTGGCGGATATAGATGCGGTCATCGAAATAGGCGTCCAGCTTCATTTGGGCGATTTTGCGCTGCTGGATGGTGTCGTCGCCGCCGGTATAGAGATAGAGGGAATGGCCGTCCTGCTTGAGGGTATCCAGCGTCTCTACCATGCCGGGATAAGCTTCCACCTCCTGGTCGTACACACTCAGTCCCAGCTTCATCAGCTGCCGCTCCTCGAAGGCATCCGGCTTGCGGTTATATTTGCTGCAGAAGTAACGGTAGGTGGCAATCAGCGATTTCGGGAAATTGTCGCTGGCCAGGCCGCTTGTGCTAACGGTCTCGACATCGATCTCCACCTGCTTGCTGCGCAGTTCGCCGATGGTAGGCTGGTAATCGCTGAACCAGTCAGACATCAGCTCGAAATATTGTCCAAGGATAAGGTCAAAATACTTATTGCAATGCACCAGGGTATCGTCGAGATCAAAGATCACTTGTTGGGTCAAATACTTCATGAGGTTCACTCCTAAGTTGGTCTGTTAGATACGGATGTAGGACTCCAGAAACATCTGGAGCTCCGAGGCCCCGTCAGGACGTATGCTGTAGCGTTCGGTGCCTTCACCGCGCAAATGGACCCGCAGAAGCCCGGCGACTCTTAGACTAAGCAGGTGATGCATCAGCATCTCCCGGGACAGGCTCAGCTCGGACTGCATCTCCCACAGTGTCTTCGGTTCGTTCGCTACGAAGCGCAGCAGTCTCAGCCGGGTAGGATCAGAGAGAGCCTGTGTTAAACGAAGCAGCACCGTTGGAGGCTCCTCCTCATTGTCTGAGGGGACATCAACCGGATATTGCACCAGCATCAGGTTCTTGAAGAAGCAGTACGTGTTGATCGGCCGGTTATGCACGGTAGGCAGCAGCACAATCGTCTTCAGTCCGGGAATGTCCTCAATGACAATTCCGCCGGAAGCATATTCGATCAGCGGGACCATGTCCATTTTGCTTTCCAGCATTTTTTTCTCAGAAGCGTCTTCAATCAGCAGCGGCAGCAGGGTATGCTCCACATGGCGGAAATAATGCTCATACCATATCCGCAAAAGAGGCGTATATCCGTTCTTGATCCGAGCGCATTCCTCGGCCGTGAATTGATGGAAGAAAGGCTCGGTCCGCCGGAGGCAATCCTCCAGAGACAAGCTCTCCAGCTCAGCCAGGAACTGCAGCACCTTGGAAGCCTCGCCCCGGCTGTAGGCCCAGGCGTAGAGTACATCATAATCTTCGAACGGCCACTCGGCGGCCTGCTTCAGTGCAGCCAGCTGTGTGGGGGTGAAGCGGCCATCCACATCCCGGATCCAGTCGGTGCCGATGTCCAGATTGGAGGTCCATTTCTTGGTTACATATAACATGAAACTGTCCAGCAGTTCGTATACGGGGGAAACATCAATGTTCAGTTCATACTTCATTTAAGCCGGGTCACCTCCAGAAAATCAGTCACTTCTATATATTATCTCTTGTTTTGAAGAGGGTTGTCTACTATAATGTTCGGTGTTTGCCGCATGGAGATCAGGTTCCGTTCATCAATGAATTACATAGGAGGATTTATTTGTGTCAGATTCTATACCGATGCCGCATGGACAGAGCGGTAGAATGAATTATTCGATTTTGATTGCCGTGATTATTCTGGCAGGGCTGAGCCAGGGGATGCTGCTGCCGGTCTTATCTATTCTACTGGAGCAGGAAGGCGTATCGTCCTCGCTGAACGGACTTAATGCGGCTGCCTTGTATGTAGGCTCATTTGCCATGACCTTGATTGCAGAAAGGGTACTTGGCGCCATCGGCTTCAAGAAGCTAATCGCCGCGGGTCTCGCGCTGGTGCTGGTATCACTCCTGCTGTTCCCGCTCCTTACCGGCGTGAAGGTCTGGTTCGTGCTCCGCGTGCTGGTCGGGATCGGCGATTCAGCAGTGAATTACGCCGCGCAGCTCTGGGTGCTGCTCATGACACCGGCGGAGCACCGTGGACGGAACCTGTCACTCTACGGGATGTCCTACGGACTGGGCTTCAGCCTCGGACCGCTGGGCATCAGCCTGCTGCGGTTCGGGCAGCCCGCACCGTTCCTGATTACAGCCCTGCTGTTCGTAATCGTGCTGCTGATTGTGGGCTTCAAGCTGCCTGACTCGCGGCCGGAAGCTATGGATCACAGCGAAGGCCAGGCGAGCAGATTCGGCCGGAGCTACCGGCTTGCTTGGTATGCGCTGATTCCGGCGCTGCTATACGGCTATATGGAAGCCAGCCTGAACAGCAGCTTCCCGGTATACGGGCTGCGCACCGGGTTCAGTGCAGACCAGATTGCCGCCTTGCTGCCCTTTGCAGGCATTGGAGGCCTGCTGCTTCAGCTGCCGCTCGGCATATGGAGCGACCGTTATGGCCGCAAGGCCATCCTGATTGCTGCGGGGACAGGAGGAGGCCTGGCCTTCACGCTGCTGCCGCTTACCGGCGACCATGTCCTGCTCACCCTGCTGGTGCTGATGGTGGCCGGGGGGCTTGTCGGCTCCTTTTTCTCGCTAGGATTAAGCTATGCCGCCGATATCCTGCCGCGCAAGCTGCTTCCCGCTGCCAATGTAGTCGCTTCCTTCCATTATAGTCTGGGAAGTATTGCAGGGCCGGGCATCGGCGGGCTGCTGCTGCAGTTCGGCTGGGGCGGCAGTGTGTTTGCCGTAATGGGCGGCCTGTATATTGTATTTGGGCTGGCAGGGTTATTGTTCTCGCCAGGGAAGAAGATATGAGGTAGAATAAGAACGAATGCTCGCATGGAATTTGATCCCGCTTTCAGAGTACACTATAGAGTAGAGTCGAAGACAGGAGAGGCTGACCTATGATTACAGTTGAACATTTGGCCAAAGCGGTCGGGGAAGATAAAACACCGGTACTTCAGGATATCGGATTTCAATTAGAACCGGGAGAATTTGTAGCGCTGCTGGGACCCAGCGGCAGCGGGAAGTCAACGCTGCTGCGCTGCCTGGCCCTGCGCGAGAAGTGGGACAGAGGGAATTTTAGGGTAGATGGGCAGGATATTATGAAGAGCCCCTTCGCCGGCAAACGCAAGATCCGCCGGGAATGGGCCTATCTGGAGCAGAACGCGGAGCTGAATCCGAACCGTACTGCACTGAAGAATGTGCTGATCGGACAAGCCTCCCAGACGCCGCTGTGGCGGATGGCTACAGGCATGGTCCGCTCAGATGATTATATGGGGGCGATGGACCAGCTCGATCTGCTGGGTCTGCTGGACAAGGCCAAGCTGAAGTCCGGCCAGCTCAGCGGCGGCGAACGTCAGCGTGTGGCGATTGCCCGGGCATTGGTCCACGGCGCCAAGGTCATCCTGGCGGATGAGCCGGTGACGGGCCTTGACCCCAAGACTGCGGAGAATGTGCTGGAGACCCTCCGCAATCTGTGCAAGGAGACAGGCCTTACCGTGCTTACGGTGCTGCCGATCGAGCTGGCCGAGCGTTATGCCAGCCGTCTGTGGGTGCTGGAGGACGGAAGAATTAAGCATGATGTCAAAGGACGCCGGCTAACCTCACAGGAGCGGCTGCATCTGTGAAGTGAGGCAAGGCGTTCAGTAAGGAGAGCGTAAATGAAGTTGAATATGCGTGTGCGTCTACTGGGAGGAATTGCCGCAGCCGCCCTGTCGCTGTTTGCCCTGTCGGGCTGCACCTTCATCAGTGATCCGGTATCCCAGATGAGGGTGCCTCAGCTACCCGCTGACAAGGCTTCGCTGATGGCCGCCATTAACTCTTCTCTGAAGGCGCTGGATGGCACCTTGACCCGTCCGGCCAATGATGATAACAGCTCTATTTTTACAGAGGACCTGGACCAGGATGGCGTGATGGAGACGCTTGTGTTCTACCAGAACAAGAATGAAGCCGTGGTTAATCACGGAATGATTCTGGAGAAGCAGGGGGATACCTGGGTCAAGAAGCTTACGTTCGATGGTGTTGGCAACAATCTTGATTCTGTAGATCTTAAGGATGTAACAGGTGACGGTAAGCTCAACATTATTGCCGGGTATTCCCGTGGGGAAGAGAAGGGCATGGTCGTCTACAGCTATTCCGGGGGAGTGCTGGAAGAGATTTTAACGAAGCCGTACACCAAATACATCATCGATGATCTGAATGAGGATGGAATCGCGGATATTACCGTGGTGTATTTCAAGCGTAATGAATTCGCTACAATAACCACCTACCAGTACAATGACAGCTTCAAGGTGCTGGATCAACTGGACGACCTGGACCCTTATTTCAATAATTATTACAATATTGTCTCAGGAAAAGTAGCTGCGAACAAAGAAGGGATTGTACTGGATTCTGCCGTGGATTCTCACTCAGCGTATACAACAGTGGTTGTAATGGAGAATAACAAGCTTCGTGTCGCTATTCCAGGGGATGCCAGCACCTTCAAGGACCGCAAAATTGTCAGCGAGGATATTGATTCGGACGGAATTATTGAGATAGGGATGCTGGTTCCCCCCAAGGGCTGGGAGTATTTCGATCCGGAGACCATTCCGTATTTCAATTCCTATTATAAATGGGACGGGAAAGACGGCCTGACCTTCAGTACCCAGCTCTATAATGATCCGCTCGACCGGTTCACGATTAACTTCGCCCCCGATTGGCTGGAGCGGGTGACTGTGGACACGAAGTCGGTTCAGAACAAATCGCTCAAATTCATTATGACGGATACCGGAGAGACGGTCGCCGAAGTAACATTCTTCTCGCCTGCGGAATGGGACAATGCGAAGAACAACGGCTGGAAGCTGCTCGGCCGCGATCTGGATAAAATGATCGGTTACCGGGGAGGACTGGAACAAAATACAATCGGAGGAGGAGACGGGCGAATTCAATCCTCTATTGAAAGGAAGGGAATCAATGAGTAAAGTACTGATACTGGAGGACGAAGAGTCTATCCGCAGTTTTATTGTTATTAATCTGAAGCGCAATGGCTTTGAGGTGCTGGAGGCGGCGGATGGCCATGAGGCGCTGCATAAGCTTACTACTATACATGATATTGATATCGCCCTGCTGGATGTGATGGTACCAGGCATCGACGGTTTTGAGGTATGCAGACGCATCCGGGAGACCAATGAGCGGCTGGGAATTATTTTCTTGACGGCCAAGGTACAGGAGCAGGACAAGGTCTATGCGCTGTCGGTGGGAGCAGATGACCATGTCAGTAAGCCGTTCAGTCCCACTGAGCTGATCGCCCGTATCCAGTCGCTGCTGCGCCGGGTCAATGTTCACCGCGAGCAGTCAGCCAAGGTATCGTTCCAGTCGGGTCCGTTCACATTAGATCTGATCTCCAAGCAGTTCAAGCGGAGCGGGGAAGCCATTGAGCTTACGCCAACAGAGTTCTCGCTGGTGCAGTTCTTCCTGGAGAAGGAGAATACGCCGCTCAGCCGTGACTCCCTGCTTGATCATGTCTGGGGCAAGGAATATATGGGGGACCCCAAGATTGTTGACGTCAATATCCGCCGGTTGCGCCAAAAAATTGAGAATAATCCATCGGAGCCTGAATACCTGCAGACGGTGTGGGGACACGGCTATAAATGGAAAGGCCAGGTACAATGATCAAGAAGGGGATGCGCAGACAGATCGTACTGCACTATATTCTTGTAGTCTTTGTAGCGCTTCTCCTGGTTGAGACAACCTTTCTGCTGGCGATCCGTACCTATTATTACGACAGCATCTACACCAAGATCACTACACAGATTAGTGCAGCTGAAAGTATGGTTAAATATGGAAGCTTAAACGGCACATCAGCGAACCAGTTGCAAGGGTTACTCGAATTGTTCAATCTGGAAAATACAGAGCTGGAGGTCCTGACGCTTAAAGGAGATATTATTACCAGCTCCACCGGGTTTCAGCCGGACCGGACGATCACCACCAGTGATGTCCCAGAGGCGGTGGGAGGCAGTACAGGACGCTGGGTGGGGCGGCAGGCCGGCACCAATGAAAGTGTCATGGCCGTATCCAAGATGGTGCGGATCAACACTCATGATTCCTATGTCCTTCGGTATCTGTCCTCGATGGAAGGCGTAAATAAAGATCTGCTTAATTTGACCCTGCTCTCCCTTGCCATCGGTGTAGCAGTCCTCACCATCGTGCTGCTGCTCAGCTTCGGGCTCGCCAATTCGATTGTGCGTCCGCTGAATAATATTACGGCCGTGTCGGCGCAGATGGCGAAGGGCAAGTTCACGACCCGGATCAAAGGCGATTACCGGTACGAGATCGGCGAACTCGCTTCAACGCTCAACTATATGGCGGACGAGATTGTCCGCAGCAACCAGATTAAGGATGATTTCATCTCCTCGATCTCTCATGAGCTGCGGACCCCGCTGACCAGCATCAAGGGCTGGAGCGAGACCCTGGTCTCCGGGGGCTACGACCCTGAAGAGACTAAGCTTGGGGTCGGAATTATCTCCAGGGAGAGTGACCGGCTGATCGGGCTGGTGGAGGAAATCCTCGATTTCTCGAAGCTGCAGCAGAACGAAATGAAGCTGTCGATGGGGCAGGTGGATATTAAGGTTCTGCTGCAGGAGACGCTGCTCAATATCTGGGCCAAGGCCGAGAAGAAACGGATTCATCTGCTGCTGGAATGTGAGGAGACGATTTTCATCAAGGCGGATGCCAACCGCCTCAAGCAGGTCTTCCTCAATCTGGTGGATAATGCGGTGAAGTTCTCGCCGGAGGATTCCAGTATCGTGCTGTCGGCGGAGCGTCTATCCGGTACCGAGATGGCTGTCACTGTCCGTGACAGCGGTATTGGCATTAGTGAAGCGCACCTGGCCAGAGTACGGGACCGCTTCTTCCAGGTCGATGCCCTTAACGGGGGAACGGGCCTCGGGCTGGCGATCTCCCAGCAGATTGTGGAGCTTCATAACGGCAAGCTGGAAATGGACAGTGAGCTGGGCAAGGGTACCCAGGTTACCGTCATTCTGCCGCTTGATGACAGCCAGCAGGGGAATGCCCGTCCCAGCAACTCACCGGTAACTTCATAAGCAAGCCAAGTGGAAACGGCTTTGGCGTCCTTACAGGGACGGCACCCGTTTCAGCGAGAAATATAAGGATAAGTTATCGTGTGAAACATATAATTTCTTATATTTATACAAAAGGGATACAGCTATCATCCGGACAGACCGGAGCTGTATCCCTTTGTATGTAGCAGCCCTATGGGCTGAACGATTGTGCTAAACGATTGTTATGAAGGCATTCCTTCCGCACGCAGACGGCCGGCCTTCTCATAGACCTCCTGAAGCAGGCGGGCAGGCTGGGTACGGACCAGCGGCTTGGCAGCTACAATCTCATGCGGGCCGACAACCACAATGTTGTCTGCACTGCCTTTGATCACAGCGCCGTCCTTGATCACAGCACCTTCACCGATAATGGCGTGTTCAATCAGAACACCGCGTCCAATACGGGCACCGGGCATTACCACACTCTGCTTGATTCTGCTCTGCTTGCCGATCTCTACACCACTGAAGATGACCGAGCGCTGAGGGCTGCCTTCGAGCTGGCAGGTCTCGTGAATCAGGCAATCTGCTGAAGCCGCTTGTTGAGTGCGGGGTCTGAGCGCAGTCAGCTTGGTCCGCTGTGCACGGCTGTACATCGGCCAGCGTGAATTATCAAGCTGGAAGCCGTCTTCTTGCAGGAGATCCATATGAGCTTCCCAGAGGCTGCCAACTGTACCCACATCTCTCCAATAGCCCTCGAAGCGGTAGGCGAACAGTTCATCACTCGCATCCAGCATAGCTGGAATGACATCCTTGCCGAAATCATGACCGGACTCCGCATTCGCGGCATCCCGCAGCAAATGAGCCTTCAAGTACGCCCACTCGAACAGATAAATACCCATGGAAGCCAGATTGCTCTTCGGAGCCTTCGGTTTCTCGGCAAATTCGGAGATCTTGAAATCTTCATCCACGTTCATCACGCCGAAGCGGCTCGCTTCATCCCAAGGAACCTCCATAACTGATATCGTTGCCTTCGCAGACTTGGCGATGTGATAATCGAGCATTTTGCGGTAGTCCATGTGGTAGATATGGTCTCCCGACAGAATAAGTACATGCTCCGGGTTCTGGCTGTCAATATATTCAATATTCTTATGAATAGCATCGGCGGTGCCTGTATAGCTGTCTCTGCCTTCAATCCCAGAAGGGAGCAGTCTTACACCACGGTCACTGCGGCTGTGCAGCCCCCAGGGCTCACCTTCACCGATATGCTGATGCAACGATTCTGCTTCGTACTGAGTCAGTACTCCGATGGTATCAATCTTGGAATTCACACAGTTGCTTAGGGGAAAATCAATAATTCGGTACTGTCCGCCGAAAGGGACTGCAGGCTTAGCCATGCTGGAAGTCAACGGGGCTAATCTGCGGCCTTCCCCGCCTGCCAGGAGCATGGCGATACATTCTTTCTTACTCATGTGTTATCCCTCCCATTTTTTTGTCAATGCTTGTAATATACACGCAGAACAAGCGCTTGAAACGACATAGGTGAATTATATTGCTGCATATCTGCAAAAATTACATGTTTATTTTCAATATTCAGAAATTGCCCGGACTTCTCTCAAAATCATTTTCAAAATCTATATATTCGGGTAATGTAATAGGTGCATCCTATATCCTAAGGTGGTGATGATTTGGCCGATTTACCAAAAACAGAAAACCTCCCGTCCGCTGAAGATATTTATCTGTTCCATGAGGGCACGAATTATCGCAGCTATACGATGCTTGGCGCGCACATTGCCGTCCAAGAAGGGCAGGCCGGCGTTCGCTTTACCGTGTGGGCTCCTCATGCGGCATATGTAGGACTGGCGGGAGATCATAACAGCTGGGATGGAACATCCGATCTTGATACGTTATATAAGATACCCGATTCAGGATTTTGGAGTCGTTTTTTTCCGGGAATGGAGCCGGGAACTTTTTACAAATACAGGATTACAGGAGCAGATGGTACAAGCTTCCTCAAAGCAGACCCATATGCCTTCCACGCGGAAGTTCGCCCGGCAACAGCATCCGTTGTAGCGAATCTGGACGGATACAAATGGGGGGATGCTGCTTGGAGGCGGAAGAGTAAAGGTCCGTATCAGGCACCCATGAATATTTATGAAATGCATCTGGGCACCTGGCGGCAAAAGGAAGACGGCGAACTCTATACTTATCGGGAGATCAGCAGTCTGCTGATTCCTTACCTGAGCGAAATGAGCTATACCCATGTGGAGTTTATGCCGCTCGCTGAACATCCATATGATCTGTCCTGGGGCTACCAGGGAACCGGTTATTTTGCGGCTACCAGCCGCTTCGGAGAGCCGCAGGATCTGATGTATCTGATCGATCAGCTGCATCAGGCCGGCATCGGGGTTATTCTGGACTGGGTTCCTGCCCATTTTGCCAAGGATGCTCATGGCCTACGCCTGTTCGACGGTTCGCCGCTGTATGAGTATGCTGATCCGATGCTGGCGGAGAAGCCGGGCTGGGGCACCTTGTCCTTCGATTTCAGCAAGCCGGAAATCTCATCCTTCCTGATCTCCAATGCCTTGTTCTGGTTCGAGAAGTATCATATTGACGGCATGCGCGTGGATGCGGTTACGAGTATGCTGCGGCTTGATTTCGAGAAGGAACCCCATCAGTACCGGACGAATGAGCATGGCGGGCTGGAGAATCTGGAGGCTATCCGGTTCATTCAGCAGCTCAACCAGACGATTTTCCAGTATTATCCGAAGGCGCTCATGATGGCGGAAGAATCCAGTGCCTGGCCGGGTGTAACCTCGCCGGTGCATGAAGGGGGCCTGGGCTTCAACTACAAATGGAATATGGGCTGGATGAATGACACCTTGGGCTACATAGAACGGGATTTCGATTCGCGCCCTTATCATCATAATTTGTTGACCTTCCCGATATGCTATGCGTATGCCGAGAACTATACACTTCCGCTGTCGCATGACGAAGTAGTGCACGGCAAGAAGTCGCTGCTGGACAAAATGCCGGGGTCCTATGAGCAGAAATTCGCCGGTCTGCGCCAGCTTCTGGGGTATCAGATCAGCCATCCGGGCAAGAAGCTGCTGTTCATGGGCGGAGAGTTCGGGCAATTCATAGAATGGAAGGATCAGGATCAGCTTGACTGGCTGCTGCTGGATTATGAGAGCCACCGGCGGATGCAGGCCTATACAGCTGCGCTGAATAAGCTATACCTTGCCGAAAAAGCGCTGTGGGAGCTCGATCATGACATGACGGGCTACCAGTGGATCGATGCCGATGACAGCGGGCAGAGTGTCGTATCCTATATCCGCAGAGGCAAACGTCCGGTAGACACGCTCTTGATTATTATCAACTTCCAGCCGGCCGAGCGCCGCCATTACCGTATCGGCGTGCCGCGTCCGGGTGTTTATGAAGAGTTATTTAGCTCGGAGAGCAACGAATACGGCGGATCGGGCTTCCATAATGAGCCGCTGAAGAGCACCAAGACCGAGTGGCATAATCAGGTGAACAGTATAGAACTGACCCTGCCGCCACTTAGCTTCTTGGTGCTTAAGAAGTCAGGCCGCAAGACCGTTTAAGGGCAGGAAGTGTCCGAATAAGCCACTATATAAGGGGGAGATGGAATGAAAGTATTATTTGCTGCGGCGGAAGCCCATCCATTTATCAAAACAGGCGGACTGGCCGATGTCATCGGCGCTTTGCCGAAAGCCCTCAAGGCGGCCGGGGTCGATGTCCGGGTAATTTTGCCCAAATACAAAGGAATTCCTGAGAAGTATTCCGCTCAGATGGAGCATGTCGCTACTCTGGAGGTCCCGATTGGCTGGCGCAATCAGTATTGCGGGATCGAAAAGGTGGTATTTGAAGGGATTCCCGTCTATTTCATCGACAATGAGTATTACTTCGGCCGTGACGGAATCTATGGCTATATGGATGACGGCGAGCGGTTCGCGTACTTCAACCGGGCGGTGCTGGAATGTCTGCCGGCCATTAGCTTCCAGCCGGATGTAATCCATTGCCATGACTGGCATGCTGCGGTGGTTCCGCTGCTGCTGCAGGCGCATTACCGGCATAATCCGTTCTACAGTGAGATGCGTACGGTATTCACCATACATAATCTCCTGTATCAGGGAGTCTTCCCGTATACCGTGCTGGGTGAGCTGCTGGGTCTGGACGACAGTTATTTCCTGGGCGTGGAGTATTACGGGAATGTGAATTATATGAAGGGCGGGATTGTCTACAGTGACCATGTCACCACCGTCAGCCCGACATATGCCGATGAGATCCGGACCCCGTACTACGGCTATGGTCTCGATGGTCTCCTGACTGCGCGCTCTGACGCGCTCAGCGGCATTGTGAACGGAATTGATACCAAGAGCTATAATCCGTCCAGTGATACGGCAATCTTCACCAAGTACCGCTCTAACCTGGCCAAAAAAGCCGAGAACAAGCTGGGACTCCAGCAGGAGCTTGGATTGCCGGTGGCCCCTTACATTCCAATGGTAGCTATGGTTACGCGTCTGGTGGATTCCAAGGGACTGGATCTGCTAACCCGTGTGCTGGATGAGCTGCTGTACTACGATGACATTCAGTTCGTGCTGCTGGGGACGGGGGATGAAGTCTACGAACGCTGGTTCCGTGAGGCGCAGTGGCGTTATCCGACCAAGCTGTCGTCACAGATTACCTTCAGTGATGCCTTGTCCCGCAAAATCTACGCCGCCAGCGACATCTTCCTGATGCCGTCCAAATTCGAGCCTTGCGGCATCAGCCAGCTCCTCGCGCTACGTTACGGCAGCATTCCGGTGGTCCGTGAGACAGGCGGGCTGAACGATACCGTGCAGGCATACAACGAATATACCGGTGAGGGCAACGGCTTCACCTTCAAGGATTATAACGCCCATGATATGATGCATACGCTCCGCCGCGCCGTATCGTTCTACCACAAGCCCGAGCACTGGAAAAAAGTAGCCAAAAACGCTTTCTCCGGCGACTACAGCTGGAACGTATCCGCTCAGCAGTACATTGATATTTATAACAAGATTACTGTGGCTGCGGAGGAATAGCATTCTTGCTTTTGCTTTAAAAAAAGGCACTCACCCGATCAGCATGAACCGGGGAGTGCCTTTGTGTGTTTATGTGTAAGCTCAAGCTCAGCTATAAGGATAATAATGCGGTATTTTCGATTGAAATTCCTTTAGACTCACGATTTGATTCTCAGCGTTAAATTCAACTATGGAGACTCCGTCAAACGCATCGTTCACTGCATCATACTCATACTTAAAGTACCATTCAACCACAGTCATATGGCCTTGATGGATGAATTGCTTGATTGTCCAGCTCAATACGGTTCCGCGTGTATTCCAGTCCTCGAACCATAATAACAGGGTGCCTAATCCCCGATACTGAGGGCCGTAGCTTTCGGTGTAGACGATGTTCGGATCGAAGATGGTGCTTAATATAGAGTTATCCTTGTTGATCCATGAATCGAAATATTGTCTGATCCGCTGCTCACGTTCAATCATTAGATCCCACCTCCACAATATGCCGGAACAGAATCCGGTACTCGTACGGCTCCAGTGCCACATTCATCATCCCGCGTTCCGGGGCTACTGCTTCGCCGGTCAGCGCATCCAGCCAGTCACTGGTCTCCATCGGGTGGCTGAGCGTGCGTTGCTGCGGTGAATTGTTCATCCAGACCGTGAAATGGATCAGCTCATCTGCGCGCTCATAGACAATGCACGGGTCATGCTCACAGGCCTGAAGAATCCGGAAGCGGCCTTCACGAAGCGCCTTATGCTCCTTGCGCAAGCTAATCATCATCCGGTAAAAGTCATACAGCTCGCGGTCCTGCTTGCCCTGATCCCATTCCATACATTTGCGGCAATCCGGGTCCTCGTAGCCGGTCAGGCCAATCTCATCGCCGTAATAGATGCAGGGGGTGCCCATGAAGGTGAACAGGAAGACGACCGTCAGCTTCAGCTTCCGTTTGTCTTCACCAAGCACGGTGAGCAGGCGGGGGGTGTCATGGCTGCCAAGCAGATTGAAGACCACCTCGTTCGTCTGCTGCGGATAACGCATGAGCAGGCCGCCGATCCGGTGACCGAAGGTGATGCCGTCCATCCCGCCGTTGAAGAATTCCAGCACCGTCCCCGAGAAGGGATAGTTCATCACCGAATCGAACTGGTCGCCGAGCAGCCAGGTTAAGGAGTCGCTCCATACCTCGCCGACGATGTAGGCATCCGGGTTCGCGGCTTTGACCACCTTGCGGAAATCGCGCCAGAAGTGATGGTCCACCTCGTTGGCCACATCCAGCCGCCAGCCGTCCACCTTGATCTCCTTGATCCAGTATTCGGCCACCTCCAGCAGATAAGATTTTACTTCATGATTGGCGGTGTTGAACTTCGGCATATTGCCGTAGAAGCCGAACGTGTCATAGGTGGGAATACCGTCCACAATCTCAGCCGGAAAAGAGTTCACATGGAACCAGTCCCGGTAGACGGAGTATTCCCCTTTGGCCAGCACATCCTGGAAGGGCGGGAACTGATCGCTGCAATGGTTGAACACCGCGTCAAGCATGACGCGTAAGCCCCGTCTGTGGCATTCCTCGACGACCTGCTTCAGCAGCTCATTATCGCCGAAATGCGGGTCAACTCTCCGGTAATCCACAATGTCATATTTATGGTTGGAAGGGGAGACGAATAGCGGCGTGAAGTAGAGGGCGTTGACGCCCAGCTCCTGCAGATCATCCAGATGGTCCAGCACGCCCTGAAGGTCCCCGCCGAAGAAATTATTCAGCTCAGGCTTGCCGCCCCAAGGCTGCGTGCCTTCCGGATTAATCAGGGGATTGCCATTCGCGAAACGCTCGGTCATGATCTGGTAGAATACGGCATCCTTTGCCCAGGGAGGAACCCGGAACAAGTCGATCCCGTGGATATAGGGGAATTCGTAGAAGTGATTCGGCGGCGGAGGACACTCAGAGCGAATACCGTTATCGAGCAGATAGACCGTCTCCATACCCTTACTTACGCGAAAAGTATAGCTAAGCCGCTTATATTTGGGCCGGACCGCCGCTTCCCAATAGTCGAATTTGTCATCGGAGGCGGCCTTCTCCATGATAATGTCATAAGAGGTATGCTGCCAATCATACTTGTCGCCGGTGAGGGCGACTACGTAGTCCACATCATCACGTTTGGTGCGCACACGCAGATGAATCGTTTCAGTATCATAGGCATAGGCCCATTTGTCACGGGGAACATGGTACATCGCTTCAAGCAGCATAGTAGCACCTCCTGTAAGTTGGGTGGAAGCTGTAATGATTCGTGCGGCATTTGGAGATAATCTATAGTAGATAGTATTATATACCACCTTCATAGGATGTGCATTTTTTTGTCGCCGTAACAGGTTTTTGTCACAAAATCGTCTTTGCATATTCATGCGAAGTGATTTATAATAAGTCGGTCCATGGGACGGATAGAATAGAGAATATAAATAGAACAGGGAGACGAGACAAATGAACAAATGGGGTAAACTTTCTATGGGACTGCTGCTGGCAGCAGGACTCTTGGCCGGATGCGGCTCCAATAACGATAAGAACAATACCGCAGCAAGCGGAAATGGCGGTGCTGCAAGCACGGAGGCTCCGGCCAAGAAGCTGATTATGGGTACAAGCGCAGACTTTCCTCCATATGAATTCCACAAGATGGTTGAAGGTACGGATACGATTGTTGGTTTCGATATCGAGATTGCCAAGGAGATTGCCGCTGATTTGGGCCAGGAGCTGGAGGTTAAGGATCTTCCGTTCGACTCTTTGCTGAATGAGCTGGCAAGCGGCCGGATCGATATGGTGATCTCGGGACTTAGCCCGACACCGGAACGCGCTGAAGCTGTAGGTCTCTCGGACATCTACTATAAGGCAGAGCAGGCTGTCGTAGTGCGTGAAGCCGACAAGGACAAATTCGCCAGCATGGACGCACTGAAGGGTGCCAAGATCGGAATTCAGACCGGTTCCATCCAGGAGGGGATCGCCAAGGGCATCGAAGGCGCACAGCTGACCTCCCTCAGCAAAATCTCCGAAATCGTCCTGCAGCTGCAGTCGAACCGGGTGGATGCTTCCATCATGGAAGGACCTGTTGCCAAGTCCTTTGTGAAGAACGTCAAGGGCCTCGTGATCACGGATGCCAAGCCGGAGGTTGAAGATGACGGCTATGTCATCGGTGTGAAGAAGGGCAACACCGAGCTGCTCGATCAAGTGAATAAGACACTCGGACGGCTGAACTCCGAAGGCAAGATTGATGAATTTGTAGCGGCAGCAAGCGAGCTTGCTGAGAGCAAATAACACGCGAAAGCCGCATATACGGTTAGCGGAGATCAAGATAGGCCCGCAGCTGGCTGCGGGATTATGCTCTACCATGCAGAAAATGGCGGTGATCCGCCGTTTTCTATTTTTTTGAGAAGAGGAGGGTTTGAGGGCAATGAATGTATTCGATATGGCTTATGAGTACCGCAATTTATTCTTATCCGGTCTGCAGTACACACTGCTGCTTGCGGTGCTGGGGGTATTCTTCGGTTTCGTACTAGGCATCCTGGTTTCGCTCCTGCGGATGTCCAAATGGAGAATTCTGCGCTTTATCGCCACCGCATGGGTGGAATTCTTACGCGGGACGCCGATGCTGGTGCAATTGTTTCTGATTCACTACGGCCTGCCGGAGTTTGGGATTTCGCTGTCCCCGATTCAGTCGGGTGCGATCACACTTACGATTAACAGCTCGGCATATTTGGCTGAGATTTTCCGTGCCGGAATTCAAGGGGTGGACCGCGGCCAGATGGAGGCGGCTCGTTCACTCGGAATGAAGCAGGGCATGACCATGCGTTACATCATTTTGCCGCAGGCATTGAAGAACGTATTGCCTGCCATCGGCAACGAATTCATTACAATTATTAAGGAGTCCTCTATCGTATCGATGATTGGTGTAGCGGATCTGCTGTTCCAAGCCAGAACAATAACCACCATTACTTATGAAGGACTTAGTCCGCTGCTTGTGATTGCGGTCATGTATTTCGTACTAACATTCACACTATCCAAGCTGCTGGGTATATTGGAACGGAGGCTGAACACGGATGATCGAGGTTAAGAACCTGCGGAAGAGCTTTGGGAAGCTGGAGATCCTGAAGGGCATTGATCTGAATATTCACAAGGGGGAGGTCGTTGTTGTCATCGGTCCCAGCGGATCGGGTAAAAGCACCTTTCTGCGCTGCCTGAACCTGCTGGAGCAGCCCACAGGCGGGGAGATCAGCTTCGAGGGTCAATCCATTACCGCGAAGGGCCATGACATCAACGTGACCCGCGAGAAAATGGGGATGGTGTTCCAGCAATTCAACCTGTTCCCGCACAAATCCGTGCTGCAGAACATTATGCTCGCTCCGCTCAAGGTGAAGAAACAGCAGGCCGCTGAGGCCGAGAAGTACGCGATGGAGCTGCTGCGGACTGTAGGCCTTGAAGACAAGCGCGATGCTTATCCGGCGCAGCTCTCCGGCGGACAGAAGCAGCGGATCGCAATCGCCCGGGCGCTGGCTATGCAGCCGCATGTCATGCTGTTCGACGAGCCAACCTCGGCGCTGGACCCGGAGATGGTCGGTGAAGTGCTGGAGGTTATGAAGCAGCTGGCGGTGAACGGCATGACCATGGTGATTGTGACGCACGAGATGGGCTTCGCCCGTGAAGTAGGGGACCGAATCCTGTTCATGGACGGCGGAGTGATTGTGGAGCAGGGGACACCGGCAGAGGTGTTCGGTCATCCCAAGCATGCCCGCACGCGCGATTTTCTCAGCAAGGTATTATAGAAGGCTGGCTAAATAACCCCACCATATGGGGTTATTTTATTTTGGCGGAGTGCACAATGGGTGATATAGTATACAAATGATCAATCTACTTGAAAAGGAGTACATACAGATGAGAGATGATCTTTGCCGGATCGGCATTATTGATATTGGTTCCAACTCTATACGACTTGTAATTTATGACACGACGCAGGCAGGCGGCTACAAAATCATCAAGGAATGTAAGTACTCTGCCCGTTTGAGCGAGAAGATTACGAAGGAGGGCAGGCTGGAGAAGAAGGATATGGATACGATCATACCTGTTCTTCAGCAGTTCAAGGAGATCTGTGATGATTTTGAAGTAGAGAGAATCCGCGCAGGCGCCACCGCCGCCATTCGAAATGCAGCGAACTCAGCGGAGATCATCAGCTATCTGTCAGAGGCTTCGTCGATTCCGATTGAGGTGGTCAGCGGATATCAGGAGGCATATTTCGGCTTCCTTGGGGTGATTAATGCTTTTGACGTCCAGGATGGCTTCGTGATTGATATCGGCGGGGGCAGTACCGAGGTTACCTTATTCCGCGGACGGCGTTATCAGCAGAGTATCTCGTTCCCGTTCGGTGCGGTCAACACCAATCAGATGTTCAGCCAGGGCGGCAACTGGAATGCGGATCAGCTCCGCAAGCTGCAATTATACGTAACCGGCAGGCTGGTGGAGCATGACTGGCTATCGACGGGCACTGGACTTCCGCTATACGGACTGGGAGGAACGCTTCGCTCACTGGCTAAGCTCGATCAGAGGAACCGCGATTATTCGCTGCCTAATTCCCATGGTTACGTACTGGAGAACGAGACGATCGAACGGTTCATGGAGGTTCTGCCCGCTACCCCGTTTGAGAAGCGCAAGGATCTGGACGGGCTGTCCAAAAGCCGGGCGGATATCATCGTGTCCGGGCTGATTATTTTCCATACCGTCTATCATTACATTGGAGCCAGCCGGGCGCTGATCAGCGGCGAAGGCCTGCGTGAGGGCATGCTGCATGATCTGCTGGAGCCGGAGCAACCGGTGCGTGACAGCGCGCTGGAGTACAGTCTGGATACGATTATCCGCTTCGATATCCGTACCTCCAAGCGGCATCTCGACCATATCAACAAGCTGGCGCTGAGCCTGCTGGGGGCCTTTGATCGGGAAGGGGACCGGGAGGAGCAGGAGATGCTGGTCTATGTGGCGATTATGCTGCACCGGACAGGCTCCAACATTAACTATTATCAGTCCAAGCGGCACACTCACTACTGGCTGATGAATTCACCCATCCGGGGACTGACGCACCGCCAGCTGATTCTTAGCGCGTACATCGCTTCCTACAGCACAAAAAGCCGGAAGCAGAAACTGTCCCTGATGCATAAGGACATTTTGCTGCCTTCCGACGAGGAATGGATTCATAAGCTGGGTACATTAGTGCAGTTAAGCATTGCGCTGGACAGCACCGAGATCGGCATTGTCAGCGGGCTGAAGTCCCGTCTGCATAATCATACGCTGGATCTGGAGCTTCAGGGCGGACAGGTGCTTATCGGCCTGGAGGACATTGAGAATGCACTCAAAGCCTTCAGGAATGCTTGGTCGGTGAAGGTAAAGCTCGGCTTCCCTTCCAGCGGGTAACATCCATAGCGGCGAACTGGCTCCGGAGCGGGGCCTTTTTGTCGTCGATCCGTTCATAGTATCCGTTGGGCTGAAGGAAGCTGGATTTGACATTGTCCATCAGCGACAGCTCCAGAATCTTGACAATCTGACCGCGGATACTGCTATCCTTCACCGGACACATCAGCTCGATCCGCCGGGTCAGGTTGCGTGTCATCCAGTCGGCACTGGACAGGTAGACCTCGGGATCGCCGCCGTTCTCGAAGTAATAGATGCGTGAATGCTCCAGGAAGCGGTCCACAATGCTGCGTACCGTAATGCGCTCACTGAGGCCTTCAATTCCCGGACGCAGACAGCAGACTCCCCGGACGATCAGGTCGATAGACACTCCCGCCTGGGCCGCGCTGTACAGATAATCAATAACCTCCTGGTTCGACAGAGAGTTCATCTTGGCGATAATCCGTGCAGGCCGGCCTGCGGCGGCATGCTCGGCCTCACGCAGAATCAGCTTCTGGAGCGACAGACTCATATTGGTCGGTGCTACGATGAAGGAGTTCCAGTTGTAGTTGGCGGAGTAGCCTGTCATCTGATTGAACAGCTCTGACGCATCCAGGCCAATCTCATGATTGGCGGTGAACAGGCTAAGGTCGGTATAGGCCTTGGCCGTGCTGTCATTGTAGTTGCCTGTCCCCACGTGAACATAACGGCGCAGCTCTGAGCCTTCCTGGCGGACGATCAGCGTCACCTTGGCATGGGTCTTGAGGCCGACGAGACCGTAGACCACGTGGCAGCCGGACTGCTCCAGCTTACGCGCCCAGGCGATGTTGCGTTCCTCATCGAAGCGGGCCTTGAGCTCCACGACCACCGTAACCTGCTTGCCGGATTCGGCTGCGTTGGCGAGGGCAGTAATCAGCGGCGAATTGCCGCTGACCCGGTACAGCGTCATTTTGATCGCCATCACTTGCTCATCCTCGGAGGCTTGGATAATGAAATCCGTCATCGCATCGAAGGATTCGTACGGATGATAGACCAACACATCACGGGTGCTCAGCACCTCGAAGAAATCCTCATTCTCCTCGAATTCTGCCGGATACATCGGCTCGACAGGCGGGTTGAGCAGATAGCTGAAGCCCTTCAGACTGCTGGTGAAGCTGCGCAGGAAGCCGAGATCAAGCGGACCTTCAATTTCGAAGAGGAAGTCCTCCAGCTCGAATTCAGCCTGAAGCTGCTCCAGTGCATAGGGATGGATGCCTTTCTGGACCTCCAGACGGGCAGGCACACCACGGCGGCGTTTGCGGAGCTCCTTCTCAATCTCCTCCAGCAGATCCTCCGCACCTTCTTCATCTATCGTCAGGTCGGAGTTGCGGGTCAGGCGGAATTCGCTGACAGCTACCGGATCATAACCGCTGAATAAGGTCTGAATATGATGGCGGATCACATCTTCAATGAATACGAATTGCCGTTTTTTGCTGTTCGAGCGGTGAGGCAAGGGAATGCAGCGCGGCAGATTGGACGGAATCTGCAGAATGGCGAAGTAAGGCTCATCCTCCTGGCTGTCCTTGCGTGTCAGCACGACAGCCAGATAGATGAATTGGCTGTGAACCAGCGGGAACGGACGGCTCTGGTCCACGGCCATCGGAGTCAGCACAGGGAAAATAATATCACGGTAGTATTCCTCAACCGACAGCTCCTGTGCCGGTGTCAAGTCTTCATAATCAACGAACACAATGCCCTCTTTGTGCAGGCTGCGTGAAATATCCTTAAAGGTGCGGTACTGGTCGGCGACGATTTTGGTCACCCGTTTGCTGAGGCGTTTATAGAGGCCGGAGGGCGTGTAGCCGGTAAAATCTTTTTTGGTATATCCCGCCCGGATCTGATCCTGGATGCCCGCTACCCGGACACTGATGAACTCATCCAGGTTACTGGACACAATGGCCAGGAATTTGGCCCGCTCAATCAGCGGGTTCTCCGGGTCCTGTGCCTCGCCGAGCACCCGGCGGTTGAACTCGATCCAGCTGAGGTCACGGTTAAGATAGGCTGCTGCGGGACTGATATTGTTGATTTTTTTCTCATCTGTATTCACGTTCATGGACCCTCCAAGTTGCTTCAATGTCTAGTTAAGATATCGTATTCTTTCATTCTACTATTTGCTTAAGCGAGAAATGTTAAAACTGTGTAAAATTTTTGCGAATATTCAGGAAACATGGCATAATTCTGCAGAGTCTCTTCATAATGATTAAGAATATGTAATATTTGCATCCTTGATAACGCTTTATTAGGGCTAATTATTTCCAATATCCACAAAAACATAGCCAATGGTTACAAAGTTGTGATATATTCATTACTGTTAGTTTACAAACCGCGCGTCACCATTGAAGGAGGCAATTCATGAAACTCAAGATCAGAGCCATCACCGCCCTGGCGGCCGTACTGGGACTCGGCACCTTGCTTCACGCAGCTCCCGTTCAAGCCGACAGCGTACATATCGCTGGAGAGACTACAACCTATTATACTCTATCCAATCATTATGGCATAAGTGTAGAAGAGCTTATGAATGCGAACCCGCAGATTTCAGCGCTAAATATTTATCCCGGGCTGAAATTCACCATTCCGGGTGATGTTCAAGCCAAGACTGTGGCAGCAGCCAATACTGCAGCAGCTTCAGTAGAAGCTGTGGACGCTGCAGAAGTTCAAGCCTTTAGTGTGCAGCCGGCAACCAACACTGTTCAAGCCTGGGGCAAAGAATTTAATTATGCCAAAGTGCTGCAGGTCAAGGCTTCCGCCTATTCCTCAGCAGCCAGCGAGAATGGCAAGTGGGGCGCAGTCGATTATTTCGGCAATACGCTGAAGCTCGGAACCATCGCCGTTGACCCGAGCGTGATTCCGCTGGGAACGAAGGTGCTCGTAACCGGGTATACCCATCCGGGCCTTCCGAAGCAAGCTTTCGTAGCTACAGCCACGGATATGGGGAGCGCGATCAAGGGCAACCGGATCGATATCTTTATTCCGGGCAGCCAGAGCTTTGTAGCCGATTTCGGTTATCAGTATGTACATTTATATATTATTGAATGAACCGATAATGATAAGTTGCACCACTGCAAGCATAACAGGTATTAATGAAAAGGAAACAAAACCAGGCAGCTTCGCCGGTTTTGTTTCCTTTTTTGTTACCCTGCTATCAAGCGGTTATTTGCTTTTGCTGACCTGTAGCATCTGGGGAACGGTTACGAAGCTGTATCCGCGCTGGCGCAGATTGCTGATAATCTCGGGCAAGGCCTGCAATGTTCCCTGAAGATTACTGCCCCTGCCGCCGCCCCCGTGCTGAAGGATGATAGCCCCTCTGCCGGCCCGGGAGAGGATGTTATGCTTGACCTGATTTTTGGACAGTCCTCTCCAGTCGAGCGAGTCGACGTTCCAGTTCACCAGCTTATAGCCATGCGCTTTCGCCCATTTAAGCTGCGGCTCGTTGATGTCTCCATACGGCGGGCGGATCAGCTTTGGTTTGTATCCGGCCAGCAGCTGCAGAATATTCTCCGTCCGGATAATCTGGATGCGGAAGGCATTCAGACTCAGCTTGCTGAACTGGGGGTGATTATAGGAGTGATTGCCGATAGTATGGCCTTCGCGGATCATCCGGGCTACCAGGGCGGGATGCTTCTCCGCACGGCTGCCGACCACGAAAAATGTAGCTTTGACTTTATATTTGCGCAGCACATCCAGGAGCTGCGGGGTGAAGCGCGGATCAGGCACATCATCGAAGGTGAGAGCAATCATTTTGCGGCGGGGACCCTGGGTCTTGAGGGTCTCCGGGTATTTGCGCAGCAACTGGCTGAGGGAGAGGCCTTTGCTTTTTTTATGGCGCCTTACTGAAGATTGGGAAGCCGCTGATCCTGCCGGTACCGCCGTTTCCTCTTCAATAGAAGCTTGTGGCCGGGAAGATGGCAGGATCTCTTGTGCTAGCACTGGCGCAGGACTATCTGCCGCTGCAGCAGAGACAGACACAAGCTCCGCAGCCGGTGCAGGAGCAGACAGGGCCAGGGCAATGACGGTTATTAGCAGCACAATGCGGCGGAATATTACCAGTTTCATCGGAATGATGCCTCCTCCAACCACGGGTCCGGTTATTTTAGAATATAAGGGTTGTTATTTCCAAGCAGCCTTGAAATTATGCCGTACAGGCAGCAGAGCATTCAAAGATTTATCACATCCGCAAATCGTTGTATACTGAAATGGATCATAGATACGGGAAGGATGGAGACAAGAATGACCGATTTGTTCACACCTTATGAACTGAAGGCTCTGACCCTGAAGAACCGCGTGGTCATGCCTCCAATGTGCCAGTATGCGGTTGAGAAGCAGGACGGTATTCCGACGGATTGGCATCATGTGCATTATGTCAGCCGGGCTGTCGGCGGGAGCGGCTTCATTATTGTAGAGATGAGCGGAGTTCACCCCGATGGACGGATCACGAACCGGGACACCGGGATCTGGGAGGACGGACAGATTCCGGCGTTCAAGCGTCTGACGGATGCCGTTCATGCCCATGGAGCTAAGGTTGCCATCCAGCTCGGCCATGCCGGCCGCAAGGCGGTCGATGCCGCTCCGCCGGTTGCACCTTCGGCCATCCCGTTCGATGATACCTATGCTATGCCCAAGGCGCTTAGCCGTGAAGAGATTGCGGAGCTGATTATCGCCTTCCGGGAAGCGGCGCGGCGCGCGGTTGAAGCGGGATTCGATACCGTTGAGCTGCATGGAGCCCATGGATACCTCATTCACCAGTTCCATTCCCCGCTCTCCAATGTCCGGGATGATGAGTATGGCCAAGACCCCATCCTGTTCGGTGAACAGGTGGTAGAGGCGGTGCGTGAGGTACTGCCGGCTGAGATGCCGCTAATCATGCGGGTGTCCGCCAAGGAATACGTCGAGGGCGGTTATGATGAAGCTTATGCGCTGGAATTCTGCCGCCGCTACAAGGATGCAGGCGTAGACCTGTTCCATGTATCCTCGGGCGGGGAAGGGCCGATTGGCTCGAATGGAGGCCCTAATGCGGGACCGGCTTACCAGGTGGGGCTTGCCGAATACATACGCAGCGGATTACAGGTTCCTGTTATCGCTGTAGGGCGTCTGGAGTCATATGCAGAAGCGCAGGCAGTGATTACGGAGGCGAAGGCAGAGCTGGTGGCTGTAGGCAGAGGCATGCTCAGCGATCCGTATTGGGTACATCATGCTGCTGAGGCGCTGGGCGGAATTGATCCGTCCGAGCTGCCCGCACCTTATGTGCGCGGAATCTGGAACAAGAAATAGAGGGCATCATTTGTGAATAATGTCACAGATTTTAAGTTCCTTCTCAGGCATGGTTAATAAGATTAAATTTGAAGGAGCTTGATAACGTGGCGACGGTGATTAGTAATGAGCGGCTGGCTGAAGGAGTGTACCACCTGGTAGTTGAAGGAGGAAACAGCGGGGAGATGGGTCAGTTCTACATGCTGCGGGCATGGGGAGCCTATCCGCTGCTGTCCAGACCGCTTAGCATACATCAGGTGAATGATAACGGTGTTGAATTCTTATATCACGTAGTGGGTGAAGGAACAGAGATCCTTGCCGGACTGAATCCGGGCGATCCGCTGGAGCTGGAGGGACCGTTCGGCACAGGCTTCCCGCAGGTGGAAGGCAGGGTAGCTTTAGTGGGCGGGGGGATCGGAATTGCTCCGCTTTATTATTGTGCGCAGAAGCTTCCAGAGAGCGATATCTATCTCGGCTTCAGCCGCGAGCCGTTCCGTACAGAAGCCTTCCGTCCTCTGGCTGCTGAGCTGACCGTCGATGTAGGCGGACTGATTCTGGACAGCGTGGATTTCTCGGCGTATGACCATATCTTCGTCTGCGGCCCGCATCCGATGCTGAAGGCTGCACAGCTCAAGGGCAGCGCACTAGATCCTGCGGGTAAGCGCCCTGACGTCTATCTGTCACTGGAGAACCGGATGGCCTGCGGCATCGGCGCTTGTCTGGTCTGCAGCGTCTCCTGCAAGGACGGGCAACGCAAAGCCTGCGCAGACGGTCCTGTTTTCCTGGCTGAGGAGGTATTATTTCATGATTAATACAACTATTGATACAACTGCAACGATTGCCGGTGTGTCCTTTAAGAACCCGATTGTAATGGCTTCGGGTACCTTCGGCTTCGGCCGTGAGTATGGCCGGTTATATGATGTGTCCCTGCTGGGGGGAATCTCCGGCAAGGGGCTTACGCTTCATGCCAAAGCCGGTAATCCCGGAATCCGCGTCTATGAGACCCCTTCCGGGATGCTGAACAGCGTAGGGCTTGAGAATCCGGGAGTAGAGGCCTTTCTGGCCAAAGAGCTGCCATATTGGGAGACGCTGGATACCGCACGTATCGTGAATCTGGGCGGTAACACGCTGGCGGATTACGTGCTGGGTGCTGAGCTGATCCAGCGGGATGCGGATGCCCGTCTTCTGGCCGGGACGCAGGCCGTGGATATGATTGAGCTGAATATCTCCTGCCCGAACGTGAAGGAGGGCGGGATTGCTTTTGGCGTGAAGACTCCGGCAGCCCAGGAAGTGGTTCGTGCGGTACGGGCGGCTACAAGTCTGCCGCTGGCCGTGAAGCTGTCGCCCAATGCCGAGGATATTGCGGAGATGGCTGTGATGTGTGAAGCAGAGGGGGCGGACGCCGTCTCTCTGATTAACACGATCTCCGGGATGAAGATCGACGTCCGCCGCCGCCGCAGTGTGTTCAATAACCTCTATGCGGGACTATCCGGACCAGCGGTTAAGCCGGTGGCTCTGCGTATGGTGCATCAGGTAGCCCGCCGGGTAACCATTCCGGTAATCGGCATGGGCGGCATCACTTCAGCCACGGATATTATTGAATTTATTATGGCGGGAGCGACTGTAATACAGGTTGGAACCTACAATTTCATGAATTTGCGGGCGGGCAGCACACTTGTAGAAGAATTGCAGCAGTTTATGAAGGAAGAGAATATTTCCTCACTGGATGAGATCCGTGGTATTGTATAGGCAGCAAGCCGGTTTGCAATGATCTTTTTGCCGCAGAATGAGAGATCTCTACAGCCTATGGTTAATATAAAGGGAGGGGAGTTCTGCTTGACAACGTATCTGGTGCATCCTGACGATATTGTCCTGTCCGAGACCGAGGTGGGCCGTGATCTGCTGCTGCTGATTACCGGGGGAGTGCGCCATATCGGTGCAGCAAGCACGGCGTACATGGACGGAGAATTCGCACGGGTGATGACCTCTGCCGTTCCCCATCATAAGGAGCATACGATCAGTGAAGCCATTGCGCTGAAGGCTGCTGCCGCATTGAACCGGACAGTCACAGTTGTGATGGGCATCCACTATGACGATCTGAGCAAAGAGGGCATCCTTGCGGTCGTAAATATTGTGAATGATAAGGTGGAGCAATATTTAGTACAGAAGGCCGGAACAAATTTTTGAAACGATCCCCATCTCCCTGCGTAAAAGATACCATTGAACAACTAACTTTTATTTTGGAGGAATGAACGATGTCTATATTTAAAAGATTGCGTGATCTGACCATGTCCAATGTGAATGCGATTATCGATAAAGCTGAAGATCCGGTTAAAATGACCGACCAGTACATTCGTGACATGACGGAGGATCTGGAGGATGCTGAGAAAGCGGTAGCTGCCCAGATCGCTATTGAGAAGAAATTCAAACAGTTGTACGAAGAGCAGGAAGCGCTCGTGAACAAGCGTAATCAACAAGCTCATGCAGCCGCTCAAGCCGGTAACGCCGATCTGGCCCGCCGTGCTCTTGAAGAGAAGAAATCGGCAGAAGCCAAGCTTGTAGAGTACAAGGCCAGCTTCGACCAGAACAAGGCTTCCGCCGACAACCTGCGCGGCAAGCTTGATGAAATGCGCAAACAGCTTACCCAGATGAAGAACAAGCGGGAGACACTCGTTGCCCGTTACAACGCTGCGAAGGCACAGACCGAAATCAACAAAGCGATGAGCGGCTTCAGCTCAGACTCTGCTTCTGCCGGACTCAAACGGATGGAAGACAAGATGCTGCAGGCCGAAGCACAGGCAGAAGCCAGCAACGAGATGAGCTCGGGCAACAAGTCGCTCGATGATGAGTTCGAGAAGCTGGGCAAAGACCAGGCGGTTGAAGATGAGCTGGCTGCGCTGATGAAGCAATACGAGAAACAATAACATATTGGCATAAGCCGGACTTTAGGCTGATGGCCACAGGCGAAGGGGAGACAGAACCAGCGGTTTCTCCTTCGCTTTATGTTTGTCTTACCTGTTATGAAATATGAACAAGCGGGGGCTGGAGTAATGGATTTCGATACCCTGGTGTCCATGGTAGTATGGACGGTCAGCGGCGCAGTACTGCTGTGTGTGCTGATGCTCGTGGATTCGCTGTTTACCCGTTATAATGATATGGAAGAGCTGAAGGCAGGGAATATGGCCGTGACTACCCGGCTGGTGTTGAAGCTGCTGTCACAAGGCTACATTTTATCGGCATCCATTGCTGCGGCGAACCGGCTCGGGACCGCCCTTATCGTCTCGATTGTCTCTTTTATCCTGTTATTCGTGCTGGAGAAGACGGTAGAGCAGCTCCTCAGCCGGTGGGGGAACCTTGAACTGGATCATGGCACTCAGCTTGGCAAGGTCGGCTACGGCCTGATGGCAGGCTCGCTGCATGTGACGGGGGCATTGATTATAGCGGCCTTTATTCGCGGATAAGAAGAAGGATTAGCGTACCAATTGTAGGAGGATGATGGCTTTGGGTCTTTGGAAAAGAATCGGCAATCTGTTCTCGAAGCCGGAGGCGCCTAAAGCGCCCGCAAGCATGCTGACCCTGTCTCCCGGAGATATCTGTGAGGTCTCCCTGGTCACCTATGAAGTGACGGGCCGGACGAAGACGAGTGGCCGTAATGCAGTTGTACTGACGCTGCGTGACGGGAGCCGGATCGCCTATCTGTATATGGAAGAGCGGGAAGAGCTGCAATACAGATTGTATCACCCGATAGACGGGCGTCTGGACAGTCCTTCCGAGGTCCCGGCTACCCTGGAGCTGGATGACCGGACCTTCTATCTGGAGGAAGAATATGAAGGATATGCCGCTGTTACCGGGCAGACGCCTTATATGAACGGCGGGGAGCAGCATGTCTGGCAATACCAGGCGGATGATTCGCGGCTGCTGCGTGTGGAATGGCAGAATGGACGGTTCATGCTCTATGAGGGTGAAAGCGTCCTTTCGGCTGATGTCAGAGTGATTCGCGCGTCTTAAGCTTGAACTGGAGCTGGGGCGGCTGTGCTGCTGACTGCGTAATAGAATCGCAATGGACTAAGGGATGCATGCGCTTGTTACAGGCCTGTGCATCCCTTTTGCCATGCCTTCATGTTAGAATAGGGCGTAATTGGTTTAATGAGCAGCAATCTACCGGAGAAGCAGAAGGAGTGAATTCAACATTGACTAACCGAGAGCATCATAACAAGGAATATAACAACGAATACAGCAGGGATAATAACAAGGAATACAGCAGTGATAAATTTCAGCGGTCAGTGCTGCAGGTTGCAGAGGCGCAAGGCAGGCTGAAGCCTTATGCTGCGCTGCTTGCGCCGGAAGCTGTACCCCTGCATCTCAGCAGCGGGCGTTATCTGGCTGAGTCTGCACATGCACCACATCCCTTTCCGGCATTTGACCGCTCCAGTATGGACGGCTTCGCCGTGATTGCGGCAGATACTTTAGCGGCAGGAGACCCTGACACGGTGTGGCTTGAAGTCATCGATGTCATACCCTGCGGCGCAGTAGCCTCAAGGGAGATTACGGCTGGCACTGCTGCGCGCATTATGACGGGAGCGCAGATTCCTGGCGGCGCAGACACCGTAATTATGATGGAGGCTACGGAGAGCCGGATAGAGGGCGGAGTCACTTATGTCGGTATCTGCAAGCCGCAAGAGCGGGGTCAGCATATTACCCCTTGCGGGCTGGAGCTTAGAGCGGGTGATCCAGTGCTTCCTGAAGGGACTCTAATCGGCGCTGGCGAGATTGCTGTTCTGGCAGCGCTCGGGGTGCCGGAGGTTCCTGTACGCCGCAGACCCAAGGTGGCAGTCTTCGCTACCGGGACTGAGCTGCTGGAGGTGGACGAGCCGTTAGTGCCGGGCAAAATCCGCAACAGCAACTCACCCATGCTGGAGGCGCTAATCCGGGAAGCGGGCGGGGAGCCCGTGATGCTGGGTGCAATCATCGATGATCTGGAGCTTGCCCGCAGTAAGGTGCATATGGCACTGGAGAGCTACGATCTGGTGATTACTACCGGCGGCGTATCTGTCGGGGATTATGATATTATGGGTGATTTGGTCCGTGAGCAGAGCGGAGAGATGCTGTTCAATAAAATAGCCATGCGCCCTGGCAGCGTCACTACGGCAGCCGTTCGCGGCGGGAGCATCCTGCTCGCCTTATCCGGCAATCCGGGCGCCTGCTTCGTAGGATTCCAACTGTTTGCCCGTCCGGTCATCGGGCTGATGCAGGGTGCAGTACAGCCGTATCTGCCGGAGTGGACAGCGGTGCTGGGTGTAAATTATAAGCGGGCCAACAGCTTCACCCGCTATGTCCGCGCCCGTCTGGAGATCCGCGAAGCAGTTCTCTATGTTTATCCAGCCGCCGTGGACGAGTCATCCGTCACAGTTACGATCAAAGACAGCGACTGCCTGATCATCATCCCGCCGGACAGCGGACAATTATCTGCTGGTGACAAGGTAACCGTGCTGAAGCTGCCGGGTGAGATTAGAGGGTGAATTTTGACTAAATGAATTGGGGAGTATCAGAGCTTATGAAGTGAGTTCAGTTAGGAGGGAGATGAGGCTATGGATAAGCGGATGGACGAACGGATGGATGAATGAATGGATGAATGGATGGATGAATGGATGACTTGAGGACGTTCGCTTGAGGCGAGCTTTCAGGGATAGATGTATTCAGTACAATTAAAAACAGTAAAAATCAAGGATTTCCTCCTCTAATTGTAGTCTGTACAACTAAATTTGCCCGAATAGGCCAGAATCGAGGAATCAGGTTAGTTTAAATGCACGAAATACAACTAAACGGATTATCGGCGGGACATCAGGAAATTTAGTTGTACAAACTGCACTTAAGTATCGCCTTAACCTGAAGGAGCACGGCAAGTTCTCAGCATTTCTAGTAGCGACCGGCCAGCAAGCCGATAAGTCAAATGACTAACCAACTAAACCTTTATTATTAAGTTTCAACATATGAAAAATTCATAACAGAAACAAGCACAACCAAACAACAACCAAATAACAACCACCAAACAACAACCAAATAACAACCACCAAACAACACCAACAATAATTAATAAAAATGAATTGTTAGAAGAACAAGGTATATTGGGATATTGGACAGTAGGACCTCGGGATCACTCTATAACTCAACAGCTGGAATTAATGAAGTCAGAACTGGAGCTGGAATTGAAGAATGGAGCTCTGGCAACAGACAATTATCCAACAATATCATTTCATTTACAAAATATCATCATATGAAAAATTCACAATAGTAAGTTCAAAACACTAACCAGCAGCCAACAAGCAGTATCACCCAATCGCACGACAGCATCCATTGACGTAACCGCAAAATCCGGTCATAAAGGTAACAAATAAAACCCTCCAGTTCTTTAATAGGGGACAGTCCCTAACAGAAACGGGAGGGTTCTTAGGGTTCGAAAGGAAACAACAAAATCTAACCTATGTGTTAACGTTCTACTACAATTTTTACTGGGCTGTTAAAATCAGCGGTCCATCTGCAGTAATTGCAATGGTGTGCTCATACTGTGCGGACAGCTTGCCGTCAGCCGTTCTCGCGGTCCATTCATCATCGTCGATGGTGATTTGGTATGTGCCTTCGTTAATCATGGGCTCAATCGTAAATACCATGCCTTCTTTGAGACGAATGCCTTTGCCTGCGGTGCCGATGTGCACGTAGCTCGGTTCCTCATGCAGGCTTCGTCCGATGCCATGCGCCAGCAGATCGCGCACGACCGAATAACCGTGTGCTTCGGCATGCTGTTGTATGGCCGATGTGATGTCGCCCAGCCGTCCTCCCGGAACAGCCCGGGCGATGCCGAGATCGAGGCATTCCTTAGTCACCTGCATTAATCTTTGCGCCTCCGGCCCGATCTCACCGACAGCGTAGCTCATGCACGAATCTCCGAACCAACCCCCGTATTGCGCCACAATGTCCAGCTTCAATAAGTCGTCGTCCTTCACGACCCGCTTGCTGGATGGAATCCCGTGAGCTACCACATCGTTAATGGATATGCAAGTCTCGGCAGGGAATCCGTTGTAGCCTTTGGTAAACTGCTTGCCGCCGAGCTTGGTGATATGTTTGGCTACCAAATCATTAATTTCAAGCGTAGTGATCCCAGGTACAATGTGTTTGGAGACTTCACGGTAGCAGTCGGCCACAATTTGGCTGGCTTGCTTCATCTCTTCAATTTCTCTGGGGGATTTAAGAATAATCATGCTGTGTGTATCCGCTCCTTCATCCTTTAATAGTTTCAATCTTTTATAGTTTAAGAACCCTGACGATCTCCGGTGCCTCTTCATTCAGCTGTCCCCGCCGGAGGGACAATGCAGCACAGCCAACCAGGGCGGCTAACAGCATCTCTGTATGTTGTAATCCACACGGCGCATCGACTTCTGTCCCTCTAGGAGAAAGTGATTCCTCCGTAAGTCCAGTGCCAAGCACCATGGACAGCGGGGTAAGCACCTCCCGCCGGAACTCGGCAGTGAGCGGGGAAGAACGGGCTTCAGGCAGGGAAGGGAATCCCTCACCAGCCTGCTTACACAGCAGATAGATAGCGTGATCCTCCGCCCATAGCTGCAATAGCCGCACACCGGCGGCAGAACCCTCCAGCGGGATCTTTAGCGGTAGCCCGGGCTCTGCCATAGGCGGGAACTTCAGCCATTCCCCGGCCCGGTCGAGCGCATCCCATAACAAGTCGTGAAGCAAATCACCCTTATTGCTGTAATAATGATAGACCGTACCATAACCGAGACCGGCCTCCGCAGCCACATCCCGGATTTCTAATAAAGGCCCTTTATTCAAAAAAACATCCGCTGCTGCTTTTCGGATCTGCACCAGCCGCCGCAGCCGGATATCTTCGTTCTGTTCCTTCGTGCGGGGAGTCATCTTATCCGTTCACCTCATTTATTTTAGACCTGCTGTCATGTCAATATAAAACATCGGCAGGCGATTGGCAAGGGAAAATCGTTGAACCAACCATCTGGACGACACAAAAAAACCGGATAGAACATCATCCGGTTTCTTCTCCAAATATAAGAATGTATATGTTTCACGCTATAAATTATCCTTCTATTTCTCGCCGAAACGGTACCGTCCTTAAAAGGACGGCAAAGCCGTTTCCACTTATCAAGCCCAGTGCTCCGGATGCCTTAAGGATTCCGGCAGCTTAGTGGACGGGCTGCCTTGGGCGGCTTGCAGCTGCGCCTGAGTCAGGAAGAGGCTGCCCCGCAGATCGGCTCCGCGCAGATTCGTATCGCGGAAGTCCGCGCCAATCAGATCGGCGAACCGCAGGTCAGCGCCGCTGAGATCCGCAGCGATCAGATACGCGCCCCGTAAGCTGAGGCAGCGGAGGTCGGCCCCGCGCAGCTTGGCTCCAATCAGATCGGCCCCGCGCCCATAGTTCTTCTGGCGCTTCGGGGCCGGAGAGAGCTGCTTGCGGGCAGCGGTGCGCGCAAGCTCGCTGACACGCAGCAGCAGCTCGTTGACTTCAGCGCGGTGCAGGGGCACTTCGAGCTGAAGCAGCTTGTCCGGGCTGAGCAGGGTGAGGGCCTGCGTCTGCTCCAGCATTTTGATAAGCGAATCATGCAGGGTCTCGGCCCCGCGCAGTGTGAGTGCCTCGTGCAGATACCATAGAAGCTCATGCAACTGGCGCATTACGGGAAGAACCTCGAACATCTGTCCCGCAGTCTCTGGAGCCTGACGCCAGTCGCGTCCGCCATAGGTCAGATTGGAGATTTTCTGCCCGGCCCCGAAGCAGTCGTACACGGTGCAGCCCCGGAAGCCGCGTTCCCGTAGCTCAGTATGAATGCCGCAGAGGAAGTCTTCCCGCAGATTGGGACAGGGCTGTCCGGCAGGCTTGTCTATGGCGAAGTCTGAGGAAGCGGAGAAATGAAGCGCTGCGCAGCACAGCCCGAAGCAGTTCAGGCAATCCGATTGCAGCTCCGGCAGTCCGGGAATCGTAGTATGGGATTCAGGAAATGAATGATTGTCTAACAAACGTATTCCTCCAAAAAATAAATGAGATTAACATAGCGGTCATACAGCTTACTGCGGCGGTTCATTGTCCAGACGGCGTTCAATCGCCTCGGACATCGTTTTATCTGTGAGATGAGCATAGATCTCGGTAGTCTCCGTAGAAGCATGGCCCAATTGTTCCTTCGTCCGGTAGATATCATTCTGCAGGTAATAATCGGTGGCAAAAGAGTGCCGCAGCTTATGCACCGTCAGATAAGGCTTGCCGAACCGCTTGGCGTATTTGATGATCATCTCCTGGATCGCCCGTTTGGTCATCCGTTTGCCTTCTTTGCTGCCGTTGGGCAGGGCAATGAAGAGCGCTTTTTCCCGTTTCGGCGTCTTGTACCTGCTCTGGCGGAGGCTTAGATACAAGCTGAGATCATCCTTCGACTGTTCCCGGAAATAGACCGGGGTCTTGAAGGTCTCATCGTTATGACCCTTGCGGAAGACATAAATCAGCTTATTGTTGACATCCAGATCATCCACGTTCAGGTTAACCACCTCGGAGACGCGCAGGCCGGAATTCAGAATCAGACTGGCAATACAGGCATCCCGTTCACGGTTAAGCTGCCAAGAATAATAAGCCTGCTTATTGGCTTCCACAGCTGTGCCATATCCTTCATAGATGTAGCCAACGAACTCCAGCAGCTCCTCGTCCTCCAGAATTTTACCTTTGAGCTTGGCGGCGGTGTCCTTCGGTTTGTGAATGCGCTTGATCTCAACCTTGGCCATAATGTTACGCTTCAGCAGCGGGTAGAAGTTCTCATCCTCGGCAATCTGGCTTAAGTAATGGAACAGCGAGCGCAGCGCAGACAGCTTACGGGATACGGTCACCCGCGAATTGGCATTCTCAGCCCTGGTGGTCAAGTGCAGACGGTAGCCGACAATGCTGTCCATATGCAGGGTCTCCAGCTCAAGCAGTGTGATGTCAGCATTGCTGGCCGCTACAGAGAGACCTTCACCCCGCAGCCAGCCGAAAAAGGATTCATAGTCCCGGATATACTCCAGCAGCGTGGAGGGGGACAGATCCGGCCGTTTATAGTCGATAAACTGCTGGACAAACCAGGGCATTTGCGGCAGCCGCTGATCCAGGTTTGCCCGGTCGGTCGCTTTTTGAATACTGATGAGCTTCACCTTCTTTATAGTTTCCCCAAGGGGGAGGGCTGTCCTTCTATCTTACCATGTTTCTGGCAAACCTTGCTCCTGATGAGACAAAGTTATATGATGGGTAGTAAACAAAAACGGTTGAGGTGAACCTGAATGGAACTTGGAATCGAGCTGGTTCCTAAAGAGCAGAAGCAGATTATCAGCAGATTAATGCAGTTCTACTTGTATGACTTTACCCGCTATCTGGAGCTGCAGGTCGACCGTGAAGGATTGTTCCCGTCCTATCCGGGACTGGAGGCTTACTGGAACAGCGGTAAAAATAAATTCGCCTACCTGTTCACCGTAGATGGCAATGTCGCAGGCTTTGCCCTGATCGACCGTCTGCTGCGCGACCCGGAGGGCGAGTTCTATATGACGGAGTTTTTTGTAATGCAGCGCTACCGGCGCAGCGGCGTAGGAACCTGGGCCGCACACCGGCTGTTCGATATGTTCCCCGGCAACTGGAAGGTGTCACAGATTCGTGCCAACACTCCAGCGAGGGATTTTTGGCACCGGGTTATCGGAGCATACACCGGCGGTGATTTCCAGGAGCGGTTCAACTCCCGCCAAGGCAATCCGAGTCAATACTTCAGCACATTAAATACGAATAGGGTTAAGAAATAAATTTACCTATTCCTGGCAGGCTTCAGCGCAACTTTGGATCGTATCCAGCGTCTGGTAACTGAGGTGATTAGATTGTCCAAGCGAATGAGCTTATGGGGAGCGGGCTGTATAGCAGTTGCAATAGCAATCAGCACAGGCTGCAGCAATGCTGCGGATCAGGGGTCTTCGGGTGCAGAGCACACCGATCTGGCGTCAGCAACGCCCGCAGCTGCTACTGCAATAACTGCTCCTGCAACCGTGGTTCCGGCTCCGTCTGCAACAGCCGCGCCTGCTGTTAAATCCGTGTCGCTGATTCCCGAAGTACGGGAGTATACAGGAAGCGGCAGTGGCTACGAGCTGGATGGCGTCAATGTCCAAGCAGATTATTCCGCAGACCAGACCTTACCGCTCGGGGTATTTCTGCCGGAGACGATGATCCGTTTTGAACAGGATGGCAGAACGGCATGGGGGACAGCGGACAAGCATAATTATATTACGTTAATTAAGCTAAGCTCTGCGAAGGATGCAGCTGGAGGGAAGTTTGAGCCGGGCACGGACCGGAGGCTGCTGAAGTTCAAGGAATATGAAGGGAGCAGGATGGAGGAGGACCGGAGGGTTGAGGCATTTATTTTCACAGCCTATAACGATTCTTACCGGGCTGAGATCCATATTCAGGATGAGCAACGCGATAAGCTGCTTCCACTCTTCACATCCATGCTGAGTGGTATGGAATACCTGGAGAAGCAACCTCCGATTAAGCCGGGAGTGTTCTTCAAAGCCCCTGATGTAGGTACAAGTCCAGGCAACAAGCAAGCGCTCCAGGAGACACTGGACTGTATTGCAGCCTGGGCAGCTAAGGACAAAGAGAAATTTGCTGCAACGATGCAATCACCGCAGCTTAATGAAGCTCTGCAGTTCCTGCTGGATAAGAAGAATGTCTACCGCTTCAATAAACTGACCGTTGCCGGAATTCCTATCGAGGGAACCAAGCGGGCGGGCTTCTATGTGGAGTTTACCCAGATGACCTCTGAGGGCTATATTACTGAGGGCACTTACGAGATTTCATTGCTGCCGAATAAGCAGGGGGAGTGGAAGATCGCTAATATTGATTAGGCAGAGCATCTGCCGAAGCTCGAAAGCTTGAGACACCTGCGGTGTTTCAGGCTTTTTTTGCTGTAATGTATTAATAATCACAACCTTCCCAGGTCCCGGCGGCTATAATCTAAGTTGAACGATGTTCAAAAACATTACAGTGTTCAACGAAGCGGAACAGCAACACCCTGACAGAAGGAGTCTAACAATCATGGGCAAAGCAGAGAGACAAGAGCAGGAGCGCCAAGCGATGCGTAATCTGATTCTGACTACGGCTGGCGAGCTGCTGGCGGAGAAGGGGATCAGGCAGCTGTCGATTCGCAAAATCGCTGAACGGATGGAGTATTCGGCTGGCATTATTTATCACTATTTTCAGGGAAAAGAGGACATTGTGGAGCAGCTTCTTCAGCGGGGCTACCGGGAGCTAATGGGCGGACTAATTGCCGGATCAGAAGCTTCGCCGGATGAAACATCTCCAGAAGAGCGCTTGAGACGCACGCTGAGACAGTTCATTAAAATCACAACCGCAGAAGGCTCACAGTACCGGAGTATGATGCTGAATGATTCGCCGTCTGTGCTTAGCCACACCGGGGTGTTGCATCAGGGGGCTGCCCTGGAACGCAGCGGGATCGCGGGTCTCTGTGATACGCTCCGTCAATTCAGCGGGATGGCCTCCTGTGAGGAGAGGGAGCTTGAGCTCACCGCCCAGATCATCTGGAGCGCAGCATTCGGGCTGATTATGAGGCTGATGGTGGAGGGGAATCTGCCTGAGGGGCAGAAGGAGACTCTGATTAACCGGCACATAGAAGCCATGGTGCATATTGCACAAGGATAGGAGGATTAGAATGAGCCATAGACGAACCATTAGCTTTTTAACGTGGATGGTGATAGTGCTTGGTGTTGTTGCGTCAGGCATCGGGCTATTTTCAGGGGAAGGAGCTGAGAATGAAGGGAGCCATCCCATCTTCACCACCATCCGGGGAGAACAGATTGAATTGTACGGAAGCGGAATCTACAAGAATGATTCTTTGTCCGCAGCAGCACAGGCGATCGCTCAGGATGGCGTTACTTTAGTGTTGGGCATTCCTTTGCTGCTCGTATCCCTGCTGCTGAGTCTCAGAGGAACGATCCGGGGTCGGTTGCTGCTGGCCGGAGCGCTCGGATACTTCACCTATACCTATGCTTCATACAGTTTTCTGGCCATGTATAATGATCTGTTTCTGGTCTACGTCTTGCTGTTCTCGGGCAGCTTATTTGCATTTATTTTGGTCTTTCGCTCGGTGGAGCGGGAGGGGGTGTTGATGAAGACGAAGCTTCCGGGTAAAAGCATTGGCTTCATCCTGCTGCTGATCGCCTTCCTGATTATTATGCTATGGCTGGGCCGGATTGCCGGCGGCTGGCGGAATGGAACCGCACCTGCTCTGCTTGAGCATTACACCACGCTGGTGATTCAGGCACTGGATTTAGCTGTATTGCTTCCGCTCATGGTTCTGACAGGGGCATTGCTCGTCCGCAGGCAGTCTTATGGTTACCTTCTGGCTCCAGTCGTCCTGGTAAAAGCCGCCACCCTGCTGACCTCCATCTCCTCCATGATGATTGGGATGCTGAGGGCAGGAGTTCATGTCTCGATGGTAGAGTTGATCCTGTTCCCAATCTTCAATCTGGCAGTCATCTGGTGTCTCATTCTTTTACTGCGCAACGCGCAGGAACCCGCACCACCTGCAAGCCCATTACCTATAGAATAGAGGCGGACTTAAGTGAGCAACCGGATCTTGATCGTGTATGCAAGCAAATACGGATGTACGGAAAAAGCCGCTTTACTGCTGCAAGCCAGGCTGAACGCGGCCGAAGTGGTGAATCTGAGAACTGGCAAGTTGCCGGTTCTAACTGGCTATGACACAGTAATTCTAGGCGGCTCCATCTACTATGGCAGAATCCGGAAGGAGATGACTGCATTCACAGCCCAGCACAAGCAGGAGCTTTTAACCAAACGGCTGGGATTGTTCATCTGTGCAGGAATGACAGGGGAGAAGGGGGAGGAGGAACTGAAGCAGGCTTACCCTGAGATTATCTACAACAAGGCGCTTGCCAGGGAGATCATGGGCGATGAGATCTACCCGGACCGGATATCTGCGCTCGATAAGTGGATTATACGTATGGTAAAAGGCAAGGAGCACAAGACCGGAGGCGGGCTATCCATGGATAAGCTGGAGCGCTTCGCGCATACGATGTCGGCAGGCGAGTAGGGTAGGGGACGAGGGATAGTTGTAATGAGCAGGGACTTCAAAGCAACATAAAAATAATTATGTTAACTTTAACCATATCCGCTCACCCATTAACCGCCAAACGTCTAGCGCCAAATGTCGCATGATGATTTAACATAAATCTACCCCTATAATTATAATATTTCATTATATGAAAAATTCATAATAGTAAAACAAAATTACCTGCTCTCCTAATTACTACGCTCAAATCCGGCACATCACATTAACTTAGCAACTAACAAAAGGAAAAAGTGAGACCAACCCCCTGCCAAAACAGGTTCTCGCTGTCAACCCGGGCGAGGTTTCGCACCTGAATCCTGAAAATACATGGAAAAATGTATCTTGTATCAACGCTTTCCGATAGATTTCCTTAAGCAATTGGAAAAACAGCATCTACTGGAGGCAATTATGCTTATTTGCGGGCAAACAGCCTGAAGAAGTGCCATTTTTCCAATTGTTACCCCATCCTGGGCGATTCGATCTTCAGCAAGTGGAGAAAATCCAACTAAGTCCCTCTCCCAATACAACTTCCTGAGGGACTATTTGTTAAGCCTGTATAGGCCAGGCTTTGGCCGGCGGTATAATCACAAAGCTACTGTGCCTGCTGTAAGCTGATCCGTCAGCTTAGAGGCCATATCCACGGACTTCAGTGCAGATTGCAATGACAGTTGGGAGAGGGTCCCGTTCTGCAAAGAGAGCAGGGCATGCCGCAGGCTTTTCTCATAAGGATTGTTCGGGATTACCGGGATAGCTGTCTTGCCCTCAGAAGTATAGCTGGTCAGGCTGGCTTCAACCTCTCCGTTCGCAGCATTGGTCTCTTGGAATACCAGCTTGCCGCGCTCAAAATAAGCTTCGTAACCAACCGTGAACGGGTACGCTTCCGGCATCTGTGAAGAGACGGTTAATTGCGCACTAACACTGGCGTTAGCGAAAGAAGCATGAACCAGCGCCTGACCGTCCATACCTCCAGAGATCCCCCAGACGGAAGTGGGTACAGGGGTGTCCAGCAGCCACGCGATAGCATCCAGGTCATGAATCATCAGATTGGCAGCGATCGCGGACAGGCCCAGATCCCCCCACACCGGTGCGGTCTCCCTGCGGAAGCTGACATGCAGCAGTTGGCCGTAGGCGGATTCACGGGCGGATTGCTCCAGGTATTCATAGGCATAATCGAATTTGATGAATTGATTGACGAGGATTCTGCGGCCATACCGCTGTTCGGCATCCAGCAGTTCCCGTCCTTCTTCAGGCTCCAGAACAACCGGCGTCTCGCAAAAAACATGTTTTCCCCGTCGCAGCGCCTCAACCGCATAGGTCTTATGTAGCGCAGAAGGCAAACAGAGATCGATGACATCCACTCCGGGATCAGACAGTATGTCCTCGATGGACGTTGTAACCTCTACCCCCAGCTCTTCCTTCAGTTTCAGCAGCTTGTCCTCATTTCTCCCGAAGACCACGATCCGGTTCACGAACTCCATTTGCTTCAGAAGAGAGGCGTGATACGCCCCGAATCCAGTTCCCAATATACCAATATTCATTTGCAGCAGCTCCTTGATTTTGATACATTCATCTTAACGCAGTATTGTTGACAATAGAGTGGCAAGAATAGATGACGAATAATGAAGCTTGGAGGAGACGCATGCGGCTGCACCGTTTGATTGCTATACTTTTACTGCTTGAATCCCGGGGCCGGATGAAGGCGAACGAGCTGTCCATCGCCCTCGAAACGTCCGTCCGCTCCATTTACAGAGATATCGATGTGTTGGCGGAGTCTGGAATCCCGCTGGTCACCACCACCGGGCCGAACGGCGGGATTTCGCTCATGGAAGGCTATACGGTGAGTCTGCGGAGACTGCATGGGGAAGAGGTGGTCCAGCTATTTTTGACCGGGATGGGAATGCCGGCGGGCGGTTCAGGAGAGACCAGTCTGCTGCTCAAAAATGCGCTCCTGAAGCTGGAAGCAAGCTTGCCTGCTCCGTATCAAGAGGATATCCGTACCGCGCAGCGCCGGTTTCTGTTCGATGATACGCCGTGGTGGAGCGGTCAGGCAGCGGTGCCGTATCTTGAGACTCTGCGCACTGCAGTGTGGAGGGGGCGGAAGATTACGGCAGATTACCTTAAGGTGAATGGGGAGAGCTCGCTGCGGAAGCTGCAGCCTTATGGACTCATCGTGAAGCAGGGGGAATGGTATCTTGCCGCCTACTGCGAGAGCGCCGGGGATCTGCGGACATTCAAGTGCGAACGGTTCACAGCCGTTACTTTATTGGAGGAGACCTATGCCATCCCTGAGCAGTTCTCCCTCCAAGCATACTGGAGTCAAGCAGAGCAAGCCTTCGTTCAGACCAGCAGAGCGCGGGAGTTCTATCAGGTGGTCATCCGTACCCGTGTTAAGAATGAGCAGATGTTGCAGGGGCTGGAGGTCATGAATACCGGATCTGATGGAGATGCCTGGCTGTTTACTGTGAATATGTACGATTATAGCTCGGCCTGTGCGAGGGTGCTGCCGCTATTGGTTCATGCTGAAATTGTGGGGCCGCCAGAGCTGAGAGAGTATGTCAGCAATCAAGTGCGAATGTGGGATAAAATGTATAATTGCAGTAAGGAGACATAATAAATATTATGTTAACCTATCAAGCAATCGAAGAGTGAAAATAATAGACCCCAGACCTTGCTTTTCAGCAGGTTTGGGGTTTATTGACTTTGTTGAACCGTACCTTTTCCAAACATAAGAGGATAGAATTCAATTACGGAACATTATACGATAAACTGTATAGAGGTTTAGATGTCAGATAACTTGACAAAAGGAGGACATGAGATGCTGCGGAGGCTGATCCTACGGTTGAGAAGAAGTAAAATGCGTACCAGACTGCTGCTCTTGTTCACCATGCTGACACTGCTGCCGTTAAGTGTGCAGGGGATGGTGACGTACCGTCATTTCTCCTCCACCTTGAACGAGAAAACAAAGCAATATACGGTGGATGTCGCCGGACAGGCCAACGCCAATCTGGACAGGCTGCTTAAGGATCTGGAGCGGTTGTCGCTGATGCCTCTGTATGACGAGCAGGTGTTATCTATTCTGGCTAAATACGATGGTCCTATGGGCTCAGGCACATGGGCGCTGTCTGACGATTATCAGAAAATGAAGCTATATACCTCCGCACAGGCGTACGATCGTCCTGAAATCCGGGGGATCCATCTGCTGAGCAACAGCGGAACCCTGTTCTCCAACGTGGAGCCGCTGGCGGTCAACACCTCATGGGATGGCAGGCATGACGAATGGTTCAGCGCCCTCAAGCGGTCAGACGGCGAATGGATCCTTCTTCCTCCGCATCATCCCTCTTATTATGCCGGAACCGACCCCTCAGCCTATATTTCGGTAGCCAGGGTGATCAAGGAACCCAGAACGCTGAGGCGTCTGGGCTACATACTCATCGACGCTAAGCAGTCAGCCTTCGGCTCCGTCTTCTCGAAGCTGAAGATTGAAGAGTCTACGAACCTGATGATTATCGACGGAGAACAGAGGCTGCTGTATGAGCAAAAGCCGGATAACGGGCAGTCGGCCTACGGCGAGCTTATGGGCTCTGGGCGAATCAAGGACCTGCATGGCGGGGAGCGGGAGAGGCTGGGAGGCACGGATTATTTGTTTGTCAGCCATAAATCCCCGTATTCCGGCTTGACCGTCATCGGTCTGACCCCCATTGGAGTCATGCTGAAGGAATCACGTGCGATGATGATTTTTACTTTATGGCTTGCCCTCTTTTGCCTGGTGACAGTGCTGCTGCTCGCTTATGCGGTATCGTACCGGATCACCCTACCTCTGGTGGAGCTCAAGAGCAATATGTCCAGGGTGGAGCGGGGGGATTTCAACATGCGGGTCAGTCCGCTGGGGGGAGATGAATTCGGGCAGCTCGGGCGCGGATTTAATAAGATGATGGAGGAAATCAACCGCCTGTTTCATGAGGTACTCGTGATTGGACTCCGGGAAAAGGAGGCTGAGCTGTCTGCCCTGCAGAGCCAGATCAACCCGCATTTTATCTATAATACGCTGGAATCGATCAATATGATGGCCGTCCAGCGCAGGCATGATGAGGTATCCGATATGGTATCCGCACTGGGCAAGCTGCTTCGCTATACCATTGACAAGGCCGGCCGGCTCGTGTCGCTGGGAGAGGAAATCGCGTTCGTAGACTCTTACGTCCGTATCCAGCAAATTCGTTTCGGCGGGAAGCTGACGGTGCATAACGAGATTGAAGAGGATGTACAGTATTTACGCATTCCGAAGCTCACCATTCAGCCGCTGGTGGAGAATGCCATCGATCACGGGATCGCCGGGCGAGAAGAGGGGACGATCTGGGTGTCAGCGCTGCGTTTTGACAACGAGCTATTGATTACGGTCCGCGATGACGGGAACGGACTGGAGGAGGAGGAACTCACGGCGCTGAACCGGGAGATCGAACAAGATCCTTCCATGGATTCGCTCCGGCGCAGTGAGGAGGAGAGTCTGGGACTGCGCAATATTGGCCAGCGGATCAAGCTGCTGTACGGGGAAGGCGGGAGTCTCACGGTTGACGGAAGTCCGGGGCAAGGGCTGGCCGTGACCATTACGATAACGATACCGGAATCAGGGGGAGAAGAGGATGTATAAAGTGCTGCTCGTAGAGGACGAAATCGTGATTAGACAAGGGATGCGCGAGCTGATTAGCCGGTCGGCACCCTTTTTCGAGGTGACGGCTGAAATGCCGGGTGGACGGGAGGCGCTCCTGTACTTAAAGTCCGAGCTGCCGGATGTGATGATTACCGATATTCGTATGAAGGAAATGGACGGACTGGCGCTGGCCGAAAAGGTGAAGTCGATGTATCCCGGGCTGCTGGTCATTATTGTGAGCGGATACGGCGAATTTGAATATGCCCAAAAAGCCATTGAATACGGTGTCCTCCATTACCTGCTCAAGCCGGTCGAACGCCATGAGCTGGTTAGTGTGATGGAAAAAGCACGGCTGCTGCTCGATAACCGTCATGGCATATCTTCCCTGGAACAGACGACAGGCCCGCTGCGGGTGGAGAGCGGAGGAGATACACGCAAGATCATACGGGATGTTAAGGAATATATCAGACTGCATATTGACGGTGATCTGCGCCTGCAGACGGTAGCTTCCCATGTCAATCTGAACGCTACGTATCTGAGCCAGCTGTTCAAGGGGGAGGCGGGCTGCAATTATTCAGACTATGTAACCGATTCCCGGATGGAACGTGCGAAGTGGCTGCTCAGCCATACCCAGCTCAAAATTTATGATGTCGCCCGCCTATCCGGCCATCAAAGCCCGAAGCATTTCATGCTGGTATTCAAGCAGCAGACGGGGATGACGGGTGGAGAATACCGCAATCAATTTAATAGTCATGAATGAAATGTTAGTTATTCTAACGTAAAACATAAATATAACGAACCATTCCTGTATTTTGGATGATTTATACACCGAATACGTCTCCTTTATACTAAAAGAGTTATTAAAACTAACATATCAAAGGGGGATATTCATGAAAAAAGCAGGAGCAGTGCTTCTTTCAGCCATGCTGCTGGGCTTGACGGCAGGTTGTGCCAAGCCCGCAGCAAGCGGAAATGCCGAGAGTCCCGGGAAACAGGAAGATGTGGAGTTAAAGTTTCTAATGTGGGGCAATCAAGGGCATATGGATGTGTACAACAAGCTGATCAGCCAATTCGAAGCAGACAATCCAGGCATTAAGGTGACTATGGATTCGGTGCCATTCACGGATTATCAGCAGAAAATATCGGTGCTGGCCGCAGGGAAATCCCTTCCGGATATCGCCTGGGTATCGGAGCGGATGATCCCGCAGTTCAAGGCTAACGGGATTCTGGCGGATGTCTCCTCCTTCAAAGACGATGCTTCCTTTAACCTGGACGATTATATTCCGAGCACACTAGACTTGTTCCGGGACGGGGATCAATTGCTGGGCCTGCCGTTCTCAACACCGCCGGTGGTCATGTTCTACAACAAGACATTGTTCGACAAGGCGAACCTGACAGACCCGAATACGCTGGCCTCCGAAGGGAAATGGACCTGGAAGACCTTTGAGGAATCGGCCAAAGCAATTGCTGTCAAAGACGCTGGGGGCCGGGTATATGGCGCGAACTTCTTCCGTGACTGGAAGACCTGGGCGATTCTATCTTCGTACGCGTGGTCTTATGGAAGCGGCCCGTTCAATGAGGATCTGACCGCGTTCACCTGGAATGACCAGTACGGCGTGGAAACGATGGAGCTGCTGGAGCGGATGATGTATGAGGACGAATCCCACCCGAAAGCAGGCGAGCAGATCAGCTTCGACGCAGGGAATCTGGGCATGTTCTTCGACAACTACAGTTATGTCTCGAAAGCGCGTGACATTAAAGGGTTTGAATGGAGCATTGCTCCGATGCCGTCCGGCTCCGCTGGCAGTGTTCCGATGCTGGGCCAAGCAGGCTATACGCTGTTCAAGGACAGCAAGCATCCGGAGGAAGCCAAAAAGCTGCTCAAACTGTTCGCCAGCCAGTCAGGCATTGAGGCGACATCCACCTATTTCGTACCTCCGCGCACATCAGTGCTCAATTCTGATGCGTTCCTGAATCAGCCGAACAACCCGCCAGCTGAGCACATCGTGCAAGCGGTTATCGATGAAATGCCGAAGGCGCGCATCATTCCAGGCCACATCCGCTGGCAGGATATCGACAATGCGGTGCTGCAAGGCTTTGACCGCCTGTTCGGCAGGTCCGCGTCCGCCAAGGACAATATGGCGAAGATGCAGAGCGATGTCGAGGCTATTTTGAAATAAGACTCCGGGCAAGGGGCCGTCAACCGGCGTTCAGCAGAGTGCAGCGTCCGGCTTGACGGACCTCCCGAAATGGGGAGCGAAATACAATGGGTAAATTGCAGCAAAGATTGGAGCAAAGCGGCTTGTCCTTGATCATCAGCCTTCCTGCCAATGATGTAAGACTGGCAAAGGTAGCGCTTGAGGAAGGCGCTGATGCATTGAAGGTTCATTTTAATGTCGGCCACCGGGCCAGCGGTACGCATTTCGGTGCGCTTGACAGCTATGAAGACATTTTTAGCGAGATCCGCTCTACCTTTGACGGTCCCTTGGGGGTAGTTCCTTCAGGCAGCTTAGAAGGTGTGGCGGAAGAAGAGATTAGGCGGCTTGCTCCGCTCGGGTTCGATTTCTATTCGATCTATGCCCATCATCTGCCGTCCTTTATGCTGGAGGATCACGGCTTGGACCGGACCTTTGCCATTAATGACACCTATGATCTTAGTCAGGTTCAGGCAGGGGCGCAATTCGGGATCACGGCGCTTGAAGCTTCAATTGTGCCTGGCAGCGAATACGGTACGGCCCTCAGCTTCGCAGACCTGCTGAAATACCGGTATCTGGCCGACCATTCCGGTCTTCCCGTGCTGGTGCCTTCCCAGCGTAAGCTGGTTACAGGAGATGTACCGTCCTTGCAGCGCGCGGGAGTGAAGGCGATCATGTTAGGCGCGGTGGTGACGGGCAAGACAGAGGAGGAGCTGCGGCGTGCGGTTAGCTCGTTCCGTGGTGCAATAGACAAATTGAGCTAGGGGGGCGGTGAATTCCGGCATGAACAGAAAGGTCAAGAGACGAAACAAGGGTCCGCTTGCCCGCGAGGCACAGGTGACCGGATGGCTTTTTATATCGCCAATGCTGCTTGGTTTCACGTTATTATTGTTATTTCCAATGGGGAAAGCGCTCTATATGAGCTTAAATGACTGGCCGCTGCTTGGCGGGCACCGGTTTGTCGGTCTGGATAATTACAAGGATATTGCGGTGGACCCGCTGTTCTGGAAGGTCTTCGGCAACACGGCTTATTTCACGCTGGGTCTGGTGCCGTTTAACATTGTGCTGGCTCTGATGCTGGCGCTGCTGTTATCCCGAAGCTTGAAGGGCATCGGCATCTTCCGCACCGCGATCTTCGTTCCCGTGATGACTTCGCTGATTGTATGGTCCATCGTCTGGAAGTATATGTTCGCCACCGATTCCGGGCTGATCAATCAGCTGCTGATGTTGTTCAACATTAAAGGGGCCGCCTGGCTGTATGATGAGAGACTGGCGATGCCAGCCGTTATTGTGACAAGTGTACTGAAGAACGTGGGCCTAAATATGGTGTTATTTATCGCTGCGATCCAGCAGGTATCGCGTTCGTTATATGAGGCGGCTGAGCTGGACGGGGCAGGCAAGACCAAAACCTTTTTCAACGTGACCCTGCCTATGATTACGCCCACCGTATTTCTGACCGTGGTGATGACCGTAATCGGCTCGCTGAAGGTGTTCGGCCAGATCTATGTCATGACCCAGGGCGGACCGAGTAACAGCACCAAGGTGCTGGTCTATTACATCTGGGAAAAAGCGTTCAAGCTGTTTCAGATGGGCTACGCTTCGGCGCTGGCATTTGTGTTGTTCTTTGTCGTGTTGATCTTGACTCTGCTGCAGTGGCAGCTGCGAAAGAGGTGGGTATTCAATGAAGGCGACGCCTAACACCAGCAAAAGGCTGTCTGTAGCAGGAGTGTATGCTGCATTAACGGCGGTATCGCTGATTATGCTTGTTCCGTTTCTGTGGATGCTGTCCACCTCCTTCAAACGGCCGCAGGATATTTTCACCTACCCGCCGCAGCTGATTCCGCCGGTATTCCAGTTTCAGAATTATGTGGATGTCTTTACACTGATCCCGTTTCACCGCTTCTATTTTAATAGCGTCTATATCTCGTTTGTCGTCGTGGCGGGAACGGTGTTTTTCGCTTCGCTGGCCGGCTATGCTTTTGCCAAAATTCCCTTCACAGGCAGAAATGCTGTGTTTCTGGTGCTGCTCAGCGCCATGATGATCCCGCATGAAGTGACGGCGATCCCGATGTTCCTGTTCATGCGCGACCTGGGCTGGATCGACACGCATCTGCCGCTGATTCTGCTGCCGATCTTCGGCGCAAGCGGCGTGTTCGGGATCTTCGTGATGCGGCAATTCTTTATTACCGTACCCACTGAGCTTGAGGAGGCGGCGATGATCGACGGCTGCAGCCGGTTCCGCATTTACTGGACAATTATGCTGCCGATTGCCCGTCCCGGCATGGCGACACTGACGATCTTCACGTTCGTGTCCATCTGGAATGAGTTCTTCGACCCGCTTATTTTCATTAATACGCGTGAGCTGATGACCTTGCCGCTGGGATTATCGTTGTTTACAGATGAAGTGGGCACTTCCTGGCATTATCTGATGAGTGCCACCGTCATGGCTACCGTGCCGCTGCTGATCGTCTTTTTCCTGGCGCAGAAGCGGTTCATCGAGGGCGTAGCTATGACGGGGCTGAAGGAATAGCACACATAAAGGAGTGGATGATATGAATTCTGCAATAAAGGCAGATGTCGTTGTCGTGGGGGGAGGCCCTGCAGGAATCACGGCGGCCATTGCTGCCGGACGGCTGGGGGCGCAGACGGTGCTCGTTGAACGTTACGGATTCGTGGGCGGGATGTCTACCGCTGCTTTGGTCTATCCGTGGATGACCTTTCATACCGATAGCGGCGAGCAGGTGATCAAGGGCATCGCTCAGGAAATCGTAGACCGGCTGCAAGCAAACGGCGGTTCGCCGGGCCATCTCCGGGATACGGTAGGCTTCGTGCATACCTTGACGCCATACCATCCTGAGATTTATCAGGTGGTAGCTACGGATATGCTGCGCGAAGCTGGAGTGAAGCTGCTTCTGCACAGCTTTGTGGATGAGGTGATGGTCAGTGACGGCGTGATCGAACATGTGGTAGTGACTAATAAATCCGGGCGTACGCCTATCAAAGGGCGCATCTTCGTGGATTGCAGCGGAGATGCCGACGTAGCCAAGCTGTCCGGGGCCGAAACGCTGCAAGGCCGGGAGGGGGATAACCGTTCCCAGCCGATGACGATGAAGTTCAGAATGCGCGGCGTTGATCTGCACAAGGTCAAAGCGTATATGATCAGCCACCCCGAAGAGTTCTACAGCAAAACGCCGTTTGCCGAGCTGCCGGACCTGCCGCTCACCGGGGTAAGCGGATTCTACTCGCAATGGAAGCGAGCCGAGGTACCGATTAACCGTGACCAGGTGTTGTTCTTTGCCGGTCCGGCAGACGATGAGGTGCTGATCAACTGCACCCGTGTCCAGGGGCTGGATGCAACGAATGCAGAGGATCTGACCTTGGCGGAGCAGGAGGGCCGCAAGCAGGTGCTGCTCATGTCCGAGTTTCTGAAGCGCGACGTTCCAGGCTTCGAACGGGCCTCAATCTCAGCGGTTGCGCCGCAGATCGGCATCCGTGAATCGCGGCGGATAAAAGGCTATTACCAGCTGAGCAAGGAGGATGTCGTAGAAGGCCGCAAGTTCAGTGATGTCATTGCCCGCAGCGGCTACCCGATCGACATTCACGATCCGTCTGGCAAGGGGGTGACGGCTTCCTTCATCGCCGGAGACGGCGCGTACGATATTCCGTACGGCTGTCTGCTATCCGCCAATGTGCCCAATCTGCTGGCCGCAGGCCGATGCATCTCGACCTCGCACGAAGCGCTGGCCACCACCCGGCTGACGCCAAGCTGCATGGCCACGGGCCAGGCGGCCGGAACAGCTGCGGCGCTCGCGGCTGCCGCAGGGGTGAAGCCGCAGGCGCTCGATATCCTTCAGCTTCAGGAGCAGCTGAAGAAGGATGGGGTAGTTTTATAGAGCTGCGGAGCGGGAATGTAATCGGAAACCCGATTACATTAGGCACTGGGAGGGTCCCGTAGGCGGAATGTAATCGGAAACCCGATTACATTGGGCACTGGAAGGGCTCGTAGGCGGAATGTAGTCGAAAAACCGATTACATTGGGCACTGGGAGGGCTCGTAGGCGGAATGTAGTCGAAAAACCGATTACATTGGGCACTGGGAGGGTTCGTAGGCGGAATGTAATCGGAAAACCGATTACATTAGGCACTGGGAGGGTCCCGTAGGCGGAATGTAATCGGAAAACCGATTACATTGGGCACTGGGAGGGTCCCGTAGGCGGAATGTAATCGGAAAACCGATTACATTAGGCACTGGGAGGTAGCGTGGGCGCAATGTAGTCGAAAAACCGACTACATTGGGCACTGGGAGGGCTCGTAGGCGGAATGTAGTCGAAAAACCGATTACATTGGGCACTGGGATGGTTCGTAGGCGGAATGTAATCGGAAAACCGACCACATTGGGCACTGTAATGGTTCGTGGGCGGAATGTAGTCGGAAAACCGACCACATTGGGCTAGTGCAGCGGCGTTTAGTTGCAGTATAATTATTATTTACGACATAATAATTATTATGTTAACTTATTAACGATCACAAGAGTTAAAAACAATGATAAGTATATATTAATAAACCCCAAATCCGCTTTACGCAGGTCTGGGGTTTATTTTCGTCTCAAATAGCTCAAGCACCGAGCTTACGCTGCGCACTTACTTCAGCAAGCTCGCGGATGCGGAGTCTTTTATGCGCGGTAATCAGGAAAGGAAGGCCGAGCGCCGTGGTCAGCGCAAGCGGTACGAACACAGCGGGCCCGTTCAGAGCGCCGAACTGATCCAGCAGCAGTCCTCCGAGAATAGGTGCCATTACGCTGCCCAGATTATTGAAGCCGATCGTGCCGAAATAGGTGCCTTTCCACTCCGGCTTGGCAATCCGGTCGATCAGCATATCCATCATCGTGAAGAGCAGAACCTCCCCGACCGTGAACAGGACCACGCTGAACATCAGCAGGGGCACCCCCCCGGGCATCCCGAACAGCAGCAGACTAAGGGCTACGCAGACATTGCCCAGAATGAGCGGGATAATCGGCGCGAACTTGCTGGCTGTACGCACGATAGGATACTGTACGACCAGCACCGTGACTGCATTAAGCGACAGCATGTAAGAGAAGACTTGGCTGCCATTGCTGAAATGGGTGTTCATCGCCAGAAATTGCGCCAGTGTAGAGCTAAAGTGACCATACCCGAGGACGCAGAAGATGGTTCCCAGCAGAACAGGCAAAAATACCTTATCCCTTCCGGTGACCGCGAGCGCATCGAGCAGCTTCGGCGTCCGCACTTCTCCATGAACAGGCAGGCTGGCACGGTGCACCGAGAATTGCAGGAACAGAACAAGTCCATAGGCGATATAGACGATCCCTGCGATCACGAACGGGAAGGTGGACTTGGCGGAGCCGAGCTGGAGGCCGATAATCGGGCCGAAGACCACACCCAGATTCACCGCGGCATACCGCAGATTGAAGACCAGCAGCTTTTGCTCCGGCGGGGTGATATCTGACAATAATGCCCGTGAAGTTGGTTCAAATACGGCGCGGCACAGTCCGTTGAGCGTGTTCACCAAGAAAAACACCCATAAATGCTGCGCTGCGGCGAAGCCGAAGAATACGCAGGCCCAGCCGAACACGGAGACCAGCATGACGATCCGGCGCCCGATCACATCCGAGATATAACCGCCGTAGAAGCTGATCATTACCCCTGCCAGCGAGCTGACGGCCACCGTGAACCCGGTTTGGGTAGCGGAAGCTCCAAGCACCTGCGTGAGATAGATCGAGAGAAAAGGAATGCTCATTGAAGTAACCAGCCGGCCGAACATCGTGCCGATGATGATGGTCCAGGCCAGCGGGTGAATGTGGCGCAGATGTTGTTTCATTTGAATCCCTGTCTCCTAGTCAATGGTTTGAATTTGAAGCATGCTTCTTAGCGAATGATTATGTATAATTGTATAGAACAAAGGGGGAAATAAAAGTGTAAGAATTACATGTCACTTTTCACCTTTTAAAAGGAGCTTGAGAACATGGATACCAGCAGTACACATTATCTTTGTTTGACCGCAGCCCTGGCTCCGGCATATAACCTCCAGCAGCCGATTCCGGTGACGATTGAGCAGTTGACCGGTATCCTGTGCTGCACACCGCGCAATGTGAAGTTTATTCTGCGGAAGCTGGAGGAGCAGCAGCTGATTGCCTGGATACCCGGAAGAGGGAGAGGGATTCGCTCGCAGATGACTTTTTTGCGTCATATAGATGAGGTACTGGAGGAGAGATTTCAGGAGCTGGTCAGCAAAGGCCGGATTAAGCCTGCCATCGAATTGATTGGTCAATACCCGGTTAACGAGCCGCTCAAAGAACGCCTGCTGGCGGTTCTCGATAAGCAAATGGGCTTCTGGAGAGAACCCGGCTCCATATCCGGGCAGGAGGTGCTGCGAATCTCCCGTAACCGTGCGATGGAGAAGCTGGACCCGGCCACCGTATACACCGCTTTTGAGACCTATTTGCTGGGACACATTTGCAGTACCCTGATTACCTATGATGCACAGAACGGGATCTTCTTGCCGGGGCTGGCCCACACGTGGGAGGCTAACGAGAGCAATACAAGCTACCTGTTCTACCTGCGCAAGGGGGTGCGATTCCACCACGGCCGCATGATGACTTCAAGGGATGTAAAAGAAACCCTACAGCGTCTGATCGGACTTAGAAGTCCGGCGATCTGTCATTTTGAGGATATCATTCATGTGGAGCTGGAGGGGGACTACGTTATACGGTTCGATCTGGTGCAGCCTAATTTCTTCTTCCTGCATCTGTTCAGCTCGATCTATATGTCGATTGTTCCATACGATGTGGATTTCGCTGTGCATCCGGTCGGCACGGGGCCTTATCAGGTAGTGGATCTGAGTCAGGATGTGCTTGTACTCAGTGCCTACGATTTCTACTATGGAATACGCCCTTTGCTGGACCGGGTCGAGATCTGGTACCTGCCGCATTTGGCCTCGGGGGTACGGCAATATCAGCTGACGGGTGCCAGTACCAGTCTGAACAGCTTGCCGGCAGCGGAGGACGGGAGGAGTCACAATATCGATTATCCGGCTGTCGGGTGCAGATACATTCTGTTTAATTTTAGAAAAGAAGGCGTACACCATCATCCTGCAGTCCGGCAGGCCATGCGTATCATCTATAATCAGCTTGCCCTGATTCGTGAGCTGGGAGGCAACCGGATTATGCCGGCAGACAGCTTCCTTCCCTGGCAGAGCAGCAAGTATGAGTTCGCTGAGCCGCAATTGGAGGAAGCGCGGGCGCTGCTTGAGGAAGGCGGATACAGAGGAGAGGCAGTTAAGTTGGCCTACCGGGCCTGTAAAGAGGATCAGGATGAGGCGAATTGGCTTCAGGAGCGCAGCAGGAAAATTGGATTACAGCTTGAGCTGTATCCTTTAGGGGATTATGATCTGCCGGACTTGGTGAACCAAGCGGATCTTGTGATCTGCGAAGAAGTACTGGAGGATGACTGGCAGTGGGGGATGATTAATTATTTTCGTAATGAGTCGAATTATCTGCATCACCTGCTGCTGGACAGCCAGAAATCTGAGCTCACAGAGGTGCTGAAGCCTTTCGCCCGGCTGGCCGCCGGGGAGAGGGCAGAGATACTGGAGCTGGCCGAAGGCAAGCTGCGTGATAACGATTGGGTACTGTATGGCTGTCATATGAATAAAAAAGCGCAATTAAGTCAGAATCTGTTCGGACTGGAGCCCGGCTCCTTCGGATTTTTGGATATCTCCAAGCTGTGGGTGAAATCAGGGTTTGAGTAGGCACAAAGAAACGGTTGCTCTCCTGAAGGGGGGAGCAGGCCGTTTTTTTGTGCGTGATGCGGTTAGCGCTTAAGCCGTAGTTCAGACCGCTTGCTGCTGCTTGCCGTCACATTTCTTGCAGACCGTCAGCTTCTCACCCTCCGGGCCTTTGCCGAAATACAAAAGCTTAATCCGTGTGCTCCCGCAGATCGGACAGGTGCCCCTGGCCCGGGAGGGGGTACTGTAAAGTGCTTTACCGCGCTTATTCTTGGACATGTGAATTCCCACTTTCGTCTGTAATACTCTATCCTATGCCCGGGTGGCAGCGGCGATTCGACGGAGATGCATTTTTATTGCGGCATAAAGGAATCTAATGAATTGTTTGTTTACTCTATTGTATGAATCTGGTAAAGTGGTTTTATACTATAGAGCTTGGAGGAAACGTAGTGGTAAAAGCATTGAAATGGGTAGCCTACATAACTATTGCAGCAGCCTTCATTGGGGGGATCGTAGCAGGTAATATTTTTGCACCGGAGCCGGAATTTTCATTTGATGATAAGACATTTTCCTGGGGATTCATGGTAACATTCTGGGTTAGCGGCGCAGTCTCAAGCATCTTCATACTGGGATTCGCATCCTTGCTTCAGCATGTTGAGTACATGTCCGAAAGACTTTACAATTTGGAAGAGTTAACGCGGCGGCAGAAGGAACTAACCGAACGCGGATTAACCCAGTTCTCCCAATCTTCATAGACTAATAGGAAATGCCTTGCCTTGGACTAATCCATGCAGGGCATTTTTGCTATTTAGGAGCTGCTGGTCAAAGGAGGGCATTATGAAAAAGCTTGTAATCGTAAACGGAACCATGGGAGTCGGAAAAAGTACGATTGTCAGTAAGCTGTATAAAGAATTAGAACATTCCGTATGGCTTGATGGAGATTGGTGCTGGTTAATGAACCCCTGGGAGGTTACCGAAGAGAACAAAACGATGGTAATGAATAACATCCATTATATGCTCAATCAGTACCTTGAGAATTCCATGTTCAAGTATGTCTTCTTCTCTTGGGTGATTCATAAGGAAAGCATATTCGATGAAATTCTTGCAGGCTTAAAAGGAAATGAATATGAGCTAATAAAAGTTACGTTAATGTGCTCTGAGGAAGAATTGATAAAGCGTATGCGTCAGGATGAGAGGAGCGAGAGTGAAATTGAAAATAGCATTAACAGGTTAGAGAATTACAAAGAAATGAATACACAAAAGCTGAATACGAACGGCAAGGAGATTGATGTCATCATAAAAGAGTTCCTACATATGATTGCCGGCGGGAATTAAAAAAGATAGCGATGAAGGCGCATAATAACATCGAAAAAACAGCGTATAACATAAATTATACGCTGTTTCAGTTCAGATCCAATTTTATATCACTTCTCGCACTAGTTGTCACCTTAAATAGAGTGATTTTGGTAGAAAAATATAGAATTAATAAAAAAAATAACCATTCAGGAAGTCCGCCTGTTCTTTCTCCTCTTCAGACACTGGAGCCCGTGATATACTATTGAAAAAACATACGCTGGAGGGAGTCCATTGATTCATAGCAGCAAGCAGCATAAATGGAGATCAGACAAGCTGGCTCATCTGGGATCATCGATCTTCGCGGAGGTGGCTGCCTGGAAGTCCGAAGCCCGGCAATCGGGACTTAACATCATCGATCTTGGAATTGGCAGTCCGGACCGGGCTCCTCTTCCTGAGATTCGTCAGACGTTAAGTGATGCGGTGCTTCGGGAGAATAGCTATGCCTATCCGTCGTCCAAGGGAAGTGCGGCGTTCCGCAATCAGGCGGCGAGATGGATGCAGTGGCGTTTCGGCGCGGAGGTAGATCCGGAGGAGGAAATCGTGTCCCTGATGGGCTCGCAGGATGGGCTGGCGCATCTGGCCCTGGCCATCTGCAATCCCGGCGATCTGGCGATTGTACCTGACCCTGGTTATCCCATCTATTCAGGGGCGCTCGCAATAGCGGGTGTTAGAGCTTGGCCGTTGCCGCTATTGGAGGAGAATGCGTTCCGGCCTGATCTGGAGAGCATTCCCGATGAGGTATGGCGCGAAGCATCTTTTATCCTGCTTAGTTTTCCCGGCAACCCGATTTCGGTTACAGTCGATCTGGCTTACATGGAACGGCTCGTGGAGCTTGCCCGTAAGTGGGAGGTGCTGGTCGTGCATGATCTGGCGTATTCAGAGATGGGCTTCGATGGTTACCGGCCGTTCAGCATCCTCCAGGTACCGGGAGCGCGGGACACCGCCGTTGAATTTCATTCCTTCTCCAAAAGCTTCAACATGGCCGGATGCCGCATCGGCTTCATGACGGGTAATGCGCAGGCCGTCGGGGCGCTGCGGGAGCTGAAAAGCAATGTGGATTACGGCGTCTTCGAGCCGATTCAGGAAGCGGCGGTTGTCGCGCTGGAGCAGGCGATGGTCTCCGGGCCGGACCAAGGAGTGGCTGCGCTGTATGAGCGGCGGCGGAATCTTGTGGTAGAGGCGCTGCATCTTGAAGGGTGGGCGGTCCCCTCGCCGGAAGCTACTATGTTTATTTGGGCAAGGCTGCCGGATGCCTATGGGAGTAGGGGTGAAGCCGGAAGTTCGCGCCGCTTCGCGCATGACCTGCTGCTGAGAACCGGAGTAGCGGTCATTCCGGGAGATGCTTTTGGCAGCCAGGGGGAAGGGTATGTGCGAATTGCACTGGTAGAGGAGGAAGAACGTCTGCTGGAAGCCGCCAGGAGGATCGGGGAGTTTCTGCGTTCGGGCAGGTGAGGTTGAGAAGTGCTGTTGATTAACATAATCAATGTTATGTTAACCTATATAATTCGCTGATCTGAATTCGGGGTAATAAGGATCAACTACAGATTTTCAGGAGGTTGACCTTATGGGATTTAACATTGGAGGATTAGGCGATAAAATACAAGGAGTAGTCGGTTCCCTCAAAGAAGGCCGGGTAGGAGAGCTGCTTCAGAAATTGCCGCTGGACAAGCTGCCAGTGGAGCAACTGCTGCAGAAACTGCCGCTGGATCAACTCCTATCGAGTTCTTTTCTGCAAAAGTTCACTCCCTTCGAGTCCGTGAAGGATCTGCTGCAAAAAGGAGGATTCTCTGCCGGCTCGGCAGGGGAGATAAAGTCGCTCCCGCAGGATCAGCTCGATGAGCATGTATCGAAGACCACTTCCTTCGGTTCACTGAAGGATATGCTGATCAAAGCAGCGGAGTTCTATTCCCAGCGGAAATAGACGATACCGGCAAGCAAATATACACGAAAAGAAGCCCGCAGCGGAGTGATGTTCCGTTACGGGCTTTCATATGCCGCGGGAGTTAGTGCTTCAACCAAGCTGTTGCCAGCAGCAAAGCTCCTTGATTAGCCTTAGTGTCTGCCAGCGCGTTCAGCATCACGAAATCGTGGATAATGCCCTGGAAGCGCACAGCCGTAACGGGAACGCCTGCTTCGCGAAGCTTATTCGCATAAGCCTCCCCTTCATCACGAAGCACATCGGCTTCACCTGTGATAATCAAGGCTTCCGGCAGACCGCTCAGCTGGTCCAGACTAGCCCGCAGCGGAGAAGCTGTAATCTGTGCCCGCTTCTCAGAATCGGTGGTATATTGATCCCAGAACCATTTCATGCCTTCGCGCTGGAGGAAATAACCTTCCGCGAACTGATGATACGATTCGGTATCGAAGGAAGCATCTGTAACCGGATAGAAAAGCAATTGCTTAGAGATGGCCGGACCGCTGCGTTCTTTGGCCATCAGGGTGATGGCAGCAGTCATATTGCCGCCGACACTGTCTCCAGCGACACTCAGCCTGGATGCATCCAGCCCGTACGTGGAGCCTTCACTAGCTATCCATTCCAGGACTGCATAGATTTCTTCAATGGCCGTAGGATATTTGGCTTCCGGGGACAGGCTGTATTCCGGGAATACCACGGCAGCGCCCGTACCCACTGTCAGCTCGCGGATGAGCCGGTCATGCGTGTGGCTATTGCCGAATACCCAGCCTGCTCCATGAATGTAGAGAATGACCGGCAGGGAAGTGCCGGAGGTTCCTACCGGACGGACAATGCGGACCTTCACTTCACCGCCGGGGCCGCCGGTTACGGTCAGATCCTGAAGATCTGCCTCGGGTTTTTCGATATCGCCAGCCTGAACGGTGTTGACCGTTTCGCGGCCTTTTTCCGGACCCAGATCGGGCAGGAAGGGAGGCTTGGCATTATCATCGGCAAATTTCTGAGCTGCTGGTTCAAGAATCACTCTTTTATGATCAGACATAGGTTACAGTCTCCTTCTTCTAGCAGATTAGGTCAAGCTCTTCTCATCCATAACCGCCTGACAACTTTCTGAAACGTAAAGCGAACGGATCGCCCGGGTCAAAGCGTATATCAAGTAGAGAAAGGGGGAAGCGAGCGTGAAGGATTATCCCATCACAGAACAACAGGCCAAGGACATGTTTGAAGCACACTCCGCTTATATTTATGGCATAGCCCTTATGATGACCAAGCAGCGGGTGCTGGCCGATGATATTACCCAGGAGACTTTTTTGCGTGCTTTTGCAAAATATCATTTGTACGATCCCTCCAGACCGCTTCGGCCTTGGCTCTACCGGATTGCTGTCAATACATCCCGTAATCTGTTACGCAGGAAGACCTGGATACAACTACTGGCGGGCGTTCCTATAGAGGGAAAAGAGCACTCCGCCGAGAGCTTCGCTCTGCATAGTGAGAATCAGCTGGAATTATGGCAGGCGGTCAGCCATCTGTCCGCGAAGCTGCGCGAAGTGATCTCCCTGCACTATTATGCCGGATTATCGCTTCCCGAAACCGCAGAGGTATTAAGTATTCCGCTGGGAACCTGCAAATCCAGGCTTCATGCGGCACTGCGCAAGCTGAGAGAATGCGGCGAACTTGACCCCGGTGTGCTGATGATGAAGGAGGGGCTTAAATGACGACAGCGAAGGACAGGCTGGATGTTGAATCCGAAGCAGTAACCGCACAATTACAAAAGGAAGCTGAACACATGATACACATTATGCCTTCTTCCGTTCATTTTGATGAATTGTGGCAGCTACATACTGGAGGAGTAGGGAAAGCCCCAAGAGACAGACACCGGTTATCATCATACAAGAAGTGGATCATCAGCGTCACAGCTGCGCTGGCGGTTACAGCCGGATCAATTATTGGGATCGGATTCATCTCACCCCCGGTTGCTGAAGCGCTGCGTGTCATTCCGTTCTTTGATTATTTGTATGCTAAAGGTGGGGATCGAGAGGGATTGAAGCCCATTGAAGAGAAGCATCTCAGTAATCCGGCAGGTGCACTGATTACCGATAAAGGCATTACCTTCAATCTGGTAGAGGAATACTATGATGGTATTTCATTGGTGATTAATTATGAGGTGACCTACCCATCATCCTCAGCGCCTATTACCGGCAAGGAAGCGGCCGTCTTCTATAAGCTTAATTTCGAAGGGCATGATCCGCAAAGAATCTCGACCCATGATTTCACGATTACAGGAGATCATACCTTCGTAGGTACAACCCGTCTAAGCTTTGGGGACAAGGATCTGCCGGACCAGCTTAGACTGAATATGAGTATCGACTGCATAGGGACGACGAGGGGCAACTGGGATGTATCTGTCCTGCTGGATAGAGGGAAGAGTGCCGCACTAAGCACAACGGTCTATCCCAAGAATTTGGATTTCAGGTATGATAACTCACTATATACTGTAGACAAGCTAACATTGGGGCCTTTAACTTCGCAAGTTATTCTGATGAAAAGTTATCCTCATGATTGGCTTAATGTAATGCTTGAAGATGATATTGGAACCTTGTATACGAATAAAGGAGGAGATGGAGCTACTGATGAGTATTATTATTTCAACTTCTCACCGCTTACAGCGTTTAATCCCAAACCGGAATATATGACACTGATCGTCTATGAGACACTAGAAAATGCGCAGATTAAATCACATGAAGATCGTCAACGCTTAAGTGGTTCGCTCCCGCTAACTCTAAAGGGGAATGAGGGAGGAACGGTTACGGTTACGGCAGTTGATTTTGAGGAAAAGCAGACGGTTGTATTTTACGAGGTCAGTCAGGTGATGAGCCAGTTAACTGAGCTAACCTTACTGCAAGGACAAGGTGAGCCGATCACACAAACAGGACAGCGGGTTCGGATTAGCCGGGACAAACTGGCATTTAAACTGATTTTTCCGCCCGTGCAGCCTTCAGATCAGCTTGAGATTAGGGCCCGGTACTTCTCCTATCCAGAGGATATACAGCAATTCCGTCTGCGGATTCCGGTTCAGTGGACCAAATAGTTGCTTAACTACAACGCTTATAAAAGAAAGGCCGCGCCTGTCCTGTTATGGATGGCGTGGCCTGTTTGCGGTTGGGAGGAGTGACTTTGAATGATTCGTATGGTCATTTTGGTGCTTCATAAGTCTTGAAAAGGTAAAATATCTGTTCTGCTCGATAGCCTGGACCCAATGTATGCTAAAAACCGAATACAATGTACAGGCATGCAGGTACAAGGGCTGGATGCGCAGCCACAGGTGACCTTCTTTAAGGCACTTAAGAAATTAACGAAAAGAAAAGCAAAAAGAAGCGGAGGGGAAATTTGGAACTGGAGGAGCGATAGCGTCCGCCTTTGTATTTGGATTTCTACCGCGAAGAGCGGTTATAATCAGGAAATCCAAATACAACAGCGGCCGGAGGGCCAAATGTTCACCGCAGCGACGACCAAGCTTCGAGTCCAACTCTTAAGTATGTAGCCTCAATAGCACCTTCGAGTCCAACTCCAGGTGTGTAACAGTAAATCCCCCCTCACCGCTCACCCACACGCCTAGCCCCGGATCTCCAATAGTCCACCCCGGCAAACGCCGCCGTAATCAGCAGCGGGTAGAGAATCGCCCAGCCTGTGAACGGGAACACGGCAAGTGTGGCGGCGAAGGAAATGACGCTGATCGTTACGCCTGCACGGCTGCCGCGCAGAAGGCGGATTCCGGCGGCACAACCCCCAATATAGGTAAGAATGAAGGTAGCGTTGGGGAAGGTGATCAGTGTGGTTATCGAGAGCGCCCCGCTGCCGTAGAGCGATAATATCAAGGTGAAGCAGAGCGCCAGGAAGCCGATGGCCCCCGCAGGCGTCTGATAACGATTGGATAAAAGGCCCATCCAGCCCGGAGCATAACCTTGCCGGGACAAGGCATACGCCACGCGTGAAGCCGCGCCTGCATAGGCAATGATCGTCGCCGTGCAGATGAACAGCCCGGTGAGTCCGGCGATGAAGCCTCCCCATGCCCCCAGCGGCTGGCTGATGATCCATAGCAGGGAGCTATCTGCCCCGCCGTGCAGATAGCTCTGCGTACCTACGGTAGCAAGTGCCGAGAGGAAATACAGGACACCGACAATGATGGCCGCGATGGTCACACCCTTAACCGCAGCCCGCTCAGGTTCCTTGAACTCTTCCGACAGATGCGAGACTGCTTCCCAGCCGATGAAGCACCAGAAGAGGATCGCCGCCGCCTGCCCGACACTCATCCAGCCATGCGGCGCAAACGGAGTGAAGTGAGCACGCTCCATCCTTGGAAGCGCAGCGGCAAAAGAGAAGACCAGTACGGCAACAATAGCGATCACCACAGCAATTTGCACTTTACCGGCGACCTGCATGCCGATCCAGTTCGTAAGGAGTCCAATGACCAGCATCCCGGCGGCAAGGGCGATTCGGGCCGGATCGCCCCAGCCCATCGCTGCGGTCATGTATCCTGCACCGGTCAATGCGGCGACTGGCGCGCCGATCGGAACGGACAGCAGGAAGAACCAGCCGACAAGGGCCCCGGCCTTCGGCCCGAAGGCTAGAGTCACGAAGTGGGAGACGCCCCCGGCGTTAGGGAACTTGGCAGAGAGCAGGCCCATGGATAAGGCAAGCGGAAGAATGAGCAGGGTCATGAAGCCCCAGGCCAGCAGCGAAGCCGGGCCAGCCATCTCGGCTGCCAGTCCGGGGACAATTAATACCCCCGAACCGAGGACAGCCCCGATGTATAAGGCAACGGCCTGAGGCATGCCGATGGTACGTTGTAACGAGGTGTGTTTCTTCATATGTATAATCCCGCTTTCCTTGTATTTAGTTATAGAGTATCAGATAATAGATCCATTGGAAAAACGGAATTATCAAATAACATCCATTCAAAAAACCGATGGATCAAAGGAAGGTTCGCTATGGAATCGAAGCATCTGTTCACCTTTCTCGTTGTGGTAGAGACCGGCAGCTTCACCCGCGCTGCACAGAAGCTGGATTATGCCCAGTCCAGCATTACGGCACAGATTCAGGCTCTGGAAGCAGAGCTGGGGCAACCCCTGTTCGACCGGATCAGCAAAAAGATTATGCTTACCGATGCAGGCCGCCGCCTGCTGCCATATGCCCAGGAAATCTCCAAGATGCACACGATGGCTGAGAATGCCCTCCGGTCTGAGACCGAAATCGCCGGTTCGCTGCGGATCGGCGCACCGGAATCCCTGGCGGCCTTCCGGCTTCCCGGAATTATTAAGGATTTCCGCAGCCGTTATCCGCAGGTGCAGATTACCCTGAAGCCGGGGGCCTGCTGGGAGCTGACCGAATTCATCCGCTCCGGGGAGCTGGATCTGGCCTTCCTGCTGCAGCCGGAAACAGAGTATAAGGATATATACTGTGAGACGCTGATTCATGAAGCTATGGCTCTGGTGGCTCCGCTGGATCATCCGCTGCTGGAGCTTGCTGAAGTGGAGCCGCATCAGCTGAAGAACGTAACGATTCTGCATACCGAAGCGGGCTGCACCTACCGCACCTTGTTTGAACGTCATCTGAACAGCCACGGTGTCTTTCCTGATCCGAATCTGGAGTTCTGGAGCATTGAAGCGATCAAGCAGTGCGTGATGGCCGGACTCGGCCTCTCTTTTCTGCCGCAGATTACGGTGAAGCGCGAGCTGGCGGAAGGCAAGCTGGGCCGGCTGAACTGGAATGACCAGTCGCAGCGGGTGGCCACCCAGATCGCTTACCATAACAAGAAATGGAAGTCTCCTGCGCTCAGCGAATTCCTCAGAATGGTAGAGAAACATGCTGCCGGATGGAGGGAAGCTACTGCGGAGGAATGATATAATAGTTGTACTTAAGAGGGAGGGGACAGATCATGAATGAGCTGGAACGAACATACGAAGAAGAGCTGGAGGCCTTCCTGATCTGGATGAAGGATGCCGGTTATACAGCACATACCCAGAAATCCTACCTTGCGGATGTGCGGGAATTCCTGGACCATCTGAACGGCAAGGAGCTGGGAACGGTTAAGAAGCTGCATGTGGTGTCCTATCTGACCTCGGTCCGTGAGCGGGGAGTCAGCGATGCCACCCGTAACCGCAAGCATGCCTCGGTTAACTGTCTGTTCAAGGCACTGTCCGAGCTGGAGCTGTTATCTATTAACCCGGCGGCAGGGATCAAGAAATCCAAGACCGACAAAAACCGTGAGCCGGTCTATCTGGAGGAGAAAGAGCTGGAGCGGTTCCTCTCAGCGGTGGACGGCAAGTACAGAAGCCGCAATCTGGCGGTCTTCCTGCTTATGTCCTATATGGGGCTGCGGGTAGGGGAAGTACATACGCTGAATCTGAGTGATTATAATGTAGACCGACGCACTCTGCGGGTCTTCGGCAAAGGGCGCAAATGGCGGGGCATACCGGTTCCGGAGGGTGTAGCCCCGTATCTCGATCAGGCGATTGCGGACCGGCTGGTCCCTTGGCGCAGCAAAGAAGAGGCCATGTTCATCTCGCAGAAGGGCCGCAGATTGTCGATTCGGGGAATTCAGGGCATTGCTGCGGATACCTTCAGCCGCTTCCAGAGTGAGCGGCCCTCTTCCCAGCAGCGTGCCTATTCGAGCCATAAGCTGCGGCATTCGTTCGCTACTATGCTGCTGCGCAAGGGCGCGGATCTGCGGACGGTGCAGGAGCTGCTGGGTCACTCTTCCATTCAGACAACTACAGTCTATACCCATATCACGAGCCGGGAGAAGGAAGAGGCGATGTCCCGACTGCAAATCAGCAGCGCTGATAAGCTGAGCGGCAGCCTGTAATCGAACTGTCTAGCATTATTATCACTTGAACTATGAATTTTTGTTCATATCCTAACGCATAAATTACATGCAATGTGCATTTTAATGATGACAACTTGTCTATGAATTGCTACCATGAGAAAGGGAAAAACGGAGATGAGAAATCAACCGCATCATTCGCTTTAGTCGCTTAACGCGTCTTCGCGTCTTGTGAATGCTTGGATGCTTAGATTTCAAAAAAAGGCCGCCAATCCCTGCGGATTGGCGGCCGGCTCGTTCCGGCTGGAATTATAGCTCCAGCTTGGTAATTTCACTCTTGAGCTTGTCAGCGGACTGCTGGAATAAGCTCTGTTCTTCTTCGCTGAGCGGAAGATCAAGCACCTCACGCACACCGGAGCGGTCCACAACACACGGAGCGCCGAGGAACACATCGGAGACGCCGTTGTAGTTGTTCAGTAGTGTAGATACATTCAGAACGGAGCCTTCATTATTCAGGATGGACGCTACAATGCGGTCCAGTGCAAGCGCGATGGCGTAGGAGGTCGATCCCTTGGCATCGATAATCTCGTAAGCGGCATTCTTCGTATCCTCGAAGATTTCTTTGCGTTCGGCTTCATCGAAGCCCAGATCAATCCCGGCGACATTGGCGAGACTCCAGACCGGCAGCTCGGAATCGCCATGCTCCCCGATGATCTGTCCATGGATGCTGCGCGGGTCAATCTCCTTGTGCTTCCCGATCAGGTAACGGAAGCGGGCGCTGTCCAGTACCGTTCCTGAGCCGATAACCCGTCTGCGGTCGAAGCCGCTGATCTTCAGGGTGGCGTACGCCAGGATATCGACCGGATTGGTCGCAATCAGCAGGATCGCGTGCTGGTTGTATTTCGTGATTTTCTGGATGATATCTTTGAAGATCGAGATGTTCTTGCGGAGCAGGTCGATCCGGGTTTCACCAGGCTTCTGGGAGGCTCCGGCAGTGACGATAATAATGTCGGCTTCGCGGCAATCCTCATAGGTACCGGCCCAAAGCTTCACGCCTCCTACAAAAGGCATACCATGGTTCATATCCAGCGCTTCACCAAGCGCCTTCTGGTGGTTCACATCGATCAGTACAAGCTCGGGCATGCGCTTACGCAGCAGCAGCGTATAGGCTGTAGTGGTTCCGACTGCACCGGTACCGATGACTACAACACGATTGGGCTTAAATGGGGCCATGTTAAATCTCCTCCAGCATTTTTATTTTGGTAGTATAAGGAAGGCAGAGCCATTCCACTTGCTGTCCAATCTTATCCATCATAATCGCTAGGGATAGTGTTTTCAAGCTATCCGTTTTTCATCCATTACCCGTAATAGGGTAAGCTAACAACGATTTTTCTGTTATCCACTCAACCACTTGACAGGAGCGAACTGAAGTATGGATTTATTCCGCAAAAAACCGCTGGCCATTCCCCAGAATGCCGGAGCGGAGAAACTTAGCAAGACACTGGGCGCCTTAGATTTGACGATGCTTGGGGTAGGAGCCATTATCGGCACCGGGATCTTTGTTATGACGGGGGTGGCTGCTGCGGAGCATGCCGGCCCGGGACTGGTGCTGTCCTTCATCATCGCGGGGATTGCCTGTGTGCTATCCGCCTTGTGCTATTCCGAATTTGCTTCGACCCTGCCGGTATCCGGCAGCGCCTACGCCTATAGCTATGTCGCCTTCGGCGAATTGCTGGCCTGGGTGCTCGGCTGGGATCTTGTACTGGAATACGGGGTTGCTGCCGCAGCGGTAAGCAGCGGATGGTCCGGTTATTTCCAGGGTCTGCTGGAGGGCTTCGGGATACATTTGCCCACAGCTTTGTCTGGAGCGTATAATGCGGATAAGGGAACATTCATCAATCTGCCTGCCGTCATCATTATCCTGCTGATCTCCTATCTGCTGACACGGGGGGTCAAGGAGACCGCCCGCTTCAACGCAGTGATGGTCGCAATTAAGATCTCCGTGGTGCTGCTGTTCATCATCACCGGTATTTTCTATGTGAAGCCGGAGAACTGGACGCCCTTCCTGCCGTTCGGGATTCATGGCGTGATGAACGGCGCGGCCACTGTATTTTTTGCCTATATCGGCTTTGATGCCATTTCAACCGCGGCAGAAGAAGTGAAGCGTCCGCAGCGCGATCTTCCAATCGGGATTATCTCATCCCTTGCCATCTGTACAGTCTTATATATCGCCGTATCCTTGGTCCTGACGGGCATTGTGCCTTATCAGAGCCTGAATGTCAGCGATCCGGTATCCTTTGCGCTGCGGTTCGTGGGCCAGAATATGATTGCCGGACTGATCTCCATCGGGGCGATTGCCGGAATGACAACCGTTCTGCTGGTTATGCTGTTCGGCCAGACCCGCTTGCTGTTCGCTATCTCGCGTGACGGGCTGCTGCCGAAGAGCTTGTCCAAGGTTAGCGCCAAGACGCATACCCCGGTGCGCAGCACCTGGATGGTGGGCAGTCTGATCGCTGTGCTTACCGGCTTTGTACCTCTGGACAGGCTGGCGAATCTGACGAGTATCGGCACTTTATTTGCCTTCCTGGTTGTGTCTCTCGGGGTCATTATGCTCCGCCGGACGAAGACAGATCTCCGCAGAGGCTTCCGGGTTCCTTGGGTTCCGCTGGTTCCTCTCCTTAGTGCGGCAGCCTGCGGCTATTTAATGTATAATCTCGGCAGAGAGACCTGGATTGGCTTCATCATCTGGGTTGCGTTCGGACTGGTGATTTACTCATTGTACGGCTACAAACGCAGTAATCTGAATACGAAGAAATAGTCTTTTAAATACTCATTAATGTAGAAAAGGAGAGAGAGCATTGTCAGCCAAAGCTTCATGTTCCAAGGTTCTAAGAGTGGCGTTGATGCTTCTTATGACTCTGCTGATTCTCTCAGCTTGCTCGTCCGCCCCTCCGCCGGAGGCAACCCGGCCTCCTCAGCCGACTGAAGCGCCGGAAGAAGGGCAGATGATTACAGTCATTACCCCGGATAACAAGAATGTCGAACCCGAAAATGCAAAGAAATACCAGATTCAGACGCGGCTGACCGATTTCCGGCTGCTCAACCCCTCTGCAGGACTAGCCTGGGGGGTAACGCGCAATGAGCTTCGAATGTACATGACGCTGAATAACGGCAAGACCTGGGCGAATATCTCTCCAGCTACGAATGTACAATTTCTAAGCAATCCGGTCTACGGCAAAGAGATTTTCTTCACCGACCCCGAGCATGGCTGGATCATCCGCAGCTCGTTCGGCTCCACCGAGACCGTGGTGCTGCGTACCACAGACGGTGGACACAGCTGGCAGATCTCAGCGTTCCCCGATTCCAACAAGCTGTCCTCCATCTATTTCAGCTCCAGCCGCAGCGGCTGGCTGATGACCAAGTGGGATGCAAGTGCGACCAAAGAGAGCAAAGCCTTGTATGCTACTAAGGATGGCGGAGCCACCTGGAATCTGGTGATGCAGAATGAGCAGTATAATCCGAATCTGCCGACTAGTTCCATTCCGCATGCGGGGGTAACGACCGGGATGATCTTTGGGGACGAGAGCCGGGGGTTTGTTATGCTGCAGACCGGCGCTCTGCCCAAGATTTATATGACCAGGGACGGAGGAGCGACCTGGGTGTCGGGTTCGGAATTCCTGGTCAATGACAGCTTTGCCGGATGTGACCGGGTGGTTACCGGTGTTCCTGAATTCTTCGGGGAGAATGCGTCGGGGGGCTGGATGCCGGTCGGCTGTCAGAGGGAAAAGGAAGGCAGCATGACCTATAACGGCTATTTTACCGCCAATGGGGGAGAGAACTGGAAATTCACCACTTTCGGGCGGCCGGCGCTATCCGGCATGAACCGTAATGTGGCCCCCGACTTCCTGAATGCCATGACAGGCTGGTCGCTGGAAGGTAATCTGCTCTATAAGACGGTGGACCAGGGAGTGACCTGGACAGCCCTCCCGGCCAGCACGGTGCTGCAGTCCAAGCTCCTGGAGTATCCGGAGGTAGTGAAGCTGCAGTTCATTTCAAATGATGTCGGCTGGCTGCTGATCTCGAAGGAGGAGGACCGCAAGTCGATCCTGCTTCAGACCACTAACGGCGGCGAGAGCTGGCGTGTAATGTAATACTGTACAAGAGGGTGCCCGTTCTGACGGACATCCTCTTTTTTACATTAAATCCGCTTAAAGGCCTCTACAATATAAGGAAAAATCTTATTTAAAATTTTCTTTAAAAGTGTGAAAAAAATCACATGACAAACTTTGAATCCTGTGATATATTTAACACATAGAGAACAAGTTACTTTTTTCACAAACTTTCAAACAAACTTCCAACCCGAAGAGGAGAGATTACAATGACAACTTTTGAAACGGATTATATGACTAGAAACCTGATGCAATTGTGCTACAACTGCGATGACGCTCACTTGTGCCAGACTGAAGAACAATGCAAAGCCTGCTGGGCAGAGAACGGCATGATGCCGGAAGAAACGAACGAAACCAGACAACTGTTAGACCTCGTACATGCTTAATCTAACCGCCACTCGGGTATTATAGAAGGCCATTTGAGTTCCCGGCAGTACCGGAGCCTGAATGGTCTTTTTGCCGTTTCTACCGGTGCTGTCTTACAGACAAGAGGCATATATATGTAGAGAAGCCTATAGGGGCAGGTGTGCTAACTACTTGGGAATAAGGGGGAAGAGACAATGGGAACGGGGAGTGATCCATCCTGGCTGTTCGATTTTACAGGAACGGTATTGCCGGTCTTTCTCGCTCTGGTCGTGGGGATCATCGCTGTGTCTGCTGGCCGGGGATTGCTTCAGTGGAGCCGGAACAATAATGCCCCCCTGCAGTCCATTCCCGCCCGTATCGTGAGCAAGCGGACCGAAGTGCGCCAGCAGCAGTCCCAGGAGGATAGTCTCTCCAGCCGGACCAGCACCACCTACTATCTGACCTATGAAGCTGAGGATGGGGTGCGCAGGGAATTCAAGGTGGAGGGACAGGAATACGGGATGAGCGCTGAGGGGGATCAAGGCATACTGACGTATCAGGGGACACGGTATCATGGCTTTCAGCGGCGTCCTCACTACTCCACGGCGGAGTAGCTAAGATGGCAATGTATTATAGATGGTGATAGGACCCCCTGGTTCCCGCTGTGGAGCCAGGGGGTTTTTGCGTGTATCCGGCATAGAGACGGAAGAAGAGGAAGCAGGAAATTGGGCGCAGACTGTCACCTCCTGGGCGAATACACATACAATACAGCGAGCAGCAAAAGAACAACGGAGAATCACATAGTTTGCATAGCTTCACCCGTCCATGAAATGAATGTAAGGAGGAGAACGCGTGGCTGTCATCAAAACAAACTCGGAGGACGTAAGAGTGCTTGCACGGCTGATGCGGGCAGAGGCTGAAGAGGATGGAGAGTCAGGCATGCTGATGGTCGGCAATGTCGGCGTGAACCGGATTCTTGGCAATTGTCTGGATTTCAACAACATCCGCAGTGTGAACGACATGGTGTACCAGAGCCCCGGCGGCTTCGAAGCCCCGCAGAAGGGATACTTCTATCAACGGGCGCGGGAAGCCGATATCCGGCTGGCGAAACGTGCGATTGCCGGGGAGCGAACCTGGCCGGCCTCGAATGCGCTCTGGTTCTTCCGCCCTGTCGGCGACTGTCCGGCGACCTGGTACAATCAGCAGAATACCGGACGCTACAAGGCTCACTGCTTCTTCACTCCGACACAGGGAGATTGTCCGGCAGTATACTAGGCAAGACAAGGTATTTATTACACTTTAGGAGGTAATCCGTACATGATCGTTCAACCGTACCGCCCAGTTCCTTATATGATGGGCAGCAATCCAGCAGGCAGCATGAACAATATGAACAATATGAACAATATGAACAATATGAACAATATGAATAATATGGAGAACATGAATAACATGAACAACATGGGGCACATCGGGAATATGGGGAAAATGGGAAACATGGGGAACATGGGCACCATGGTCGCTATGCCGCCTCAGGTCAGCAGCGGCAGTCCCATGATGCCTGGCGGCACGGTGGTCTCCACAGCCGCACCTGTGTTTGAACAGTCCTATGTGGAGAACATATTCCGCCTGAACCTGGGCAAGGTGGGCACCTTCTATTTCACATATGAGAACAACAAGGACTGGAATGCCAAGGTCTATACCGGGGTGCTGGAAGCTGCGGGCCGTGACCACCTGATTATCAGCGACCGTGCTACCGGCCAGCGGGTAGTGCTGCTGATGGTTAACTTTGATTACGCTACTTTCGAAGAGCCGCTTGTCTATCAATATCCGGGCGTTGTCGGGAATCCGCTTGGAGTGCGCAACTGCTAATCCGCTTTTTTCGGCCATTTATCCATAGAATCATCCAAAAACGGCTGTCCGCCTTGGTTTGAGGCGGTCAGCCGTTACTTATGCTCCCGTACGTACATATGCTGTATTTTTCGAGGGGACACGCATGCTTGCTGTTTCACCTAATATATTTATATAATGAAAGTATTATTTATAATCCGTGATTTTGTATAGGAGATGAGGGCATTGGGGAATTGATACGCAAGGGTTCTTTTAGCGTAATCGAGTCTGACATTTTGAGCAAACGAAGGAGGTGGGCCTATCCAGCCGTACAGATTACGGTGGATAGGAGTATAAATTGAGCGACCCTTTACCCGGTATATTACATGTAGGACTTATTATTTTGCTTGTGCTGCTTAACGGTTTTTTCGTTTCGGTGGAGTACGCGATGGTGAAGGTGCGCAGCGGGCGCATTGAATCGCTGATTGAGGAAGGCAGCAAGAGAGCGCTGGCCGCAAGGAACATCGTCCATAATCTGGATGGCTTCCTGTCGGCCTGCCAGCTTGGGGTAACCCTTGCTTCACTTGCACTGGGCTGGCTCGGTGAACCGGCCGTGGCCACGATTGTGGGGCCGCTGGTCAGGGGTCTGGGCTTTGATGATACTACTGTATTTGTCATCTCCCTGATTATTGCCTTCATGTTCATCACGGTTCTCCATATCGTACTCGGCGAGCTTGCACCGAAGACCATTGCTGTGAATAAGGCTGAGGCAGTGCTTCTGTTAACTGCGGGACCGATGAACGTTTTCTACCGGATCATGTTTCCATTCATCTGGGTGGTTAACGGGCTGGCCCGGGGACTGCTGCGGATCTTCCGTCTGACACCGGCTTCCGAGCTGGCTACTGCGCATACGGAGGAAGAAATCCGCATCCTGATGCAGGAGAGTAACAAAAGCGGCTTGATCGACAACACAGAAATGACACTGGTGGATAATATTTTTGGATTTGCCGACACGATGGCCCGGGAGATTATGATTCCGCGTACCGAGATGATCTGTCTGAACACGCATCTGGAGACGGAGGAGAATCTGGAGATTGCCTTCGATGGAATGAGAACCCGGTATCCGGTCTGTGACGGAGACAAGGACCATATTCTTGGCTTCATTCATATTAAGGATATGATCCGGGAGAAGGCGCCGAGCTATAATGAATTGATCCGTCCGATATTGACGGTACCGGAATCGATTCAGATCAGCAGCCTCCTGAAGGTCATGCAGCGTGCCAAGACCCAGATCGCCATTCTTATTGATGAGTACGGCGGTACCTCGGGGATGGTTACACTGGAGGATATTATGGAAGAGATTGTCGGTGAGATTCAGGATGAGTTCGACGAGGAGCGGCCCGGCATTGAGCAGCTGGGAGAGGATGAGTTCTCCGTGGACGGACTGATGCTGATTGAAGAGATTAACGACAAGCTCGGAATCCATATGGAGACTGATGATTATGATACGATCGGCGGCTGGCTGTATTCCAAGCTAGAGGTTAATCCGCCGCAAAAAGGCCAGTCCATTGAGTTCGACAATCATTTATTCGTGGTCGAAGAAACCGATAATAAGCGGATTTCCCGGATCAAGCTGCTGAAGCTGCAGTTATTGACGGAAGAAGCCGGAGCATAAGCTGCTGCATACAATATAAGCATGGCGCTACTACAGCGCTGTGCTTTTTTGTTATAAGGATGAATTGTTCTGACCTATCTCCGATTCGGCCGGATTTAAGGCGGGTAAGGAAGTGTAAATACATGTAATCTATCCGATTCAAGAAAGGGGCGGGAGCGTTGAAGCATCCTTTTAACACTTACAATGATCTGCTTGTCCTCTTGTCGGTTGCGATAGCCTTTCTCTCCTGCTTCACGGCGCTCGATCTGACGGAACGTCTGCTTCGCGGCCAGCGGAGCTCCCGGTTCATCCTGCTCATCTCCCTGGTGCTTGGCACAGGCCTGTGGAGCATGCATTTCATCGGGATGCGTGCCATGGATATGGCCGTTCCGGTATCGTATAATCTGCCGCTACTGGCGTTCTCTCTAGTGATTCCCGTGGCAGCTTCTTATATGCTGTTAGCTATGCTGAATAACCCGCACACCCGCAGCAGGGTCTATCTGGCTCTGGGCGGCCTCTTGTTCAGCAGCGGCATCCTGATTATGCATTTCAGCGGCATTCTGTCGATGAGACTTACGGCAACGTATGAGCAAGGCGCTTTCTCAATTATAATGGCGGTATTGTTCGCCCTGATCGTTCCGGTGGTCACCGCTTCCTACGATCCGAAGTGGCTGGAGCAGGCCTACAATATGTTCAGCTTCAAAAAGCTGCTGCTTGTCCTGACCCTGACCGGCGCGTTCACAGGCATCCATTACGCTGCCATGGCGGGCGCTTCATTCTCTCCAGGAGAACCGTCCAGTGCAGCCGCGCACGTGCTCTATTTGCAGGATTCGATACTGGGAATGATCCTCTGCGGCTCCTTCCTGTTCATTGTGTCGATCGTCCTTGCTCTGTTGTACAGGGACCGGCAGCGGGTACTCCAGTCAGCCGCCTTCAATGAGCAGCGGTATACTGCGCTGTTCGAGCATAACCCTGATATGGTGATTTGCATTGATCCTGCCCGTAAGAAGATAATCAGTGCTAATCCTGCTCTGCGGGATATTACCGGATATAGCAGCGAAGAACTGGGGAATTATAAGGCGATACTATACAGCGAACGGGATGAAGCGGCCGTACGGGATGCCATAACGCGCGCTTCACGGGGGCAGTCCTCCAAGCTGGAGCTGAAGGTACGGAGCAAAGGCGGGGAGCAGCTGATCTGTAGTGTCACCGTCTTTCCTTTGCTGCATCATACGGAGCAGTGGGTCTATATTGTGGCCGAGGATGTGACTGCCCTGATGAAGTATCAGTATGAGCTGCTGGAGGCCAGGGATGCCGCGGAGAGTGCAGTGACGATGAAAAGCGAGTTCCTCGCCACCATGAGTCATGAGATCCGCACGCCGCTGAACGGCATTATCGGTGTCAACCAGCTGCTGTCCGAGGAGATCACCAATCCTGAGCATCTGGAGCTCCTACGGCTTCAGAGTACAAGCAGCCATGCTCTGCTGCATGTGATGAGCGATATTCTCGACATCTCCCGGCTGGAGGCGGATGCCCTCTCGCTGAACAAGGATTCTTTCGGGCTGAAGGCGCTGCTCCAGGGCTGTATGGACCTGTTCCTGGTGAGCACACAAGACAAGCCGTTATCACTGGAGCTTCTGATCGAGGAGGGGCTTCCCGACAAGTTCACCGGGGATGCTGCGCGTATCCGCCAGATTCTGATCAATCTGATCGGCAATGCGGTGAAATTCACGCCATCCGGCACGGTAACGGTTAAGGTGGAGTCCTATGGCGTCAGGGAGACCGCTCAGGCGCTGCAATTCATGGTGCGCGACACTGGCATCGGCATCTCACCGGATAAGCTGCAGCTGCTCTTCCAGTCCTTCTCCCAGGTGGACGGGTCGCATACCCGTAAGTACCCCGGCACGGGTCTGGGCCTTGCGATCTGCAAGAAGCTTGTAGACCTGATGCAAGGAGAGATCTGGGCAGAACCGGCAGAAGGGGGCGGCACACAATTCTTCTTCAGAATTAAGCTGCAGTCGCAGGAGCATTCCCCGGAGGTGTTTTTCGGCAAGGATACAGGGGAAGGGGAGTCAGCAGAGGAGAATGAAGCCGTATAAGACAGCGATTGCCAACAAGAGAGTTAACATTATATAATTTGAAAGTAACTATTCTTTTATCACGATAGTCCTGAGGACGGAAAGGAACTCTCTTTGAGCAAAACAAAAAAGAACAATGTCACGGCTCCCCAGATGAGCAAGCAGGAGAAGCGCAGGGCAGAGCAGGAGCAGCAGAAGCAGAAAACGAGAATTCTGATCGTGAGTACGGTGGCCATCGTCATTATTATTTTTGTAGGCTTATTCATGCTTGCTTCCAAGGATTCTTCGCCTGCAGGCTCAGACAGCAAACCGGTTGCCTTCAATTACAGTGAGATGATGCGGCTGGGCAAGGAGGATGCTCCGGTCAAAATTGTGGAATTCGGCGATTTCAAATGTCCGGCTTGCGCCCAGTTCACCGGTGTGATCAAGCCGCAGATCGTTCAGGGCTATGTCGATCAGAATAAAGCAGCCTTCTATTTCGTGAATCTGGCCTTCATCGGCAAGGATTCCAGAACGGCCTCCCTGGCAGCGCTATCGGTCTATCATCAGAACCAGGAAGCGTTCTGGAAGTATTTCGATGCGATCTATGCCAATCAGGGGAATGAAGAGAAGGAATGGGCTACACCTGACTTCCTGGTGAGTCTCGCCAAGCAGCTGGAGCTGCCGGTGGATTACGACCTGCTGCGCAAGGACATTGACGAGCGTACCTACGTAAGCGAGCTGGAGCGGGATATTCAGCTTGGCACCGATACGGGCGTAACGAATACGCCTTCCTTGTACGTGAACGGCATCAAGGTGAAGGAGCCTTTCAATATGGAGGCGATTGACGCCCAGATTCAGGCAGCAACAGCAGCAGCGGGAGCAGGGACCGCCCAATGACCGCCTTCTCTGCCTTCTGCCGGCGTAACTGTCTCTACTTGGCCTGGTTCGTCTGTGTGGTGGCTGTAGCAGGAAGCCTGTATCTCAGTGAGGTCCTAAATTACGAGCCCTGTAAGCTGTGCTGGTTCCAGCGGATCTTCATGTATCCGCAGCTGTTCCTGCTGGGGATCGCCACCTACCGGGCGGACAAGCGGATCATTCCATACGTGCTTCCCCTTAGTCTGATCGGCGGCAGCATCTCCATATATCATTATGCGGAGCAAAAAATTCCGGCGCTCAGCAAGGTGCTTCCCTGTACCATCGGCGTACCGTGCAACAAGGATTATCTGAACTGGTTCGGATTTATAACGATCCCTCTGCTTGCACTTATAGCCTTTGCCTTAATCTCCATTCTGCTCTGGACAGGACGCAAAGAGGAGCCTGCGGAGTAAGAAGCTGACGGGCAGAAGGAAGAGAAGAGAATACCCTTAATTTTAGTAAAAAATAATATGCAAAAACCCTGTAAAATCACGTGGTAAAGGGATAATGAAAGAGAATGAAAGATCAAGACATACCGGATGATGAATTTGGTTGTTTTGAGTGCTTTTCATTCTTTTTTCATTTGTTTCCACGCTTTACGGAAGACGTGTTGTAGCTTAATATTAGTCCTTGTGAGAAGTTGAATATGCGCTGAATTTTCTGGAAGGAAAAACGGGGGAACCACACTTTGGCTAAGGCCAAAAGGGGTGAATCGGAGCAGGCTACTTGACCTGTAACCGTAGGGCTACCACAGTCCGAATCCGCCAGCTAACCTCGTAAGCCACTAGTGGGATAATGACCATGCACACTAAGGCATGCGGATCATTTCCGTATGCTTATTTTGGTGCCTGCATTTATGAAATCCACTTATGAAAACAGCGCAGGGAAACCCGTTTCAACTTAACCAAGAGAGGAACTGTTACTACAATGGTAAGCAAGGTAAAACGACTATTGATCGGGCGTCCGATGAAGTCGAACGAACTCGATCATGAAAAGTTATCCAAGGTGAAAGCACTGGCTGTCCTGTCTTCTGATGCGCTCTCGTCTGTAGCCTACGGAACAGAACAAATTCTGATTGTACTGGTGGCCGCCGGGTTCACCGCTATCTGGTACTCCTTGCCAATTGCATTAGCCGTATTGGGCCTGCTGGCTATTCTGATTCTGTCCTACCGGCAGACGATCTTCGCTTACCCCCAAGGCGGGGGCGCGTATATTGTCGCCAAAAGCAATCTAGGGGTTCATACCGGCTTACTGGCCGGCGGCTCTCTGCTGGTGGATTACATTCTGACGGTGGCGGTAAGCGCCTCGGCGGGGACGGATGCAATCACTTCAGCTTTTCCAAGTCTGCATAATCATAGTGTTCTGATAGCGGTATCTGTTATCGTGCTCTTAACGATTGTTAACCTGCGGGGAGTGACCGAATCGGCCTCCTTCATTGCTATCCCGGTCTATCTGTTCGTTGTTTCCATCTTCGTGCTCATCATCTCGGGGGTCTTCAAATATATGACCGGCGGCGCCCATGCCCATGTTCCTGAGATCGGCTCGGCGGTATCGAACGTGAGTATGTTCCTGCTGCTGAAGGCCTTCAGCTCCGGCTGTTCGGCTCTGACCGGGGTAGAAGCGGTCTCCAATGCCATTCCTAACTTCAAAGCGCCCGCGGAGAAAAATGCAGCCAAAACGCTGATGCTCATGGGCCTCATTCTCGGGGTAATGTTCACAGGTATTACGCTGCTCGCTTACTGGTACGGTATCATGCCTGATGAGAAGGCCACCGTGGTCTCACAGATTACCGAATCTACCTTCGGCCGCGGCGGACTGTACTTCTTCATTCAGGGGATTACGGCGGTTATCCTGTTCCTGGCAGCCAATACGGCTTACTCGGCCTTCCCGCTGCTGGCGTTCATGTTCGCCAAAGACAAATATCTGCCCCATGCCTTCATGGTGCGCGGCGACCGGCTGGGCTTCTCCAACGGTATTATTTTCCTCGGTGTCATGTCGGCTGTGCTGGTGGCGGCGTTTCACGGGAATACGGAAGGACTCATTCCATTATATGCAGTAGGGGTATTCATTCCGTTCACGCTGTCGCAGCTGGGCATGATGGTCCAATGGTACAGAACGAAGCCGAAAGGCTGGCAGAGCAAGTTCGCCGTCAATACGGTGGGGATGCTCACTACATTAACGATCACCCTGATTTTCATAATCACTAAATTCTCCAGCGTGTGGATGGCCTTCATCTTCCTGCCGGCTGTTATCATCGTGTTCCACCGGATTCACCGCCATTATATGAATATTGCCGATCAGCTGCGGATCTGTCCGGCTACCGATAAGCCTTGTATCAAAGGAAGCACCGTAGTCGTTCCGGTCGCCGGTGTGACTCGTGCTGTACTGCATTCGATCAGCTATGCGAAGTCATTGACAGATAATGTGGTCGCTGTATATGTAGGCTTCGATGAAGAAGAGATTCACAAAATGGAGCAGAAGTGGGAGGAGTGGAACCCCGGCGTACGCCTGATCGTCCTGCGCTCCCGCTACCGCAGCATTATCCGCCCGCTGGTGAAGTTCATCGATACAGTAGAGTGGAAGACCTCTTCAACGGATCATATTACCGTCCTGATTCCGCAATTCGTGACCAAGCACTGGTGGCAGGCGGTGCTGCATAATCAGACCAGCTTGTTCATCCGCTCTTATCTGATGAATCAGAAGGACATTGTCATCGCCACGGTTCCTTTCCATCTGCATAAATAATATAGAAGAGTATATGAAGACGGCTGTTTCTGCTTAATGCGGAGGCGGCCGTTTTTACGTTATTATAAGTTATTGGTTGACATAGAGAATGAGAATCAATATCATCAGTATAGACAAGATGAAGGTAAAAGAGCTTTTGCCAATCATGAGGGTAACATACAGGAGGGGTATTCAATGTTTTCGTTCAACCTGCAAGGATCAAGAAGCGGGAAGCTGGCGGTGGCCGGACTTGTGACTACAACACTGCTGCTGTCCGCTTGCGGAAATAATAGTAGCAACGCAGGCAGTAACGGTGGAGCAGGCACCGCACCTGCGGCAACCGCAGAAGCGACTGCGGAGGCCACTGCGGTACCTGCAGCAACTGCTGCACCCGCTGTGGAGAAGACCGTAACGGATGCAATGGGACATCAGGTGACCGTTCCCGCTAATCCGCAGCGTGTAATTGCTTCTTATCTGGAGGATTATCTGGTAGCACTCGGCGTGACTCCGGTTGCCCAGTGGTCTACGAAGAATGGTACTCAGGCTTACCTGGCCGCTGAGCTTAAGGACGTTCCGCCGATCAGCTATGACCTGCCGCTTGAAGCCGTCACCAGCTTCACGCCGGATTTTCACATCGTCCAGTCGGAGGGCTCGGTTCAGAATGGTCTTTATGACCAGCTGAATAAGATTGCACCAACCTATGTACTCGGCGATGAGGTCAGCAGTGACTGGCGCGCAGCCTTGCTCAAGATCGGTGAGCTGCTCAATAAGACACCGGAAGCGGAGAAGGCTATTGCAGACTATGACCAGAAAGCGGCTTCAGCCAAAGCGGCTGTCTCAGCGGCAATCGGCGATGATTCAGTAGCGGTTCTGTGGCTGGTATCAAAGAATTTCTTCATTGTAGATGAGACCCGCAGCAGCGGTGCGGTATTGTATGGCGATCTTGGAGTGAAGCTCCCGAATCTCGTGACCGACATTCCTGCAGAATCCAGAGCACCGTGGAACCCGATTTCACTGGAGAAATTATCTGAGCTGACTGCAGAGCATATCATTCTGGTGAATAGTGACAAGGCAAGCGGAGCTGAGATTACAGAAGGTGCAGTCTGGAAGGGAATTCCGGCCGTTAAGGCAGGGAATGTTCATGAATTCGGCAAAGATACCAGCTGGCTGTATAGCGGCCCTATAGCCAATTCCAAGACCATCGATGATATTCTGAGCAGTTTTGTGAAATAGGTCTTTACCGGCCGGAGAATTGTGCAGGCTTTTATATCCTCAGGATATAGAAGCCTGCCTCTTTTTTAAGTTGAACAATATTCATATCTTTGCGATAATGAGAATCATAATCATCTATATTTCCCTAATAATCCTGATAAGGAGACGGCATATGGCTTCATCCACAGATTCTGCTCTACAAGCTCCTTCTGTTGAAGGGAACACATCTGTCCGGTCGCGGCCGCTTGCCGCTGCTGTTATTCTGGTGCTGGGAATAGCAGCGATTGTCTTCGGCCTGATGGTATCCGTATCGGTTGGTGCGGCGGATATCCGGCTGGCTACCGTATGGGAGGCGGTGTTCCGGTTCAATCCGGAGCTGCCCCAGCATCAGGTCATCCGGGAGCTGCGGATTCCCCGGGCTGCCGCAGGAGCGCTGGTCGGCGCATGTTTTGCCGTTGCCGGTGCGATTATGCAGGGGATGACCCGCAACCCGCTGGCGGATTCCGGACTGCTTGGTCTTAATGCAGGTGCGGGCGTTGGACTGGCCCTGGCTTTTGCCTTCGCGCCAACACTATCCTTCTCGTACATCATGCTGTACTGCTTTCTTGGAGCGGCTGTAGCCTCACTGCTGGTATTCGGGATCGGATCGCTCTCCCATAGCGGACTGACCCCGCTTCGGCTGACCCTCGCCGGTGCGGCAGTAAGCGCCATGCTGCTGGCGGTCAGCCAGGGCATTGCTATCCTGTTCAGCCTCTCCCAGGATATCGCCTTTTGGATGGCTGGGGGGATTGGCGGAGCGAGCTGGAAGCAGCTGCAGGTAATATCTCCTTGGGTCGCGGCGGCCCTGATCGGTGCGCTGATGTTGTCGCGTTCGATTACGCTACTGAGCCTGGGCAGGGATGTTGCAGCAGGTCTCGGACAGCGCACCGGTCTGGTACAGACTGCAGGGATGATTATTGTCGTCATCCTCGCCGGAGCGGCAGTCTCCACGGTGGGGCCGATCGCTTTTGTCGGATTAATGATTCCGCATATTACGCGTTACCTCGTTGGGGTTGACTACCGCTGGATTATTCCCTGCTCCGCAGTCCTTGGAAGCATTCTGGTCCTGGTGGCCGATATTGCGGCCAGGATGATTAATGCGCCATACGAAACACCAATAGGTGCCTTAATTGCAGTATTCGGCGTACCGTTCTTCATCTATCTGGCCAGTAAACGCAAGGGGGAGCTGAAATGAACCGTTCCACCTCATTCCCCCCGGCCAAGCCGCGCCGTTCCAGAGAGGCTGGTATTCTGACACTGCTTGCTGTGCTTATCGTCATTCTGTTTCTGGTCAGTATGAATACCGGCTTAATGCGTCTGTCACCGCTCGAAGTTCTACATACCCTATCCGGCAACGGCACCAAGCAGCAGCAGCTGATTCTGTTTGATTTCCGGCTGCCGCGCATCGTGATCTCCTTGCTGATTGGTGCAGGCTTCGCGGTAGCCGGAGTGATTCTGCAAGGCTTGTCGCGTAATGCTCTCGCTGAGCCTTCCACCCTGGGGATCAATGCCGGAGCCGGATTCGCTGTACTGATCTTTATCTCCTTTGTACCGGCTACTACAGCAGCTCCGATCCTCGTGCTTCCGCTACTGGCGCTTGCAGGAGCCTCGCTTACTGCAACACTGATCTACTTCCTGTCTTACAGGAGGGAGGATGGGCTCTCGCCGACACGGCTGATCCTGATCGGGATTGCTGTGGGTGCCGGGATATACGCTTTTCAGCTTATTTTGTCATTAAGACTCGACCCGCAGAATTATCAGTTCGTAGCCATCTGGCTAGCCGGCAAAATCTGGGGCGGAGACTGGCGGTTTGTGCTGGCCCTGCTGCCCTGGATATTGATCCTGCTGCCCTTCGCATTCTACAAAGCCCGGGTGCTCAACGTACTGAATCTGGGCGATGAGCTCTCCAAGGGACTGGGCCTGCCGCTCGAACGGGAACGGCGGTGGCTGCTGGCTGTGGCTGTTGCGCTGGCAGGAGCCTGTGTATCGGTAAGCGGCAGCATTGGTTTTGTCGGGCTAATTGCGCCGCACCTGGCCCGCAGGCTGGTCGGCCCGCGCCATCAGATCCTGCTGCCTGCGGCTGCCCTGATCGGAGCCCTGCTGCTGCTTACGGCAGATACGATCGGTCGCTGGATCCTGCAGCCTGCGGAGGTACCAACTGGTATCGTAGTAGCGATTATTGGAGCACCGTACTTTTTATATCTTTTGGCCACATCGAAAGCGTAGTACAGGGATGTATATATTAAAAAATCTAAGGAGTGTTTATCATGTCGGAACGTTTAAATACAGAGCAGCTGAGCATCGGATATGCGGAGACTATGATTGTAAAGGGGCTGAATCTATCGCTTCCGACAGGGAAGATTACAGCGCTTGTCGGGGCGAACGGCTCGGGGAAGTCCACGATTCTGAAGACAATGGCCCGGATCATGAAGCCGAAGAGCGGCAATGTAATGCTTGACGGGAAGTCCATTCACAATCTCTCCACCAAAGAGGTGGCCCGCCAGCTGGCGATTCTGCCGCAGAATCCTACTGCCCCGGACGGATTAACGGTATCTGAGCTGGTAGGATATGGACGGTATCCGCATCAGAAGGGCTTCGGCAGCCTGACGCCTGAAGACCGCAGCATTATTGCCGAGGCGATTGAATTGACCGGCATGAATGAATTCCGTGACCGGCCGATTGACCGTCTCTCCGGCGGACAACGGCAGCGGGCCTGGATCGCCATGGCGCTGGCCCAGCAGACGGATATTCTGTTCCTTGACGAGCCGACGACCTTCCTGGATATGGCCCATCAGCTGGAGGTGCTTCAGCTGCTGCAGAAGCTCAATGAGCAGGAAGGCCGGACAATTATTATGGTTGTCCATGATTTGAACCATGCCTCCCGTTACGCGCAGCATATGGTAGCGATCAAATCCGGTAATGTGATCAGCGAAGGCGCTCCGAATGAGGTAATGACACCGGCGGTGCTGCGCGAGGTATTCGGCATTGAGGCGGATATTGTACCTGATCCGCGTACAGGTGTGCCGCTCTGTCTGCCTTACGAGCTGGCTGCGTACAAAGTTGCCGGGCTGTAGGAGAGGAACATGAATGAATTTCTGAGGCAAGAATATAAGTCTAAATTTGACCTCCATCTTGAGGTGCCCGACGGAGCCGTGTATTCCTTCGCTGCTGCTGAGCTGGCAGAGGAGGGCGGGATGAGGGCCTTCATGGAGGCTTACCGGCCGCTGATGAAGGCGCTTGACGATAAAGCGGCCGGTGCGTACTTCGGCGGTTATCTGAGCATTATGGCACTCGCGGTCCAGTATTCCGTGACCGGCTTCTTGTGCGTACCGGACTTCAGCTTACGGAACCTTCAACTGCATCTTGTTCCGGCAGATGGCTACTGCAGAATTGCCTTCTCGCTTCGTGAATGGGGGATGGTACAAGCTCCGGCAGATGAGCCGGGCCGGAAGGCTTGGCGCAATGCGGCGTTAACCAGCTTCTACCAGAACACAGCCGGGCCGCTGATCCGGATGGCTTCACAGGTGAGCGGACTTTCGCCCGGGGAGATCTGGGGACAGCTGCCGACCAAATTCAACTATTATGCGGAAGCCTTTGCTGCTGAACTGACAGATCCGCTCCTGCTTCGCCGGCTGGAGGAGGATTACGCGTATCTGAAGGATGAGCTGCCCGCTGCCGTATTCGGGATGCCGCGGAATCCGTTCCAGGTGAAGGTCCGGAGAATTGAATCGCTCACGGACCCGCAGCAGACGGTTCAGCTGCGTAACCGCTGCTGTATGTATTACCGGACTGAGGGCGGACGACTGTGTTATACCTGCCCCCGGATGAAGGAAGAGGAGCGGTCCGCACGGCGGGAGGAATTCCGTGCCGAGCGCGCAGCGGCTGGCGAATAGGGTATAATTGGGAATTTCGAAACATAATAATGCTGTATGCAGCTTCTTAACAGGCTCCTGTCATTGACAAGGGAGCCTGTTCGTTGTTAAAGTTGTGGTTGCTGAAGCCGTAATTAACCGGCAGCGAGCACGACATTATCTTGTTTATAGAGTTAGGAGCATGAAGAATGAATATTGACAACATATATGAGGATTTGCAGCCGCTTGTTACAGCAGGCTCACTGAAACGCCGGGAGAGCCTTAAGAATCTGGTCTATACCCGCATGGGCGGCGAAGCAGATATTTTGGCTGCTCCTGTTACATATGAAGAGATCCAGAGCATCTATGCTTATGCCCAGGATCATCAGATCCCGCTTACGATTCTCGGCAACGGCTCCAATGTGATTATCCGGGACGGAGGCATCCGCGGCATCGTGCTCCAGACCTCGGATCTGTCCGGGATAGGCATCCGTGACGGGCTGCTCTATGCGCAGTGCGGGGCGAAGATTATCGATGTCTCGGGCTATGCGCTGGAGCAGAAGCTGACCGGTCTGGAATTCGCCTGCGGCATCCCCGGCACGGTAGGCGGGGCGCTATATATGAATGCTGGAGCCTACGGCGGGGAAGTGAAGGATGTGCTGCACAGTGCGCTCGTGATCGATCAGAACGGGCAACTCCTTACCCTGCACAGCGATCAGCTGCAATGGGGATACCGCAGCAGCATCTTCGCCACTGGACAATATATTGTGCTGGAGGCGAGATTCAAGCTTCTGCCAGGCGATCCAGCCGCGATTAAGGCGTCCATGGATGAGTTAACCTATCTGCGGGAATCGAAGCAACCGCTGGAGTATCCGTCCTGCGGCAGTGTATTCAAGCGGCCGCCGGGCCGGTTCGCGGGGCAGCTGATTCAGGAGAGCGGACTCCAGGGGACGCGCATCGGAGGCGCAGAGGTCTCACGCAAGCATGCGGGCTTCATTATCAACGCCGACAATGCAACGGCCAGCGATTATATCGGATTGATCCAGCATGTACGCTCAGCGGTGAAGCACAAGTTCGATGTGGAGCTGGAGACGGAAGTGGAGATTATCGGGGAAGAATTGTAGGCGATAGTTGTGGAAACAGAGGGTGCAGTCCTAAGCCGGAATGTTGGCTTAGGACTGCACCCTCCTTAGATTCTTACGGCCGGAGCCGCCGGATAATCAGCTTACAGCCAGTGAATATTTCGCCCGGCTCGTTTGCAGATCCACCTTGGCTTCGGACAATTCATGAAGCTGCAGCCCGCTTACTGCCAGCTCATATCCCGGCTGCGGCAGGGGCACCAGCTCTCCATCTGCATTCAGGGTACTGCCTGTCCCGCGCAGAATGACCGCACTGTCCAGATAATCATCGATGACATCGTCAGCGTTCCGGTAGTCAACGGTCTCCAGCTTGAAATGGACGGTGTCCAGGTCATCCAGCTCCCGTTTTTCAATGACCAGTGTTATACCCTTGCGGGCTTCCAGCCAATCTATAAGCTTCTGTACGTTTGCTTCCATCGTATGATCCCATCCTTCGGTTAATAGAGATTGTTAATTCTAAGTTACCCCTTTCCATGCAAATGAATCCGTGCAAATTAGTTGAACTATGCAAGGTGTTTGCCGTTCTTCATTCGTGTGTAAACTATTCTTATGCATTGTAATAATGCCAATATCTTATAAGAAGGTGAAGCGGATGGGAAACGCATTGTTATGGGGCGCAGTCTCCGGCTCGGCGGTCTTGATTGGCGCACTCTTGGCCTTATTCCTGCGGATTCCGAATAAGCTGATCGGCTTCATTATGGCGTTCGGGACCGGTGTCCTGATCGGCGCAGCGGCATATGAATTGCTAGAGGATTCGGCCAGTGACGGCGGACTGGCCCCGACGATTATCGGGTTCACCGCTGGAGCACTGGTGTTCACGGTGTTCGACTGGCTGATCTCGCGTAAAGGCGGAGCCGGACGCAAGCGCTCAGCCAGAGCCTCTTCAGGGAAGAGCGATGCCAAGGGCGGAGGGCTGGCTATTTTTGCCGGAACGGTACTGGATGCGATTCCTGAATCGATCATGATTGGCGCAAGTCTCATTGCGGGTCAAGGCGTTAGCGTACTGCTGGTCATTGCCATCTTCATCAGCAATATTCCCGAAGGCTTGTCCAGCACGGCTGGACTGAAGCAGGACGGCTATGGCAAAAGCAAGATTATGCTGCTCTGGCTCGGCGTACTCGCTATCTCCACACTGGCCTCAGGGGCGGGATATGAGTTCATGGATCACGCAAGCGGGTATACGGAAGCGCTGATTGCCTCTTTTGCCGGGGGAGGGATTATTGCTATGGTGTCCTCCAGCATGATGCCCGAAGCCTACGAAGAAGGGGGGCCGCTCACGGGGTTCATCGCTGCGATGGGACTGCTGTGCTCGCTGATTCTGGATCAGCTGTGAGGGTTGTCAAGCCTGCTGCAATCATGGTATAGTTCAAGACGCACCAAGATAAAGAAGGAATCTGCGCCGCGCGCAGGAGAGGTTCGCGAACTCCCTCTATAAAAAACTAAGCTATTTTTAGTAGAGCCAGGTTTTCGAAATCTCGTTCTTCTTTCCAGTTCAGGCCAGGGGCCTAGGGAAAAGAGAGGGGTTTTTTGTCATGTCAGAAGGCAGAATGCAAAAGGAAATGCAGGAGGTTACCCTGCTGGGCAACCAAGGCACGCAGTACAAGTTCGGCTATGATCCGGGGATTCTGGAGGCGTTCGATAACAAGCATCCCGGCCGCGATTATTTCGTCAAATTCAACTGTCCCGAGTTCACCAGCCTGTGTCCCGTGACCGGTCAGCCGGATTTCGGGGTGATGTATATCTCGTACATTCCTGATATCCGAATGGTGGAATCGAAGTCACTGAAGCTCTATCTGTTCAGCTTCCGCAATCATGGGGATTTCCATGAGGACTGTGTCAACATTATTATGAATGATCTGATCTCGCTGATGGAGCCGCGTTATATCGAAGTGTGGGGCAAATTCACGCCGCGCGGCGGCATTTCCATCGATCCTTACTGCAACTGGGGGCGTCCGGGAACCAAATATGAGGCGATGGCCGAGCACCGGCTGATGAATCATGATCTGTATCCCGAGAAAGTGGACAACCGTTAATCCGCAGAAGCCAGCTTCACAGAGCAATCAGGAGGAGAGATCATTATGGTAAATAGAAAAGCATTAGTCGTCTTCAGCGGCGGCCAAGACAGCACTACCTGCCTGGCGTGGGCATTGCAGGAATTCCAGGAGGTTCAGGTGGTCACGTTCAATTATAATCAGCGCCATGCGGCCGAGATTGAAGTCGCCAAGGCGATAGCCGCAAGGTTCGGCGTGAAGCAGCATATTCTGGACCTGGGGCTGCTGAACCAGCTTGCTCCGAACGCCTTGACGCGTGAAGATATTGACATTACCGCAGGCGAGGGTGAAGAGCTGCCCAGCACGTTCGTGGATGGACGTAATCTGCTGTTCCTGTCCTTCGCGGCCATTCTGGCGAAGCAGCTTGGCTACTCCAACATTATCACCGGGGTCTGCCAGACGGACTTCAGCGGATACCCGGACTGCCGCGATGTGTTCGTGAAGTCGCTGAATGTCACGCTTAATCTGTCGATGGATGTGGAGTTCGTCATTCATACCCCGCTGATGTGGCTGGACAAAAAGCAAACCTGGAAGCTGGCAGACGAGCTGGGCCAGTTCGATTATGTGCGGGAGCAGACCCTGACCTGCTATAACGGAATCATCGGCAGCGGCTGCGGCACCTGTCCGGCATGTCTCCTGCGTAAGCGGGGTCTGGAGCAATATGAGGCAGAGCGTCAGGAGGCGGGAGTATAATGCGGGGCGAAGTAGCCGTCTGCAAAATTTTCACCTTCGACGCTGCCCATCAGCTCATCGGACACAAGGGGAAATGCAGTAATCTGCACGGGCATACCTACAGGCTGGAGGTAGTGCTGAAGGGTGTGCCGTCCGCGTTAGAAGGACAGTCGGATGAAGGGTTCGTCATCGATTTCAGCGATATTAAAGCGGCTGTGCAGGAGGCGGTAGTTGGGCGGCTGGATCATGCTTTTCTGGCGATGGGCAATGAGCCTGTGCTGGAGACGCTGAAGGCGACCGGCTCCAAGGTAGCGATGCTCTCCTTCCGCACCACAGCAGAGAATCTGTCTGCCTACATTGCCTATGAGCTGAAGCAAGCGGCGTTGCCGGTGTATTCGGTCAAGCTATGGGAAACTCCGACCTCCTGGGCTGAGGTGCTGGCAGCAGATATCCCCGAGGAGGGACCGGCTTACCGGCTGTATGGAGGCTGCGATGATGAGTAGAATCCCGGTTATTGAAATGTTCGGCCCGACAATCCAGGGGGAAGGGGCGGTCATCGGGGTCAAAACGATGTTCGTCCGCACCTACGGCTGCGACTACCGCTGCGGCTGGTGCGATTCCGCCTTCACCTGGGACGGCTCGGCCAAGGATAAAGTAACAATGCTTACGCCGCAGGAGATTCTCGCCGGGCTGCTGGAGCTGGCCGGGGAGAATTTCAATTGTGTCACCATCTCCGGGGGTAACCCGGCGCTGATCGGGGAGGCGATGGGAGAATTCATCTCCCTCCTCCACGAGCGGGGCATCCAGGCGGCGATTGAGACGCAGGGCAGCCGTTGGCAGGAGTGGTTCCATGAGGTGGATGTGCTGACGATCAGCCCGAAGCCGCCCAGCTCCGGGATGCAGACAGACTGGGATAAGCTGGATGAGATTATGCATAGAGTCGCTGATAACGGCAAGGCTGCGCATAGCCTGAAGGTGGTTGTTTTTAACCAGGAGGATTATGAATATGCCCGCAAGGTCCATTTCAGGTACCCTGAGGTCCCGCTATTCCTGCAGCCGGGCAACGATAACGTCACCGAGGAAGGTGACATCTCAGGCCGTCTGCTGGGGCGGCTGGAATGGCTGTTCGAGCGGGTGATTGCCGATCCGCAAATGAACCGTGCACGGGTGCTGCCGCAATTACATGCATTAATCTGGCATAATAAGCGGGGGAAATAACCGCGCTCGCTGCCGGGATGAAGCTGAATAGAGTTACTGAAGGCCGGGCTTCCGCTATAGGGGAGTTCCGGTCTTTTGCTGTAATAGAAATGGGACAGAATTGTAGCCTCCGGCCGGTTCAGTTGTACTATAATTGAACAATGATGTGGGAGAGGGAGGAAATCATTCCATGAATTCGGTAATCAGCAACATGAAGCCCATCCGGCGTTCCAAGCTTCGACTATTTGCAGGGAAGCGGTATTTCACCTGGAAAAGATACTGGAAATGGATCACAGCCAGCGGACGCCTGGCTGCAGAACAGTGCAGTGAAGCTCTGCCGTACGAAGCGGCCAGCCATGCTACCCCGCTGCTGCGCAAATTGCGCAATGTGGATATGCAGCTTCAGCACAACAAAATTGTGAACCTGAGGCTCGCGGTGGCGAAGCTGGACGGGCTTGTCATTCAACCGGGCGAGAGCTTCTCCTATTGGCGCAGGATCGGCAAACCCACACGGAGAAAAGGCTACCTGGACGGAATGGTGCTCCATTATGGCGGGTTCCGGTCCGGCACAGGCGGCGGGCTCTGCCAATTGTCCAATCTGATCTACTGGATGACACTGCATACCCCGCTGACCGTTACCGAACGGCACCGGCACAGCTATGATGTCTTTCCCGATGAGCAGCGGACCCAGCCCTTTGGCAGCGGGGCTACCTGTGCCTATAATTATCTGGATCTCCAGCTGCGCAATGATACAGAGCATGCTTATCAGCTTAAGCTGCACCTGGATGAGACCCATCTGCACGGGGAATGGCGCTGTAACGGGCAGCAGCTCTACCATTACGAAGTGTATGAAGATGGGCACCGCATCAGCCTGGAGCCGTGGGGCGGATATATCCGGCGCAACGCGATCCGGCGCAGAGTGCTGACGCATAGCGGAGAGCTTGCCGGAGACGAAGCCGTGGCCGAGAACCACGCGCTGATGATGTATTCTCCGCTGCTGCACGGATAAATCCGGACGATTTGGGGCTATAACATAAGATAGTGTAACAAGCAGCCCCATTTCAGAAGGAGTGACCTATACCATGAAGGCAGTGACTTATCAGGGAAAGAAGAAAGTTGAAGTGAAGGAGGTCGCCGATGCGCGGCTGGAGAAGAAGGATGACATCCTCGTCCGCATAACCACAACCGCTATTTGCGGATCTGACCTGCATATCTATAACGGAGAAATACCGGGAATGCATGATGACTACATTATCGGACATGAGCCGATGGGGATTGTGGAAGAGGTGGGCCCGGAGGTTACCAGGGTCAAGAAGGGCGACCGGGTCATTGTCCCGTTCAATGTAGCATGCGGGCAATGCTTCTTCTGCCAGCATGAGATGGAGAGCCAATGTGACCATGCGAATGAAGCGAAGGATACCGGTGGCTACCTGGGCTATTCGGATTCATACGGCGGATTCGCCGGAGGGCAGGCGGAGCTGCTCCGGGTGCCTTACGGCAACTTCGGGCCGTTTGTCGTCCCGGAGGACGCTGAGATGGAAGACGAGAAGCTGCTGTTCCTCTCGGATATCGTTCCGACCGCCTGGTGGGGCGTCGAGAATGCCGGTGTGAAGCCCGGTGATACCGTCATTGTGCTTGGCTGTGGCCCGGTAGGCCTGCTGACACAGAAGTTCGCCTGGATGAAAGGCGCATCCCGTGTCATCGCGGTGGACTATATCGATTACCGGCTCCAGCATGCGAAGCTGACGAATCAAGTGGAGACGGTGAATTTTGAGCAGACCAAGGATGTAGAGCTGAATCTCAAGGAGATTACACGCGGCGGAGCGGATGTGGTGATCGACTGCGTGGGATTGGATGCCAAGAAGACGGTTGTAGAGAAGGTGGAGACAGCCTTGATGCTGCAGGGCGGTTCGCTGGGGGCTTTCCGTATCGCCTCCGAGGTGGTCCGCAAGTTCGGCACCATTCAGTTAATCGGTGTCTATGGCCTGAATTACAATATGTTCCCGCTGGGCCATCTATTCGAACGCAATATCACGCTGAAGATGGGCCAAGCTCCTGTGATCCATTATATGCCTGAGCTCTACAAGATGATTAAGGAGAACAAGTTCGATCCCACAGATATTATCACCCACCGGCTGCCGATCAGCCGCGCAGAACATGGCTACAAGGTATTTCAGGAGAAGGAAGAGGACTGTATCAAGGTAGTGCTTAAGCCGTAACAGGGGAGAGTAGCCTCTGTCAGCTGAGCTTCTATAAGGCATGGAACCCCTCAGAGGCGGTTCTGTGCCTTTGTTTTGCGTTGAATATGAAAAAATGCTGCTTTTTTCGCCGATTTACGTTAAATTAACATAATGAGTCTTACATCCTATGAAGGGGCGTTCTGTCATGCGTACCAATAAACCGCCCGTTGCCGTGCCTCTCCTGATGGTAATCGGAATTGTGGCCATCTCGTTTTCTTCCATCTTTATTAAATGGTCCTCCGCGCCCGTATCGGTCCAAGGGATGTACCGCCTGCTGTTCACCTCGCTGCTGATGCTGCCGTTCGCCCGTCCCTATAGCGGGGCACTCTTTCAGCTGCGGCGGAAGGACTGGCTGCTGCTGGGCGTGTCCGGGGTCATGCTTGCCTTGCATTTTCTGTTGTGGATGGGTTCGCTGAATTATACCTCGGTGGCCAGCTCGACGATGATTATGGCGCTGGAGCCGTTATTCATTATGGTCGGTGCGTACATACTGTATAAAGAGCGTAACTCGATCTTTGCTATCCTGGGGATGGCGATTGCTATCTTCGGCGTTACTTTTATCGGCTGGGGAGACATTGGCTTGTCTGCTGAGAATCTGAAGGGCGACATGCTGTCGGTTGGCGGAACCGTAGCGGTAGCCGCACATATGCTGCTTGGACAAAAGCTGGTGGCGCGTATGCCGTCCTATCTGTACAGCCTGATTGTATTTATCGCTGCGGCCGCCGTATTTGCCGTCTACAATCTCGTGACCGGCACACCGTTCTTCGATTATCCGGCCCGGGAATGGGGCATCTTCGTTCTGCTGGCGGTGGTACCCACCGTCTTCGGCCATATCCTGTTCAACTGGCTGCTGCAATATACATCGGCGACTACCGTCTCCATGAATATCCTGGGAGAGCCTGTCGGCGCGAGCATTCTAGCGTTCCTGCTGCTGGGTGAGCAGCTCAGCGGCCTGCAGTGGGCGGGCGGCGTGCTGGTCATGGCCGGGCTGGGTGTCTATCTGTATGCCGGGCGAAGGAAAGCTATGAAGCTCCGGCAGTCTCTGCCGAACGCTTCCTAGCTATTCGCCGACAGACCCGTGAGGCAAACTTGATTACATTTTATAGAACATAGATAAAGGGGTAACGAAAGCAATGAATGAACCTAATCAGAATGAACCGGATGGCTTCAATAAGGAGGGGGCACCCACAAGCGAGGAGCTGTGGAATGAGGATACCTATGCGGCCTGGACCCGCCGGTTCGGAACCCCTGCGGAGGCTGCGGAGAAGCTGTCGAAGGACCCTGCGGGGAAGCTGTATCCGCTGAATACCTATCTCGGTGAAGTGAAGGGCCGGAGGATCATGAACCTGATGGGCTCTAACGGCATGAAGGCGGTGGCACTGGGGCTGCTGGGGGCTGAGGTGACTGTCGCGGATTTCTCGGAGGCCAATGCCCGTTATGCCGGTGAACTCGCGCAGGCGGCCGGAGTGCAGCTTGACTATATCGTGTCGGATGTCCTGGAGCTGCCGGAAGCGCATCTTAACGGCTCTTATGATACGGTTTTTGCCGAAATGGGGATTGTTCACTATTTTACGGATTTGACTCCGTTCATGGCTACGGCCTACCGCTTGCTGGCACCGGGCGGAACGTTCGTACTGCGGGATTTCCATCCGGTAACGACCAAGCTGATCTCCTCCAAGGGGTCGACGGCCAAGGTGCGTAAGCATAAGGTGAGCGGGGATTATTTCGATACGGCGCTTGAAGAGAAGCAGGTGTCCTATTCCAAATACATGCCTTCTTCAGGAGGAGCACCGGAGGCGGACAAGCCGAATGTCGTCTACTGGCGGCGCTGGACGCTGGGCGAGCTGGTTACTGCTGCCGCAGCCAGCGGACTGGTTATAAGAGAGCTGGTGGAGGAGCCTAATCTGTCGTCGGATGTGTACGATAAGGGAATTCCCAAGACCTTCACCCTGGTTGCTGTTAAAAGATAATAAGGTTCACCACCACACGGTATCCCCGTTAGCGCAGTTACACAGGCGCTCCGGGGATACCGTTTATTTGTGCAGAACCCGCTGCCATCCCGGCAAAAGCCTGCTGGAGCGGAGACAGTGTATAATCCTTGCGCCAAGCCAGCACAAAAGACCCGTCAGCCGGGAGCATTCCCGGCAGCTTGGCATAGGCCAGACGGCCTGCTGCTACTTCACCCTCAATCCCGGAGCGGGAGAACACGCCCACCATTCTCCCTGTGTAGAGCATCCCCTTGACGGCCTCCGGCGAGCCCAGTACCGCATGGTTCCAGACCCTTACGTTATTAAGCTGTGCCCACTGGTCGGAGATTCCGCGCAGGAAGGAGGCGGCTTCATGCTGCACCCAAGGCTCGCGGGCTACGGCTTGGGCGGTCAGCTCCTGCTCCCCCGCAAAGGGATGCTCCGGCGCAAAGACCAGCACCGTCTCCTCTTCAGCAATCACCTGCGTATGGAAGGTATCGTCTTGGCCCTCTGCACTGTGCAGCACGGCGAGCTGAATCTCCCGGCTGCGCAGACGTTCCCGGATGGCATCATCTGGCAGTACGGATAAGTAGACATCGATCCCGTCATATTGCTGTGTGAATTGGGACAGCAGTTTGGGCACAAGATAACTGGCAGGGATATCGCTGGCGGTAAGCTCCAGATTCCCCGAGGCGAGCGAGGTGAACTGTTTGACCGTCCGCTCGGCCTCGGCGCTCAGCGAGACAATACGGACCGCATACTGATACAAGGCGCGTCCGGCATCCGTCAGCAGGACGCGGCCGCTCCGGTACTGGAAGAGGGAAGCGCCAAGCTCACTCTCCAGACTTTTCATATGGAAGGAGACGGTAGGCTGCTTAAGGTTCATCTCGGCGGCGACATCCGTTACTTTTTTATATTTTTCGATGAGAACTAGGATTTGCAGCTTTACAAGGTTCATGAAGATTCCTCCGGGATGGGGCAGAAAGACCCCTATTGTTGTATCGATATAGAATTTATCTATTCAAATATACAATTTATATTATAACTTTTATCCTTCGGTTTACAAACTCAGTACTTTTATCTAACGAACGGGCCCTAGAATAAGAAGAGTCAGAAGAGACGCTGATAGACACACAATAATGCTTCCCGAGTGAGTTTTGTACGAAGCAGATGGAACGCAGCAGACACTCACAAAACCTTTAGGAGGAAAACAAACAATGCAATTCAAAAAATCGTGGATCATGGCTTTGACTCTTACAAGCGTACTGGCACTTTCAGCATGCGGCAACAACGGGGGAAATAAGGCTACAACCAATAACGGAGGGAATACACCGGCTGCTACAAACACAGAATCCAGCAGCGGTGCGAAGCTAAGCGGTTCGGTCCTGGCGTCAGGCTCCACAGCACTTCAGCCGCTTGTAGAGCAGGTAGCTGAGAAATTCATGGATGCGAATGCTGGCGTGGACATTCAGGTTCAGGGCGGCGGCAGCGGAACAGGCTTGACTCAGGTCTCTGAGAAGCAAGTCGATATCGGGAACTCGGATGTATTCGCTGAAGAGAAGCTGAAGGATGCTGCGAAGGCGGCTGAGCTGGTGGATCATCAGGTGGCGGTTGTAGCGATTGCAGCAGTAAGCAACCCGGCAGCAGGCGTAGACAGCTTGACCAAGCAGCAGCTGGTAGATATTTTCACAGGTAAAATCACGAACTGGAAAGAAGTTGGCGGTGCAGACCAGGCCATCCAGATCATCAACCGTCCGGCAAGCTCAGGTACCCGTGCTACCTTCGAGAGCTTCGCTCTTGGCACCAAGACAGAGGACCTGAAGGGCTCGATCCAAGAGGATTCCTCCGGTACAGTTAAGAAAATGATCGGCGAAACACCGGGGGCTATCGGTTATCTGGCCCTGTCCTACCTCGATGATTCCGTGAAAACATTAAACTATGACGGCGTTGAGCCTTCAGTAGACAACGTAGTGGCCGGTAAATATCCTGTATGGGCTTACGAGCACATGTACACTAACGGTGAACCTAATGAGACTGTAAAAGCGTTCCTGGATTACTTCCTGACGGATGAAGTACAGACTGGCGACGTGGTCGAGCTTGGCTACATCCCGGCTTCCAAAATGCAGGTATCGCGTGATGTTGCAGGTACTGTAACACCTAAATAACCTTCAACGGTTCACAGTTAGGATTGGATTTCAACTTTAATGTGATTAGAGGCGGATAAACTCTGCCTCTCTTTTCACTTTAGAAAGAGGGAGCATCTTGAGGGGACAACCAACAAATAAGCGGCTGGAAAAACATCATATAGAAAACTTAATCGGACGTATTTATATGTCCTTTTGCGTGCTGCTGCTCATTGTCATCATTATATCCATGGTCTATTTCGTAGCCTCCAAAGGCGTGGCCAATTTCTTGAGCGGTGAGGTCAAGGTCTCTGAATTCCTGTTCGGCACGAAGTGGTCGCCTGAAGCAGACACACCTTCGTACGGAGCCTTCCCGTTCATCTCGGGTTCCTTCCTGGTCACGCTGCTGGCTGCGCTTATCGCAAGTCCGCTCAGTATCTGCGCTGCGCTCTTCATGACGGAGATTGTGCCGGGCTGGGGTAAAAAGCTGCTGCAGCCGGTCATCGAGCTGCTGTCAGGCATTCCATCCGTTGTCTACGGCTTCGTAGGCTTAAGCGTCATTGTTCCATTTCTGCGGGATACGCTGCCCGGACAGGGCATCGGGGTGGCTGCAGGCGCGCTAGTGCTGTCGGTCATGATTCTGCCGACGATTACCAGCGTGGCTGCAGACGCGCTTGCATCATTGCCGCAAAACTTGAAAGAATCATCCTTTGCGCTCGGTGCCACACGCTGGCAGACGATCTCCCGGGTTATTCTCCCGACGACCTTCCCGGCGATTATGACGGGTGTAGTGCTTGGCATGGCCCGCGCCTTCGGCGAGGCTCTTGCTGTGCAGATGGTTATCGGTAACGCGCCGTTCGTGCCTCACTCCCTGTTCGAGTCCGCGTCCACCCTTACCAGTGTAATTACGCTGGGCATGGGGAATACCACGATGGGTTCACCGCAGAACAATGCGCTGTGGAGTATGGCGCTGGTGCTGATGCTGATGACCTTCGTATTCGTCCTGCTGGTGAGAATGCTCGAAAGGAGAAATAAAATTTGAAGCCGAGAACTGCGAATAAAATAGCCACTGTCGTTATCGTTACCTTTGCATTGCTGATCGTAGCCATCCTGGTTAGCTTACTCGGATATATCCTGATCCGCGGTTTCAATCATATTAGCTGGGACTTCCTGACCTCCGCGCCGCAAAAGATCCGCGCAGGCGGAGGCGTCGGGCCGCAGCTGTTCAACTCATTGTTCCTGCTGGTGCTGACCTTGATCATCACCGTGCCGCTGGGGCTGGGTGCCGGAATCTTCATGGCAGAGTATGCCCGCCCCGGCAAGCTGACCAACTTCATCCGTCTGGTCGTGGAGGTATTGTCGTCCTTCCCGTCGATTATCGTGGGTCTGTTCGGTCTCTTGCTGATCGTCAACACCTTCAATCTCGGGTTCTCCCTGATCTCGGGTGCGCTCGCGTTAACCTTCTTCAACCTTCCGCTGATGGTGCGTATTACGGAGCAAGCCTTCCGCACGGTGCCCAAGCAGCAGAAGGAGGCAGGCTTCGCGCTCGGATTGTCCAAGTGGAAGATCGTTACCTCGGTCTTGCTGCCGGTAGCGTTGCCGACTATTATTACCGGCACGATTTTGTCGGCCGGCCGTGTGTTCGGTGAAGCAGCCGCGCTGATGTTCACGGCAGGGATGAGCAGCCCGCGCCTGGACTTCAGCAACTGGAATCCGCTTAGCCCGTCTTCACCGCTCAATCCTTTCCGTCCCGCAGAGACGCTGGCGGTGCACATCTGGAAGGTCAACAGTGAGGGCCTGGCCCCGGATGCACTTCAGATCGCAGCGGGTGCTTCAGCCGTCCTGGTGCTGACCGTATTAATCTTCAATCTGGCTGCCCGTTACTTCGGCAGATTCATCTACCGCAAGCTTACTGCATCCAAGAGAATGAGCTAGGCTTGTTACACACAGGGAGGGCACAGGCTTCCGAAGCGAGTTTTGCGCAGAAGAGTCAGAACGTGTAAGCTATCAGAACTTTTAGGAGGAGTAAGGGATGGGAATAGCAGAGCCAGTCGTACGCGAATCATTTCAAACGGAGGATCTGAGTATTTATTATGGGACGTATGAGGCGGTGAAGGGGATTAGCCTTCCTTTTGCCCAGAATACGGTTACCGCATTGATCGGCCCGTCGGGCTGCGGGAAATCAACCTTTCTCCGTTCACTGAACCGGATGAATGACGATATCTCCGGCTCTACGACCAAGGGCAGCATCTGGATTGACGGTGTGGATATCAATGCTACAGGCACGGATGTAATTAAGCTGCGGCAAAAGATCGGCATGGTCTGGCAGAAGCCCAATCCGTTCTACAAATCGATCTACGACAATATCGCCTTCGGCCCGAAATATCACGGCATCAAGGGCAAGCAGGCGCTGGATGAAATCGTCGAGAGCAGCCTGCGCCGCGCCGCCCTGTGGGACGAGGTCAAAGACCGCTTGAAGGATTCTGCTCTGGCATTGTCCGGCGGACAGCAGCAGCGTCTGTGTATCGCCCGGGCGCTGTCGGTCAACCCGCAGATCCTGCTGCTTGATGAGCCGGCTTCGGCCCTTGACCCGGTATCAACCGGTAAGGTGGAGGAGCTGATCAAGGAGCTGAAGGAAGAGCTGCGCATCGTCATCGTCACCCACAACATGCAGCAGGCCGCACGGATCTCGGATTACACCGCCTACTTCTATCTTGGCTCCCTGGTGGAATACGACAAGACCGAGAAGGTCTTCACGAACCCTGAAAACCAGATGACCCAGGAATATATCATGGGCCGGTTTGGCTGATCGGGAGACAAGTACAGACGGGCATAGACAAAATCGATACCACTAGTAACACGGATCTTTCAGGACACCATCCATTACGGGTGGTGTTTTTTGATTGCGTAGGAAACCGAGAATGTAGGCGAAAAACAGAACACAATGTGCAGGACTGAGGATGCGCGGGCTCATGTAGGCGAAAAACCGAACACAATGTTCCTTTTAGTATGTTCTCACCGTCTTTGCCTAAGCCGTTCACTTGCGGATGAGTAAATATCTCTTGCAAAACTAATATCATTAGTTTATATTTTAACTAATGATATTAGTTTTGGGGAGGGTTTTACGATGAGAGTAACAAGAGAAGGCCATTTGCATCAGCTTACGTGGCTGCCGCGTATTTTTCCAGTGAATTGCTATTTAATCGAGGAAGAACAGGAGCTTACACTTATTGACGCGGGAATGTCCTTCAGTTTGAAAGGCATTCTAAGCCAGACCGCCAAGCTAGGTAAGCCGCTGACCCGCATCATCTTGACTCATGGCCACATGGATCATGTCGGGGCGCTTGATGCCTTGAAGAAGGAGGTGCCGGAGGCTAAGGTCTATATCTCGGAGCGGGATGCTGCATTGTTGGCTGGTGACCGCTCGCTCAGAGCCGATGAGCTGCAGACTCCTATTAAGGGCAGTGTACCCGCCAAAATAGTGACCCGGCCCGACATTCTGCTGCATGACGGCGACAGCATCGGCTCGCTGACAGCGTTCAGCACTCCCGGACATACGCCGGGATCGATGTCTTTCCAGGACCGGCGCAGTGGAGCGCTGATCGTTGGTGATGCGTTCCAGACCTTCCGGGCCACGGCGGTGTCCGGCAAGAAGGTCGCCTGGTTTCCTTTTCCGGCTATGGCGACTTGGAGCCCCGAACAGGCCTTGGTCAGTGCCTACAGGCTGATTGATCTTGCCCCTTCTGTACTGGCGGTAGGACATGGTGATCTGCTTATAGCTCCGGTAGAGGCGATGAAGCGGGCGGCTGCGGAGGCCGAAGGGCAAGTAAAGGGAGGAGAGAGGGTACATGGCTAGAGCAGGTCTGGACACGCACACGCTGGTATTGGCTGCCGCAGAGCTGGCGGATGAATACGGGATGGAAGCAGTGACGCTGGCTGCACTTGCCGCGAAGCTGGGTGTCCGTTCCCCGTCACTCTATAATCACATCAACGGGCTTGCGGGGCTGCGTACACTGATGGCGGTATATGGCCTGGAGCAGCTGTATGAGGTCATATCGGAGGCAACGGAGGGGCTAAGCGGAGAGGCTGCAGTACATGCCATGAGTCAGGCATACATCGGATTCACCAGAGCGCACCCGGGGCTGTACCAGACGACGCTAAAAGCACCCGAACAAGGAGACACCGCTCTGGAAGCGGCGGGAGGGAAGATCCTGTCGCTCATCATCCAGGTGATATCCGCATTCGGCTTGGATGAGGAAGGCAATCTGCATGCCGTCCGTGGACTGCGGAGTATACTGCACGGATTCTCCACCTTGGAGCACCAGGGCGGATTTGGAATGCCGCTGGACCTGAATGTCACTCTCACCCGGCTGATTAACACCTATATTGCGGGAATCCGCTGTATGGGATCGGACGCAGACAGCCTGAAATAACAACAAAGAGCAATCTCCAAGTGAGGTTGCTCTTGTTGTCACGGCTTATGTTGCCTAACGGTGTAGATACAGTTTCTGCCTCCCTGTAAAATGTACTCCCCCCGTTCAATATGAACATCATCGCCCAGAACTGTTTTAAATAAATGCAACTCATTCTTGCATAACCCGGTACATACAGCCGCCGCTTCACAGATCGGGCAATGTTTTTCGATGAATAAAAGACTGCCATCCTCCTGCTCCTTAACCTCGGCCATATAACCTTCATTCGTTCGAATCTCGGCCAGCTTCTCCAATTTCTCTCTAACATCCGATGCAGCGCCAAGATGCTGAAGATATTGTGCCTGCATTTTTTTATTTCGAACATCCAGCAGCTTGTCCAGCCCTTCATTGCCAAATGCCTCTTTCATCGAATTAATGAGACTGATGGATAAATCCGAATATCCGGTTGGAAAAAAACGATTAGCCGCGGGAGTTAATATCCACAGCTTGGTGGGGCGGCCCATGGGACGTGCCTCTTCCACATTCGTAACCAATCCTTCTTCCTTCAGTGCATTCAAATGTTGGCGAATAGCCATTCCAGACAGCGAAAATTGAGAGGAGAGAGTCATAACATCCATGCCCCCACGCTCCTTTAACAGATCAATGATCGCTCTTCGGGTACTGGTGGAGACATCCTTTTTGATTTCATTCCGGCTCATGGTGCTCCTCCTTTTTGCAGCTACTAAAGCCATATCACTCCCTACATTTTAAATAAAAATGTTGACAAAGTCAAAGCCGGACTGTAGCTTAGACATTATAAACAAAAATGTTTACTAAGTATCCGGATACGATGTATACATACCAAACTTTCTTGGAGGTCACCATTCATGTCGTCTAATCATCAAAGTATTTTCAGTCCGCGTTACTTTGCACTATCCATAGGAATTATCCTGTCAGTGATGGCCGTTGGATTCGAAGGTCTGTCCGTAACCACCATTGCTCCCTCGATTGCTGGAGACTTGAACGGTCTTAGCCTGTTCGGGTGGATATTCAGTACGTATCTGCTTGCACAGATTATCGGAACGCTGGTCGTCGGTCGGATCATAGATAAAAGAGGCCCTGCTGCACCCTTCACTTATGCGCTGCTGTTGTTTATCGCAGGACTGGTCGCTGCTGCAACAGCAGGCGATATGTATATCATGATTGGATCACGGGCCCTGCAAGGTTTGGGTGCCGGAGCTATGATGACTTGTGTGTATACGGCCATTTCCTTAAGTTACCCGGATGAGTTACGTGCCAAAATACTTGGAGCCTTTGGTACAGCCTATGTTCTTCCGTCCATGCTCGGTCCATATGTAGCAGGCCTTATAGCAGATCAGTGGTCCTGGCGGTTTGTTTTCTGGGGGATCTTACCTGTTCTAGTTGTTTCAGCAGTGCTTAGTTTACCTGCTTTCAGGAAATTGAAAGTGAAGCAGACGGGAGGGGACAGCGGATCTTCATCTACTTGGATGACGTTACTCTTAACGATGGGTACAGGCCTTTTCCTGATTGGTCTAAGTATGCTTCCGAGTATGATGGGATTTGTCTTCGCCCTGATTGGTCTCGTCGGTATGATATTACCGCTCCGTCGATTGCTGCCGAAGGGAACGCTTACGCTGCGAAGAGGGATGCCGGCGATTCTCGCAACACGCGGGCTGTTCTTCGCTGCCTATGCCAGCACACAGAATTTCCTGGTATTGGCTCTAATTGATGTGAAAGGAATTACACCTTCTCAGGCGGGTTTAATCGTAGCGAGTGCTGCACTAAGCTGGTGTATCATTGCGTATGTGCAAGGACGTTGGGATGCGGCAGATCAGGGCCGTGGACGTCATATGAGAATTATTCTGGGGGTATTTCTGCTTGCTATAGGGATTGCCATCGTCTTTTGGATACCGGTTGTTTCTATTGCCGTTGCAGTTATGGGTCAGATCATCGCCGGGGTCGGCATTGGATTGGCGCATCCGGTTAGCGGTGTTGTAGCCTTTTCCCAAACAGGGGAAGGCGGCGCGGGCCAAACCTCGGCAAATCTGCAATTTGCGGATTCTTTTACACCCGGTGTAGTGATCGGGATTGGGGGTTCCATCCTTGTCGTGTGTCAGGCTGCTGGAATGTCACTGCAAACCAGCTTAATTGTAGCCATGGGCTTCCATCTCTTGTTGATCGTCATAAGTATCATTGCCAGCACCCGGATCTCACCGCAATCCATCAAGAATGCTGATCCTAAGAAAGAGGGTGTACCGGTCATTGTCCAATGAGGATAGGGAGAAGCTTCTTATAGCCTATGACATCATCGGGTCTAAATGGACGATCCATATCTTATTCACTCTTTCTTACGGTCCGAAGAAGTTTAGCGAAATGACCCGGAGTATTCCTTCCATTACGCAAAGAATCCTTTCCCAGCGTTTAAAGGAGCTTCAACATCATAATCTGGTCAAGAGAACCAGTCCCCAGCGTCCTACACGAACCATGTATGAACTTACACCAAAAGGAGTAGCTCTCGCTACGTTCATACCTTGTCTAATGGACTGGGGGACCCAAAACTAAATTAAGCTTGTATAGGAGGAATGAAAATGAACATTGATGTCAGTGAGATCGCAGCAGAGAAAATCGCCGAAATCTTATTAACCGCTGAGACAAGGCACTCTTTTCTTAGAGTAGGTGTTGAAGAAGGGGGATGCAGAGGATTGTCTTATACCCTTGTCTTGGATGAGCAGCAAACAGAGGAGGATGTGGTGTTCAATAAAGATAAATTTCGTCTATTAGTTCACACGAAGAGTATTCCATATATCGATGGTCTCGAAATTGACTATGAACAAAGCGGAATGATAGGCGGATTCACCATGAATAACCCTAATGCCAAAGCCTCATGTGGATGCGGGGCCAGTTTTCGAATGGCTAACTATCGGGGGGAAGTTAAAAAATGTGATTAACCTGCAGGAAAGGAAGGAGAGAAGAAATGATATCATTTGAGGTATCTGAACAAGCGATTGATTCTTTTAAGGATGAATGGGGTTTGGCAGAGGCCCAACATGTAAGGATTTATGCAAAATATGCGGGTGGAGGCTCAGATGCTTTTACAATTGGCATCAATGCAAGTGCTACACCGATTGATCCGGCAGTGGTTCAATCTATCGGAGGCTTTCATTTCTTTGTCGAGAAATCAGATGCCTGGATTTTACAGGATGAGCATTTTCAGATTGGCTGTAATGAAAATGGTATATTTTTAAACAAAATCTCCTAATGAGCATATGCAGGAAGTGAATTTGCTCATTTATAGTGATAAGCTTAATTTGGTGTACAAGCCAGATTGATTTAGGAGGCTGAATGACGTGGGCGAAGCAGGTAAGCAAGAGAATGTAACCACCTTTGAAGAGATGGCTGAGGTAGTCGCCCGACTGGGGATTGTGCCGCTGGCACCCCTGATCCCGGAGCATCCGTCTGTGAACGGGCTGACGCTGGCGGAGAATTGGCATACGGATACAGAGCTGGACCCCTGGCGCTGGCGGGTCAGATTTCCCGGAGAAGGCTTAGCCGGCTACGGAAAATTCATCAAGAAAAAAGCCGTGCTCGTATCCCGCGAGTGGCTTCCGGCTTACTTGGCAGCGTCCGGGCCTCGGAAGTCTCTGGAAGAGCGGTATCAGAGCGGCCTGGCCACGAGAGAAGCACTGACTCTGCTGGAGATTATCCGGGCGAATGAGGGAATAGAGACACGCCAGCTGCGCTCTATGGCGGATATGAAGGCCAAGGAGAAGAAAACGGCTTTTGACAATGCAGTAACGGAGCTGCAAGGGTCTCTGGATATCGTAATCTCCGGCGTGAAGCAACGGGTGAATGCGGACGGAGAGCCGAATGGCTGGAACAGCACCTCTTTTGAAACCTCGGGGCACTGGATGCATGAAGCGGGCATTCTGCCCTTTGAGGGATCGAGAGAAGAGGCGATAGCCTGGTTGCGTTCACGTATGGAAGCGGCGTGGGCACCGGAGGCGGTTGCCTGGATCAACAAGGCGCTGGGCTGGAAGTAGACAAAGAACGGTAGTCCTTCATATGAAGAGGGCTGCCGTTTTTGGCGTTTTGACATGGGATACAAATAAAAACGGCTAATCTCATTCCCGCAGGAGACTGGCCGTAAGCGCTTACGAATATGTGATTGTACTGCGTATCTTGTGTATATTGAAGCAGCCTTACAGCATGGGGCCAAGGTAGGCAACCAGGAAGTACAGGAATCCGAACAGCAGCATGATGTAGGCGGTGTACTTGATGGCGTCGGAGGCAACGATACTTAAGTCTTTGGGAGCCTGGACTTCCAGACGTTCTGTTTCCATAGAATCCGTGTTGTCATGAGTGAAAGTTTCTTTCATCTGAATTCCCTCCTTAGATTATTCATGGACTAAAACATTCCTCTTTTGGAACTGTAAACACTATCTATAATTGTATTGTGACATATTTGTGAACTAATTTCAACAATATTGTGAAAATTCTTTGACTGAATGTTCACATTTGGGCTGTTTGGGTTGCTTTTACCTCAGTTCAACACAAAGACCCCGCCATATTCCTCAAGAGGGATTAGCGGGGTCTCATTCATAGTATAAATATTAAGCTTAGGCCCAATCTCCATTACGGAAGATCGGGTCGGTGGAGCCGTCATCGGCAATTCCGTCGATATTCATCTCCGGGGAGCCCATCATGAAGTCTACATGAGTGAGACTTTGGTTCATGCCCTTGTCTACAAGCTGTTCCTTGCTCATATTAATGCCGTCCTGCAGGGTGAAGGCGTAGGAAGCGCCAAGTGCCAGATGGCAGGAAGCATTCTCGTCATACAGGGTAGTGTAATAGAGGATGCCGCTCTCCGAGATCGGGGAGTGGAAAGGCACAAGCGCCACTTCGCCGAAGTAGGCGGCACCTTCATCCATGGCCAGCAGGGAAGCGAGGGCTTCCTGGCCCACTTCAGCGGTAAAGTCTGTAACTTTACCATTCTCCAGGGTCAGACTGAAGCGGTCGATGATGTTGCCCCCATAGCTGAGCGGCTTCGTGCTGCGGACCGTGCCGTTCGCACCCGTCTTCAGCGGAGCGGTGAAAACTTCCTCGGTCGGAATGTTCGCCAGGAAGGACATTCCGCGGCTGTTCACCGCACCCGCCTGACACCAGATATGTCCTTCAGGCAATTCGATCGTCAGATCGGTGCCCGGAGCCGTGTAGTGCAGCTTGCGGTATTTCTTCGCGTTCAGCAGCTCACAGCGCTGCTTCAAGCCGGCCAGATGGACACTCCAGGCCTGCACCGGATTCTCCTGGTCTGCGCGCACGGCCTTGAAGATGGCGTCCCAGAGCAGTTCAATCTGCTGCTCAGGTGCAGCGTCCGGGAACACCTTCGCGGCCCAAGAGGCGGATGGGAAGGCGAGGCCGGTCCAGCTGACCTGGTTAGCCATCAGCATCTCGCGGTAAGGAGCCATAGCTTGACCGGCGGTCTTCTGATGGTCCGCAATGCGGCTTGCATCTACTCCGTTCAGCAAGTCCGGATTCGCGGAGATGACTGTCAGGAATGCCGCTCCGCCCCGTGCCAGATCCTCCAGCTCATCAGCCTGCCACTTCGGCGGCTCCAGGAAGCTCTCGGACGGTGCGAGATCATAACGGGTACGGGTGACGAATTCATCGGAATAGTTAACCTTGACGAGCTTCGCACCTGCTTCATAGGCCTGGCGTACAATCAGGCGGACCAGTGCAGCCGATACGATATCCGCATTCACGACAAGGGTCTGGCCGGGTTGAATATTAACGCCGATCTTTACAGCGAGCAGTGCGTAATTCTCCAGCTTTTGGTTGAAATCCAGCAATAGCTTCAGCTCCATTCATTATCTAATGAAATGCAATAGCTTATAAAGGGGGTTAGAAGGCCCAGTTGCCCTTCTGGAAGACCGGCTCACGCGTACCGTCAGCGGTAATTCCGTAGATATCCATCTCGGCCGAGCCGATCATGAAGTCAACGTGAGTCACACTGTTATTGAGGCCGCGGGCGGTCAGTTCATCCTGGTTCATTTCTTTGCCGCCTTCCAGACAGAAGGCATAGGCAGTGCCAATAGCCAGATGGTTGGAGGCATTCTCGTCGAACAAGGTATTGAAGTAGAGAATCCCTGATTCCGAGATCGGCGACTGATGCGGCACAAGTGCAACTTCCCCCAGATACTTGGCGCCTTCATCCAGGCTGATCAGATATTCGAGGGCTTCCTGGCCCTGCTCAGCGCTCACATTGGTAATCCGGCCCTGTTCAAAAGTGATCGAGAAGCCGTCAATTACATTCCCGCCGTAGCTGAGCGGCTTCGTGCTGCGGACCGTACCGTTCACGCCTGTTTTCAGCGGAGCTGTGAACACTTCTTCCGTTGGCATGTTGGCGACAAAAGAATGACCTTTGGCATTGATGCTGTCCCCTTGCGCCCATAAATGGCCTTCAGGCAGCTCAATGCTAAGGTCAGTTCCGGGTGCTATGTAGTGCAGACTCGCGTACTTCTTCGCGTTAAGAACATTGGCCTTCGACTCCAGCGTGTCCAGATGCTCCTGCCAGGCGGCAACAGGGTCCTCACGGTCCAGACGGACGGTATGGAAGATAGCCTCCCACAGCTTGTCTACACGTTGGTCAGCAGGAACGTCAGGGAACACCTTGTCTGCCCAAGGCTGGGACGGGATCGCTACAATGCTCCAGCTGACTTTGTCGGACATCTGCAATTCACGGTATTTCGTAAGCGCTGCGCCCCGTGTCTTCTGGAAGCTCGCAATCCGCTCAGGATCAATGCCTTTGAGGGCATCCGGGTTCTCGGCAATGACCGACAGGAAGGCGGCACCGTTCTCTGCAAGCTCGGTCATTTCACCGGCAAACCAGGTTGGGGCCTTGGTGAATACTTCGGGTGCGGCATGCTCGAACTGCTGGCGGGTAATGAACTCGTCACTCCAGTTCACCTTCACCTGGCTGGCGCCAATGGCATAAGCCTTGGCCGTAATCAGGCGGACGAACTCAGCCGCAGTGATCGGAGCGTTCACAACCAGGATTTGTCCCGGCTGAACATTCACACCGATTTGTACTGCTAAATCAGCGTATTTACTTAGCTTGTCCTGAAGCTCTGTTTCAGTCATTGACATTTCCTCCATTACCATAATTTTTAGCTCTGTATAAGCATTGTACTAAATTATTAACCGCCGGATGAAAAAAGTCAATTACAGCGCAAAAGGAAAGAGAAATGCTGACATATCAATGTTATACTGGATATTGTGGGTATGATCAGATGAAAGGAAGGAAAGAGGATGAACCTGGAAATCACCAAAGCAGAAATGAAACGCGTAGAGGATAGAAGTTTTGTGGGGAGAACGGTATTTACATTAGAGAATCACCGTTCCCCTTATGAGATTACTTTCTACAGTTCCCGTGGAACCGAATGGGATTACAGCCTAAGCTTCGCCGGGGAGCCGGGGAGTGAGGAGCAGTTCCTGGAAGTCGATGCGCTGCTGGAGAATGACGATGATCTGTACAATCAGCTGCTGGATGCAGCGCTGGATGCCCAGGAGATCCCGGAAGAGGAAGCTTAAGCTTCTTTTCGGATATAACAATGCGACCCCGTCCCGTCTGATTGCCTTGGACGAGCAGGGTCGCATTTTTAATTGTAGAGGAGATTATGATTTTCTTCTGTTACGTATAAGTGGCGTGCAGGCGTGTTGCTCGAATGTATGCGGAAAACAGCATACATTTGCTGGCGCGCAGGTAATCTCATTCACCCGTAAGTGTGATTTTGTTCTTGATAGTCGCCGACCCTTAACCGATGGTGATATTGCCTTCCGGGTAACGGTATAACTCCTTGCTGTTCTTAGGCTTGAGGGCATAGGCCAGGGTAAGCGGTCCGGTCCGGCCGACGAACATAAGAATGATCACCAGCACCTTGCCGATCGTGGTCAGCTCTGTGGTAAGTCCCATGGTGATGCCTGAGGTACCGAAGGCGGACACCGCCTCGAACAAGACGCTCAGGAAATCGGCGCTCTCCGTTACGGACAGCAGCATGGTGGAGATGACCACCAGCATTAGTGACAGTAATGTCATGGTTATGGCTCTGTAGACATTCTCCTTCGAGATCCGGTGGCGGAACATGACGATATCCTCTTTGCCCCGCAGCTTGGCGTAGGCGGTACTGGCCAGAATGGCAAAGGTGGTAATCTTGATTCCGCCGCCCGTAGAGCCGGGAGCCGCCCCGATGAACATCAGCAGAATCATCAGGAATTGGGTGGATTCCCGCAGCAGCGGAATCTCAATGGTGGTTACCCCGCCGGAACGGGGTGTAATAGCTTGCAGGAAGGAGGCCAAAATCTTGCCTCCGGCATGCAGCGGCTTCAGTGTAGCGTTCAGCTCCAGCCAGAAGAAGACAATGGCTCCGACAAGAATCAGCACGGCTGAAGTCGCCAGCACGACCTTCGAGTGCAGCATCAGCCGCTTGCGCCTCCGATAATCGATCACATCAGATAAGACGATGAAGCCGATTCCGCCCAGGAAGATCAGCAGCATGGAGGTAATATTCACGACGGGATCTTCTACATACCGGGTTAAGCCGCTGAATGGTCCGTGAATATCGCCGAACAAGTCAAAGCCCGCATTGTTGAAGATCGAGATGCTATGGAATAATCCATAATAGGCTGCCTTGCCTATCGGCATATCTACTACAAATCTGGCAGCCAGCAGAATGGCACCAGTCAATTGAATGACCAGGGAGTAGATCAGAACCCGGCGGATCAGCTTCACGATCCCCTGCATGGAATTCTGGTTCATGGATTCCTGCAGCAAGAGGCGTTCCTTCAATGAGATCCGTTTGTTCAGGACCAGAGTGATCAGCGTCGCCATCGTAACGAAGCCGAGACCGCCGAACTGGAACAGCACCAGCAGTACGATCTGTCCGAAGGTCGATAGCTGTGTCCCCGTGTCGACAACGGCAAGGCCGGTTACGCAGGTCGCCGAGGTTGCCATGAACAGCGCATCAATGAATGAGATTCTTGCGCCCGTAGAAGCAGCGGGCAGCGATAACAGTAGGGTTCCGGCAGCGATCAGGATCACGAAGCCGAGGGATAGTATTTTGGGCGGCGTTAGCTTCAAATGCCCAAAGAAAAGGTTAGCCAAGTTCATTCTCCTGACAATAGGGATAGGATCTGACAAGATTATAGCATAACTTATATTCTCATCCCTAAACAGGCAGGAAATTGACATATTTTATCGAAATCATTAAAGGCTGTAGGATTCAATAACTTGCACTCTATGAGGAGGCTATACTGCTGTGACAAGTCCGATACGCAATCAGATTGGTGCTGTCTTCATCCCGGTTAGTGATATCGAAAGGTCCAAGAACTGGTATTGCAGTCTGCTCGGACTGCCGCTTGAAGGCGAAGTATTATTCGGGCATCTGTATGAGGTGCCGATGCAGGGGCCGGGGATTGTACTGGACAGCAAAATATTCACAGCCGAAGCCGTGCTGAAGGTGCCGTCCTTCCATCTGCTTACCGACGATATTGATGCCGCTTATGATTACGTCAAAGCCAGCGGAGCTGAGATCCTTACCGATATTGAGAATGACCACTGGTTTAACTTCAAGGACCCGGACGGAAACGTGTTAATGATCTGCCGCTCCGTCACTTAGTTAATCGGGTTAATTATATTTGTTAATCACGTTAATTATACAAGGATAATATTCGCTCTTTACTGCAGGAGGAAGGAAATGAACGTAACACTAAGGGAATTGCTCCCGGGGGATGCAGCGGCGCTGTTGAACCTCCAACATCGTCTAGACCGGGAAACCTCCTTTATGCTGCTGGCCCCGGGCGAGAGAAAGAGCGGCATTTCCCAGGTGGAAGAGATGATTAGAGGCTTACACCAAGCAGAGAACTCGCTTATTCTGGGAGCTGAAGCAGACGGTGAGCTTGCAGGATACCTGTCAGTCGAAGGAGGGAGCTTCAGCCGCAATAGACACAGTGCTTATATTGTTACCGGCATCCTGAAGCAGTACCAGGGCAGGGGCATCGGGAGCGCATTGTTCAAAGAAATGGACCAGTGGGCCAGGGATTGCGGCCTGGTACGTCTGGAGCTTACGGTGATGCAGCATAATGAACAGGCGGTTGCGCTGTATAAGAGGCAGGGCTTTGAAGTCGAGGGCTTGAAGCCAAAATCGCTGCTGGTGGATGGACAATGGGTGGACGAATATTATATGGGTAAAGTATATAGTTAATCGCATTAACTATTTAGCTGCTTGGATTCGTACATTAGCGAGTGTAATAAACCAACAAACTTTCAGAGCTCACCCCATCATATAGAACAAAGTCATCCTAACGGATCCATAGGATTACCTGCGTGGTAGCCCAATGTATGTTGTTTTTCACATACATTGGGCCCATACGCCTGCGGGTAGCCGAATGTATGTTGTTTTTCACATACATTGAGTCCATACGTCTGCGTGGTAGCCGAATGTATGTTGTTTTTCACATACATTGTGTCCATATGCCGCTGTGCCAGCCGATTGCATTCAAGTACAAGAGCAAAGGCGCTCCCCAGTAACTCAAGGGGAGCGCCTTACTTGTTGCAGCATATCTATAAGACTTACTCGTGGTGTGCATCTGATTCTTCGGTGACCGGAAGATCGATCAGGATCTCCACCTTGCGGATACGGTGGCGGTTCATCTCGCGGACCGTCAGGGTGACATGCTCGTAGGTGAGGCTTTTGCCGACAGCCGGCTCTTCCATATGGCTGTACAGCCATCCGCCGATTGTGGTGACTTCTTCATCATGGAAATCAAGTCCGGTAAGATCCTTGACCTCCAGCAGGGAGACATTGCCGTCGAACAGATAATGAGTGTCGCTCAGCTTCTCCACATTTCTGCGCTCATCCTCGTCGAACTCATCGCGGATCTCACCGACGATCTCCTCCAGAATATCCTCAATCGTAATCAGACCGGAGGTGCCGCCGTATTCATCCAGCAGCAGAGCGATATGCACGCGCTCCTTCTGCATACGGGTCAGGAGGGTCTTTACTGGCGTAACCTCCGATACTGTCACCAGAGGCAGGATCAGGCTTTTGAAATCGAAATCAGGATTATTGTCGTATTGCAGGTAGAGCTGTTTGGTATTAATCATGCCAATGATATTGTCTTTGCTGCCGTCAGCTACAGGGAAGCGGGTATACTGCTCCTTGCGGATAATTTCAAAATTCTCCTGCAGCGAATGATCGGTGAACAGGCATACCATATCTGTCCGGGGAACCATAATTTCCTTGGCGAGCATCTCATCAAAGGTGAAAATCCGGTTAACATAACCATATTCCGCTTTGTTGATTTTGCCGCTCTCATAGCTCTCGGACAAGATCAGGCGAATCTCGTCTTCACTGTGCGCGTCGCCGTGTTCACTGGCAGGCTTCATGCCGAACATACGGACGAGCAGGTTGGCGGAACCGTTCATGAACCAAATCAAAGGGTACAATATTCTGTAGAACCAAATAATCAGCGGTGCGGTAATCTGACCAATTTTCTCCGGAATATTAATAGCGGCGGTCTTCGGTGCAAGCTCTCCGACCACGACGTGGAGGAAGGTGGCGATAATGAAGGCCAAAGCAAAAGCAATGGGCTTACTAACGTTGTGACTCACACCAGCCAGATCAAACAGTGGAATGAGCAGCTGCTCAAAGGCAGGCTCTGCCAATGCCCCGATCCCGAGTGCAGTAATCGTGATACCGAGCTGACAGGCGGACAGATATCCGTCCAGGTTAGCGGCTACCCGCTGTACTGCCAGTGCGTTCTTCTTGCCGTCCAGCACCATTTGGCTGACCTGGCTGCCCCGTAATCTCACTACTGCAAACTCCGTCGCTACAAAAAATGCGGTTAAAATAATCAAAATTGCCACGAGCGTCAAACTAAGTCCTATACCCATATAATCTTTACCATCCCTTTCGTCCCTAAAATAGGTTATACTCATATTATGAGTTCTTATGAACCTATTGTACGAACTTTTCAGTGAAATATCAAATGGTGGAGGGTTGCCAGCTATGGAAGCTTTTACACTTAGCCGGATAGAGATGTCCGGACTATTACTGTCTCTAGGGCCCAACTCGGAGCGGAAGCCGCTCCATATTCTGCAGGAAGCCTGGACCAAGTTCCACCGCGACGAGGTGCGGGAGGGGACAAGCCTGCCCGCTTTTCTGTCTACGGATATCCCCCCGATTCTGCAAAAGCTGATCAAAGGCGGCGGCGTCAAAGGGCTGTCCCTGGGTGAAATTGCTTCGCTTGGCGGTCTGATTGAGTATTCCACTTTATCCGTCTCTGCTATGCAGAATTGGGTGAAGCGCGATTTCAAGGAATATCTCGGGTCCCCGCGTGAAGGGAAGAAGTACTCCATTAATCAGGCGGCCATTCTATTTATAATAGATGATCTGAAGGCGGCGCTTGATTTCGAGAGCATCAGGCAGCTCTTTCGTATGCTGTTCCTGGCGCCTGATCGCGATGACGATGATCTGGTAGAGCCGGCACAGCTGTATCACGGGTATGCTGAGCTGTTCGAGGAGATCAAGACCCGTTCCCCGATGCCGGCTGAGGGGCAGGCTCTGACCGGAAATCCCAAGGAATACCTGTGGAAATCGGACAGCGCAATCAAGTCGGCCATGGACAAAATGATGAAGCGGCTCAGCCACCTGAGCAGAGGGCAGCGGGATGCGGTGCAGAATATGCTGCTGATCGCTGCGATTTCGGTGCAGACCTGTTATTTTCAGGCGATGGCCCGGCAATATTTCAATGCCGTGTTATTCCTTGATTTTTGAATCATCCGCTTCTAGAATGTGTAAGTGATACTAGTCAGGAACTATTGGATTAGCGGGAATCAGGGGAGAGGGGCCTTAAGTCATGTGGAATCAAATGTCGCTGCTGCAGAATCCGAAGCAGCGGAAGCTGCTCTTCAGTGCAGGTCTAAGCTGGATGTTCGACGCGATGGATGTAGGGATGATCTCGTTCGTCGTGGCTGCACTAGCCAAGGAATGGTCGCTGGGGCCGGAAAAGATCGGCTATTTAACCAGCATTAACTCGGTAGGGATGGCGGTCGGTGCAGCCGCAGCCGGAATTATGGCGGACCGCTTCGGCCGCAAATCGGTGCTGCTCTGGACGCTGCTGATCTTCTCGATTGCAAGCGGACTGTCGGCCTTCGCCGCAGGTTATGCCGTATTATGTGTGCTGCGCTTCATTGCCGGCTTCGGGCTGGGCGGAGAGCTGCCGGTGGCTTCTACGCTGGTATCCGAGAGCATGCCGGTTAAGGAAAGAGGCCGTGCTGTTGTGCTGCTGGAGAGCTTCTGGGCGGTGGGCTGGATTCTGTCGGCGCTGATTGCTTACTTCGTCATTCCGGATTACGGCTGGCGGATCGCCTTCGCCATTGGTGCGGTACCGGCGCTATATGCGCTCTATCTGCGCAGGGCGATCGATGACTCCCCGAAGTTCGCGGAGATCAAGAAAGCACCTCCAGTGCCTTTGAAGAAGCGTATAGCGGCAGTCTGGTCAGCAGAACACCGCCGTTCGACCATCATGCTGTGGATTCTGTGGTTCACCGTGGTGTTCTCTTATTATGGAATGTTTCTGTGGCTGCCGACGGTGATGGTGCTGAAGGGCTTCAGTCTGGTCAAAAGCTTCGAGTATGTGCTGATCATGACACTCGCCCAGTTGCCGGGGTACTTCACCGCCGCCTATTTCATCGAGAAATACGGCCGCAAGTTCGTACTGGTCATCTACCTGCTGCTGACAGCCGTCAGTGCTGCCTGGTTCGGGAATTCAACGACCGAAGGCATGCTGATGGCTGCCGGAATCTGCCTGTCGTTCTTCAACCTGGGAGCGTGGGGCGGGATGTACGCGTACACACCTGAGTTGTATCCGACTAAGATCCGTTCTACAGGTGCCGGACTCGCCACCTCCTTTGGACGGATTGGAGGCATTATTGCCCCAACGCTGGTCGGCCTGTTGGTTGGCAAGGCGGTCGGGATCGGCTCCATCTTCATGATCTTCTTCGTCACGATTGTAATCGGCGCTCTGGCGGTGCTGTTCCTGGGGAAGGAAACGAAGGGACTGGAGCTTGAGTAGACTGCTTACGGAATAGATTTATACTTAACAGAACTAACCAGGACTAACAGGCCAGCCGGAATCTTCCGGCTGGCTTTTGTCTTACTTATTTGATATAACCCCTTACTTTTCTGGATTTACCCTATGCAGGGCGTTCCGTATAATCATTAATGTAACCGCTTACTTAACAAATTTGAGGAGGCAACAGATGACAATCAAGGGGACCAAAGGACTTGCACTGCTTCTAAGCTCAATACTGCTGATGACTACGGCTGCATGCTCATCCGGCGGATCGAATGCACCGGACGGTGCCAAGGCTTCTTCCAAGACAGAGGGTTCGGCACCTGCAATTGAGCTGCGTATGACCTGGTGGGGCTCGCAGACACGCCACGATCTGACCACCAAGATGATCAAGCGCTTCGAGGAGAAGAATCCGGGCATCACGATTAAGCCGGAATATTCCGGCTGGGACGGCTATTTCGATAAGCTGTCTACTCAGGTAGCGGGCTCGAATGCTCCGGATATTATTCAGATGGACTATGCGTTCTTGTCCGATTACGCCAAGCGCGGTACCTTGCTAGATCTGACGCCTTATACCCAGGATGGAACACTGCGGACGGAGGACCATGACAGCAGCATGCTCTCGGCAGGAAGCATTGACGGCAAATTGTACGCCGTTACGCTTGGAGTGAACGCTCCCGGCGTTGTCTATAATGCTTCCGTGCTTCAGGAGCTGGGAATTGCGGAGCCGCAGGAGTCGTGGACGTGGAAGGATTTTGCGGAGATGGCGAATGCAATTGCTAAGAAGAAGGGCGACGGCTACTATGGGACGCCGGATATTTCGGGCACTACGAACATCTTCGAGGTATTCGTGCGCCAGAACGGGAGCGGCCTGTTCGAAGGGAATAAGCTGGGTGTCTCCCGGGAGGTCATCGATGAATGGTTCAATTACTGGCAGGGGCTGCGGGACAGCGGCGGCGCTACAACGGCAGAGGTAACTGCTGCGATGACGAATGCTCTGGAGACCCGGCCGCTGTCCGTTGGCCAGTCTGCCCTTGATTTTGCCTGGTCCAACCAGCTGATTACCTATCAGAATGTGCTGAAGGATCAGAGCCAGAAGCTGAAGATGCAGGTGATTCCGCATATGGAAGGGGAGCAGAAGATCGGCGAATATCTGAAGCCCGGCCAGTTCATCTCCGGGAATGCCAAGACCAAGTATCCCAAGGAGGTAGCGAAGCTGATCGACTTCATGGTCAACGACCCGGAAGGCACTGCTATTCTGGGGGCTGAACGGGGAGTGCCGGTCAATTCCGCAGTGCGGGAGCAGCTGAAGCCGTCGCTTACCGCCGAGGAGCAGTTAATCTTTGATTTTATCGATGTGGTCTCCAAGCATTCCAGTGATATTGACCCGCCTTACCCGCAGGGCTTCTCGGAGATTGATAAGAACTTCAAGAGCGCCAGCGAGCAGATCTCCTTCGGTCAGGCCGGCATTCCGCAGGTAAGCGAGCAGTTCATCTCCGGTGCTAACGCCATACTGGACAAGGCTAAATAAATACAGAGGAGCGAGAGAGCCATTGAGTGCAGATCTGATGACAGTAGATAGACCAGCAGGCATGAAGCGGCGTAAAACAAAGCTGCGCTACAATCAGAACGGGATTGCCCTCCTGTTCCTGTCGCCCTGGCTGCTGGGGCTGGTGTGCCTGACCCTGGGGCCGATGGCGGCCTCACTCTATTTTTCTTTTACAGATTACAGTATTCTGGAGAGCTCCAGATGGATCGGACTGGATAATTTCACCACAATGCTCACCGCAGATCCGCTTTTTATCCAATCGCTTAAGGTGACGTTTATCTTCGTATTCGTATCGGTGCCGCTGAAGCTGATGTTTGCCCTGGCAGTCGCTCTGCTTCTTAACAAAGGAATACGGGGCCTCGGCATCTATCGGACGGTCTACTACATCCCTACGCTGCTTGGAGGCAGTGTCGCTATTGCGATGCTGTGGCGCAAGATGCTCGGCGGCGACGGGCTGCTGAATCAGCTGCTGGCCATGGTGGGGATACAGGCGCCTGACTGGGTATCGAATCCCAAATACTCGCTGTATTCGCTTATCCTGCTGTCGGTATGGCAATTCGGCTCGTCGATGATCATCTTCCTGTCCGGGCTGAAGCAGGTGCCGCCGGAATATTATGACGCCTCTTCGGTGGACGGTGCAGGCAAAGTGGGGCAATTCCTGCATATTACGCTGCCGGTGCTGTCACCGGTTATCTTTTTCAATGTCATCATGCAGACGATCACCGCCTTCCAGTCGTTCACCCAAGCCTTCATTATCAGTAACGGCAGCGGGGGACCGGTGAATTCCACCCTGATGTATTCCTTGTACCTCTATAAGAAGGGTTTCTCCTTCTTCCAGATGGGCTATGCCTCGGCGATGGCCTGGGTACTGGTGCTGCTGATTGGGCTATTCACACTCCTGCTATTCGGCAGCAGCAAGCTGTGGGTGCATTATGAAGATGGGGGGAAATAAAGCTATGGATACAGGCAGCGCTTCGAAAAGTGCCATCTGGCTCAAGCACTTCATCATCTGTCTGATCGCCTTTGTCATGCTGTACCCGGTGCTGTGGCTGGTAGGCAGCTCGTTCAAGCCGGCGAATATGATTTTCTCGGAAATCTGGTTCTGGCCCCGGCAGTGGAATTTCCATAATTATGTCAGCGGCTGGTTCGGCTTCCAGGGCAGCTCGTTCTCCCGGTTCCTGCAAAACTCGGCTCTGGTCTCTCTTGGGGCCGTGCTCGGTAATGTGATCACCTGCTCCATGGCGGCTTATGCGTTCGCGCGGCTGAATTTCCGGTTCAAGGCACTGGGCTTCGCGCTGATGCTGATGACGATTATGCTGCCGCTGCATGTGACCCTTATCCCGCGTTATATTCTCTTTAACAGCCTGGGATGGGTGAACACCTTCGCGCCGCTTATTCTGCCCAAGTGGATGGCGACGGACGGTTTCTTTATCTTCCTGACGGTACAGTTCATCCGCGGCTTGCCGAAGGAGCTGGACGAAGCGGCAACGATTGACGGCTGCGGCCCGGTGCAAATCTTCAGCCGGATTATTATTCCGCTGGCGCTGCCTGCGCTGATCACGACGATGATTTTCACCTTTATGTGGACCTGGGATGATTTCTTCAGCCAGCTCATCTTCCTTAGCGATATCGGGAAATACACCGTACCGCTCGGGCTGCGGCTGTTCCTGGACTCCAGCTCGCAGTCGGATTGGGGCCCGATGTTCGCCATGTCGGTGCTGTCGCTGGTGCCGTGCTTCATTCTCTTTATCACGCTGCAAAAGTATTTCGTGGAAGGAATTGCGACATCCGGCCTGAAAGGATAGAATCTTGGGAAAAGCATAGGGATGGGGCAGATGCAAAAAAGAATGCTCGGCACCTGGCTGCTGCGGATCAGGCGGAGCAAGCTCTCCACGCTGATGGCGGCCAGCATTATTACGTTCAATCTGATCTTTCTCGGGTTCATAGTCCTGCTGGCGTACCGGACCTTCTCGGACGTAACCTTCAGCGAGATCAGCACCACCAGGCTTGCCCTGCTGAATGAGAGCACGAAGCGCGGCTTCGACTTCATGACCAATGTGTCAGGCACCGCCTACTCTATTGCCGCGAACAAGAACGTTATTGAGGGGCTGGAGACTACGCCTGGCTCCAAGTATCAGATGATCTCCAGAAGGCGGGAGATTACGGAGATTCTCCAGCATTCGCTGGTGCTGAACGAAGGGGTAAGCTCGATTGAGATTTACAGTGATTTGTTCAGCGGGGTGCCCCAAAGCTCCACGGATCTTGTTTTTCCGGTCTCTTCGATTAGGAACGAGAGCTGGTATCCCCAGCTGAAGCAGGCGGATTCACTCTGGGTTCCTCTGGAGGGCAGCGGCGGCGAAGACGAGCCTTATCTGATCGGCCATATCCAGCATCTGTTCGGAAATGAAGGCAAAACGATCGGCTACCTCTATATCCGGCTGTCCGCAGACGATATCCTGAAGCAGTTCAAGGATATTCCGGCTGTGCTGGACGGCCAGATTCATCTGGTGGATACAAGCGGTAATCTTCTGCTGCTGGTGAACAAGGAGGAAGGCTCTGCCGGCAAAACTGTACTGGATGCGGATTGGCTCTACCAGCATACATATGAGGGCAATGAAGGCTATGAGCTGCTGAACAAGGACGGACAGTCCTATCTCGTCCTGTTCTCCAGACCGAGCACCATCTCCTGGCGGTTAGTCCAGGTCATCCCGACGCGTGAGCTGCTGCAGGAGGTTCGGAAGGCGGACAGGCAGGTGATCGGGATCGGACTGCTCTGCCTGCTCCTGTCGGCGCTGCTGGCGTACTTCTTCATCCGCAATATGATCCGTCCAGTACGCAGGCTGATTCAGGAGATGCGGAAGCTGGAGCGCGGAGATTTCCGGGCCAGTATGAGTGAGTCGCTGACAGAGGAATACACGCAGATGTCTTACGGCTTCAACCACATGGTGAACCGGCTGCAGGAGCTGGTGCAGAGTGAGCGGGAAGCAAGCGCCGCGAAGCGGGAGGCGCAGGCAGGGCTGCTGGAGGCCCAGATCAAGCCGCATTTCCTGTACAACACACTGGATATGATTCACTGGAAGGCAATGGATTACGACGCCCAGGATATCAGCTACATGATTACCCAGCTTGGCAAAATGCTGCGCATTGGCCTCAGCGGCGGCAGAATGCTCATTCGTCTGCGCGACGAGCTGGAGCATGCGCGGTGTTATGTCAGCATCCAGCAGGAACGGCTGCCGATTGCCATTGAGTATACGGAGTCGATTGCGGACCCGGCGGTCCGGAGTTATTTCATTCCGAAGGTCATTCTCCAGCCGCTGATTGAGAATTCAATTATTCATGGCAGCCGGGAGCCTGGCTCCGGCCCTTTGCAGATTCATCTGGAGGTCAGGGAGGTTAAGGAGCCGGGAAGCCAGCCTTACCTGCAAATCACGCTGCTGGATAACGGCCGGGGCTTGGCGGAAGGCTGGTCGATGGAGCAGGTGAGCGGCATCGGCACCCGGAATGTGATGAGCCGGATTCAGTTGTACTGCGGGGAACCGTACGGACTATACTTGGCCAACCGGCCGGAGAGAGGGGTTGCGGCTATGATTACGCTGCCAGTCATTGAGACGGAGGAGCAGCTGGAGCGGCTGCTGCGCGATCAGATATGAGCCGCTCTATACTGCTGGTGGATGACGACCCGCATATTCTGAAAGCCCTTACGAGGCATGTCGGCTGGGAGAATCTGGGCCTGACCCTGGCTGGAACAGCGGTCAACGGCCATGAAGCGCTGGAGCTGTTCCGCAGGCTCTCCCCCGATCTGGTGATGACCGATGTCTATATGCCGGGTATGGGCGGACTGGAGCTAACAGAGGCGCTAAGGGAGCTGGCACCGGAGCTGCCGGTTATTATCCTGAGCGGCTACGAGGAATTCGAGAATGCCCGGCAGGCGATGCGCTGGGGCGTCAGTCATTTCCTGCTGAAGCCGGCCCGGGTAGACGAGATCGAAGCAGTGCTTCGCGCTGTACTGCTGGATCTGGATGCCGGAGAGCAGAAGAAGCGGCTGGAGGAGCGTTATCAGCAGGAAATCGGCCGCACACTTCCTTTTCTGCGGGAACGCCTGCTTATGGAGCTGTTGACCACCCGCTACAGTGCGGAGGAATGCTCCGAGGAGCGGCTCGGATATCTCCAGATTACCCGTCCGCAGCGGCTGGCGGCGGCCAGCATCCAGCTGAACCGGCCTTCGCCGCTGCATAAGCTGAAGGAGCGCGAATGGCAGCTGCTGCGCTTCGGAGCGGGCAATATCTGCCGGGAGACACTCCAGCACAAGCTTGCCGGACATCCCTCTGTGCAAGGTCATGTGCTGGACTATTCCGACGATCTGCTGGTGGTGCTGCTGCTGGACCGTGAGGCGGGAGAGCCAATCCCGGTTCTGAAGGAAGTAGTGCAGGAGACGATGGATAAGATCCGGAATTACATTCAGCTTCAGACCTATGCCGGTATTGGTTCGGTCAAATCTGCCATCCATGAACTGATCGATTCTTATCTGGAGAGCAGAGAGGCGCTTGCTTCCGCGGAGTTTCAGGAGACCAGTCCCATCTACGCCTATGAGCCGTGCAAAAGCACCAACCCGTGGACGCTGGATGACTATTCCCGGCTGCTCCAAGAGTGGAATGAGGTGCTGCTGTGCAGGGATTCCTCAAAAGTATGGGAGACCTGGGAGATCATCTTCGGCAGGCTCCGGCAGGAGGACCAGAATAATATTCAGGACATACAGACGGTGTGTGTCGGGCTGTTCACTACGCTGATGTATTACTGGAATGCCTGCTGCCCGGGCCGCACTCCCCCTATGAGCATGTCCGAATTCCTGCAGGCGGTGACGGGATACTATACCTGGAGAAGTTTGACGGAGTGGATGGGGCAGATTATTCCGGCATTCCTGAACGCAGCGTTCACCGAGATGAATGTCAAGAAGAACCGTCTGGTGGAGAGCGTCAAAAGCTATGTGGAAGCCCACTATACCCAGGAGATCAGCTTCATGGGCCTCGCGCAGGAGCTGCATGTGCATCCGAAATATCTAAGCCAGCTGTTCAAACGGATCAGCGGTGAGAATTTCGTCAGCTATCTGAACCGGTACCGGGTGGACCGGGCCATCGAATTCCTGCAATCCGGCCAGCATATGGTGTATGAGATCAGTGAGATGGTCGGCTTCAACAACCCCGCCTATTTCAGTCAGGTGTTCAAGATGATTACCGGGCGCAGCCCGAGTGATTATTTGAAGGGGTGAGGGTGCTGGGGCTATTGCAGCCCGCAGGGTGAGTATAGTATATTCTTATGGAGACACAAACGAACGTTCTCATTGCCCGGCAGGTTACATCAAGTTGCGGTGCGGTGACAGACGCTCTCATCCAAGATCTTGAGGAGTCAGTCTCTCAAGGTCTTTTTATTGATTTATGGCGGGATGCTGGAGGGTGGGCGGATTCCTGCTGTGCGACTGTGCGACTGTGCGACTACATAGGTGGGCACCTCGGATATTTTCGCGGTTATGCGGACTGAGGATCCGTTATTTCTTCAAAAAGCTATTTCATGAGCCCCGAGCGGACTGAGATGCGCTTATTAGGGTTATTCGGCCCTGAAATGAGACATTATCGTTCAAATAAGGGATTCTGAGTCCGCTTGACCGTCAAATTTGCCTGATTTGTTCAGAATAACGGAATCTCAGTCCGGCAGAGATAACTAGGGGAGTAATAGTAGCAGGAAGTGGTAGGGATAGCGGTAAGTAGATGTGAGTTGCAGTAAGTAACAGTTAGTTGAAGTAAATAACAGTAAGTTTCAGTGAATAACAGTAAGATGCAGTGAATAGTAGCGAGAAAGAAGCAGGAAGTAGCAGTGAGAGTAGCTGCATTAACCGTACCTGCACATGACTGGAGCGGCTGCATCCGCTGCATAGGGTATATGATATAATGTGAGAATTACCAAGACATACGGGTGGGGCGATGAAGCATGGCTAAAGACAGGCAGGGGCTGCATTTCTCGGAGCTGGTCTGGGAGAGTACGGAGCAGAATGTGGCGATTCCGCCGCGCGGTACTGTAGATGAAGGCAGCCGGAAGCCTAAGTCAGAGCCGGTTAAGAAGACAACGTCCGGTTACGATACAGTCCAGCTCCAGCTCTGGGATATGGAAGAGAGTGTGGAGCCGGTAACCACTACAGAGAGCGAGTTCGTCCAGCGTGCACGTGAGCTTGTAGAACATAAGGAGCCTGCGGCGCTGTTCGTCCCGTTCAAAAGCTATTGGCCCACCTACGGGCATATGACCGGCGCGCAGAGCAGATGGTATTTCTTTTGGCGGGATGAAGTCCGGCAGGGGAGATACCCGAAGACCGATCTCTCATATATCTTCCTGCATATCTATGAGCTGATTAACGGTGTGGGCTGGGACGAGCCTCAGGAGGGCTACCGTCAGCTCAGTCTGCTGTGGGAGGCCTACCGTGATAGTTACAAACGCCTGGATCAGTACCTTGGCGGGTGGATTGCGGATTTCTCTTTTGTCCATAAGCTGGATATCCCCCTCTCGGAGATTGTGGCCCGTTCGCGCGGGCTGGCCGGGGATCTGGCTGAGCTTGAATTGGTCCGCTGCCTGTCGGCTGCTCCGGAGCAGCTTAGGATCGAGGTACTGAGTGTGATGTCGGACTATGATATCAGCAAGTCCAAATTCTATACCGGCGAGGGTAAAATCGCTGCGGATCGTTATATTCCCCAGGTTGTAGCCCTAATTGATGCTTATGTCGCGCGGAAGCATGGCTCGAATCTAATCACGATGTTCCCGCCCGCCCCGCCTGTCGTCCGTGAGCGTTATTTGTTCCGCAGCGCGGTATACGATATCTCCCTGTATGGCTATTCTGTTCTTGTACCTGTTATCCGGGTCAGCAAGTCCCCGCCGCTGCGCAGTCTGATTACCCGGCTGTTCCGGCTGACCGAGAATAAGCTGCGGGCGCTGATGGGATACCGGGGAAGACTAAAGGATGTCCGGGTTGATGCCGATATGGATGATCTCGTCACCCGGTTCCTGGAGCGTGAATTCCGCAAGGCGGAGCAGGAAGAGAAGGGACCGGCAGTGGTCATTGACCAGCAGAAGCTGGAGCAGTTGGCAAGCGACTCCGAGGTGGTGCGTTCCTTGCTTACGGTGGAAGACACCGGGGCGCCGGGTCATGAGGATGACGCGGAATGGATAATTGAGTCTGAAGGAGCACTTGGAGGAGCCGGATTGGCTGGTATTAGAAGTGATGCGGAAGTACATGGAATATCCGCATCAGCAGCTGTGAAAAGTGATGCAGGAGCACATGGAGGAGCCGAATCAGCGAGCGAGGAAAGTGTTGCGAATGCGGATGCAAGAGTTGCATCAGCTGTATCGGCAAATGAGGATAACTCTGCAAAAGCTGAAGAGCAGGTGGCCCGGATGACCAGTGGTGGGCGGTTAGGAGGCACGCGGGAAGAGCTCCCGGGTGATTCCCCGTCTGCCGGACAGAAGCTTACCGTTTCCCAGCCGCCAGCCTCAGATAGGGAAGCGGACCGCTGGACATTGTTCGCTTCGGAGCTGACTCTGCTGCAACGGGAGGCCGTGCTGGCCCTGGCAGAAGAGGACGGTCCTGCGAAGGTGCAGCGGCTGGCTGCAGGAGCAGGAACGATGGCAGAGCTGCTCTACGATGAGATTAATGAGCTGGCAATGGACAGTCTGGGAGACCTCATTATTGACGGGGAAGAGCTGACCGAAGAATGTCTATCCATGCTGGACTATATAAAGAGGTGAAATTCGTAAAATGAACCCACTCAAAATACCGAAGCGGATGACCACCGCGCTCGTCAATTCGCTGACAGCGGGAGTTGTACCGCGTATAGGTCTTGAACATATCGCCGTCGGCCGCCGGCCGGAGGTGGAGGCGATTCTCCGCGATATGGAGAATATCGCCGATGGCGGAGCTGCCTTCAAGCTGATTACAGGCAAATTCGGCAGCGGAAAAAGCTTCCTGCTCCAGATCATCCGCAACTATGCGATGGACCGCGACTTCGTGGTTGCCGATGCTGACCTGTCACCGGAGCGGCGGCTGGTTGGCACGAAGGGACAGGGGCTCGCCACCTACCGCGAGCTGATGAGCCATCTCTCGACCCGGACCCGCCCGGATGGAGGGGCGCTGGAGATTATGCTGCAGAAGTGGATCATGACGCTGCAGCAGGCGGTGATGCAGGAGAAAGGCTACGGCCCTGACGCGCCGGAACTGGGCGATGAGGTTGAGCAGCGCATCTATACGGTTGCTTCCGAGATGCGCGGGCTGGTGCATGGCTTCGACTTCGCTAAGGTGCTGGCCTCTTACTGGAACGGGCACAAGCTGGCCGATGACGGGCTGAAGCAGGATTCCCTGCGCTGGCTGCGGGGAGAGTTCCCGACCCGTACGGAAGCGCGGAAGGCGCTCGGCGTTGGTGTCATCATTGACGATGACAACTGGTACGACTACATGAAGCTGTGGGCGGAATTCACCGGAGCCATCGGCTATAAGGGCTTGCTGCTGTTTATCGATGAAGGGGTGAACCTCTACAAGATTACCAACAGTATCTCGCGGCAGAGCAATTATGAGAAGCTGCTGACCATGTTCAATGATACGATGCAAGGCAAAGCTGAGCGGCTGGGTATCTTCGTTGGCGGAACGCCGCAGTTCGTGGAGGACCACCGGCGCGGACTGTTCAGCTATGAGGCCTTGCGCTCCCGGCTGGTGGTCGGACGGTATGCAGGCAGCGGGCTGAACAATTACACAGGGCCGATTATTGCGCTGGACATGCTCTCCCACGAAGAAATTCTTATTCTGCTCCAGAAGCTGCGGGATATCCATGCGCTCCATTACGGATATGAAGCAAGACTGACACAGGAGCAGCTGGTGCATTTCATGGAAGAGGCGGTCAACCGGCTGGGAGCTGATGAACTGCTCACTGCACGCGAGGTGGTGCGCGACTTCATGGATCTGCTGCACACCCTGCACCAGCATCCGGAGCTTTCATTCGAGAAGCTGGTCGGAGAGCGGACTTCGCGGCCTGCCGAGACGGAACAGAATGAGCTGGACGGCTTCCTGGCGGAGTTCGACCTATGAACGATAACCCGTTCTACCGGCTGGCCCCGTTCATCAAGGAATTCATCTACAAGAACCGCTGGGATACGCTGCGCGAGGCGCAGGTCGATGCCTGCCGTGTGCTGTTTGACACGCCGCATCATCTGCTGATCGCTTCGGGGACGGCCTCAGGCAAGACCGAAGCGGCCTTCTTCCCGGCGCTAACGGAGCTGCACCAGCGTCCGTCTGCTTCTGTAGGCATTCTTTATATCGCGCCGCTGAAGGCGCTGATTAATGACCAGTTCACGCGGCTGAACGACCTGCTGCGTGAAGGGAATATTCCGGTCTGGCACTGGCATGGCGATGTGCCGCAGGCGGACAAGACCAAGCTGATGCAGAACCCTTCGGGAGTGCTGCAGATCACCCCTGAATCGCTGGAGGGCCTGCTGATGAACCGCCCGAATGCGATCCCGGCCCTGTTCCATGACCTGCGCTTCATCGTCATCGATGAAGTTCATGCCTTCATGGGCGCAGACCGCGGCATTCAGGTGCTGAGCCAACTCGCGAGGATCTCGCGGATGGCGGGCTGTCATCCGCGGCGGGTTGGCCTCTCTGCGACCTTAAGCGACTACGCATCCGTCACGGAGTGGCTGGCGGCGGGCACGCGCGAGAGCGTGGAGGTCAGCGCGCCGCAGGGCGGGCGCAAGCTGCGGCTGAGCGTGGAGCATTTCTCGTTCCCGGATGCGCGGGACGAGGTGCAGGCCGAACACCTGGAGCGGGCGCGACAGGCTTATTACGGGTTCATCTACGATCACACGCATATCAAGAAAGCGTTGATCTTCACGAACAGCCGCACCGATGCCGAAGAGGCCATTCTGGAGATGCGGCGCATTGCCGCTAAGCGCGGCGAGCGGGATGTCTTCCATGTGCATCATGGAAGCATCTCCGCGATGCTGCGCGAGGAGACCGAGGCCACGCTCCGTGAGGGCGCAGGGCCGGCTGTTGCTGCAGCGACGCTGACGCTGGAGCTGGGGATTGATCTGGGCGAGCTGGAGCGGGTACTCCAGCTCGGCGCGCCTTATAGCTGCGCGAGCTTCGTGCAGCGGCTGGGCCGCTCGGGCAGGCGCGGGGACGCCGCCTCCGAGATGATCTTCGTCACGCCCGAGGAGGAGGACGAGGAGGCGCAGCTCCCGGCGCGCATGCCGTGGACGCTGCTGCGGGCCATTGCCGTAATCGAGCTGTACGTGCGCGAGAAATGGGTGGAGCCGCTGGTCGTGCGCCAGCTGCCGGTCGGTCTCCTGTATCATCAGACGATGAGCATTCTGAAGAGCATGGGCGAAGCAGAGCCGGAGGACCTGAAGGAGGCTGTACTGAGCCTGCCGTCCTTCCGCAGCATTGATCCCGCTGATTATGATGACTTCATGGAGTACATGCTGGGCATGGGCCATATCGAGAAGATGGATGAGGGAAGCCTGCTGATTGGGATGGCAGGCGAGAAGATCGTTAACAACTTCCGCTTTTATGCGGTATTCAAAGACGATGAAGAGCATGTCGTCTATAACGGGACGGAGGAGATCGGGTCCATTACCACCGTACCGCCTCCAGGCTACTGCTTCACACTGGCAGGCAAGCTATGGAAGGTCGAGGAGGTGGACAACCGCCATAAGGCCGTCTATGTCAAAGGCTCACGCGGCAAAGTGGACACCTTATGGCTCGGTGCAGGCGGAGATGTCCATACCCGGATTATGACGAAGATCCGCGAAGTATTAGGATCTACGGCCCTGTACCCATACCTTGCACCAAGCGCGGCCGCCAGACTGGAACGGGCCCGCAGGCTCGCGAAGGAGAGCGGACTGCTGACGCGTTCCGTTCTGCCAGCCGGGGGAGACTCCATGTTCATCCTTCCGTGGGCTGGCAGCCGCCAGTTCCGCACGCTGGAGCGCCTGCTCAAGAACAATCTGAAGGAGCCGCTTGGCTTGCGCTCGGTCGTGCCGATGGAACCGTATTACATGGTAGTCGCCGGTAAAGTGGATGCAGAGAAGCTGGAGGATGAGATTATCGCTGAGACCGCTGCCGCTACGGATGCACTCACGCTCCTGAAGCCGGATGAAGCCCCTTACCTCGGCAAATACGATGAGTTCATCCCGCATGACCTGCTGCGCAAAGCCTTTTCGCTCGACGGTCTTGATGTGCCGGGTCTGGTCAGCGTGATCAAACAGTGGAAGCAGCCTACGGCATAATGGATATAGGGATAACCAAATAACGGAGGTGAAATCATGAGCGAGATTGCTAAAACACCACAAACACCTTATTACGCAGTGATTTTTACATCGGAACGAACTGATGCGGATACCAAATATGTGGAAATGGCGGATGAAATGGAGAAACTTGCATCCGTCCAACCTGGATTTCTCGGAGTAGAAAGTGCCAGAGAAGGTGTAGGTATTACTGTATCTTATTGGGATTCTCTCGAAGCTATACACAAATGGAAACAAAACGAACGACATTTAGTAGCCCAGCGCAAAGGGATATCTGATTGGTATCTCGCTTATAAAACAAGGGTTTGCAAGGTTGAAAGCGATTATGGATTTGAAAAGGCTTGAATAAGCGAGTATGGGACTACAACAAGAAGCAGCCGATCCTATAGTGACCGGCTGCTTCTTGTTATACGGCGGGAATTATAACTTTTGCACCATATAGCTGGGATTCATTCCACAATCAAGCGCGGAATCTCTGGCTTGCTTAAATAAACCAGCGGAGCTTCTCTCTTGAACTCTTTATAGAGAATTATTCGAAAAAGTAAGCTCAGACGAAGGGTTACTCTAGTTGTGCAATGAAAGAAGAAAGGGTGAGAATTCATGGAAGCAAATATGTTAGAGCGTTTACCAGATCCAACAATGTTACAAAAGCTAATGAAAATCCAAGCATCACTGAATATTATTCTTTGTCAGGAGGAATGGCTTCGTTACCATAGCTATGTTCAAGATTGGAATGAGGGTGTTGCTATGGCGAAAATAGATAATGGATCAGGGGATCATCTGTTTATTTTGTTTTCCCCTGAAGGCTCCATCATAAAAGGCTTCGATCATGAATCCGGATTAAGCCCATATGCGCAAGATGAACATAAAGTATGGCAAGGGATTTATGATGACGTCCCAATGGAACTATTATCTTTACTTGATGATGATGCAATTGAAAAAGACGATGTGACTTTTTGTATTTGGCGTAAGAACAGTGACATGAACTGGCACAAGGGAAATATTGAGATGCCAGAAGGAAAGAGTGAAGGTTCTGATTTTTTAATGGGCTGTATATTCCATATACCAGAGGATTTTGTGGAATTTGCAACAGATTATTTTGATTGTTCACTATCCTTAGAGGTTATTGCAGAAATCTACGATGATCTCCCCATTACGGAAGAGATGATCCATATCTTGAATCCCAGCTGTGACGTAAAGGAAGTTCTTCAAGAATTAGAGCTATTAGGCTTAAGATGTTGATGAAGAAATCTCGTGACAACAGCGGCCGGAAGTCCAAATGTTCACTGCAGTGACGACCAAGCTTAGAGTTCAATTCTTTAGTGCTTTTTATAAAAATATAAATAAACGAGGTGATTCCAAGTGAATTCACTTATAACGGTAAGGCTAGCGTCCATAACAGATGCTGAGGCGCTGTCGCGACTCAATCAAGAGTTCAACGGCGGCGTCCACAGACCCCCGGCCCAAATTATTGAACATCTGCATACTAACCGTAACGAGCTGATTGCCGTAGCCGAGTTGAACGGTAGCATCGTCGGTTTTGGCTGCGCCCAAAGCCTGTATTCCTTTTGCTATGAGGAGCCCTATGGAGAAATTACAGAACTCTATGTGCAAGATACCGCCCGAAGAAAGGGAGCTGCCAGAGCTATCATTACTTGTCTGGAAGACGAGCTTAGGTTGCGCGGAGTGAAACGGGTCAAGGTATTGACGGGTAGAAGGAACACTGCGGCTATTCAGACCTACGAAGATTGTGGCTATGTGAAAGACGATGAGCAGATGTTAGATAAAGAGCTGACGAACGAAGCCCGCCCAAGCATACCCTAGAAAAAACAAACCTCATTTCTGCAGTTCCCACCTTGCCCGGAAGCGCTCTACGCGATGATAATTAGCTTATCACGACAGAGGGGGCTTTAATGAATGGTCAACAGAAAAATGAAGCAAACCGCCACCGTCGCGTTCGCCGCGCTAATGGCAGTAAGCCTTGCCGCATGCGGGAACTCGAACAACAACGCCAATTCCAAGGCTAAGGACACCGCCGCACCGAACGCCGCCACAGGTAGCGGCAATGCCGCTGCTACAGACGCTCCGAGCGACAAGAAGGTAACCATTACCTTCCAGAACATCTACCCTGACCCTGCAACACCGTCTTACAAAATGATCCACGAGCTGACTGACCAGTACATGAAAGAGCATCCCAATGTAAAGATTGAGCTGGATACGCTGAACACGGATCAACAGAAGGTGAAGCTGAAAACGCAAGCAGCCTCCAAAGAAATACCTGATATTACGATGGTTAACCCTGCCGCTCAAATGAAGCCCTTTGTAGATGCAGGATTATTAGCCCCGCTGAATGATGTGCTCGATCAGAATGGACTGAAAGATACGTACCAAGCGGGTCTGCTCGACTATTACAGCTTCGATAACAATGTGTATGCGCTTCCTGACGGCAACAATATCGAAGTGGTCTACTACAACAAAGACTTGTTCGCCCAAGCCGGAATTGCAGCACCTCCAACCACGTTTGAAGAATTACTGAAGGACGTTAAGCTCTTAAAAGACAAAGGGATTACTCCACTGGCTATCGGTGAAAAGGATTCGTGGACCGGCTCGTTCCTGTTCATGAACATCCTGCTTCGTACAAACGGCGGTCCTGGCTTCCTGAAAGACGTAGTGGATGGCAAGAAAACATTTGAAGATCCTGCCTTTGTTGAAGCGGTAGACGCGTTCCAGCAACTGGTAGCAGCAGGCGCATTCCCTGACGGGGCAACTTCCATCGATGCAAATGCCGGCGGGAATATTTTCAGATCCGGTAAGGCAGCAATGTGGGTTATCGGTACTTGGGAGACGGGCGCTAATGATGCTTCTTCCGTAGCCGGTAAAGTGGGAGCCTTCCAATTTCCTACGGTTAACGGTAAAGGTGATCCGAACGAATTCATGCTTGCACCGGGCAGCGCATTTGCCGTGTCTGCAAACAGCGAGCATCTGAAGGAAACGAAGGATTTCCTGAACTTCTTCGCTTCTGAATATCCTAAAAAACAGTTCGAGCTGAAGAATGCTGTAGGTATCGGGCAAAAGGTAGACGGTGACCTGAAAGCTGCCGGTTACTCCGAGCTGGCTATCACTGTGGCTGGTCTGTTCAACCAAGTAAAAGGCGGCGATCTGTCCTTCGACAACACGATGAATCCAGCAACTTCACAAGTCCACCTCAGCAGCATTCAGAATCTGTTCGTTCAAAAGATGGATTCCAAGGCGGTAGCCAAAGAGCATCAGGCTGCATTTGAAGCCAATAAATAAGCCTAAGACTTCAGCGTTTCGTATAATCTAAGCTTCACTCAATTTACGCCATCTAACGCATTCCCTGCAATCGTATAGCCGTCCTGCTCGATGCGAAGCCAGCTGATTCAGGCTGCTTCGCATCGGGTTTATCATGTGCTTTTTAAAGTTAATAGCATTAATCATTAATGATATGAATCAGTAGATAAAGAAGAATCTGCTTGATTAGGAGGCGGGAAAGATGAAAGTCCTTAAGGTTCCGGCATACACAATCGCTGCCTTCATACTGCCATGTCTGTTGCTCTATGTGTGCCTGGTTTTCGTTCCCATACTGGTCTCATTATATACGGGCTTATTGAAGTGGGACGGTCTAACGACCTCTCAGTTCGTCGGCTTCGGCAACTTCAAGAATATGTTCTGGAATGACCCGGTGTTCTGGCCCTCCGTTCGGAGAACGCTGCTGTACGCCGTGGCTTCCATGCTGGAAATCCCGCTCTGTCTTGGGATGGCGATCCTGCTGAACCGCTATCTGCGCAGAGCCAACACGCTGGTGTCGATCTACTTCACGCCGGTTATCTTATCAGTCGTTATTATTGGACAACTCTGGAAGACCATCTATAACCCTACTTCGATGGGGGGCATGCTGAACGGTGTGCTGGTGTCCCTGGGGCTGGAGAGCTGGACGCATAACTGGCTGACCGAGCCTAACATCGCCATGTATTCTCTGTATCTGGTGTCCCTGTGGCAGTATTTCGGCTACCATCTGCTGATTCAGTATACCGGAGTGCAGAACATTCCCGACGAGCTGTACGAAGCGGCCAGAATTGACGGGGCTGACGGCTTCAAGGCGGATCGTTACATTACGCTTCCGCTGATCATTCCGATTTTCAAAATCTCGATCATCCTGGCGTTTATCGGGTCCCTGCAAGCCTTCGACCTGGTCATGGTCATGACTGGCGGAGGTCCTGCGCATGCAACGGATGTCATCTCCACCCATATGTATAACAGCTCCTTCTTGTCCTTCAAGTATGGCTACGGCAGCGCGATTGCGACCTTCCTCGTGGTGGTCTGTCTCATTTTTACCGGCATCATCAACATGATCTTCAACCGGCTTGAGCGAAAATTCGAATAGGAAAGGAGTGCGCGGATCATGCGTAAGCTTAAAAAAGGAATCGTGTATCTTCTTTTTGCCATTCCTGTCATTACCCAGCTCTACCCGCTGCTGTGGCTCCTGCTATACTCTCTGAAGACGAATGAGGAGATTCAGGACGGGAGCTTCTTTTCTTTTCCGCGAAAATTCCAGTGGCATAACTACTATGAGGCTTACACCTCGGGCAGTTATCTGAAGTACCTGTCGAACAGCGTGTTCGTTACCGCCCTTACGATGATTTGTGTCATTCTGCTGGCTTCGATGGCGGCCTATGCGATCTCCCGGTTCCGGTGGAAATACGGCAATGTCGTGATGACCATTTTCCTGATGGGGATGATGATTCCGATGCAGGCCACGCTGCTGCCGCTGATGATTATTTTCAAAAACATGCATATTCTCAACACCCACTGGTCGCTGATTCTGCCGTACATCGCGTTCTCGACTCCCATCGCCGTGTTCATCTTGAGCGGCTTCATGAGAGCTATTCCACATGAGATCGAAGAATCGGCGTTCATCGACGGGGCGAGCGTGTACCGGATCTTCCGCAGCATTATCCTGCCGGTGTCGATTCCGCCTGTCATGACCGTATGTATCTTAACCTTCATCAATATCTGGAACGAGTACATCCTGGCCGCTACGTTCATCTCGTCAGAGAGGCTCAAGACCCTTCCATTCGGGGTCTACACCTTCGTTAGCCAGTATTCGGTCAACTACGGGAATATCGGGGCCTTCCTGGTGATGGGCGCGCTGCCGGTAATTCTGATCTACTTCTTCCTGTCGAATCAGATTACTAAAGGGATGGTGGCCGGAGCGGTTAAGGGGTAGGGTAAGGCGTGCTGAATTCCCTCATTGCATAAAAATGGAAAAGTTTTATAATAGGAAACGGCAGAACAGGTGCGTAAAGGGGAGAGTCTTATGAAGCTCGGCTTTCATTCCATTCATCATCGGTTGTTCTTGCTGTTTCTTTTTTGCATGTCCAGTATTCTGCTTATTGTCAGCCTGCTGTACTATAACCGGACTACAGACCAATTGCATGAGAAGATCGGTGATTTGTCGCAAAAAAACGTCGCCCAGAGCGCAGGCTTATTCACGCTTCTCTATAAGGGGTATGACGCCTTGTCCAAATCGCTCAGCAATAACTTCGAGATGATCCGCTTGATTAATGAGAAGACGGACGGGCCGGCGGTGGCCTATATCAATGAGCAGACGGTGACGAATATCATCGGCTCGATTTTTTATTCGCGGGATGATCTGGTGGGTATTCATGTGATCACGGACCGCGGCAAGATCTACAACTATGGCAACTATATGAATGTGGTCGATCCGAATTATAGGAAGGAGGACTGGTACCGGCAGCTTCAGGCATCTTCGGGCAAAATGGTCTGGCTCGGGGTGTATCCGCACTCACTGATCGACCAGGTGGAGGACAGCCCTGTCTTCGCCTTCGGGCGGCAGCTCTATGATCTGAATGAGCACAAGCCGATCGGCATCGTGCTGTATGAGACGGACCCGCAGCCGGTGCTGGACGCGCTGGAGAATCTGAAGCTGGGCGCGCACAGCCAGGTCTACCTGATGTCCCCGGATGGACGGTTTGTCACCTCGGCCACAGATCCGCAGCCGGACACTGCCCGTCTGCCTAAGCTCCCCGCTTCGGAGCATGTGATGGTTCAGCAGGAGCGCGGCCAACTGGTTGTGGCGTCTAAGCTGTCTTTCTCGGGCTGGTGGGTGATGAGTATTACGCCGGACCAGGATCTGAATGTGGAACTGGTGGAGATGAAGCGTTATCTCTTGATCGTAATCTCGGCGCTCATTCTGGTCTCCACGCTGATTGCTTCGATCGTATCGCAGACCATCTCTTCGCCGCTGAAGAAGCTGATCCGCGAGATGCGCCAGGTAGAGGTGGGGAACTTCGGCGGCATGGTCAAGGTCTCTTCGTATCAGGAGATTAACATTCTGGTCGCTTCCTTCAACCGGATGGTCCGGCGGATCGAGGAGCTGATTGAGCGGGTCAAGCTGTCCTCGGTCAGCGAAAAGAATGCGGAGTTGCATGCCCTGCAGTCCCAGGTGAACCCGCATTTTCTCTACAATACGCTGGATATGATCTACTGGATGCTCGATGAGGAGGGCAATGAACAGCTTGGCGAGCTGGTGCTGTCGCTGTCCTCAATGTTCCGCTACAGCAGCCAGTGGGAAGACGGGGCTGAGGTGAGCCTGAGGGAGGAGCTGGAGCAGATCGGGCATTACCTGAAGATTATCTCGATCCGTCTGGAGGGCCGCCTCGTAATCGTGACGGATATCGATGAACGCTGGCTGAACATAAGGGTCCCGAAGATGACGGTGCAGCCGGTCATTGAGAATGCGGTCAAGCATGGACTGGAGCCGCTCTCGCGTCAGGGGATTCTTAAGGTATACACCCGGCAAGAGGACGACCACCTTGAGCTAATTGTGGAGGATAACGGGGACGGAATGAACGGGGAGCAGCTTGCAAGGCTACAGAAGTCGCTGAATGTGGATGGTCCGGATAGTTCGGGCTCCAGTGGCAGAGAAGGCGGCAAAAGCGGGATCGGACTCCAGAACCTGCACCGCCGCCTGCGGTTCATGTTCGGGGAGGGTTATGGTCTGCAGATTCAGAGCTTCCCCGGTGAGGGGACGCAGGTGGCGATAGTGCTGCCTATTCCAGTAGAAGGAGAGCTGCCGGGATGAATATTCTTATAGCCGATGATGAACGGGCCATCCGTGAAGGCATCAAGCGTACGATTAAGCAGATTAGTGCAGAGCATCAGGTGTTCGTGGCTGAGCGGGCGGAGGAAGCGGTGAAGATTCTGGAAGAGCAGCACATCCATATCGTGCTGACCGATATTCTGATGCCGGGCATGAACGGGCTGGAATTCATGAAAATCTCGAAGCGCCGGTATCCGTATGTGAAATGGATTGTCATCTCTGCCCACAGCGAATTCTCCTATGCCCAGGAGGCGGTCCGGCTGGGGGCACGGGACTATCTGCTCAAGCCGATCGGCAAGCATAAGCTGACCGAGCTGATCGACAGCCTGACCATCGAAATCCAGCAGGACAACCAGCTCTCGCGGCAAGGCGAGCGGCTGAAGGCCAGTCTGCGGTTCCTGCGCGAGGGGGTTTTTCAGCGGCTGGCCTCCGGGCTGGATATCGGGAATCTGGACATCGACGCGTTCATTGAAGATTATCATTCCTTCTATCTGGTGATGGTTCAGCTGGAGCCTGGGGATCAGAGCGCCCGGCTGGAGCATTTCATTGTCGAGAATGTTCTCTCCGAGCTGATTGAGCGGTATGGGCGGGGCTTCGTGGTCAGCTATGACCGCCAGCACCTGCTGGGCCTGATCTCACCGGGCGAGAGCGTCCGGGTAGAGCAGTTCCAGGAGGAGGTGAAGACGCATCTGACGCATTATTTGAAAATCCCTTTTCAGATGATCTATTCCGGGCGGAGCTGTGACTTCCATACGGTGCCGCAGATCGTGAAGCGGATGCGGGAGGCTTCGGACTTCCAGGGGCCGCCGCTTGAGCCGCTCAAGGGGAGTGGGGAGAAGGCGATTGAAGTGGCGCTGCACTACATTAAGGAGCATTTCTACGAGGAGCTGTCACTGGAGAGAATCGCTTCGGTGGTGTTCCTGAATCCGGCTTATTTCAGCCAGCTGTTCAAGCAGAAGACGGGGCAGGGGTACAAGGAATATGTCACCTCGCTGCGGCTGGAGCAGGCGAAGCTGCTACTACTGAATCCGGGGCTGAAGCTGGCCGATATCGCAGAGCGGGTAGGCTACCAGGACATGCGCCATTTTACCCAAATGTTCCGCAAGAAATACAACCTTACCCCCACAGAATACCGCCAGCAGGAGAGCATCAGCATTCTTAGGAGCAAGGGTACTCTGTGAGGATGTCTGCGACTTCGATTCTTCCGTTAATCAACAGCTCTGGGAGCGCATTATTATAATTACCTTTCCAGTAATCTCTGGCTTGTTCGATTTTACGGGAGAATGGGGCCCCGTCTTCCTTGGGCAATAGACTGCCATCACCTTCAAAAATAGCTCCAGTGACCTTAAGTTTCACGATCTGCAGCACTTTCCGGTGATACGAATCGAATATGCTTTTCCACATCAGGGCGTCTTCATAGCTCTTCGCTGCGTATAAGCAAGACAAACGTGAAGGATACTCAGGATGTTCCTGTAGCCTTACCATTTCAACGATCACCTCCCGAACCGCTCGGATGGTCTGCTCCGCATACTTAACTGCAACATCTGCATCCTCTTTATCCAATTTCAAACCGTCATCAGTATAATTGCCGTGCAGGATTTGAATAACGTCTTCCCCTTTGGAATTCAACTGTTCTTGCTCAAAAAAGTAGTGATACAAGGTGTTTTTCTGCTGGTTGTCAAAATGAATGATTTGATTCAGTGCCATCTTCTTCCGGGTTACAATGTGGTAAACGTATCTTTCGCTTGCTTGCATAGTCTGCCTCCTAGTTAAGCATCAGATTTAAACGTGTGAACATTACTTTTAACTCATCACTTGCTGAGGGTTGCGTCCTGATCAGGTGCAAGGGATAGGCTTAATTGCACTCTGTACAACTAAATCGCCGGATGTGCCGCTGAATCTCTGTTTAGCTGTATTTCGTACAACTAAAATGCTTCTGTATCCGTCTTTTCGCCCATTCCGGCAAATTTAGTTGTATGGAATACAGTTAAGAGAGGTATGCCTTCCTTTTCATAGTTTTTAGTTGCACCGAATACACTTATCTCTGAATATTCGCTATGAACGCAGCTTCATACCTTTATAAACTTAGTCATAACCCATACCCCATCGTAAAAAGATGGAGACGATTCCGCAGACCAGTCCGGCGGTCGCATCAATAATTAACCCAGTGCTCCAGCGTAACAGCGCGGGTAAGGCCAATGGATTCGGCGAGGCGGATGGAGGCGAGATTGTTCTCCAGCACCTGGTACCTGGGAATGTAGCCCCGTTTCAGGGTATGGAAGACTGCTGTACGGACTACACGCTGTGCCAATCCCCGCTGTCTGGCAGCTTCTATGGTACGCACACCGCCTATCTCCCAGATTCGCTCCTCATTGCGGTACACGATACATGTACTGAGTGGCGTACCCCCGTCAAATAACGTCACAGCGAACGCCCCGTCTTCAAAATACTGCGTGATCTCCTCTAGCGAATAATCATTCGCCATCCACAGCGGCAGCAGCCGTTCATCGATAGCTTCACTGACCGTGCAGGCCTCATCTGCGCTGAACCCCTGGCCTTCGGCCGAAGAATAAGAATAGAGACTACGGACCCGCCGCAGTGCGAAATACGGTTCCAGCGCCTGACGGTACGCATCCTCCTGAAGCTTGAAGACCAGGTTAGCGTCCCGCGGCAACCGCTTCAGCAGGGCAGGGAAGACCTCAGGACTGCTGTAGTCCATCAGCACAACGGTGTCAGCTTCCGGGTAGGTCCGGTGATCATAGCCGAAGGTGGCGGCAGGCATAAGCAGCAGCACGCTCCACTCCTCCTGCTGTTCAATCAGCACGCTGTCGATCTGAGCGTGATAAGCCGTCATCATTTTGAGCAGCGTAACATTCTTCAGCGGATTCCGGCGTAATTTCTCCATTATGGCTGTATAGTGACTCATGCGGGATCACTCCTTTTTGCTCAGATTAATAGATTGTTCAATGTCATCCAGACGCTTGAACAGGCGCTCATACTTGGATAACAATGCAGGATCGTCTACCTGTACACTGGACCTGTAAAAAAGGATATCACCCGTCCCCTCATTGATCCGTCCCCCTGCTTGAAGAACCTGCTTCAGGTGTCTGGCAGTTCCGAGACTGCCCGAGATGAAGTCGACCGTATCCGGGAATATCTTCCGCAGGCTTCCCTCGAAGTAGGGGAAATGGGTGCATCCGAGAACCACTGTGCTGTACCGCTTAAGGTCCAAGTGTGCCAGCTCACTTTTCAGATAGGGAATGATTCTCTCTTCGTCAAAATCAAAATGCTCCGCAAACTGAACCAGCCCGGGAAGCGGCAGACTATCTACAATCTCCCCGTGATCAATGCGGTGCACCAAATCATGATACTTCTTCTCCTGAAGCGTTAAGCGGGTGGCCAGTACCAACACCTTCTTCTGCTTGCCCTCCGATTGTTCAACCGCAGGCTTGACTGCCGGCTCGATCCCGAGAACCGGAAAGTCATACCGCTGCCGCAGCTCTTCGATCACGATGCTGGTGGCTGTGTTACAAGCGACAACCAACGCTTTGATATGCTGCTTGGCCATGAAATCCACCGCTTGCAGGATGTATTCCCTGACTTCGTTTTTCGTCTTCTCCCCATAGGGCACATGGTCTGTATCTGCATAGAAGAGGTAGTCCTCTTGCGGCAAGAGCTTAAGCGCCTGATGAAGCACGGTTAACCCGCCAATTCCGGAGTCAAAAAATCCAATTCGCATACGTCCACTCTTTCCGTCATTATTAAAAGGATTCTATTATTCTATCATTAGACTTATTGTAGAACTATAGCGCATGGATAAAAGACCAGACTTCCGCCTCTGTTGCCGGAGAGGGAAGCCTGGACAATAAGCATAGCAAAGCTGAAATCAGCTCTCGTTCTTGGTCACGCCGTTTAGACTCGGCACGACATCTGCTGCTTTATCAGGAGTCACCATCTGGGGGATTTCGCTGATGCTGGCGTGATTCTGCTGGTTGTTTTTTGAATCGGCGCGATTGTCTGCACGGTCATGCTTCGGGTCTGCACTATTCTTGGGCATACTGTTCACCTCCGTCTCTGCGGGTTAGTATGAGATAGAGGTTTGTATTTTATTCCAGTGGCGGGTACAGGTTATAGCCGAAGGAGGAGAGGGATTATGGCTGAGAAGACTAAGGTTGTAGAGGTGGTTCCGTATGATCCGGCCTGGAAGGCGGAATATAGCAGAATTGAGAAGCGGATGCTGGAGATCGCCGGAGATCTGATTATCGCAGCGGAGCATGTGGGCAGCACCTCGATTGAAGGACTGTGGGCCAAGCCTGTGATTGATATCGATCTGGTGATGGAGAGCTATGACCAGCTGCCGGAGATCATCCGCAGACTGCAGGAGTTCGGTTATGAGCATCAGGGAAATATGGGCATTGAGGGCCGGGAAGCCTTCAAGAGCAACCGGGATGAAGGATTCATGAAATACCATCTCTATGTATGTCCCAAGGATGGCAAGGGTTATGTGGAGCATATCCTCTTCCGTGATTATCTGCGCAGCCATCCCGCTGCCCGGGAGGAATATCAGGCGGTCAAGCAGCGGCTGGCTGAAGCGTACCGTTATGATATCGATGCGTATTGTGACGGGAAGACCGCGTTTGTGCAGTCTATTTTGCAGAGGGCGTCACAGCATCAAGAGTGAGAGGGAGCTTAGCTGGGACGGGTCCAGAATCCCTCAGCGGAACGCTTGTCCGGCAGCACTGCCTCGTATACACGCATTCCCGCCGGGTCAAGGAACCCGAATGTTCTCCAGCCGTTTAACTGCGGGGAACCGAAACAGATATGCAGCTCGCGGGCTGTGTTGTCACAGACCATGGACCATAAGGTGCCTAAGCCTTCGCTGTAATGGTGACAGCAGATCCCTTCGGGATATTCGCGTCCTGCGGCAGCTTTCATGGCTTCTACAGGATGGATAGCGGTGTTATCGTCCATAAGTGCTGCACGCAGCGCGTCATATCTTGTCCATGAGTTCTCCATGACTTGCTGATTGTGTAGCTGCATGGAGGGCAGGGTGTAATGGTTCGCCGAGAGCACAAGCTGGCTTACGCTTAAGCTGGCAGCAGTAGCAGGATGGTACTGGATCTCTTTCTCGGTACCAGCCGTCTCCACAAGGGCGATGTTCCCCTGGGCGTCAGAGATCAGGAAGTTTCTGTAGTCGGCCACCGGCATGCTGCGCATGAGCTGGACCGCTTCTTCCGCGGTAGTACATTGATCCAGCAAGGCCCGGACTACGCCTGGAAATATAAAGCCCTCCCCGGTCATCTCCGGCCGGACTCTCCCCGAGGTGGTGGTTACGGTAAGTCCTGCTTCATTCATCCCGTCATAACGCCCGAACAGCTGCAGCGCAAAGCCGGTATGCGCCGGTTTGCCCTTCACCCGGGTTGTGCTGAGCAGCAGCTGATTATACGGCTCATCCTCCCAGCCAAAATCATAATTACGCATATGACAGATATGTCCGCTCTGTTCCCCACTTGCTCCAGTTCGGTAGGCTGCCTGTGTGCAGTGGCCCGGTGCCTGAGAATAGGAATAATAGAATACGACATGGGCGGCCTCTACGCCGGTCTCATCGGCGAAGCCTTGAATTTCTTCATTCAAGCCGGGGCAGTAGCGCTCGAAGCTCTCCATGGCTTTGTCTGCAGCATAGGGAGTCAGCGGGGAGGCTCCCATGAAGGGGGAGGACAAGAAGGATAGCATGGCGGAGTTATTCTTATGATGGGCGCCCAAGGCGCGCCCGACCTCATAATGAGTGCCTTCGGTAACGAGATGTGTAAATTGTGCGGTCTTGCGCTGTAACAAGGGATTAGCATCCATGTGAATGTTCCTTCTCTCGGTTATTCTCTGCGCAGAGTAGGTTCATTATAACGGGCGTATAGATCAGGCGGCAAAGCCTGCTGCACCCCAAATCCCCGGATGCGCAGCCAAGCGGCGAAGCGCTGTTATGAATTAGTCACATTTTCACTGGAATAGAAGGAAATACTTGTATTATTGAGGTTTTTAAGGTAAATTATTGGTAAGACTTTCGGATTACAATTCTTCCGGAAGTGCAACCTAATACTTGGTATATGCAAGCCGAAAAGGAGCATTTCCCCCAAATGCTCCTTTTTGCGTGGGCAGGCTGTTAAGGTGCGAATGAAACGGTCTGAAGCACATAGCGGATGAGGAAGAAGGCAATGATCAGTATGGAGAAGGCACTTAGCAGAAAAGAAACAATCTCTCTACCTGAACGTTTGGTTCGCCGCATTACGGTCACCTCGGAGTATAGGAATGGATTAGCCGTCACAGGTTATGCTCTATCCATCCATATTATACATAATTATTCCAAGACTGTAATACAAGCCAAAACAGGCTGTGCAGACCAGACTTATGTTTGTTATTGCTGCCCAAAGTAAGTTAGAATGAACCTACGCCAAAACAGCTTAGAAATCATTTACTTCAATGGAGGCATTGCACCTATGTCAGATTTTAATACAGAACATGAGAATCAGCCGCTGAACCGGACCCTGTTAAATGAAGCCGGGCTGGACCCCAAGGAACCCGTGGATCTTAATAACTGCGAGAAGGAGCCCATCCATATTCCCGGACTTATTCAGCCGCATGGTGTATTGCTGGCCGTAACTCAGGACACAGCTCCTAGGATTGTCCAAGCCAGTCTGAATACGGGTAAGTTATTGGGAACAGCTGCAGAATCACTGTTAGGAACGCCTATGGCTGACCTGGTAGGCCCGGAGCAGCTGAAGATGCTGCTTGAACGCAGTGTGAATGCGAAAGAAACAGCAGATTTACAATATATAGTTATAACGATTAAAGTGGCAGATCAGCCGGAGGACTTCTTCTGCATCATTCACGAAAGTGAAGGTCTGATGATCGTTGAACTGGAGCCTGCCTCCATCGATCAGAGCGACAGCTCCAATGACTTCGACTGGATCCGCACGTTCTTCGGACGGCTGAAGCATACGGCGAACCGTCTCGAAGCCAGCCAGGCCGCCGCCGAGCAGGTGAAGGAGATGCTCGGTTATGACCGGGTCATGATCTACGAATTCGATGAACAGTGGAACGGCAAGGTGATTGCGGAAGCCAAGGAAGAAGGTCTGGAACCGTTCCTTGGCCATCATTATCCTGCGTCTGACATTCCGAAGCAGGCACGTGAGCTGTATCTGCGCAACTGGCTGCGGACAATCGTCGATGTGAACTATCTTCCGGTTCCGATCACCCCGGTGCTGCAGCCGCTTACCGGTAAGCCCTTGAACCTCAGCTTGTCCATCCTCCGTAGTGTGTCTCCGCTCCATATTGAGTATTTGCAGAATATGGGGGTAGGCGCAACGACCACCATCTCGCTGATCAATAATAACAAGCTCTGGGGACTGATCACCTGTCATCACTATTCTCCCAAGTATGTCCCGCACCGTATCCGTAATCTGTGTAATTTCCTGGGTGCCTTCTTCTCGAGTGAGCTGTACCAGCGTCAGCAGCTCGACAATTATCAGACGGAGCTGGAGCTGCGGACCAAGGCGATGAGGATTGTCGATATTTTCACAGGTAACGTCAGCTCTTCCCGGGTGATTGAACAGCTCGGCGATGAAGAGCAGACACTACTGGGGATGATGGAGGCTTCCGGCGCAGCCGTGTGTTATCAGGACAAGCTGATGCTGTTCGGAGTAGCACCCTCCCAGGAGCAGGTGCGGGAGCTTGCCGGCTGGCTGGCAGGGAAGTCGAAGGATTACACCTACTGCACCTCCAGGCTCAGTCTGGAATATGAATCAGCCAAAGCTTACAAGAATAAAGCCTCCGGTGTCATCTATCTCGCCCTGACTCCAGGACACCAGAATTACATGATCTGGTTCAGGCCTGAGGTGGTCGAAATTGTGGACTGGGCCGGAGATCCGGCTAAGGCCGTCATTCAGGAGAATGACGGACAGCGCCTGTCTCCCCGCAAGTCCTTTGAGAAATGGCGGCAGGTGGTTCAGTCCACCTCACTTCCGTGGAGAGAGCAGCATCTTAACATTCTGCCTCAGCTCAAATCTATTCTGCGCGGACAGACCGAGAACCAGCTGCGTCAGGCGGAAGAACAGGCCCTGCAGAATGCCCGCAGTCTGCGCCACAACGAGCAGCGGTATCTGCAGCTGATGGATCTGTCTCCGGTAGCCTTCTTCATGATTACCGATGATGTGATCGCCTACTGCAATAACCGTGCAGTGGAGCTGATAGGTGAAGAGAAAGGAAAATCCCTGATCGGGCAGCCGTTCCTGAACTATGTGCAGGAGTCTTACCGGCCAGCCCTGGAGCAGCACTTCACAGACCTGAGCCAGAATGTGACCCAGTTCGTATCTGATCAGGGACAGTTCGTGAGCAGCGACGGGCAACCGCTGGACGTAAGCCTGAGTCTGGCTTCGGTCATTCATGGCGGCAGACCATCCATTATGGCGGTGCTTAACACTGGAACCGGTACAGAGGCGAAGGGTGAAGCCTATATGGATGCGGCCAATCAGATGCAAAGCTATCTGACGACCGATTCACTAACCGATCTGCCGAACCGCCAGGCCCTTGTGCATGAGCTGGATCAGCGCTGGGAGGATACGCTGAATACCCGGGAACCCTTGCTGCTGCTGTCGATTGATATCGATGATTTCCATTCCTATAATGCGGTACACGGGCTGAAGGGCGGCGATCTTTGCATCCAGTCGGTAGCCGATGTACTGAATATCATCAGCATCACGCACGGCACCTTCGTGGCCCGCTTCAGCGGGGCGAACTTCATCCTCACGATGGCGGGTGCGTCCGCCTCCCAGGCGGAGCAATTAGCCGAGTCCGTCCGTCAAGGTGTCTCCGATCTGCAGATTCCCCGCGACCGCTTTGAAGAGGAAGGGGTGGTCACTGTAAGTATAGGCGGCCTGTTGAAGGTACCGGTTCCCTCTGACCGCCCGTCTGACTTCATTGCCAAGGCGGAGAAGGCTCTTTATGAGGCGAAGTTTGCCGGGAAGAACCAGGTCGTGTTTTATTAGTACCATCGTGTATCCAGAGAAGAAGCCGGATGAGTCCATATTGGACTTGTCCGGCTTTTTTAGATAGAGTTTATATGTTTTGGGGTCCCCGCAAAGTTTTTGAGTCATCACCTACGCTAAAGCTCCACTTTGTGGGGTTATTTTGCTGTCCTATTCGTCCAATCCCCCGCAGGTAATCCGCATACATTACAGAGTAACCGTTGGTGCTGTCCAGAATCTTGTATACCATCATCCACATGATCCGCATTATCCAGAGCGAGGTGAACCGCATTGTCTGTAGAGAAGCATACACTGGCGGCAGGAACGCCCTATGCCACACCTTATTATGTCATTAGCAGCGGCGTCCCCGGACCTGTATTCATGATCATCTCCGGTGTTCACGGCAATGAGCCGGCGAGCAGCCGTGCAGCGCAAGGCATCGCCAGCCGGCTCAGCCGGGGAGATCTGATGCTGCGCTCAGGGAAGCTGATTATCGTCCCGCTGGTGAACCAAATCGCACGGCGCAAGGGGATTCGCGGGAATCCTGACCTGAACCGTACCTTCCCGCGCGGACAAGGTGCCCCGGCCCGTCATCCGTTGTCGGCAGCCGTATGGCAGCTTGCCTTGCGCTACCGCCCTTCGTGGGTGCTGGATCTGCATGAGGCGAACGGGCTGTCCGAGCTGAATTCGAAGCGGGTCGGCCAGACCCTGATCATCAGCCCGGTCAGCCGGGCGCATGGACTGGCGAAGCAAATTGTGAAGCGGATGAATCAGACGATCACGAATAGAGCTTACCGCTTCAACATTCGGCATAGGGAGCGTGCAGGAACTTCCCGGATGGCCTTTCAGCGCCTGCTCGGTGCCCGGGCGGTGACCGTAGAGACCTGCTGGAGCCTGGACTATGCCTTAAGAGTAAGGCTGCAGAGTGAGATCGTCTACCACTTTCTGCGGTCTCAGGGGATGATCGGCTAATTAAGGGGATGACACAAGGGATTGACACAACTGAATATAGTGTATATATTACATATATACACTAGTTACAACAAACACAAAGGAAGCTGATGCTGCTGCATGAATATTGTGATATCAAGTACATCTGGCGAACCGATCTACGCCCAGATTGTGGGGCAGGTCCGCCAGATGATTCTCCAAGGCGAGCTACTCTCGGGTACGCCGCTGCCATCGATCCGCTTACTGGCAAAAGAGCTGCAGATTAGCGTCATTACCACAAAGCGGGCTTATGAGGAGCTGGAGCGGGAGGGGCTGATCAACTCGATTGTCGGCAAGGGATCTTTTGTCTCCGGGGCCGATCAGGAATATATCCGGGAACAGCGGCTGCGGATGGTGGAGGGCAAGCTGAAGGAGATTATTGACGAGAGCAGACAGCTGGGCATGGAATACGCTGAACTCGCGGAGATGCTGAAGCTGCTCTATGAGGAGGAACAGGAATGAGTACTGTAATTGAGCTGAACCATGTAACGAAGAGCTACGACCGTTTTGAGCTTAAGGATATTTCGCTACCCATCAAGGAGGGTTACATTACCGGGCTGATCGGCCCGAATGGCGCAGGTAAGACCTCAATGATCAAGATGATAATGGGCTTGATCTCGCAGGACCAAGGGGACATCCGGGTCTTCGGCCAGAACAACCATCATGAGCAGGCAGCGATTCGGGGGCGGATCGGCTACGTCTCGGATGAGAGCTTTTATTATGAGAATGTGACCGTGAAGCAGATGAAGAATATTATTGCTCCGTTCTATCCAGGCTGGGACAACGATACATATCTGAGATTTCAGGAGCAGTTCAAGCTGTCGCCGGGTAAGAGAATCAAGGATCTGTCGAAGGGGATGAAGATCAAATTCTCGCTCGCCGTAGCCTTGTCCCATGGGGCTGATCTGCTGATTATGGATGAGCCTACTTCGGGGCTTGATCCGATCTTCCGCCGGGAGATGCTGGAGCTGCTCAGTGAGCATATTCAGGATGAGAAGAAGTCGATTCTGTTCTCGACTCATAACACCACAGATCTGGACCGGATTGCCGACTATATTGTATTTATTAACGAGGGACGGATCATCTTCAATGAAATGAAGGAGAGTCTGAGCGAGCGCTATTTGCTGGTCAAAGGCGGGAAAGAACTGCTGGACCGGGATGTACGCCAGTGGTTCGTGGGGTTGCGGGAGAACGGGCTGGGATTCGAGGGCCTGATCAGCAACCGCGCGGAGGGTGAACGTTATTTCAGGGACACCGCAATCTGCGAGACACCTACGCTGGAAGAGATTATGTACTATACGGTAAAAGGGGACGAAGCCCATGCATAATTCCATTGCGTTAATCCGCAAAGACTTCATACTTACCCGGAAGTTCGCTTTGCTGCTGATTCCCTATTTTGTGCTTATGTTATATTCCAATGCACAAGCCTATACGGTATTCTCGTTGTTGCCGGCACTATTGTTGCTGATTAACGCCTGTACCATTGATATGCAGCATAACAACCAGAAGTTTCTGGCCACGCTACCCGTGCCAAGACAACAGCTGATTCAGGCCAAATATATGACGATCATTCCACTCTCGCTATTCAGTCTCATTTGTACCTTAATCATGTACTGGATTGCTGTGACGCTGGGCAAGCTGGACGATCCGCTGCGCTGGAGGGAGCTGGGACTGATTACGGCAGTTATCCCGCTGTTAGCCTCTTTCTATCTCCCGCTGTATTACTGGTTAGGGCAAAAAGGAATGCAGTTCGTCAATGTAGTTTTTATGATGGTCATTATGCTGAGTTTCACTACATTTGGAAGCTTGAACAAGGAATTTCCGGCTCTCGCTCAATGGGTTCAGAACGGTAAAATAGAAAATATGCTGCTCTTAGTCATCGGCGTGCTGGCATACCTGATCATTATTTATGCCTCCTATCTGATTTCGTCGCGAATTTATATGCACAAGGATATTTAGCTTCATTGCCGGTATGAGCTTCATGCCAAGAATGACCTCAGCTTCCACCATCCAGTGGCAGTCTGAGGTCATTCTTTATCATTCACACATGGTTCACTCAGCGGAAGTTCCCGCTCCGTTCCAGGTTCTCTACGAAGTCCTTGGCTTCCTTGAGGCCCAGATTCCGCGCTTCGCGCACGACCTTGATTGCCTGGATCTTCTTGCCCTCGGCTATCAGCAGGCGGATTCTCCGCTCGAGGTCCGGTGCCAGCTCCGGGTTCTGCACGAACATCGGCGCAGGAATATGGCTGGTTCGGCTGAAGGAGGGGTCAGCGGGCATTCCTCCGTAAGGATCTCTTTGATTGAGCCGGGACTCTAGCTCATTCACACGTCTCTTCAGACTGAACACACTCAGCATAAGCAATAGCGCCAGCACCAGAGCCAGAATGGCGATGAGATCGATCGTATCCATATATTCCATAGGCACAACTCCTTCCCTAATTATCTACTACCCGTAAGAAGAAAGAATGAACACTTCAGGCCTGATTGTTGATTGTATCCGCTTGGGCGGGACCCTACAATGAGTTACAGGAACAGTACACATCTTGCTTCAACGGTACGCGGATTCCCAATTCATCTGGAGGAGTGATCGCAGTGAACGAAGCTACACATATGAAGGCGATTCGGATACATCAATTTGGAGGGCTAGAAGAGTTAAGGTATGAGGATGCGCCTATTCCCGTTCCCGCAGCGGACGAGATTCTGATTAAGGTGGCAGGGACCGCATTCAATCAGGCAGATGTCAAAATCCGCAAGGGATACCTGCAAGCTATTTTCCCGCATGAATTTCCTTACATTCCTAACTTTGAGGTGTCGGGTACGGTGGAGGCAGCCGGAGCAGAGGTTACGGACTTTCAGCCGGGCGACAGAGTCTATGCTGCGCTCGATATGTCCCGGGACGGCGCTGCCGCAGAGTATGTGGTCACCAAAGCGCGGTATGCTGCGCTGGCGCCAGTCTCCCTGGAGCTATCCGATGCAGCTGCGCTGCCGATTGGTGTCTTAACCGCATGGCAGGGGTTATTTGATCATGGTAACCTGCCGCAGGGTGGGCGTGTGCTGATTGCCGGAGCCGCTGGCGGGGTAGGCATCTATGCGGTGCAATTCGCCAAGCAGCATGGAGCGTATGTTATAGGGACTTCCTCAGCGGCCAGTATGCCGATGCTTCAGGAGCTGGGGATTGACGAGATTATTGATTACACCAAGGAGAGCGTCACGGACAAGCTGAAGGACAAGGTGGATCTGATCCTCAATCTGTCCCCTGAGAGCACTGAGGTACTCAACACATGGCTGCCGCTGCTAAAAGAGGGAGGAGCGCTGATCTCGGCAGTGAATCCTGCGGACGAAGCGCTGGCAGCGCAGCTTGGAGTTAAGGCACACCGGCTGTTTGCACAAGAGGATCGTACGCTGCTGACGCGGGTTGCAGAGCTGGTGGATGCGGGCAAGCTGAAGCTCTGGATTACTGAGCGTCTGCCGCTGGCCGAGCTGGCTGCCTCCCATGCCATGAGCGAGGCCGGTAAGCTCCGTGGTAAGGTACTGATTACAATTTAAGCCTTCGCGATCAGAGTCGACTGCATGAATAAGACCTCATTATAGATCACCGCCAGCTCCTCCGGAGTATAAGGCATCCCGCTGTGCAGCCATTCTTCCGTAATTCCGAGGAAAATAGACGCCGAATGCGCAGCGAGATACTCTGGAGGAACCGCCGGGTGTTCGGCAAATACGCCATTCATCTCCAGCTTCCGGTAGAAGCTGCGTTTGACAACCTCCTTGAATTGCCCCGGAAATACCGCGTCCCCTTTAGCCCCGAGAAATAACCGGAGCCGCTCGCCGTGCTGCTGCAGATACTCAAGAATATGCACCAGAGGCGGATAGGGTATGCCCTTCAGATAATGCTCCGACATCTCTTCGCGTACGATTTTGACAACCATCACCTGCTCCAGACCTGTCAGTATTTCCCGCTGCAGCTGCTCCAGCAGATCGTATTTATCTGTAAAATGCAGATAGAACGTTCCCCTGTTAATATGTGTTCTAAGCGCCAGCTGGCGTACGCTCACCTTGTGAAATCCTTCCTGCTCCATGAGCTGGAGGAAGTTATCCTCGATCAAAGCCCGGGTTCCCGCTGACATCATTTCATGTATTTCCGCCACGCTGCGCCCACCTCTTCTGTTACATGCTGAATATCAAACACTATCTTTTAAAAATAGGATATTTTCAAATGAAATTCAAATGTTAGCTATGCCAAAGTCTTTCTGTTTACCATAAATGAGATTAAATGGTGTATAATTAAAGGAAAGGGAGGCGATTTTATGTCTGATTTCTTCAATCCGGGACCTCATGCGAATTCGACTGATCCCGGCGGGCACAAAGCCAATCATGACGTTAATGAACAAAAGCTTCATAACGAAGGGCCTCAGGGATTATGGCGGCAGATCTCTGATCTGTTAATTGCCGTAGGTGTTATTGCTTTGATTATTGTTGTATTCATGTGGATTTTTTAACCGAATAGTTTGAACTCATGTTTTTTTCTGCTATAGGACTGCCGTGAATCCAGAGAATGTTTGGCCCTCCGGCCGCTGTCCAATTTGGATTTCCTGATTATAACCGCTCCTCGCGGTAGAAATCCAAATACAGCCTATGCTTACGATGCGAGCTTTCCTGCGGAAAGCTTTCAGGCGGACGCTACGCTCCTACAGTTCCAAAATTCTCCTCCGCCACTTTTCCCCTTCAGTCTATTTTCAAGTTCAACCTAAAATAACAACTCCAAATGAAATGATAGGGAGAGGGTCTAAATGATATATCACCGGGCCGAGCGGGCGATTGAGACAGAACGGTTACTGCTGCGTTTATTCAAGCCAACGGATGCTACAGATGTCAGCTATCATTGTAACAATTACAATATATACAAGAGTACTTTGACCCTTCCGTACCCGTATCCAATAGAGTGTGCGGTGGACTGGATCGCGAATCATGAACAGAACTTTGACCTGGACAAGATGTATGACTTCGCAATCACTGACAAGGCAGACGGCCGGTTATATGGAGCGGTTGGGTTATCTAATCATCCGTCCCATCATAACGGTGAAATCGGGTATTGGATTGGCGAAGCCCATTGGGGGCACGGTTACGGAACCGAGGCTGCCAGGGCGGTTATTGAATTTGCTTTTGCAGAGAAGAAGTGTCACAAGGTCTATGCACGGCATTTCGCCTCCAACCCGGCCTCAGGCAGAATTATGCAAAAATGCGGAATGACCTATGAAGGCACTCTGAAAGATCAAGTACATAAGAATAATTCCTACGAGGATTTGGTGTATTACGGAATCATTAATCCCGCTCATCTAAGCCAATAACCCCGAGCCACTCTTCCTTCGCCATCAGCCCTGCCCTCGATATTCACTCGGGGTTTGGCCGGTGAACTTCTTGAACTGCCGCATGAAATGGACATCGTTCTCATAACCGCAATGAGCAGAGATCTGGCTGACGGTATAGGTGGTGCTCTTCAGTAAATAGGACGCATGGCCCACGCGGTTAAGGATGATGTCGCTGACGGCCGGAATGCCGAAGATTTGCTTATAGATCTGCTGAAAATAGGACGGGCTCATGTTCATCCGCTCCGCAAGCTGTTCGACAGAGTACCAGGTGGAGGGGGAACTGAGCACTTCATTTCTCAGGTTCAGGAAGGAATCATAGTATTTGCTGACCGGCTGGCTAGACTCCACATAATGCCGCATATCGCTAAGCTTCATGAACAGGCAACGAATAATGGAGTCGATAATCTCCTGGCGGAAGCTGCCGTTCTGCAGATTCTCCCAGTGCAGCTCATTCACTTTTCTAGTGATATAGAGCGGGTCATGGGCCTTCATTAAGGTGTCCAGCGGCAGCTTCAAGCGTTCAAACCAAGCATTCGCCCCCTCCAGCTCGAAGTGAAACCAGTCATGCACCAGCGGCAGCTCTGCGTCTCTGTAGAAGTAGTGGCTGTTTCTGTTATAGATGATGTAAGTATTCGGTTCAGCGTAGACGCTCCGCGTCTGAAGCCTCAGCTCCATCTTGCTCCGAAAGAATACAAAGACGTAATCGCCGGAGCCTTCCGGGCGGTCAATCGTCATGCCCTCTGGATGAATAACATTCGAACCGCACCGCTTTAGGGTGATCATACACAATTCCACCTTTTTGGAGGATAGATCAGTCAATCAATAGAATAATTCATTTTCTTTCCCGGGACAAGGGAGTACTCTGTGATAGTGAATATGGAGAATACTTCAGTAATGAGAAAGAGGGTTAATTCTAATATGACTGGAACAACGACGAAAGCAGCTACGAAATTCTATACCCCGAACTACCCGAGACCCCAATTTGTCCGCAGCCAGTGGCTGGATCTGAACGGAGAATGGGACTTTAGCTTCGATGATGATCACGCAGGCATTGCGGCGCGCTGGATGGATCATTTTCCGGCCACACATACCATTAACGTTCCATTCACCTACGAGACAGCGGCCAGCGGCATCGGTGAGGAGACCTGCCACCCACGGATCTGGTACCGCAAGCAACTCGTCCTGTCCCCGTTAGAAGGGAAGCGGACGGTGCTGCATTTTGAAGGCGTGGATTATAAGGCGGTCTGCTGGGTAAACGGCGGCTATGCCGGAGAGCATGAGGGGGCGTATGCGCGGTTCTCCTTCGATATTACCGATCAGCTCAGGCAGGATGGCGTGAACGAGATTGTGCTGATGGTGGCCGACAGCGACAGCTGTCTCCAGCCCCGGGGCAAGCAGCGCTGGGCGGGCCGGAACCACGACTCATTCTATGTGCAGACCACCGGCATCTGGAAAAGCGTCTGGCTGGAGCATGTCCACGCTACCCGGCTGGATTCTGTGAAAATGACGCCCGACATTAACCGCCAAATGCTCCGCTTGGACTACAGCCTGCAAGGCTTGAATGAAGCACAGGATCTCCGGCTGGAGACGGAAATTACGTTTCAAGGGGAAAGAGTGAATAAGCTTAGCCTGCCGGTAGATAGAGCTTCGATGACCGTGGAGGTCAGCATGATGGGCGGCATTAACGGGCCTTGGCTGCAGAACCTGTGGTCTCCGGGGAACCCGAATCTTTTTGACATCGAGTTCGTGCTGTATGCGGGTGAACAGGAGATAGACCGGGTCGGCTCGTATTTCGGTATGCGCAATATCTCGATCAAGGGCGGCCAGATCCTGCTGAACAACCTCCCGCTGTATCAAAGACTGATCCTGGACCAGGGCTACTGGACCGATAGTCATCTGACCCCGCCGTCAGAAGAAGCGCTGATTCAAGATATTGAAGCGATTCTGGAGATGGGCTACAATGGGCTGCGCAAGCATATGAAGGTGGAGGACGCCCGGTTCCTGTACTGGTGTGACGTCAAAGGGGTATTGGTCTGGTCGGAGATGGCTGCCGCTTATGAATATAACGACGAGGCGCTGGAGCGGTTCACTGGCGAATGGCTGGAGGTCGTGCGGCAGCAGTATAATCATCCGTGCATCATCACCTGGGTGCCTTTTAACGAATCGTGGGGAGTGCAGAATATCCTTCATGACGTCCGGCAGCAGACATTCACGGAGGGTATCTATTATTTGACCAAATCTATCGATCCTTACCGTCCGGTGATTACGAATGACGGCTGGGAGCATACGGTATCTGACATTCTGACCCTGCATGATTATGTCGAGCGGGGCGAAGCGCTATATGAAACTTACAAAGATAAAGATTCTATCACGGGCAGCAGCGGTACGTATAACGAGTGGAAGTTTGCTTTTGCAGAAGGTTACAAGTATAAGGGGCAGCCTATCATCATCAGCGAGTATGGAGGCATTGCCTTCAAAAGCGAACACGGCTGGGGCTATGGCCATCAGGTGGATAGCGAGGAAGCTTTTCTGGAGCGGTTCGGCAGCTTGACCCGGGCGATTCAGGCCATTCCATTCATCTCCGGGTACTGTTATACCCAGGTTACCGACGTTCAGGATGAGGTCAACGGGTTAATGACTGCGGATCGCGAGCCAAAGGTGCCGCTTGTACGGATTAGGGAGATTAACCTGGGCCGTGGGATGTAAACTCTTTCAAAAAATCATAGAAGGGGTTGACGAAAGGAGAATATTAAACTATCATTCATAATAGTTACAAAAAATTAATATTTGTCAGGCAGCATTAGCCGGCAAGAAAGGAGACTGAGTTCTTTTTGAAGAAAGGAATCGTATGGCTACTGAGTATTGTGCTATTGCTATCGTTTGGATCTGAAAGAGCATCTGCGGATGACAGCTCCAGACTTGATCAAGAGGTTAATGATGTGATGGGAACTCCATATAAATGGGGAGGAACCAAGGCATCTGAAGGGTTTGACTGTTCCGGATTTATCATATACATATTTGGCAAGTTCAACTTAGATCTTCCGAGAACATCCAAGTCGCAGGCAAGTGCAGGCGAATATGTAGCCAAGTCCGATTTACGTCCGGGAGATCTTGTCTTTTTCGAAACCGGGGGCAACGGCATCTCGCATGCAGGCATTTATGTGGGCGACAACAAATTTGCACATTCCTCAAGCAATAAGGGCGTTACGATCACCAGCCTGTCATCAGGTTACTATAAAGAACGCTATGTTACCGCCAGAAGAACCATTTCTGAGAGCACTTATCAGAAGATGACTGGCAATTAATTCGATCACTAATCCTTATACTATAAACAAACGGCGACGTTGCCCTGGATCTACCGGGGCGGGTCGCCGTTTTTACTATATACAAGTACAGTGTATATATGTTCACGACTTGGCAGGCTCCTCGATATGCACCATCACCCGCACCAGATAGTCTTCAGGATGCTTCATCACAACTTCATCTTGCAGGAATTCCTCGTAAGCATCTCCCTTAACGACATAATGATGCTTCTCCATGTACTCAAAAATCTGCGGATAAATCCTCTCGGTATCCTCATAATCAGCCCTGGTATAAGACACCAGATAGTAGCCTTCCGGCATATATTCTTGTTCGTGATGCTGTGTAGTGAGGAAGCTGAACATATAGGAGATCATATCCCCGTCCCGCCTAAGCAGGTCCTCCTTACCGATAATGGCACCGGCCGGATATCCGGCCGGTGCATTCTCCTTCTGCAGACGTTCCTGGAAATCATCCCACAGTTCCTCGTTTAATTCCCGCCTAGATTCGTGAACCCGGTAGCTCCGCAGGAGCGGCTTCCGTTCCTGGTGGATCACAACCCTACGGCTGGTGTCCACATTCAGAGAGTGCTCTATATTATCCGCACGTTGAGTGATCATCTGCCGGGCCAGGGTGAGCTTCGCAATCTGCAGCTGCACGACCTCCTCCTGCTTCCGCAGAAGCGCAAGGGTGCTGACGGGAGAACGACGTTCCAGATACTCCCGGATGTCCTCCAGCGACATACCCAGCTCCTTGAAAATATAAATTACGCCAATCGTATCGAACTGGCTGCGGGTGTAATACCGGTAGCCGTTGGCGGCTACGAAGGCGGGCTTGAATAAGCCGATCTGATCATAGAAAATGAGCGTTTTGCGCGGAACACGGGACAGCTTGGAAAAAGCGCTAATCGACATCAAATCATTCTTAAGCTTAGGCATCTTGATCTCCTTCTAAATAACGGGTTGACTGTATAGTCACTATACAGTTTATAATAACCTCTATTCTTACGGTTAATCAACTTGTTCACAACAAAGAAGGAGAATGCTTATGATCAGGAAGTTACTGCAAAGTGTGCGGGAGTATAAGAAGGATACATGGCTGACTCCCTTATTTTTGCTTGGAGAGGTTGCCATGGAGGTGCTGATTCCCTTGCTCATGGCTGAATTAATTGACCAGGGAATTACCGGGGGACAGATGAACCAGATTGTGAAGTATGGCCTGATTCTCATCCTGTTCGCGCTGGTATCCCTTGTATTCGGCGCACTTGCCGGTAAACACTCAGCCACCGCGATGTCCGGCTTCGGTCGGAACTTGCGTGAAGACCTGTTCCGTCATGTGCAGCGGCTGTCTTTTTCCAATATGGATAAATTCTCGACCTCAGGGATCGTTACCCGGCTGACTACAGATATCACACATGTGCAGAATGCATTTCTGATGATTATTCGGATTGCATTCCGCAGCCCGGTAATGATTATATTTGCCACGATTATGACCTACCGGGTCAGTCCAACTATCGCTACCTGGTTCGTCGTCGTTGTTCCGGTGCTTGCGGCAGGGATGATGCTGATTCTGAAATTTGCCTTCCCGGTCTTTGAACGGGCCTTCGACAGCTATGATTCGCTCAATAAGGTCGTTCAGGAGAATGTCCGCGGCATCCGGGTGGTCAAGTCTTATGTGCGGGAGGAGCATGAGATCTCCAAGTTCCATGAAGTGTCGCTGAGGATCTTCGCACAGATGGCCAAAGCTGAACGCATCTTGGCCTTTGAGCTGCCGCTTATGCAAGTGATTCTATATGCTGTGATGCTGATTATCTCCTGGGTAGGAGCCAAGCTTGTGGTGGGCGGCAATATGACAACCGGAGAACTGACCAGTGTGTTCGCCTATTCCATGCAAATTCTGATGAGCCTGATGACGCTGGGAATCGTGATCGTGATGGTGGCGATTGCCCGCGCATCCGCCGGACGTATCGATGACCTGCTAGATGAAGAGCCGGACATCACAAGTCCGGGTTCCCCGGTAACTGAACTGCATACAGGCGAGGTGGAGTTCCGCAACGTGTCCTTCCGTTACTCCAGTAAGGCCAAGAAGGATGCATTATCCGGGATCAACCTGCATATTCACTCGGGACAGACGATTGGCATGATCGGCGGGTCGGGTAGTGCCAAGTCCACATTGGTGCAGCTCATTCCACGTCTCTATGATGTTAACGAAGGTGAAGTGCTCGTTAGCGGAACGAATGTGAAGGACTATGATCTGCATGTGCTGCGGAGTCAGGTTGCTATGGTGCTGCAGAAAAATGTACTGTTCGGCGGCTCCATCAAGGACAATCTGCGCTGGGGGAACGAAGCGGCTACCGACGAAGAACTGATTAACGCCTGCAAGGCTGCACATGCCCATGAGTTTATCACATCCTTCCCTGACGGATATGATACCCGGCTGGATCAAGGGGGGACGAATGTTTCCGGCGGGCAGAAGCAGCGGTTATGTATTGCCAGAGCTCTACTGAAGAACCCCAAAATCCTGATTCTGGATGATTCGACCAGTGCAGTGGATACACGTACAGATGCACTAATCCGGACCGTATTCAAGGAGAGTATTCCGGATACGACCAAGATCATTATTGCCCAGCGGATCGCGTCTGTGGAAGATGCAGATCAGATTATTGTGCTGGATGACGGGGAGCTGGCGGATATCGGGACGCATCAGGAGCTTTTGAGCCGGAGTACGATTTATCAGGAAGCTTACAACACACAGACGAAGGGAGAGGAAGAACAGCATGAACAACATTAATTATGGCAGAACGATTATGCGGCTCCTGGCCTACTTCAAGCTCTTCAAGTTCAGAACCTCACTGGCCCTTCTGCTGGTGCTGGTAAGTTCTGCGGTATCTGTGGCTTCCGCTACGTTCCTGAGACTGCTCATCGATGACTTCATCACGCCGTTGCTGGGCGATCAGCATCCGGTATTCGACGCCTTGTTCCAGGCACTAGCCATTCTAGCTGTCATTTATGCCACCGGTGTCCTCAGCACATTTATCTCCAAGCGGCTGATGATTACGGTCTCACAGCTCATTATGAAAAGAATCCGTGACCATCTGTTCGCTCATATGCAGAAGCTGCCGGTTAAGTACTTCGACCGCAAGGAGCACGGTGACATCATGAGTCACTACACCAATGACGTAGATACACTGAATATGATGCTCACAGACGGATTGCCGCAATTGCTGTCCACGGTGGTGACGGTCATAGTGGTGCTGGGTACGATGCTGTATCTGGATGTCCCGCTGACGATTGTAGTGGTATTAGGCGCATTGGTGATGCTATGGATTACCAAGAAGGTTGGGGGGAAGGCGACACACCACTTTTTCCGGCAGCAGGAATCTATTGGCGCACTGGACGGATATATTGAAGAGATGATTCACGGGCAAAAGGTCGTGCAGGTATTCGGCCGTGAGCAACATTCCATCGAACAGTTCGCGCACTTGAACCATGAACTATTCGAGAACTCCACGACAGCCAACAAATATTCCAATATTCTGATGCCGGTGAATGCCAATCTGGCTACCCTAATCTATGTGCTGGTGGCAATAGCGGGCGGGGCCATGTCGATCTCCGGCTGGAATGAAGGCTTGACGCTGGGAAGTATTGCGGCGTTCCTGAGCCTGTCCCGTAACTTCACGATGCCGATTGCTGAAATTTCCTCCCAGATCAATATGTTCGTGGTGGCGCTTGCGGGCGCACAGCGGATCTTCAATCTGATGGATGAGCGGCCGGAAGAAGACGAGGGACGCGTAACCCTGGAGCAAGACCCGCAGGGCTCTGGGTGGGCATGGCGGCTGGAGAACGGCTCTACCGTAAGGCTTGCCGGGAAGGTGGAGTTCAAGGATGTGTGCTTCTCGTATGACGGGAAGAAGCAGGTGCTGCAGGGGATTACCTTATATGCGAAGCCTGGGCAAAAGCTTGCTTTTGTAGGCGCTACAGGTGCCGGAAAAACGACCGTAGCCAACCTGCTGAACCGTTTCTACGATATCACAGAAGGCGAAATTATCTATGACGGTATCAACATACAGCGTATCCGCAAAGCGGACCTGCGCCGGTCGCTCGGTATTGTTCTGCAAGACACGCATCTGTTCTCCGGTACGGTGGCTGATAATATCCGTTATGGACGGCTGGACGCCACTGACGAGGAGGTGATGCAGGCCGCCAAGCTGTCTTATGCAGCAAGCTTCATTGAACGTTTGCCGGACGGATACCAGACTCAGCTGGACGGGAACGGGAATGGACTGTCACAAGGCCAAAGCCAGCTGTTGGCGATTGCCAGGTCAGCTATTGCCAATCCGCCGGTGATGATTCTCGATGAAGCAACCTCATCCATCGATACCCGGACGGAAGCCCTGGTACAGAAGGGGATGGATAATCTAATGGATCACAGAACCGTGTTCGTCATCGCCCACCGCCTGTCCACCGTAAGGAATTCCGATGCCATCATGGTGATGGACAAGGGCCGGATCAAGGAACGCGGGGATCACCGGCAGTTGATCTCAGAGAAGGGGATATACTATCAGCTATATACTGGAGCTTTTGAATGGGAATGAGTTCGGGGCGTTCTGACAGAGGAGTCTGCCGATGGCAGGCTCTTTTTGCTGCTTCTAGCTTTTCTCGGAGTCTGATCAAATATATATTGACCTGACTGGGAGGGTTGGTTATAATTTACACTGATAATCGTAATCATTACTAATAACTCAAAACCGCAAGGGTGTGAGCGATGCGCAGGGAAATTTCATTTGTTAAAGTAAGTCCTACTCAAAACATGACGATCCTGGTTAAGAGCAACCATGATGAAGGCGAATACGCTCCGATCGCGGTAAGAATGATGTCTTACGACAACGTATATGCTGAACAGGTCGGGTTCATTCAGGAAAAAGCCCGTCCGGATGCAGATGCTGCTCTCCAAATGGCCGGCGGCGAGTTCTGCGGAAATGCCTGCATGGCCTTAGCGGTACTGATGGCGAACCAGCAGGACCTTCATCCCTCCGGCAGCCAATCTATCATACTGGAGGCATCAGGTACAGATCAATTGATTGATTGCGTGGTGACGAGAACCGAAGAGAGTTATCTGTGTCAGGCCAGGATGCCCCTCCCGCTGAAGCTGGAAACCAAGATCTTCAGGTATAGCGGCAATGAATATATGGTGGGTCTCATCCAGTACTCTGATTTCCTTCATGTGGTAGTCGAGGTCAGGCAGTTTACAAATCCGGTCAAAAAAATAGCTCATAGCTTAGCCAAGCTGCTTGAAATTACCTCCGACAATCAGCTGATCGGGATTCTGCTGTTCAAGCCAAGTTCAAACGAGCTTTTGCCGCTTATTTATATTCCTGCGCTGGACAGTATGGTATGGGAGAGAGGCTGCGGATCAGGGTCAGCTTCCCTTGGTGCCTATATGGCTTGGAAGAACAAGGCATCCTTCGAAGGTGCCATTCAGCAGCCTGGAGGCATCATCGGAGTATTGGCCCACTTGGAGCAAGAGGAGCTGGTCAGCTTAAGCATTTCAGGCCATGTCAACATCGTGGCAGAAGGTACAGCCTATATCGATCTGTAATCATTGCCGAGGAGAAGGAGAGGTTTGGAGATGCTTCTAACTACACTCTATGGATTTGCAGCTAGGTTCCGGAGAATTGCTGACGCCTATGATGGTACTGCCGCTGAAAGTCAGGAGCTTACAGAGCTCATAGACGAATACACCAGATTCATTATGAACCCTCACCACCAGGAAATCTGGACAGAGATAGAACAACAAGATGCTAGAGAGGTGATGCGGCTTACAGCAGAATTAAGAGAAGTATCGGCACGGTGTGTTGCCATTATGGAGAAGTACCGTGCTCTGCACTTCCTGAACGGCGGGGAAGAGCGAAATGGATATTTCACTAATATTGAATCCGGCATTGAGCGTGAATTCGGCAGCTTTCAGGTGAATACTGCTTCCAAGGTAGTGATGGTCGGCTCGGGTGCCTTCCCGATGACACCCATGCTGATAGGCAGGAGGACAAATGCTGAAGTGCTGGGAATCGATATTGATGAAGAAGCCGTGCAACTGAGCAATGAAGTGTTGAGGAAAATAGGGAGCCGTTCGCCAATACGTCTTTTAACAGGGGATATTGTTCAATTCAAGGCTGAGATGAAGCAAGCGACACATATCATATTCAGCTCCACTGTCGCAGGGAAGTACGGCCTGCTGGACCGGCTGTACGCATTAACCAGCGGGCAAGTGGTCGTAGCTATGAGGTACGGGAATCACCTGAAATCGCTGTTTAATTACCCGATGGAAGCAGTGGATGAGACCAAGTGGACGCTGTCCGAACAAATTCTATGTTCTGATCAGGTCTTTGATGTCGCGCTATATTGCAAGGCTCAGCCAAAATTGTAAGAGAGGAGGCTTTATGTGGACGAATTCAGACGTGTATTACTGCTCGGGACCGGACCGGTGACCGTTCAGCTGGCGGTCTTATTCAAGAATCATTTCGGATCCTATCTTGGCATTGCCGGGAGAATCTCCCGCAGGTCGGAGTTAATGATGGCTGCGCTTCACGCAGACGGGAACCGGTTGTACACTACCGTACAGAATGATTCACATCGCAGATTGGCAGGTGAATGCCGTGCAGATGAGGTATTTCAGGGCTATAGAGCAGTAACGGGGACATGGGATACCCTCATTGTATCCGTCACCGCCGATGCTTATCTGGAGGTACTGCGCAGCCTGGATACACAACTGCTCACGCATGTGAGATGCGTCATTCTGGTGTCTCCGACGCTGGGGTCTAACCGTCTGGTTCACCATTACATACAGGAGACGGGCTCTAAGGCCGAAATTATAAGCTGTTCCACTTATCTGGGTGATACACGCTGGATTGACGGTATGCCCTCCAACAATGCGATAACTACCGGGGTTAAGACAAAAGTTTTCATCGGATCATCACAGCCCGCGTCCCATCATCTTCACCCGCTGAAGCAGCTCTACGACAGTCTGGGAATTATGCTGGTTGCCATGGGTTCTCCGCTGGAAGCGGAGAGCAGGAACATCTCCTTATTCGTGCATCCGCCGCTCTTCATGAATTCGTTCTCGCTCAAGGCCATATTTGACGAAGATCACAGCCGGAAGTATGTGTACAAGTTATTCCCGGAGGGGCCAATTACTCCCCAGTTAATTCACGAAATGGTGGAGTGCTGGAGAGAGCTGTCGGCGTTGCTGGAGGCTCTCGACCTGCAAAGTGTAAATCTGCTGAAGTTCATGACGGTTGACAATTACCCCGTCAGAGCGGAAAGCCTGCCGCAGCATATAATTGAGTGCTTCGACTCGCTGGAGCCCATTCACCAGGAATATCTCGTATATGTCCGTTACGCCTCGCTCCTGATTGACCCGTTCTCGGAGCCGGACCTTGAGGGCAGATACTATGATTTCTCCGCAGTTCCTATTCAATCTGTATTCAGGAACAGGGAGGGAGTATGGGATATCCCGAGGATGCCCAAGGAGGATTACTACCGCATTAAGATCATTCAGGGAATCGCGGGTCATATGAAGGTAAGTTGTCCCACGATTGACACATTCATTGATCGGTATGAGCAACAATTGAAGCGTGCAGCCAAGGCGCTCAAGGGGCAGCCCGTTTCCGAAGCGTTTCATGTCCGGTCCTTTGCCGGCGATATTGAGCGGATCTGCAGCAATGTAAAAAAACTATACTAATCTAATCATTCAACTTGGAGGCGTTCAGATGAGAAAGAAATCTACTATATTTGTGGCGGCAGTGACATTAGTGATGCTGCTGGCCGGATGCGGCGCGGCAGAGAACAGGCAGGCGGAAGCGGGTAAGCCCGGCCAGGAACTGGTATACGCCACGGTGAAGGATATCAACGATATGAATCCGCATTTGTATCCCGGCTCGATGCCGGCTCAAGGAATGGTCTACGAATCCCTGGTTGAGAATACAGCAGATGGCATTCAGCCACTGCTCGCAGAATCCTGGGAGATCTCCCCGGACGGAACCGTCTATACGTTCCATCTGAGACAGGGTGTTACTTTCCATGATGGGGAAGCATTTAATGCCGAAGCGGTGAAGCAGAATATAGATGCGGTGCAGCATAATAGCGCTAAGCACACCTGGATCCGTTTATCTTCCAAAATCAAGGGGACGAAGGTGACCGGCGAGCATACCTTTAAGCTGATCTTGTCAGAGCCATATTACCCGGCATTGCTTGAGCTTTCGATGACAAGACCGTATGTCTTCCTGTCCCCGAAGGACTTCCAGAATGGAGAAACCAAGGATGGAGTGAAAGGCTACCATGGAACGGGCCCTTACCGGCTTACTGAACATTTGACAGACCAATCTGCGGTGTTTGAAGCGAATGCCAAGTATTGGAATGGTACACCTTTCATCTCCAAAATCACGGTCAAGGTGCTGCCGACCGGGGAAACGACCTTCCTGGCCCTGCAAAAAGGTGAAGTCAACTTTGTGTTCACTGATGACCGCGGGACGGATAGTATCGATACGGAGGCTATGGACCGGTTGGCCGAATCTGGAGCCTATCAGGTAGTGAGAAGTGAGCCGATGAATACGAAAATGATCGTGGCCAACAGCGGAAAAGCAGATAGTCCCGTGCAGGATAAAGCCGTCCGCGAAGCGGTCTGGCATGCCATCGACCGGGATACCATCGCCAGTCAAATTTTCAGCGGCAAGGAGACTCCCGCCGGGACCTTATTCTCTTCCAATGTGAACTATGCGGATATCGGACTGAAGCCGCGTGCCTATGATCTGCAGAAGGCAGAACGTCTCCTGGAAGAAGCCGGCTGGACCCGCTCCGGCGAAGAGACCCGCATGAAAGAAGGTAAACCTCTGACCATGACACTATTTTATGATGCTGCTTCGTTATCCCAGAAGACAGAGGCCGAGCTAATCCAGAATACCGTCAAAGGCATAGGCATGAAGCTGGAGCTGTTAGGTGAGGACTCCTCCTCCATTGCAAGCCGCAGAGCAGCGGGGGACTACGACCTCCTGTTCAACCAGACCTGGGGGCTTGCTTATGACCCGCAAAGCACAGTCTCTGCATTCACTTCAGAAACGGCATATTACCATGCCATCAAAGGCATCAGCCGGGCCGAACAGCTCAAGGATGAAATCGAAGAAGTCATGGTAACCACAGATGAGGAGAAGCGCAAAGCTCTGTATGCAGATATTTTGACAACGGTTCATGAGGAGGCCATATTCATTCCGTTAACGAACGGCAATCTTACGGTAGTTGCTCCCGGCAATCTTCAGGGCATCGGCTTCAAGCAGACGCAATTTGAGCTTCCCTTCGAGCGTATGAGCTTCAAATAAGCCGGGGGCGGAAAGGAAGGTCTGTATGAATGGATATATTATCAAAAGGACACTGCTGGCCGCGCCGCTGCTGATCATCATTTCGTTCCTGACCTTTGCGCTGAACCATTTGTCACCGCTAAATCCGGCTGAGGTCGTTCTGCGCGCTCAGGGGGTACCGCAGATCACTCAGGCGTTAATTGCAGAAACTGAAGCAGCACTGGGTATGGACCGGCCGTTTCTAATCCGTTATGCGGATTGGCTGGCTTCCTGCCTGCGGTTGGATTTCGGTGATTCCTATATCACAGGGACTCCGGTGTGGTCTTTGCTCGGCCCGGCTCTGCTTAATACGCTGAAGCTGACGATGGTATCCGTTATTGCTATCCTGGCATTATCTGTTGGTCTGGGAATTCTCTGTGCGCTGAAAGAAGGCCGGCTGCTGGACCGCTCGGTCCGCGGTGTCTCCTTCTTCCTGACATCTATGCCGTCCGCCTGGCTCGCAGCCATGATGATCTGGTATTTCTCCGTCAAGCTGGACTGGCTTCCGACCAGCGGGATGGATTCATCTGCCGGCTATATCCTGCCCGTAACGGTGCTGACCGTCAGTTATGCGGGAATCTACTTCCGTATCATCCGCAGCTCCATGCTTAGCCAGCTATATGAGGATTATACGCTATATGCAAGAGCCTGCGGCTTACCTGAGCGGAAGATTACACTGCGCATGCTTAAGAACTCCATGCAGGTTGCGGTATCGGTGTTCTGCATGGCGGTTCCTGTTATTCTGGGCAGCACTGTTGTAGTGGAGAGTATCTTTGCCTGGCCGGGACTTGGGGCCTTAACGGTGAACTCCATACTGGGGCGGGATTTCCCGGTTATTCAGGCCTATGTTCTGGTGCTCGCGGCGTCTTTCGTGGTGTTCAACACCTTGTCAGATCTCATTAATGCAGCGCTGAATCCCAGGCTGAGGAAGGAGTTCTAAATGACTATCCATCGCAAAATGTGGAGCGACAAGCTGACCGCCATATCACTGACGGTCATTGCTATGGTTGCATTCCTCGGCATTTGCGCGCCTTGGTTTGCTCCTCACAGCCCGGAGCAGGTCCATATGGAGCTGCGCTACGCGTCCCCGTCCTGGCAGTACCTGCTGGGCAATGATCATCTCGGACGCTGTGTCCTGTCCCGATTAATCTATGGCATTCGTCCCAGCGTACTCTGGGTTTTGGCTGCGCTTCTGGTCTCGCTGTCCTTCGGGGGGATTCTCGGAATTCTGGCTGGTTACTTCCGGGGGAAGACGGATCAGATGATCATGAGAGTCTGCGACATCATGCTCTCCTTTCCCGGATACGTCATGTCACTGGCTGTAGTCGGTATATTGGGACCGGGAATCCAGAATATTCTGATTGCCTTCGTGATCATGAAATGGGCCTGGTTTGCCCGCGTTATCCGTACCTCCGTAATGCAGTTTGCAGAAGCTGATTATGTCAGATTTGCTAAGGCGATAGGGGTGGGCAACGCTGTGATTATTTGGAAGCACATCCTGCCTGTAGCGCTGCCGGATATCGCAGTGATCTCCAGCAGCGCTTTTGGAACCATGATCCTGCAGATTTCCGGGTTATCCTTTCTCGGTCTGGGCATTCAGGCTCCGCACGCAGAGTGGGGGATGATGCTGAATGAAGCAAGAGGGGTGATGTTCTCCCGGCCGGAGCTGATGCTGGCCCCGGGACTGGCGATCGTAATCGTAGTTTCGGCAGTTAATTTCTGCTCCGATGCCCTGCAAGCGGCACTCGACCCTAAGCTGCAAAAGAACACCCGCAAACCACTACGTGGCCAGGGGCTGTTCCCGGCCAAACCAAAAGGAGAAGAGGTGGCATAACAATAGCGAACATACTGGATGTTTCGAATTTGCGGATATGGGACCATACGACGGGCAAGGTAGTTGTCTATAACAGCTCCTTTCAGGTAAGTCAAGGGCGCTGTCTGGCTATTGTCGGAGAGAGCGGCAGCGGCAAGTCTGTCACCTGCCGGGCGATTATGAGATTGAATACCTTCAAGATGAGGCAGTCAGGGAATATACGGCTGAATGGGGTTGATCTCGCAGAGCTGTCTGAGGCGGATATGCGCAGGCACAGGGGAAGGCACCTGTGCCTGATTATGCAGAACGGCATGCGGGCGTTCGATCCTTCAAGCCCGGTCGGAAGCCATTTCAGAGATACGCTCTGGCAGCATTATGGCTGGAGCCGGAGTCAGATCACGTCCAGAATGGCCAAGGCCATGGGGAGCGTCAGGCTGCAAGATCCGGTTGCGCTAATGAACAAATACCCGCATCAGCTATCTGGAGGGATGCTGCAGCGGATGATGATTGCGCTGGCGATTGTTCTGGAGCCCACACTGATTATTGCCGATGAGCCTACCTCGGCGCTGGACACACTGTCACAGTATGAAGTGATGGAACAATTGATAGCCCTGCGGGCGGAAACAGGCTGCGCTATGATCTTTGTCTCCCATGATCTGAGTCTTGTGCAGCGGATCGCTGACGATATCGTGGTGATGAGAGACGGCGAAATTCTGGAGCATGGAACGACGGCTGATATCTTCTCGGGAACTAGGCATGAGTATACAAGACATCTTCTGGAAGCGAAGCAGAGGCTGAACCGGAATTTCAGTAACAGGATGGGAGGACTTCAGCATGTTGACCGTTGATCAGGTGGAGAAATCCTACGGGGGTGCGGGAAGGTTATCCCGCAGAGGCAAGAAGGTATTACAGAATATAAGCTTTGTCGTGGAGGAAGATGAGGTGCTCGGCATTATCGGGGAGAGCGGCAGCGGCAAATCAACCCTGGGCCGTCTGCTGCTTGGCATCGAGAAGCCGGATAAGGGAACCCTTCATTTTGATGACAGAGATATCGCAGCGCGGGCAGGCCGAAGGAGAATCAGTGCAGTATTTCAGGACTATACTTCTTCCATTCATCCCTACTATACGGTAGAGAAAGCACTGGCCGAGCCGCTTAAGCTGTACGGCTGGAAGGATGGGGACATCGGGCTGAGAATAGACTTCCTGCTGCGCCAGGTTGGACTGGATTCCTCTTACCGCAGCAAGTATCCGCATGAATTATCCGGGGGAGAAGCGCAGAGGGTGTGTATTGCCAGAGCCATTTCCACAGAACCGAAGTGCATTGTGCTGGATGAAGCTGTCAGTTCGCTTGACGCCTCCGTCCAATTCCAGGTGCTGGAGCTGCTGAAGGAATTGAAGGCATCCTATGGCATAAGCTACATCTTCATCACTCACGATATCCAGGCAGCTGTCTATTTGTGTGACCGCTTGATGTTTATCCGCAGCGGACAGATTGAAGAGATTGTGTCAGCCCGGCAGTTAACCGAAGTCCGCTCGGAATACGCCGCAGCGATGCTGGACATGGCTTTAAGACTGGCCGGGCAGGGTGAAGCATCTAGTGCCGGCGGGGAACAACGGAAGGAGAGAATATGGTGAAGGGAGCCTTGGCTTGTCCCTTTCTTCGTTTATATACATTAACACTCTTGTATTTCAGTGCGAACTCCATTCTGAACGTAATCATTCCCTTAAAAGGAGAATCCCTGGGAGCCAGCAATTCGGCCATTGGTATCGTGATGGGAGCATATTTGTTTACCACTATGTTCCTACGTCCCTGGGCGGGCCAGGTCATTCATCAGTGGGGACCTTTTAAAGTCCTCCGTGTCATTCTTGTGGTTAATGCAATAGCCTTATCTTTGTATACCTTTACCGGATTAGGTGGCTTTTTCCTCGCCCGGATGCTGCAGGGGGTATGCACAGCTTTTTTCTCAATGTCTCTGCAGCTAGGGATCATTGATGCTTTGCCGGAGAAGGACCGCTCACAAGGCATTTCTATGTATTCGCTTTGTGCATCGATGCCCGGTGTGATAGGCCCTTTACTCGCGGTGAACATCTGGGAAGCGGGGGAGATGAGCACATTCACAGCGGTGCTGATTGGAATAGCAGTACTCACAGGAGTTGTAGGATTCAGCGCAACGATGAAGACGGGAGCAGATCACCGGCCCATTGTTCAGAAATCCGGTATGTGGGGATCATTTGGCCAGCTTGTGACCAATCCGGATTTATTCCGTTGCAGTGTGCTGATGCTGGCGGCATCGATTGTATTTGGCGCAGTAACCACCTTCATCCCTTTGTATGCGGCTGAGATTGATCATGGCAGTGCGGCCGTGTATTTAATGCTGCAGGCAGCCATGATTGTCGCCGCACGATTTTTTTTGCGCAAAAGAATCCCTTCAGACGGGCAATGGCACCCTGCATTTGTAACATGGATTATGACGGCGCTCACGGTGGCGTCCTTATGCACTGGATTGTCTTCGATCAGCGGATTTGCCGTATTTTATTGCGGCGCCTTATTCATGGGATTAGCCCAGGCGTTGCTGTACCCTACCTTAACAAGCTACTTGACATTTGTACTCCCGGAGCTTAACCGTAACGTGTTGATCGGCTTGTTTATTGCAATGGCGGATCTCGGCGTATCGCTTGGCGGAGTACTAATGGGACCGGTTGCGGATTGGTTATCCTATGCTTGGATGTACTATGTCTGTGCAGTATTAGGCGGTTTGTTATTGATATTTGTATATTGCAAGAGGGCTCAAGAGAGCTAATGATTAATCTAATCTCCAAATCTTCACCAGCAGGAAGCCTAACCCGGATAGCAGGACAGAGCCGATCAAGCCGGCTCCAAATGCCCCCAGGCCCAGGCGTCTAAAAGCAGCCATATCCACATTCAAGCCGAGTCCGGCCATCGCCATGGCAATGAGGAAATAAGCGGCTAATACAAGCTTATCCGTGATTGCTTCAGGGATGATCTGAAGGGTGTTGACGGTACTCATCAGCAGGAAGACCAGGATTCAATTGGCGTTCTTTGCGGTTGGCCCAGACTCCGATAATCACAGCGATCGGCACCAGCATGGTGACACGGGTTAATTTGACGTTAACAGCCAGGTCAACCGCCTGCTTGCCTGCCGGGCGGGTTGCTGCTATCACATGAGCAATTTCATGGAGCGTGCCACCTGAGAAGATGCCGTGCGGTAGCCCAGCGGAGTCAGGGTAAGGACGGGATGCCAAGATTAAATCAAGTAATGTACATAAATTAACTCCAGGATTGGTATGATTCACTTTTCAATACTACTTCTTCACAAAACCCGTATTTTGTACATATGTATAAGACGATCTTCGATCCTTGTTATAGGCCTACATGTCTGTGTTGTTTGTTTGATTGACACAAAGTCCCCTTATTAACTCTTTCCAAGGGAAAATCTTTGGAGTTTGGTACTACATAATCTAATTACCTCTGTGATATCGAGATTACCGAGCTCTTGCATCAACATTTTGTGCTGAAGGGCGTGTGCTTTTAAAGTTCTCGTACTGAATTCTTGAATACGCTTGTCAGCTTCATATAACCTCCACAACTCACTTAATTGCATAACAAAACCTCCCATTAGAAGCGATTAAATCTAGTTTGCTTCTAAGGAGAAGTTTTAATAATCAGCTGGTGCGTGTTGAACTAGCATTTCCCGTTAGCGCAATGACTTGGAAATACCAATTGAGTAGCGTTCCCACCTTCGCGAACCTTCATGGGCTTTAATCTTCTCTTTCTCGACTAATCCACAATTACTAAGTTTTCATAATTTGAGCCATCGCCGATGTTATCAGCGGACAACCATTCAAAATAGCTTAATCCTAGTTTCTTTGCGATAAAATAAGCTGGCGGCTCTTCACCAACATATTTCACTAAATCAAAAGCTTTTTCCACGTCTTCAATTGAATTACCCTGCTTCATAATTAATTCTCTAAGTAGAACCATATCGAGCTCATCTTTCTGAATAATTAGTTCATCAGTCCAATCGCATTTATATGTAGATATGATTTCATCCTTCTCAAAAATGGATAGTTCCCATCCGTGATCTTCCATATATGAATAATGAACTAATAAGCCTGGATTTAATGATACAATCGATTTACGGATACCAAATGCCGGTCCCTTAACAATAAAAGTCACCCAACCATTAGACTCAGGGAAAACAAATCCTTTATTGTTTGAAGCTCTAATTAATTCAACGACTTTTTGCTGATCGCTTGTCTGCAAATGATAACTTGCACTAAATTCGCTCATCATTCAGCTCCTATTGAGTTTTTTTATAGCGTACCACCACGTTCTCTTTTAATCAAAACATTGGAAATAGCCATTATGTAGAGTATTCGCGAAATCATTATGCTATCCTGCCCGTCAGCTTAATGAAACACTGGAAGTCTAATACTTTATTTTCTTTTGACAGTTTGCTGTTTCATTAGCCATTCCCCATGGTTGGTGTTTGCAGAGAATGGGAGAATATGCATCTTATTTATGTTTCAAATGTTAAAAGAGACGACACATTGTGCCGCCTCCATTACATATGTTCACTTTGCTGTCTGTATACAACGGTTATCCCATAAAAAACTCAAACAAATCTTCATCAGTCCGCAAAATTCTGGACTCCTCCACACCCAGCTCCACTGCCAAATCCACGGAAGCAGCGGCCAGTACTGCCGAATTCGCCTTCACATCGAAGGCTGCATCAATAAGTGAATGATAACGGCTGTAAGTCTGGTTAATCCGGGTAATGATCTCTTGATATGCCTGATCGACTTTTGCCAGTAAGGAATCTGTGTAAGCATCAAGCATACACTTTAATTCCTGCTCCCTTGCCTCAAGCTTCCCCTTGGCGAAACCCCACACCAGGTTAGCTGTTACTGTTCCGACAATGGAACCCAGCACCGGAACCGGAATCAGCATCTGGCCGATGGCTCCCCCTGTTGCCGCAATGCCCGCTTCGATACAGAGTACCTGACCTTGTGTAACAAATTCGTCCATGGAGATTTGCTCCTGCTCTAGATCAGCCATCAAGGAAGACAATCCCATCATGGCACTCGCGACTGCTCCGGCGAATGGAGCAGAGAGTGACGTCAGATTGGTCAGTGCATAAATCGTTCCGGCCGTAACGCCTGCCTTCGCTCCATCAAGCCCGATCTCCTGCCAATCCTCATGTTCAAACTCGTGAAGCTTCTTCCCCTCCTTCACCTTACGGTAAATGGCGGTAACTGCGGATAAGGAAGCGGAAACAGCAGCAGCCGTACCCGCTGCTTTGACTCCTTCCCTGATGGAAGGCGACTTTTGCGCTTCAATCTGCTTCACTTTTTCTTTCCCGTCCTGACGGATGTCTTTTTGGATACGCCGATTCTCATCCACAAGCTGGTCCTGAACCTTGGTGACCGTCTCGCCTGCTTTACCCAGCTGGACTTCACTATATTCCGAGATAGAAGGCTTAACTACATTCTGGAAGCTCCGGCCGGTACGCTGTTCAAGCTCCTCCACCTTCTTAAGAATGGCCCGGACAGATTTCTCGTTTAAGCCTGCCGGCATACTGCCGGAGCGGATAGTCTGAATAATCTCGTATTGTTCCTTCGGAATCGAGTAGTCCATCGATAAATTTTCATATTTATCAAAATGCTCCAGCACATGCTTGAGTGTATTATTGGTACCGTTGATAAACTTCGACTGGACCTTAACACCTTTTAGAATAAAGTCCTCCGGCGCTGTTCTTCCAACCCCTTCAAAGGTAGCTACCTCCGGGTTTCCGTGCAATGCTGCCCGAGCATTGCGAACATGCACTTCCATTTGTTCCGCCACTTCTCCATGCTTCGTCTGCCCGGACCCCAAGATATTATCCGGCTTTGCAAGGAACTGGCGCATTTTTTGCATATGACCCAAGGCATTTTCAAAAAAAGACTCTTGTTGTCCCTGAGCTGCCAGCACATCCCTGACAGTCTGATCAATCTTACGTGCCGCAGCTTCCTGCTTCCAGTCATTAAATGCGCCAATACCGACAGCAGTTATCTGGTTCTTCCATACCTGTGAAGCCATCTTATTTGCCGACTTCCTTCATGAACAACGCTGACATGCTTTCTGTATTATTAATGATCGCCCGCAGGATATCCCGTTGGTCCTGGCTGAACTCGGTATAGGACCGGATCGATCTGGCAGTACCGGTAAAGGTCAGCAGACTCTGTTCCAGACCGATTGCCAGCTTCTGCGTGGATTCCTTCAAGTGTACAATCTCAGCATCAGTAGCCTCCAGCACCCTAGTGGCTTTAACAATCTCCACCCGCTCTTTATCCGCTTTGATCGCTGCATCCTTGTTCTTCTTGCTGGCAAGGAAACCGCCGGCTGCAAGACTCACAGCGCCAACGCCCCAGCCGACCGGTCCTGCCAAGGCAAGAAGGGCACTGCCGCCTGCCATACCACCGCCGCCCGCAGCAAGTGCACCGCCGCCCAACCAGGCTAGAGCCGCATTAGTTGCTGCTGCTCCCGTCAGTCCGGAGATAGCAGCGCCTGTTGAAGCTGTGCCGAAGGTAGTCGCAATTGCCATCGCTGCCGTCGGTGCTAGTGCAGCTGTTGCTACACCAGCTGCTACGCCTGCTGCCGCGCCGCCTCCGGCCAGCTTAATCATTGTTTTTTCATCATAGGAAATTTCACTCAACGCCTTAAAGCTGGCCAGATTAACACGAACCTGCTCAATGCTTTTGGCAAACTCCTTTGGCGTGTTGGCAAGTGTATTAATATAAGCCTCCACTTTTTTAATAACATCGGTGCCGTAAGTGCGAACATTATGTAGTTTGATTGCATTTCCTTTTACCTTTTCAGAAGAAACCTCATATTTGCGCAGTGCCGATTTCAGCTTCTCGATAGCTTCTTTCTTCAAAGAGCTGTTTAGCATGATAGATTACTCCTTTTTTATATTAATCTGGGTCTTTTTACATAGTAATATATTTCATCCTGATCGTCTGTCGTATATTGTCGGGAGAATATTATTATATTCATGGCGTTAAACCTATCTCTGTTTTCTTGCTAAATGCAAAAGAGACTCCAGCTCTTTATCTCGAAAGGTGTCCATGGATGATGGAAAGCGGCGTCTTTAATTCATGTGAAGCATCTTCAATAAACTGCTGCTGCCGGAACGCTTGCTTCAGGCTGTTCATCAGCTCGTTGAACATCAGCGACAGCTCGGTCATTTCATCATGCTGATTGGTAATCTGCCCCCTTTCCTTCACTCCGTTTTCTCTGTTCCGTTTCATCGTACTGATCATGGAATTGATGGGATTAAGCAATTAGAACGCAAACAGCCTCCCCCCGATCAGACTATCCAGCTTTTCTTTTGATTAGTATACGTAAATAATTGTTTAACAAACTGCTCTTAAACTATATTCATAAAAATAAAGCCGTCCTGAGATTTCAGGACGGCTTATGATGGCTGGGTTATTGTTCCAATTTTACTATCAGACAACTTCATAACTTTAATGTGTACTTCACATCTTTAATGTCACTGGACAACTAATATTAATGTCAAGTTACAAACATTAATGTATCTGAACAATAGATTTCATTATTTGAAGTAGATGACTTGTAATTAAACGATATATTTACAAATGAAAGTAGACCAGGAGCTTAAGATGAGAGATTAGTACCCAGGGACCAAAGTGTAAATTCCAGTTGCTTCTCTGATTGGTTAGGGGACTTTGTGTCGGTCAACATGTCTGTCACTTTCCGTGCCACTCTCGCTATGAGCATGTCATGGTTTATCCGGTCAAAGAATTTCTCCAGATCAAGGTCTACGACCCATCTGAGACCGCTTTGGATGTATCTTTGATCTTGTTTCACAGCGTCATGGGCACTCTTTCCTGGCCGAAAGCCGTAGATGTACCAGGAGAACCCCGCGTCAAAGATCGGGTTCATGACTTGTAGAAGTGCCTGCTGGAGAAATCGGTCCATTACGGTTGGGATGCCTAGCAGCTGTATACCGCCTCCGGGTTTGGGGATTTCCTCCCGTTTGACGGGTGCAGTTCTGTAAGTCCCCGCTAGAAGTTCGGCTTTCACCGTTTGCCAATATGTTTTCAAGTAAGCCTGTAAATTCGCTGCCGTTACATGGTCCACACTGGGCGCTCCTCCGTTTTGTACCACTCGTTTATACGCGAGCCGAAGGTTATCTCCTTCGAGCATTCGCTCCAGCAAGTGGCTCTCTGCTTCGCGAGAGGAAGGGACAATTTGTGCCGACGAAGAACTCGGCGCTTTCGGCTCTCCTGGCGGCTTCACCACTTCTCTTTGCTGGGAGCTCTCTTGCGAGATATTCGACTGTCTCTGCTCTTCATACGAACGCATCGGTTTCCGCTCTCCTTTCGGTTTAGCCCTTCCGTTAGCTGCTCTAACAGCTTTACGTACTATGGCCTCGGCTGACTCCTGCCGGTTCAGCGTAGCCTCTCGACTACGGTTACAAGTTTTTTCTTGCCTATCCGGCAGCTTCCTCAGATAAGAACGTCATCTTTCCGCCCGCGACCACTGGAGTTTACCGCGCCAGCCCCTGGTAGCTTTGGATTTCGTCATGATATGGTGACTCATCCGGCTGGCACAGCATCGAATCCAGTTCGTGTACTTTGGCCCGCGCTTTTGCCTCCGGCTTCCTTCAGATTCCACCTCACGATGGATAGCCTTACCCTTGGCTAGCGGTAGGCGCTCGCCAGCCCCGTTCGGGACTTTCACCCTAAAGATAACGCCCAATGCTGGGCGTACATATAATAAAAGGCAGCCAATTAGCGGCCTTTTTGCTAAGAGTTACTAACCTCAGCTGCTATCTTCATCGTCTTGACCATGTGATATTCTTTCTTCACAATCTCTTCGAGTTTTACGATCGCTTGATCACGAACACTATTAGATGCGATCATTTTAATAACTGTCGTTCTATAAATTTCCCATAAACGACTTAGGTCCATGCTTTGTTCTGCTAACTGCTTATAGAGATTTGTATGGGCCGATTGATCTTCTAGTAACTTAAAAAGCCTGTTATTCTTCTTATGATTCTGTGCAAAAGAACTGCTTCTCAAGGCAAATATGCTAGTTTCGTTTAAATTACCTACAAGTTCTTCGAATTCTTCTACATAATCGGTCAACGCTTTTAGTCCCAGCTGATAATGAAGACCATATTGCTCAAGAAAAACGACTTTATCCTCCAATAGATTGCTTCTGAGTTCTGAGATAAACGAGTCCTGTACTGAAAAATCATGGTTAAAATTCCTTATCGATCCTTCATGCACAGAAACCATTATGAATCTAACTTTTCTGCCGCTTGTAATTTGATATTGTGTAGATTCCACAATGACTTCAAGTGGAGTTTGATAATCGTGCATTCGCCCTGGGGATAAGCAATCTTCAATTACTGTGTATGCCTCCCCACTCGCACATTTTCCATGAATAAATGTCGGATGGATAAAATGTATTTTACCGGCTTCTCTTCCACTGGAATAAAAAAAGCGGTCCACATCGAGAAAGACATATTTCTTCTTGTCTAAAGCGCCTTGAATCATCTCATCCAGGAAAGGGATATCAGATTGCTCAAGAAGCTGATCCTCAAAGCGAAGATAATGATAGAGCTGTTCCGTGTCATATTGAACCTTCGGCAGCATTAATCCTTGATGAAGCAAGCTTTCAAAATTGTCTTCGGGGAATGTCTGGTTGATGAGTTTTTTCCAGTACTGCGTTTTAAAAGTCAGAGGCAGCTTCTCGAACGATGAATGATGACTAATGAGAATCGACATCAAGTTATTATTGACACAATCAAGCCATATGTCATTATAAGGAAAAATCCGATGGGTAGGTGTCACATGGTCAACTCCCTATGATGAACTCACTGATTAGGTTGATAGCCAGCTCACATCATTTAACGTACCGTCAGGGCGAAGAATAACTTCTTTTGGAAGAGCATGAGACAGAAAATGAACATTGCCGCAGGTTAAGCCATATGCCCCCATATGGGGAAACGCGATCCAATCCCCCGGCTCTAGAGGGGGTAGTATGACGCTGCCTTGCAGCACATCTGCGGGAGTGCACAATTTACCGCAAACATTGTAGGAGATCCGGCCTTCTCCTTCACCGGATTCGTATAGCTTGCGCTCCCCCGCCTTCCAAAGCTGAAGAGGCAGAGGCTGCTTGAAGCTTCGTCCCATCAGGCTGGAAAAAGCCTTATGGTGGGTTCCCCCATCGACAATGGCGAAGGCTTTGCCTCTGGAGAGCTTGGTGTACAGCACTCTGACCGCATAAATCCCCATAGTTGCGGCAATTCGTCGCCCTGATTCTACGAATACCATTTTGAGTTCCAGATCCCGGTTGCGCTCTAACTCCCCGGCAAGATACGCCCCGAAAGCTTCGACAGGAAACGGCTCATCGCCTTCAAACATGGGAACGCCGAAACCGCCGCCGAGCCCTAAGCATCGAAGCTGCAGGCCGAATTGGTTTCGCACCTGCCGGGTGAGACCGAACATCATCGGAACACTCTCCCGATAAAAGTCGAGGTGAAAATTTTGCGTGCCCTGGTACGTATGCAATCCGATCAGCTCTAGCCCTTCAAGGGTAATGGCGGTGTGCACCGCTTCATTAATTTCACTGTCGTCGATGCCAAACTGGGAGGCAAGTCCGACTGATGACATACGCGAGCCTTTGGCTCCAGTAGACAAATTGACCCTTAACATAACGGGAGCGGCCATACCAAGCGCAACCGCTTCATCGTGAATGACGAATAGCTCCGGGATGGACTCCGCATTAATCGCGTAGATCCCATGGCGAAGCACATGATGAATCTCGTCCGCGCTTTTGCCCGGTCCGGTAAACACGATGCTGTTCGGATGTACCCCGTTAGAGCGGGCAATCTCATATTCCCCAACCGATGCGACTTCGATCGGCGAACCCCAGCCGTTGATGAGACGGCATACCTCCGGATTGGGGTTGACTTTCATGGAATAATATAGCGTCACATCCTTGGGTAAAGCGTCTCGCAGCGAAAAATAATCGGAGGCCAGCTTGCCCTCGTCATATACATAAACGGGTGATCCAAACGGCTCGGCTGCTTTCAGCCAAAAGGGTTGGCCCACTTCCTGCTGATTAGACAGTCGTTGTGAACCCATAGTCATATGACAGCTCCCCTCCATTCCATGATTGCTTCCTCCAGCCCTTGACGGGCAAGCTTCTCAGCTTCATCGTCCACACCCCAGCTCAGAGTCGAGACCCGGCAAGGCCGGATACGGTCTGCCGATTCCCCATCACGGTGGAAACCATACACGAATGCCCCGCCTTGTCCGGCAGAGATCCTTATCGAGGTCACCTTTTCGGCAAATTCTGCAAATGTGGCTCCAGGGTGGAGCTTGAAATCATAGGATTGAGTCTCCATTCTAGGAAACCCGCGTTCGAGCAAGTGCTTGCGGATCTTCAGCAAATACGTGACCATGGTCAGACGGGCGTTGATCTCAATAACCGGTATTAAAGTTCCGTCTTCATCCAGTATGGAGTCTACCCCGATGAAACCCTCGTAGCCCCGGGAATGTAAAGATTTCCCTAGCTGTTGCAGCTGTTCGGTATAAGCTACGATCAAGGATTCAGGAAGGTCCGGGTGCAGCCGGCTCCCCCTGTAAACTCCTGCATCCGTAATCCTCTGCTCGGTCATAGCCAGGATCTCGCAATCGGTTCCCCCCAGCCAGAGCTGTGCCGTCAGATGGCGCTCGACCTGATGCCAGCGTTCCACCGTCACCACCGGTTGCCCGCCTCCCCGGGAGATCTGCCTCTGTAAATATCCGAGCAGCGTCTCCAAATCCGCGCCCCGATGGATATGGAACAGCGCTTTGCCGGAAGAACCGTAAGCGGTTTTTACAACCAGCCGGGCTCCAGGATGCCGTCCCTCCAACTCGGCGCAAGAACGGCGGATCGCGTCAAGCCCCTCGCATATCCTGCCGTCGCTGACTGGAAAGCCGATTTCTTCGCATAATTTACGCGTTGCGATCTTGCTGTTCAGTTCCACGGACAATTGGGCTGGCGGGCCGATCCAGCTCCCTCCGCTTTCCTTGAGAAACTGCTCCTCCTGCTCGTCCATCAAGTAAGGAACAGCAATCCGGTGGCGAAACTCACCGGTATATTCAGACCGTGTGCCAATCGCGATGGATGGCATGATTATCTTCTCTTCTTCCAAATAAGCTAGGAATTCAGGATCCGGAGCCTCTTTCAGGAGAACAAGATCATCCCGGTCAGCCAAATAAATCTGGTAGAGATCCATTTGCGATACGAGCCGGTCTCCGGACGCATTGCTAATTTGGGGTAAGCGAATCGCTTGCGCGGCTTTTCCTTGTTCCCAATTGATATTGGAGTACCAGAGCTTCGGTGCGCGCGTTCCGGTCAGATGCTCCACATAAGGTGCGTTATTCATGTTCCCGTCACCTCCACTTTCTCCGGCTTGAGACCGGACTCCAGCCCTTTAAGCCAGCCTAGCTCCGACTTTAAGATTTGAAAAGGGTTGGCTCCGAACCATTCCAGAGCTACCGGGGCCTGGGTAGGGTCCAGGATCAGGCGCTTCATGATGGCTTGGCAGTCCATTTCTCCATCGGCCAAGGCTACAATACCTCTGCGGCTGCCGCTCGGAGAATAGATATTGTCAGGAGAGAATACTTCGAGCCATTGCCGGGCTTCCACATTCTTCAGATGGATATTGACCATCCATGGCTTCAGGCGTTCGTAGGCGGCAAGGGGATCAGCGCCCGATTCCCACATGTGCAGAAAGTCCAAATTCAGCTTCAAGGCAGGGTGGCTGGTCTGCCTGAGCAGCTGAAGTGTGGAATCTAAGCCGTCGGCAGCGGTTCCCGGATGAGTCTCAACGACGGTATAGACCCCTTCCCTCTCTGCTACGGTGCAGAGGAATTTTAGACGTTCGGTGCAAAGCTCCCAGTCCTTCTCATCAAGAGATTGACTGCTCAGGCTTCCGGCGAAAATCCGCAGCTTATTGGTGTGGAACGCTTTGGCCGCCTGTACGGTGTCCTGCCATTCCTTAAGCAGAACGTCCATTGGGAGATTCCCCATGAGAGGGATATAATCGCTCAGCATGCTGATATCGAGCCCGTAGCTGAACATTTCGTCCAGCATACCTCCCAGCTCCTGTCCCCGTTGGCGAAGCAAAGCCTTGGCATGCACGCCCCACAGTTCTATACCATTGAAGCCCGTATCAAAAGCATAACGGAGCAGCTCCCGGAAGGATACCAGCTCGTGCCGAAAAGAAATCGTGCATAGATTATACTTCAGTCAGATCACCGCCTATTCCATTCATCCAGGCCAGGAATTGAAGCTCCGCATTCTGAATCTCCCGCAGCCTGGCAAGAGCTGAGCGCAGCAGCGCTTCGTCCCCGATGTTTTTGCGGTATTTCACAAGCAGGAAATTCAGTGTCGTCCATAACTTCACGATCCCGCTGATCCGGTTCGTCCCTTCCAGCGCCTGCCCCTTGTCCATCACGCCCAGCCCGGTAAAACTCTTCCATATGGAGGACCGGAGCTTGGTTATGGAAGCAATGCCGATCGAGTTCTGGCTCAACCAGTTCGACGTTTGTTCCGGGCTTAAAGCTAGAGATTCCTGCAAATCCCGGGCAAAGCTGTCCAATGCGGCGGTACCCGAACTGTATTGAGAACGGACATACATTTCGTAGTTTCGCTTGGCTGCATAGGCGAAGATATCATGCTTGCCGGGTGACTCGAAGACCTTCCCTTCTTGATCCGGCTGAAGCTCGTAGAAAATGATTTCCTCCTCTCCCGGCTCCGCCGATGCCCGCATAAGCTCTTCACCGGTCAGGAATCCGTTGAAATCGACAATGGGATCGAATACTCTGAAGGCGTTACGCACTTCATCGAAGCTATCTACGAGGATATAATGCTCGAATCCGCTCTCCGCCATGCCCAGCATATGGGGTGGGAAAAAATCCAGATCGGATGGGCGGCATTTCACTACCGCACGGTTCCCTGACTGAACAGACTGCTTTAGCGCCTCAGGTCCAGTTCCCTTGTAGACCAGATGGATGCCGTACAGAAAGGGCAAGCTTTTGTTCAATCGCACATGCTGGCTCGCCGTAATAATGCGCGACACATAATTGACATTCCAGTAATCCAGCAGGAACAGATCAGGGTTGGCCCCGGACCGGTATAAGTGGGTCAGGATGCAGGAAGCTGCACATTCCATCGCCGCCAGCTTCAACATTTCCGGCTTGGCAGCCGGCGTATCCGTATGAGACGTCATCTCTTCATTCTCCTTCTTCATTTGAGGAAATACGGCAGACAAAGGACGGTATTTTGCCGCTGACGGGATCGGCTTCGAGCCTTGAGACGGTTTCTATGGACAATTTCACCGGCTTGCCCGCCGCTTGGTGAAGAAAAGCGGATAGCTTGGTCTGTACGTCCCCGAACTCGCTTGGCGGGGCTTCAGTCGCCAGCCGGACGGAAAAAGAGGTGTACGTATTCTGTACGATCTGAAATTGACGGACTCCTCTGGCTGCAGCAAGCTCCCAAAAAAACTTGTCCAAATACCGGAAGACGGCGGAATGCACCTGCGCTCCCGGCAGCCGAATCTGGGATGTTCGAACGGGAAGCAGCCCAAGAAGGAGACGGCCGGTTTCAGGGTCCCTGCGAATACTTCCGATATCCCCTGTCCGGTAACGGACATAAGGCAGACTCCTCATGATCAGCGAGGTGACCAACACTTCGCCGAATTCCCCCTCCTCTACATGGAGTCCGGAGACCGAATCGATAATTTCCACATATACGGCGGACTCATCGATTTCCAGTTGGCCGCTCTGGCCTGCGAACGCGATACACCAGAACTCTTCCAGTCCGTAATAGTCTACGCATGGAACGCGGAACACCTCCTCGATCCGTTCTTTCTGGGAGCCATGCAGCGTTTCGCCCCAGTTCTGGGTAAACAGGAGGGAAGACGGCAACGAATATCCCTCGTCACGCATATATTCGGCCAACGCGCAGAGAGCGGAAGCTCTCCCCTGGATAAAATGAGGATCCTCCCTGATCATCAGCTCTGCATAATGTCTAAGAGACCTGGGCTCCGCCAGCAGACGGTTGCTCAGCAGCAGCATCCGGTGCCTGAGCGGAAGCCCCCACTTTTTTCTATGCTTATACAGGGTCAGGGAGAGCTTCCATATCTCCTCCGGGGTTTTCACGCAGCGCAGCGGCACTCCGGTAGTTCCCGAGGTGAACGATTCGATCACTCTTCCTGCATCGGGATGTTCGAAAAGGGCGCGGTTGCCTGCGATCAAGTGTTTGTCTGTAATCGGCAGCTGATGGAAATCAACGTCCGCATAAGGGTTATAAAACGGATAAGTCCGGCGCAATTCGTCGGCCAGCTCTTGCAATTGGCCCGGGGTGAACACTTTCATGAAGCCACCTTGCGTTCTACAAAATGCAATACGGCCTGGACGCTTCGGAACGATTCCGGGCGAATATCGTCCACATCCAGCTCAAAGCCGAATGTATCCTCCAGAGCCGCCAGAAGCTCCAGAATTTGAATGGAGTCGATTCCCAGATCATCTACCAAAGCATGGTCCAGCTCGACCTCGCTTGTTAGCCTCTTGGCTACAGCGGCTATCGTATCTCTCACCTTAAAGAATAGATCTTCATGCTCGGTGGACATGCTCTTCCTCCTTCACCATAGATTTCAGGGCTTTGCGGTCCAGCTTTCCGCTGGCTGTTCTGGGCAGAGCCGTAACGAAGCGGAATTCCCTGGGACGCAAGGCCGAGGATAGCCGCTTTACGCACCAGGCATGCAGCTCCGGGCTACTGACAGGCTCTGTGGAAGCTTCGGATACTACTACGGCAATCAGACGGTGTCCCCATTGAAGGTCTTCTATTGCCGATACAGCAGCGTCCGCCACCCCAGGCAAGCTTAATAGGACGCTTTCGACCGCTTCCGGGTATACCGTGTGTCCCCCGACAAGGAGAGCGTTATCGGTTCGCCCGGTCAAGTGCAAATATCCATCCCCGTCCAGATACCCGGTATCCCGGGTATGCAGGCCGAGGGGCCCTAGGATCTCGCGGGTGCGATCCGGATCGTCATAATAGCCGATCATCACATTCGGCCCGCGAACGACCACCTCTCCACTCTCCCCTGTTGCAGCTTCCCTTCCGTCCTGAACGATGGCCAGCTCGACGCCGTTAATGGGTATCCCGGCGGATTGCGGTTTCGTCCTCAACTGCGCGTAGGGCAAATACGAGACGCGCGGAGAGGCTTCGGTCAGTCCATACGAGGGCGTCAGCCGCACGTGAGGCAGACGGTCAGCCAGACGAAGGAGCATGACGGCAGGCATCGGGCCGCCGACAATGAGCATCTGCCGGAGCGTGAGCAGATCCTCCGCCGACCATTTGGCGGAATGGATTAGGGGCAGGATCGCAGACGGCACAGTGCATAAGAAGGTCACCTTGTTCGTACGGACGCACTGGATCATCTCGAAGGGATGCACGAAGCCCCCGCTTAGCACAAGATTGGCTCCGGAGGCCATGGCGGCAAACCATTCCCCAACAATGGTCGAGCAGTAACCCAGTGACTTCGAGAGCAGCACGATGTCCTTGTCGCACAGAGACGTGTAGTCCAGGATTGCGTCCACATTGGACAGCATGTTGTGGTCGCTCAGCATGATACCCTTCGGCTCTCCCGTCGAACCGGAGGAGAGGAATATCATACGCGCGGCCTCTGGCGGCGTGTATCGGCGTACCGGCCGCGGAGCAGCGCCGATTCCTGCAACCGGTCCGTTTGCCATACCTGTATACAGGCAGAATGGCAGCTCTTCCCCTTGCATGTTCCATTCCGTAAGGATTGGAAGCTTCTCTTCCGAGACGAACACAACTTCGGGTTCAAATTTGCGGATGAGGCGAAGCATGTCCTGTCCTGGCATGTAGCTGTGGATGGGGAGCGGAATGCCTCCCGCCAAAATGACGGCCCCGATGACAGCCAGACACTCCGGCGTCGGAGCCATCCAGACGGCCCCGATGAAATTCGGTCGCAGCTGCTCCTGCTTCAGCCGTTCAGCGAGCAGGTCCATGCGGTTTCCGAGTTCCGCATAACTTGTAGAGACGGACTCGCCGCTTCGTGCCGCGTAAGTGATTCCCCGGTCATGCCTTCGTGCACGTTGAAACAATTCCCTGAGTGTGCCTGTGCCATTCATACCGTAACCCCCTCTTTATGAGATGCCTGTCCGGCCACAGATGTATCGCGTTCGAAGGTCGATGCCATAGCATAATACTCAGGCGATTGCTTCATGAGCTCTTCGTGGTCGCCTTCCGCCACCAGACAACCGTTCTCCATCACCAGAATACGGTCCGCGTTCATAATGGTTTGCAGGCGATGGGTGGCTACCAGAACCGTCTTGCCCGCCATGGTGTGGCGTATGGAATCCATGAGTTCACTCTCCGTAAGCTGGTCCAAGGCGGAGGTCGGTTCGTCCAGGATAAGAATATCGGGATTATGCAAGAGGGCACGCGCAATAGCCAGCCTCTGCCGCTGTCCGCCAGACAGCTGGAAGCCTTTATGGTCAATCTTCGTGTGGAGTCCTTCAGGCAGTTGATCCAGCAGAGAGCCGAGCCGCGCATTCAGGGCTGCTTGCAGGATCATCTCCTCCGCAGCGTCCAGCTTCCCGACAGCAATATTTTCCATAAGGGTACCCCGGAACAAGTAAGGCTCCTGGAACACGATGCCAACCTTGCGGCTGATCGCGCTGCGGGTCATCTCCTCCAGATTCTGTCCGCCGATGCGAATTTCACCTTCGAGAATGGGCATCATCCCGATAAGCGCACGGAAAAGGGTGGATTTCCCTGCCCCGCTTCGTCCGACGAAAGCATATACCTTGCCCGGAGACAGCGACAGGGATAGATCCTTCAAGATTTCCGTTCCACCGTACCCGACGCGCAGACTGCACACCTCGATATCGGACGGCGTTGCTTCAAGCTGAGGCTCCTTTGCAGGCGAAGCCTGCTTCCTCTCATTTTCCGAATAGAGATCGATCGGGGTCTGGATGAATTGCTCGATTCTGCCCATTGCAACTTCCGCGCCTTGAAGCTCTCTGAAAAAGTTGTTAATCTGCTGTACCGGATTCAGAGCGTTCTGCAGATAGGTTACGGAAGCAACCATCATGCCAACGGTCATAACTTGGTCAAGCACCTGGTAGCTGCCGATCCAATAGATGGCAGCCAGAATCAGGCTAATCACGAAACCACTGATTTGAAACGACATAACGGCATACAGCGTTTCCCGGGTGCTGGCCTTCACCAGCCCCTTGTACATCGTTTCATTCCGCTTCCGTTCCCATCCCTCTAGTCCTAAAGCCCGGATTTCCTGCGAGCTCTCGATCGCTTCATAGAGATAGGCTCCTATCTCTTCATTGTGGGTTCGAACGTCGGACGAATAACGCACCACAGCGTTGCGGAACAGCCCTGGCACCCATAAGAGGAAGGGGATACTAAGCGTCGCAATGATGCCAAGCCGCCAGTCCATATAGAACAGGGTTCCGAGGGAGATCAGCATCATAAACAGCTGTGAGGTAATCTCGACCAGAATGTGATTGAGGAAATTACCCATCGTAGCTGTATCCATCCCGAGCAAGGCCGTGAATTTCCCGGGTCCTTGCTTCTGAATTTCCGGAATGGGAATCTGCCTGACATGCTTCAACAGCTCGTCCCGGATATCCAGCATATTACAGATGCCCAGATAGCGGAACAGACCTACCCGGATAAACAGGAACACGATGGAGAGAACACCGATTCCCAAGGAAAGGCTAAGCAGCGGGACAATCAGGTCACGGTTTCCTTCAATCAGCACGTGGTCGATCAGATAGGCGAAGATTAAGGGCTGAAGCATGACGAGTCCCAATTGCAGGAACGTACAAGCATAAGCGATCAAGGTTAAATTCCATTTGATCTTCACGTAGGGAGCAAGACGTCGGAAGAGTTTAAACGTGTGCATGATGGTTCCTCCCGGCAAAATGTTGAATTAGCGGCTTCACCCTGCGCATCCATTCCTCCGTGTCACCAGGCGGCTGCCAATCCAGAACCGACAACGGCGATTCACTCAAGCAGCCTGTCGCTTCCAATAAGCTGCAATGATAGATTTCGTTCAGTGTTCTCATAGAAGCTTCCAGCAGGGCGGTCTCCTCCCCCTCACCCGCTATCTGTCCAAGGGGAACATTCAGGAGCCTCTGGATCTGCGGCATGATGGTTCGATAGTCGTACATTAGAGCATTGCGCCGCGCGCCTTGCGAGAGATTGCCGTGAAGCTTCTCATCCAGCAGAACCCCGGTGCAGCTGCGAACCAGCCCGTCCAGATCGATCTTCGGCTGTTCACCGGACCAGTCTACCTGGACGAAGGAACCGTCCCCGCCGTCAACAAGCAGCTCCCGGAAACCGTCCCAGCTGGTGCAGACCACAGGAAGGCCGTAGGCTTTCGCTTCCAGAAGGTTGAAGCCAAACGTCTCTCCCGGATCGGTGGAGAGGTTGACCAGCAGGCTGGATTCCCGGAACAGGCGGTCTTTCTCACTCCCATGGACGGGACCTGTAAACTCCACGGCTTGCTCCAGCCTATATTCCGCTACGATGGCTTTAAGCCGTTCTTGATACTGGTCCGCTTCCTGCACAGACCCCGTATATTCTCCGGCAATCGTCAATACCGTGTCCGGGATACGCTGCTTGATTTCCGCCATAGCCGCTAAGAGCACATGAATGTTCTTTACCTCTTCCAGCCGGCCGATGGATAACAGATGTTTACCGGCAAGCGGCTGAACCGGCTCCGCAGCCAGCAAGGTGTCGATGCATAACGGGATCTTATGGGCATGCGCATACCGGGGGGAGATATTCACCAGCGCCTGTCTGCAAGATTCCGTACTGGCAAGCAGCACATCCTGTTCTGTAATCCAAGGCGCACAGGACAGCCAGGTTGTCAGCCAACGGGCGGATGCGACGGAATGGGCGATAACCATGAAGCGAAGCGGAAGCTTGGCGAAGCTCCGGACCAGCATCAGGAAAGGCATGAAATAAGGAGCGTTCACATAAAGCGTATCGATTCCGTATTCCTCGCATAAGCGGGCTAGCCGCTCCGATGCTTGCGGAAGCGAAGACATCGGCTGCTTGGAGAACTGGCGAAGCGAACCCCCGAAGATCTTGGCAAAGCGCACCGGCGGAATGCGGACCAGCTCCGTATATTCAGCCAGATACCCTGTCCATTGGTCATCAATCACCCGTTCGTTCAACCGGGGGGAATGGCCATCGAAGCAGCCCACCCTAGGTCTGCACTCAGCATGTAAATCGAGGTTTCCAGCGGTGATAGACATCGATCAATTCCTCCTTCAGCTGTTGCTCCGTCCTGTGCAGCTGCTCCACCTTATCCACCAGCAGTCCGATTTCTCCGGTTCGTCCCGGCATGGACGTACGGATCACCAGGTAAGCGAGCGTACTCCACATTCTTATGAAGCCTTCCAGCTGCTCCTGATACAGCTCCGTACCTTGATTAAGCGCTTCCGAAAAATATTGATACAGCAGCCCGTAGCTGTATTTGCGTTTGGCGAGGATGCCTAGCTGGGATACAGCATCCTTCAAGGCCCCGGGTGGATACATATCGGGCGACTCCACCGTCTGCATAATCCTCCGCCTCACCGTGCTGGTTAGCGATCGTTCACCCGGATCGGTCTCGATCGTATCCTCGAAGATTCTCGCCACCTCGTGAGCGTCCGGCGCATGGAGCCATTCGGGATGAAGCAGCAGTCCCCCGCCCAACTCATTGCTCAGAAAAGCATCGTGTACATGGCTCGCGGCCACTAACCCTTCCCACTCAAAATAGCGGTCGTATACCACGAATTGATCGCCCCGCGTTCCGTGTACGATGACAAAATGGGGCTGATGCATGGTTTGAAACGTTCTTTTTTGATAGGGCATATGAAACAGGTCGAGCTGTACCAAAACAGGAAGCTCCGGATAACGCCGCAGGACCTCCAGGAACTTCTTCAGGTTGACGAGCTTTTCGGCCCCGTAATCATACCACTCCACGGCCCCTTCCCCGTACAGACGGGTGAACAGCCGCAAATATTCCGACGGGGTGATGTCCGCTGAGAAATAGGTCAGCTTGCCGTCCTCCGTAACGCTGAATGGCGCGTCCCAAGCACCGATATAGAGCGGACGTTCATCCCACCCGGCTTGCTCCAAGCCATAACCGAGTCCGTTCAGAAAGCAATGGGCTTGTTTCACATCAAACCTCGGTTTGAACGGCCCGTTTGGCCAAGATGCGCTGTGAGATCAAGCGCGCGGTGGCGAAGTTCTCCTGCAGAAGCTCGTCGTCCTCGTAAAAAATCTCGTACTGCTGTTCAATCTGCATCATCAGGTTGACCAGCAGCACCGAATCCACGCCTGCATCCTCCAATGGGGAGTCCCCATTCAATTCCTCCGCCAGCTCCGGTCTGGAGGTCAAATCGGCCACCCGGTCAATCACGAATTGTATGATATCCTGTTCATTCACGTTCATCATCATATCCATCCTTTTCTATGATCTTAAGATTTGGTTTCCACTTGGGCGATGGGCTCCCCCTTAAGGGCATGGATGAAATCGACTAAAGAACCGACCGTTTGGAAGACGGCAGGATCCAAATCCTCCTCGGGAACAGTTACGCTGAACACTTCCTCGATGTAGACCACCAATTGGAGTACCATGATCGAATCTACGTTTAAATCTTCGTACAGCCGGTCTTCCTCTTTAATGACGTCCGGGAGAGCGAGCTCCAATTGTTCGGACATGACCTGCCTCAATTGAGCTATCGTTTGTTCCTTATCCATGAATACCATACTCCTCTTCTACCAATTGTTTTCGCATAACCTTCCCTGTACTCGTCTTCGGAATGTCCTCCGTAAAAGCAATAAAGCCCGGAACTTTATAAGCAGGCAGAAACCGCGCGCACCACCTCTTCACCTCCTCCTGAGACAGCGCATCGCCCTTCCGGACGATTCGGGCTTTGACAGCTTCCCCCCAAACGGGATGCGGAGCCTTGTGCACGACAGCTTCCTGAACGCCGTCCAGCCTTCGGATGACATCCTCCACCTCGGAGGGAGCTACCTTCAGTCCTGACACATTAATCAGATCATCCATCCGGCACTGGACATGAAGCCTGCCGCCCGACCAATAGCCCAAATCTCCGGTATGAATCCGGCGTCCGCCAGTAGTAATGATAATTTCATCCGGCTGCTCCGGGGTTCCGGGCCTTTCAATTGCCATATGCTCCAGCAAAATCCCGGCATCCGTAGAACCGGAGGGCCGGTCGCCAAGCGAGATGCAGCCCGCCTCAGAGCACCCGTATTGCTGGATCACCTCCACCCCTGCACCCCCAAGCCTGTTCAGCAGTTCTGCTGACATCGGAGAACCAGAGGATACCAGCTTTCTAAGAAGCACCTTCTCTCTCATCAGGCTGAGCAGAATTTGAAAGAGGAAGGGCACCGCATATACCACATGGCGATCATGCTGCTGCATGAGATGCAGGGCGAACTTGGGGTTCTTGTCCGTCACGATAACCGGCTCTACACCGCGCTTAAGTGCGGAAAGCGTGCCTGTGATGAATCCGAAGGAATGGGATACGGGCACCAGAATGATCGGTGTATCCTCCCCGCTGCAGGGCAGCAGCTTGTTGTAGGCCTCGATTTCCATTTGCACATGAGACCAAGACCGTTCCACTAACTTGGGAGCGCCGGTCGTGCCTGAGCTGAATTGAAGCAAGGACGGCTCCCCGTTAATCCGATCCAGGCGTGAGTGCAGAGGGTGAAAGACGGTGCTGCCTCCTGCGTCGGTCAGCAGACCCGTACAGCCTGCGTCATCGGCTTGACTGAGAGCGGTTTCAATCGGGGTGTCGCCGTTGATCAGAAGCACCGAACCCTCATTCCTAATCATCAGCTCCGTGGCGGCCAGAATATTCGCCGGTTCCTTCATGCATACAGCTGTCCGCCGTTTCTTCCAAGCAGAGGAACCCAATAATGCGTATATCGCGTGTATTCGACGTTCCAGTTCATGCTGGTCATAATGTTCTTTATTAACAATGAACATGGGGTCTCCTTTCCCATGAGATTTTTTTACTTCTTTGAGTATTTTCGCCACATAACGACGTTTTCCTTCTCTTTTAGTGAATAGTGCTTTCTTGTCATTGCAGCCGCATCTCAATTGCCTTCATCTTTATTTCAAAATTGTACGTTATTCCGTTCCCTTTCCATCATAACGAAAAGCACCCCATATAGTTTTCATCATTATAAACACCAGGTGTTTATCCAATGTCGACTATAAGGGGTGCACTTCAATGTAGAAGGGGTTCGTTTTTTTACTGATAAATGGGTTTCACAATAGCTTGTTAAAGAGAATAGAGGGTTAAGCATAATTCGTCAACGTCTTCTTTGCTTATTCCTGCAGCTTGCTTTACTTAGAGCACTAGTGATTTACATTTTCCCTCCGGACGGTCATAATTGTCGGTCTACCATTATGGATTCTATTTCATTAGCCTTAAAAGCCCAAGAATTAACATTAAAAACGATGAAAATTCTGCAGTCTCCAGGCCGCAGCGGTACGCCCTGGCATAAAGTGACATCCAAATTATCCTAAAAAATACTTTATTGTAAATTTGGTGAAGTATAGCAAAATCAGATACAACCAACAAGGGCTAATAATACAAACATTTAACTTTGATTGTTTCTTATACGCTGATTTATAGTGCTTTTATATACATTATTAGCATGTAGTAATTAAATCATTACTTGTGATTAGAATATGTTGCAATCGGTATACCAAAAGGTCAGTATTATGGGGTCATGTAGTTACAAACTGAGCAACCAAATGTGAGAGGCAGAGTAGTTTGTTTCGAATAATCGTAGAGCATTGGGGACACCTACGGTCGGATCAGTTTGTTTCGACTTCGCATTTTCCGGGAGTAGCCTGGTGCGGAGATGAAACCAGATGGTAAAGTGTATGGAAAAAATGAAGTGATAGTTAACAGAGACATCTCCTGCAGTTTACCACCGGCGAACACATCATCTATCATGGGCCCTTCTTCACTACCCAGTTTTGAAGCTGGCTAATCCTCCACTATTCTCAGTATCAGCAGCTTCCTTAACCTTAGGTACAGGCGGATATGGTATATCCTGAGCTAATTGGGTGATGTGTCTTGCAGTTTTTTTGGAATTCGGATATACGGCTGTTTGGGTGATCCTGAAGTATAATGTATACTGCTTCCGTCAGCCTCCGATACGTCCGGCGACGTGGCAGTAAATGACCTGCATGAAGCCGCCGGCTTAACCAACCATCCTGCCGAAAACACTCTCACCAATAACTGCCTTAGGCCTAAGATATTAGAGAGCAGTATAACACTAGTTGTACCTCAGAAGACATCTCGCCTTTAGTGTCAAAGTGCCGCTGCAGAGCCAGACGGAATTTTGGCTGTGCAGACTGGTGATCCACAGATTTCGGTACGCAGGATAACGATAAGATAGTGTTTACCCTCTATAGCAGCTTCCTCATGCCGCGATCTAGGACCAATTAAATTGATAGCATTTAGTTATAATATGCATATTTAGGTCCGCTACAACATTTCAAAAACACTTTAATTCTTTATGGGACTCGTTGATTTAACTAATAACACCAATAATCCATAACGTTATCGTAATGTTATGGGTTATTGGTTAAACTATACCCTTTTTATCACGTTATCTATAAAGGTGAAGGTCAAAACTACTTAATAGATTAAACACTACCTCTCCCTTAACCCCATCGTGCAGTAATAAAATATCAACCCATCACTGGTATCCATACACATCATAAAACAATTAAACATAACGTTAAAATACATATGCACAATATGGCATATAATAGATTTTGTTTTTGTATATTAAATTATTTTAAGAAAAAGAGAGAAGACTGCCAAACGGCCTCGATATTTACTGACTTATTGAAAAATTATCGAAATTTTACTGCGTTAAGACATTTCTTCTACATACCGTATTACCTTTTTAAATTTTGAAAAACTAAACTACCTCCAAGATCCAAGATTTTCTTATTTTTTGTGAATATTGAATACTGCCTACGGGGTAATATTTGTCTTAATATATCATCACTATAGAAAAACCTAAGGCATTCCTCAAAAGCTAAATTCTGCAGAACATCACATTTTCGATTATCCAATATAGGTAATTCACTTTCAATTAACTGATCAATTAATAAACGATAAATATTGGGCAATTTTTTAAAGGTCCCTTTTTGCTTTTGGTCACGTCTTAACACTTCGATCATACCGATATCCTCTAATTTTTTTACTAAACGTATGGTTGTTCGAATGCTGATGCGTGCTGCTAACGCCATCTGTTCGTAAGTCATGTAAAAATTTCCATTCTCTTCAGCAGCCCAACGTTTCGAATGTATTAGGATTGAATACATAAGTATTTTTAAATTTTTTTCTATACAATTTTTAATTATTGCATCAATCTCTGGTGTACTCACTACTAGTTCCTTCTCATTTTTGAAAAGGGATAAGTTATTGGAGTAAACAAAATCAGTTACATTACTAGCATCTTTAAGGCACTCATCCCAACTTGTTTTATAAAATTGCTCATTCTGAATTTCTAGCCAGTTCATTATCTCTATCTTCGCCTCATCAGGTCTAACTCCGTTATGATTCATTAATCTAGCCAACAACATAAATGAATTGTGGCGTTGACCCGATCCGGACATTCCGTTCTGATACAGATTAGAAGCATGAGCAAATGTAAATTCATTAGGCTTATCAATTATTTGATAATCAGTATTTGCATGACCTTTTGCTCGAGTTCCACTAGATAAATCAAAATTTATTTTATTTTTAAGTTCGTCCGGATAATACTCATTTAAAACATTTAGAATGTTCTCTGCTTTAGATTTCCTTATAGAAGTTAGGTATTCGGTAGATTCGTTTTTATTAAACACTCGCATCCCTTCTTCTACACAGCAGAACCCGCAAAATTCTTTTGTTATTTGATGTACTCCAAGTGGGATTTTAACTCCTAGTGAATTGGAAGGCCTGTACTCAACTTGCCCCTGTTCTGTTCGTCCAGTAGGTATTTCTGCGCAAAATAATATAAAGTGAAAAAATCGAAGTGCCAGTGTATTGCTAATTGCCTTATCTAAAAAAATCTCAATGTGGTAACCTTTCTTTCCACTAAAAGAAACCACATATTCTCCAAAGCCTTTACAAAAAAGAGCATTCGTAATTTTATAGGCCATCCACTTTGCATACTCTATATTTTCACAATCGATATCAAAGCAAATAAATTTTGTTCTGTATCTGTCTGAAAATGTACCAATCGTCTGACCGCCTAAAAGGTGTTTGCTCAATTGAAAGCGACCAAGAGTTATATCTGGTTGGTTATGTACATATTCACCATTTTTAAGCTGAATAAGAAATTTCTTATTCTGAATCAAATAAAGATCAAAAATTTTGTCAATTACTATCTGCATCAGGTCCGTCCTCCTTAATGTACATTTTTGAGATGTGAAGTGAATATAGAAGAAAGCCCCTGAATGACAGGGGCGAAGAACGATGAATTAAAAAGGTTATTAACTACGGCAATGCTCACAAACTATAGAACCACTACGAATGTGCGATGATATCCATACTCGACCATGTCGCATATTACGAAAATGACCTCGGACAGAATGTGCGGATCTATCGTGCTCTCTTACGCGTGTGGAACGAGGGAAATAACATATCTTCAAGTGAAGACCTCCTTTTTTAAAAACTCAGAGAGGTCAGTATTGCTATAAACCAAAAATCCTTTCTATCAGGGCTATATATTAATGGCTAAAGTTCATTCGAAATGAAGTACAGAAACAATTCTAAGTAATGTCTAAAAATCGAAAAAACTTGACAATAGACAATATTTTTTGATATATTGGTTCCTGTAAACATTTATAGTTATGTAGGTGAATGAAATTAGTGAATTCTGATGCTACCAACATCAGAAAACCATTGAGCACCCAATTAGCAATATGTCTCTCCTGTTATGTTACTTAGTAACTTTTGTTTCTAAGAACAATTATACCAGGTTTATTTCTATTTGTCAAGTTAATGATAGAATAGATTTTGAGACATACAAAAAGAACCACACAGTGTGGTTCTTTTTGTATGTCTCTTTTGCTTGGTTTCCATATGCCTCGGACGAATCCCAACAGAACGAGCGGTTCCATCCATACGCCAAACAAAACAGGTGGTTTGCCATCAGCCGCATATCTGACATCAGCGTGGCGGCCCTGATTGCTTTCGTATCAAGCCAGGTGGGATGTTCCCATCCGAAGGATAACCTGAATGCTTCCGAGTAAAGCAGGGAAAGTCACTGCTAAAGGCGATATCCCAATCACTGGGCTTCTCACACGCAGGGTTGCTACAGGCCGAAAACGAGGAATATAAAAAAAGGCGCGTATGCTACTTCTTTAATTTCTGGTAAATGTGATACCTTGAGTTGTTAATCCAGCGAAATACCCATCTTTTTGGCAATGCTTCTGATCAATGGTTCTCCTACTGAGGCCATATGATCGCGTATCGTTTGAACATTATTTTCACCTAGGTTAACACTCATATAAATCGGAACCATAAATTTATTGAAGATTGCTGTTGCCTCACCTTAGTGTGCCGGTTTAGGCGGCACAAGAGATGGTTCTGCGTCAATCTCATCAACCAGAAGAATACCTGGAACGATACCAAGCTTATCACAGAAATCCACTAACTCAGAAACTGTTAAAAGTATAAAGTTTCTGATTTTTGTCGCTGCAATTTCAAATTCACTAGCAGTCTCAAACCGATCACGGTAATGTTCAAAAGGCACCCCTTTAGCGCTTAGAGCTTTCCGGATGGCTTGGATACCTAGAACTATAGGCCCCGTAAGGTCCATTGCTAAAAAGAGACCCTTCCGGCTGGATCTTGCCCAGCCGGAAGGGTCCGCATGTTTCTTTACGCTTTTACTTAGCGAGATATTCGATGAACTTTATAAAGATAGTAGCTACTTCAGCGCGGGTGGCATTGGCTTGGGGGGCAAAGAAGTTGCCTGGCTTGCCTGATACAATTCCGATGCCCTGCTGTGCCTGAACGGCCTTCAACGCCCATGAGCTGATCTGACTCTCGTCCGCGAAGGACTTAGATTGATTTTCAGGTATCTCATAGCCCTTGTACTTCATGTAATTGTACAGCATCACCAGCATCTGCTCGCGTGTAACCGGTGAATTGGGTTCAAACAGGTCTGCGTTTATCCCGTTGACGATGCCACTTTCGGCTGCCCACTCGACTGCCGCCGTGTACCACTGCCCATCCGCAACATCGCGAAAACGGGAATTCGTGTAGCCGGAGCGGTTGACGTTCTCAAGATTGGCCAGTACCTGCACGTACATCGCACGCGTCATTGAGGTGCCCGGTGAGAACGTCGTGGACGTCGTGCCGTTGAAAAGACCGTATGTGTAGGCGGAGTTTACGTAGCTGTAGAACCAGTCGTCCATGTTGACATCCCTGAAAGGATTGCCAGACACCACGAGGAAGCCCAGAGGGGTGTCGTCATCGAACACAAATTCCGTACGCTCATGGATGTTCAGTGACATGCCTTTGTCTAAGCCGGCACTCGCGCCGCCGCGTAGTGTCACTTCGGCACTCTTGCCCGCCGGTATGGTCACCTTACCTTTTGAGTCTATAATCGTGCCTTCGGGTACCTTAATCTTCGTTCCGCCCTTGGTCGTAATCTCGCCGCCGCCGGGCAGGATGGTGTTGCCGTTCTTGTCCGTGACCGCGGGCTTATCCTTCGGTGTGTTCACTGTGTAGGTCGGCTTCAACGATCCAGTGACTATCCCGGTGCTGGTATTGCCGGTATTGCCACCAGAAGCACCGGGTACGCTCGTTTTTCTCTGCGCGAACATCCAATCAAAGACGTCAGTGTAGTCATTGTTCCAAGTCGGCAACTTAGAGGACTGCGCCGTAGGCTTAAGGCTCCACTCCTTGTTGGAACCTACATTGGACAATGTATCCGTGTACCCTGAAATATTGTTCCACAGAACTGAAGCTTCCATCTCATGGCCGGAAGGAATCCAATTGGTTCCATTAACAGGTGCTTCCGCCTTTGTCCATTGGTCATAAGGCCAAACGAATATTTCATTTCTGTCGATGAACGTGTGCCTAGCGTTTTCCAATAGGGGCATTATATTCGCTATATAAGTTTCCGCCCCTGTTTTTATTGTTGAAGAATCAGTTGTGTTAACGAACGACCAGTATGCAAAGTTTTTAAGAGTTTCGGCTTGTTTCGCGTTGATTGATGGTGGAAAAGACATAGGCGCCGCGGCTGCGAGCAAATCGGGATATGTCGTCAAGAAAGTATTCGTATAAGCGGATCCCATAGAGAAGCCTGCCATGTAGATACGGTTAGGGTCAACAAGTCCCTTACTTACCAGATCATCGATATAAGCCTTTAAGGTAGCGGGTGTTGCCTGAACGTTGTTTTGAGCCCGCAAAGCGATGATATGACTAGCGTATTTAGAGTTCTTCTCCATTTTTTTCATAAGCGCGGTGGCTCCGTTGGCGGACCTGATGGGCGCAAAGGTATCCCTGTCCTGTGTACCGCCGCGGGTAGAACCGTGAGCATAGATGTAAAGGGGAAGCCCTTTTACCGGAGCGCCGTTGCCGTCCTTATGGATATAGAGTCCATACTGCATCGCTTCCGCTTTATCAATTTTGGGACCCACTTCAAATTTGTCAATGATTTCATTGACGGTACCTGACTGTGCGAAAGCCGACTTAACAATGGCAGCCTTGCCATCAAGCTTGATATCGCCACTAGATACAATGTTGTAATTCTGGACGGTGGATTTGGATGCTTCCAAAGTGGACTGTCCGCCGGTTAATGTCCAAAATTCCAATTCTACAACGATGTAGCGGCCTTTAGTAAGTCCAGCTTGATAATCAGGGGAGTTCTGGTTCACACCCTTATACCCTCTGGGTCTAGGTTCGTCATTGACGTATACTCTATTGATGGTGCGTGTACCTTGATATGCCAGGCTACCGTCGAACAAAGTATTCCTCGCCGATACTGTAAACAGGTTTGAACTAAGGCCGGCACCCACAGCTTCATTTCCCGCACCCAGATCAATGATGACGGCTGTGGTAAATTCTCCGGTGGCAAAGTTATCGTTGTATACGATAAAGTTAAGTAACGTTGCGGCCGGATCGGGTTTGAATGTAACATGGATTACCTTGTCATCGGTGTTCACATTATTCAAGGTATAGGTATTGTTTGCAATCTCTACAGACTCTCCATTTACAGTTACGGTATCCACGACATAACCGCCGATCGGAGTGAATGTAAAGGATTGGCTTCCGCCGTCAGCTACCCGAATCAAGCCGGATGGCGAGATGGTGCCGTTTAATCCTGCCGTGGTGTTAACGGGGTGTCTGGTTACCGTGGAGCTCCCAAGCAGCAGCAAGCTATTCTTGAAGCTGTCAGAACTGCCATAACCCGCGTCGGGCTTACCTAAAGCGGATACAACCTCATAACGGTCATTGCCTGCACCAGTTGAGTTATTGATGTACACATCAAACGTAATTGGGGAATTGCTTGTGAATTCAATGGTTCTTCTAGGTATCTTCACTTCCGCGATATACCCGGTATCCGTTCGTGTAACTGAACCGTCGCGGCCCTCCGCGGCTTGACCTGAGAAAATACCGCTTGCGCCAATACGCCACTGGTTTGAGCCACTTCTTCCGTCACCGACATAAAATTCCACACTGTCGGTCATGTACTCAGTTCCAGGCGTGTGACCGGTGCACACATTCGGGTCTGTAACCACAACGCGTGCATACAGGAAGTCTTCGTCCCAAAATACTTTGGCTTTGCCGGTGGCCTTGGGGCCTATCTTCTGGTCTGGTGCGCTACTGTTGTTGATGTCAAACGCCGCAGCTTGTTCCCACAGTTTGTCGTTAGTGCTGAGTACAGGTGAACCGTATCCGGCAACAGGCCGATGGTTTGCTGTGGTCTGCGCGAACATCCAATCAAAGACGTCAGTGTAATCATTGTTCCAAGCCGGCGAGTTAGAGGACTGCGCTGTTGGCGCTATGCTCCAAGTCCCCATCGTTATGTCATTGTAAAGAACAGCCGCTTCAACTTCATGCGCCACCGAATCACTCAGGGCAGGTGAATGGTTCGGATTCGGTTTCTGATTCGGCTGATCAAATTGATTGTAAGGCCATACAAGAGCCTCATTGCTCTCAAAGCGCGAAGCTTTCGCGTTGATCATTTTTGGCATATTGGTGTTTATGAAGTTAGCGAGGTTAGTCTGGTATACTCCAACGTTATACTCATTGATAAACATCCAATAGGCCAGGTTGGTGTGAACGTAGTTGGCGTTCGCGTTCGGTGAGCCGCTTACCGGAGACATAGGTGCGGCGGACGCGAAGAAGCCGGGATAAGCGTTAATTAAGCTGTTCGTATACTGACCGCCCCATGAGAAGCCCGCCGCGTAAATACGGTTAGGGTCCACTGCACCGCTGGCAACCAGGTCGTCTATAACCTTCTTAACATTGGCTGTGGAGGGAGTACTCGTGCCATTATAGGAAATATTCAGGATATGGCTGGCGTATTTCTCGGGGGACTTTTCCATTTTCTTCATCAGAGCGACCGAGCCGTTCGCGGATTTCATCGCCGCTTTTGGGTCAGTCGCAGCGCTTGTGCCGCCGCGTCCCCTGCCGTGGGTATAGACATACAGCGGCAAGCCCCGCGACACTTCGCCGTTTCCATCCTTGTGAAGGTAGAGCGCGCGATTGACCGAATTGCCCGTAGGTGCTGTAAATTGGTCAAGGATCGGATTCACAACTTTTTCCTGTTCAAAAACCGCGTAGTTAAGCGGATCCCCTTCTGTCAGTGGGATCTCGCCGTTTTGGACGACGCGGTAAACCTGTTTTGTTGAGTTCATGTTGCCATCCAGTGTTACATTGCCGCCGCTCTCTGAATAAAACTCAAACTCAACTACGATGTAACGGCCGCGTTCCAGTCCCTCCTGATAATCCGGTGAACGGCTTACCGTCCCCAGATAGCCGCGTACCTTCGGTTCGTCATTGGCGTATACCCTAGTGATCTTGCGCGTCCCTTCAAAGGTTACCGAGTCGCCGTTCAGGGTCGTGTTCCTGGCCGAGACGGTAAACAAGTCCGGATTAAGCTTGGAGCCTTCCGCCGACTTCCCTTCGCCTAAGTCAATGATAACAGCCGTCGTGTACTCGCCACGGGCGAAGTTATCATTCCATACGATAAAGGGGAGCACCTCCGCGGCCGAATCATTTTTGAATGTCACTTGAAGGGTATGGTTAGCGGCAACATTTGAGAAGGTATAAGTGCCATCATCGGATAGAGCTGCGTCCTCTCCGTCTACCTTTACGGTGTCTACAGTTTTGCCATAATCGGGGGTAACCGTAAAGGTTGTGTCTGAGCCGCTGGCTATTCTCAGAACATTGCCGGGTGCGTTCGGCGTTATTCGGCCGCCCGATTCCGCCGTGGCGGTGATTGAGAATCTGTCATCCGCTCCACTAGCGGCAATGAGATTCAGGCTGTTTGTAAAAGAAGCAGCATTGTTGTAAGCCGCGTCCGGAGTTCCGAAACTGGAAACGACTTCATAGCGGTCACCGCCCTTTTCCGATGAGTTATTGATATATACTTCAAAGGTAAACGGGCCTGCCTGCAAGTTCAAGGTTCTTTTAGGGATTCTCATCTCCACGATATATCCTGTGTCCGTGATCTCAGTCCACGCAGCTCTGCCCGGAGCGTTTTGCCCTGAGAACACGCCCGTTGCGCTGATGCGCCATTGATTCGCGCCTTGGGTTCCAGCGCCGGCATAAAACTCCAGACCGTCGTACTGATAATCATTGCCGGGTCCCTGATATAGATTGCTGTCCTCCACGACTACGCGGGCATACAGATAGTCTTGGTCCCAAAGAATCCTGGCTGTGCCTGTGGAATGGGGCCTGGGGTCGCCGGGCACAGTGCTTTTGTTGATGAGATGCTCCATTGTCAGGGCCCACAGGGGATCGTTTGACCCGAGTTCGGGAGTGCCAAAAATGGCGGTAGGCGTTTCATTTGTCTGCAAGCTTGTAAGATCTGTAGAACTGCTGTCGCTATTAAGTGCTTCTGTATATTCATTGTTGTCAGTGGCGGCGGCAAAGCTGGCAGGCATTAGTGACGCCACCATTAGCAAGCAACATAGGAACACGAGCATTTTGCCAAATCGTTTTGACATCATTGACAATCCTCCTTTTTCGATCCGTGCACCCACGGCTTACCCATATCGTAAACACCAAGGCTTCAACAGCTTACTTCATCGCAGCGGATATAACAGCGCTTTCATATTTTCTCCTCCATAAATTTGTTGTTATTTCACCCTATGTAGAATTTCACAATTTATTCAAGTATCAAGTTTGATTAGATATTCACCAAATCTGCAATAGTACTGTGTTCTTGTCCATTAAAACAGAAAACCCACGCTGGGCGCGGGTTCTAATAGGGCTATTTTCTTGTCCACTGACAAAAGATGTTTGTGTTTGTCAGTAAAAAGTATTTTCGTATAATTTCCCCGTATGCGCATCAAGCACTTCGGGCGTCCGCTCGTACTCGCTACCAATCATTCGATATACTAGTTCGTACAGGGCCTCTTCCGCCCTAGCATTGTGCATCCGTTCCCATTGCAGACGCAGCTTGGCCTGTGCCATCCATCGGAGGATGGCTGTCTGGGAATCAAATGAAGGCACGGTCTCCAGCTTCTTTAACTGTTCTGGCCTTATGGAGGGGGACATCAAGCTTTTGACCCTCCCATTAGAGCGGTCAACAGCTAGTTGATAGCATTCATCCCTGACAGATACGTCTTGAACATATACACCAAAGCGAATAATTTCCAAACGATCTTCGTCGTCGGTCTCTTCAGTTAGAAGCTTGAGATACGGCAACATTTCGGCTGCTAGTCCTCGGACATAGTCCATAGCTACTTCTATACATGCGTCCCGATCCCAGGTTAATGGAGCTAGTTGATCTGGTTTAACATGCGAAACAAAGTCAATCAGTTGTCCGGTTTGGCTGTCTACTCGCGCCTTAACCGCTCCCTCCATCTGATCAGCCCAATAGGCCTTCCAAGACCGGTCATTTTTGGCTGGACGCTCTTCATTCTGTTGCTTCCACACCATCAACTTGGTGTTCGAGCCAATATTGTCGTCTTGTACTAACTGAAATTGTTCCTTGTCTACGCCAATCCACTCTTCTAGGCTTCGTGCGGGCGGGAACTCACCTGGCCACTCGTCCAGAGTTCTTGGGTCAGAAGGGACAGCTTCTGCCCTATAGGCTGTCGGAACTTCCTCCTGTGATGATGCAGTATAGATTAGTCCTCTACTTCGGGGGGCGTAAACAAGATGGACCTGATCGTCACCATCCGTGTACACGGCTTTGTCCAATACGCAATATTCCACATGTAGCAAAAAATTCTCCTTTATACACGCCATCTGTTCCTCTTCTGGTGTGATCATGTTTGGGAGTGCTGGCCCTGGAACGGTTCCGTAGTACCTAAATCCGACCACGCGACCGCTGGGGTGAACCATAATGAGGCATCCCGTCTCAGGAAGCGGCAGCCCCATCGCCTTCTGCTGTCGTGTGTACCCAAACATCCCTTCCATCCACTCCATCTCACAATACGGAAAATTACGCAGTGCGCCGGGATAATGATCTTCCAGGAATTGCTCTGCCTGCTGTTTGAGCTCCTCCTCAGATAGCCGTGTCTCGTTGTCCAATGAGGCCCAGGAAATGGCATAGTCTAGCAAGTTGCCGTCCCTGGAGAGCGTAGCAGAAACGGCGTCATCACTCCCCGTTTTAACCCATAAGAATCCCGCTTCTCCCTTCCCTGTTCCCCTCATGGTGTTCTCTTGATAGTCATTGACGATCAGATCATAATCCGGTGAAACGGCAAACTGGTGCTCTGCCTGTTGTCTTAACTGCAGGCGTAATGTATCCAGGTCTCGTTCGGGAAAATCTTGAGCCATTTCGTTGCGCAAATGCTCCAGCCCCTTCCGTAATTGTGTTTTTACAGTACCTAATGGCATATCCAGGAGATGGGCGATTTGCTGCTGGGTCAAGTCCTTCTTATATTTTAAGAACAGGAGCTGACGCAGCTTCGGATTCAGACTGGCCAATGCACGCTCCAGATCCAGGGTTTGATCGATATCATTAACGACCAATGGCTCTTGCGTCTGCGGGTCTTCGCTCAGGTGCACACGCTTGGATTTCTTCAAATGATTGAGCGCCCGGTTCACCACGATTCTGGTAAGCCAGCTCTCAAACGCTTCGGCTTGCTGCAGCATATGCAGTGACTCATAAGCCTTAACCAGGGCATCCTGAACGATATCCTCCGCATCTTTGGACTCCCGTACATAATGGCGAGCCACTCGGTGCAGCTTATCCGTTCGATCCTTTATAAGAGAAACGAAGGCATCGTGATCTCCGTTTTGTGCGGCGTTGATTTGTTGCTGTGCATCGATCATTGTCGTTCACCTCCTGTTATATAGACAGCTAACTCGGGGGTTTGGATTTAATGAATGTAACATTATTCTGGAACTGACCGATCAAGTGACCACCCGCATGCGGCAAGCATGGGTGCCAAAGAGGAGTCACTCTTGGCGTGTTCCTGCTGAAGCTCCTTCATCCACTGAAGCAGTTCTTCCAGCCCGGTACGGATATTGGAGAACACACAGTCCTTTGTTAGACCACCACATATACATGCTGGGATTCGGGCAGTATTGAACTTCGCTTTATGTGGCAAGCTCGTTTCACCCACTATCGTGACTATTCACCCGTTTCAGCAAATTGTTTGATGCGCTCTCCCACTTGATCACGAACCTGCTGGAAGACTGCCCACTTCTCTTCATCTGTTCCTTGCGCTTTTGCCGGATCGTCGAATCCCCAATGCTCACGTTTCACCTGAGGCGGGGTAATGGGACACTTATCTGCTGCATCTCCACATAAAGTAATGACGAGATCAGAGCTGTTCAGCAGCTGCGGATCAATGATATCTGATGTTTGACCTGAGATATCTATACCTACTTCACTCATCGCTTGAACGGCTTTCGGATTCAACCCATGAGCCTCAATGCCTGCACTATACACATTCCATTCATTGCTCAAATATTTCTTGGCCCAGCCTTCGGCCATCTGACTCCGGCAGGAGTTTCCTGTACACAAAAAGTAAATGGTTTTCTTATCCATGAGTCGCATTCTCCTTTGATTTTAAAATAAGGTCAATATTATATATAAACTCATTTTTTCTCGGAATAAAAGGTAAACCTACAAGTTCAAAGTGTTAGTATGTCCAAGTATCGGTAAGCACAACGCCCCTGGCATTTGCTCCCATAAAGCTTTATGTAGGCGTCCATTTTGCTCTCATGAGGATCTTATCCCAATCCGATGTTTCTTGCCATGCAGCTTACGGCAAATGGTATTTGATAACAGAACTGATGTTCTCAGTTGATTATACCAGAACATTTATTCTCAATCCATTCCAATATTGGATTCATAATGGCGGCACTCCATACAAGCAAATAATTAATCGGGCTCTCCCACATGTTCACCTGTAAAGGCAGACAATGAACTTCCTAATTTCTCTGCAACCAGTCTCAATCTCTCCGATTCTCTTTTTTATAATCATGATTAAAGAAGCATTAAGATTCATTTAGCCCCATTTAGGTTGCATTAAAAAGTTAATAAATACGCGATAACTTTAGAAAATTGGGGCTGAATGCGAGATTACAAGGGATTTTCTTCATTTTTATATCCTATAGAGTCTTATTTAGTCTCCTAGAGAACTTTCAGCATTTTACAAACAGTGATGCTCAGCGTAAGATTCCTTTTAACAAATGCTGAATTCCCGTCAGGCGGGAAGCGGGGGAACCAAATGGCTGTGACCAGCCGAAATGGGGTGAATCCAAAGAAGATTGAACTCTTCACTGGTAGGACGACTCTCACCGTCCGAATCCGTCAGCTAACCTCGTAAGCACTGGAGAGAGCCTGCATTAACCATGCTTTTTTGCTGCGATCCCGCAAAACCTTTCCATTACACTTATCCATCGTACAGAAAACCAAATATTCCGTTTGGCTTGAGCATGCTGCTGTATGTGAGAATGAAACTGAACTGACAGCCTATGTAGCCACAGCTGAGCAGACCCATAATCTGCAGCGTTATATGAAATCTATAGACAACCTAGGAGGCATTATTCATGATTAACGCCAGACTGTCACGAATCGAGTTGTTCGCATTTAGCTGCCGCCCTTCCTTCATGCATATTTCAGAGCCTTACGGATGCTGGTATGGGGTGTTGAAGTTAACCTTCGGAGGACAGATCAGCTATGGGAATTGCATTCTTTGTGCGGGTGACAATGCGGTGGATTTAATCAAATGGGGCTCTTTTCTGAAAGAGATATGTCATTGTACTGTAGAAGAAGCCACAGAATACGTCCGGATGCACGGACAAGAATGGGCTCCCAATCAACTTAACATGATCAAGACTGCACTCGATAGTATGTTCATTCAAAATGACCAAATCCGAATGAAGGTAGGAGCCGGATCGGAGCGGTATCGCCATCAAAGGACAGAGCAAAGAATCCATTCAATTAATACGGCGAAGAGTCATCTGAATCCAACCATTTTATTTGCAGAATCGGTATCCTATTATTCACTGCTATAGACATGATCAATTTAAATTATCGAAACTCCAGTTGATTAAAAATCTTAACGAAGATTTTCGCAATGTTCTTGGCATCATCGATACCTCTATGGTGAGTACCTTCAAGCGGCAATTCAAGCATAGTCAAGGCTCTCTCCATGCCTACGCCCCGCTCCCTGCCAATCATCCTCCCGTGCTGATGCTTGAGACTGATATGGTTATCCGTCCATTCACTTGCGATTTGATGTAGTGAACAATCCTTCTGCAGCTGGTTTTTATCATAAAACCCCCAAGAGCAAAGGACATGAGGTTCATTGCCTATCCACTCTTGGAATTGACGGATTGCCTGGGGAAAATACATTGCAGTATCCACATCCGCCTGAGAGATGGAGGTAAGCTGCATACAAAAATCAGAAAGCTGCGGGCTTAATGCAGGCTTGACAAAAAAATTTGGAACTCGCTCACAGTCTTGAGCCTTTCATTGAGTTTTACGGCTCCGATCTCGATAATTTCGTTTTGTCTTTTGCGGTCATTTTCCCAACAAGTGGCTTCCAGATCAAAAATGATGTAGTTCATACATGCTCCTTTTCTCTATAACCATTCAGTTCATCCTGCAACATTTGCGGCATGGCCCGGAGTGTTCGGTCATTCTGCTCTTCAGGAGTAACGTGCGGTTCACTGAGCAGCCAATGTCTGGTCATATTGGAACAGGCATAAGCATGGTAGTTCAAGGAAAATTGCAGATCTTTCATTACAGGAGCTTGCACTCCTTGTGACAGTGAAACCAGCAACAAATTTGCCGGGTAAATCTGTGAATGCTCCAATAGGGAATTTTGTCCACTGTCAGTCAGGACTTTTTTATAAAATGCTCTTTTCTCATTAAGCTTTTGAAAGAAAAGTGAGGTGATTTTGCTCCATGATTCGTTTGCGTTTTCCGCCATCACTTTGTTCAAATCCGAGGAGTAAATCCAATTGACCAATTCATATTTATCATGGAAGTGATAGTAGAATGTCTGGCGGGGAACGCGGCAGTGATTTGCCAGCATGGTTACCGTGATTTTCTTAAAAGGCACGTGATTTAATAGCTCAAATATGGCTTCTGCAAACATGGTCTTCGTCATATCTTTTGTGGGCATCGTCTATTTCACCTTCCATTCCTATTATGACAAAATGATGAGCAACGGCAAAAAAATTGTCATTTGCCTTCAAGTGTCTATATTCTATAAGACTTAGTTAATTATACAATGCTAATGCATTTAAGTTAATTAACGGGGTGAATGATGATGAAAACAGAAAATCGTGTTACAGAGATGCTTGGAATACAATACCCGATTGTGCAGGCCGCCATGTCCTGGTTGACCGATGCTAAGCTTGTCGCAGCCTTATCCAATGCGGGAGGCATGGGAGTATTGGGGCCTCATGCGGGTTATCAGACGCGGCCCTCCGGTCCGGACGAAGTGGGTCAAAGGATTCGCAATGAAATTCGTAAGATTAAATTATTGACGGAAAAACCGTTCGCGGTAAATCTGTATCTACCTCCGGATGGCCAATCCGATCCATATTCCAAAGCTACATTTGAGGCTGCTGTCGCGGAAGGCGTACGGTATTTTGTGACCGTTGGTTCTCTGAATAGAGCTATGGTCAAAGAAATCAAGGATAACGATAGCATGTGGATTCATCGTGAGCTTACTCCTTCCCCGGAAGCAGCGAAAATGGCTGAGCAGCATGGCGCAGATATACTCATTGCCACAGGGTATGATGAAGGCGGAACCATTCCCCAGAACAAAATAGGCACTTTCTCGATTGTTCCCGCGATCGCGGATGCGGTAAGTATCCCGGTTATGGCAACAGGCGGCATCAATGATATTCGCGGAGTGAGAGCGGCTTTTGCACTTGGAGCTGAAGCGGTATATTTGGGAACACGGTTTATCGCCTCTGAAGAATGCCCTGCTGCTGAGGCAACGAAACAGGATATCATTCAATCCAAAGGTTCAGATCTGATTATGGTATCATCGTATTCACGCTCCACTCCGCATCAATTTGCCCGTGAGTTGGAGGCTATGTACCGCAATGGGGAATCATCTGAAAATATCGAAAAGAGGATCAGTGAAAACGGAGGTGTGTCTAATAGCATGCTGCATGGGAAGCTGGATGAGGGGCCCATCACCATCAATACCGCGATCGATCTGATCACTGAAGTGAAGAGCTGTAAAGCAATCATTCATGAATTGATGGCTGACTTTATGAAGGATTAACTTGATTGGTTGATACAGGACCATTTTGCACGGATATCCAATGGAATTCGAATCGATAGACCCATCGCTCCGGGACTATGCCTTTTGTTATACTTTCAAGTGTAATTATACACCCACACAGAGGAGCGCAAAGACATGAACTTTTTCAAAAAACTGTTTGGCGGCAAGGAAATGGGCAAATCGGAAGACGGTACCACCATTTATGGTTATGACGCTTCGGATGAGCAGCAGGTTACGCCTCCCGCCAATATTTTGTACATGGAAGATTTAAATGAACATTTCAATCGGGTCTTTCCAAACCGGGAAACCGGCGTGTTCCACGAACTGATTTCAGACGTCGTACATATTGATGTGAATATTATGGAAGCTACACCTGATGATCCATACCGGGTGCTGTACACCAATGGGATGAGCGATCTGCCGCTGACACTCCCACAGGAGATCCGTGAAGAGTATAAGCATCTGGAACGCGCGGAGCTGATGATGTTTTTGCCGGCGGACTGGCCGCTTACGCAGGAGGATTTCGAAGCAGAGGAGAACTACTGGCCGATCCGGCTGATGAAGATGCTTGCCCGATTCCCGCATATGTATCAGACGTGGCTTGGATACGGACATACGATCCCCAACACGGAAGATTACGAGCCTTACGCGGATAACACGGAGCTGTCCGGTGTGATCCTGTATGCTCTGCCGGAAGAGGTTAGCACCGTCCATACGAAAGATGGCAATCAGGTTCAGGTTTATTTCCTGGTACCGCTGTACCGGGAGGAAATGGAGTTCAAGCTGGAGTCCGGCATGGACGAACTGATGGCCAGGCTGTTCGAGCTTCCAGAGGATTTCCTCGTTCTGAATCCGAATAGACACAACGCGTGTAAATAACCGCCCGGATTAACGGGCTTGAAATAGCTTGAAAAGGCTGAGCCTAAGTCAAGAATATGACTTTGGGCTCAGCCTTTTGATACTAGTTGGCTTTCTTTCACTGTTGACTGTAATATAGTTCGACCTTCCTAGTACCGCTCATTGATCTGCTCCCCTAACCATGCGCCTTGGCGGACAAGTCTGCGCTGCAGGTCCGTGATGTCGATACTGCGCGTTTCCCGCGTGCCCTTCTCGGCCAGAATAGCCGCGGCCGTACCGGAGGCTTCGCCCATGGCAAAGCAATTCGGCATGACCCGGGTGGAGCCTTGGGCCGCTCTATCGGTTGATATCGCTCTACCGGCTACGATTACGTTCTGAATACCGGCCGGAAGCAAGGCGCGATAAGGGATGCCGTGGGACTCTCCCGGCGATAGACGTACCATCGTCATGCCACTCGTAGGCTTTGCCATATGAATATCAATAAAGTAGGCATTTCGGGCAATGTCGTCCGGGAACGAACGGCACGCCAGAAAATCGTCGGCAGTGACGATGTAATCGCCGATGATCCGGCGGGTCTCCCGAATGCCGATCTGTTCGCCCGTCAACGTCAGGAAAGCGTTTTCGAATCCGGGAATCGCTTCCCTCAGCCAACCGGTAATGTGTTCAACAAGCGCGCGGCCCTCGATCGCTCCGCGAGTCAGATCATCCGTATTGGAGCCGTCAATCCCGAATACATGTCCGAAATTGAAGCCAGCCGTATGATTGTTTATCCAGGAAATACCAGCCCAATCTCGCGCGACGCGCAACCGGCCTTCGAGCTTCGCCTTGTTGATCGCATGCTTCAGATCATGACTGTGCGTCTCCACACTTGAGAGAAATTTGTTCCGGTCCAGGTTATTCAGGACAAAGCACATTGTCCCCGGCTGCAGCTCTCCATCATCCCCGCCTTTGGCGAACTGCCCGCCCGCAAGATAGGTGAGATCCGCATCGCTGGTTGCATCAATGTAAATCTTCCCCTTCACCGCCTGGGTTCCGGTCTTGTTGTAAATGATCGCCGCTTCAAGGAAGCCATCCTGTTGAAGAACTTGACCGACGAACGTATGATACAGCACTTTAACGCCAGCCTCCATCATCTTCTCGTCCAATATGCGCTTTAGAATTTCCGCATCAATCGGCACCCAATCCAGCCGGTCCTTCCATGCTTCCTGAAACGTCTCCTCCATCCTGCTCTTCATAGCAAGCAGAATTTCCAGCCCAATCCCGCGGATGACCGGCTTGATCTGATCGGTATACGGGCAAAATGCAGGAACCTGAGAGACCGTCGCCATGCCGCCCAGGTATCCTCTTTGCTCTATCAGCAATACGGATGCCCCGTTCCTTGCTGCTGCGAGCGCTGCTGCTACTCCTGACGGTCCTCCTCCGGCAACGACAACATCCACTTCCGTGTAGACAGGAATATCACGCTCGGGTATTTTAACGGTTAGTGCCATATCGGTCATTCTGACCACCTCCACCTGATTTCTTCCATTGTAGTTTTAACTTACATCAACCGCGGTGAGACTGAACGCTCTTGTTTCTTTAATTCACTCGGGGCTACACCCCAATATTTACGAAACACTCTGGCAAAATAGCTGACATCACGATATCCTGCCGCTTCTGCTGCATCATACACTTTAACGCCGCTGTATAAGAGCTCTTTGGCATGCTCCATACTCCGCTTCAGGAGATATTCCGAAATGGATTTCCCTTCCTCCCGCTTAAAGAGCCGGCTAAGGTAAGAGGGATTGACATATAATCTTTCGGCCAGCGTGTGCAAGGTCAGTTCTTCTTTCCCCAGCATTTCCTCCACGGCCTCGATCATTTGTTTAACGAGCCGATGGCTGGAATGCTTTCGCTCCCGTTCCCGGTATTGGGTAATGCGGCTGGCCACTCTTTTGGACCATTCCACGATTTGCTCTTTGGATAGCAGGGATTCAAAGGACAGAAGCATCGAATAATCCTCCTGCAGCACCTCCTGCATCGACCAGCCCCGCGATTGAATCATACGTGTAAATAAGCTGCTCAAATACAGCAAATGCTCGTATACCTTTTGGGTTGAGACCGCTTGGGAGTATACGTCCTTGAAGTAGCAGTCTATCAGTTCAGCAACCGTTGCCGCGTGATCCGTATGAACCGCGATCTCCAGCTGCTTTTCGAACTCAGCGTCATAGTGAAACGGCTGCTCCATGTTGGTTACGTCCAGGTAAGGAACGAACACCTCATTTCCGTAAATGGCCCGCTCCTGCAGCGCACGGCGTGCCTGCCCGTAGGACAGCGAAACATGATCCCATGAGCCTGGGGTCCCTAGTCCGGCGCTGGCGGTAAGCTTCAGACACTCTTTAACAATGTTGAAGAGACGGGGAACGTGAACATTGATCCGCTGGATGATATCTGGAGCCGATTCTTCCGGTTTTCCTAAAAAGAGCAGCACGGTTGCTCCGTCCGCATCATTAAAGACCCGGCAGTCTTCATGCTGTAAACATTCAGCCGCTATGCATTCCAGCGAAAACTGCAGCAACGCCTGATCCGAAGACGTAAACCGTTCTCCTTGCTCGTGAATCGGATCGATTTCACATACGGCTACAGCAAACCAGGTATAGTGGGCAAGCTCCAAATTCAGCTCCTCCATATGCTTCTTGAGCTCCCAGTCCGCATACCGGCCCTGTATCCAGTTTCTATAAAAATCATCCTGGAGCTGAGGCAGGCGATCCTGCCATTTTCGCTCCAGCTCAATCATGCTGTGCTTTTCCATCAGTTCCTCTCGTATCTCTTCCGCAGCCGCAAGAATAGCCTTCAAAATTTCATCGTCTCCGGCCGGCTTCAGCAAGTACTTCATGACGCCAAGCCCCACAGCAGCCTGCGCATACGGGAAATCGTCATGGCCGCTTAAAATCACGATTTTCATGTTCGGTTCCTGCTGCAGCACCGTTTTCGCCAAGGTCAACCCGTCCATCTCCGGCATCTCGATATCGAGCAGCATGATATCCGGCTTCCTGCGCCCGATCATGGACAGCGCTTCTAAGCCGTTCTCGGCAAGCGCCACTACTTCGATGCCATGCTCATTCCACGGTATATTATTGGCCAGGCTATTCAATATTCGAATTTCATCTTCAACAATCATGAGATTCATGTTCCGGTTCCCCTCTCTCCTCCCGGCAGCGCTCTGCCGGCAAATCGATGATCGCCGTCGTTCCGTTCCCTTCCCCGCTGACGATCTTCAATTCCGCCGTCTCCCCATAGTAAATGGTGATTCGAGCCTGGACATTGAGCAGCGCAAAAAACTCGGAGTTCTTTTCAGGGGGGGCCGTGTAATCCCCGAACCTGATTCTTGCCAGGGCCTGTTGAATCCGCATAAGCCTTGGCCCTGGAATCCCTCTTCCATTATCGGTTACCTGGATGATCAGCCGGTCATTAGAGACATCGGTGCGAATGCTCAATGCTCCGCCTCTTTTTCGTTTCTCCAATCCATGCAATATGGCATTCTCAACCAGCGGTTGAAGCAGCAGCTTCAGAATATGCAAATGCTGGCTATCCTCAGAAGCGCAGTACTCCACCGTAAACCGCTCGGCAAAACGGATTTGCTGAATCCGAACATAGTATTGAAGGTGCTTGAATGTTTCCTCCACCGTAAACGACTCCTGCCCTTTGCTCAAACTCAGCCTGAAGAAGTTCGACAAGTTAAGCACCATCGTACTGATCTCTTCCGCTTCATAATTTTTGGCCGTCCAATAAATCGAATCCAGCGTGTTGTACAAGAAGTGGGGATTGATCTGAGCCTGCAGAAATTTGAGCTCCGTCTTGGTCATTCTGAGCTGTTGCTCATAGATGTCCTTGATCAGATGACGCTGCTGACTCGCCGTTTCGTTGAAAGCCTCCGTTAAATACCCCAACTCGTCCTGCCGCCCGTTCTCCAGCCTGATATTCAGATTGCCTTTACGCAGCTGCCGCATGCCGGACACAAGTCTTGATATCGGAGAAGCAATTCCGCTGTAGATAAACCAGGCAATCCAGACGGCAAGCAGGACACTGAGTGCAATAATGCAGTACGCAAAAATTTGCAGCGGCCTCGACTTATCATAAATCTCACGCTCGGGCTGGATCAGCAGCAGCGACCATCCGCTTCGGGGAGAAGTCACCCGCAGAATCAAATTTTTCTCATCCGTTTCCGGGGTTTCCCGGACAAACACACTGCCTGGCTGGACGTCCCTCCATTCGAAAGACAATGTTTCTGCAGGAGCACTCGATACGATTAACCGCTCCCGGGCATCAAACAGATAGACCTTGGAGCTGCTGTTCGCCAGCAAATGGGACAACGAGCGGAGCAGCTGATTTTTCGAAATCGACAGCATGAGGACATTTTCGCCTTGTTCGCCGCGATAGAAATCCATAAGTCTCATCATAATAAGCTGATTCCGGTTATAGATAGGATCCGGGATTCCGGACAAATTTTCTTCATGGCGTTCTGACAAGTAGTATATGCTTGCGCCATTTGCTTTCAGAGCCTCACCGTACCATGGCTCAGGGCCTTGGGATTCACGGTGCAGCAGCCCGAGCTTTGTTGTGATCAGCGAGTTGGAGGGACGATGATAAATCATGGTGTCGCTTAAATATTCATTGACCATAGTTATATTCGTAAGCTCTTTCATGACACGCGTGAAGTCCATAATTGCCCCGGAGGTCAGGGTCTTCTCCTGATGAGACAGCAGGGCGGATAAATTGGTATCAGTTGCGATCAAGGTGGACAGATTGTGGATGCTTTTTAAGGTCAGGTCAACAAACTCCAACGCGGAGTTCATGGCACTGAGTGTGCGCTCGCCAAGCTCCTGCTCCAAAATCCGCTGAGACTTTACATTGGCAAACATACTGAACGCCACCAGCGGCAGCAGGATAAGAAGAAAATAACAGGTAAGCCTAAACTGAATCGACTGCTTCAAGACGTTGCGGAATTGCGTCAGCCACTTCATACGATTCCCCCACGATTCTGCATGCCTTCATTATAGCTTAGACCCTGTTATCCGTCCTGTTCATTGCCCGTTGACTTCCTTCGTCATTTCCTCGCCGCCGTTTTTCTTCCAGTCTTCAACAAATTGATCAAAGCTGTCTACCGGCTGCTGGCCTATGATGATTTTCGTGAATGCTTCGACCTCCATTTTGGACAGCTTAGGCCCGTATTTACCCATTCCTGGCGTCGGTACGCCCAGATATTGATTACGGATGGCAACCTCGTTAATCTTGTCGACAATCTCATTCAGCTTAAACTCCATACCGAGCGAGTCCAGACGCTCTCTGGATACTTCAGAATTGAACGGTACAATCGCTTCGCCGAGCGTTAGCCGGTAAATATGCTTGTTGTGCTCATCAAAGTTCGTAACCACCTTCCCGTCCTCCATATTCCATACCTCGCCCTCAAATCCGAGCATGAGTGTGCGGTATCCGTCTCCGATCATGAAATCAAGCATCTTAATAACAGCCTCCGGATGTTTGCTCGTAACCGGAATCACATTAAACCCGGCAACATAGCTGTTGCCCCAGGTTCCCTGCTTCCCGTCAGGTCCGGTTGGATATTCGAGGGGAATCCACTCTGCATTGGGATCATTCTTCTGGTTGGTCAAGATGGGGCCGCGGGTATCATACCAGTTCCCGGAGAACAGGCCCACTTTGCCGCTGGCGACTTTCTCGTCAACATTAGCCATCTTATTTAGAGCCCACTCGGGATCAATCAGCTTTTCCTTATAGAGATCGGCAAGATAGCTTAGTGCTTCCTTCATTTCCGGCAGTGTGCTGGAATTCACCAATTGCCCGTCCCGTTCAGTCCATTGGCCCCGCTGAATTCCCCATGCCCCGATAAACGGAGCTACTCTGCCGAGGTTTTCCTGCAGGATCAGGCCAAACGTATCATCTTTGCCGTTTCCGTCGGGATCATCCTGCGCAAAAGCGCGAATCACCTGTTTGTATTCTTCCAGCGTTGTCGGTGGTTTGAGCCCCAGACGGTCCAGCCAATCCTTGCGTGCAAACATGATTTCATTGCCCGGGATCGGGTTCAAGCTGGGAATCCCATAGATCTTTCCGTCCACGGTGACGACCTTCCAGGCTTCCTCCGGGATACTTTTCTTCAGATTCGGTCCGTATTCGTCGATTAAATCATTCAGAGGGGTAAGGGCCTTCTGCCGGACATAGCTTTCGAACCAATTGGCGTCATAGGACAGGAGCATATCCGGCAGATCATCGGAGGCCATAATCACGTTCAGGGCATCCCCGTAACCGTCCGCAGGAGGCGTGAGCAGCTTGATGTCCAAGCTCGTGTTCTCGCGGATGTAATCAATGTAAGGATTATTGTTCTCGTCCATTCCCGGCGGGAACTTCCGTCCGGCATTGCTTAATACGATATCAATGGCCTGGCGTTCTTCCTTCCCTTCGGCTCCTTCCTTCTTCGTGCCGGATGAACATGCGGACACCAGCAGCATGGAGGTCACCGCCAGAATGGATACGGATCTTTTTACCAAGATTGAGACTTTCATGTGACAATCCCCTCTCTTTTCTCATGTTACATGCAGTTCTAGCCTTTTACGGATCCAAGCATAATCCCTTTGACAAAATGCTTCTGCAGAAACGGATACACGAGCAGGATCGGAACTGTGCTGGCAATAAGCGCCGCAGCCTTCAAGGACTCCAAGGCCAGCAGGGTGCTGTCGATATTAGCGGAGTACCCGTTGTTATTGCTGATGTTCGATTGATTGAACATGATCAGCTCACGCAGATACACCTGCAGCGGGAAGAGATTACGGTCCGTCACATACAGGACGGTGTCAAAGAAGGCGTTCCAATGTCCAACCGCATGGAACAAGGTTATCGTTGCAATGACCGGCATGGATAACGGAACAACGATCCGGACGAGCGTTCCGATATTGGAGGAGCCGTCAATCTTGGCTGATTCCTCCAATTCGGGCGGCACGCCTTGAAAGAAATTTCTCATAATAATAACATTGAACGCGCTAACCGCTCCAGGAATAATATAGACCCAGAAGGAATTCAGCAGCCCGGTCGCTTTCACAACCAGAAAGGTCGGAATCATGCCCCCGTTAAACAGCATCGTGAACACTATCAGGAACATGATGGCTGATCGTCCTTTAATATAAGCCTTGGACAGCGGATAGGCCAGCATACAAGTGATCACCACATTCAACAGCGTGCCGATGACCGTGCGCAGCAAACTGACCTTGAAGGCGTTCACAAAGGCATGCTCGCGCAGTACCTTCACATACGCTTCGAAACTGAAATCCACCGGCCATAACGTCACCCTGCCGGATGTTATCGCCTGATGACTGCTGAAAGACTGGGCCACGACATGCAGGAAAGGCAGAAGCGCAAGCAGAGCAATGAAACCTAGGATCAGGTAATTAAGCCTCGATGCCAAACGTTCCCCCCTAGTAAGTCTCATAGATTCACCCCCTCTACCATAAGCTGTCCTGGCCAAGCTTTCTGGCGGCTTTGTTGGCGAGGACGACCAGTATCAGACTGATGACCGATTTGAACAACCCGACAGCGGTAGTAAAGCTGAATTGGCCCTGCGTGATTCCGGTCCGGTAGACATAAGTCTCGATAACATCGGCCACATTGTATACCAGTGGATTGTAGAGCACAAAGATCTGTTCGAAGCCGACATCCAGAACGCTCCCGAGGCGCAGTACGAACAGGATCACGATGGTCCCGATGAGCGATGGCAGGGTAACGTGGAGCAGCTGCTTCCATTTGCCCGCGCCGTCTACGACAGCGGCCTCGTAGATCTGCGGATCGATCGATGCCAGCGCAGCCAGATAGATGATGGCCCCCCATCCCGCTTCTTTCCAGATATCGCTGACCACCAGCACCGTTCTGAACCATTCCTGACTGCCCAGGAAGAAGATCGGCTCCAAACCGAGCATGCCCAGAAACTGATTGACGATGCCTGTTGCCGGGGACAGTACGTTGATCAGAATGCCTCCGATGATGACCCAGGACAGAAAATGCGGTAAATAGACAAGCGTCTGGACCCCGCGCTTATACAGCATGTGCCGGACTTCATTCAGCATCAGGGCCAGGATGATCGGACCCGGAAACCCCCAGATCAGCTTGTATAAACTGATCAGCAGCGTATTTTTGAATACCGTGTAAAACTCGCTGTCCGTAAACATATTTTTAAAATGCGTAAGTCCCACCCATTCACTGCCGCGGATGCCGGCAAAGGCGCTAAAATCCTGAAAGGCAACGACGATGCCCCCCATTGGCACATATTTAAAAATGATAAAATACGCGAGTCCCGGCAGCATAATCAGATATAAGTCCCAGTACTTTTTCAGGGATTGAAACCGCTCCCACTTTTCCGTACGAAGGGGATGGTTCTCGGGCTGCCGATCCGCCGCTGCCAAATCTGAATCCATAGGATACCTCCTTTATCCTTAGTCATAATGTCTTATCCGTTGTGACATTCTCATTGTACCTGCCGTCCGGCATTGGCTTTAAGGGCATTTACATGACCTTTTAGGTGAATTTCTTGACCACTTGGGTTTGAAACAACTTTAAAAGGCTGAGCCCAAGTCAAGAATATGACTTTGGATTCAGCCTTTTTATGAGTTCGGTTTATGCTCCCCTTTCCGTCCCCGGCTCCCCTTCCGTCCACAATTTAAGCCGAAGACTCAAGGTTGGACCGGGCGACCGGATCACTGCCAGACGGTATTCCCCGTTCCGGTTGCCGTAGTGCGCTTCCTCTATCCCGAAGAAGCAGCCGGTTGCACCAACTGTATAGCGGAAGGGGCCCAACGCGACATTTACGGCGTGCGGCTCCGCCGTTATCGCGCTCCATTCCTGTCCATTACCACAGAACAGGGGCACCCGGTAAAGAATTGGCCCCGACTCCTGCATCGCAAGCTCGGTAACAATCTCCAAGCCATCATCCGTCAAAACGTATCTTTCCGTCACTTGTCCGTCTTCCGGCAGTCCCTGACCGTGATAGGTGATTCTGAACTCCACGCGGCCGCTGTCTTGCCGGAGAACATGAAGCTCATGCTCCAGCCCGCCGCTCAAATCTGCCAGATATACCGCTGTTCCATCCTGCCGCTCCCAGCCCGGACCAATCGCAGCGTTCAGGGACCGGCCCCCTCCGGGCAACCGGTATTCAGGCGCGGCACACAGCGGGCTGGACAATGCCAGTTCTGCGGGAACACCCTGACGGTGATATCTTCCAAGTCCCGTGGAGTCATAGCGGTGATCGGCGGCAGTATCCAGTTGCACAGATTGGCCTCCGGCAGAGGCAAACACTTGGTGGAAGTGCTCCGAGGTCGCCAGCACATATCCCCCGCTTTCGGCCGGACAAGGCTCTTCGGCAATATCATCCTCCGCGAACAAATAGGCCATATAAGCGAAGCTGCCTAACGTAATCATATACTTGTCATAATACGCGTAGGATTCCGTCCCGTAACCGGACCGGATGCCGTAGTAATTCTTGACATGGCGCGGCGGCTTAATATCTCGGACGAAGCGCAGGATAGCCTGCACCGACAGTCTGGCGCTTCGTTTGAAGGCGCCGGCCAGCTTGAGCCTGCCCTGCCGCCGATACCGCGCGGCTTCAAATTCCGCGCACGCCGCCGCCAGCGCTTCATTGAACTGGAACTGGCTGCTGCGCCCTCCATAGGGAAACTGACCGGCGGCGGATTGCATGAACAAGGTCATCATTCCGCCGGCCGCCAGCTTGTCGTTCAAGTCTTCATGAAACGCTCCCCGGTACCCGGCCGCGAGCATCAGCTGGATGTGACAGCGTGCCGCCAGATCGTACAGCAGCGGACAGCCCGGGTCCATATACATTCCGTTCCCGTCGAATTTCCGCAGCTGCACCGGCCAATGCTCGGCCAAATAACCGGCGGCGCTTGCCATTCCCTCCGTTTCGCGCAAATATTCGCCTGCCATGTTATAGATGTTGATATTGTGCAGCCGTTCAGGGCCGGAAACGGAAGCCAGTGTATACACATAATTGACCGCAGGCTCAATGCGGGCTAATTCATTTTTCCATTTCACTGATTGCTCAGCGGAAACGTGCGGCTTCATCGCCTTATAGGCCAGCAGCAGCTCCTTGGTACTGAAATCGGCCATCTGATTGCCCGTCGTTCGCGGCAGCTCCCGGCAGCCCGTTTCCATCATGCGCTCCCATAGCGGAAAAAGTTCAAGCTTGCGTCCGCCCGCCATCAACCCTGCCAGAACAGAGACCACGCGGCAGTAGGTCTGGAGATCCTCAGGACACCCTTGCGGGTCCGTCCCCCAGCTCTGATCTGCCTGCTCCAGCCCGTATTCCTGAATCGACCATTCCATCAGATCAAGATAGATATCCTTGGAGAACCCGGTTGGCTTGAAGCCCGCCGGCCGCTCCAGCGCGTCGATATAGGCATACAGACCTGCGCCGGACAGCGGCCGCAAATCACTTAATGGACTCATTTCCTATGGCTCAACTCCTTGCTGTTTCTTTGGGAGGCCTAGCCTTTCAGCGAACCGATCATCACGCCTTTGACAAAATATTTCTGAATGAACGGGTACACGCATAAAATAGGAACCGTTGCCACGACAATCAGGGAGTATTTCAGGACGGCCGCCGCCTGTGCTTTGGCCACCTGCAGCTCAGGGTCCATAATCATGCTGACATCCACCTGGTTCATGATCAGAATCTCCCGCAAAATAATTTGCAGCGGGTACAGCGTGCGGTCATTCAGATACATGAGAGCATTGAAATAGGCGTTCCAGTGGCCCACCGCTGAGAACAGCGTGATGACCGCGATGACGGCTTTGGACAGCGGCAGGACGAAGGAGAAGAAAAAGCGTGCATCGCTGCAGCCGTCGATGCTGGTTGCTTCGATCAGCTCTCCCGGAATGGAAGACTGGATAAAGGTTCGCGCGATAATCATGTTGTACACGGAAAGCGCGCCCGGAAGCACCATCACCCACATGGTGTTGATCAGATGGAGGTCTTTCATTAATATATAGAACGGAATCAGACCGCCGCTGAAAAACATCGTGAACGTGAACAGAAACATAAAGCCACCCCGGCCCTTCAGCCCCGGTCTGGACAGCGCGTAGGCGCAGGTCATCACGACAGTAACATTCACCAGTGTTCCTAGAGCGGTATACAGAAACGTGTTGCCGTAAGCTCTGACGATATCTTTGTTTTTGAATACAGCTTCATAACCTTCCAGACTGAAATCCACAGGCCAGAGCAGAACCTGGCCCGACGATACGGCATTGCCGGAAGAGAAGGAAGCCGAGAGCACGTAAATCAGCGGATAGGACACAGCGATTAAAATAAAAGTCAAGATAAAGCCGGAAATGATGTAGTACACTTTATCCGCAGCCGGATGCGTTGAAAATTTGGTCTGGCTCATTGCCGGTCTCCCTCCTTACCACAGGCTGGTATCGCTGAATTTCTTGGCGGCGTAGTTCACCATGATCAGCAGCACAAAATTGATGAGTGAATTAAACAACCCAATCGCAGTCGCAAACGAGAAATCGCCCGAGCCGATTGTCAATCCTACCTTATAGACATAAGTGGAGATAACTTCGCTTTTCGAAATATTCAATTCATTCTGCATGAGGAACACCTTCTCAAATCCAACTTCCATGATATTTCCGACCGCAAGAATCAGCATGATGGTAGCCGTAGGTAAAATGGACGGAAAATCGATATGCCGCACCCGCTGCAGACGCGAAGCGCCGTCGATTTGAGCGGCCTCGTGCAAATGCTCGTCAACGGAAGACAAGGCGGCGATGTAAATGATGCTGCTCCAGCCGATGCCCTGCCATATGCCGGACCAGACGTACAAGTGCTGGAACGCGCCCGGATTGGCAAAGGCGTCCGCCAGTAATTCTCCGCTAAAGAACGTATACAGCGCTCCAAAAGCACCTGTGCGCGGATTGAATAGCTGAACCAGCATCCCGACGATGACAACCGTTGAAATAAAATGCGGCATATAAGAAACGGATTGTACGATTTTTTTGAATTTCTGCCCCGTAAACGAATTAAGCACCAGGGCGAACAGAATCGGCAACGGAAAGGAAATCAGCAAGCTGTACATGGACAGGCTAATTGTGTTCCAAATGAGGCTTGTAAATTGGTAGGAATCGAAGAACCGCCTGAAATTGTCCAATCCGATCCATTCGCTGCCCCAGATGCCCAGATTGAAATTGTAGTTTTTGAAGGCGATCTGAACGCCTGCCATCGGCACATAAGCAAAAATGATGATGTACACGGTGGCCGGTATGAGGAACAGGTACAGCTGCCAGCCCGGCAATACTTCTCTTTTCAGCCATTTGAGTGCAGGTCCCCGCATGGCTACTTCGACCGGTCATAGGCGGCTTGAGTGACTTCCAAATACTGCTCAATGCCCATTTTATTCAGCTCGGCAATATAATCGTCCCACTGGGACAGCGGACGGTTGCCAGTAATAAAGGCTACGGCGCTTTCATTCACGTAGTTATCGATTGCCGTTTTGCTGTTGGCGATTTGCTTCAGCTCTTCCGGCATATAGCTCAGCTTGACGATGACTTCTTCCGGAAAAGCCGGTACATACCCTTCTTCAAATGCAGGTCTCCAGTTGGGCAGTGCATCGTCTGCACCCTTCTTAAGATTGGATACTGTTTTCCCCAGCTCCAGCGAACGGTAACCGGGATTGGCATCGTTCCAGTGTTTATTTTGCGGGTTGTTCCAAATGGACGGATTCAGTTCAGCCACGGCTGCAGGCACTCCTTCCAATTCTTCAAACGGGCCGACATACCCGGCGACAACGGCTGGATCATCGCTCCAGTCGACGCCCTTCTCGCCGTAACGGCTGACGATAGACAGCTCAGGGTCTAGCATATAATCGCCGACCTTGAAGGCAAGCTCCGGATCCTTCGCGTCCTTGGTGATGAACCACAGCTGGGTTGGCAGCGAGGGACTGTACGGAGTCGCTGCCAGGCCGGAAGGACCTTTGACCGGGGGCAGCAGCGTCATTTTGTTATCCAGCTCCGGACCGAATGTACTGTAGCTGCCGGCCGTAACCACGCCAGCCATGCCGCCTGGCACGTTGATCAGCGCCTTCATCTGAGTTTCATCCTGGGTGAAGGACAAGGGCGAGAACAGGCCCTCTTTCACCAGCTTGTTCATATACTCCAGCCCTTCCTTCCATTCCGGCTGAGTGAACGCCGGGAAGATCCGGCCATCCTTCACATTCAAGTAGCTCTTGCCCGGATCGGCGTAAATAAAGGCATTCATCAGATAAACGCGCGGGTTCTGCGACCAGCCGTTCAGCGATCCGACAAAACCGACCTCGTCCTTCTTGCCGTTTCCGTTCGGGTCCTGCTCTACTAACGCTTTCAGAACATTATACAGATCATCTGTCGTTTTCGGCATTTCCAGCTTCAGCTTCTCCAGCCATTCACTGTTGATCCAGGCCCGGTTGGAGCCTTCATTCCATTTTAGCGGGGCGTATCTGGGCAGTGCGTATACCTTGCCATCAGGCAGCTTCATCGAGCTGCGGACGAATTCTTTATCTGGTATTTTATTGAAATTGACAGCAAGCTCCGGATTATTCAAATAATCGTCCTGGGAAATGAACACGCCCTTGGCAGCATAATCGAAGACCGTCGATTCATTCAAATAAATGTTGACGACATCCGGCAGTTCCGCTCCTGAGGAGACCATTAATGAAAGCTTGGTTAATGCTTCGTCCGCTTGGCTGGGCAGCTCCAGAAACTTCAGATCAACGTTCATCACCTCTTCCACAAGCTTCGTATAATGGTTCGTTTCATAGTCCTCTACATTCGGATTAGCCTGAACAGCAACTGTAATAACAGGACGTCCTCCCGCTCCGCTCTCGTTCGCCTGTGGTTTGTCTTGCGAGCAAGCCGAGAGCAGCGCTCCCAGCATAGGAAGAACTAGCAAACCTGCCGCTAGTGCCTTCCGTTCTTTACTGAACTGTTGGGTCAAATGGTATTCCTCCCTTTTGTGGCCGTGTGATCCACAATTATTTGTAATCGCTTACAGTTTGATTGTATTCGTCCTGTCTCCACCGTGAAAACCGTTACTTCTCCTATACACTGTCACCGGGTTAGATCAGAGGGGCTGGCAATTCTCCACCCATTGTCAGTCGGTAAGATTGCTCTGGTTTTCCCGCCAAACGGTCGGCGTTACACCATGCTTTTTAGAGAAAGCCCGATAGAATGTATTTTCGCTGCCAAAGCCGCACAGCTTCCAAATCCGGTTGTTGGCATAATCAGTGGTTAAAAGTAGTAGCTCCGCGTTCAGCAGCCGGATTTCTTCTATATATTTGCCCAAGCTTTTACCGGTCTGCTCCTTAACAAAGGAAAAGACATATTTCTCGGAAATCAGCAGCTCGCTGGCGATCCCGCCGGCAGAAAGGCCGGCATCTCCGTAATGCGCCCCGATATAATTTAAAATGTCAGACTTCAGTCTGTTGTTGTTGCTCTTCTTGTTGCCTATGACAATGTCGCATAAATCGAACGCGGTCCTCCGCAGGCGGTCCGCCAGCCGGATCATATCCTGCGACTGGTCGTAAGCCGGAATCGTCAGCGCTTGTCCACCCGGACTGCTCTTGTCTCCGCCGATCACCTTATGGGCGCTGAACACGGTCTGCCGTACAGAGAAAAAGATCTGCAGCTGCTCCTGCTCCGTTAGGGAGTAGTCAGCCAGAAGTCCAAGACAATCCTCCAAAATTTGCGATACCAGGCTGGTCTCGCCAGCGATCAGGGCGTCGTGCAGCTTCAGCAGCACGGCATTGTCGAAAGATGGACGAGTATCGGACTCATCCGAAGGAAGTTCAAATAAATACACTCCGCTGGCTACCTCGTTCTCATTAATACCCAGGGCGTATTTTGCTTGTTGATAAGCTGCCTTGGCCTGCTCCGGACCGGACATGATTTCGCTAACGCCGATGCTTACGGTCACTGCCAGCGGTGATTCGGCATTCAGCGACCGGATTAGCTCTGATAAGCGGACTTTGATATCCGAACGCCCTGCCGCATTGTCCTCCGGATCAAAAAACAGGATAAAAACCGTTTCGCTCGCATGAAAATTGAGTGCAAGCGGACGATGGCGCATGACGGCGTTAAACCGTTCCTCCAGCTCCAGTCCAATATTGTGCTGCACAGCCTTGAGTTCTGCGTACGGGCCGTCCACCTTGTACATGGCTTTCACCACACAAAACCGCTCGAAGGCGGAGCCGAAATAGCTTTCCGCTTCCTCCTTTTCCCGCTCCGTAAAGGCACCCAAGATGAGCATATGCTTGGCAATGGAATATTTAATGGAATCATGCAATGCTTCGATCCGTCCCTGCTGCTGCTCGCTCCGCGTATGAATCTCAGTAAAGGCGTTGTCTAGGTACTTGAATTCATTGCGGAGCGTAAAGCTCTGTTGGGTCGACTTCGCCGCCGTCTCTACCAGCTTCTTCAAAGCGTTCGTCTCCCTCATCGAAAAAAGGAAGGCCAGAAGCACGGTAAGTGCCATGCCCGCCACGACATAGAGTACTACAAGTTCGAGCAGGGAATTAACATTCTCCTCGAAGGCTCCCGCCGGGATGCCGACTACGACCTGAAGTCCCAGCCGTTCGCTTGAACGCGTAAGCAAGATATACTTTCCGCCCGAAACCTCAATTTCGGCAAGCGACTCCGCTCTTTCCAGCGGATCACCGGTTTCGTAATTATGGGAGAATAAAATACGGCCTTCGCTGCCCACAATGTAGACGAAATGGTCATCCGTCTGATTCTCATACAGCAGCTTGCCCACCAGATCCTCACGGTCCATGTCGATGGCCAGGACGCTTTTTTGTTCAATGGCATTGAAATAGGAATTGTTAATGACAGCCGTAATGCCGTCGAACGGCTTGCGGCTATAGTAGGAAGAGAATACCTCCTTGGCCGGAAATAGCTTCATAGTATAGTTCTCGCCGAACAGCCGCTCCTGCCACTCTTCTACTGATAGGTTTCCGTACCGGTAGTAACGGGCATAGACATCTTCATAGTCGTCAGATGAGATATAGTTGGAGATAAATACCGGATTGTCCTTGAAACGGATATATACATTGGAATACATATCCTGGGTCAGCGCCAGGCTTTTTAGTTTGCTCTGTAACACTTTGATGTCCATGTAGTATCCGCTGGATGGAACACCCTCCAGAAAAAACAAATGCATGAACGATTCCTCCTGGAGCAGCAGGCTGGTAATAGTTTGGGCCCGCAGCACCTGCTGCTCCATGGATTCCACGCCGTCCAGCAGCTTGGATTCGCTTTTATCCAGTGTCAGCTGCTTAGCCAGTGTATAGGATTTGAAATACAGCGGAATGATCATAAGCACGAGAATGACCAGTATCAGTCCGTATTTTATAAAGCGTTTGCCGAAAATCAACAAGGACGTATGTCTCTTTATAAACTGAGTTATCATGATGTGCCCCCCTGTAATCGCTTACAATAAAGGTAAAGGAGAACGTATCAAAGTGAAACCTCCAATTTCTGATATGCTCTGTCATGGAGTACGATAAGCCACTCTCATCCTCCCGATACCCCCTATCGTAAAGCAGTTATAAAAATAGGCCAACCAGAAATCTCTGGCTGACCTAAGAATACGAGACCTGCTAAATTAAATTTTTAAAATATCACTATTATAACCATTCAATGTTGTATCACATTCAATGCTTTTCGGAATCCGAGTAAAAGTCCAGCTACCATGGGAGTAGATAGTGGGAGGAAAAGAATTGCATAAACAGGACCCCATTGCAAATAACCTTCAATGTTTACGGTCTCATACCCTCTTGTTTCACCACTAACAATAATCGCACCTGCTGTACCCATTATTAACACGTTTATAAGAGCAATAATCGTACATAACATTATAAATTTGGCGCCTTTAAATTGGATACGGTGGAATTGAAAACCGGATATCGCAAAAGACAAAGATAATGGAACACATAACGTTAAGAAAAACCATAACCAGCCATCACTTCCTGCTCCTCCTGCAATACCGTTTCCGAAAATAGCTATAAGGAAACCAATAACCAGGCTGGCACAGAAACCATATAATAATCCTACAATCAGTGTTTTAATCCGCATCACTATTCTCCTTAAAAATGTATTTGAATTTTAGGGTATTTTCAAATTAGCTTTATTTTACCATATAAAAGCTGTTGCATTTACATTGATCTCCATTGGAGGAGCAAGGCTATAGTGTGTCTGCTTATTGAATAAGTGTAGTGCTACCGGCGTTGCGTTATCAACTCGCTTCCAAATCCCATGGCATGGAAATCCATCATGTTTACCAGTTACTGTGACGGTCCCGTCTTTTTTAACTTTTACATTGTATTCCCAATCAATATCAGGTGCAAAATTAACAAGCGGATTGGCAGCCGCGCCTCGCAAGTAGATATTTGCTTCAGTTGCACTTATAGTATAAGAATGACTCATGTCATTCGAATGTGTCTGCCCACTGGTATACTTAACGACTTGACCTGTGGCTGATAATACTTCTTTTGACCGGGTTGGTCCGACATCTTTAAAAACCTTCACCGTGTTAGCCCCAAAATCAACGGCAATATGATGACACATTTTGAACTTGGAATTATCATCTAAGGTGAAGTAGTTAAATCCACGGTTATTCCCTTCGAAATAAAGAGTGGTAACCCCATTAGCGCCGTACCCGTACAAATACCAGGCGTCATCAATAAATGCAGTGGTTCGAACCTCAACAATGTTTGCCATCAAAATCATCCTCCAGATGATATTTTGAAGATGAATGATGGGACGAATCTCATAAGGGCCGTCCCTGCCTGTATGAGACTTACTCACTCTTCCTCATCTATAAGGTAAAATAGCAGGCATAATTAACAACCCTTTATAAAATGGCAGGCGTTTTTAATCATACTTTAAGAGGTGAACGGGGAGTAAAATTGGATCAAAGCTCATGATGTCTCCAGTTGATTTAATACATGAAAAAAAGCGGGCAACGCCATTTATCACGGCGTTGTCCGCTTTCTTTATCCTTAGCTCGAGTGCTGAGTATCTCCATGAAATAACTAAAGCTTAGCGAGGTTCATTTTCGGCGGGATATATCCGAGCTGCCTGCCCATTTTTACAATTTGTCCTCTATGATGAAATTCGTGGGTGATGGTGTGCGTAAATAACCATAATTCGGTTAACTCAACACTGTCACTCTGCCAGGGTGCTGATTTGGTAGGGTCCCATTTGATTTTAAAGTCAGTTAGAAATTCATAAACCAGTTCATCCGTGTTCTTAAACAATTCACGCATTTGCTCTATATTGTCAATAGACTCCACCCTTAGTTTGGGAAGTGATTTACCAAGGGCGCGAATCCCTAACCATACCCGATAACAATCGGCTACATGAGCATGCAGACTGCGAATAGAAGCTCCGCCAAAGGCTTCTATTTCTTTCACATAATCTGCCGGGGACATCGTTTCGCAATAACGAAATAATGACTCCCTTGTGCGTTGGATCATTTCATACTGACCTTTGAATACATCCATCTTCTCGCTCTCCTTTTGATTCTACTCACACAACGAACCTCCTGAATAGAGACTTTAGATATCTATAATAACTATTATACTTCGTTACGTCAAGGAGTTACGTTGCGAAGCCCTTCTCAGTAGTTTGTTCAAACATATGCCTCCACAGGATCAACGCGCCGCGATTCGGCCATATTCGCAACTGCCCGGTACAGATTCGGCGGATATTCAGCGATCCGGTGGCATAAGTACAAGTACCACTCATGGCCGTAGGTTAAATATATCTGTACCGGATAACCGGCTGATTTCAGCCTGCTGCCAAGCTCCGGCCGGATGCCGTACAGCATCTCCAGCTTCGCGCCATGCTCCGTCAATAGACCCCGCTGTATCGCTTCCTCTATGATGCGCTCATCATGCGTAGCAACTGAAACCCGGTGTCCGTCTCCGAGCGCCTGCCTCACTAGCTGCAGATATCGCTCATTCAGCGATTCGGATCGGGATATCGCGACTTCAGCCGACTCCTGATAGGCGCCTTTCACGATTCGTATCCGGCCTGGCGAAGCGGACAGCGCGGCCAAATCATCCGGCGTCCGATATAAATGCGCCTGCAGTGTAATGCCGATATTCGGATACCTGGACGCGGCCCGCTTGTATACCTCAAGGATCTGCTCTGTCTTAGCGGACTCTTCCATGCTGATGAACAGCTCTAATTCCGTTCCCAGCGCCCGTTCCGTTAATTTGACTAAGTTCATATAAGCAAGCTCGGGTTCCGGCAATAGTCCTATATGCGACAAATCGAAGGATACGCGGGCGGATGTCCCCTGCCCACCGAGATCATCGATTAGCGCTGTTAATTCCAGAGTGGCCGTCTCGCATTCCTCTGTATTTACCGTATTCTCGCCAATGTCATAGCCTTTGGCAGTAAGCCTCTGCCCCGCTTCAAGCCCGTCTTTACGGGAGTCGCCTGTTACATGTAAAGCAGCCTTTTTCAGAAGCTCGTATAGCAATGGCGATTGCTCCACATAAGCCTTGATATCCATTCGTCTGGCGACCGACTTTAATGCGTCTGCCGCTTGCTGTTCCCAGTCTTTGTTATCATGCATATTACGTTTCCCCCTTCTGCAAGTAGTTCAAGTGTACTTGCACAGAAGGATGTAATCTTGTAAAAAATTGCTCTTCTAAATCGACATCGCATATTGCCTGGGCGTTGCCCCTACAATTTTCGAGAAAGCCTTGGTAAAATGGCTTTGGTCATAATAACCTGCCTCTGCCGCGATATCAACGATAGGACGTTGCTTCGCCAGCTGGATTTTGGTAGGCTAGATCGTCCGCCGTACAGTGCTTCCCCTCCAGAAAGGGAAGCGCTTCATCCCGGTAAAACGTAACTTCAGGCATGACTACAGTTCCTTCGTCATAAATTTACTATTCGGATCCGGGATATAATCTGCAAATGGCTCACAATACCTGAAGCCGAAATCTTCATACAGCTTGCGTGCGGGGATGAATGAATCCATGGAGCCAGTCTCCAGACTGATCCGTTTGTACCCGCGGCTTATGGCTTCTTCAATAATATGAGCAAGAATTTTTCTGGCTACACCTTTGCGCAAATGCCTTTTAGCGGTCCGCATCGATTTGAGCTCAGCATGTTCTTTGTCCAATTCCTTGATCGCCCCGCAGCCCAGAAGCTCTTCATCCTCCCAAGCGCACCAGAAGGTAATTTCCGGCTGCTTCAACCCGTCCAGATTAAGGGCATGAATGCTCTCTGGCGGAGAGTCCTCTGCCATTCCTTGCAGATGTTCTGCAATTAATCCAATCACCTGTGCTCCACTTAAATCATCTACAAGAATCTTCACTGCAACCACTCCTAGTTAATATTAAGTATGAATTATACCTGTTAATCTTCTGTATTTCATATTACTCTCATGGCAGGTTTTCTGACAACATCTAAAATAAAAAAGCCGCTAAATAAGCGGCTTCAATGGGACTATATATGCTCAACCTTACCACTCCGCAATGCTGCCGTCGCGGTGCCGCCATACCGGATTTCTCCAGCGGTGGCCGTCCTCCGCCATTTTCCGCACATACTCCTCGTTCACAGTAATGCCAAGGCCCGGTCCGGAAGGAATGTGGACATGCCCGTCACTGTAGGCAAAGACGGACGGATCAGTGATATAATCCAGCAGGTCATTTCCCTGATTATAATGGATGCCCAGGCTTTGTTCTTGAATGACTGCATTGTAAGACGTTGCATCCACCTGAAGACAGGCGGCCAGGGCGATCGGCCCAAGCGGGCAATGCGGAGCGACTGCGACATCGAATGCCTCTGCCATGGCAAATATTTTCTTGCATTCCGTGATCCCTCCTGCATGGGACAGGTCGGGCTGAATAATGTCAACCACCCCGTCCTTCAGCAGATTTTTGAATTCCCAGCGCGAGTACATACGCTCACCCGTGGCGATCGGAGTGCTGGTATGATGTGCGATCTCCCGCAGAACTTCGTTGTTCTCCGGCAGCACCGGCTCTTCTATGAACATCAGGCGGTAGGGGTCCAGCTCTCTGGCCAGTCCGCGTGCCATTGGTTTGTGAAGCCGTCCGTGAAAATCAACAGCAATCCCGAATTCCGGCCCGCAGGCCTCCCTAATGGCGGCGACCCGCTCCACGATAGCATAAATCTTGTCATGGGTATCAATGAACTGCATCTCTTCCGAGGCATTCATCTTAATCGCCGTGAACCCGGCAGCCTTCTTCTCCAGCGCCGCCTTGACAACATCGATGGGGCGGTCTCCGCCTACCCAGGAGTACACCCGCATCGAATTGCGGCAAGCGCCGCCCAGCAGCTGGTATACAGGCGCATTGTAGATTTTCCCCTTAATATCCCATAACGCCTGATCGATCCCCGCTATCGCACTCATCAGAATAGCCCCGCCGCGATAGAATCCTCCCCGGTACATAAGCTGCCATAGATCTTCAATCCGCTGGGGGTCCTGCCCAATCACATAATCCATCAGCTCTTCCACTGCGGCCTGCACCGTATGCGCCTTGCCTTCGACCACTGGCTCCCCCCAGCCGGATATCCCTTCATCGGTTTCAATCTTCAGAAACAGCCAGCGGGGAGGAACGATAAAGGTCTCGAATCCGGTTATTTTCATGGTTTTTTTGCTCCTTTGGTGTTGTTCATTCTGGCCTTGCGGACTTCCTCGGCGAATTGGCGGGCCGTCTCTGTGATCTTCCCATAATCCTCCTGCTCCACCGCTTCCCGGTCAACGAGAGCGCTTCCAAGACCGACGGCAACGGCTCCGGCGGCAATGAAGGCTCCTGCATTCGCAAGGGTCACGCCTCCTGTCGGCATCATCTGGATGTGGCCAAGGGGCCCCTGCAGTTCCTTGATGTAGGAGGCACCGAGTGAACCGCCCGGGAATACCTTAAGCAGGTCTGCACCCGCTTCATGTCCTCTGACCACTTCGGTCGGTGTCATTACACCTGGAATCGAGATTCGCCCGTGCTGTAAGGTCAGTTCTACAATCGCCTCATTCAGATTGGGGGAGAAAATAAAATCGGCTCCAGCCGCGATTGCCTGCTCGGCCTGCGCCAGCTTCAGTACGGTACCCGCGCCCACCAGCAGGCGATCTCCGTATTTCGCCTTCATGTCCGCGATCAGTCGGTATACTTCCGGGCTATCGGCTGTAATCTCCAGCGCTCCGACCCCGCCGTCTGCCAGTGCCGCAGCAATGTGCTCCACCCGTTCAGGTGCTGGCCTGCGAATAACGGCAACCAGCCCGGAGGTTATCAGCTGCTCAATCTGTCTATCTTTGTCCATGTCCTTCCTCCTCCTCGGGAATGCCCTCACTTACCGGATAATATCCTCCATGCCGGTTCCCCCGGCCAAGAGAAGTTCCACATCCCCCCTGGCCGGGAGACCTTCAACGTCGCCGCTTACCCCGACAACAATGGAACCGACAGCATTGCCGCGCCGCACAGCAGAAGGCAGCTCCTCTCCCTGGAGCAAACCGCTTATAAAGCCTGCGGCAAAACCGTCTCCGGCACCCATCGGATCAATGAGTCTCTTCACGGGAAACCCGGGGTCAGTTCCAGAGATTCGTCCGTTACTGTAATAAGCCCCGTCCGCGCCGAGCTTGATAACGGCAGCGCCGGCACCGGCTTTCTGCAACCGGTCTGCGATCTCTGTAGGGTCACTACATCCTGTCAGGAACTGTCCCTCTTCCATACCGGGGAGCACGTAGTCGGCAAGAGCCGCGATTTCGTTAAGAACACGATAAGCCTCTTCTCTGTTCCACAGCTTCCAGCGGATATTGGGATCAAATACAATGGTTGTACCGTGTTTTTTGGCCGCTTCGAGGGCCCGAAAGGTTAATCTCCTGCACTCATGGCTAAGCGCCGGAGTAATACCCGTAACATGCAGGATGCGGGCACCTCCAACATAAGCCTCATTAAGCTCCTCCGCTTGCATCAGGCTGGCCGCCGATTGTTTGCGGTAGTAGTACACCTGTATTTGGTCCGGGGATATTTGTTCTTTGAAGAACACTCCCGTCGGCGCTTCATCTGTAACCCTGACTTCGGAAGTATCAACGCCATGTCCTCTGACGAACTGCCTGATATACCGTCCAAATGGATCATTTCCGAGCTTGCTGAACCAGCCTGTGGTATGCCCCATTCGGGCAAGTCCAATGGCCACATTGGTCTCAGCTCCTGCAACATGCTTGTGAAAACCATTCACATACTCCAGGGGAACCATCCGGTCCGGTGCCAGTAGTACCATGGTTTCCCCAAAGGTTACGACCTCCATTGCCCCTCCTCCTTCTGCTGTTTCACTAATTGAGTCCCCTCGTAATGATCGTATCTTTAACATGATATTTCGATATAGATATGATCTTTACGGTATGATCATATTATCTTGCTCTTCGCTAGTCAATACTAAATCAATACTCAGACGTATCTGTTTATTGTCACGAAGCGCTTATGCTAGAATGAATGTATTCTAAATCAAAGGGACGGCTAACCATGAAACAGAATAAACAAACCGCGTTTCAAGCTACAATAGAGCTTATGAAGCAGAAAATTATAGGTGGGGAATGGGCTCCGGGAGACCGGCTCCCTACTCTTCAGCAGCTGGCTGTTGATTTCTCTGTTAGTGTCACTACAGTACGTGAGGCGCTGCGGATATTAGAGAGTCAGGGGAATGTCAGCATTGAGCACGGGCGCGGGATGTATGTGCGGAATGATCCGCTGCTGCTGGATGATCCGGCGGTCGCTTTAGAGGAATTAGACAACATTTCGATCGTGGATCTGCTGGAAGCTAGACTGCTCATTGAGCCTGAACTTGCCGCTTTAGCCGCGCAGCGGGCCGATGAGGATCAGATCCGCCGGCTGCGGGTACTGGCAGATCGTATGGTGCAGCAAATGGAGGAAGGCGGCTCCTTCTTCGAGACCGACCTTGCCTTCCATCAGTTAATCGCCGAAGGGGCAGCCAATCCTGTGGTGGCGCGGATGCTCCATTCGATTCTTCCCTTGCTGGCCGAAGGACGCAAGCAGACCAATACGCTGCCCAATATGCGGACCAAGGCTTCCAATTACCATGTTCTGATCGCCATTGCCATTGAGGAGCGGCAAAGCGAAACAGCACGGCAGCTAATGGAAAGCCATATTCAGAGTATGCTGACTACCCTTAAGCAGTAGTTATCAAAGTAAATAAGAAGCAGTATGTCCCGTTCCCCTAAAAGAAAAAGACCTGTGCGGGGCACGGGTCTTTTTCGTCTTTACTAACACAGTTCAATCACTAACAGGTTGTGTCTAGTAGTTGGTTCTGTTCAAATGCTGACTCCACCTTGAATTATACAGTTTCGATCTTGAGCCGGCTAAACTCCACTGTGCCCTGGCTAACGAAAACGGCAAGTTTACCATGTTGAATATCGTACATTCTGGCACTCAGCGCCACTTCCCCACCGACATAAATCTCGCAAATTGTACGATCGATAAACACCTTCAGCTCATACTCCTGATCCGGCATCAGCTTGAGTGGACGTTCCAGTTCCACATCGTAAGGAAAGGTTTTGCCCCCCTCCTCCGTTTGCATTATCGGTCCACGAAAGGTAATCCGGCTTCGTTCGGGTTCCAGCGTGATATAGTAGGCAATATCCAGACCCTTATCTGCCCTTAGCATGATCCCCAGACCCTGAGTCGTCTCCGAGAAACGAACGGTTGCAGAAATTTTGCACAAGTCAGGCAGCTCCTCCTGTGAGATACAACCTGCAAAGGCATACGGAGATTCGCAGAGCAGCACATCGTCCGTGATCGACCAATCTCCGATGATTCCCTCAAACTTCGCAGGTACCTGTTCAGCAAAAGCAGAGTTAACCGTTTCCGGAACCTTCACGCTTAATGTCCCGTCCGGACGTTGAATAATTTCATGCACAACCATATTGCCGCCCCAATCCCAGGTGTCGTAATCTTTGCCTGGAGCTTTGGGCGGGTTCCAGCCGAACAGGTCGTCATCCTTCGTTGGATTCCAGCCGAATAGATAACGCTTCTGCCCATCCGATACCGACTTGGCCGCATAATAAGCCCGTCCATCAAATGCTTCTTCCTGCGGTGTAATCCACGGTCCATTCAAGGAACGGCTCATTCGGTAAAAGGTGCCAAAACGCCCTGTATACGAAGAGTAGATCAGGTACCACCAGTCTCCCATCCGGAACAGGTCAGGGCATTCATGCGCTCCCACATGCAGCTTCGGTGCATAGAGCGGTTCCCGGTACTCCCAATGCTTGAGATCTTTGGACGACAGCAGACCGGTACAGCCTTTACGGTTAGTCGGTCCTTTGGCCAGAGCGGCGATCAGCATCCAATATTGCCCTTCTTCTTCATTCCAGAACACAAAGGGATCACGCCAGTCCGCCAGCTCATAAATTTCGCCGTCCGGACCAAAAGTGTCTTCAGGAATCGGCTCCCATGTTCGCAGATCCTTGCTGATGGCATGGCAGGCAAACTGTTTTCCATCAGGAAAAATACAGTAAAACATATGATAGATATCTTCCACTTTGAGAATATGACCGGTCCCGCCTTCGATTTTGCAGGCTCCTTCTTCCCGGTAATTCACGAAATCTTTCGTGCCAAGAAGATGCCAGCCCTGATCAAAACCTTCGCGATAATTGTCTCTCCACCCGTGCAGATAAAACAGTTTAAACTCTCCATCTTCATAGTAAGGAATTACATCCCCCATCCAAGCGTTGTCTGGACGATAAAAAAATTCTTTCATTAATAATTCCTCCCTCTTCCTTAAGTATGATGATACTCGGTATAAAGCAGAGAAAGCCGGAGTCATGGCGAAGGCGGACATCACCTTGCTTCCCCGGCTTTCCCTTAACCGTTATTTATTGGCTTGATCCAGCAGCAGCGAGATGATTTGCGCGCTTTCCGCACGATTTACGGTTTCATGTGGCATGAATAACTGGTTACCGCGCCCGGTAACTAATCCGAGCTCCTGTAAGGCAGCCACTGCATCTACAGCCCATGCACTAATCGTACCGGCATCTTTGAAATTACTCCTTTGACCGAAGACAGGATTCTGTCCTGTATGGAACAGATACGCCTTGTTGATCATGGATGCCATTTCTTCACGGCTTATCGTTTCCTCAGGTGCAAAGGTGTCTGTGCTTCTTCCCGTTACAATTCCCGCTTCGTATGCTGCGGCAACGGAGGAAGCATACCATTTCGTATATTCCACATCCTTGAATACAGTGGAGTTCTTCCCTGTTATTCCAAGTGCACGGGTAATCAAGGAAGCAAACTCAGCTCTGCTAACCTTTTGTCTGGGTGCAAATGCAGTTTCACTCACGCCCAGGACAATTTGCTTCGCTGCCATCCTTTTGATAACATCATGGGCCCAATAAGAGGCATTCACATCTTCAAAAGATTTATCATAAGTAAGGACGGCAAACTTGCTGAAATGACTCATCTTTGCCGTCCATTTATCATCCGAAAAGCTGCCGCCCATATACTCCAGTCTGCCGTCATCTGAGATGTAATAAATGCCCGTTAAATCCTGGCGGGAATTCCCCTGTGCGCCTAATCTGATGGTGATGGGTTTGGAGAACTTCTCAAGCGTCAGCTTCGTTCCATCCGGCTTTACAATAGACAATTTGAATTCGTAGATCTCTCCAGCCGCTGAAATGGCTGCCTGATTTCTTAGTCCAACTTGCCCCACCAGCTCTTTGCTCTGCTCCGGGGTTAATGTTTCCATTTCAAAAGAGATCTTCGCCTGCCCAAGCTCACTGCCCGTAACCAATGACTGTAAATCCTTCAATACTTCTGCGGGAGCTTCAATCTCCACATCTGCATGCTTGATCTTCAGCGCATTCTTACCGTCATTAGCTGGCAGAGTCGCAGGGAATAATACCTGCCGCTCGCCTTTTCCCAACTCGAATAACAGGCTGTTCTGACTCTTCGGCTTGCTCACTGGAGTGGCAGATTGAGCAGGGGAGCTGGTTGGATCGCTCAGACCGCTTGGACCAGTTGGGTCAGGCGGACCGGCTGGTTCACTTGACTGGGCTGGATCTGGCGGATCAGTTGGATCAGTCGGGTTATTCGGCTTCCCCGGATGCTGCACCTTAACCGGTACATTGAAATCATCGACATTAATATGTCCGAACCCGCCTGTGGATTGGTCAACCACCTTAATATAGAGCTCCTCGCCGATATACTGCGAAGCATCCCAGATCTTCCGCTGATACTCCTCATAGTTGGTCGCAGTCTCTTTGAACAGCTCTTTGCCGTCCGATGCCCGGACCAGCGCAACATACAGCTTATCGATATCACGCCCGCCGCTGACCAGGAAGTTGAGCTTGCCGTTCCCGCCAAGGACGAAATTCTGCGATTTCAGCGTGCCCGTCAAGCTGTCACCGCCGGCTGCCTCGTTGAAGCCCCACAAATGATATCCGCCCGGAATTTTATGCGACGGATTGAAGTAGATCGTGTCCCAGAAGAACTTGGCATCGGTCACATGGACATCCTGGAAGGCATCTCCTTCCGTAATCCAGCCTGTTAAGTCTCCAGTAGCAAAATCGTGGTTAGGCAGATCCGTAATATCTGTGTATACAGAGTTGTCCCAGTTGTCAGGCACATCAACCGGAGCAGCCGGTTTACCCGTCAAAGCATTCATATTCCATACTTCCATCGACTTGACTGTAATATCGTTGTCGGCCCAAACCTGCAAGCCCAAGGAGTCGTATCGGCCTACATAGACACGGGTTGTCAGTTTTTTCTTATAATTAGCAAAGGCCTCGACAACAGAGCGGTCCAGGAAAATATGCAGCTTCAGGTTCTCTCCGTCCAGATCCACGGCCCCGCCTTGAATGCCGTCCACGCGCACATCCGGATCAATACTGCTCTTGGTCCGGTCCACATTGAAGGTCCCGTTCGCCTTATCATAGTAAATCAGCGTTTCTTCCTGGCCGTTATCGGAGCGACGCACTTTGAGACCGAATTTCTGGGCTTCACCCGGATCAATTTCCATCACAATCTCCAGCATGTCGCCTTTGACACTCCCGATCAATTGATTGGCGGCAGCCAAATTCTCGTCCGTGAAATCAACCACCTTAGCTCCCCGGAGACTCTGCAATTCTTCAATGGGCTCAATGCGAAGTTCATCGTGCTCATCCAGGCTCAGGGAAACGGGCAGTGCCAGATTATGAGCCCATCCAGCCTGATATTCAGCCTGCGGCGTTCTTACATTCTGCACCATGGAGTATACGACCGTTCTGCCGTCAGGTGTAACCATCCCGCTCTCTGCGGTCAAATATCCATCTCCCACGTCCATTTTGGAAGGCGCATCCTGATCAGGTATAAACTTGAAATTATCTCTATCCCAGGTTCCAATCCAGTAAAAGACCTCAACATCTCTTTGCACATCGTCAGCTGGGGGAACCTGTTCCGGCTTCTCATGGGGATTAACCATAAAGATGTATTTTTGTTGTCCTGCACTATCCTCACCCAGCGGCAATAATACCGGCAGTTCCCATACCGTACCGAGCTCCGGATAAAGATTTCTGTTACTAACGTATAAAGGCCCCTTATACTCCCAGTTGTACATATCATCAGACACATACACCAGAGCTGTACCGCTGCTGAAGTCTTGAAGACCGGATGTCACCAGCTGATACCACTTGTCGGTCTCTTGGTCGTACCATACAAAAGGATCGCGGAACTCATTATGGATGCCGTTGCCGTTCTGCTCCGTTACCGGCTCAGGATATTTCACCCATTGCTCCAGACTAGGGTCGGACAGATCAGCGGGAGTCGCCAGGCCCGTTCTTTGATTTGGTGACAAAGAGTCATTGCCGGCAGTATAGAACAGAACAGGATTGCCGTCACGGTCATACGCTGCGCTGCCTGACCACGCACCGTCAGGATCAAGAGTGCCCGCTTCAGGCGCAAGTGCAGGTCTCACATTTTCCCAATGGACCATATCGTCACTCACCCAATGTCCCCAGTGGATTTGATGCCAGAATGGACCTTGCGGGTTATGCTGATAGAATAAATGATACTGGCCGTTATAATAAATCGGTGCATGCGCTTCATTCATCCAGTTTTGCGGAGGCATCGCATGGTACTGCGGACGGTGCTGATCACCGTCAAACACACTGGGATCCTCATCAATATCACCATTTGGAATTTTTGGAACCGCGCCGTCGTGAAGCGCCTTCACATTCTCATACTCAGCAAGGATCTCTTGATCCGTGAGCGCTTTGTTCTGCAGCTTCACTTCATCGATAAGTCCGCTGAACATATTGTAGGAGAACAATCCCGCAAACTCTGCAGATTTATTGTTTTTTCCGATAATCAGCTTTTCCGTAGAAGGGGTTATCGGAACGTTGACAGGAGTTGCCGCAGAAGCCACTTCTTGACCATTTAGATATAATTTAATGATTCCGTCCGTTTTGTCGAACGTAGCTGCTACGTAATTCCATTTATACTTTTCGAGTGGATGGTCTTTGACCCATACCTGAATCCACTGTCCGCCAATGCCGACCTGCATTGACCATGTGCCGTGCCGGTACATCCCCAAAGCGAACCCTTCGGTCTTATCCTGATCAGACTGGTTCACGATGGCAGACAGCTTGTTTCCGTCTCCCCATTCGTAGCTGCGCGGAGCGACCCAAGCCTCAATCGTTAACGCATCACTTACTGGAACGGCATCCTTCGCGTTGACCTCGATATCATTTGAGTATCCATCGAACAGCAAGGCGCCGCCTTTGACTCCGCGAGGAGTCCATCTTGGATCTTTGGAGTCCATATATCTGGCGTTATTAAATACGTAGTTTACATCATGATCAAGATTGCTTACTTCCTCATGTGCCTTTTTTCCTGCGCCTTCATCCAGGTTCATGTAGAAAATGGTTCCCGTACTATTCGCTTGAAAAGCGTCAACGGAGATGCGGGCTTGATCAGATTGATCTATAACTTTGATATACAGACTCTTGTTGTAGTGCTTCTGCATTTTCCAGGAAATTTTCTCATTCGCACTGACTACAGCAGTTTTCTCAAGCAACGCATTAGTGCTGGCATCATATAATGCGACATAGGCCTCCTGAGGATTAACGATATCTACAACAGTGAAGTTTATTGTCCCGGTCCCTCGAAGTGTAAAGATATTGGAGGTAATCGAACCCTGTCCTTCCAAAGTGGACTTGGCATAATAGTTACCTTCTTTACCAGCTTGGGCATCATTGTCCACTTGAAAAGCTTTGCCCTGAGCGGTCCAGCTCTCTAAATTCCCGGTTTCAAATCCGGGATTCTGGATTTCGGCCGGCATAATGTTATCTGCCATAACACCTTCTTCGGGTACGAGTTCATTGAAGGTGTGGAAGGCGTCCGCAAAGATTACTCCCCAATCCGCGTGACCATTATCGACGATCTCCACATACAGCTTCTTCCCGATATACTTGGAGAGATCGGCTTTATACTGCTCCATATTCGCAAGTCTCAGGCCCTGTGCCGGATCGGGAAACCCGGATTCGTTAAATTCGGTGTTGCCATATCTGGCAAGCAGTTCTCCTGTGTCTGCATTAATGACGTTCACATACACTTGATCCGTATGCTTGCCTCCGCCCAGTCTGAAGGTAATCCAGCCTGTTCCGCCCAGCTCGAAGGTGCTGGACCGAAGCTTACCTGTTGCGCTCTCGTTATACTTCAATCCATTTAAATGATAAGTGCCTTCCTGGTTATACGGGATTTGTTCAACCCAATAGGTGGTTTCGTCTGACACGCTGTTCGGTCCAAACGCTTCGCCTTCGACAACTGTCCAGCCTGTTAAGTTCCCGGTTTCAAAGCCGGGATTCTCAATTTGATAGCGTTGGAAATCCGGCTTGATATCCGTGGCGGTAATTCCTTCCGCAGGCTCGGACTCATGGTACATGAAGAAGGCGTCTGCAAATACCACTCCCCAATCCGAGGTGGCATTATCAACGATTTCCACATACAGCTTTTTGCCCAAATATTCGGAAATATCCGCCTTATATTGCTCCATATTGGCAAGCCGCAGACCTTGTGCAGGGTTCGGGAAGCCGACATCGGCAAAAGCGCTATTGCCATACCTCGCAATCACTTGTCCCGATTCAGCCTCCACGACATTGATATAAGCCTTGTTTGGATTTTTGGCACCGCCAAGCTTGAAGCTGATCCATCCGCTGCCGCCGAGCTCGAAGATGCTGGAACGAAGCACACCGGTCGCAGCTTCGTCATGCTTCCAGCCGTTTAGATGATAAGCCCCTTCCTGATTGTACGGGATTTGTTCCGCCCACCAGGTGGATTCACCCGATACACTGTCCTGGCCGAACGCTTGGCCTCTGACAACGGTCCAGCCTGATATATCCCCGGTTTCAAATCCCGGATTCTGGATTTGATAGACTGTATCCGTAACTGACAACCCCTCGTCAGCCTGGGTAATTGAATAGACCGCATCCGTAACCGACAATCCTGCGTCAGCCTTAGAGGTGAATGTCTCCCGAGTGCCTACTCCAGCTCCGGCTGCAGCCGAGATTCCGGGAGCTACAAGCTGAAGAACCATCACCCCTGCAACCATTCTGGAGATCCATGCTTTGTTTCTTTTGGCTTCTTTCATCAACGAGCCTCCTTCATCATTTCTTATTCATGAAATCATTCATACGTATTTTTGAAATGACTCTCCGGATACAAGGATGCATAGTCATGAAGTAAGAGAGACGTGAATGAAGCGGTTTCATATCGAGGGAGCAAAGTGGCTTAAGTGTTTGTTGCATTATCCATGGTATAGTAAGGAGCGCCTAGGCGCTCCCATTACCATATAGACTGCATATCCCATATTTCCATGGACTTAACCAGCGGTTCCCCATCGCCCCAGATCTCAAGTCCCAGAGCATCCTTGCGGCTCGGATACACCCGGGTGGTCAGACTTTTCAATCCGTTGGCATATGCTTCGACCATAGAGCGGTCCAAATAGATGTGCAGCTTCAGATTCTCTCCTAACAATTCCAGCTTGCCTCCTTGAATCCCGCTACACTTTTCACCCGGGTGCAGTGTCGTTTTCGTGCGGTCCACAAGGAACTTAGCTTCATTACAGTCATAAACCAGCAGTGTCTCTTCTTCCCCATCCGGTGTACACCGGACTTTGATTCCGAGTTGTCCGGCATTGCCCGGCTCCAGTTCCAGCTGAATCTCAAGCATGTCGCCTTGTACATCCCCCAGTAGCAGATTAGCTTCAGCCAACGACTTGTCTTGGAGGGATAGCCGCTTGGTGCCCCGCAGCGACTCCAGTTCCTGAATCGGTTCTATTCCCAATCGCCCGTCATCTCTTAAATACACGCTTAACGGCAAACCTCCGTTATGAGCCCAGCCCGATTTGTATTCCATCTCTGACGTACGGTCCCCTTGGGCAATTGTGAACACAATATTTCTGCCCGTTTTCGGATCAACCATGCCGCTCGGACCGGTAAAATGGAAATCACCGACATCTATCAGTTGCGGTTCTTCTTGATCCGGAATAAATGACAGCTCATCCTTCTCGAGCTGCCCGATCCAATAGAATACCTCAACATCGGCACCCTTTCCTACAGGACTAACCAGCAGAAGATGCTTGCTGTCCCCTTTGTTGTCAGTGCCTAAGGGAAGAAGTACAGGCAATTCCCAGATGGGGCCAAGATAAGGGAACTTCTGAATATCCGCCTGATAGAAAGGACCTTTATACGTCCAATTCAGCATATCCTGCGAGGCAAATGCTAATGCTGCCCCGCCTTCGCCCTCAATTCCCGATCCTACCAGGGCATACCAGCCGTCCTCATCCTTCCACACGAACGGGTCCCGGAAATCTCCGAATGCACCCATCCCCTTCTGCTGCACGATGAGCGGCTCCGGGTGTTTAATCCATGTAATGAGATCCGGGTCTCCGTCCTGCGGATAAGTGCTACGGGCAAGTGCGACGCTCTGATTCGGTGAAGCACTATCATTGCCTGCTGTAAAGAACAGAACCGGCAGCCCCTCTGCATCATAAGCCGCACTTCCCGACCAGATCCCATCCGGGGCGAGCTGATCCCTCTCAGGCGCCAGCGCTACAGGGAGATCACGCCAATGCACCAGATCTTCACTCACCCAATGTCCCCAGTGGATATGATGAAAGTACGGTCCTTGCGGATTGTGCTGATAGAACAAATGATATTGCCCGTCAAAATATATTGGCGCATGAGGCTCGTTCATCCAATGTGCCGGCGGGCTGACATGATACTGCGGCCTGTGCCGGTCCGTAAGCAGAGGTATACGATCCAGCTTAATGTCGTCATAATTCAACTTCGGCCGGACGCCTCCATGTGCGGAATCCAACACTTCCTGATAAAAAGCTGCTGCTTCCTCGTTACTCAGGGCACGGTTATAAATCTTCATCTCATCCATGATCCCGCTGAACATATGAAGGCTGAACACTTCGGCAAGCCTGCTGCCGTGATTATTCCTGCCGATGAACAAATCCGTGTCCATCGCCTCCGCTATGCGGGAACCGCGGGGCACAGCAGCCGATGTGATTTCGGTGCCGTTCAGCAGCAGCTTGATTTCACCCGCTTCTCCATCGAATACGGCGTTCACATAAGACCACTCATTCTTGGGAAGTTCATAACCGTCCGGCGCCCAGATTTCCTTCCATTCTCCTCCCTCAAGCCCGATTTGGAAGGACCAGGAGCCATGACGGAACATGCCGAGCAGATATCCCTGCCTAGTCTTGTTATTGTAGCGGTTCACTATGGCAGCCAGTTTGCCTTCATGTCCCCACTCATAGGTGCGCGGGGCAATCCATACTCCAATGCTGAGAGCCGATAGAAATTCCGACTCTCCGTTATGCTCTTCTCCGTGGACAGAATGAGCAATATACGTTGAGTAACCATCGAAGAGGAGAGCACTTCCTGCTACTCCCTGTCTCCACGGCGGAGTACAAGGGTCGGTAAACTCCGCATTATTGAATACATAATGAATCTCATCTACCGTCTTAGTGACGCTCTCCATAGCGCTTGCTCCGCTTCCTTCATCGAAAGCCCAATGCATCATTAGTCCCCGGTCACCTTCATGGCCGCTCATTCGTCATTCCTCCCTTGAGACTGCCTTGTACTAACACTTGGAATCTGAATGGACTTCAGCGTATGGATTTGAAGCGAGTTCAGAACAGCCTGTCCTGATTGTGTGCTTACCTGGATATTCTCAATCGGAGCATCCGGGAAAATCTGATCGGTTAGCACAACCAGACCATTAGCTGCATAAACTTCAACTGCATTGCGATCCAGCCAAATGTGCAGCTTAAGCTTGCCGTTCGCAGCGGCCAGCCTGGCACCGTGACGGCTTGCGAACGCCGGGTGGAAATCCGTCAGACCACTTTTTGAACGGTCCGTGAACAGCCATTCCTGAGCAGGGTCATATCCGATAATAATTTCGCTCTGCTGTCCGACAGATTGCAGATGGATATATACCGCGTCCCCGGATAGGATATCAATCTCTCCTTCAATTTCTAAAAGATCACTATTCATCTGCTGTCTAAAAGGAGTCGCCGGCGTAATTGTGATATCGTTCCAGCTCATAGATTCATTCCGCAGCTGCTCTATTTCCCGGACAGGCATTTGGCTCAGCACGACACTTCCGTCCTTACTGGTCAGGGACATGGCACGGGGCAAAGTCATCGCACCTCTCCAGGAGCCGGTAGGCGTCTCGTTGGCATATTTCCAGTTGCTCATCCATCCGATGATTACGCGGCGTCCGTCCTGCTCCGGAATATCGGACCAGGTAACTCCCGCATAATTATCTCTTCCATAGTCAAGCCACAGTATATGATCCGCAGGATTGTCATTGATGAACGTCTTTCCATCGAACTCTCCAATAAAATATTGTGTGCGCGATCCCTCCGGACAATTGGGATGATCTCCGATGCTGATGATCAGCACCCATTTCGAACGCCCGGTGTCATCCACCGGCAGTTGAAACAGATCAGGGCATTCCCAGACGCCGTCATGTGACCCTTCTTCTCTACCGAATTCACCGGTCAGCGACCATTCACGCAGATTCTCGGATGCGTAGAACCGGGCATGATCTCCAGCGACAATCACCATAATCCACCGTTCACTTTCCGCATGCCAGAACACCTTGGGGTCCCGGAAGTCTATCAGTTCTTCCTCGGCCAGTACCGGATTTCCGTTATATTTATGCCAGTTCATGCCCTTATCGCTGCTGTACGCCAGGCTCTGCCGCTGGCGCGGCTGCCCTGTATCCGGATGGTGATCGGCATGCGTAAAGATCGCGACAAGTCCATCCGAATCTTCAAATAAGCCGCTGCTGTTATTCCAATCCACTACACAGCATCCCGAAAAGATTGCTCCGTGCTCATCCGGAAATAGAGCAATAGGCGCGTGCTCCCATTGAATCAGGTCTTCACTGACAGCATGGCCCCAGTGCATTGGTCCCCATTTATTACCGTAAGGATGATGCTGATAGAATAGATGATAGCTTCCCTCATAATAGACTAATCCGTTCGGGTCATTGGCCCAGCTGGAGGGTGGTGAAAAGTGAAACCCTGGTCTGAACTGCTTATCATTATTGTGGTTCCCAGACTCTATCATCTGGTTAATCTCTTCTGTCGTCGGCATAGAACCAAGAGCCCCCTTTCGTGTGGTTACTAACGCTCCGCCGGCATTGGCAAAAATCAGCATACTGGTAATTTGCTGGTTGGTCAGCTCCTGCAGGGAACTTCCGCTTTCTAAAAGCTTGTATAACAAACAGCCTAGAAAAGCATCGCCTGCTCCTGTCGTGTCGATTGCTTTGACCTTAAAGCCCGGCACATATCCATCCTGACCAGCCAACCGGTAATAGCAGCCTTTTTCCGCTACAGTGACGACGAGGAGTCCGATGTCATATTGCTGCTGGAGTTCTTGTACGCCTTTTTCAAGATCGCTGCTGCCAGTAACAAAAGCTAGCTCTTCTTCCGAGATTTTCAACACATCGGCAAAATTCATCCCCCAGAGAATATTCTGTCTGGCCTCCTCCTTACTCTCCCATAACGCAAACCGGATGTTAGGAGCAAACGACATTAGAACCCCTGCTTCCTTCGCTCTGCGGACTGCCGTCCGGGTTGCCGTGCGGGCAGGCTCATGGGTCATGGACAGCGAGCCGAAATGCAGCACCTGACAAGCTTCAATCTGCCCCAGCGGAACATCCTGCGCGTGTAAGAAGGTATCTGCCCCCGGCTTCCGGATGAAGCTGAAAGAGCGGTCCCCCTGGTCATCCAGGTGAACAAAGGCCAATGTTGTACTCGCTTCATTGGTAACCGACACTCCTGTTACATCTACCCCGTTGTTATGCAGTGCATTTTGCAGCAATGAACCGAAGGGGTCTTCCCCAACTTTGCTGATCAGTGCTGATCTGGCACCCAGACGTGAGAGTGCTGCGGCTACGTTTGCCGGAGCCCCCCCTGGATTGCATTCAAACAGCCCGTTACCTCCTGCTGTCTGGCCTGCCGGTGTAAAGTCTATCAACACTTCTCCTATTGCGATGACATCAAGCACAGTTTCTCCCCCACCTAACTTCTATTTATTTTTTCAGATTTGCATTATATCGATCCAACCCTTTTTGATAGATCTCCATCAGTTCATTCAGGCCCATCTTGTCCAGTGTTTTAATGTAGTTGTCCCAAGCCTTATCTGCGCCGCCCTCTACAATGAATCTTCCTCTTTGGGTATTTACATATTTAATCAGCTCTGGCTCGATCTTGTTGATGGTGTCCAGTTCCTCCGGCTCGAAGAAGATACTCGGATAGTTTTCCTTTTCCATATATGGATTGTAATATTGCTCGAGATCTTTAGCGCGCTGCTGAGCCCGGGGTTCCATGTCCACCACTTTACCGAAGTCATTGATAGTAATGACACCAGGTGCGCCCGATCCCGGAGCAACCTTCTGGCGGAATTCACCTGCTGAGGCTCCTTCAGGAAGCGGTAAATTCACCAGTTTTCCGTTTTCATCCTTCTTGTACACGACATCCAGCGGTCCCCAGTGGATTTGAGCAGCCATGTAAGGCTCATACTGCTGGTCAATCCAGCGCATGGTGATTTCCGGATTGCTGTCCGCTTTGGTTATGGCAAAAGACCCTCGGCCTGGACCTCCGCCATTCGCGCGTCCAATCGTTTGCTCTCCATTCGCGCCTTTGAGCGGAGATAAGAGTACATAATCCTTGGCACGTTCGGTTCCGACAACTTCTTCGACTTCCCACCAGATATAAGATCCCAGTGTCTCATCTGTCGTTTTGCCTTTGGCCAGATACTGTGCAGCATCCTGAGTGAAGGATTCCGGATCAATTAGGCCCTGCTTATACCATTTTTCATGGAAATAATTCAGGGCTTCCTTATATTCAGGCTGAGTTGCGGTGAAAATGACTTTTCCATCACGGACGACACGGTGCTCCAGATTATCCGGGAGACCAAAGGCCCCGAATAGTCCGGCAATATCCATGCACCACTGCATATGCATGAAGCTTAACGGGATTTCATCCTGCTTGCCGTTGCCGTTCGGATCTTTTGTTTTGAAGGCAAGCAGCGCTTCCGTGTATTCATCCAGCGTTTCCGGTACTTTTAGGCCCAGCTTATCCAGCCAGCTTTTATTAATGACGTGGAAGAAAGGGTTGGTTCCAAGATTGTTTTCTTCCCAGGACGGCAGCCCGTAGATATGCCCATCCGGCGCTGTGATCGATGATTTGATATCAGGACGGCGATCCAGAAGCGCTTTCAGGTTAGGCGCATACTGATCAATTAAATCCTCCAGCGGAATAAGTGTTCCATCTTTACCGTAATTGATCAGCTCGTAGTCCGTGAATCCGGCGGCATAGAAGGCATCCGGCAAATCGCCACTTGCAAGCAGCAGGTTTTTCTTTTCTGTATAATCGGTATCCGGGATGTTCTCCCAATCTATCTTCACATTGGTTTCCTGCTCCAGCCGCTTGAAGATTTCCATCTCTGAGAACTCTGGTGCCAGGGCCGCCTTCGGGGCTACCATTCTTAACGACACGGGTTTGTTTACAACAGGAAGACCAGTTGCATTGAAATTGTCTTTCTGATTGGAATTCTCCGCCTGATTGTTTGTCCCGTTACCGTTACCCGAACATCCGCTCAGCGCAAACGCTCCGGCCAATACCAGAATCCCCGCATTTTTAAATAAAGAACTCATTTTCGATAACCTCCCTTTTATTCATTCCGCCTGCTAATTACTCCTGTATTGGTTTCACCTATTGCTCTGAATATGCGGTGCATCCCCCCTTTCAAGTACCGCGTCAGAGTACTATCCTTTGATGGAGCCGATCATTACGCCTTTAACAAAGTACTTCTGGAGGAAAGGATACAAAATCAGCAGCGGAAGACTGGATACCATGATGACCCCGTATTTGATCAGCTCTGTCACACGCATCTTGGCGGCATAGGATTCCACATCGATCATCATGCCGGAGTTGACCTGATTCTGGACAAGGATGTTGCGCAGCACTAATTGCAGCGGATACTTGCTCTCATCGTTCAGATAGATCAAGGCATCGAAGAAACCGTTCCAGAAGCCGACCACATGGTAGAGCACCATTACTGCCAGGATGGACTTGGACAACGGCAGAACGATACTCCAGAAGAATCTGGTGTTGGAACACCCGTCAATGGAAGCCGCTTCCCACATTTCGTCTGGTATGGATGACTGGAAAAAGGTTCTTACAATAATGACGTTAAAAACACCGCCTGCCCCGGGAATGACCAGCGCCCACATCGTATTCAGCAGGTGCAGATCCTTAATCAGCAGATAAGTGGGAATCAGCCCGCCGCTGAAAAACATGGTCACCAGCAAAAACCACATAATCACAGACTTCCCGGCCAGATCCTTCCGGGCTAACGGATAGGCTGCAAATACCGTCACGGCTACTCCAATTAATGTTCCCAGCGTTGCATAAAGAATGGAGTTGCCATATCCGATCCAAATGGAGGAGTCACTGAATATCCGTTCATAACCGTCCAGTGTGAAGCCTTTCGGGAATAGCCAGACCTCACCGGAGTAAATGTAATTGGGGTCACTGAATGAGGCAACCAGTACAAAATACAATGGATACAGTACTAGCAGCATAATAATGGTCAACAGAATGTAGTTGATGATGTCAAACCATACATCCCCTCTGCTCTTTCGCTTCACTAATTGATTCATCATCATTTCCTCCTTACCACAGACTGGTCTCTGTCATCTTTTTAGCGATCCGGTTAACGGTGAAGATCAGGATAATATTAATAAGGGAGTTGAACAGGCCGACTGCCGTAGAAAAACTGTATTGGGCCTTCTGAATCCCCATCTCATATACATAGGTAGGGATAATATTGGAGGTGGCGTAGTTTAGATCACTCTGCATCAAAAACGCCTTTTCAAAACCGATACTCATAATGTTGCCCAATGCGAGAATCAGCAGGATAACGATCGTCGGCAGGATGCTGGGAATATCTACATACCAGACACGCTTCCATTTGCTCGCTCCATCCATAATGGCCGCTTCATGCAGCTCGGGATTGACTCCCGCAAGTGCAGCAAGATAGATAATTGTGGCGAAGCCTGTTTCCTGCCAGATTCCTGATAAAATATACAAGGGACGGAACCAACCCTCATCAGCCATGAAGAGAATAGGCTGTCCGCCAAACGAGGTAATCATATGATTCACGATTCCGCTGTTTGGAGACAAAAAAACATTGAGCATGCCAACGAGTACTACAGTAGAGATAAAGTGAGGCGCGTAAATCACGGTCTGTACAAATTTCTTATAGGACTTGCCCAGCATCTGATTCAGCATAATTGCGATGATGATTGGAGCCGGGAAGCCAAATAACAGTGAAAGAAAACTGAGTGAGAGCGTGTTTGTGATAATGGTCCAGAAGTTATAGGAATCAAAGAAATCTACAAAGTGCTGAAATCCTACCCATTCACTTCCCCAGATCCCCTGGCTGGGTGAGAAATCCTTAAATGCAATTTGCACCCCATACATCGGATAGTACTTAAATACGAGGTAAAGAATAATGATTGGCAGTAAAAACAGGTACAGTTCGTAATCGCGTTTGAACCTGCTCCATGGTTTGCGTTTTGGTTGGATCATGGAATGATCCACACGGTTGGTTGTTGAATTCACGCATATTCTCCCTTTCGTGTGCAAATAATTTTTTTGAAACGTTTCCAATTTAAATTTAGAAAAACTCAGTCGGTAGATCTCTATCAAGTACTTCATAAAAATCAATATTGAAACGTTTCCAATTTAGAGTGAAAAACATCAGTTCATAGAGTGCATCCACAGAATAAGCTGAAGTTTTTCGATTAAAGGGATCATGTCGTTTCACCTTGTTTGAATTTAACAGGGATACGATACACTTGTTTATCTAAGGGAATGCCTTCAATCTTGTTATAGAGCAGTCTAATTGTCATACGTGCCATCTCTTCTACCGGTTGCCTGATTGTAGATAGAATAGGATGAAAATAAGGGTTATCCTGAATACCGTCATAACCGATGACCTTCACATCCTCTGGTATACGAATACCCTTCCTGCGTGCTTTGTCAATATAGCTGGCAGCCAGCATATCGGTAATGGCAAAAATTCCATCTACATCGCCATGCTCGTTGAGGAACTCGTGAATATAGGCATTGTCATCTACTATTGGATCCGGCTTCTCATAGATCACATAATCGATACCCAAAGCCTCCGCTTCATGGATAAATCCTTGCCTGCGGTTCATGGTTTCGCTGAAAACGGAAGTAACACTCCCCATAAAAGCCGGTTTCCTGGCTCCTGCTCTCACCAGCTCCCTTAAAGCAAGACGTCCTCCCTCAAAATTATCTGAGGTCACACAGGTAATCTTCTTGTTAAAGTGCCTGTCGATGCTTACAATCGGAATGTTGTTGCTCACATTATTCTCGATATCGTTATAAGTTATGCCCACAATCCCCGCCACTTTGTTCTGCCGGAGCATTTCCAGATAGTACAGCTCCTTCTCAGGCTTACCTCCGCTATTACATAACATAAGCTTAAAGCCTTCCCGATCCAGCTCATCCTCAATGTAATAAGCCAATTCAGAAAAGAATGGATTCCAGATGCTCGGAAGCAGTAGAGCTACCATCTTGGATTTCTGCATCTTGAAATTCCGGGCCACTTCATTAGGGAAGTAATTCAGTTCTTGTATCGCTTCCTCCACTTTTTTGCGTGTCTTGGGTTTAACAGCGCCAGAGTTGTTAATGACTCTGGATACGGTTCCTACAGCAACGCCTGCTAAGTTTGCAACATCTTTAATACTTGTCATATAACACCTCCGAACTCTCTCTGGAAAATATGATATCACCAAAATGGAAACGTTTCAATATTTATTTTGGAAACGTTTCAAAAGGAGGGCGAGTCACGAGTGCAGACACACATCGGGGCTGTCTTGCTCCCAGGAATAATGCTGTAGACTGTCAAGCTTCAGTTCTTTTGAAGCCGCCATGTTCAATTTCAATGTTGCATAATGATTGTTTACTAATTTTATCGCATTAATTGTGATTCTGATCATAGTTACTATTCAAAAACCTAAATATACTGAAAACACTATAATTACATTTTTATCATTTATATCCAATTTGGAGATCTGTGAACAAGGATGTAGTTGTAAATTTCATGAAAGGGGTCTTGCCCTCTCCACACTTCCCTCCGTACATTAAGGTTGTTCGCCGCCTTAGTCCTTGCACCCCAGATCGCAGCTTGAGTAAGTACACAGGCTTGATAAAGGATGATTATAAGAACCCGGCACAACTTAAAACCAACCAATTTGATCGGAGGAGTATTCATTATGAAAAAGATTGTAGCTTCACTTCTTGCAGGTGTGGTAGCACTTGGGTCCTTTGCCTCGGTGGGCACTGCGGCTGAAAACAATGAGGAGAATAATCCTGTAGAGCTCTTCTCAGGCTCTTCCCCTATTTCAATTACGGGCCAAGCCTGGAAAGCCCCGGCAGGCTCCGCTTCTGAGGACAAAGTATGGGGATATCTTGAAAATGTTAAAGGGAACCTGCATCTTTCGGCTAAGGAGGATGTCCGTGAGAAATTCAAAATTACAGAGCAAAAAACAAACAGCAAGACCGGCAGCCAGCATTACCGGTTAAGCCAGTATATCTCGGGGATACCGGTATATGGAGCCGATCAGACTCTGCATATCGACAAAGCCGGCAACGTTACCTCCCTGCTGGGAAGTGTAGTTGAAGATGTATACCAGACCATTCCGCAGCCGCTGATTCAACTCCAAACCATATCCGGAGCAGATGCCATCCTGGCAGCCGGTCAGGATGCCACGCTGGAACATGGACCACTTGGTGAGCCCCAAGTTACTCCTACAGCGGATTTGTATTATTTTATCGTGGACGGAGAACCTAAATTAGCTTACAAAACGGAAGTGAACGTGCTGGAACCCGAGCCTTTGCGGATACGGTACTTCATTTCTGCGGAGAATGGCAGCGTACTGTTCAAATATAATATCTTAGAGAACCTGACGGGCACGGGCACTGGAGTGTTTGGAGATACCAAAACGTTCGAGACACGCCTCTCGGGTTCAACCTACCAGCTCTATGACAGCACCCGCGGCAAGGGCATTGTGACTTATACCGCCAAGAACAAGACCTCTCTTCCGGGGACGCTTTTAACCAGCACTAACAATGTCTGGACCGACAAAGCCGCGGTTGATGCCCACACCTATGCTGAGAGAACCTATGATTATTATCTCCAGCATTTCGGCCGCAACAGCCTGGACAACAACGGACTGCAGATCCGTTCGACCGTTCATTACTACACTTCCTATAACAATGCATTTTGGAATGGCGCGCAAATTGTTTATGGTGATGGGGATGGATCTACCTTTACACTGCTGTCCGGTGATTTGGACGTGGTAGGCCATGAGCTGACGCACGGTGTGACTGAGAAAACATCCAATCTTGAATACTACGGAGAACCGGGGGCACTTAATGAGTCCTTCTCCGACATCATCGGAAATTCAATTGAAGGTGCGAACTGGCTGATCGGTGATAAAATATATACACCGGGTGTAGCGGGTGACGCACTCCGCTCACTTGCTAATCCGCCATTGTACGGCCAGCCTGACAAATACAGCGACCGTTATACCGGTACCAGTGACGAAGGCGGTGTGCATACGAACAGCGGCATTAATAACAAAGCTTTCTATCTCGCTGCTCAAGGCGGTACGTTTAACGGTGTAACGGTCACTGGTATTGGCCGTGAGGATGCTGTTCAAATCTATTACAATGCACTTGTATATTATCTTACTACCTCCTCCAACTTCTCTGCTGCACGCACAGCCATCATTCAATCGGCTACTGAATTGTTTGGCGCAGGCTCGGCTCAAGTAACTGCTGTAACCAAAGCTTACAACGCGGTAGGCGTCTACTAAAACAGAATAACAGGCCAATGATCCTGAGGATCATTGGCCTGTATGATGTAAATCAACATCAGTCAATTCTCTTGCTTTTTTTGGGGGGAATCAATCCATTAAGAATCTCAGACAAATCAGTGGCCCATGCCGTGGCTATTGGTTGTCACTTTTGTGGTCTGAAGTGTAGTGATTTCCTCGGCGCTTGCGGCAGTCAAAATGGTTAATGAGCTAATCAGCAATACGGTTGTCAATAACAAAAGCTTCTTTTTCATCATTTTCATCATTGAACTCCCCTTCTAAAATATTTCGCATAATTGCATGATACTCTTGTAGCTGTGAAATATTGGCCTCAGCTCTAACAAGCTCATAAAAAGCAATAGCTTTTCTAAAGCCTGCTCTATCGAATCTGCGATTATCCCAATAATCTTATCAGAGATATTTATCATTGCTGTAAAATTGTCTAAGGTGAATGAAGCTTTTAGTCTTTTCCATCCTTTGGTCAATTAATTTGTTGGCTCTTAAAGTGCCATTCCCTGTCTGAACAGAAAACCCGCGCTAGGCGAGGGCTCTTATGGGACAATGTTATTGTCTACCTATAATTACTCCTTTAATCCTTCTGACTCCAGCAGCAGAAGATTGTTCTTTTGCAATACGGAACGTTCCTAAGTTTGTGGTATCTTCTGCATGAGGCCCTCCACATACTTCCCGGCTCCACACTTTCCCTTCGTGATCTTGGATGGTATATACCTTAACGATATCCGGATACTTATCCCAAAAGTTTCCTTCCACATTACTTTCTTTCGCTTCAAGTTTAGGCAGCTCTGAAATAGAGGTAACTGCTCTGGATGAAATTGCATCATTCACATACTTCTCCACCTCAGCTATTTGCTCGGGTGTAAGTTTTTCATCATGGTTGAAGTCAAACCGTAATCGTTCGGAAGTAATATTACTTCCTTGTTGGTGAACATGATCCCCTAGAACTTCCCTTAACCCCGCAAGTAGCAAATGAGATACCGTGTGCAGCGCGGTTGTTTCTGCGGAATGTTCAGCTAAGCCACCTTTAAATTTACCTGCAGAAGCAGTTCTGCTCATTTCAGTATGTTTCTTTGCCGCTTCTGCATAAGACGCCTTGTCCTCCATGCTATATCTACTTTCAGTTAAATACTCTTCTGTCAACTCCAAGGGAAATCCATAGGTTTCGTAAAAATAAAAGGCATCTGCCCCCGTAACTTTACCCTTATTCTTCAGATGTTTCTGTATTTCAAATTCTCCTTGCTGTAATGTTCTATAGAAAAGACTTTCTTCCTTATTTACGATTTCAATTACTTTCTTTTTATTGCGGATCAAATCTTCATAAGCTGTTGCTTCATCGATATAAACTTCAGACAACTGACCCACAAAGCTTCCTTGTATCCCTATTTTTTTACCCGCACGGATGGCCCTTCTTAATAGCCTTCTTGTTATATACCCTGCATCACTATTTGCTGGCTCTGCACCGTCATTAATGAGAAACGTAGCCGCTCTCACATGATCCAGTATGATTCTAAAGGACTTTAGATCGTCAGCATAGGATTTACCGCTTAGCTCCATCAACTTGTTCTTGGGATTAAGGAAGAAAGCCGTATTATAAATATCCTTGTCCCCGTTAAGGGCTGTAGCCACCCTTTCTAATCCGCCTCCATAATCCAGATTGGGATTTTTCATTTTTACGAATCCGGTCTCTCCTTTTGTGTAACACATAAATACGTTGTTCCCAATTTCCAGGAATCGGTCGCTTTCAGAAGCAGGATGATCCAGTGGATCACCGCTTGGGTCAAGATCATAAAACATTTCACTATCGGGTCCACCCGGTTCACCAACCGGCATATGGAGCGGACTTCCGGCCCGGCTCCACCAGTTTTCTTTTTCATCGTATAAGAATATTTTCCCGCCTCTAGATGCCCCATATTGCCAGGGATCATCTTCAATGATGGGTTCTATCCCGACGGATTTGAATTTTGCTGACCAGAGCTGAGTGGCTTCCGTATCTTTCGGTATATTCAATTCGTCACTTCCTGCGAAAGCACTGATATACAGCCTTCCCGGATCCATTCCTAATTCGATGATATGCCAATGCCAAATGGCATCGATTTGTTTTTGCTTATAGTTAAGTTCATTTGCTTTGAACTCCCAACGGCCTATCATTTCAAAAAATGTCAGATGCGACGTATCCCCTACTTCATCAATATCCACTGTCCTTAAGCACTTCTGAATATTAGCAATCTCATTGCCGATCGGATGCTTTTCCCCCAATAAATAGGGAACCATCGGCTGCATACCGCTTCCTGTAAACAACGTTGAGGGATCATTTTCCGGTAACAAGCTAGAAGAAGGCACTTGGCTAGCCCCTATTCTTTTCATAAAATCAACATAGGATTGTCTCAACTCATCTGGTGTCATTCTAAACCCTCCATTAAATATTAGTTATGCTTAAAACAAAAAAGCCCTAAGCTGACATGTTTCTTGTCAACTTAGGGCGAACGATTATGTCCGTGTTACCACCTAACTTCAGATTGCTCTGCGCTCTATCAGTACGGGATTGCTCCGATACTGTTTCCTGAATAACGGTGGAACTCCGTTGAAGCCTACTAAGATTCCTCTGTTCGGTCCACAGCTCCGAGACTGCTTCACTATTAGATCAATGAAGATTCGCACCAACCATCTTCTCTCTGTGAGATCCCTAATAGCTACTATTTCTCATCATAGCCTTTTCGTTTTAAGTTAAAGCAATGCTAGCACAATCAACTTACTTCGTCAATAGGGCAGTCCCTGAAAAGAATTCCCTCGTGTCAGCTTCTGACTCTGATCGGCCCAGCGGATCTGAACCGAACGGGAAGTGAAGATGTCAGGCCCGTCCGATACCTGAAAATGCAAGTGTGCTTCACTGGAGTTCCCTGAATTACCGAGATGTCCGATGAGATCTCCCTGCTTAACGTTATCCCCTTTATTGACGGCTACACTGCCTTTCTTGATATGTGCTGTGATGCTGTGCTCCCCGTTTCCATGATCAATGACCACGACATTCCCTTCCGGTGCTTCAGCGTTCATCACGCCCGGCGTGTTATCCGGAATGTCATTTTTGACTTCTACCACCTTGCCATCTGCGGCTGCATAGAGCGGCTCACCAAAAGCATAATAGTCCTCGTTGTCCGTTCCCTCACCTTGATAGCTTGAAGCATCCTGTGTGCGGATAATGTCGAGTGCGTAACGCTGGGTTTCATGAGCATAATGATAGTTGGATAACACATCATTCCCGCCCCAGAACACAAACCATTCGCCCTTCATCGGAAACTGGAATGCTGTCTTGGTCAGCGCCTTATCCGTTGCTTCATGCGTTTCAAGCGGCTGAATAAGCAGCCCCGCAATCTGGTGATCTTCGGCAAAAGAGGCTTGAATCCCCTTTGTCCCCGTCTGATCCTTCCATGAGCTTTCAACCAGATTGTTCATTTTAAATTCCGTAACTTTCTCCCATGAAGCAGTGCCTTCCATAAAGCTATCGGCAGTCGTCTTGAATTCGTCCAGCGATATGATTTCCTGTAACTCCGGACTCATCTGTTTGTAGATGTCCTCCTTCGATCCCTTCATTAAGGTATCCATGAAATTGTCTGGTGTAATCATTGCGTCCTCCTCGGCTGTCTGTTCTACCGGTAATTGCTCTTGTGGTTCAGATGCTTCCGAAGTGCCGCACGCAGACAACATCGCACACGTACCAAGCACTACGGCAAGCAGCTTCCAGCTATTCGAATATCCTCTAGTCATTTCCCTGCACTCCTTTGTTTGAACGATATCTTTACAGTCCAGTGTACGACATCAAACTTATCTGCCGTCTAACTTACTCTTACGACTATCATAACTTTGCGGCGGGCTACCTCTCCAAAATTAAGCATCCGTTAAGGTTACCGGCAAGCAGCACAGTGTTTCAGAATGGTATGATACTTATATAAAAAGCTGGGAGGCTCTATTTCGCCATGGATGAAGTTTCAATTTTGCTTGTTGATGATGAACAGGCGATTCTGCATATGCTCCGAACGGTATTGCTCAAGGAGCAATTCCTGGATATTGATACGGTCACTACCGGTGAAGACGCAATTGCTGCATGTGAAAAGAAAACCTATCACTGCATCGTGTTGGACGTGATGCTACCAGGCCGAAGCGGGCTGGAAATCTGCCCTTTTCTGCGTCAAATTACAGATGCCCCTATTCTCTTTCTGACTGCGAAAACCACCGATTATGACAAGCTGACCGGCTTTGCGGTTGGCGGAGACGATTATGTCGTTAAACCCTTTAACCCGCTGGAAGTAGTCGCACGGATCAAATCGCTGCTGAGACGATATTTGCCCAGACAGACGGAAGCGGAAAAACTGCCGCGGGAAGGGATCTATGACTATGGGCGCTTCCAGGTTATGGAGCCAGCCGGTGAACTCAGAGTCGAAGGTCAACCCGTGAACTGCCCTGCGCTGGTATACCAGCTGCTGCTATTCTTTTGCAAACATCCCAATCGTATCTTCACCAAGTCTGAATTGTATGAGCGGGTCTGGGGGTCGGAGGCCATTTCGGATGACAACACCGTCATGGTACATATTCACCGGATTCGTGAGCGTATTGAGGCTGATCCCTCCAACCCTGAATTATTGGTGAACGTTCGCGGGCTAGGGTATAAGCTCATTCAGTCTGACATGGGACCTGGGCGATGAGTGTAAGACGCAGATTGATGACGCGGTTCATTGGCCTGCTTGCGGGTACGGTGGTCCTGATCCTGGTCATCGGCGGAAGTATAGCTTACTGGGTCATTCAGCAGCTGAATGAGGCCAGCCTTGTTGAAGATTTTGCCACTGTCGGACTCGACCAGCTAATCAGTACAGCAGAGATTTTGCCGGACGGCAGTGTTAAGTATGATCCGGGGTTGCTGAAGCGAATTGATGAAAACAACGGCTGGCTTCAGGTTCTCGATGAGCAGGGTCGTGTGTTGGATGCTTTTCATACCCCTTCCGATGTGCCGAATCACTATAAACCTGGAGAACTCATATCTTATTGGCAAGGACAAAAGCCCTTTCCCTACCGGCTATATCTGCTCATCCGCGAAAGAGAAGGCATTAATTTCACCCTGTTGTATGGAGAGAACAACCAGTCTGTAACCATGCTGGAGCAAGCATATAACGGGGGCCGTTATGCCAATAACAAGCTGGAATTGGCATCCGGGCAGCAGGATATCATCCGCTCGGCGGATGCCTATCTTCAGATTTTGGATGAACAGGGACAGGAGATGGCTTCTTTCAACAAGCCCGCAGCAGGCATTCCGGACAGCTACAGCATCCAGGATCTGATTCTGCGTACACGATACCCCATCCGGTATGGAATGACCACAGTGACCCGCTATGATGAGCAGAACCATTCCACCTGGATGCTTAGTGTTCCTCTTGCGGACAATCCGGCGGGTAGCAACGTGAACCCCTTCGGGTTTATTTTTGGACCTGCCCTGATTGCGCTTCTGGTATCTATTATCGGCTTGCTGATCCTGCTTGCTGTCTGGTATGCCAACCTGTTCGGGTATCCGATGCTCCATATGCTCCAATGGCTGCAGCGGCTTGAACGCGGACAATATGAGGAGCCGGCAGGCCCCCGCGGCAGGCCGCATAGTCAGAAGAAGAATGGGAAATGGCGACGTAAATATCGGGTATATACGGAAGTGTTAGGTTCCATCCAGACGTTATCCGATACCCTGAGACAGGATAAAGAACTCCGCAGACAGACCGACTCTCTGCGGGAGGAATGGATTGCTGGAATCACCCATGATCTGAAGACACCGCTATCCTCGCTCCAGGGTTATGCACACATGCTGGAGGCAGAGAAATACCAGTGGACTACGGAAGAGGTACGCGAATTCGCGGGCATTATGGTGGACAAGTCCATGTACATGGACAGGCTGGTCAACGACCTGGCCATGACATATCGTCTGCGCAGCGGCGGATACCAGCCTCCTGTTGAGCTAACGGATATCAATGCTCTGCTGCAGGATTTGGTACAGCGTGCTGAGCGTAACCCAGCTTATGGAGAGGGTCGCATTACGTTCCAGCCTGCCCCGGCTCAGGTACAGGGTTATGTACACGTCCCCTCCTTTGAACGGATCGTTGATAATCTGACCGCTAATGCCCTGCTGCATAATCCGCCGGACACGAAGCTGATTGTAAGGGTGCAGCCAGGTAAGGAGGCAGGTAAGGAGGCAGGTGATTTCATCGTTCAATTTGTGGATGATGGACGCGGGATGGATCAGGAGACGGTGTGGAAGCTGTTCGAACGATACTATCGCGGCACAGATACAGGGGCGCCCGATGTCGGCTCCGGCCTGGGCATGGCGGTAACCAAAGGGCTGATCGAGGCCATGCAAGGACGAATAGAGGTTCACTCCAGTCCCGAAGCGGGAACGGAAATACGTTTGATATGGGATGCTCGTTCGAGGGCTGGAAGAAAATAATCCAGAGGTTCCAATGTGGTATAATCATAAGAAAATATTTGAAAATATATGACGAAGAGGTGTTCTGCTAATGGCATTAACGTCCGCATTCACGAGCCTCAACCTGCCTGTTAAAAACGTAGCCCAATCGAAAGTGTTCTTCACTGGACTTGGCTTTGAGCTCAACCCGCAATATCCGGATAACGAGACTTCGGTAGCCCTCTTGATCGGCGACAACCTGCAGGTCATGCTGATCGATCAAGCCTTCTTTCTTACACTCACGGAGAAGGAAGCCGTCGATACGGGCAAGTATGCGCAGATGACGATTGCTTTGGAATTCGAGAGCCGGGACAAGGTTGATGAAATCGTGAACACCGCACTCTCCTTAGGCGGGAAATTGCACGCTGAGCCTGAAGATCATGGATTCATGTATCATTGGGGCTTCGTGGATTTGGACGGCCATCTGTGGGCGATTAACTATATGAACATGGATGCGGCACAGGGTTGAGGCTAACGACGAATACACTCGTACTAAGGCTGCAAAAGAAAGACGCCGGGCATCTTCCCCGGCGTCTTCTTTGATAGTTTAGTGTTTTAAACCGAATACAATTGTCGGTACAGCGGAATATGGACCAATGTATGTGAAAAACAACATACATTGGGCTCGTAAGTAGGCATGCGGCTTGAATGTAAGTGAAAAACAGCATACATTCAGGCCGCGCGAAGGTAATCTTGTTCATCCCTTAGGGTGATTTTGTTCTAATCAGTTTTTTTCAGTATAGGATTTGAAATTGTCCATGATCGCTTGCCAGCCTGCTTGCTGGAGCTCGACGGGATTGGCGTTTTCCACATCGAACGTTTGAATGATCTTCGTCTCATCCCCTTGACGGGCGAACGTAATCTCCACTCTTCTTCCGTCCTCTATGGTGTAGCTGATCACCTCATGCTGATTCACAACATCGTATACGCCGCCAAAATCAAAGCCCATGCTGCCATCCTTCGCTTCCATCCGTGTCATAAAGGTACCGCCAGGCCGCAGATTGTTCTCGGCTCTTGGCGCATGCCAGTCCTCGGAGGCCTGATTCCACTTCGTGATGTGCTCCGGCTCCGTCCAATAGCGCCATACCTTCTCGATAGGGGCTTGTACCACAGTTTGTACGGTTACTTTCGTCGTTTGATTCTCTTCCATTTCAATAGACACCTCTCTCATGAACTTCGTCGCTTGGTTACTTACCATTGTCTCCCAACTGTTTGTGCAATATCCCCTGGAGTATTACTTCAATGGCCCAGAAGAACCTCTCCTTGGAGGCGGTATCCCCCGAGAATAAATCAGTCTTCAGACTGTTCATGAGCGGAAACCGTACCGGATCTGCTTCATTATAGTAACTTTGGGCAGTTTCCATCAGTTCGCTTGCTCTCTTAGCCTTCTCCAACGCAATGGAAGACACGTACAGGAGCAATAAGTCTGTTCCCCAAGCAGCGGCCGTAGAGGTGATTCCGCCCTTCTGCAGGACGGAAAGTAAATACTCATTCAGACGAAAGGCATGATTCCCAATAGGAATCGTCTGTAGGGATAGCTCCGCTAATCCGGGTTGCTCGATAAGCAGTTCTGCATAAGCCTGCAGCGCTTGAAATAACTGCTCCTTCCAGTTCTCGTTCGTCAGCTCCGGCAGATTCAACTCTCCGAGACCAAGGTCAAGCACATATGAGCTCAATTCCTGCAGATTTTTGACGTAAACATACAGGGAGGAAGGTCCAGTGTCCAGTTGCTTGGCTACCTTCCTCATACTCATGCCGGAGGTCCCTTCCTGCTTCAGCAGCTCATACGCGGTCTTGACAATGATTTCATGACTAAGGGGTTCTTTGGCTGGCCGGTTGCGGCGGCTCACAATTTCACGTTTAGGTTTCATCATACTTTCCTTATAACATGCCGGAAGCCAATAGTAAATACATCATGGAAGATAACATCATCCTTGTTGCTCATACAGGTCTTGATAAGATTGCATGAGTGCTGCGAACTTTGGAGCGGCATTCTCTGAGAAGCTCAGGATGAGATTTTCGTTAGACACATGTGCTTTCTCTGAGGCATACTGGAACATTTTCTCCTCATATTCTTCAATGGCCACAGCTGTCTGCTTGTTCCGTACTATGGCAAGCGCCAGCTCCAGCGCATCCAGCATCGCGAGATTCACCCCTTCTCCGGCAAAAGGAGACATGACATGTGCTGCATCTCCAATCAGCGTGACACCAGCGCTGCGTTCCCAGCGAAACCCGACGGGCAGCATGTAAATCCGTCTGGGTACAACCGCATCTTCGGCATACCGGATATAATTCTTGAGCGGTTCACTCCAATCGTGAAACAGCTCAAGCAGCTTGGCCTTCGTCTCCTGCGGATTATCGTTCCGGATTTCGTCTAACCAGTTCCGCTCTACCTTGAAGCTTGCATATACTTTGATCCGTCCGTTGCCGTTCAGCTGCCCCAGAATCCCTTTGTGATCATCCAGGGCGAACATCTTGCCACGTGCGTTAAATGCGGCCAGATCCGGGTGATCGGCTGCAATTACGTTAAGCTCCAGCATCGTCAGACCTGAATATTCCACATCTGTATCGGTAAGCAGAGGACGAACGCGGGAAAAGGCACCATCCGCCCCAATGACAAGATCAGCCACTGCGGTATGTCCATTCTCAAAATGAAGCTCCGTCTTACCCTCGCCCAGAGACACCACCTTCTCCAGTTTATAGCCATACTGTATGGTAGACGGATCTAGTTTGTTTAAGAGCAAGTCACAAAGCACACCACGGTCAATCTCCGGGCGTCTCTGCCCTTCCGAGCTCTCTTCATCGGCCACTTCATCCAGGTATAGGGTTCCCGTCTTATCCATGAGCCGGAAGTCTTCGCCCTCAAACCGTGCTGCCTGCAGAAAAGCTTCATATAATCCGGCCTCCTTCAGTGCGAGCTGCCCGGACTCTTCATGGATATCTAAGGAGCCTCCGCGTTCATGGCTTAGGTCCTTATGCTCACGTTCATAGATTGTCGAGGTAATACCATGCTTTTGCAGAATCAGGGCAAGCGTTAGCCCCCCTGGCCCACCTCCAATAATTGCGATCCGGCGTTGTTCGGTAGAATTAACAGTTGTCATGTGTAGACATCTCCTTTTGTATTGATAGTTATTTTCTTAAGAAACCTGCTTCTTGCCTGCAAAAAACAAAGATAAAACCAATGCACTAACTGCAAACCCCAAAGTAATCCAGAAGGTTGAGCCGAAGGCATGACCTAGTTGATCGGATGAATGCTGCGCTGGAAGTCCCCTGATTTGGTTGGCCAGAAAAGCCATCGTGATGGTAACACCGAAGGAGGACATGATTTGCTGTGCTGAAGTAGTTATGGGCGTAACACGGCTTATTAATTCCTTGGGAGCTGATCGGAGGACATGTGTATTGATCTGCATCATTGTTAAGCCTTGCCCAAGCCCTGCAAAAGCAAAGCTGCAAATGATGTATAACGTACTGGTATGAGCATCAATCTGCGTCAGAGCAAGTAAGGAACCGCAAAGTGACAGAATACCCATAAGGGCAACCGGGCGAACACCGAAACGGTCAAACAACCGGCCGCCGGCATTAATCCCGACCGTAGATAACAGGGCTTGCGGGATCACATATAATCCAGCCTCAAGAGGAGTTAACCCCCTCACTTGCTGTAAATACAGCGGGAATAACAGAATACTTCCGAATAAAGCGATCTGATTCAGCCAGGCGACAGAAATACCATGTACAAAGGTGGGTGAACGGAATACTCTTAGCTCCAGCAAAGGATGCTTGTGCCTAAGCTCATTCCAGATAAAGATGGCCAGTATAACCAGTCCCCAAGCCAGAGGAGCTAACGTCCATAGATTGGACCACCCCTTCTCACCTGCCTGATGTACAGCAAACACAATGGAAGTAAAGGCCACCGGAGCCAAAAGCGCGCCGATTACATCCAGCTTGTTGTTCAATTTTGCATCCGATGCAGGTAAGTACCTCCAGGCCATGAATAAAGCCAAGATGCCAACCGGAACGTTGATGAAAAAGATCCAGTGCCAGTTGATGTACTCGATCAGCCAGCCCGACAATAACGGGCCAAGAATAGGAGCAAGCAGCATCGGGATACCGAGGATGCCCATTACAGATCCTCTTTTGTCAGGTGGAGCGACCATGAATACAGTGGCAATTCCGATGGGAGCCACCATGCCCCCGCCCAGACCTTGGATGATGCGGAAAACGATAAGCTGAGTAGGAGTGGTTGCCATTGCACACAGCACAGAAGCGAGCACAAATAACACAATGCTAACCATAAACATTCGTTTGGGCGAGAAACGGTCAGAGAACCAGCCGGCTAACGGAATGACTGCCGATAAAGACAAGGTGTACGCCGTTATGACCCACTGAATCGTACTAAGATTGGTATCGAAGGCATTAACTAATTTCGGTACAGCTACATTCATGATGGTGCTGTCTAAGATCACCAGGAACATCCCTGAAGCAACTGCGAGAAGTATGGGCAGTATCTGCTTTAAGGAAAAGGCTGGTTTCATACTGTCGCTATCCTTTGTCTCTGACATAAACGCTCTACTCCTTTCCTTAAATAAGCGTATGAAGTTACAGTAATACAAGCTTCAGAACAGCTATCCAGCATGAATAATGGATTTGAACTATTTATACCATAACGAACACTGTTCGTCAAGAATGATGTTCGTTATGGTGTGCGTTTTTCTTAGAATCATAAAAAGAAGGGGCTGTCCCAAAAGTAGATACTCTACTGGTGGGGAAAAATCCCATGCCTTCTTAAAAGATGAATTTGTAAGAAAGGGAGCGATTCTCCGTTATTGGAGGATCGCTCCCTTGCGTTTCTGGTCATTCG
>NZ_JAGGLV010000009.1 GCF_017874735.1 Paenibacillus silagei
CCGATCCGCAGTTCGAGGAACTTCATCAGCCATTCGTGATCCACGTGGTTGAAGAAACCCGAGATGTCCGCATCGACGACATAGCTGGTTTTCCCCTGCTCGATGACCCGGTTTAGATGCTTCAGCGCACTGTGCATGTTTCGGTTCGGGCGAAATCCATACGAGAAATCCATGAAATCTTGTTCATAAACGGCTTCGAGCACTCTTTTCAGCGCATGTTGCACCAGTTTGTCTTCATACGCAGGAATTCCTAGGGGCCGCATACTTTTCTCGTCCTTTGGGATGTAGACTCTTCTCGCGGGCTGAGGTCTGTAGCTTTTTCGCTTTAACCGATCCACTAGGTGTGCTACATTCGCTTCCACGTTGGCTTCGTACGTCTCTTTGGTCGATCCATCGACTCCGGTTGCTTTTCCTGGTTTCATCTCTTTGTGACTTCTCTTTAATGCCTCTGCCTCAATGAGATGTCCGATGGAGGTGAACCGTAACTTCGGATCTGCTTTGGCCATTTCTGCTATTCTTGCTAATTTCGTTTCCATGTTTTTTCCCACCTCTGTGTGTGGCCAATGTGTCCTTACCAAGATTGATTAGGGTGTCGCCTGCCTTTCCTCCGCCCCCATTACAGGGGTTTCACAGGTCTTATGCGGCGATCCGACTCCCTGAGCGCCGTTTGGCATTCTTACGTGTTACGGCTTGTTTGCCATACTCCTGCAGAGGTTCCTAACTAGTACTTCTCTTGCAGAAGAGCGTCAGGGTCTCCCGAGTTGCTGAGTAACCATGGGTATACATGCCTGGCTCTTCGATCCCGGGGAAGCTCCTCCATCCTCGCCTTTTTCGGCTGGAGTCATGTTGTCTTCCGAGTCTGTGATCTCGTCGACCTTCCCGTTTGGTGCGTTTCGAGACTCCATCACTTTCAGGCCTGCATCCTAACTGTCTACGCTTAAACGGTAGAGTTACCCCTCCCGCTCCAAGACTCGCTATTGGTGACGTGGCTTCCGCCTTTCCAAGCAGGGGTTCCACCTGCTAAGTTACTCAACCTAGGCTCGGTCGCTCCACAGAATACACTTATCCTGTTTTTTCGCTACAAACGCAGTGGATCAGTAAGAACCAAATCGATTATATTCTCCATAAATAGTTAGTGTTTTTACAAACAATATTTCACCAGCGCATCGCGCACACCGTTGGCATTATTGGTACCGGTGATCACATCTGCGGCTGCTTTGACCTCTACCGGAGAGTTATCCATCGCCACGCCCAGACCGGCATACGTCAGCATGGAGATATCATTATAATAGTTGCCGATCGACAGCACCTGCTCTTGCGGAATGCCAAGCTCAGCTGCCAGATGCTTTAGGGCATTGCCTTTGGAGGATTCCGGGTGCATGAGATCAACGAAGAACTCTCCGCTGCGCAGAATATTGTATTGCTCTCCCCAAGTAGCCCACTCCCGCTGCGCTTCATCCAGAATATCGGACTGTGTGAACACAGTGAATTTCACAATCGGTTCGCGGAACTCCTCCCAGGCTGGAAGGGATGCAGGCATAATCCGGAAATGCTCATACATAAAGTGGGCTTCCTTCGTCAGGTTCTCCACATTGTCCACATACATCTCAAATGCCGTATTCACATCAAAATGGATATCACGCTCGCGGCAATAGGCGATATACGGGTCCAGCCCTCTGGCGTCCAGCCCGTACTGATGCAGTACCTTACGGTCCTTGACACTCACCGTAGCCGCTCCGTTATGACCCAGCACATACCCCGACAAGCCCATCTCCTCCATAAAAGGAATCGAATTCTGCGGACTGCGCCCTGTGCAGAGTACAATCTGCCCGCCCTGACGCGTGACCTCAGCAACCGCCGCTTTGTTCTCTTCGCTGAGCTGATGATCATCATTCAGCAGTGTTCCGTCTACATCCAGTGCAATCAGTTTGTATTTCATACCCCATCATCCTATCTCTGTATAGTATACCGCCAGGCATTTTCCTGCTTCACCATTCATTGGCAGCTCATTGAGATCAAGCTGCTCCCGGCGTACCTAACTAAGCTTCCGTTTAACGGACTCCAAAGACGCTAATTCGGCACAAAAGGTTATTTTAAGCGTCTAACGGACCCGAGTGTACTTATCTCCTCACCAGTGGTTGAAATTACGCCAAATAGCTGCCAATAAAGGCCGTGGAGTCCGTGAACAGGTGAAAATCAGCCTTTTTGCCGAAATAAGCGTAGTTGAGTCCGTTACCGGCAGTCAGGCAGTTAGTCTATCAGGCTGTCAGAGGTGTATCATCTAACGCTTCAGCAGCTCCAGCTCACGGGCCGTGAGCTCCCGGCAGGCTCCCTCGGGCAGAGTCTCGTCCAGCTTCAATTCGCCCATCGACACCCGCTTCAGGAACACTACCTTCTTCCCGACAGCTACGAACATCCGCTTCACCTGATGGAATTTGCCTTCTGTAATGGTGAGTGAGATATACGACAGCACGCGGCTGCCCCGTTCTCTGCTCAGAATGCTAAGCTGCGCGGGCAGGGTCACATAACCATCCTCAAGCGTAACACCCTCGGCAAAAGCAGCCACATCCGCCGCATCGACCTCCCCCTCGACGGTGGCCTCGTAGGTTTTGGGGACATGCTTGCGCGGGGACAGCAGCTCATGTGCCAGCTTGCCGTCATTCGTGAGCAGCAGAAGACCCACGGTATCCTTATCCAGCCGCCCGACCGGGAAAGGCTCGAACAGCGCATGCTCCTGCTTCAGCAGGTCCAGAACCGTGCGGTCCCGTTTATCCTCGGTGGCGGATAACACGCCCGGGGGTTTATTCATCATCAGATAGATGAATTCCCGGTAGAGGACCGGCTCCCCGCCAACCTCTATGCGGTCCTGCTGCGGGTCTACATGGAACCCGCTGTCTTTGACGACAGCTCCATTTACTGTGATCAGGCCCTGCTTGGCCTGCTTGCGGATATCGCTGCGCGAGCCGATCCCCATGTGGGACAGCACCTTGTCAATCCGTTGCTTCTTATTTGCATTTTCTCCTGTAGCCATACTCTAAGTCCACCTCCAGCCTGCGGGATATTCATTCTTCAGCAGCCCGTCCTGCCATTTGCCCCAGCCTGCGCTGAAGCCGTCGATGCAGACGAGGGTATAGCCTTTGTAAGCATGTCCTTCCTTAACGGACAGGCGCTCTGCGGGGATCGACAGGGTCTCCCCCTTCAGGTAGGACACCGCTTCCCCGCTGGCGCTGGATAGCGATACCGAGCGGCTGCATTCCTCAGGACGCAGTGCTGTAGCGAGCGGATGACCGGGAACAAATCTGCCGCTCTTGATCTGCCCCACATACCAGCCCGGCCGAACCGTCTTCAGACCGTCCAGCGCTTCACGCGGCAACGGGGAGAGATATAGATGATCGCCGAACCATATGGCATGTCCGGGCGGCTGTGTCCCCAGCAGCTCTTGAATAAAGTCCGCATAGACCGCGAACCCTAGCGCTTCACCGCCAGTTCGCTGTGACTGCGGACCTGGACCCGTTCCGGCTCTACCAGAGCCGGAGCCGTGTCCAGATCCGCGTCCTCCCTTGCCGCCCCGGCCTTGATCTGCCCTGCCGGGAACTGCCTTACTGTGAAAGTCTGTTTTCGCAGCCTTGCTCCGGGGCGCGGCAGACAGACTTCTCTCTCTCTTATCATTTCGTGCTTTTACATTCTCTAAAGTGTCTGTCACCGTAGCTCCATTCTCTGCTGCCCCGGCCTCAAATGCCTCTCTCGCAGGTCCGCCACTTCCGTCATGGCGCAATACAGCCATGAAATGCCCTTCCCCCTTGACCTTATGCGGCCACAGCCGCGCCGCACCCGGCAATGGGCCGAGTCCGGCAGCGAACGGGCCGGTTCCGCCTACGGGAACCAGCGAGAACTGCGGATGCCCGGACAGGAATCCGGCAATCATCTCCTCGTTCTCCTCTAGAGCGAACGTGCAGGTGGAGTACACCATAGTACCGCCTGGCTTCAGCGCTGAAGCTGCGGCCTGCAGAATCTCCCGCTGCATCTCCGCATATTTGTCCGGGGTTCCCGGCTCCCACTGTCTGACCATATCCTCGTCCTTGCGGAACATGCCTTCACCCGAACACGGCGCGTCGATCAGAATCCGGTCGAAGAAGCGGGGAAAGGCCGCCGCAATCCGCTCCGGGCGCTCATTCAGGACAATACCGTTACGCACGCCGTACAGCTCCAGATTCTTGGCCAGTGCTTTTGTCCGCTCGGGATGCAGGTCGTTGGTCACCAGCAGACCTTCACCCTGCAGCTTGGCGGCGATCTGTGTAGATTTACCGCCCGGGGCTGCGCACAGATCGAGCACACAGTCCCCCGGCTGAACGTCCAGCAGTTCAACCGGGGCCATGGCACTCGGCTCCTGAATATAGTACAGCCCGGCATGATAATAGGGATGTTTGCCGGGTCTGGCTCCCTCTCCGGTATAGAAGCCCGAAGGGCACCAGGGAATCGGCTCCAGGGTGAAGGGGGAACGCCCCCGCAGCCCGTCCACCGTTATTTTCAGTGTATTGACACGGATTCCCCCGTAGGGTGACTGCTGATAGGTATCTGTAAATTGCTCATATTCCGGTCCCAGCAGCTCTTTCATACGCTGCGCGAAAGCTCCGGGCAGTTGTGCCGTCATGATGCCTTCCTCCCGCTCAAATAATCAGGAACACCCCTGCGGGTGCTCCTGTTGTAGCCTTACTATGGTCAAGCGCCATCCGGCCTGTTCCTCGGTCTGTCCGGCTGCTGCGGGCCGCGCCGCTGAGGCACCACAGGCTGAATGGACTCTGCCGCCAGCCTGACCTCTTCCTTCAGCACGGGGTCTACGATGCGGATGGTGAGATCATAATAATCAAAGGGCTGATCTTCGTAAGCTTCCAGACGGGCAACATACGCTCCCGCTTCCCGGACCAGCTTCTCCAGATCAATACCAAGCGTCACCGCCGGATATCTGCCCAGTACTTCATGAGACTGCTTCAGCAGAATCAAGCCCCCGCGCACATTGGCATTACGGAAATGGTACAGCCCGACTGCCACCTGCAGCAGAGCTTTGTATAACGGATCACGCTGCTTTTCCAGCCATAATTCCTCAAGCACCTCATGACATTCGAAATAATCCCTGTCCCGGTTGAAGTAGATGAGGTAGGCCAGATACAACGGCTCATAAGCCATCCGGCTCGCTGCCCTTCTTGGCATTCGAGAGCAGCTCGCGCACATGGTCCAGCAGTTCCTTCATCGCATCCATATCCTGAGCCTGCCAGATCGCATTGAACCGTTCCTGGCTTTCAATCGCTTCATTCACAAGATGATAGAAATACAGCTGATGAATAGCCTTCAGCAGTTGGGTCGTCATGTTCGAGTTCTCCTCGAAGGTCTTCTGCGCTTCCAGAATCTCTTCCCGGATACTCGACATCTCGCTGTCCAGAATGGAAGCCGCTTCTGCTGCCGTCTTCAGGCGCACCCGCATTTCATCGGGCAGGCTCTCCCGGTATTTATAATTCAGCGAATGCTCAATGGTTGCCCAGAAGTTCATCGCCAGTGTACGGATTTGGATTTCAGCCAGCACAATCTTTTGGCCCAGCGCAGTCTGTACCGGATACCGGATGATCATATGGAAGCTGCGGTAGCCGCTTTCCTTGTAATTGGTAATGTAGTCCTTCTCATATAACACTTCAAGATCCTTGCGGGCACGGATATATTCCGCCACTCTGCGGATATCCTCGACGAACTGGCACATAATGCGAATGCCGGCGATATCCTCGATGCCCGTTTCCAGATCCTCCATTTTTACATTTAACCGTTTGGCCTTCTCGAGTATGCTAGACAGCCGCTTCACACGGCCGGTAACGAATTCAATCGGCGTATATTCTTCCCTTTTCTTGAGTTCAGAGCGCATCGTCTTGAATTTAACCTTCAATTCCTCCACCGTTTGTTCATAAGGAAGCAGAAAAGTTCCCCAGTCCCTGACGTCCATCGCCTTGTCCTCCTGTCCATTCATCCTTCAGTGATGATCAGCGCCTACCGCATCAAGGAGCCTCTCGAAGCCGTCCCGCCGCAGCAGCTGCCGTAGTCCGGCATGCACTCTGCGGTTAACCTCCGGCCCTTCATAGATGAGTGCTGTATAAATTTCGACCAGACTGGCGCCTGCCCGTATCTTATCGTAAGCATCCTGGGCTGTAAAAATCCCTCCCGAACCGATAATCGGCAGCTTGCCGCCCGTCTGGCTATAGATTCTGCGGATAATCTCTGTAGAACGTTCGCGCAGCGGCTGGCCGCTCAGCCCGCCCGTCTCACCGGCTTTGTCGCTCTGCAGCCCTTCACGGGAGAGGGTCGTATTGGTGGCAATGATACCGTCCATTCCGGCTTCCGTGATGGTATGTACCATATATTCCAGCTCAGCGTCACTGACATCGGGAGCAATTTTGACCAGCAGCCCCTTCGCGGTGCCCGTCTTCGCCCGCTGCAGCTCCATCTCTTCCTTAACCTCGCTAAGCAGGTTCGAGAGCTCGCTGCCATGCTGAAGACTCCGGAGATCCGGGGTATTCGGCGAGCTGATATTGACCACAAAAAAATCACCGTACGGATACAGCGTACGGATACACTTGCGGTAATCCTCATGTGCCAATTCATTCGGGGTGGCCTTGTTGCGTCCGATATTGACCGCCACCGGAATTCTGCGCTTCTTCAGCCTCTTGAGGCGTTCAGCCATGGCCTCCGCGCCTTCATTATTGAAGCCCATCCGGTTAATGAGCGCCTTGTCGGGCAGCAGCCGGAACAGCCGGGGACTGTCATTGCCGGGCTGGCCTACCGGAGTTACCGTGCCTACCTCCATAAATCCGAAGCCGATCGAAGAGAATCCTCCTACCGCTTCTGCATTCTTATCCAGTCCTGCCGCTAAGCCCACTGGGGTCGGGAAATGTACCCCGAACAGATCCACCGCAAGGTCAGCTGTCTCAGGAACCCCGTACATGAGGCGCATAGCCGCGCTCCCGCCGGGAACCAGATCTGCTTTATTCAGTCCGCCGATGACGAGATGATGCGCCGTCTCCGGGTCCATTTTAAAGAAAATCGGTTTACCAAAATGTCGATACAGCACCGTTCTCGCTCCTTTAAGGGAACCACAATTGACATAACGACTCCCGTATCTATAGGTTTCTTCTTAATTTTATCCGTTTCCGGGGGAAAAGAAAAGTTTTTTGCCGCAGCGATTGTCCCCGCCCTGCCGTACTTCCTTAATGCCGCCGCCAATTCTCACAGATTCCCCGTAATTTCAATCCCGTCCGCAGTCCGCAGGTGATTCCTTGCCCAGCTTATGAACTGGTTCAGAAAATCCTGCAGTTCAGCGTCTGTAACCGGCCGCTGCTCCAGTTCAGACAAGATAGACTCCCAGTGGCTCTTCGGAATTGGGTTCTCCCAGCACGGGTCCAGCGATGTCATCTCTTCCCCGGTGAACGGATCGGATAGAGGGAAGACCCTGCTGACTGCAGGCTTAAGATACTCGAAATCCCCTTCATAAATAAACAGCATCTCTCCCGGTGCATTCCCGCCCGCGTCCATGTTCAAATCATACCGGGAAAAGGTAAACCCTATATTCCTCCGCGGACCTGCATAGCGGTAGAGCAGTACCGGAATTTCGCTTTTGGACCTGCTTGCCATAGCAGCATCACTCCTGCTTCTGTGTTCTTCATGCTCCAGCATAAAACCTTTCTTATGATACTCCAGGCGGTAATCCTCTGTATAGACCAAGACTTCGGCCAGCCAGTCCCTACCGTAAGAGATTGCAGCTAGACTTGTCTTTTCATCCAGACTAGAATAGAGGAGCGGGTACAAGTTCCATGCACCACCACCAATCCTCATATGTAAGGGTTATCACAGACTAAGAGAGAAAGAAGGGTGACCAAATGTCAACGAAACGCAAGCCTCCCACACTCCAGCAGAAAAAAGAAGAAGTGAACCGCAAAGCCATTCTGTGGATCAGCGCCAGTCTGGTACTGCTGATTGCGCTTATCGCCGTTTTATTTGTCTTTGTCGGGAATTAGTTCAGCCAATGGTACACTTTATGGGGGTTGGTCTGATTACGGGGCGAATCCGAAGGGAAACGTTCCTCCGGTACGACAAGCTCCTCAGGCAGAACCCCTTGACTGATTTGAACCTTCGTGCCCATCGGCACCATGGCGAACAATTCCTCCACATCCTTCCGGCTCATCCGGATACACCCCAGCGACTCATCCTTGCCGATGCTATCCGGCTCATTCGTCCCGTGAATCGCATAATTACTGTCCGAGAGCTGCATACCGCGGCTGCCGAACTCCCCGTTATCGCGCCCGTTCGGGTTCACGACCTTATCCTTAATGAAGAACTCCCCTTCAGGGGTCTTATCTCCGCCGAGTCCTACGGCATAATTCCGTAAAATCACATTGCCGCTGGTGACCGCCAGACGGTGGTTTTGCTTATCTACAACAATAGCAATCGGTTCTTTGAAAAAAAGCTTCTCCCCCGGCCCCTCCGCCGGACCTCCGCCGCCCGTCTGCTCTTGCCCCGGAATACCTGCATCTTGTCCGCCGGACGGCTGCGGTGATGCTGAGAACAGCGGCGCCTCTCCCCGTGCGGCTCTGCGCAGAGGTGCGAAGGCTTCCTTCATCAGCGGGGTGATGCCGCCCAGCACGTTCGCCGGGAAAGGCTTCACTAATTCCTGCACCGCTTCGGGATATGCTCCCTTGCTGCTCTTGTACGCACGCAGCGCACTCCAGAGCACAGCCAGCTCCTCCTGCTGCTTCTGCCAGCCCAGCCCCTGCTGCTTAAGCTCCGCCGAATCCGGCGGCTGGCATGCGCACGCTGCCGGATTATAGGACTGATAGACTATACGCCCTTCTCCGCTCTTGGCAAGAGTAGCCTCCAGCGGCAGCCCTTTCTTCCACAGCAGCCATTTGCCCGAGCGCTTCATACCGAGCAGTGCGGTGGCGGAAGGCGTCTTCGCCGACTTCAGGATGGCTGCCAGGCCCCCGCCCCCCGCAGCAGCATCCGCCGCTACCGCCGTGAAATCCAGACTTGCCGGTTCTTGCGGACTTCCCTGCGTCTCTGCGGCTGTCTCCGGCAGCACGGCTGAGACCGCTTCGACCGGGGCAGCTGCCCCCTTACTGTCCGGCAGAATTCCCGGTGCGACGGCAGCCGGAATAAGCATGAGCAGCAGCAGCATTAGAGCCAGCAGCACCCGGCGCTTCCTGAGCCTCGCGGTCTGCCGTTCCCGGGCCGATTCCAGCAGCCCTTCCTCGTACTGCTGCAGCATTTCCGCGGGCACCTTGCTGCGTTCAAATGCCTCATACACTTCCCCGGCCTGATTATAGCAGTAATTCGCTTTTCCATACTGCCCGTTCTTATAGTATTCCTTACCAAGCAAGTACCATGCCATCTTATTATCCGGATGCATCTGTACATAGGCTTTTAGATGCTGAGCATTCTTCATGTGGGCCTCCACTATTGGTGGTATGGTTATGTATTCGTATGTACCTTCTATTGTATATCGGCAGGGAATGCAAAAAAAGACACCTCAAGCCGCATTTATCGCGGTCCTGAGATGTCTTTTATGGAGACGGCAGAAGCTTAGCCCTCTTTGTTGAAAGGTGCATCTGCAATCTTAATGGAGTCTGTAGGGCATCCGTCAGCTGAATCCTGCAGGTCATCGAACAAGTCGTCCGGAATCACAACATTACCGTGGTTGCCGTCGTTCTCATAGATCACTTCTGCCAAACCTTCGTCATCATAATCAAAAATATCAGGGGCCGTCGCGCCACAAGCACCACAAGCGATGCATGTGTCCTTCTCGACCCAAGTGTACTTAGCCATTTTTTTCTCTGCCTCCCGCTTAACTATACAGCCTGCAGTCGCAGCCTGTTATTTTTCTCATATTAATATAAATAGGATACAATTTCAATGAATTTTCAATGTGTTGACATTATTGCCTCATTCTCTGCGGTGCTCCAGGCGGCTGATGACGGGCCTTAATTCAGTCTATATCCTTGTCTGCGCCGCCCAGATTGTCCTTCTGCAGCGAGGTGCCCCGCTCCTTATGGTTACGCAGCCGCGCCGAGTGGCTGTCGCTCAGCATCCCTGCGGTCAGCACCGCATTCTCGCCGAACTTGTTGCGCAGCATGTCCATCGCCTTATTAAGCGACTCCTTCTTCGGCTGCCGCTCGTAGTCGAACAGGTCCAGCTGAATAGCCGACTCCTCTTTGGGCATCAGCCCTTGGAGCGTTACCCCCAGCAGCCGCACCGGCTTGTCGCCCTTCCAGTGGCGCGCGAACTGGTCGCATGCCACCTTATAAATGTCCTCGGCGCTCTCGGTGGGAGCCTCAAGCTGGCGGGAGCGGGTGATCGTCTTCATATCCGGCGTGCGGATCGTCAGCTGTACCCCCGCTGCAACCAGCCCCTGCTTCCTCAGCCTCCGCGCAACCTGATCACTCAGGTTCAGCAGGATCGGGCGCGCCTCAGCCAGCCCTACCACATCATGCGGCAGCGTGGTTGTATGGCCGATGGACTTGCTCTGCTCCCGCTCAGGATTGACGATTCCGTGATCAATCCCGTTCCCCGCCCGCTTCAGCCAAGCGCCCATGACACCGAAATGGCCGACCAGCATCGCCTCGTCTGCGGCTGCCAGCTGTCCGATGCTGTAGATGCCCAGCTTGCGCAGCTTCTCGGCCGTTTTGCCGCCAATGCCGAACATCTCATTGCACGGCTTGTCCCACAGCACGGACGGCACATCGCGCAGCCGCAGCACGGAGATGCCACTGGGCTTCTTCAGATCGGAGGCGATCTTCGCCAGCAGCTTATTGGGGGCAATCCCGATGGAGCAAGGCAGACCCAGCTCCTCCATAATCCGGCGCTGCAGCGCCTCGGCAATCTCCGGCGGCGTTCCGAATTGGCGGGAGCCGGTGATATCGAGATAGCATTCGTCTATAGAGACGGCTTCGAGCAGCGGAGTATAGCTGTAGGCAATCTGCATGAATGCATTGGAGTACTTGCGGTATAGATGAAAATCCGGCTTAATAAGCATTAAAGACGGACAAATCCGCAGCGCCTTCTGCACCTGCATGCCCGTGGAGATGCCCAGCCTGCGCGCGGCGTAGGAGCAGGTGACGATAATTCCCCTTCTAGCCTCCACGCTGCCCGCCACCGCTGTCGCCTTGCCTTTATATTGCTCCGGATCTTCCGCCTCATGCACAGAGCAGTAGAAGGCATTCATGTCCACATGCAGAATAACCCTGCCGCTTGCCGGATAATATTGATCCACACTCTGCATGGCATCCACCTTCTTATCTTTCGGGGTTCCATTGTTATTGTCAGCATACCTCTACCCCGGCGGGAGGTCAACTTGCCAAGAGAGCCGCTTGTGACAGCGCGGTGAAAAGTTCTTTGTTACTTTCCCGCGTAAAAATGCTATAATATAAAAATTAATTTCCTATGCGAAGGCTAATAACACTTTAGGAGGACACTCATGTCTAAGTCTATCTCCATCTTCGATACTACCCTGCGCGACGGAACACAAGGCGAGGGGATCAGTCTGTCGGCGGATGACAAGCTGAAGATTGCCAGGAAACTCGACGATCTGGGTGTCCATTATATTGAAGGCGGCAATCCGGGAAGCAACAACAAGGACATCGAATTTTTCAAAAGAGTCCAGGAGCTTCATCTGAATGCCAAGATTACCGCATTCGGCAGCACCCGGCGTAAAAACACTGTAACCGAGCAGGACGAGGGGCTGCAGCGGATGATTAACGCAGGCGTTCCGGCGGCTACCCTGGTAGGAAAATCGTGGGATTTCCATGTTCATACTGCCCTGCAGACCACCCTGGAAGAGAATCTGGCCATGATCTTCGACTCCATCTCTTATTTGAAGCGCAAGGGGCTTGAGGTCATCTTCGATGCAGAGCATTTCTTCGACGGCTTCAAGAACAACCCTGAATACGCCGCTGCTGTTCTCACCCGTGCCCGCGAGGCCGGAGCAGACTGGCTGGTGATGTGCGATACGAACGGCGGCACCCTGCCGCAGGAGATTCATGATATTGTGACAAGCATCGGCGTGCTGCTCCCGGAAGCATCGCTCGGTATTCATACACACAACGATTGTGAGCTTGCGGTTGCCAACACCCTGAGCGCAATCGGTGCCGGTGCCCGGCAGGTTCAGGGGACCATTAACGGCTATGGCGAGCGCTGCGGCAATGCCAATCTGTGTTCCATCATTCCAACACTTCAGCTTAAGATGGGCTATCACTGCATCCCTGGCGATTCCCTGCCGCAGTTAACCAACACGGCCCGGTTCATCAGCGAGGTTGCCAATGTGAATATGCCGGTGAATCAGCCTTATGTCGGCACAGCCGCATTCGCCCACAAGGGCGGCATCCACGTATCTGCCATTTTGCGCGATTCACGCACGTACGAGCATATCGCCCCTGAGCTGGTCGGCAATAAGCAGCGTGTGCTGGTCTCTGAGCTTGCCGGACAGAGCAATGTGCTGTCCAAGGCGCAGGAGATGGGACTCAGCCTTGATCCAAGCAGCGAGCAGGCACGCAAGGTGATTGACAAGATCAAGAATCTTGAACACCAGGGGTATCAGTTCGAAGGCGCAGATGCTTCGCTTGAATTGCTGCTCCGGGAAGCGACCGGCGAGATGAATGAGCTGTTCACCTTCGAGTCGTTCAAGATGCTGGTTGAGAAGACTGCCGGCCGCCCTGTCGTCTCCGAGGCCTTCGTCAAGCTGAAGGTCGGCGGTGAGAGCCTATACACAGCCGCCGAAGGCAATGGACCGGTCAACGCGCTGGATAATGCGCTGCGTAAGGCGCTGCAGACCTACTTCCCTCAGCTTAAGGATATGCACCTCTCCGACTATAAGGTCCGTGTGCTGGATGAACAGGATCAGACCGCCGCGAAGGTACGTGTGCTGATTGAATCCAAGGATTATAGCGACACCTGGAGCACAGTAGGCGTATCCAGCAACGTGATCGAAGCGAGCTGGGAGGCTCTGGTCGATTCCATGCGATATGCCCTTCTGGGACAGATCTCACTGGAGCAGGGCATCCAGACCAGCAATGAACCGAGAGGTCTGGTCAATCACTGACCTCCTTGGCTTCGCTCTATGCACTCCAAAAAGCCCTCCTCTGCGGAACTTTCTCCGCGCAGGAGGGCTTTTCACTATGCGGCTGATCGCCGGTGCTAAGAGCCAGTCAGCGCAATAATCTTTTTCTCCAATTCCTCTGCGCTCAGGACCCCCAGAATAATCTCGCTGATGACCCCGTTCTTATCAATCAATACATTGGTCGGGAACACCGCCCCGTTATACTTGTCGAAGATCTGGCCCTTTAGATCATACATTACCGGAAAGGTCAGCATATACTTCTTGACGAAGCGTTCCGCATTAGGCTTGTAATCCTGGCTAGTTACGTTAATGCCGTATACATCCAGCACCTTGCTGTATTTCATAGCCAGCTTATTCAGTTCAGGAGCCTCCTGCCGGCAAGGATCACACCAGGAGGCCCAGAAGTTAAGAATCACCGGCTTCTCCCTTGCCCCATCGACGCCATATTGCTTATCCCCTTCCTGCACTGTAAAAGGAGGCGCTTTGAGTCCGGCAGATGCACCAGTCTCCGGTTCCGCCGTCTGCTGCAGGACCGCAACCGCCTTAGGCTCCGATTTCACTTTATGTTCTATGGCAAGAACGGCCAGAAAAACAATCAAGGCCAGAATCGTTACATTCCGTTTATGGACTGCTTTCATAGAGTTCAGATCCTTTACATGGAGGATTTTTCTCTATTGTACCCCCACTTGCTCCAGTTTCAAACGTTATCATAAAAAAAGAGGATTCCGTCAAAGACGAAATCCCATGAAGAGAGAGGGGTAAAGCTGACAGCGGCCAGGGAAGCCCCCGGCTGTTCAGACCGGACTCTTCCGTACAGCAGAGGCTGGGGAAGCTTCTGCTGCCCGGCTGCCGCAGGAGACCTGCAGACAGCTACTGGCGCTGCCGCAGCGGGTGGCATGTGTATTGGCCTAAGGCCGATACGCAACGTAGCGCCTGACCCGCCGCCTTCCAGATATACCTTAATCAGTCCCCGCTTTGCACTGCAATCCGGCCAGTCTTACCAATAACTCTCATGTCCTGCTTAGATAAGCGTATAAGTCGCCTAACGTATCTACCTGATTCTTTTGTAAGATCTGGCGGATGTAAGCTACCCACAGCTTCGCCGTCATCTTGGCATCCTCCAGCGCATGATGGCGGCCCTCGATGGGAATCTCATGAATCGCCAGCAGCTCATCCAGCGTGTAATTGCTGCGGTGCGGCTCCAGCCAGCGGGCCAGCATCATCGTATCCAGCACCCGGTGGGTTAACTGGACCTTGGAGGTCTTCCATAGGGCGGCATTCAGGAACGCCTTATCATGGGCACTTCCGTGCGCCACCAGTACCCGCTGCCCGACGAAGGACATGAAGTTATGCAAGCCGTCCATCAGCGGCGGAGCAGAGGAGGTCATCTCTGCTGAGATTCCGGTCAGTCTCGTAATATTATCCGGAATCGTTGCCCCGCAGTTCACCAGTGTATAGAAGCATTCCTCTGCCTTGATCTCTTCCCCGACCACCCGGATCGCCCCGATGGACATAATCTCATCCCCGCCCTGGTGGGAGAAGCCCGTAGTCTCCAGATCGAATATCACCGTCTCCAGTTCAGACAGCGGAGTATGCAGCACCTCGGGACGCCGTTTCTCACGCATCAGAGAACGGATAAAGGCCATTTGCTGGGCTGTCTGCTGCGCCGATTCTCCGCCTCTCATGGAAGCGATGGCGGAGGGCATTCCGCCTTGCCGCAGATTATTCCAGAATCCTCCGCCCTTGCTCGGCTCCTTCATAGCTGTCTCCTTTCCGCTGACCGGAGCTGCCGCTGCAGCGCCTTATGCAGGCGTCTGATCAGCAGCAGGCTTTCCCGCAGCTCCGCCCGGAGCTGCTTATTCTTCAGATCATTCTCGGCATAATAATCGCTGCTCACGAGCAGGCCGTCCGTCACTGTAAACGGCGTGTTCACCCGCATCCTGAGCGCCGTCAGACAAGCGCGCCTGATCTCTTCCAGATGCTGATACTGCTCCAGCTTAGCCAGCTCATCAAGCCGCTTCAGTGTCGAAGATGCTTCGATTCCGTGCAGCAGCGACAAATGCCTGACAATATTGACAAGTGGAATGTAGAGACCATATTTGACATCGAAGCCGCCAGCATTATCACCGAACCGCTCCGTGAGCACCTGTCCCAGCAGATTCAGCGTTGCTTTATGGCGCACCGTATTGCGCAGTACCGCCATCGTCAATTTGCTGTTATCTGTGAATCCGGCATGCAGGGCTTCCCGCCACTGCGCAGACAGTGCCTCACTTCCCGCTACATGGCGCATATCCGAAGCTATAATGAGGTACCGGACAGGCTCCCATTCGAGTTGCTCCATCCAGTCAGACAGCTGGCGCTTCCAATCTGCCAGTGACTTCCGCCAGAGCGGCTCAGAGCACATGACCCTGCCCTCGCATTTCTCATAGCCAATCGCCTCAAGCACATCCGACAGCATGCTGCCAAAAGCTTCGAAATACCTTTTCCGCTCACCCTCCAGCGCTTCCTCTACAATTAAGCCGTTATCCTGATCGCTCCACAGCGTAGCCTCCTGCCGGCCCGCACTGCCGAATACAATAAAGGAATAGGCGCAGGGAGGCAGGCCGTAGCCCGCCTCCTTCATCTGCGCCTCACATATGCGTACCGCCGTCCCGGCAAGCTGGTCATGCATCGCATTGACCCGGTGCATCCATACCTGAACGGGAATCACGCCCAGCTGCTCCAGCAGCACTTGTTGACAAGCGGTACGCCTCGCCTTAAGCTCCTCCGGCGAACCGGCTGTTACGATGGACAAGTAACTTTCTTCTTCGTTCCAATCTGCTGCCTCCATCGAAGCCACTCGGTCCGCCTCCCTGCCTGAGTATAAATATTAGTGTTTGAGGGTTTTGGATTCTGATTCACTAATCAGCTTCATTTGCTCAGGATAACCGTACGTACCATGCTCACTGATATCCAGACCCATCAATTCTTCTTCTTCCGTTACACGGATACCCATAACCATCTTCATTACATACAGGATGACGAAGGACATCACAGCTACGAACACGAAGGTTCCGACTACACCCAGTGCCTGCACACCGAGCTGATGGAAGCCGCCGCCGTAGAACAGACCTGCTTTACCTACAAGTGCGCCTTGTTCAATCAGATCAGGTGCTGCGAAGAGGCCTGTAGACAACGCCCCCCACATACCGGCGATACCATGTACAGAGAAAGCATAGATCGGATCATCCAATCCTGCACGTTCCAGCCACTGCGAGGTCATGAAAGTAAAGGCACCGGCAATGAGACCGATAATGATGGCTGCCCAAGGCTCTACGAAGGCACAGGCACCGGTGATGGCAACCAGAGCTGCCAGTACGCCGTTAAGCATGGCCGGAATATCGGATTTGCCGAAGTACAGCCAGGAAGCTGCCAGTGCTGCCAGACCGCCTGCCGCCGCTGCAATGTTCGTAGTCAGCGCTACGTGTCCGAAGAATCCGCCCATAGGGGACAACGCGCTACCGGGGTTGAAGCCGAACCAGCCGAACCAGAGAATGATAACACCAAGTACAGTGAAGACCTGGTTATGACCTGGAATAATAACCGGCTTGCCTTCTTTGTTGAATTTTCCAAGACGGGGCTTGAGGAGAATGGTCGCCACTACAGCCGCCGTTGCCCCTGTAAGATGGACTACTGTAGAGCCTGCATAATCCTGCATGCTCAGCTCTGCCAGCCAGCCGCCGCCCCATACCCAGTGAGCTACAACCGGATAAATCACAACCGAGAAGAGAATTCCGAAGATAATATATACGCTAAGCTTAGCACGTTCAGCCATACCGCCGGATACAATCGCCAGGGAGACTGCCGCAAATGCCATTTGGAACAGGAATTTCGTATTTAGTGTAACATCGGAGAAGGCCAGGGATTCAAATGCGGAGGCTGTGGAATCTCCACCGTAGAAGAAGCCTGTAGTTCCGAAGAAGCTGTTGCCGTTACCGAAGCCAAGGCCAAAGCCCAGTGCCCAGAAGCACAAGCTGGCAATCGCCAGTGTCAGTACCGTCTTACCGGCCACATGGCCGGCATTCTTCATCCGGACCGAACCCGCCTCAAGTAATGCGAATCCTGATTGCATGAAGAATACAAGGATAAATGCCAGGAACGTAAATGCAGTGTCGAGTCCAATCTGCAGATCCGGTGCTGCCGGACCCTCAGCCGCGAAGGCGCTGACCGGATAGATCATTAGTGTAATCATACCCAGGAACATCATCAACATCTTTTTTTTCATAGTGTACCCCACTCCCCAATGTTATATTTTCTAACAAAGCGTGAAACTCTTAATGTCATTATAATCAGAAGTCAGGTAAATTGACAAGACTATTTTTTTGAATGCTTTAATTTAATTTTGGAAGCTGCGCTTTTCTTCACTCAAGGACTATTCCCGAGCACGATTACCGGTAACCCGGCACGAGTAGCGCGCTTCCTTACGTACCAGTTATGCAAACGTATACAGTCAACAGAGCTTTTTCCTAAGTTTCATACTGTATTTTTATTAATGTCTATTAGTAAACATGCCTTTTATTATTCTTTGATCACACCATACCGTATCACCCGCTCACCGTGATCCTGATGATTACCAGCTGAGCTGGGCGCTTAAGTATATAACACGTCATGTCAAGTTTTACATGGATTCTTCTCCTCTAAGGAATATTCCCGCTTCGATTGCCTCCCCAGCATCTTTATGAAAAGTCAGCATATACTTTAAAGTAAGCGTCACGTTTGACTGTACGGTTTCCAATTTGATATGATTATTTTACGCAGCAAATAGCGAGGTGAGATAACTTGGAGATATGACCCTTTACCGGATCGGAGAGCTGGCCAAGGCGGCCGGCATCAGTGAACGTACCATTGATTATTATACGAAGCTTGGACTGATTACACCGGAATCCAGGAGCATGAAGAATTACCGGCTCTACAGTCATGAAACCTTAGTCGTTCTTCAACGTATTAATCAGCTTAAGCAAGAGAAATATACATTGGAAGAAATCAAATCCCTGATGGGCAAGTGGAATGCAGCCACCCCTGAGGCTGAGGTCTCCGGCAAGCTGGTCCAGCTTGAGCTTCAGATGCAGCAGCTAGAACGGGAAGTGAAGGCCCTGGAGCCCGTGATAAGCGGTTTGAAGCCTGGCCAGGCCAACCGGGCACTGGCAGCACTGATTCCTCAGGGCGTCGCCTGTATGGAAGCGATCCGGCTTCTGCTGACGCAAGGGCCGCCAATGTAACAGCTTGTAATTTATAATGGAGGAATGAGCACATATGATGCCACTAATGTATCTGTTGTTAGCTGTCGCTTTTATCTTTTCTGTATGGGCCCAGTTCAGGGTCAAGGGCAATTTCAAGAAATGGGCCAAGGTGCCGAACATGAATGGCTTAACGGGTTATGAAGCTGCCCGGCGTATGCTGGATGCCAACGGACTCTACGATGTTCCCATTGAACCGGTTCAGGGAACCCTTACAGACCACTACGACCCGATTAACCGCGTTGTACGGCTGTCGGAGCCTGTATATTATGAAAGCTCCATCGCAGCGGTCTCCGTCGCTTGTCACGAGATCGGCCATGCGATTCAGCACAAGGAGCATTATCCGATGCTGGCGCTGCGCCACCGGATGTTCCCGGTCGTGAACTTCGCCTCCGGGGTCGCTCCCTTCATGCTGCTTGCAGGCTTCATCTTCAGCTCGTTCAACCTTATCGGGCTCGGCATTATCTTCTTCTCTGCCGCAGTAGCCTTCCAGCTCGTCACGCTGCCCGTTGAATTCAACGCCAGCAGCCGCGCGCGCCGGATTATGGTACAGCAGGGCTTCATCCGTAATGATGAAGAGCGCGGCGTAGCCAAGGTCCTGAATGCCGCAGCGCTCACCTATGTGGCAGCAGCGCTGGTATCTCTGATCGAGCTGATCCGCCTGATCCTGATGTTCCTCGGTAACCGCGATTAAGATCTATATCACTGCACAGACAATACCCCGGTAGGCTATGAGCCGACCGGGGTATTGTCTGTGTGCCTGTCTTTGAAATAGGTAAGCAGGAAGTTACGGAAGGACTGGGCGACCAGCGGCAGCTTGCCTTCTGCCCGGTGAATCAGCCCGACGGTTCTGGTAATCGTAGGCTCCACCACCCGGACCTGTGCAGGCTGCATCGGGTTGGTCTGATAGAGCGCCATCTCCGGCAGCAAGCTTACCCCCATCCCGGCGGCTACCAGACCGCGGATTGTATCGGTCTCCCCGCCTTCAAAAGCAATCTGCGGCTTGAACCCTGCCGCAAGGCAGGCCTGCCACACAATCGGCCGCAGCGAGTAGCCTTGGCTGAACAATACGAACTTCTCGTCCCGCAGTTGTTCCAGCCGGATCACTTCCCTGCTTGCAAGCGGATGATTCTGCGGCAGAATGGCGAACAGCTCCTCGGTCATTACGATATCTCCGGCCACATGCCCTACATTCTCCGGGAACGGCGAGATGAATGCCAGATCCACCTCTCCAGAGATAACATCCTTGATTAAGGATGGATAGGCTCCCTGCTTGAAGCGGAATTTCACATGGGGATAATGGCTGCGGAACTCCGCCACAATGGAAGGAATCAGATGGGTCCCGAGGCTATGCGGGAAGCCGATGCGGATCTCGCCGCGCTCCGGGTCAAGGAATTCATGCACCTCCGCCACCGACCGGTCGAGTTCATTCAGGACCGACTCCACTCTTTTGCAAAAGAGCTGCCCGACAGGCGTAAGCTGCAGATTCCTCCCCTTCTGCATGAACAGATCCACTCCCAGCTCCTGCTCCAGCTGATGGATCTGGCGGCTTACCGCAGATTGTGCGACATGCAGCTCCTCCGCCGCTCTGGTGACATGTTCCTTCTGGGCAACCTTCAGAAAATACTGCAGCTGTCTAAGCTCCACGATTACACCCTTCCTTATCGCCGTTTTCGTTTGAATACACGGATGATTAGCCCATAGATGAAGAATCCGGCGATCAGGCCGCCGATATGAGCCATATAATTGATATTTGGAGCGGCAAAGGACATGATAATCCCCATCACCAGAAGTCCGTAAAGCGTCTTGCGCGAGCCCTCATCCATCATTGCCCTTTGGAACACCGCAATATAGAGGAATGCGCCATAGACGGCGTAGATCGCCCCCGAGGCCCCTACAGAGACAATTCCAATCTCCACATTCCCTCGGCTGCTTATAAGAACCCACAGCAGATTAGCAATGAAGCCACCGCCCAGATACAGCAGTGCATAACGCCACCAGCCCATCAACCGCTCCAGCGGCGGGGCGAACACAAGCAGCGAGAAGGTGTTGAAGAACAAATGAGCGAAGCCGTTGTGAAGGAACATCGCCGTCACGCAGCGCCACAACTCATCCGTTTCAACACCCACATTGACCGTAGCCCCGTACTCCACAAGTGTATACAGGTTGGTGGAGCCGCCATTCAGGGACAGCACGATGAACATAACCACATTGGCCAGAATCAGCGCACAGGTTACAGGATAATACCGGAGATAGCTTCTCCACTTCTCATACCTTATAAAAATCATAACATCCATCCTTTTATGTATGTTGTCCAGCTCGACATCCAGCTTCTAAAAAGATTATAATTTATTCTGGCAGGTACATGCCAATAATGCAATTCAAGGAGGAAACAAGGACATGACGCAAGAAAGAACAGGCGTAGCCACTTTTAAGGGCAACCCCATTACTCTGGTAGGCCCGCAGCTGAAAGCCGGAGATTCCGCGCCGCAATTCACGGTAAGCAAGAATCTCTTGGAAGATGTTACACTTACAGAATACGCTGGCAAAATCAAGCTGATCAGCGTTGTACCTTCCCTGGATACCGGCGTGTGCGATGCGCAGACCCGCCGCTTCAACAGTGAGGCTGCCGGTCTTGGCGATGATGTAGTCATTCTCACCATCAGCACAGATCTTCCTTTCGCCCAGGCCCGCTGGTGCGGCGCCGCAGGCATCGACAGTGTAATCACCCTGTCCGACCACAAAGAGACTTCCTTCGGACAAGCCTATGGCGTCCTGATCAAGGAATTCCGCCTCGACATGCGCTCCATCTTCGTTGTAGACAAGAACGACACTTTGGCTTATGTCGAGTATCTCGGTGAAATGGCTGAGCACCCGGACTACGAAGCGGCGATTTCCGCAGTTAAAGCTCTGCTCTAGGCTTAAACGGACAGCACTGATATGTTATACAGCATCCAAGACTATAAATGTACATTTTTGAAAAAAAGCGGCAGAAGGTCATCCTTCTCCGCTTTTTGCGTATGATGATCAATAAGGATATCCGTGCCCGGAACAGGCTGTCCCACTCCCGGAAACCGCATACAAACCCGGCAATACATGCCCGAATGCTGTCCTTAATCCACCTTATATTTGCCCAGCTTCTTATCCAGAGACTGGTACAAACGCTGAATGACACGGTAATTGGCACCCAGATCGCCAAGCGACCCTCTGGATGCTGAATATATATCTACGGCACAGCGTACGGGCGTGGTGCTTAACACAGATACGGTAATATCCAGCGAGCGGCCTAACGCCGTTCTTTTCTCCAGGGTAATCTCCCCTACAGACTGCACTTCATGCAAGACCTTATAACCAGGAATTTTCTTCAGCGTTGCGGATACTTCATCCCACGCCTTGTCTCTTGAAAGATTGTAATAACGCGTTTTCAATGCCGGATCTTTGGCACGGTCGCTTGTTCCGTCATGACTGCGAAATAAACCGACCAAGGTTCTTTTCAACGACAAAATTCTTCCCCCTCTTCAAATCCCAAGTTCACTACCCTAAGTGTAACACTCTTGTCCGCGGAACAAAAGGGCATTGCTCACTTTAACCTTGAAAAAGGCACCCTCTACCCGCTAGTGAGCAGGTAACAGGATGCCTTGTCAATTCCATTAGAAAACCCGCCTATGCCGTCCGGCTGCAGTGTCTTCTGAACCTGCTAGAGCAGGTGGGTGACCGCAGAAGTCGTTTTTGAATTCCCCAGGTCATATAGACAGGGCTGTTCAGCCGCGCTTCATGTAGATCTCCCAAGACATTATCATTGGTTCAAAACAACGAGCAACCATAACGTACATCGCAGGATTTATTAACATTATAGTGCGTTTTGACGAAAAAGTAAACCTGTATACGCTTTATTTAACGCCGGGATCATTTTCCGTTGACATTGCTGCCCTCATGATCAAGGGAATGTTAAGTCCGCTTGAAATCCTTACCGGTGTACTTATCTCTGTCGTCTTCATCCTCGTCTTCGTCATCATCGTCATCATCATCGGCCGGCAGACCTTCATTCTCAGCTGCTTCCAGCGCGGCCTGTTCTTCAGCCAGCTTCTTCTTCTCCACCTGAAGTTGCAGCTTATTGTATGTAGCGAAGAAATTAAAGAAGGCGAGCATAGCAATCAGCGTAGGAATACACAGCACATAAAGCACCGGATACCGCAGACCTATATAGAGAAGAACGCCTGAACCAATCAACGTCGAGAACACACGGATCGGCCGGGCGATCGTGAGCAGAATCGAATTGGTTACCACTTCCTTGAACGTCATCTGGTAGTGAACCACGATGGAGAAGAAGTTAAACATCGATACGAACAAAATAATCATCAGCACCAGCATCAGGATACCGACGATCTTGAAATTCGGCATTTGCGTCATGTATACGGTCACATCAACGTACATCACGACAAACAGCAGGGTGTAGATAAGCCCTCCCAGCATGCTTTTCAGATAATTCTCTTTGTATCCCTGAAAAAAAGTGCGGAATGTACTTACATCGGTATTGCCCATTACCCATTTGCGCACCACTGTAAATAACGCCGACGTAGCCGGAAATACAGTGAATGGCGCGAATACACCAAGTACCCAGTTCAGCATAATCTGCTCATTCGGTCCGCCTGCTCCTGAACCCAGCATGAGGATCTTCATAATTCCTGCGAACAGAAACGGTATCGAACACAATGCCCATAAAATATTGCTGAAGGCGATGCGTGTGATCCATTCCGTGATGCGGTATATACCGCCCATTGCTCCTTTAAACTCCAATTCCCTTCCTCCTGTCTATCTTGTGCATACTGCGTATCTTAACTATACCTGTTTGTACAGGACTTTTCCAGCGCCCAAGTTTACAAGTTCTAGGTAAGTGTCTAAGCAAGCTCTGCAATACGTCCATATATTACATTGTAACCACAACAAATCCCCCATGCTCAAAGGAGGTTGACCTCATGTCCGCACCTGGCTGCTGCAATCCCTGGACTTCCACCGGAACAATTCTCGTGCTCTTCATCCTGCTGGTCATCATCAGCCGTACCTTCATCTAAGTGAATCCACAGCAAAAAAAGAAGACGGGAACCGGTAACGGTTGCTCGTCTTCTTCAAGGTGTTTTGTTATAGCTTAAGCGTCAAAATCCTGCTTGGCCGGGCGGGTGCTTGTGCTGCTCGGACGCGAGGACGGTCTTCCGTCTGTGTTACGGCTCGCTCCATCACGGTTGCCTTTGTAGCCGCCGCCGTAGCTGCTGCCGCTTCCGCTGTTGCCGCCATAGCCGCTGCTGTAGCCGCCACGGGTGCTTCCGCCGCTGCTGGCATTGTCACGATTTCCGCGATAGCCGCCGCCGCTTGCATTGTCTCGGTTGCCGCGATAGCCGCCACCGGAGCTAGAACCGGAACCGGAACGGTTGCCGCCATAGCCGCCGTTAGGCTTACGCCCGCTGCGGATGTCGTTCTTGCCGCCGCGGCGCTTGGCACGGATCGGATCTTCAGGAGTCAACTCAATTTGCGCATCCTTGTTATCGCCGGTAAGAAGCTTCATAGCTGCGGACAGCAGCTGTACAGAATCATATTGCTCCAGCAATTGAATGGCAATGCCTTTGTATTCGTTCAGTTCGCCAACCTCAACCATTGCAAGCAGACGTTCTGCTGTAATGCGTTGTTTGCCTTCAATAGCCTCGGCCATCGTAGGAAGCGGTTTGCGGGTAATGCGGTGACGGGTCACGCGTTCGATCAGGTGCAGGTGATCCATTTCGCGCGGAGTTACGAAGGACCAGGCTGTTCCTTCTTTGCCGGCGCGGCCTGTACGGCCGATACGGTGTACATAGCTCTCCGGGTCCTGCGGAAGGTCGAAGTTGATTACATGCGTTACGCCGGATACGTCCAGGCCGCGTGCAGCTACGTCTGTAGCAACCAGTACATCAATGCTGCCGTCGCGGAATTTGCGCATTACAGCATCCCGCTGGTTCTGCGACAAGTCGCCATGCAGGCCGTCAGCGGAATATCCGCGCTTCTGCAAGCCTTCTGCAAGCTCGTCTACCCGGCGCTTCGTGCGGCCGAATACAATTGCCAGATCTGGCGATTCCATGTCAATCAAGCGGCTAAGCGCTTCGAATTTCTGGCGTTCAGGCACTTCAACATAAGCCTGGTCGATAAGCGGTGCGCTAATCTGTTTAGGAATTACGGATACATGCTGCGGGTTCTTCAAGAACTGCTGGGCAAGGCGTTGAATGTTAGGAGGCATAGTAGCCGAGAAGAGCATGGTCTGACGTTCTTCGGGAACGAGCTTGAGGATGGTCTGGATATCCTCCATGAAGCCCATATCTAGCATTTCATCGGCTTCATCCAGTACGATCGTCTGAACATCATCCAGGCGGATGGTCTTGCGGTTGATATGGTCCAGGAGGCGTCCTGGTGTACCAATAATAATCTGTGGTTTTCTCTTCAGTCCGCGGATCTGGCGGCCGATATCCTGCCCGCCGTAGATAGCCAGTGAACGAAGTCCTTTGAAGCGGGTCAACTTACCGATTTCTTCAGCGACCTGGATGGCCAGCTCACGTGTTGGCGTCATTACCAGTGCCAGAATCTTATCTTCTTCTCTTGCGATCTTGGAGATGAGGGGAATCCCGAAGGCTGCGGTCTTACCTGTACCCGTCTGTGCCTGTCCGATAAGATCCGATCCGGCCATAGCAAGCGGGATAGCCTGTTCCTGGATTGGTGTTGCTTCCTCAAATCCTAGCTCTGTGATTGCTTGAAGTACTTTTGGCTCCAAGCCGAATTCTGCGAATGTTTTCAAATTATTCATGCTCCTTCTATACAGTGGACATTCCACATGCTTGTCTGTATTCTTAAGTAGCGGTAAACACATTTATAGGCTGTCCAATCATGCCGGATTTTCTGCATGGTTTAGCGCGTATTGGGACAAACAACTGTCCTATGATCAGGCCACTACATACACCTGACAATTGTAGCTTCGCATTCTAAGCAATGCAAAAATACCATTGTAACGTCCTACTCAAGAATATCCTATACATTATATCACAAACCCAATCAGGAATACCAGTGTATTCCTTACTTTCATTACTTACATGACACTCACACTACACTCAGAGGTGAATTTGCTTGGTTAAACTAAGATTATTCGGGAGCTTTCTTGCCGTCCTCTTCGGTTCAGCGATGATCGCAAGCGGCTTTAATCTGTTCCTGATCCCCCACAGACTGCTCAGCGGAGGCGTATCCGGCCTCGCCATGCTGGCCGGTTATTTCACTCCTTTTAATATCAGCTTACTGTATTTACTCTTCAATATCCCGCTGCTTGTCGCCGGATGGTTCCAGCTCGGCCGCCGGTTTATCATTCTCAGCATGGTCTCTGTAGGGGCTACCACCTGGCTGATGACGGTGGTACCGGTCTTTCAAGTATCCTCGGATATGCTGCTTGCCTCTGTCTTCGGCGGGGTGCTTGTGGGTGCCGGTGCGGGCATCTCCTTCCGTGTAGGAGGCTCCTCAGGCGGCTTCGATATTCTGGGCTCCATTATAACACGGTACCGGGATTTCCCGGTAGGCAGTGTGCTGGTCGGTCTCAATGGTCTCGTCATTCTTGCTGCGGCTTATTTTGACGACAACTGGAATCTGGCGCTGGCCTCGATGGTCTCCATTTACGTCACCGGCAAGGTGGTCGACCTGATTCATATCAGCCACATCAAAGTTACCGTGTACATTATCACCAACCGGACTGACGAGCTGCTGCAGCAATTGCTGGGCCTTCAGCGCGGCGTTACAAAATTTAAGACAGAAGGTGCTTATTCTCATGTAGAACGGGACATGCTAATGACAGTGACCACACGGTATGAGCTTGCAGAATTGAAACGTATTATTAAAACAAGCGACCCGCAGGCTTTTGTAAATATCGTTGAAACTGTCGGTGTGATGGGCTCTTTCCGCAAACGGTAATTCATAAGAAAATGCTTATCCGTTCAAATTATGTTATATTATAGCTACGCAGGACCTTAACAATTTCATGAAGATTGTGATTTACCCTCTTTTTTCCAGGCACTTCGTTTTTCCGGGTGGACCCTGAATTCTGATTCAGTTCGATTCGAAAAAGGAAAGGGTGATTTTTGTGGAAATGGAAACGGTAAAACTGTCAGCAATCGTCATGAGGTGGTATCCGGATATGATACCGTTCCTGAAGCAGGACGAACTCAATTCTGTAATCGTACTGCGTGACGGTCTGAGTATTCTGGAACCGGCAGATGCCATGGATATCATCCATTACAGCATTTGCGAGCATCAGAATTCTGCGTATCTTCATTAAGCAAGCTGCCCTAAAGAGCAAGTTGTAATAGTTGCCGTCCTGGTCATTGGCCTTCGTGCCAGTCCGGGGCGGCATTTACTTTTATAATCAGCGGTTCAAAATCTGTGCATCCCGTTTATAAACAACAAGAGCGGAAATATGACCTCAAAAAATTACGGGTATTGTTACAAGTCTGTTCTTTTTGGGTGCATCCGTTACCTTATACTTTATAAGGAATGTACATAAAGGGAGCGAATAAGAAATGAATATCACCTGGGCTTTACTGATGATGGCCCTGGGAGGCGTAGGTGTCCCGAATCAAGGACATGAGGCCGATGTGGCAGCAGTCTTGCAGGGCGCCATGAATCCCCCCATCGTCGCAGAACACACCACCAATCCGGATCCAGCAGCATCACCGAACGGAGGCGGCACTGCCTCTCCTGCACCTTCACCAAGCGCATCGCCGGAGACAGCGCGTCTTGCCGATCCGCAGCCGGATGCTCCCAAGGTTAAAGGGATATACGTGACTGCCTACAGCGCCGGTGGCGCACGGATGGAGACCCTGCTTGCCCTGCTGGACAAGACTGAGCTCAACTCCATGGTCATCGATATTAAGGATGATGCCGGATATATCACCTACAAGACGGACAATGCTGAGCTTCAGCAAATGGGGCATCCCCAGCCGTTCATAGGGGATATCAACAAGCTGATGACCCGCCTGAAGGAGCATGATGTCTACCCGATTGCGCGGATCGTAGTATTCAAGGATTCAGTGCTCGCCAAGAAGAACAAGGAATTATCCTTCGTCAACAAAGACGGCTCTGTCTGGGCCAACAAGGGCGGAGACAGCTTCGTCAATCCTTATAATGAAAATGTGTGGAAGTATAACGTAGATATTGCCAAGGAAGCCGTTAAGCTCGGGTTCAAGGAAATCCAGTTTGACTATGTACGCTTCCCTGAAGGCTTCGAGAAGCGTGCGGACACTCTGAAATACACGAAGAGTGACAGACCGCGCGTGGAAATCATCGCCGACTTTGTCAAGTATGCCAAAGCTGAGCTCGCTCCGCTGGGAGTTCGGATCTCTGTAGATATCTTCGGATATGCCGCCTCGGTACCTGCCGCAGAAGGCATCGGACAGGACTTCGTGAAGATCTCCAAGAATGTCGATGTTATCAGCCCGATGGTCTATCCGAGCCATTACTCCACCGGCTGGTTCGATGTGAAGGACCCGGACAAAGACCCTTATGCTACCATTAAGGGCTCAATGGTCGATACACACAAGAAGCTCAATCCGCTAGGCAGCTACAAGCCGGTCATCCGCCCATGGATTCAGGATTTCACCGCCAGCTGGCTGGGCAGCGGGCATTATGTCAAATACGGCAAGAAGCAGGTTGAAGATCAGATCCGTGCCTTGAAGGATCAGAATATTGACGAATTCCTGCTATGGAATGCCAACAACCGCTACACCGCCGATGTGAAGTATGACCAATAAGCTTTCTGCAATTATCCGGATGTATCCATAGCCGCATGATATCCAGAGCCCGGCAGCTGCCGGGCTTTTTACTGGGAATATTCACACTGGGAAAATAAGTATTCAAAATAAAGATAACGGGGCATTGATCATTATGAAACAGACAACTTCCATTAAACAAAAGGCTGGGCAATTCCTGCATATATTGCTTCCGATTCTGATTACTCAGATTGCATTGTCGGCCATTACCTTCTTCGACACCAATATGTCCGGCAAATTCGGCACGAATGATCTGGCCGGCGTAGCCATCGGCACAAGCCTGTGGATTCCGATCCAGACAGGCCTTAGCGGTATTCTTATGGGGATTACACCCATTGTGTCTCATCTCCTCGGCAGCAAGCGGGGGAAGGATGTGGCTAACCAGGTGATGCAGGGCATTTGGCTCTCCCTGATCGTATCCGTGCTCGTGCTGTTTCTTGGCAGCCTCGCTCTCACACCGATCCTGAATTTCATGAATTTGGAGCCTGCGGTACGAGATATTGCCTTCCGCTTCCTCGGTGCTATTTCCTTCGGCATTATTCCGCTGTTCGGCTATACCGTTGTCCGCAGCTGTATTGATGCCCTGGGTCAGACCCGTGTCTCCATGTTCATCACCCTGATTGCCCTGCCGGTCAATGTGGGGCTTAACTATCTGCTGATCTTCGGCAACTTCGGCTTCCCCCGCCTTGGCGGAGTAGGCGCAGGCGTAGCCTCTGCGATCACGTATTGGGTCATTTTTCTGATTGCCCTAATCTTCGTCTACCGGGCTGAGCCTTTCCGCAATCTGCAGATTTTCCGTAAATTTCACGCGGTGTCCCTGGTAAGTCTCAAGGAGCTGCTGAAGATTGGTGTGCCTATCGGCTTTTCGATCTTTTTCGAGACGGCGGTGTTCTCGGCTGTAACCCTGCTGATGAGCCGCTTCGATACCATTACAATCGCTGCCCATCAGGCCGCCATTAACTTCGCCTCCACCCTCTATATGATTCCACTGAGCATCTGCATGAGTCTGACGATTCTCGTCGGCTTCGAGAGCGGCTCCGGCCGGCTGAGGGATGCGCGCCAGTATGGCATTATGGGCATTGGTACGGCGGCTGTCCTCTCACTGCTCACAGCGCTGGTGCTGCTCTTCGCCGGGAATCATGTCGCCGGACTGTATTCGGATGACCAAGAAGTGATCTCGCTGATCCAGCATTTCCTGATCTACGCGATCTTCTTCCAGATCTCCGATGCCATCGCAACCCCGACTCAAGGTGTGCTGCGGGGATATAAGGATGTTAATCCTGCGTTCGTCATCTGCTTCATAGCCTATTGGGTGATCGGCCTGCCCGTCGGCTACCTGCTCGCCACTTATACTGAGCTTGGGGCTTACGGCTACTGGATCGGACTCATTACCGGCCTTGGAATCGGCGCAATTCTGCTCCTGGGCCGGCTCGTCAGGGTGCAGCGCAGATTCGCCCCGGAGAAGGCATGAAATAGCACGGAGCTCCACAAAAAAGTTCTTGTCTTATAACAAGAACAGCCACAGATAAGGAAGAGTACTCTCCTTCGTCTGTGGCTGTTCTTCATTAACGGCTCTTTACAAGCAAATCTACTGCTTCCTTAATCACTTGATCAGGGGAGTTCCCCTTCGCAAGCTCTTCCTGAATACAGTGCTCCAGATTGTCTCCGATCACTGCACCAATAGAGCGGTCTACGGCTGTTCGGATCGCTGTCAGCTGAGTCACGATCTCGCGGCAATCTTTGCCTTCCTCCAGCATCCCGAGTACTCCCCTCACCTGACCTTCGATACGCTTCAACCGGTTGCTAATAGCTTTATCATACTCCACTGTCCCTTGGCCCCCTCTAGATGAATAAGTTCACGCCGGAATCCTCGGCAGCTCCAAGATAGCTGGCAACACCGCCGAAGTCTACACCTTCAATTAATTCCTCCTGCTTGATGCCCATGATGTCCATGCTCATCGTGCAGGCCATCAGCTTAACCCCGGCATTCAGTGCGCCTTGCATCAGATTCTCCAGGGATTCCACATTCTTGCGGCCCATAGTATAGCGGATCAGCTTCGACCCAAGCCCGCCCATGTTCATGCGGGATAAGGGAAGCTTCCGCGTTCCCTTCGGCATCATCATGCCAAACATCCGGTCTAGAGCATTCTTCTTCACCTGCGGAGACTGCCCCCGGCGCAGAACATTAAGCCCCCAGAAGGTAAAGAACATGGTTACCTGCTTGCCCATCGCTGCGGCGCCTGTTGCAATAATGAAGGAAGCGATAGTTTTATCCAGATCACCGCTGAATACAATCATCGTGGTTCCTTCAGAGACGGCTGCCTGTTCCGCCGGAACTACGGTTCTGTCTGCCGGATCTACTCCCTTCCGTATCAACGCCTGAACCTTGCCCCCGGATACATCCACTGATTCCAGTGTGTTCCCTGTCTTGCTGCACCACTGCCTGATATCAGCGGCAAAACCGAAATCCGTTGCAGTGATCTCAACCCGCTGGCCTTCCTCCATTAAGCTTATAGTCTCATATACTTTGAGTATAGGGCCGGGGCACTGTAATCCGCAAGCATCCAGCAGGAGCTGCGGCTTAGGGCTGAGCTGTTCGTGGCTATGGACTATACTGGCGGGAGACGGGGCATTCACTTTTAAAGCCGGCGTCTCTCTTTTCCCGGAATCATCAGTGTTATTCCCCCTTGCCATCGCTGCGTATGTTTTGTACCCTCCGTCAACATTTCGTACTGCATATCCGTATTGGATTAACATGCGGGCAGCAATGTAGCCGCGCAGCCCTACCTGGCAGGACACGGCGATCTCCCGATCCCCAGGAATCTCTGTGAGCCGGTCTCTCAGCCCAGCCAGCGGAATGTTGATGGAACCTGGAATGAAACCGGCTAAACGCTCTGCTTCGTCTCTGACATCAATGACGAGGCCGCCACTACGTGTGAATTCGTCCACTTCATGCCATTGCAGATTACGGACGAGTCCCTCCATCAGATTGGAGGCAACATAGCCCGCCATATTGACCGGATCTTTGGCCGAGGAATACGGCGGCGCATACGCCAGCTCCAGATCGGCCAGCTCATCTGCCTTAAGCTTGCTGCGGATCGCGGTGGCAATGACATCTATTCTTTTGTCCACTCCGGCACTTCCGGCCGCCTGTGCTCCATAAATCTCTCCTGTCTGCGGGTTGAACAGCAGCTTAAGCGCTATCGGTGCAGCACCGGGGTAGTAACCGGCATGAGAATTCGGATGGATATGCACAGCTTCATAAGGTACCCCAAGCGACTTAAGTGTCTTCTCGTTGTTCCCGGTCAGCGCAGCAGTCATATCGAAAATTTTGATAATCGCAGTACCTAATGCCCCAGTGTAAGAGGCTTCCCGGCCGTTGATATGATCGGCGGCCAGACGCCCCTGCCGGTTCGCTCCCCAGGCCAGGGAGACCATGGTATCGAACCCTTGAACGCGGTCCTTCACTTCAATGACATCCCCTACGGCATAGATGGCCGGATCACTGGTCTGTAGCGAAGCATTGACCTTAACCGATCCCCGGATGCCCAGCTCCAGCCCGCAGCTCCGTGCCAGGTCATTCTCAGGACTGACCCCAATCGCCAAGATAACCATATCCGTTCTAAGCTCCCCGCCGGAGGAGAGACGGAGCAGGCTGCCTTGCTGTTCAATAGCCTCTACACCCTCATTCATCCGCAGTTCCACCCCGTGCAAACGCATGTGCTCTTCCAGCGGACGAACCATCTCGAGATCAAGCGGGTTCAGAATCTGCTGCCCCCGGTCAATCACAGTGACATCAAGCCCCCGCTCCCGCAGGTTCTCCGCCATCTCAAGACCAATAAAACCTGCACCAATTACAGTGGCATGCCGGGGGTGACGGCTGTCCACATAGGCCTTGATACGGTCTGTATCAGGAATATTCCTTAAGGTGAACAGGTTCTCAGCCTCTGAAATACCCGGAATCGGAGGAACTATCGGCTTCGCTCCCGGTGAGAGTACTAAGATATCATATGGAATCTGCAGTGTCTCGCCTGTTGTAACATTGCGGCAGTGTACCTGCTTATGTTCACGGTCAATCTCTGTCGCCTCGGTAAAGATTCTCACATCAATATTGAAGCGTGCCCGGATTCCAGCCGGTGTCTGCAGAAACAGCTTGTCCCGGGAATCAATACTCTCCCCAATATAATAAGGCAGCCCGCAATTGGCAAAAGAAACATGCTCTCCCCGCTCAATCATGATAATGTTGTCTTCTTCGTTCAGTCTTCTTAGGCGTGCCGCAGCGGATGCCCCTCCGGCAACACCGCCGATAATGACTATAGTTCTACTCATGCTTATTCCCTCCTAATTGTATACCCCTATGGGTATTAATATATACGGGTGGGGGTATACTGTCAAGTCAAAAAAGAGCAGCCCCTTCCGGTGATGGAAGGCTTGCTGCTCCGGTGAAATTTGAAGATCCTATAAATTCTGCTGCTCTTACTGGGACAAACGGGAAGCCAGCTCATACAGCTCGATATTGAAATCCTTCTTCGTATTCACTACCTTATCGATATCGGTCAGGGTCAATTCCCCTTTAATAATTCCGCATGCCTTGTCCGATTCGCCTTCGATCAGCTTACGGACCGCGAAATCAGCCAGACGGCTGGCGAGGTTACGGTCTCCTGGTGTTGGAGTACCTCCGCGCTGAATGTGTCCCAGTACCGTAACACGGGCATCCAGGGAAGCATGGCGGTCTTTGAGTGCCTGAGCAACATCCTCACCCTTGCCGACGCCTTCAGCTACAATGACGATACTGTGACGTTTGCCGCGTGCGAAATTATCCTTCATCCGGTCAGCTACCTCATTCAGGTCATAAGGCATTTCCGGCACCAGAATCGTCTCCGCCCCGGAAGCAAGACCTGCATGCAGAGCGATATCTCCGCAGTGACGCCCCATAACCTCTACGATGGAGGAACGCTCATGGGATGACATGGTGTCGCGCAATTTATTGATCGCATCCACTACCACGCCAACGGCAGTATCGAATCCGATAGTGTAGTCTGTGAACGATATATCATTATCAATGGTACCCGGCAGAGCCATCGTCTTGATTCCAAGCTTGCTGAGCTTGTTGGCGCCATGGTAAGAGCCGTCTCCGCCGATAACAACCAGACCGTCGATGCCGAGCTCATTCAGAATGTCAGCACCTTTCTGCTGGCCTTCCGGCTTCATGAACTCCAGACAGCGTGCAGACTGCAGAACCGTTCCTCCGCGCTGGATGATATCTCCGACACTGCGCAGATCCATCGGGAAAATGTCGCGGTTCAACAGGCCCTGATACCCGCGCTGAATGCCGAATACTTCAATTCCGAAGTAGATCGCGCTGCGGACAACCGCACGCACTGCGGCGTTCATCCCCTGGGAGTCTCCTCCACTGGTTAATACTGCGATTTTTTTTACGTTTGACATTCTGTTAGTTCCTCCTTAAATTTGTGCCAGTTTCTCCCCTTACCTGGAGAAGATCCGGCAGCATCTAATACATGTGTTTGCGTATCCAGCGGCTGTTGACGAAGAAGAAGAGTCTGGTCAGCGGACTATTCTTCATCAGCCTCCGGGATACCGAGCGGACCTCGCGTTGCTCACTAACCTTGGGATCGGATAAATACAGGGCCAGCAGTCCTTCGATGATCATACGGTGCATGGAGTTCTCAGGAAGACTCCGGACATCCTTACGGGCCCACTCCACAATGGAAGCGATCCGGTTCAGCATCATATCCGTATTCTCATAATAATTGCAGAAATTGAGATCACCGCCGGCCCGGTCTTCATCCTGGTCAATCAGATAATCCAGCATGATATGCAGACCGCACACATGCGGAAAATAAGCAGCACGAATGGATGATGATGCCACTGTGCTTAGCTTAGGATCACAGGATGCCAGAAAAAGCATGAATACGCCCAGGGTTGAACCGGTTGCGGCCGCAAATTCATTCCACTGGAGATGAGGCGCGCGGTACCCCTCCTTCTCCCACCATTCCTTGAGGGCAGCTTCTCTAAGCTCCGGGTGAATGTGCTTATAGACCTGAAGATCAGTGTACAATACAGCCAGATTATAGACCTCTTCAGTAGCAGCACCGTAGCCAGGTAGCCGGGAGGTCATCTCCTGGCATTTGCGGACCAGTCTGTGCAGGTATCCGCCGTCATTCTGTTCCGTGCGCAGCGCGTAATAGTTCACAGGCTCCGCGCCGGGGGTAACAGCATCCAGCATGGACTTATGCAGCAACCGGAAATCGGCCGGATCAAGCGAAGTACTGCGGTCACACAGGTTGTCCAAATAATCACTGATCGTCTGATAAGCAACAATTAGCGGAATCAGTATATGTCTCATCGACAAATTGCCGGCGGCATAGATTCCGCCGCCTTCGCAATGAAACTGCTTCGTTTCAATGCTGGCAAGCGCTTGCTTACGGAGCTCGGGATCGGGAATTCCTTCTGCATCCTTGCGCCAGGAATCGAGACATGATCGCACTTCCGGCAGCACGTACTTATAGACCCTCTTCATGAGTCCAATAGGACCGCGCGGACTACGGTTACGGCCTTGCTCAAATTCATTCAATGACAGTGCCTCCACATTGTTGTCTCCTTATCCAAATCATGATTATTATAATATGCAGAGCGGATTTGTACAAACAACAAAATCACTTTCGCAAACTCTTGAAAGATTCAGAAAATCGATATTATACGAATCCCCCGGCCTCTCCGCTTTATGCTATACTATACTTTTCTATATCCCGAAGGAGTGCACAATCATGAATGCGAGGCGGAGCGGCGGCCAATACAGTGATCAAAACTGGCTGCGATCCTTTATGTTTACGCTGTACGGCACCAGTGTGCTGGTTGTTTCTTATTTCCCGTTATTTTATGCCCACTTAGGCTTCAGCAGTCCGCAAATGGGTCTGCTCTACTCGGTAGGCCCGTTAATCTCGATTCTCTCTAATCTGTTCTGGAGTATGATGAGCGACCGGCTGGGTACCGTCCGTAAGATTATGGCTCTCCTGCTTGGAGGCCAGCTGATCACCGCCATTATTCTGGCCAGAGCCACCGATTTCTCGAGTGTCATGCTTATTTTATCCTTTTTCTATTTCTTCTATTACCCTGTCTTTCCACTGGCAGATACGATGGCAATTAAAATTGCCCAGCGTCACGGGCGGAATTTCATTGCCATCCGTGTATTCGGCTCGCTCGGATACTCCTTCTTCGCCCTTACAATCGGCTATGTACTCAGAACGCTGGGACCTCAGTACAGCGTAGCGATTTGTATTGTGATTGTCGTAACCGCGCTGCTGATTACGATTGGGCTGAAGGATGTGAAGCGAACCGAGGCGGCTCCGCTCTCTGTAGACAAGGAGTCTACGGACAGACCGCTGAAGGGCGCCGGACTCCGCGAGATTCTGCTGCAAAAGGAAGTACTGTGGTTCTTCGGCTCTGTATTCCTGCTCGCCATCGGCTACCGGATGAACGAGGCCTTCCTGACGATCAGCCTCAAGGGCATGAATGCAGGAGATGAAGTTGTCGGCTGGGCGCTGCTGGCTTCAGCGCTCAGTGAGATCCCCATCTTCTTCCTGCTCAGCAGATATGGCGACAAGTTCAAGGAGCTGCCGCTGCTTGCTTTTGCCAGCCTGATGTTCACGCTGCGCTTTCTGTTCATGTCGCTGGCCCGGGAGCCGGGTACCGTGGTTGCCATTCAGGCCATGCACAGCATTTCGTTTGGCATTTATTATGTAACTGCGGTCCGCTACATTACTCGGATCATCCCTGATCACCTGCGGGCAACCGGAATGGCACTCTTCACCGTCGTATGGTCCAGCGGCGCAGGTCTGCTCAGCGGCACCTTCGGCGGACTGATCTACCAGGATGCCGGCCGGATTGTATTCTATCTGGTTGCTACCGGCTTCTCGGTTCTGGCCTTCATCGGCTTCCTGTCCAAGCATCTGATGGACCTCGGGGGCGGCACGGACCGCCCGCTGCGGCGTAAGAGCAAGACCCCGCTCTGACTGATTATGGGCGGGGAAGGATATAACACCACCGGGCCCGCCGCAGCATAACAAAATGCTCCGGCATCCCCATTGTGGTCGGTTTTTCGACCATATCCCGCCCACTCGCCTCTTCCGCACCGAATATGGTCGGTTTTTCGACCATATCCGGCCCTTGCCCCTCTGCCGCACCGAATGTGGTCGGTTTTTCGACCACATCCCGCCCACTCGCCCCTTCCGTACCGGATGTAGTCGGTTTTTCGACCATATCCTGCTGTTCGCTGAAATCAGCGAAGTCATTCCTATTAACTTTATGCGTAACTTATCCACATCGGACGTAAATCATAATTTCCTAACCAATAAAAAAACACAGCCCCCGAAGGAACTGTGCTGCTCAAGCTGCCTGATGCTACTTATGCCAGTGCGTGCTAGATCAAATATATATATTGCGGCTGACAGAAGCTCTGCCTTGGCCGTATTTTATAATTTAACTACGTTCGCTGCCTGTGGACCGCGGTTACCGTCCGTAACATCGAATTCTACCGCTTGGCCTTCGTCCAAAGTCTTGAATCCGTCGCCTTGAATCGCTGAGAAGTGAACGAAAACATCTTCGCCGCCTTCAACTTGAAGGAAACCATAACCCTTTTCTGCGTTAAACCATTTTACTGTACCTTTCAAATGAACAACCTCCTAAAAATACCGCCATATATGGCGTATGCTTACATTATACTCTTTCTATACTTGTAAAGCAATCCATCTTTTCCCTGATTTCATGATTTAATTTGCTTTTCCCTTCTCCGGTGCGTTATCATTGACCCAAAAGCCAAAAATCGCCAGGGTGGTAATGATAATGATCAAAAAACATGAAATATACAAAACAGACAAGTGGAACATGATGACGGTGGAGGTTCAGGGACGTTATATTATCCTTCGTGAAATCTCCGACCAATGGGGAGAAGAAACGCATACCTTCATGAGCCGTCCGGCTATGATGCAGTGGGTGAACAACCGCTTCAATAAAGAATCCTACAAGGATAATGAAGAAGAGTACAAGAATATCATCGCAGCCTTCAAACAGGTATAGTCCGGCATGGATAATGAGAGTCTTGTCATTTATGTCATTGTCGTCCTGTGCCTGGGTGCCGTACTGATTATGAGCAAGGACAAAATGCCCCCGCGCTTGAAGCGCGGGATGGCATTGACCGCAGTCATTATGATTGCGCTGGCTTTTGTCTTCATTATTTATAGCCTGCTCACATAACTTCATCTGTAAGCAAGATTTAATAAACATGAATTGGCAGGGCATACTAAGCAGACTTTGAGAATCAGGAGGCTGCCGTCATGTCCGTTACCGCCAAATCACTCCCGCTCCTGCTTGCGCTCAGCCTGCTGCAAGGAAATCTGTCCTCAGCGCTCCCGCAGGCGGAGAGCAGCCCAGCCGCATCCCATCTACCGAGGAGGATTTCTATGGAACAATTACCTAAGAGAAGTGAAGTGCCCGCCGAGAACCGCTGGAAGCTTGAAGATATGTTTGCTTCAGAGGAGCAATGGGATGCCGAATATAAGGAAGTGAAGGCGCTGATTACAAGCGCTGCCTCCTTCCAGGGGAAGCTGGATTCTCCGGATGCCCTGAAGAAGTGCTTCGAGCTGGACGATAAGCTGTCCCTGCTGACTGAACGCCTCTATGTCTATGCGCATATGCGCCAGGACGAGGATACAGCGGCTCCGAAGTACCAGGCTCTCTCCTCCAAGGCCAAGAAGCTTGGCGTTGAAGCGGGTGAAGCTCTTTCTTTTGTCACACCTGAGATTCTGGCCCTGCCTGACGCGACACTGGACCAGTTCATCGCTGACCCTTCGCTCTCCTACTACACCTTCACCTTGACTGAAATGAAGCGTGAGAAGGCCCATGTCCTGTCCAAGGCGGAAGAAGCGCTGCTGGCTCAGGTCAGCACGATCGCCCAGGCCCCGCAAACTGTATTCAGCATGCTGAATAATGCGGATCTGAAGTTCCCTAAGATTAAGAACGAAGAAGGCAAGGAAGTTGAGCTGACCCACGGAAGCTATATTCAATTCCTCGAAAGCCCGGACCGTGAGATACGCAAGAACGCCTTCAAAGCGGTCTATGAAACTTACGGCAAGCAAAAGAACACGATTGCCGCCACGCTGAGCGCGAATGTGAATAAGAATGTCTTTTACTCCCGTGTGCGCAAATATCCTTCCGTGCTGGAAATGTCCCTCTACGGCGACAATATTCCGAAGGAAGTCTACACGAATCTGATCGATACGATTCACGAGAGTCTGCCGCTGATGCACCGTTATATGAAGCTGCGCCAGAAGCTGCTTGGGGTAGATGAGCTACATATGTATGACTTGTTCGCTCCGCTGGTGGACGAATATAAGCTGGATATTACGTTTGACGAGGCCAAGAAGATTACCAAGGAAGGCCTGAAGCCGCTTGGCGAGGGCTACCTTAGTGTTCTGCAGGAAGGCTATGACAAAGGCTGGATCGATGTCTACGAGAACGAGAACAAACGCTCCGGCGCATACAGCTGGGGGGCTTACGGCACCCATCCTTACGTGCTGCTGAACCATAATGACAATCTGAACAGCATGTTCACACTGGCACATGAGATGGGTCACGCCCTGCACTCCTACTATTCGGACACAGCGCTGAAATACCGGGACGCGCAGTACACTATTTTCCTGGCGGAGGTTGCTTCTACTACCAATGAGGCGCTGCTGATGGATTACCTGCTGAACAAATCCACAGATCCGAAGGAAAAAATGTACCTGCTCACCTATTATGCCGACCAGTTCCGCACGACGGTATTCCGGCAGACGATGTTCGCTGAATTCGAAAAAATCATTCACCAGCGTGCCGAAGAAGGCGAATCGCTCACACCGCAGGATCTCTCTGCGATCTACTACGATCTGAATGTCAAATATTACGGCAAGGATATGGTGATTGATCAGGATATTGAGATGGAATGGGCGCGGATTCCGCATTTCTACAACAGCTTCTATGTTTACAAATATGCTACCGGCTTCTCGGCGGCGACGAGCTTCGCCAAACAGATTCTGGAGGAAGGCAAACCGGCGGTTGACCGTTACCTCGGCTTCCTGAAGAGCGGCGGCAGTGATTATTCCATTAACATCCTGAGCAAGGCGGGGGTTGATATGTCGTCTCCTGAGCCGATCCGTGAAGCCATGAGCGTATTTGAGAGCGTCATTGAGCAGATGGAACAGTTGACCAAGTAAGACAGAACGCTTAGTATAACAGTAATCCCTTGCCCTTTGATGGCAGGGGATTTGTATTGTCAGATCATCCTGAGGAGGAAGCTATATGAAATTTCAATGGTCACTTATATTAGGTTTATTTTTCGCTCTGCTGACTGCAGTATTCGCAGTAATGAATGTGGATACGGTGCCCGTTAATTTCGGGTTTGACTTTGTCAGCATTCCGCTTATCCTCGTTATTCTTGGCTGTGCGCTGATCGGCGGCGTGGTTGTAGGTTCGTACGGAATTTTCCGCCAGTACAAGCTGCAGAAGCAGATTAAGAGCCTGAATGCCGAGCTGGCCAAGCTGCGTGACGCTAATAGTATCAACATGGAACCTATCCCTGCTGAGAGTGACCCCTTTACGCCAGAAGGATCATCCCGGCTGTAACCCATAGACGAATAGGAGGAACTATCCTTGCTTACCATCCAGCCCAATGAAGAATATATTCTGAATCTGCTCAAAAAACTGCTCGACACCCCAAGCCCCAGCGGCTTCACCGCCCAGGTGATGGCACTCGTGGCCGAAGAAGCGGCAGCGCTCAATATTCCGCTTACCTGGAATGAAAAAGGCGGCGCGATGCTCACCGTACCCGGACTTGACCCTTCGCGCACGATCGGCATCAGCGCCCATGTGGATACGCTCGGTGCCATGGTCCGCTCCATTAAGTCTAATGGTACTCTCCGCTTAACCTCTGTGGGCGGCTTCAGCATGAACAGCATTGAGAATGAATATTGCATCATCCATACCCGCAGCGGCTTAACTTATACCGGTACGATCCTGACCAGTCATCCATCTGTGCATGTGTATGCCGATGCCCGTGATTTCAAGCGTGCGGAAGAGAACATGGAGATCCGGATTGATGAGCTGGTCTCCACCAAGGATGATGTGCTGAAGCTGGGGATTTCGGTAGGTGACTTCATTTCGTTCGATGCAAGGGCGGTGCTCACCCCCAGCGGATATATCAAATCCCGCCATCTGGACGACAAAGCCAGTGTAGCTGCCTTATTCGGGCTGCTGGAGAGCATCCGGCGCGAAGGCTGGAAGCCGCTGCATAACCTGTCCCTGCTCATCTCCAACTATGAAGAGGTAGGTCACGGCGCTGCCTGGATTCCAGGGGAGATCAATGAGATGATCGCTGTGGACATGGGCGCGATGGGCGATGACCTCAGCTGCAAAGAGACGGATGTCTCCATCTGTGCCAAGGACTCCTCCGGCCCGTATGACTATGCCATGACCAGCCGCATGATCGAGCTGGCGAACGGTCTGGCTATTCCATTCGCGGTCGATATCTATCCGCAATACGGCTCCGACGCCTCTGCTGCGCTGCGCGGCGGAAATAACATCCGGGCCGCACTGATCGGACCGGGCGTACACGCCTCGCACTCCATGGAGCGTACCCACAAGCAGGCTGTGCTAAATACGGCTAAGCTGCTGGCGGCTTATGTTGGGGCGAACTGATCGGGCTGCTCCCCACGGCGGGTCACTTTCTATAGCAACACGACCTGGATATTAGTAAACAAGTACAAAAGGCAGCACCAGCTCATTTCAATAGCTGGTGCTGCCTTTTTAGTTAACCATGGTGATATAGTAATTAGACAAATATTACTTTACACGGCCGAAATGTTGCAACTATTGCAACCTGGCCCGCCCATAATTGAATATTTGCAGGGATTCCTGCACAAATTGCAACAATTCCCCTGCCCACCGGCTCCGGTGAGGAATAATCCTGCATTTTGGGCAACATTTGCGGATTAGAGCTGAGATAACGAGAGAGATGTTGCATTTTGGGCAGGATTTCCGCATACCCTCTGACTTTGAGGATTAGGGCTGTGTTCACGCGTGAGATGTTGCATCCCCCGGTTAAGGCCATACCTGCTCCAGCTTGTCCGCATAGTATTTAATGGCCTTGCGGTAATCCCGGATACCGGGATCGGCGGATGTATCCGCAAGCAGGGTAAGCAGAAGCTCCATAGCTTGGGTGTGTACACCGAGATTATGCAGCGTCATGGCCAGAAAAGCTTTGAATTCCGCACGCTGCGGGAATTCAAGCGCTCCCTGCTCCAGCACCACACGGGACTCCGCATACTGCCCGAGCGTCCGGTAGGTGCTGCCCAGGCCCAGCATCGCGCCTGCCTTCTGCTCCGCATCTGGAAGCCCCAGGGCAAGACTCTGCTCGTAATAGGACACCGCCTCACGCTCCAAGCCCAGCACATCATGCGTCCATGCCAGCTGATAATGCAGCTCGGCATTGCTCCCGTCTGCTGACAGTAGCTCTAGCAGCAGGGTCCTTGCTTCTTCTGCCCGGCCAGAGGACCGGAGCTGCACAGCAGCTTCTATCGTATGAGTCACAGCCACTGTTCCCTCCTTCTGTACCGCGGTGTTACTTACCCGCGATCTTCTCCGCCAGCTCATTGAGATACGTCCAGCGCTCCATCAGGCGCTCCAGCTCTGCCTCGGCCTGCCGCTGCTTCTCCACCAGCTCCTGCAGCCTGCCGGAGTCGGCGAAGGCCGCTTCCATCTGGGCCGAGATGTCTGTCAGATGCTGCTCTGCCTGTTCGATGGCCTCGTCGATGCCCTCATACTCGCGCTGCTCCTTGAAGGTGAATTTCAGCTTCTCGCGCGGCGCTGACCCGGCCTGAGCATTCCCGCCCTGCTCAGCAGCGGCACCAGCCCCGCTGGCACTGCGGCCGGAGCCGCCGTCTGCCTTGCCGGCGTTCCCGCTGCCGGATGGGACATTCTTCGCCAGCCACTCTTCATATTCGCTATAGTCGCCGACATGCAGGCGGATGCCCCCATCCTCGAAGGCAATCAGCTTATCCACGGTGCGGTCCAGGAAGTAACGGTCATGCGATACCGTGAAGACTACACCGGGGAATTCATCGAGGTAATCCTCCAGCACAGCGAGTGTACCGATGTCCAGATCATTCGTCGGCTCATCGAGCAGCAGCACGTTCGGGGCTCCCATGAGGACGCGCAGCAGGTAGAGACGTCTTTTCTCGCCGCCGGACAGCTTGGAGATTGGCGTCCACTGCATCGCGGGCGGGAACAGGAAGCGCTCCAGCATTTGCCCGGCGGTGATGACACTGCCGTCTGCGGTCTTGATGATCTCGGCTTCTTCCTTCACATACTCGATCGCCCGCAGGCTGAGATCCATGTCCTGATGCTCCTGGGTGAAATAGCCCAGCTTCACGGTTGTTCCGAGCTGCACCTCACCGCTGTCCGGGGTAAGCTTACCGGCAATCAGGTTAAGCAGCGTGGACTTGCCGCTGCCGTTCTTGCCGACAATCCCCACACGGTCCTGCGGCACAGCAATATAATTCAGATCCTTGATTAAGGTCCGGCCATCCAGCGATTTGGTGAGATCCTGAATCTCAATGATTTTGCGGCCCAGTCTGGTGGAGGCTACAGAGATATCCATAGATGATGCCGATGCGCCTCCCGTGCTCTCCTTGAGCTTCTCGAAGCGGTCGATCCGCGCCTTCTGCTTCGTGGAGCGGGCCTTAGCCCCGCGGCGAATCCAGGCCAGCTCGGTGCGCAGCAGATTCTTGCGCTTCTGCTCGGCCGAAGCCTCCCGTTCTTCACGGTCTGCCTTCAGCTCCAGGAACCGCGAATAGTTCGCTTCATACCGGTACAGATTCCCGCCGTCCAGCTCAAGCATTACACTGGCTACCCGTTCCAGGAAATAACGGTCATGCGTGACCATCAGCAGCGCCCCGCGCCGCTTCTGCAGATACTGCTCCAGCCAAGCTACGGAATCCGTATCAATATGGTTGGTAGGCTCATCCAGAATCAGCAGCTCCGACGGCGTAATCAGTGCCGCCGCCAGCGCTACGCGCTTGCGCTGTCCGCCCGACAGGCTCTCCATCCGGGCATCGAAGCGGGTAATCCCCAGCTTCGTGAGGACTGTCTTGGCCTCACTCTCGAGCTGCCAGGTGCCAGCGGCATCGATGGCCTGTCCAATCCGGACAAGCCTGCTCTCCAGCCCTGAATCTCCCGGATTCTGCTCCAGAAGAGACATAACCTCCATATATTCCCGCATCGTCGCAAGCTCCGGGTCCTCTCCGGCAAATACCTGCTGCAGGACCGTATTTCCAGGCTCATAAGGCGGATTCTGGGCCAGAAACTGCACCCGCACATCATTGCCGATGCTAATCTGCCCTTCATCTGCTGTATCGAGCCCGGCGATAATCTTCAGAAAGGTTGATTTTCCCGTGCCGTTGACGCCAATTACGCCTATCTTATCCCTGTCGTCCATGCCAAAGGAGGCATCACGGAACAAGGTTTTCTCCCCGTAGCTCTTGGAGAGGTGTTCCACCGTCATAATATTCATCAGTTGTCCTCGCTTGCCTTATATTTTGAAACCGGAACTTAGCTGTACTCTCTTAAGATTCAGCTTCAGCAGGGAAGTCGCCCAGCGCCGAATCCAGGCTGCCCAGTGCCCCAGTGATAAAGAGCCTGGCCGCAAACTTCGCCCGCTTATCGGCATCTGCCTCGGCAAACTCAGGGTCGAACAGGATATCCATCTTCAGACGGTCCAGAATCCCGATGTACGACTGCGCCATCAGCTCCGGCTCGGTAGCCCCGCCTTCCAGCAGCACCTTCACCACAGCCTGCATATAGGCTTCCATGAACTGTGCCATATACGCCACCAGCTCAGGGTTATTGTTAGGCGCACGGAAGAACAGCTTCGTATGCTGCTTGCGCTCATAGTAATAGAACAGATGATGCTCTGCAATCACGGAGAGCTTGTCTGTCATTGCGGAGCAGGCCCTCAGCTTACCCTCAAGCTGCTCAAGGAAGCCTTCACAATCGCGGCGGGTAACCGCCATGAAGAGCTCCTCTTTGCTTTTAAAATATAAATAGACCGTACCCTTGGCAATGCCTGCACGTTCGGCCACTTCCGACATCTTGGTCTCATAAAAGCCGCCTGAACCGAAAAGCTCATAAGCGGCATCCAGAATAGCTGCATGTTTGTCTACGGATGCACTGCTCAACGGTTCACCTCCCAACCCATAGAATCCTGTATGTTACCGGATAACGCAACGGCCGGCTTAATCCTCAGGTCCGTCCTTATCCTATGTAACTGATATAACTGACCAGCAGCGCTACAGCACCGCCTATTATAGAACTTACAGCATTTAGAGTATCATTGTCCATCCAGCGCCAGCCCCTGGCGTATACCGTAGGCTTCCCGCAGTGCTTGGAGGCCTCGACCTCGCGGCCGCAGACCGTGCAGCGGTTCATCCGTTGCACGGTAGCACCCAGAACCGAGTCGGCAAAAGCTCCCGCAAGCCCGCCCAGCAGTCCGGCCAGCACCAGCAGCCAGAAGGCATGGGGCGTCATGCCGGAGGCCGCCCGCAGCACCCAGGAGGCCGCGCCGATGAGCGCCCCTCCCGCCGCTGCGGCCAGCGTCCCGGGCAGGGATACGCCGCCGGAGGTGCCTGCCTGGAGCACTTTCCCGGTCAGCACCGACCGGGGAGGCTTCCGGGCCAGCGTGCCGATCTCTGTCGCCCATGTATCCGAGGTCACAGTAGCCATCACCCCGATGAACAGGAAGCTCCAGAGCTCCAGCGGATAGATCGCGTTCAGCAGAACGGCCAGCATCCCGAGTCCGCCGTTGGCGAAAACCTGGCCCGCGTCGCGGCGTCCGGTTTTGTCATACGTGGCCTCCAGCTCTGCCTTATTCTCATGATGCAGCTTCGACAGCAGGGTTGAGGAGATGAAGAACACGAGCAGGATACCGAACCAGAACAGATTCCCCGCGCCGAAATAGATCGTCCCCATAACCACTGCCGCCACCATTCCTGAGAAGCTAAGCGACTGCTTCCAGTAAGCGGCCCCGGCAACCAGCAGCGCACCGCAGGCCCCGATCAGCCATTGCAGCACTTCAAGTCCTGAGAGCATCGCCTTAACCGATCAGGCAGGTGCCCATGAGGGTGTCGCCCCAGAACAGCTCGAACGAATCGCCCGCCACTACCGGACCTACCCCGGCGGGAGTTCCGGTGAAGATAATATCGTCTTTGCCCAGCCCGTAGCGGGCGGCAATGAATTCAACGATTTTTTGCAGGGAGAAAATCATGTTCTTCACGTTCCCGCGCTGAACCTCAATCCCGTTCTTGCGGACGGTAAAGTCGGTGGCCTCCAGTTCCTCTTCCTCAGGCAATGCCATGTACGGGGTCAGCGGAGCTGCGTTCTTGAAGCCCTTGGCAGCCGTCCACGGCAGCCCCTTGCGCTGCAGATCATTATGCACATCACGGAGCGTGAAGTCGAGGCCCAGCGCCATCACATCCACCAGCTCCTGCACACTCATCCCCGGCACGTAATCACGCGCAATGCGCAGCACCAGCTCCCCCTCGTAATGAATCAATCCGGCGTCCTTGGGCAGATGGATGATCGCTTTATCCAGGGCCACGGCAGCATGAGACGGCTTCAGGAAGATCAGCGGCTCAGTAGGCACCTTATTGCCCAGCTCCTCCGCATGTAATTGATAGTTGCGTCCTACACAGTATACATTATTGATCGCACTGCTCATTGTTCCGTCATCTCTCTTCCTCTATGAATTGGAATTCATACTGCAATGCTGCAATCCTTATTAGGCCTTCAAAAAGAGTTCGCCCCAAATATCCGGACGGTTCGTACAGATCATAATATCGGAATGAATCTCCGACAGGCGGCGCATTTCCTTGCCCTTGTTCAAGGTCCAGGCCATCACCTGCACCCCGCGTGCAATCAGGGATTTGGCCAGAACCGGGCTAAGCCGGTCGAAGCTGATGGATAAGAAGGAGCAGCCCAGCTCATCAAGCTTACCCGCAGGATCACCGGATCTGGAGTCATAGATCAGCCCTGTATGGAACCGCGCGTCCAGCTCCTTGATCCGCCGCAGTACGCCGGCATCGAACGAGGTCAGCACCACTTCCTCACGCATTCCCCTGGCATTCACCAGATCAATGACCGCCTGCGCAAGACCCGGATACATGTCCCCCACCGTCTTCAGTTCAATATTCAACCGCAGCCGGCCTGATGCCAGAGCAAGCACCTCTTCCAGAGAAGGCACCCGCTCTCCGCGAAAAGCACGGCCTTTCCAGCTCCCCGCATCCAGCCGCCGCATGTGTTCATAATCCATATTCTTCACCTTGCCGTGTCCGTTGGTCGTGCGGTCCAGGGAATAATCATGGATGACTACAGGCACCCCGTCCTTCGTCAGCTGCACATCAATCTCCATCCAGCGTACAAAAGGCAGCGCAATCGCCATCCGCACGGCGGCCAATGTGTTCTCAGGAGCTTTACCGGAAAAACCGCGGTGGGCTACACACATATTGTTCATCATCGATACGCACCTCCGGCTATTTCACCGCTTGGGTCACAGTGCCGTCATTGCGGACCTTGATCAGGCCGGAAGAAATAGATTGTATTCTGTGCAGCAGCAGCTGCCCGTCGGCTTCATTCATCGGCACCGGCTGCGCCAGCTCGGCATCCATCGGCTTCAGCTTAAGAGCGCATTGCCCCTGCTTGCTGCATTCCGCCTGGAATACCGCCGTCTCCCAAGTCGCCGGGATGGAGCCGCGTGTGAAAATAAAGTTGCCTGTGCTGTAGGCAATCCATTTGCCTTTGTACGGCTCAATTCCCTGCAGCACATGCGGATGGCCGCCCATCACGAGATCGGCTCCGGCATCAATGAAGCTATGCCCAAGCGCCTGCTGGGTCTTGTCATACTGCTCCATCCGCTCCCGTCCCCAATGGACGACGACAACGACAACATCGGCCTTTTGCTTGGCTGCGGCAATCGCCTTGAGCGCTTCCGCACTGTCATACACCGAGGCAAGGCCAGGCTTGCCCGCTTCCGCCTTCCATTCAATCACCGGCATCACCCGGGTGAAGCCCAGCAGGGCAATCTTAATTCCATTACGTTCAAAATACTGCGCCGAATAGGCCTCCTGGCTATTCCGCCCTGCCCCCACATGAGGGATTCCGCGCTCACCCAAATGCTTCAGGGTGTCCAGCAGACCTTCCTCCCCCTGATCCAGCGTATGGTTGTTAGCCAGATTGACGGCATCCACACCGGCGGCTTTGAGCGCGTCCAGTGCTTTCGGCGGGCCCTTGAACACAAACTGCTTGTTCTTGGCCCCAACCCCGCGTGTAGTGATCGGCGTTTCCAGATTGACTACCGTGAGGTCATCCTTCTTGAACATTCCATCCAGCGCGCTGTAGGAATAATCGTAGCCCTTCTGCTCCAGCAGCGCGCCTGCTTTTCCGCTGAAGATGATATCTCCGGCAAAGCTCAGCTTCACCGTCCCGCCGGAGGTATTCTCCGGCAAGCCTGCAACCAGCCCGCTGCTGCTTCCCGTTGTGGCCTGCGGTGCATCCGTATGGGTTGCCTGATCCGTTGGTGACGGTGCAGGCGTAGCCGAAGCTTCCGTGGTCGCCGCAGGCACTGGAGAAGCCTCCGGTGTCTCCTCCGGAGCAGGCTCAGCAGTGGCTGTAGCCTCCGTCCCAGTCTCTGCCGCTGTAGGTACGGCTTCTGTAGGGACGGCCGCCGTTGCATCAGCTTCTGGTGAAGGGGATGTGACAAGCGCCGCTGGCGGAGCAGCAGAGCCCTGCGGGTCCTTGTCATCCATGAATGAATAAGCGAGCGCTGCGGTAATCATCAGCAGCAGCGCCACATTGACCCACGCCCAGACCCTTCTGCGCCGTCGCCTGCTATGTTGTCTCTTGCCTTGTCTATTGCCTGATCTCGGCGGATACATGAGTCCAAGTAATCTCCTTTACCCTTAAAGTGTTTCTATTATAGCATATCTATCAGCCGCCGCTCCAAGCCGGGAACGGAGCCTCTCATAAAAAAAGGTGGAGCGCCACTGCTCCGCTCCACCGTTGCTTTTAGATTGTAGCTCCCGCCGGCTCCGGCAGCTTCGTGAGGCTGGCTGCGGCAGTCTCAGCCGTAAGCTTCGCCTGCTTGATGCAGTCCGGCATCCCGATGCCGTCATAGCCTGCGCCAAAAGCATAGACGCCGGGCAGCTTCTGCGCCAGCTCGCTGCGCAGGCCGGCAATCCGGCCGGGATGGCCGACCGGATACTGCGGCATAGATGACCTCAGCCGGGTAATCTCTGTGAACAGCGGCGCTGCAGTGATCCCCATGATCTCCTTCAGGTCCTTGCGGACCAGCTCCGCCAGCGCGTCATCGGGCAGCTCCACATTCTGTTCATCCCCCGACCGTCCCACGTAGCAGCGCAGCAGTACCTTATCGTCAGGGCTGGTATGCAGCCATTTGGTAGAGGTCCAAGTGCAGGCGGTGATGTTCCGCCCTTCCTTACGCGGAACAAGGAAGCCCGATCCGTCGTATTCAGTAACGATATCTTGCCGGGTGAACGCCAGAACCACATTAGCTACTGATACATAGTTCACTGCATCCAGCGCCGAGACATCCACATGGGGACGCAGCAGCTCTGCGGCTGCGAAGTTCTGCACTGTAATATAGATGTCGTCTGCTTCCAGCAACTCACCGCCCTCAAGCTCCACCTCATAACGGGCAGCGCCGGAAGAACCCGCACCTCCCAGAACACGGATGGATTTCGCTCCTGTCCCCGTGAGCTGCCGGACATCCTGCAGCTCATGGATGAGCGCATGCACGAGACTTTGCAGCCCTTGCCGGAAGGTGAGGAAGGCGCTTTTCTTCGTTCCCGTATGGGTCTCCACCGGCTTCCTGCCGGTGGTCATTCCACGGATCAGACTGCCGTACTGGCGCTCGACCTCACCGAACTGCGGAAAGGTCGCCTGAAGACTGATCTTGCGCATATCCCCTGCATAGATCCCTGCCAGCAGCGGCTCCGTCATATTCTCCAGCACCTCTGTACCAAGACGGCGCTCAATCAGATCGCCTAACGACTCATCCTCCGCACTGCGGCGGGGCGGGAGGACGAAATCCATCATCGCCCGCATTTTGCCGCCGAAGGAGACCAGACCGCTCTTCAGGAAGGGCTTCAGCTCTGTCGGAATGCCCAGCACAAGACCGGCAGGCATCGGATGAAGCTTGCCACGCTGCAGAATGTAGGTCTTCTTGGCATTAGGATTCGTGCTTACCAGCTCGTGGTCCAGCTCCAGCTCCCTGGCCAGATCAACCATCGCCGTCTTACGGGCCAGGAAGGAATCCGGGCCCTTCTCAATCACGAAGCCGTCACGGTGCAGTGTCTCGATTTTGCCGCCAAGGACCTTGTCCTTCTCGATTAAGGTAATCTCCGGCTGTACTGCCGCCTCACGGTAGAACTTGCGGATATAGAACGCGGCGCTGAGCCCGCTAAGGCCTCCGCCGATAATAACTACCTTGCGGGGTGATGCCGTCATGGCAGATTCACCTTCAACTGGTTCGCCTTCGTACGCACCACATCGCTGAGCACCGACATATAGGCCGGATCACTGTTCAGCGAGTCAATCCGCAGAAGACGCATATCCAGCTCGGAGGCAAGCTGCTGCGCTTCAATATCCAGATCGTACAGCACCTCCAAATGGTCGGAGACGAAGCCGATCGGGGCTGACAGCACGTATTTCACCTGGCTCTCCGCCAGCTCACGCAGCGTATCGAGAATATCCGGGCCTAGCCAAGGCTCCGCCGTCCGGCCCGCACTCTGCCAAGTGAACTGCCAGGATTCCACCCCCGCCTGAGCGGCAATCGCCTGTGAGGTCTCCAGCAGCTGGTCACGGTACGGATCGCCCATCGCCAGAATACGTTCAGGAAGACTATGTGCACTGAACAGCACGCGCACTTCCTCGCGCGACGCGCCGGTCTCTTCGAACTCGTCCAGCTTGGCAGTCACTCTCCGGCTAAGCACATCGATCAGCTCGGGATGCATATGGTAGCTCTCTACGAACTCCATATGAATACCGCAGGCTTCGGCTTTTTCCTTGGCGCGCTTGATATAGGTTCCTACACTCATCACAGAGTAATGCGGAGCCAGCACGATGCCAATCGCCTGGGTAATACCGTCCCGGACCATAGCCTCGACACCATCCTCGATGAATGGTCTGGCATGCTTGAGACCCTGGTAGCAAACATACTGGATCTGCCCGCTGTTCAGCTTGGCCTGCAAGGCTTCCACCTGACGGTCGGTATTTTCTCTAAGCGGAAAAACCCCGCCGACAATCGCCTTGTAGCGGTCAGTCAGCTCTTTAAGCTGCTCAGCAGAGGGAGCGTTCCCCCGGCGGATATGCGTATAATAAGCCTCTACATCCTCAAGACTCTCAGGCGTGCCGTACGACATCACGAGTACTCCAATTTTGTTGGCCACGGTTTCCATCCCCTTTATGAATTAATTAACGTCCTATACAGCAAAGAGAGCAGCAAAGGCTGCTGCCATCTTGATGCTATTTCTTCAACTAGGCCAGCGGTGGTGCCGCCTGTTTCATTGCTGCTGCCGAATACTCATGCACGTAATCCGTTAATTCCTTGAGCGTGTCCAGTGAAGCTTCAGGGAATAATCCATGCCCCAGGTTGAAAATATACCCCGGCTGCGTGATTCCTTCATCGATCAGTTCCTTGGCACGGGCTTTGAGCATATCCATCGGCGCGGTCAGCAGGTATGGATCCAGATTACCTTGAACCGCATAGCCCCCGCCCAATCTGCGCCGTCCTTCGGTGATGCTTACCCGCCAGTCCAGCCCGATCACATCGGCCTGCAGCTTGGTCAGGCTGGGGAGCAGCTCCCCTGAGCTGACACCCGGGAAGTAGATCTTCGGAACCTCCAGATCAGACAACTCGGCAAAAATCCGGGTGATCGTCGGCAGCACATACTGCCCGAAATCACGTGGAGCGAGCGCCCCGACCCAGCTGTCGAACAGCTGGAACGCCTTCCCGCCGCTAGCGACATGGGCGCGCAGATAGGCGATAACCATATCGCCCAGCTTCTCCATCAGCTTCTCCCACACCTGAGGCTGGCTGAACATCAGCTCCTTGGTGCGGTGATAGGTCTTGGACGGTCTGCCTTCGATCAGATAACTGGCGATGGTGAACGGAGCCCCGGCGAAGGTGATCAGCGGAACGTCCAGCTCCTTGTCCAGTATGGCGATGGTCTCCAGTATATGGCCCAGATCGCCTTCCACATCAATCGGCTTCAGCCGGTCCACATCACTTGCGGAGCGGATCGGATTCTCGATAACCGGTCCGATGTTCTTCACAATGTCAAAATCCACACCGAGGGAGGCCACCGGATTCATGATGTCAGAATACAGAATCGCCGCGTCCACGCCCAGCTTGCGCACAGGCATCAGGGTCACCTCAGCCGCAAGCTCAGGCTGCCTGCAGATCTCAAGCAGCGAATATTTCTCCTTGATCGTACGGTAGTCGGGATCATACCGGCCAGCCTGCCGCATGTACCATACGGGGGTGTACTCCGTGTTCTGCTGTCTGCAGGCACGGATAAAAGTGTCGTTGTAGGTCATGATAAGATCTCCATTAGATTTAATAGAATACTGTGAAAAAACACATATCATTATTATGCCCCTTTTGTAAGCGGCTAACAACCGCCTCACCCGAAAGGGAATGACAATCCCATGACATTACTATGACATGTGTTGCATTGTACCGCTGAAAAACTATGATATACTGATATAATGTCAATTTTTCGTGAACTCTGTAACATTGAATCCCCTGAAAGGAAGTGAAAGCACTTTGAAGAATTGGGAGACCTGGAAAGTCAACCTCATGGTGCTTTGGTTCGGCCAGTTTCTGGTGAATGCAGGCATGACTATGATTACCCCGTTTCTGTCGCTTTATCTCGCCAAAGATCTGGGGGTGACCGGCGACCGCGCAATCGGGATGTGGGCCGGGCTTATTTTTGCCGCCAACTTCTTGACCTCGTTCATCTTCCAGCCGCTCTGGGGCAAGCTTGCCGACAAATACGGACGCAAAATTATGCTCCTGCGCTCCAGCTTCGGCATGGCGATTGTTATTGTGCTGATGGGCTTCGCCCAGTCCCCGATGCAGCTGCTGCTGCTCCGGTTGCTGAACGGAACCATCTCCGGCTTCAACCCCGCCTCTGTCGCGCTGGTCTCAGGCACCACACCGAAACCGAAGATGGGCTTCGCGATGGGCCTGATGCAGTCCGGCGCGGTAGCCGGAACGATTCTGGGGCCGCTAATGGGCGGCTTACTGGCGGACTGGATCGGGTTCCGGCCGATTTTCTATGTGGTCGGCGCGCTGCTGTTCGTTGCTTCATTGCTGGCGTTATTCCTGGTCAAAGAGAAATTCGACCGGGCAGAAGCAGCACAGGTGCCTCAGGTATCCGTGCTGGAAGGCTTAAAGGAACTGGCGAAGGTACCGCAGCTTCCCGCCTTGTTCGGCGTGACCTTCCTGTTGCAGTTCGCCATGGTCAGCCCAATGTCGCTACTGCCGCTCTATGTAGAGAAGCTGCATGGCACCACCGTGGACCTTGCGTTCTGGGCAGGTATGGTCAGCGCAGTCACCGGCATCTCGAATATGCTCGCTTCGCCGCTGCTCGGCAAGCTCAGCGACAAGGTAGGGGCGCACCGGATACTGACCTTTGCGCTGATCGGCGCCGCTCTGTTCCTGATTCCGCAGGCGTTCGTGACCAGCGTCTGGCAGCTGATTCTCGTCCGCTTCCTGATGGGCGTCTTCATGGGCGGCCTGCTGCCTAGCGTCAACGCCCTGATCCGCTCCTATACGCCTGACGGCAAGGAGAGCCGGGCTTTTGGCTTCAACAGCAGTACGCTCGCGCTCGGCAATATGCTCGGTGCGGTAATCGGCGGATTCCTGTCCGGTTATATCGGGATTGAAGGCCTGTTCATTGTCTCCGGTGCATTCCTGCTGATCAATACGGTCTGGGTGCGGATCAAGCTGTACAAGAAGACTGAACCCCGGCTATTCCGTTAACAGGCTGCTTCTCTTATGGGCGGTATAACTGGTGTGGCTGGTGTAGCACAAGTTATTTCACCATTGCCAGCGCCAGGCCGTCATAGGCAGGCAGCAGTGTGCTGGTCAGGCGGGGATCGCCCGCTATCATCTCATTGAAGCGGCGCATGGCCTGGACTGCCGGTCCGTTCTTCTCCGTATTGAGTGTGCGTCCGCGCAGAAAAATATTGTCCCCGGCAATAATCGCCCCCGGCGAAGCCAACCGGATCGCATATTCCAGATAATTCGGATAGTTCTCCTTATCGGCATCGATGAAGAAGAAATCATACCTGTTCCCCTGTGCTTCAAGCAGCTTCAGGCTGTCCAGTGCAGGGCCGATCCGGTATTCCACCCGGTCCCCGAAGCCCGCCTGCTGCAGATGGCTCTGTGCCAGCTCAGCATAGTCGGCCTTAAGCTCCAGAGAGGTCAGCCGGCCTTCCTGCGTAAGTCCCCGGCACAGACAGATTCCGCTGTAGCCGCCTAGCGCCCCGATCTCCAGCAGGTTTGCTGAGCGGGAGAGGGTCACCAGCATCGTCAGCAATCTGCCGTAGCCTGGGGCAATGGACACCTCCGGCATGCCTTTGGCCGCGATGGCTGCTTTGACTTGGAGCAATAATTCATCTTCTGTATATAGCTGTTCGCTGTACTCTTCCTGATTCTGCATATGTATTCTCCTCTTGAATGGGTGTATGCGCCTGCGGACAGGCATTGTGCAGAACTCTTCCTTACCCTATACTGTAAGCTGAACGTTCTGCAGGTTCAGATGACAAACCATATAAATTGAACTTGAAAATCTACAGACAGGGAAAAGTAACGGAGCCCCTACTGAAAAACTTGCATGTACAATTTATATAGTTACTCTTATTGTACTGGCTATACGTATTTATCCACAAGTTAAACGGAGTTGAGCGCACTTGGGCAAATTACAATTGATCGCCACCGCCCCCATGGGGCTGGAGGCTGTAGTAGCACGCGAATTAAACGAGCTGGGTTATGAGACCACGGTCGAGAACGGAAGGGTCCTGTTCAGCGGGGATTACATCGACATCTGCCGCTGCAATCTGTGGCTGCGTACCTCGGACCGTGTACTGGTGAAGATGGGCCAGTTCCCGGCCCGGACCTTCGATGAGCTGTTCGAAGGAGTGAAGGCGATAAATTGGGAGGACTGGATTCCCGAGAACGGCGAATTCCCGGTAGAGGGCCGCTCGCATAAATCTCAGCTGACCAGCGTACCTGCCTGCCAAGGGATCGTCAAGAAGGCCATTGTCGAGAAGCTGAAGCTGTCATACCACACCGAATGGTTCCCGGAGAATGGCCCCCGGTATGTGGTAGAAGTGATCCTGCTGAATGATATCGCGCTGATTACCCTGGATACTACCGGCCCGGCCCTGCACAAGCGCGGCTACCGCCGCCAGGCTACGGAAGCGCCGCTGAAGGAGACGATGGCGGCGGCTCTGATCCAGCTCAGCCGCTGGAACGGCCATCGTCCACTCTATGATCCTTGCTGCGGATCAGGCACGATTCTGATCGAAGCCGCGATGATCGCCTGGAATATCGCGCCGGGCCTGCGCCGCTCCTTCCCGTCCGAGCACTGGCCGGAGATTCCCCAGCGCCTGTGGGAGGAAGCCCGCGAGGAAGCCTTCGATGCGGTGCGTGACGATTACCCGCTGCAGCTGACCGGAACGGATATCGATCCGGCAGCGATTGAGATCGCCGAAGCGGCGGCGAAGAGCGCCGGACTCTCCGGTGAGATTACGTTCAAGCATATGGCCGCTGCGAAGGCCCGGCCGGAAGGCGAATACGGCTGCATCATCACCAATCCGCCTTACGGCGAGCGGATCAGCAATGACAAGGAAGTGGAGAAGCTGACCCGCCAGTTCGGCGAGATGATGCTCTACCTGCCCACCTGGTCCTTCTTCGCCATCAGCCCGTACAAGGAGTTCGAGCAATACTACGGCCGCAAGGCGGACAAGCGCCGCAAGCTCTACAACGGCCGGATCGAATGCCAATACTATCAATACCTGGGGCCGCTGCCTCCGCGGAAATAGCAGGAACAGCGCGGTTAAGCAGTTAAGTAACGATCTCTAAGAAGCCTTAAGTCCCATGAAGCACTCTGTGCTATGGACTTAAGGCTTTTTGTTCTCATTCAGCCGCTGATGCTGCATCAATTTCGCACACAGTTGCCCCCGCTCACCCCGAAGCTATACATTGTATAATGTTTTCCACATACATTTACTCCACTCACCCCCGCAGATGCACATTGTATGTTGTTTTCGGCATACATTTGCTCCGCTCACCTACGTAGCTGCACATTGTATGTTGTTTTCCACATACATTTGCTCCGTCCACCCAAGCAGATGCACATTGTATGTTGTTTTCGGCATACACTTGCGGTGGAATCAGACCTTAAACCAGATCTGGACTTTGCAGCGAACCTACATACTCATAGTAAATAATTCGTTGAGATACTCCTCTAGCTACAGGGCGAAATTTACCTTTATCCACCAACATGCGACTGTACTTAATGACTGTCGCGGTTTGCAGTTCAAGCTCTCTCGCAGCATTCCCCGGACGAAGAACACGATTGTAACGGATAGCTAATCGCATTAAATCTCGTTCAATTCTGGAATACGCTCTCTCGGTACTTCGATTTGTAGTTTCAGCCGACAAATAAGGAAACAAAAGGTTCCGTAGTGCGGAGAGAATGAAAGATGGATTATCTTTCATCTCGTCTAGAGAGATGTAGAGCACCACGCAATCTTGTGATTGCAGGAAGAGACCCCGATTCAGGTCCATCCGGTATTTGCTACGGTCCGTGCCATGCGACCCAAAATCCATAATCTCAAACGCAATGCGCGAAGATCCAACCTTCCATAGTAAATCGACAAAATAGGATCTGCCGCGCCAGTCTTTTACTTCGTATTCCGGATGCAGTCCGTGAAAATGTCCGGCAAGTGGCCACCAAACACTTTCGACGAATAAGCGGTTCCCGTAGCCATGCCCCCGCTTAAGCGCATCTAGCCGCTCCCCCTTTCTTCGTTTGAGATGATTGCTTAACCATTGATCATGCTCTCCAGCAAAGCCCATTTCAGTCCCCCCACTTAGCATTGAATTTAATCTCAGAACGCATAAAACCCCGCCTCCTTCTGAATGGAAGGGAGCGGGGCATACTTTGCCGCGTTAATTTGTACCTAGAATTAGTGTCCCACTTTTGGGCAACGAATGCAATATAAAGGTAGTAATATAGAGTTACAATTTCCTCCGCTCACCTTGTAGATGCAAATTGTATGTTGTTTTTGGCATACATTGCCCCGCTCACCCTCGTAGATGCACATTGTATATTGTTTTCCACATACATTTGCCCCGCTCACCCCCGAAGCTCCAAATTGTATGTTGTTTTCCACATACATTTGCTCCGCTCACCCCCGCAGTTGCACATTGTATATTGTTTTCCACATACATTCGCCCCGCTCACCCCCACAGCTGCACATTGTATGTTGTTTTCGGCATACATTGCCCCGTTCACCCTCGCAGTTGCACATTGTATATTGTTTTCGGCATACAGTTGTTCCGCTCACCCTCGCAGCTGCACATTGTATATTGTTTTTGGCATACATTTACTCCACTCACCCTCGTAGCTGCCCATTGTGTGTTGTTTTCCACATACATTCGCCCCGCTCACCCTCGCAGCTGCACATTGTGTGTTGTTTTCCACATACATTTGCTCCGCTCACCCCCGAAGCTGCACATTGTATGTTGTTTTTCGCCTACATTCGGCCCAGCGCACACGCACCTGCCTATTGTGTTCGGTTTTCCGACTACACCCGCGCACACCAAAACAGCCCCCGCATATAACGCGGGGGCTGTACGATGCTGCAGGCGCAGCAGATCTGAATTACTTCTTCTCCACCGGCCGTTTGACGAAGGCTTCCGCTTTGGCCAGCACCTCGTCTTCCGTCGGTCCGCTGATGTAGCGGCCGTTGATGTAGACAAACGGGCGTTTGCCGCACGGTCCGCAGTAGGAGATGCAGCCTGTCTTGATCTCGGCATCCGGTGCCATCTTCAGCAGCTTGGGCACGATGCTTTTCATTTTGATATGATTGCACTCGTCACATAATCTTATATCGTTAGCCATGAAGCAACCCTTCTTTATGTCCGTAAAATACGGGCGGATCAACTAGTGATCGCCATGATTTCCTTTAGACGGATTAGTAATCACAAAACCTTCTTCGGGCAAGTAGAGATAATCAATCTTCACTCCGTCCAGCAAGGGCTGGTTCGGATCAAGAATGACATCGATATCCTTGTCAGTGGAGACTACAACATCGTTCTCCTTAGGCGTGTCCAGATCCAGTCCGTAGTGGGCATGGTCGCCATGGGCATGTGTAATTGCTACACGAAGCTTAAGCTCGCTGTTGCCTTCAAGTTCCATGGTTTTCTTTATCACTTTAGCCGCGTTGCGGGTAATTTTGACGTTCATTCGATTCCATCTCCCAGGCCTTTATATTTTAAATACTCAATAATTCATTTTAAGGAATCTGGGAGGATAAAGCAACCATTAGGAGATGGACAACCACAGTTAAAGGTGCAATCGTCGCTAAAATGTCATCTTCCGCTGTGCAGCGACGCGTATTTACGGTCCATCCGTGTTACGAACCAGCCCATTAGCAGCATCGTTACGCCAATATCGTCAATCGGTACAAACGGCATGAAATCGGGCAGCACCCAGTACAGCAGCGCCGGAATGGTGAACAGCAGCTTGTCGGCCATAGCCACATTAGGCGAAACGATATAATGCCAGGAGCTGCGGAATATATGAGACCATTGTTTGAGCGACAACAGTTTTCTGAATTTCATGAGTTATGCCTCCCTGTGTAATCTGTGTAAGCAGCAAAGGACACCGCCGCTAAGCACCTGTAAAAGGATTGCGACTGTGCCCTTTGCTGTTATCTTACGCGAATGCGCAGGATTCGTTTCGCTTTAAGTAGAATTTTATCGAATTCTCCCGAACCGGACCAACATTCACTCCGTCACCTTAACATCGTCGATCCGTGCGGTGCTGGAATGCATCCGCAGTCCGATCTTCCCTCCGGCCGGCTGCGCCGCCGTATCGGTCCACTGGATCAGCTGGGTACCGCCCGCAGATGCCGTAATCGTACTGCCGCTTACCGTCACCTTCAGCTCAGTCCACTGGCCGGGCGTGACGGCAAAGCTTACGCTGTTGACCATCGTGAGCGTTCCGGCTGTTTTTTTGAACAGCTCCGCCTTGTCACCGGAATCATTCAGCCGGAACATGTAATAATTGGAAGCATCCGCATACCGGAACAGCAGGCCGGCGTTGGCGAAGGTATTCAGCAGCTTGACTCTAGCCGAATATGTGTAATTCCTCCAGGAGGCGTCGCCTGTATAGGCAAGCGCTTCTCCTGTCCCGGAGTTCTGTGATAGAGCCTTCGTGCCGTCATCCTCCACACTCCAGGCTCCGCCAGAAGTCGTCCATCCGCTGGAATTGCCATCCTCAAAATCATCCTGGAACAGCGTAACCGGCGGTGTGATCGTACCCTGGAATTCAAATACTCCGATATCCGGCACGCCGTTATACAGCGGATTCCCGAAGAAGTCCTGTCCTCCGTTGCCTGCAACCGCCGCCCCGGCATTGATCAGCGGAGAGGAGAGCGCAAGCTTATATCCGTCTGCCGAATCGAGTCCTGTGGCCGTGCCGGGACTGATGAATCCGGGATTGCCGGTAATTTTGTTAGGATCGCTCGGAACATTTGAGTTCAGCCCGTAGAAGCTGTTGTGATCATACGTCATTCTGGGGCTGTTCGTGTATTGTCCGCTGGCACCATTATAAAAGATATTGTTCGTGTAATAGGCCATTCCTGTATTGCTCGCATGGGTCAGCGCCTTATTCTGCGTTCCCGAACGATAGATGATGTTGTTGTAGACATAGAGATTGCCCCCGCCGTTCACCAGATGGAACACCCCGTTAGCGTCCTTATCGTTCTGGCTGATATTATAGCGGAAAATATTATTGTTCGTGTTATTCATGACCAGCAGGGTACCACCCTCATTGTCATAGCTGAAATTGTACTGGTAGATGCTGTCGTGCACCTCGATGTCGAAGTCCCAGGGCTGGCCGTCTCCACCCAGCATCCGGGTATCGGAGGCCTCGTTGTACTGGAAAATAGCACCCTTCGTATAATAAGCCCACTGCGCCGCAACGACAGTGATATCCTCAAGGTAATTGACGATGGATGTGTTCACATCGCAGGCTTCTCCGATGGACTTCGTCTTGTTGTATTCGATCAGCGGCGAAGCGCCGGCTCTGACCAGGATGCCGTCCCGGTGGATCTTCTCCACCACATTGCCCCGGATGACCACACCCCGGAAGGCGTCGAATTTATGTGTCCAGGCACTGTTGAAAAAAGCATCGGTCATCGTCTGAATCCCTGTATCCGCCACGTTAATGACTGTATTGTTCTCGATCAGAATATCTTCCCAGGTGCTCTCAAGTGCTGTATTGGCTCCCCGGGCATGAAAGTTGATGCCGCCTGTGCGGCGGTCTGTGCCGAAGATATCATGGATGTCGAGATTGCGGATATAGATATGCCGGAAGTTCCCCGCCCCTGCTCCTTCGCCTACGACCAGCACACCGTTTCTGCGCATATCTGTAGGCTGCTGTCCGCTTGTAATCTCCAGATTGTTGATCTCCCAGTAGGAGACATTGCGCAGCCGGATGCCGAAGCCCTCCCCGCCCGCGGCTGTGTTGCCGAAGTTAATCAGCGGCTTGGGTCCGCTTCCGTAGCGGTCCACAGTGATCGGATTCCCCTCTGCCCCGGAACCATGCAGATCCAGATACTGGCCGTTCCATTCGCCGCCCGCCTTCAGCAGAATTCGGTCCCCCGGATTGAAGGTGATGCTGTTCACCTTAGCCAGCGTCTTCCAGGCGGCAGATTCACTGGTCCCCGGGTTGCTGTCGCTTCCCTGGGCGGCATCGACGTAATAGGTGGTTCCGGCCGCTTCCGTTACCGGGGCTGCCAGGCCTGATCCCAGGCCCAGCACCAGCATGAATATCATCACCAGCAGAGGAAGCCTTCGCCGCTTGCCGGTATTAGGAGTAGCATAGCTGTTAGCGTCTGTCATGTTGATCACTCTCCCGCAGAAGTAAATTGTGCTTGTAAGATTTCATATGCGATCGCCGTGACTCCAGATTAGGAATAGCCGTGGCTCCAGAGAAGTTTTGGACTTCCGGCCGCTGTTGTCCCCAGCTTTCTTGAATTTAAACCGCTGTTCGCGGATGAAATCCGGTGACTGCTGATGCTTCCGAAGTGAGCTTTCCGCAAGAAAGCTTTCAGGCGGACGCTATCGCTCCTACAGTTCCAAAATTCCCTTCCGTCACTTTTCCCACTCTGTATATGTTCAAGTTCAATTTATTAAGTTATAAAGCAGCTAAAGATTCCCCAAGCCAGGCTCCCTGCTGCACCAGCTCATTCTGAAGCTTAACAATATCCACCTTCCGGCTCTGTCCCTCCGTTCCGGCAGCCATCGCCGCCGCCATACCCGCCGCCTGCCCCATGGCGAAGCAGTTGGGCATCACCCGTAGCGAGCCTTGCACCACCCGGTCCGAGGAGGCGGCGCGCCCCGCCACCCATACATTGTCCAGTCCCACCGGCAGCATGCAGCGGTAAGGGACACCATGCGACTTCCCGGGCGGAAGATGGTGGATATGCATTGCCCCGCTGCTGCGGGCCATATGAATATCGATGAAGTAGCTGTTGCGGGCAATATCATCCGGGAAGGAAGCCATATTCATGAAATCCTCCTGGGTCAGCACGTAATCGCCCACAATCCGCCGCGTCTCGCGGATACCGATCTGCTCGCCGGTGGACACCAGATGGGCCTGTTCGAATCCGGGCACATAAGCCCTGAAGAATTCCAGCTGGCGGTGGACTAGACGACGTCCCTCTATTGCCCCCCGGGTCAAGTCCTCCGCCCTGGAACCGTCGACGCCGAACACATGCCCAAAATTCACACCGACCAGATAATCGGCAATCCAAGCGAGGCCAGAGACGGAGTCCCGGCCCTGCGGCAGCTTCCCGTCAACCTGCGCCTGCTGGACGGCCTGATGGATCTGATCCGTGTCACCGCTTTCATTCCGGTAATCTTCAAAACGCTGCCGGTCCACATTCGCCAGCAGGTAGCACATAGTCGCGGCTTGAAGCTCGCCGGAATCTCCGCCCTTATGGAACGGCGCTCCCGCCTGGGCGGCCAGATCGGCGTCCCCGGTCGTATCAATGACAGTCCGGGCGCGGACCAGACTCCGGCCCGACTTGTTGACGATTACCACGCCCTCAATGCTTCGGCCGGTCTCATCCATCACCGTCTGGCTCGCCACGGTATGGAGCAGCACTTCCGCTCCGCTCTCGGTGGCAGCCTCGTCGTATACACGCTTCAGCACCTCCGGGTCGATGGGCACCCAGTCCAGCTCTGCCCCGAAGCGCTCGCGGAACTCCGGCTCACATCCGGCCTTCATCCGCTCCAGCAGTTCCAGGCCGATTCCCCGCACGACAGCCTTCTCCCCGTCACTGTAAGGACAGAAGGCTGGCACCAGGGCAACGGTGCCCATGCCGCCCAGGAAGCCGCGCTGCTCAATCAGCAGCGTCCGAGCCCCGCTGCGGGCCGCAGCTATTGCCGCTGCCACGCCCGCAGGCCCGCCGCCCGCAACCAGCACATCCACCTCGCGGGATACCGTGATCTCCTCCGCAGGCAAGGTAAATACAGTTCTATTCATCGTTGTTCCTCCTTGAAGCTATACTTAGTACTCCTCACCATTATAAGAAGGCGGAGGCTGCAACAGCGTGCAGACTGATTGCCTGTTACGGTGGACAGTTTTGACCTTTATGGCTTGGCATCATCCGTGGATGGTTCTCTGCCCTGCTCTTCCGGCGGACCTGCCTTGAATTCGCTGGGATTCCGGCCGCTGTATTTCTTGAATACCTTGGAGAAGTACGCCCGGTCGGAGAAGCCCAGGGTATACGCGACATTCTCGACGGTCTCATGCGGGCGGGCCAGCATCGTGATGGCCATATTCATCTTGTACTGGTTGACGTAATCGGTGAAGTTCACGCCTGACAGCTTCTTGAAATAGCGGGAGAAGTAGCTGGCATTCAGATGCAGATGCTCTGCCATGTCGGTAGAGGTGACCATCCGGTCCACATGCTCCTCCAGAAACTCATCCACCGCCTGAAGCCGGACATCCTTCTCCTCAGCGGCTGCGGGGGCTAGTGCAAACTGCCGCCACAGATGCCTCAGCTCCCGCTTAGTCAGGCTGGCCGCCTCCTCGATATGAACCGTCTGCTCGAGTTGCGTGAAGAAGTCCTCCTCAGCCAGTCCGCCGGCTTCGAAGGCCAACTGGCGCACCAGATCCCCGCAAGTCTCCTTCACCAGCCGGGGCAGCAGCCGCTCCGCCGATGCCAGCTGCGTCCACTGATTCACGGCCAGATCAATCCAGGCGGCATGCTGGTCTGCAAGCGCCAACGACAGCATACCGCGTTCCTTTTCCCCGCGCCGTTCTAACGTCTGCCCGAAATCCGCGTGCTCCTCAAGCAGAGACACAGGCTTCACTGGCTGATAGAAGTTATTTTCCCGGCAATCGGTGAGAGTCTTGTATAACACACCGAAGCTGCGGACCGGTGCACAGGACTCCGAATAGAACCCCCGCAGGCTAATCTTCAGATACTGCTCCACCTTATCCTGTACCGCCTGCATGAATTCAGCCAGCTTGTTCTCTGTGACGCCGGGGTCCTCCACATTCCAAACCAGATAAATATCGGCGTCCCTGCTCATAATCGGTGTAATGGAAGCCTCTGCCGCAGACAGCTCCAGCGCAATATTATTCACGGCTGAATGGATCAGCGGAATATCCTTGTACCGGTAACGCTCGGTAACCGATGCGGCATCCATATGAAGGAATCCATGACGCAGAAAGGGGTGCTTCCAGGAGATGCCCAGCCGTTCACCGAACTCCAGGGTATTCTCCTGACCCGCCGCACCCGACAGCAGCTGCTTCAGGAAGCTCTGCTTCAGCACTTCCTTATTGCGCTCAATCGCCTGGCGGAAGGAGTAACGCTCCAGCAGTTCCTCACGGCTCTTGAAGCGGCTCATCGCTTTGGCGAGACTGCTCTTAAGCTGCTCAGGGGATAGCTCATCCTTGATCAGATAATCATCCGCCTCCAGCTGGATCGCCCGCTTCGAGTAGTGGAAATCCTCATAGCAGGTCAGGAAAATCAGGCGAACCTCCGGCTTCGTGATCCGGAAGGCATCCGCCAGCTCCAGCCCGTCCATCCCCGGCAGACCGATGTCCACAATCACAATATCCGGCAGTGCTGCATGGAACTGCTCCAGCGCATCCTCACTGCTATACGCCGAAGCCACCAGCTGCAGATCCAGCCCCAAGGGCCCAAGCAGATATTCCACGTATTCCAGCATCGGGACATCATCGTCTATCAGCATCAGGGTCATCAAGGGGAACCGCCTCCTTCTCCCGGGTCACGGGGATATATAGGGTGAACGTCATGCCTTCCTCGTCTTCTCTTGCCTGCGCGCTCAGCCGTGCGCGATATCCGTACAATACCTGCAGACGGCGTGCTGTGTTGACCAGCCCGACCCCTTTTTCCGGCCAGAGCGCAGTGTCTTCACTTCCTTGCAGACGCCGGTTCAGGCGCTGGAGCTTATCCTCCGGCATCCCGCGGCCGTTATCGCTGATGCTGATCCGCAGCAGACCGGACTCGAACGCCGCTTCGAGCCGGATCGACGGATGGTCCGGACGGGCGGAGAAGCCGTGGCTGATGGCATTCTCGACAATGGGCTGAAGCAGCAGCCGGGGCAGCATCACCGCACCTTCTTCCTCGCCCACCTCGCATTCCCAGACGATATCCAGACGGTTGCGGATCTGCATCACCTGCACATAGCTGCCCAGCACCCTGCACTCCTCCGCCAGCTCCAGCGGCTTATCCGCATGCACATACACACGCAGCAGCTTCATGAGCGCATCGATCATGGCGCCATGCGCCGGGTCACCGCTGAGGAGCAGATCCACCTTGATGGAATTGAGCGTATTCAGCAGAAAATGAGGCCGGATCTGCGCCGCCAGCGCCTGAAGCTCCAGCCGCCTTTTCTCCTCCTGCTCACTCTCGACCTGCTGCAGCAGCCCGTTCATATCCTCCAGCATCTGATTGAAGGCCGCCGACAGCACCGCCACCTCATCCTTGCCCTTGACGGGTATCCGCACCGCACGGTTGCCGCCGACATACTGCTTGACGCTGGCCCGCAGCAGGCTAATCGGCTTGTTCATATATCCGGCCCACAGCATGGACAGGACCAGAAACGCCAGGAAGAACAGTCCGATCAGCGAGATGGAGACCAGAAACTCCCGGTTGATATGGCTGTCGATGGAGCTGCGGGGCGTCTTGCTGGTCAGCAGCCAGCCCACCTTGGGAATACGGACCTCACTGACCAGCAGCGGGCCCTCATCCGCATTAGCCGCTTCTCCGGTGATGGCAATGCTTCTCCCTTTCTGGTCAACCAGCGCAAGTCTGCTTACCGCATTGCCCGTATCGAGCAGGCTGCGGAAGTAGTGGCTCGGAATGCCCACGTACAGCGTGGCCAGCTTGTCCTGGTTCAGCGGGTCGGTAATGAAGCGTACCGCATAATAATAATCCGGTGCAGCGGGGGTGCCGCCGTAGGGGAACCATTGCAGCGACACTTTTTCCCGCTCATCCAGCCTGCTGCTCTCCTTAAGAAGATTCTCAGGCAGCACAGAGAACACCGGAATATTCTGGTTGCCGATCAGTATCCGGTTCTCCCGGTTGACCAGCATGATCTGCAGATCAGCATCCAGCGACTGCACCGACAGGATATTGGCCGTAGTCTTGAGCTTGTTGTAATGGGTATACACTCCGTAATTACCGAAGCTTCCCGTATTTTTGAGATAACGCAGACTCTCCAGCACGGCCGGATCATAAGCCTCAGAGAAATACACCGAGACAAACGAGATGCTGTCCACCGTTTTTTCCATTTGACTGCCGATTACCTTCAGGGTCTCCTCATTCGAACGGGCGATCTTCTCACTCACATTCTCCCGCACAGAGGTATACGACCAGAAGGTAACGACAACAAAAGGCAGCAGGATCAGGATCAGGAACGTGTATTGCAGTCTGCGATGGAAGGAAAAACGGCTTAACCATTTCATAAGAATTCCACCCCGCACTGTAATCAAAGCTTCAACGTCCCTATTATAATCCATAATCACTGCTGCCTTTGCACTTCATCCGTTATTTCTGATTGGCAGAAACTACCTTCTCGACTTCCGCTGTCATCTCACTCTTGACCTCATCGAAGCTGCGGTTATCCAGGATGAAGCTGGCGAAGCCGTTCTCCACAATCGCTTTCAGTTCGCTGCCGTAGGGCACGCTGAAGGTGTCCGGCATTTTAATATTCGGATCGAACAGCGTCTTGGAGAGGGAGGCGGTATCGATCAGATCTGTATTTTCCCCGAAAAAGCTATTGATCAGCTCCGCCCCGTCCACGCCCTTGAACGAAGGAATCTCCTTGGTGAACTTGTAGGCTTCCTTGGACATCCAGCGGATGAAGTCATACGAGGCTTCCTTATTCGCTGATTTCGCGCCCATGGCCAGGCCGCCGCCGGAGATATTCGTCATGCCCAGTTCCTTACTGTCCACCGAACGCGGCAGCGGGGCGTACATGCTCTGGAATTCATGCGGGAATTTCTCCAGGTTCAGCGCTGCCCGGACAGCATAGCTTGGCACAGCCAGCATACTGGCATTTCCGGCAAAAAACTGCTGCAGCACATGATAGTTCGAGGCCAGCACATCGGCATACGGCTCAGCGCTCTTATCTTCCTTCTCCATCGTGCGGCGGAGGTTGAAGAAGTATTCGAAGGACGGATCGTCAAAAATCGGCTTCAAGTCTGCGCTAAGCTGCGGATGCGGCTTCTCGGTGTATGCGATAATGTTCGGATATTCTCCCCAAGTGTGGAAGTACGTTCCGAAGTGCTCGGGTGTCGTCAGCTTCTTGGCATAATCGCGGAAATCATCCCAGGTCCAGCCCATCTCAGGCAGGGACAGCCCTGCAGCCTCCAGATGATCCTTGTTGAAGACTGTCAGCCACTGCGTCGAGCTGGGCAGAATGCCGTATACCTTATCCTCCAGCTTCAGCAGCTTGGAATATTCATCCTCGGGAGTGATTTTCTCCTGTTCAAAAAAAGAATTAAGCGGTTCCACAACTCCCCGCGACGCACGCTCCAGCAGCTCATCCTCGTTCCCGGTCATGAACACATCGACCACTTCGCCGCCTGCGACCAGAATATCCAGCTTCTTCATGAAATCTGTGCTGTCGCTATTCTGGACCAGAGATTCATACTCCACTTCCACTTTATCCTGAGCTTCGTTATACGCCTGAACGGCCTGGTAGATGGGCTCTTCCGGCTTATCGGCCTTGAAGGTGTAGAATTTGATCTTAGCTTTACCTGCAGGCTGGGCTGTGCCGGTGGTTCCGGCAGACGGATCAGCCGAGGCCGGTGCATCGGTTGCTGCTGAGGTGTTGCCCCCATTCCCGCCGCAGGCGGTGACGGAGAGCATGAGGAGCATACTGGCAAGCATTAATGGTAGTTTTTTCAAAGCAATTCCCCCTTGATTTGTTGTCTGCAGGCTCATTATACAATCTAAGCTTTGCGCACACCGTGTACAGCTATGCGGTGTGCGCGTACACTTTTTTGACCTTTACCCTTTGACTCCTCCGATGGCAATCCCGTTAATGACCTGCTTCTGGAGGATCAGGAACAGCACCAGCAGCGGCAGAATCGCGGCCACGGAGGCCATCATCATGACGGAGATCTGTGTACCGAATTCCTCCTTGAAAAATTGCATCCCCAGCGGAATCGTATACAGCTTGGTCGAATTCAGCATAATCAGCGGCCCCTGGTAATCATTCCAGGTCCAGATGAACTTGATAATCCCTACGGTCGCCAGAATCGGGCGGCTCAGCGGAAGCACGACACTCCAGAAGATGCGTAAGAACCCGGCGCCGTCCAGCTCCGCCGCTTCCAGCATATCATTATGAATGCCGATCATGAACTGGCGCAGTAGAAAGGTGAAGTAGCTGGAGAACATCCCCATCAGGATCAGCGCGGCATGGGAGTCATAGAGGCCCAGCTCCTTAATCATAATATAGCGCGGAACAAGCGTGGCCTGCTCGGGAATCATCATGAACGCCAGCATCAGGGTGAAGATCAGCGCTCTGCCCTTGAAATCCAGCTTGGCGAGCGCATAACCGGCCATGGCCGAGATAACGATTGTCGCCAGGGTGGAGATCAGGGCGATTTTGAGCGAGTTCATATAGAATAATCCAAACGCCACATCGCCCATCCATACGGCCTTGAAGTTGGCGACCAGATTCCAGTCGGTGGGAATCCACTGAATCGGGAAGGTCCAGACCTCTTTCTCCGTCTTGGAGGCAGCCGACAGCATCCAGACCAGCGGCATCAGGAAGAATACCGAGCACAGGGCGAACAGGACCGTGAAGATCAGATTGCCGGGCTTAAGTTTTTTCATTGTCATTGCCTTTCGTTCCTTTCGCCTTGGACTAGTAATGGACCTTACGGTTCTGGGTTATCCAGGTAATGGAGGTCACCAGCATAATGATCAGGAACAGCACCCAGGACATCGCTGAGGCGTAGCCCATTTTGAAGCGCTCGAATCCTTCTTCATAGATCTGGTAGACGATAACGGTACTGGAATAGTTGGGCCCGCCGCCGGTCAGGAACTTGATCATGTCGAAGATTTTGAAGGAAGAGATCGTGCTCGTTATCGCCAGGAAAAAGGTGGTCGGCCCCAGCAGCGGCAGCGTAATCCGCCGGAACTGTCCGATCCCGCTCGCTCCGTCTATCGTCGCCGCCTCATACAGCTCCTCGGGAATATTCGTCATCCCCGCCAGGAATATAATCATCTGGTAGCCCAGCAGCTGCCAGACATAGATAATCATAATCGCAATCAGCGAGAAGCTGGTATCGACCAGCCAGCGCGGCGGTTCGGATACTCCAAGCTGCATCAGAATCTGATTGACCGGCCCCTTGGACGGATGATAGAGCGCTTGCCAGACTGCGGCGATGGCTACCGTGGAACAGATATAAGGTACAAAGAAGGCTACCTTGAAAAAGGTCTTGGCATACAGCTTCTTATGAATCAGCGCCGAGAGAACTACTCCCAGCAGCATCGTGACCGGCACTGTGCCGACCGTGAACAGCACATTATTCTTCAGGGCCAGCAGGAAGCGGTTGTCCCTGAACAGCTCGATAAAGTTATCAAGACCGACAAAGTTAATCGCCGACAAGCCGCCGACCAGGTTCCACTCCGTCAGACTGAGGAACAGGCTGAACAGCAGCGGGAACACTGCGATGACCAGCATCCCGATGACCTCCGGCGCAATGAACAGCCATCCGGCGAGCTGCTCCCGTCTCTTGCGCGTCCAATAGGTTTTGGGCTCAGTCCCGGCTGTCTTCCGGGTAATCGCAGATTCACTCATTGCAATCTCTCCCTTGCAGTTTCAGCTTGGTTGTCCGGCAGATAGCCGCCTTCTTCCCGGAGACGGGCGCGAAGGAGGGGGACATCTACGGCATGGACATCGCCTCCGGTCTGAGCGGCAGCCAGTGCCGCAGCAAGTCCGGCAGCTTCGCCCATTGCCAGGCAGACCGGCATCACACGCACGCTGCCGAGCACCCTGCGGTCACAGGAGATAGACCGTCCGGCGACCAGAACGTTGCGCAGTCCGCGCGGCGTAAGGCAGCGGTACGGAATGCCGTGCGATTCACCAGGCCCGTAGAGCGTGATGGACTGGCTGGATCCGGCGCCGCTCTGCTGCTCCTTCTGTGTGCCATGCACATCAATGAAGTAGCTGTTGCGGCAGATCTCATCATCGAAGCTTCTGCGGGAGATGTAATCCTCCGCAGTCAGGACATAATCGCCGGTAATCCGCCGGGATTCCCGCGTGCCGATCAGTGTGCCTGTGCTCATCACTACCGCATTGCCGAAGGCCGCAGGGTGTACAGCGGCAAGCATGTCCCGGTAGGCGGCCGCCATCTTGCGTCCCTCTACCAGCGCCCCGGATACGGAGAAGGCATTCGTGTTGTCAATTCCCCAGAGATGTCCGGCATTGAAGCCTACGGCACGCGGAGCTACCATATTGTTGCACAGATGCGTATCCGGAATGCCCGGATATTCTCCTGAGCGGACCACCTCATGGATCGGGCTGTGCGGGTTCTCCGCATGGAGCTTCGGCCCATTCACATAAGCATAATCATCCACGTTGCCAAGTATGAAGCAATGGGTCGCGGGCTGAAGCTCGCCGGTCGCTTCGTCCCCCATTTGGTACTCGGCACCTGCCCATGCAGCAACATCGCCATCTCCTGTGCAATCGATATACACGGCTGCCCGGAAGGCCTGCAGGCCGCTTTTATTGAGAAGGAGGAGTGTGGTGATGTTGCCGTGGTCGTCTCTATCCACATCCGCAAGCGAGGTCAGGAACAGGATGTGGGCACCCGACTCCGTTACGAGATCGTCATAGACCCGCCTCAGCTTCTCCGGTTCGATCGGCACCCAGTCCATCGCATCCTCCGGCACATGCGGCATTTGAGCCTTTAAGGTATTGAACACCTTGGCCGCGAGACCACGGTAGACCATCTTCTCTTTGTCCGAGAATGGGCACCAGGCCGGTACCAGGCCGGAGGTTCCCATTCCTCCAAGGCTCCCGGTCGCTTCGACCAGCAGTGTCCGCGCCCCTTCCCTGGCCGCCGCCGCTGCGGCGGTGCAGCCCGCCGGCCCGCCTCCGACTACAATTACGTCGTAGGAGGCGTTCAGTGGGATTGGTTTACTTTTCAGCGTATACGTATCATTCTCCATTTGGCTCTCACTTTCCCGGCGGGTAGTCCTCTTTCCGTGAAGCCCTCCGCCGCTCTTCTATACGCTAATTTTAGCAAGAGACTTTGGCGGATACGGTATAGCTTTCATACGCGTTAATGTGTATTATTTTGACTCTCATTTTCAGCCCTAAGCGCCTGCGCTAACAAGCGCAGATAGGCGTTAGCATACTAAAGAAACCATTCTTACAGAAGTAGGAGGTCTCCCTCCAACTCTATGAAAGAACAGTTTCTTAGGTCAGGTATGTGGTGACTGGTGGCAGTGGCAGCATCCTGCGAATCAGGGGCACTTTTGCACCTCATTGGCTCACCCAGCCAACTTTTGCTGAAATCAGGGGCACTTATGCTCTTCATCCCCACGCCAAAAAAGGATACAGCCGCAAAGCATCATTTGGTCAGGATTGCGGCCGTGCCCTTTGCTGTTATCTTACGCAAATTTGCAGAGATTGTTTCATTTTTATTTCAAATTCGACAGAATCGCACTTAGAATCAGGCCGGTGTCCAGCGCCATATCCTCAAAATCAACCACGGGCAGCGGATTCTTGCCCACTCCCAGCTCGACGGTGAAGCCCGGCTTGCGGAAGCGCTCGATGAACCAGTCCTTGTAGCCGGCGTCGCTGCCGGTCAGCTCCACTGCCCTGTAGCCGCTCACCGCCGCAAGCGCCGCTGCCCACTGCTTACTCTCCGGCGGCTCATAGCCCCGGTAGTTCCAGTAGATCTCTGCCCCCTGGCTGTGCAGGGATACGGCGGCATCGCCCGGAACCCGCTCGGCCAGCGCCGCCAGTGCCGCCGCCTCCGGCTCACTGAGCGGCGCCGGGCCGCTGTAATCGCGCGGCGCCGGGCCGGGCACCTGCCGCCGGTCGCGTTCCTCCTCCCAGTGTGCGGGGAACTGGTCTCCAAGATCGACACCGCGGATGTTCGCCTTCCAGTGCCGGAAGCTGCGCCTGCCGCAGTTCCACCTCATCAGCTCTGCATAATGAGGATGGTCCGGCATCGCCCCTTCCTGCACCAGCTCGACACCGTCGGGATTCGCCATCGGCACGGCCCAGAGCGTCCAGTCCCGGTGCCAGTCCGCAGGCTGACGCCCGTGCCAGTCCGCACCTGATTCATAAGCAGCCGCATATTCTTCAAGAAAGCTCATCAGACACGGGGACGTCAACCATTCGTTGGCATGCAGCGCGGCATTCACATGCAGGTGGCGCGGGCCGCTGCCGATCCGCAGCAGACGGAGCGGCTTGCCGAGCACACTGTAGCCTATAACCTCGCTGCTGACAAAAGAATAGCGGTCCGCAAGTCTTGCAGCATCCGCCTCTATCTCAGCCGGTCCGTATTCCCCGTGCAGATAAACCTCTGTCCCCCGGGTGGCCGCCGGAATCACCAGCACCTTGCCCGGCAGGCAGATACGTCCCGAGCTTACCCCGGGATTCAGCATCTCCAGCTCATCTATGCCAACCCCGAACAAGGACGCGATGCTCTGCGCATCGTCCCCCGCCTGCACCGCATACCGCTTGCGCGGGGCAGACGGCAGGAACAGCACCTGCCCCGGATATAAATACGGCTGGCTGCCAGCCCATGGATTCCCCTGTATGACATGCTCCGGTGTCAATCCGTGTCTTGCGGCGATACGGCTTACAGTATCTCCCCTGCGGGCAATGTATTGCTGCATAGGTCTCATCCTCCCGGCCCTCTTGTGCCGGCGTCCCTAACATCCTCCGTGATGACATGTGGGACCCGGCCCTCATGCCTAGTATATGAGCACCAGCAGCGGGTCATGTGGAAATGTAGCAACTTGGAGGTTTGTCCCTATTCAGTTCGCCGCTGCAATGCTCTCATCCTACAGAGTAGATACTTGCCATACTACCGGCGTCCTGCTGATCTGCTCGCCCAGCCAGTCCCGGGCAATCCGCTGGAAGATTTCCGCATCTCCGCTGCAGAAGAACTGGTGAATCGGACTCTCATCCCCGCGCGCCAGCTGGCCTTTATCGTAGAGGATGGTGCTGATCTCCCGCGCCGTCTCATCCGCCGAGCTGATCAGCTTGACGCCGGGTCCCATCACCCTGCCGATTGGCTCCACCAGAAACGGATAATGGGTGCAGCCGAGAATCAGCGTATCGATCGGCTCGTACTTGATGCCGTTCAGTGATTCGGCCACCGCCAGATGGCTCTCCTCCGAGCGGAATAACCCCTGCTCTACGTAGGGCACAAGCGCCGGGCAGGCTTGGCTGACCACCTGAACAAAGGGAGACAACTGCTTCAGCGCCGCCGTATAGGCACCGCTTGTAATCGTGCCGATGGTGCCGATCACGCCGACCTGTCCGCTCTTGGATGCGCTGATGGCGGCGCGGGCACCGGGGTGAATGACTCCGATCACAGGAATGGCTACCTTGGCGGAGATATAATCAAGCGCTGCTGCCGTTGCTGTATTGCAAGCAATGACGATCATTTTAGGATTAAATTGAATTAAATAGTCCACGATCTGTTCAGTGAACAATTTCACTTCCTCAGTGGAACGGGGTCCGTACGGGGCTCTTGCCGTGTCGCCGAAATAGATGATTTTCTCCCGGGGGAGCTGTCGCATCACTTCCTTGACTACGGTCAATCCTCCAACGCCTGAGTCTAATATTGCTATTGCCTGCTGCACGAACACACCGCATCCTTTAACTCGTTTTGTGTAGCTTATGTAAGGCTGGAATAATGTGTACCAGGATTTCAGCCCCAATTGCAGATATTACCCCATTTGACGGTTCAGTTCAAGTAGGGAAGAAAAGCGGAGCCATAATGCAGACCCACCCGAAGCATGCCGCCACATGCAAAAGCCGCCTCCCGCCTGTGCAGCGGAAAACGGCTCCATACCTTTTATATCAAGCTTAGGACAGCTTCCCTGCGGTTTTTCCATCCTCGATAGCTTCCGCTACAGCAGCATCTGTACCGGTCACAGCTTCGATCTCAGCCTCCACCACTGCCGCTTCTTCAGCAGCCTCATATGCAGCCACCTCGTCACGCACGGCTTCCACTGCATCGGTAACTTCCACAGCCTGCTCCGCAATGCCGCTTACAGTAGCTACATCTGCTTCTTCCACCGCATCCTTGACGGATTTGCTCCATTCCTTGACTTCGCTTACCACCGAGACTACAGCTTCTTTGGCCTTACCGTAGATCTCTGTGGTTTTCTCGCCGGCCTGGCCGGCAATAACCTGAACCTTATCCACAGCTTCCGTTGTGCCTTCGGCAATATCCTTGCGCAGCTCCTTACCCGGCTTAGGAGCGAACAGCAGCGCTGTCACCGATCCCACAATACTGCCGGCGAGTACGCCCCAGAGCAAGCTTCTGTTATCTTTTTTCATCATCAATCTCTCCTTTGGTTTCTAAGTGCCTCTGCCCGGCCACCCGGGCGATCGCCTATTTCTGCTATATCATAAGCATAGAGAGGATGTCCTGTGACTGTTCAGCCCTTGATTTCGGAAGTTTTCTGCTCGGGGTTCGGCGTGATTGCATACCGGCAGCATTGGCCGCCTTCCGCCATACACTCACTGCGTGTCACCTTCGCTTCCAGCAGCTCCTCGAACAAATGCTGCTCACACTGGCAGGCCTTGCGGTACTGGGTAGCCACCTGACGAATGGGACAATTATACTCCCTCAGTGTGTATGAGCCGTCCTCTTCCTTGCTCCACTCCGCCATATAGCCCCCGGCATTCTGAATGGTTGACAGCTCCGCCACCCGCTCCTCCAGATCACGGCTCTTCATCATCGAACTGTACTGGGCAAGCATCCGCCGCTTGCGGCCTTCAAACAGTATATTGACCGCATCCGCCCCGCTCCCGTGGTCCAGCTCCCGCAGCAGCTCCAGCGCCAGATTGTGATAGCTTTTGGGAAAATGATCCTCCGCCCGCTCGGTAAGCGAATATACATGCATCGGACGTCCCATGGCCTGGCGCACAACCTTGGTCTTGGCAAGCGACTCCTGCTCCAGCTGAAGCACATGGCGGCGGACACCCATCTCGGTAATTCCCAATTCCTCGGCAAGAGCGCTGATCGTCAGTGGACCTCTCATCTTCAGCAGCGTCATAATCATCCGCCGGGTTGAACCGCTCTCCTGACCTTTCTTCGCCATAAAGGACCTCCTTTCTGTCTGTATGCACACAGCCCCGGCTCAGCTAACCCGTGACCCCGCTGCCCAGCTCCTGATCCAGATACCTGCGCACCTCGCAGGCGAACTTCTCCAGAATATCCGGCAGCGTCCGGGTCATGGGGTGCAGCTCTCTGCGTTCCCATACGAAATAATCCTGAACCAGCGGCTTACGCAAGGCTACAAGCGAAGTCAGATCCTCGTAGATCCCGCTGTCTCCCAGTACCTTTTCCTCATGGATAATAGATATAATATCCTCGTAGCTTCCGGCATCACGCATAATGAACCCGTCAATCAGACAGCTGCCCACATCCGTCACGACTTCAACGGCCAGATGTAAGCACCGTTCCTGCACCAGACCCAGCAGCGTACTGCCGTCCCAGGAAGAAGCTGCATGTGCTAGACCTTCATTAAGATCAGGGATCTGTTCAAGAATAACTTCTATTTGCTTCCGGTTGACATAATACACAGCTGACCCTCCACCCTGCGGTATTTAGTGACCTTCCTTAACATGAACTGCCGTTATTTCCCCCGCCTGCCCCGGCGCTTCAGCCAGAACACCATCACGACACACGCCGCCATAAAAACAATCAGATACGTCAATGCTTCCATCGGATACTCAAGCTCACGCATTCCGCTCACCGCTTTCCGTGCTTAATGGGTTCCAGCCTTGCAAGTCGTGCAGTCTCAGATCTCGTAATCGACCGCTACCGACAGCTCCTTGACCTCGTTGATATGGGCAATGACTTCCTTGTGAGCCGGGTGCACCTGATACGCCTGCAGATCCTCCATCGAGGCAACAACCGTGACCAGGGCGATATCGAACGAACGCTCCGAGTGAATCAGATCGGCCCCGACTTCAATGGACAGCAGCTGCGGAATTCTTCCTTCCATATTACGGAGGACTGCAACAGTCTCTGCGACCTTGTCCGGGGACCGGTCCTTTAATTTGAAGAAAACAATATGCTTGATCATCTATCCCGCTCCCAGCCTGATTAATGTGAAATTGATTACTCAAAATATATCATAAACTGCAGCATTACTGAAACAATCTTGGTTCATGACCAAAACAGGAGCTTTGCACTCTGGACGAATGCCGTGATGAAATGGTAAAGTCATAACAGCTAAACTAGATGATCCGTCACTTCATTAAATCAGTACACCCGGAGGTATTATGGCTAAAAATCAGCAAGAAACACATAAAATTCAGGCCTGGTCTCTGATCAACCGCAAATATCTTGGACAAGGCGTACGGGTCAAAAGATTTCGCCGCCCCAAACGCAGCCAGATCCGCAACCGCGTTCTGCTGGCCATCCTGATGGCCAAGGACATGAAGCTCTCCCGTCTCGCAGAAGAGCTCTCCGTCTCCTCACGCAGCGTAAGCGCATGGGTATATGAAGGACGCATTCCCTCCAGAACCAATCTGGACAAGGTCTGCCGCCATTTAGGCTATCCGCCCCATATCCTGTTCAATGAAGCTCTTCTGCGGCAAAGTCCGATTGTGTGCCAGCCGACCCCATCCCGTTTCATGAAAAGAACGCTCGCCCATTCACCGCAGCATAACGCGATTCTGACCGGGCTCTGCATGGTGTATGATTTCTCGGTAACCGATGTCAGCATCTGGATCGGCGTCCATCCCGGCACCTTCCGCAAGTGGCTGCACCACTGCCATCTGCCTACCCTGGCCCTGCAGGAGAAGGCCGAGAATTTCTTCCGCATTCCGCGGCATATCCTGTTCGCCGACTGCGAGCTGCATTAACCTTCATTAATAGGAAGCCGCAGGAAGAAGTGGGAGCACGCACAGCATCAGGTTCACAGTAGGGTCCTTCTCGCCGCAGGGAGGGGCCATGTTGACGTTACTTTCGCAGATGGCAGTTACCGTTTGAGCGCAAGGATCGTTCTTAGTATGTATTCATGAGTCCCGCCCTGCGGGTTCTGCAACGACTCGGTAAATGAACCTGTCTCCAGAATCTCCGTCCCGGCAAAATGCTCCCGCAAATCGGCATCGCTGAAGAAGTGGGCATATTTATCCTCTTTATATTCAAAGGTGCCCGGCTCCAGCTCTCTCCCGCAGCCGTTATGGGGATCTTCGTCGGAGAAGCTGGTGAAGTAGAGCAGTCCTCCAGTCCTGACCTGACGGAGACTCGCTTCAATCAGCCTGCGGCGGTCCCCGGCGAGGAATAAATGCAGAACATCATAGCAGTATACGGCATCTACAGACTGCCTAAGCTGCGGCTCCAGCGCCGAGCCTGCAATAAAGCTAGTTCCCGGGTCCCATGCTGCTGCCAGCTCAAGCGCCGGTTCACTTAATTCTATGCCGTATACTTTAAAATCAGCAGAGAATACTTTGGTATTCCGCCCATACCCGGCACCCGGAACAAGCACGGAGGAGACACCTGCCTCCTGGAATTTCCGTTTCGCCCATTCTGCCGACGGGCTTGGCTCACTCCCCCAGATCATCCCCTCCTGCGCAAATCTTTTACTCCAATACTCAGTCATGCAGCTCCTTCTTTCCTGTTGAGATTATGTATCTATATAGCTGTCCCTCTTCTCTATCATAGTCCACTCTGCCAGATCCGGCAAAGTCTATGGACACAGCAAAACGGCTGGCTCCTGTAACACAGAGAGATCAGCCGTCTTGCCGTTATAGCATCTATGAAGTTAACAGCCTACCAGCTGGACTTGGTAACGCCTGGAATTTGTCCCTTGTGTGCCAGCTCCCGGAAGACGATACGGGATATCTTGAATGTACTCAGATAGCCGCGCGGTCTGCCGGACACGCTGCATCTGTTTTTTTGACGGGTGGCTGAGGAATCCCTGGGCAGCTTCTGCAGTGCCATCACATCGCCCGCCGCCTTCAGCTCTCTGCGCTTGTCAGCGTACTTCGCCACCAGCTCCTGCCGCTTCTGTTCCTTCACAACCTTTGACTTCTTGGCCACTATAGATCACTCCTTCGTTCTTATTCGTTCAGCGCCTGGATCAGCGCTTCAAGATTCTGCCGCATCAGACTCAGGTAATCCAGATTATGGGCAACGTCTTCCTCTGTTAATCCTTCGATTGGATTCAGCACGGCAGTCTTGGCTCCTATTTCCTGGGCAATAGTATCAGCGACACTGGAGGAGACCAAGGTTTCAAAAAAGATCGTAGTCACCTTATTCGCCTTGGCGAACTCCACAATCTTGGCCATCTGTGCAGCAGACGGCTCCTGCTCCGGCGACAGCCCCGCAATCGGCACCTGTGTCAAGCCATATTGCTGTGCCAGATAACCAAAAGCGGCATGCTGCGTAATAAAGTCCTTGCGCTTCGTATTCTGAAGCCCGGCTCTGAAATCCTGATCCAGCTTCTCCAGCTTGGCGATATAAGCATCGCTGTTCGCGTGGAAGGCGGCTGCATTCCCTGGAAAAGCTGCGGAGAGTGCAGCTTCAATGGCCTGAACCTCCCGGATAGCCATCACCGGGTCCAGCCATACATGAGGATCAAGCCCGCCGTGGTCGTGGTCATGGTCTGCTTCACTGACAGCTGTATCATTATGGGAATGGTCGTGACCGCTTCCTTCAGTTGCGGACTCATCATGTTGATGGTCATGGCCGTGATCGTGGTCTGCTTCAGCCGCAGCTTCCTCTTCATGGCTGTGTTCGTGTTCGTGTTCATGTTCATGTTCGTGCTCTGTTCCTTCAATAATCTGGAGTCCTTTACTCGCTTCTATCGTAATCAGATCACTTCCGGCAGCACCGTCCACAATCTGCTGCGCCCAGCCCTCCATGCCTGCGCCATTATAGACAAGCACATCTGCATCCGAAATATCAGCCATATCCTTAGCAGTCGGTTCCCAGTCATGCGGCTCGACCCCGGGCGGGACCAGCACCTCCACATTGGCAAGGTCGCCGGTAATGCTTTTCGTGAATTCGTACATCGGGTAAAAGCTAACCTTAATGTTCAATTTATCCGCTGCGGGTACAGATGAAGCTTCGGCCGCAGCCGATGGTGAAGCCGCCGGACTGCTGGTTGAAGCGGCTTTCGTCGCAGTGTTGTTGCCGCAGCCGGAGATCAATAGCATGGCGGTCAGGGACAAGGCGGCAAGCTGACGGATTCTGAATGTGGACTGTGCGCTCGAATTGGATATTGCTATGGATTTGAATTTCAACATATGTTGTGAGACCCCTTTTCTTCATTGGCTTGAGATGAATACTGGCTGCGGCTGCGCAGCCTGATCAGCTTCTGTACTGCAATGGCTATCAGCAGAAATACCAGCAGAATGAGTGCAATCGTGCCTCCTGGAGGCGTGTTGATATAGTAGGAGGCTGTAAGCCCGCTGAACACACCGGTCAGCCCCACACTGACGGAGATCATTATGGCTGCCGTGAAGCCCGATGCAATCCGCAGCGCTATAGAAGCGGGCAGCACAATCAGAGCGGATACGAGCAGCACACCCACCACCGGCATAGCTGCGGCAACGGTCATGCCGGTTAGGACGGCGAACGAGAAGGACAACCACCCGGTACGGACACCACTGATAGCGGCCGTCTCTTCGTCGAAGGTTAGGCTGTACAATGGGCGGCGCAGAATGATGAAATAGAGAAGACCGGCTGCAGCCACCACGGCGATCAGTTTAAGCTGAGTATCACTTACGGCAACGATGGAACCGAACAGATAGGAACTGAAGCTTTTGGTCAAATTCTGCTTCAGGCTCATCAGCACGACGGCCAGCGCCAGACCGGAGGTCATAATAATAGCAACCGGAAGCTCGCTGTAGGTACGGTAAGAGCGGCGCAGCTGTTCAATAATCAGCCCTCCTGCTATAGCTACAGCGAAGCCGCTCAGAGCAGGATTCCATCCCAGTACGGAACCCAGTGCTACTCCGGCAAGGGAGACATGAGACAGCGTATCGGCCATCAGCACCTGCCTGCGGAGCATCAGGTAGACTCCCAGTAAGGGTCCGATCAGCCCGATCAGGCCTCCTGCCCAAAATGCGCGTTGCATGAATTCGTAACCAAGCATGTCCAGCCCTCCTGCTCCTTGCGTTCCAGCGTAATCACGGTATCCAGATAGGAACTCGTCTCTTCCAGGCCATGTGTAACCATGATGACGGTCCGGCCATGCCGGCTGACATAATGCCGCATCAGCTCATAGAACCCGGTGCGGCTGGCAGCATCCATCCCCGTTACCGGCTCATCCAGCACCAGCACCTGCGGCTGCTGGGCCAGTGCGCGGGCTATGCAGATCCGCTGCTTCTGCCCGCCGGACAGCTCGCCGATTCTCCGGTTACGGTACTCCCACATCTCCACCTGCCGCAGGCTGCTCTCGACAAGCGCTTCCTGTTCCTTAGTGAAGCGGCGGAACAACCCCAGCCCTGAATAACAGCCGGAACGGACCAGCTCAATCACCTTGCTCGGAAATCCGGCATTGAAGGAGGCTACCTGCTGCGGCACATACCCGATCGTAAGCTTGCCTCCTCCGGTAATTTCCCGGTTCAGAGTAACCGTTCCGCTCCAGGGCTTCAGCAGGCCCAACATCAGCTTCAGCAGCGTGGTCTTCGCTGCCCCGTTTGGTCCGGTAATTCCAATGAACTGTCCGGCCTCCAGATCCAGTGACAAGCGGTCAATGACCGGCTCATCCCCGTAACCGAACACCACATCCCTGATGGATGACAAAATCATCGCTCCTCCCCCTTTCTATTCGGCCCGCTGTGGCGTGCCGTAATGATTCCGTGCCTGATTCCGTGCGTGATCCTATGGCTACTGCCGTAGTTACTGCTCCGTCTGCTGTTGGGCACTTATTAATTTGGACCAAGCATGTTCCACGGATTAAACAACCTAAGTATTGATTATTATTCGTAATATTTACGATTATGTTTCAACTTCATTGATATTATCGTAATCATTACGATTTGTAAACCCAAAACAACAAATTAATCGTAATCGCACTGATTAACTTTATTCGGGCCAAGCCAGCGTGCGACAAAACATCGAAATTCAAGCCATTGGGATCGCACCGACTCGGTCTATGTCCACCCGTGCTAGCATCAATGCCCCACTTACCCCCGCAATACAAATTGTGTTCGGTTTTCCGCATACATTCGGCCCACTAGCCCTCGTACAGCACAATGTGTTCGGTTTTCCGCATACATTCGGCCCACTAGCCCTCGCACTAGCACAATGTGTTCGGTTTTCCGCATACATTCGGCCCACCAGCCCTCGCAATACACAATGTGTTCGGTTTTCCGCATACATTCGCACTTGTCTCACGTGCCTTCGTAGCGCCTAATCCCTATACAGCACAAAGCCGGAATCCGCAGAAAGGATTCCGGCTTTCCAGACTATCATTTACAGAAGAAGTTATTCCTGCCCCGCCGCAAGCAACTCCTCTACATGCCAAGGAAGCGGGTTGTTGAATGCCGTCCAGTCCTGGTTCATCTCCTCTGCGGTCAGCAGGCAGCGGTCCAGGCGGGCTTCGATATCCTCACGGTTCATCTGGACTCCGATGAAGACGATCTCATTCAGCCGGTCTCCCCACTGCTCGTCCCACTTCGCCAGCACATCCGGTTCCGCAGCCAGCACCTCCTGCTGCTGCTCCTCCGGCAGGGTAGCCAGCCAATAACCGGCGGGACCGAACTGGATCGACGGCCCTGCCTGGCTGATGGTGGCTGCCAGATCACCACTGGCGGCCAGCCAGACTAATCCCTTCGCCCGGACGACCTCGGATGGCCAGTTACTGAAGAAGAAGCTCAGCCGCTGCGGATGGAACGGCGTTCTCCGGCGGTAAACGAAGGAGGTGATGCCGTATTCCTCAGTCTCCGGTGTGTGCTCCTCCTTGGCAAGCTCAGCGATCCAGCCGGACGACTGACTGGTCTGTTCGAAATCGAATAATCCGGTATTCAGAATCTCGGATAGCTCCACTTGTGCGTTCACCGTACGGATGATCTTCGCGCGCGGCTGAAGTCTGCGCAGAACCGCCTCCAGCTTGTTCAGCTCTGCCTCCTCCACCAGATCGCACTTGTTGAGCAGCAGCACATCACAGGTCTCGATCTGATCGATCAGCAGATCGACGATATCCCGGAAGTCGCCTTCGCCCGCCGTCATATTGCGGTCCAGCAGACTGTCGCCCGAGGCGAAATCCTGCCAGAAGCGGTTGGCATCGACCACCGTAACCATCGTGTCCAGCCGGGCCAGCTCCGTTAGATCGATATCCAGCTCCGGGTTCGGGTAAGTGAAGGTCTGGGCCACCGGGACCGGCTCGCTGATCCCGGAGGATTCGATCAGAATGTAATCGAAGCGCCCCTCCGAGGCGAGATGATTCACTTCGCGCAGCAGGTCATCGCGGAGGGTGCAGCAGATGCAGCCATTGGACATCTCGACCAGCTTCTCCTCGGTGCGGGAGAGGCTGCTGCCGGATTTCACCAGATTCGCATCCACATTCACTTCACTCATATCATTGACGATAACAGCTACCTTCAGGCCCTCACGGTTATGCAAAATATGATTGAGCAGTGTAGTCTTGCCGGAGCCAAGATATCCGCTTAGCACTGTTACAGGAATTTTATCCATTGTATTCTCCTTGTAGATTATATTTTCAAAAAGGCATTCTGTTCATAGCGAACCACCAGAGATAAGTGTATTCTGTGCAACTAAAAACAGTGAAACGGAAGGCTTTCCTCTTCTAACTGTATTTTGTACAACTAGATTAGCCCTAATGGGCGAAAATCCAGGTATAGAGGCATTTTAAATGCACGAACTACAGTTAAACAGAGATTCGGCGGCACATCCGGCGATTTAGTTGTACAGACTGCAATCAAGCCTCCCCCTTGCACTCTAATCGGGGCAATGCAAACCCTCAGCCAGCGATGAGTTAAAGTGATTTCCGCAGCTTAGCGGGTCTCCCGGTGCAGTGTGACACGCTTCAGGCGCGGGCAATATTTTCTCATCTCCAGGCGTTCCGGTGTCGTTCTTTTATTCTTCGTGGTGGTATAGTTGCGGTCGCCCGTCTCCGTACAGGCCAAAGTAACGATTACTCTCATTTCAATCAAGCTCCCTTCTGTTTAATCGTAATTATTACGATTTACACATTCTACACGCTCCCGCCCTCCGCTGTCAACAGCTGTCCAGGAACATTTGGGCTCTCTTAGATTAGTGTTCTTTCCTGAATAAGCTTGACGTATAGATGGAATTACAAGCGGAAGCGGCTTGGCCGCCTTCTTATGGGGACGGTACTATTGGAGCGGGAGAGTGAGCCATGAAGATACCTGTGATTATATTAAGCGGATTTCTGGGGAGCGGAAAGACAACCCTGCTGCTGAGTCTGCTGAAGGAGAGCAAGCGGAGAGGGCTGAACCCGGGGGTCATCATGAATGAGCTGGGCGCAAAAGATGTGGACGGCTATATCCTGCAGGAGAGTACCGGCACAAGTGTGGAAAAGCTGCTGGACGGCTGCATCTGCTGCAGCCGCAAGGAGGAGCTGCCGCGCAGCCTGACCGCCCTGCTGGTACGCCGCCCGGATATCATCTACATCGAGCTTACAGGGGTAGCTGACCCGGACGAGATCGCGAAGTCGCTGCTGGCGCCGGCGCTGGCAGACCGGCTGCAGCTGCACCACGCCATTACGCTGCTGGATGCCGAGAATGCACTGGAGTACAGCAGCCGCTTCTCGTCCGACAAGCAGCTCGTCCGCACCCTGCGCAAGCAGATCACCACCGCTGATCTCATCATCGTCAACAAAAGCGATCTGGTAGAACCGGAGACCCTGTGGAAGATTGAGAAGATGGTCTACAAGCAAAATTCGGAATCCGAGATTGTCTTCACCCACTACAGCCAGATTAATCTCGCCCCGCTGCTGACAGGCATCGCCGCCCGCGGATTTAAGGGCTCTGCTCCCCGGCGCGGCCCCGGCAATATCAGCGGCACCGTCCTCCAGCGGATGAGCACGGGAAGTAGCAGCAGCGGCGGCAGCGCAACGGCAGTACATGAGCCTGAATCCGGGGCGGACGGCTCTTTTTCCCAAGTAGCGGCAGTGACGTTAACCGTTCCCCCGGCATGGGCCGGCAGCCTCCGGCAGGAGGAGCTGGAGCAATTTTTGCGGCAATGGGGCTACAGTCTGCTCCGGGCCAAGGGCCATGTGCGGCTTGCAGGCCGGGATTCCGTGCAGCTGGTGCAGCTCGCGGGTAACCGCATCTCCTGGGAGGCTTCAAGCTACCCGGGCCAGCCTTATATCGTCTGCATTGGCCTGAATCTGGACGAGAAAGCGATCAGCCACAGCTGGGCGGCGTTATTCAGCTAAGAACCCTGTGCGGGAAGGAGCCGATGAACCCTTGACCACCTTTACTCCGTTTAAAATATTGCCGCTGCTTTTTTCCGCCGCTTTTCTGCTCACAGCGGGCAGCCTGTGGCTGCCCGGGCATCTGAGCCTGCTGGACAACGGCTATGTCGACACGTTCAAAACCGCTTTCCTCGGCATTCTGCTGGAGGCCTTGCCGTTTGTCCTGCTGGGCGCGCTGCTCTCCTCTCTGCTCCGCGTCTTCGTGCCGGACGAGCTGATCTCACGCTGGATTCCGCGCCGCGCAGTTCCGGCTATTCTCTTCGGCTGCCTGCTCGGAATCCTCTTCCCCGTCTGTGAATGCGGGATGATTCCGCTGGTCCGCCGCCTCATGCACAAGGGTATGCCGCTCTACGTGGCCATCGTCTTCATTCTGTCCGGCCCGATCCTCAATCCAGTCGTCTACGGGGCGACCCTGACGGCCTTCCGCTCCCATCCGGAGCTGGCCTACACCCGGATGGGACTGGCTTTTGCCGTAGCGGCATGCATTGGTCTGATTATCTATGGCACCGTCCGCAGATCGCCGCTGCGCCTGTCCATCCGCCGGGAGGGAAGCGAAGAGCCACATGGTACACTACGCGGGGGCCGGGCGGCGGCGGTCCTGGTGCATACGTCGGATGAATTTTTTGAGATGGGCAAATTCCTGATCATCGGCTGTCTGCTGACTGCGGGCATCCAGACCTTCATGAATCAGAGCAGCCTGTCCGCCATTGGAGACCGTCCGCTCGGCTCCTACGTGTTCATGATGGGACTGGCCTTCGCACTCTCGCTCTGCTCCACCTCTGACGCCTTCGTTGCGTCCACCTTCCTGCATACCTTCCCGTCCGGGGCACTGCTCGCCTTCATGGTGCTGGGACCGATGCTCGATTTCAAGAACGCCCTGATGCTGCTCTCGCTGTTCAAAACCAGATTTGCCCTGTACCTGTTCTTCCTCATTGCCGCGGCCGTCTTCACCGGCTCCGTGCTGGCTTCATTCTGGCTGTAGCTGCCCTGAAATTCCGAATATCTGAAGGAGGATCTGCATGAATAGCTCCGGAAGCATCCGGTTTCACTATGTACTCAGGGCGGTTATTCTGCTCGCCTTCGCCCTCTATATCGGACATCTGGTCCAGCAGGACGCCCTCCATTATTATGTTGCTCCTAAGCTGGCCCGCTGGATCCGGTTATGCCCGGTTCCGCTCTCCCTGATGGCGCTCAGCCTCGGGCTCCAAGCTGTGCTTGGCCGAAGCTCCGCCCTCTGTGACTGCGAGCACCGCCTGCCCCGCTCACTCCTGGGCAGCTCTGCGCTGTACAGCCTGTTCCTGCTCCCGTTGTTGCTAGGCTTCCTGCTGCCCGACCGGGCACTCGGCAGTGCCGCAGCGGCCAAGAAGGGCCTTGCCCTGTCTTACACTGCCGTTGAGTCCGGCACCGGTGCTAGCTTCACAGCGGCCAACCCCTATGAGGCTGAATTTGCAGAGCTGGCAGGACAGCTCTACAGGCAGCCCGTCATCCCTGTATTCCCTGAGATTTTCTCGGAAACGCTGGGTGCCCTTAATCTGTACAAATCACAGTTCGAGGGTAAGGAAATCTCTGTATCCGGCTTCCTGTACCGTGAGCCGCAGGGGGCCGGTCGATCCGGCTACGCAGTCAGCCGCTTCCTGGTCCAATGCTGTACGGCAGATGCCACCCCCTTCGGCATTCTTCTTGCGCCGGGTGCACAAATAAGCCTGCCCGCCGATACCTGGATTGAGGTTCGGGGCAAGCTTCATGTGACGCTCCATGAGGGAGTGGAGACTCTGCAGATCGCTCCGCAGAGTATAACCGCAGTGGCAGCACCGTCCACACCTTATGTGTACACGAACGCCGATGCCGCAGCAGCATGGAAAGAGCTGCAGCCTTGACTAGATGACCGCGTCCAGCGCATCGTCATCCTCCAGCGAAGACTCCGGGTTCGAGATCTCCACCAGGAGACGGGCCGGAATGCAGATAATCTGCTGCTTCGGCCGGGAGATGAATCCCATGTCCAGCGCAATGGTCAGCGGAGCATCCGAATAGGTCATCTGAATACCATAATCGTATACCTTCAGCGTGTTATGACCATATCGGGTGCGGATATCAATAATCTGCTCTTCCTTGGTCAGCTGTACAGTCTTGTAGGCTTTGCCGTTCACGGTGATTACGGCCTCCAGCTCCCCTTGCTTATACGGATGATTGTGGTTAGAGAACCACTTGTAGCCGTAGATGGAACCGGCGGCCAGCAATACAATGAGAATCAGCAGGAAATCTCCGCGCTTCATCGTTTTCACTCTATTGACCCTTTCGCTTGCCATTATTTATTCGTAATATTTACGATTTATATAATAGTAATGCAGACAAAGGAAAGCTGTCAACGTGAATATCGCTTGCTAGGCCCGCCAGTCATCCAGCCTTATCCATTGCATAACTATCTGCGGATGCTGCCGGACCATTCCCTTAGCACTCTATCCAGCTCTTCTCCACGGATCGGCTTGGGAATAAAGTCCTGCATCCCTGCCCGGAGGCACATCTCTTCATCTTCCTTACGTGCAAAGGCAGTGGCAGCAATAATCACCGGGGACAGCCCCATCGCCTCGCGGATCTGCCGGGTGGCTTCAATCCCGTCCATGCCCGGCATCTGAATATCCATGAACACCAGATCATAATGCCGGGACCGTACAGCTTCTACCGCCTGCTCCCCGTTCACTGCCAGGTCAGAGGTGTAGCCGCGCTTTTTGAGAAAAGTCTGCAGGATCTGCTGATTCACCGGATGATCCTCCGCGATAAGAATGGACAACGGCCCGTATTGACCCTCGGGATAATCCAGATTGAAAACACCACCCTTATACTCCTGAGTGGCAGCAACTCCTGCCAGCAGCGCTTGGCCCTGCTCCTCCACCGAATACATCACGCCGATGGTGAAGTAGAACTCCGAGCCTTCTCCTTCGACGCTGTTCACACCGATGGCGCCATCCAGCAGCTCCACCAGCTTCTTGCTGATCGCCAGACCCAGTCCCGTCCCGCCGTACTTGCGGTTGATCGAAGGGTCCAGCTGGGAAAAGGACTGGAATAACAGGTTCCGGCTGCCCTGCGGAATGCCTATACCGGTATCGGTTACCGAGAACCTCAGAATCAGCGAGCCCGGCTCCCCGGCAGCCTCCAGCTTCACACAGACGCTAACCTCGCCTTCTTCCGTGAACTTGACCGCATTGCCGACGAGGTTCACCAGCACCTGCCTCAGCCTGGTTTCGTCGGTGATGACAACAGCCGGAAGATCGGGCTCAATATGGCTGCGCAGAACCAGCCCTTTCTCCTGGATACGCGGATAGAATAGCTCACAGACGTTCTGAACGACCTGCCGGATATCGACCGGCTGCAGATCCAGCGTCATCATGCCGGATTCAATTTTGCTGAAATCCAGCACCTCGTTGAGAATATGTACCAGCGCGGCACCGCTTTTATTGATAATCTGGGTGTAATATTGCTGTTCCTCCGTAAGCTCTGTTCCCGACAGGAGATCGGCCATCCCGATAATTCCATTCATCGGCGTACGCAGCTCGTGGCTCATAATCGCCAGGAACTCCGACTTGGCCCGGTCCGCCTTCTCCGCAGATTCCTTGGCACGCTCCACAGCCTTCTCCTCGGTGATATCCCGGAAGACCACCACCGCCCCCTTATGCTCTCCGTTATCATATAATGCCGTCATCCGGTATTTGACCAGGAAGCTGGAGCCATCCTGACGCCAGAAGATCCCTTCCTGCTCCTGCTCATAAGAGAGGTTGGTCTTCAGCAGCTCCGCCAGCGTCCGGTGTCCTCCGGGATACAGCTCGCCGTCCATCCAGGTCTGCGCTATCGTATGCAGCTTGATATTGCCGGCCAGCTCACCCGGGTTATATCCGAGCATGACCGACGCAGCGGGGTTGATAAATACGGTCTCCCCCTCCAGATTCATGCCAAAAATCCCCTCAGATACAGAGTTCAGGATCAGCGCATGCTCGTAACTAAGCTTCTCAATCTGCTCCAGATACCGCTTGGGCTCTGTAATATCACTGGTAATGGCGAATACACCGACGACCTCATGATCAATCAGCATAGGGACATAAATCATCCCTACCTCCACCCTCTCGCCGTCGTGACGGATCACCCGGGTATCGAAGGTCTGGGCCATGCCTCCGGCTGCCGCCAGAAACCGCATATTCACATGCTCCAGCTCATCCTCTTCAATAATCTCGCAGTAACTGGAATGCATCAGGGTCTCCCTGCTGTATCCTGTCAGCTGCTCCAGACTGGCATTCATCGACTGTATGTACCCCTGCAGATCCATTGCACTGATGGCAGACGGGTTGTATTCGAAAAGCGACTTGTACCGGTTCTCACTCTCACGGAGCTGCTCCTCCATCCGCTGGCGCTCGGTCACATCCTGCACCATACCGCGGATCTGCTGAACCTTACCGGTTGCATCCAGGATCACCTCCCAGTGCGCATAGAGAGACTTACGTTCCTCACTGCCCTTCACTCTGAAAATCGCCTCGCCCTTAGCCCCGGACTTCAGCGTATAATGCAGCTCTTCGCGCAATCTGTCCAGGTCCTCCGGCACTACACAGTCAAACAGCTGAGTATAATGAACCACGGTATGATTTCCGCAATTGCCGCCTAATTCAAAGATAGCCATCAGCTGGCTGGAGACGATCAGCTGCTCATATACAGAATTCCACTCCCAGGAGCCCATTTGTCCTAACTCCTGCGCAGCAGCCAGCATATCTTCAACCTTCTTCCGCTCGGTGATGTCATGGGCAATCGTCAGGATTTGCCGCACTTCGCCTTCACGATTCCGTACCACCTGAAAGGAGCTCTGGGTCCAAAGGTAATGGCCGTCCTTATGCCTGACCCTGCGTGTAAAGGTGTCACTGTCAGAGTAGAGCTTCCCCGGCTCGGTCATTTCCAGCGCATCCGCTTCATGGTAATAATCCGTTTTGTTGCGGCCGATCATGTCACTTGCCGGGTAGCCGAGCAGCGTTTCGACTGACGGGGAGACGTAGCGCAGCGTTCCATCGGGATCGGCGAATGAGATCATGTCCGGGGTGTGCTCCGTAATCAGCTCGAAGAGCTGGCGATCCTCCTCTATCTTCTTCTCCGCCAGCTTACGCGCGGTAATATCCGTCATCTCCGCAACCAAATGGGAGGGACTTCCAGTCTGTTCATCAATGATCAGAAAAAGATGCAGGGCAACCCAGAGCATCTCACCATTCTTATGTACGAACCGCTTGTCGGTATCTACAGCCATATCAGGACTGTTTATTAAAGCATTCATAATCTGCCCGTGATCCAGGGTATACCCTTCATCCGGAAAGACGATATCCTGGTAACGCAGCTCCTTGAGTTCGGTCTCGGTGTATCCAAACATCCCGCAAAGCGCAGGGTTGGCCATGAGCATAGTACCATCCGTAATGGCTACTGCCGCATATCCTATTGAGGACCGCAAGTACAAGTGCTTAAATAGAGTGTCGGACAAAGCTAGAGCCTCCTCTGAGAAAATGGGGGACATAATTTAGTAACATTATACCTTTTTTTCGGAAATTATGCTCCAGACCTAAAGTCCCGCTAATGAAGATACACAGGGCAAGCTTGCCGCTGGAAACGTGCATATCCACATACAAAATAGCCCCACAAACTCTCCCCCACAAAGTGAAGTAATGCTTCGGAGTTAATTCAAATACTTTGCGGGGACCCCAAAACATATAAATTCTCTACAGAAAAAACCGCCCTGGTCACTTTCATGACGTCAAGGCGGTGGTTATAGGTTAGTCCAGTCTCCTGCGCGGCAGCCAGAAGGCACAGAAATTACGGAAGATGACGTACCCGCTTGGTATAGAGCACCTCCTGGATGCCTCCATCCTCCAACAGACCTAGATGAGGGTAGACTATCAGTCCCAGCAGGCTGACTAGGAATTCTCCCAGCTTCGCAACCTGGAGCCTGTCCATTAATACAGGGTCTATGAATATCGGTACGCCTCCTCTCCTGCCAGCCGTCTACTGCTTATTCGTTCAAGTATGGCAAAAGGTTACACTCTTGCGAATGAAGTGTTCCATCCTTCACGTGGTCCTCTTGGGAATTCTCACCGTCACGGTCGTACCCTGGCCGATTTCGCTGTGGATCATGATCCCGTACGCCTCGCCAAAATAAATCCGGATTCTCTCCTGGGCGTTGAACAGTCCATACGATTTGGATTGCCTGCTTAATACCGTATCCATTGTCCCCTGAGTCATTCCCGGACCGTTGTCTTCAATGCCGAACACAATCGTATCTTCCTCGAAGCAAGCCCGCAGGCTGATTCTGCCGCGCCCCTCCCGCTTGTTGTCCACGCCGTGCTCAATCGCATTCTCTACAATAGGCTGCATAATCAGCTTAATCATGTGATAGCCCAGCACCTCCGGGTCCACCTCGTACACTACATCGAAGCTGTGGTCATGCATAATCAGCTGCAGATCAATATAAGATTTCGTATTCTCCAGTTCATCATGAACGCTGATGACATCCTGCCCCCTGTTCAGGGTCGTCCGGTAAAATTTGGAGAGGGTTGTGGTGATTTTACTGATGTCATACGCTTTAATGCTTATAGCCTTCCAGTTGATCAGCGACAGGGAGTTATAGAGGAAATGCGGATTGATCTGAGCCTGAAGCGCTTTCAGCTCCGCGTCCTTCTGCACCACCTTGCTGCGGTAGACTTCATTGAACAGCTCATTCAGACTTTGCAGCATATCCTTGAACCGCGAGGTCAGCTCGCCGATCTCGTCATTGGAATCGACCACAATATCCACATGCAGGTCCCCACGGGTCACCCTTTTCATCGTGCGGTTCAGACGGTAGATCCTTCTCACGAATGCATTCGACAACAGCCAGACCGCAGGCACCAGAATCAGCAGGCAAATCCCGACCGTGAGCATGGTGGCGCGGAGAATCGTCTTGGCATCGACACCGATCGAGTTCTTGGGCATATAAAAGACAAGCTTCCAGCCCGTCACGCCCAGCGTCTGGGAGATGACGATGAAATCGCTCGCGCGCTCTTCCGCTGCCTTAGCCGATTCAAAGGACGGCAGCCCGTTGTGATAGTCATACACAGGCTCCCCCGCTCCATTCTCGACCAGGACGCCGTACTCACCGGAGACCACATTGGTCAGACCCGCAAACATATCCTTGCTGTCAAAGCCTAAGTAGATCAGGTTGTCATACTGCGTTCCCGAGCCGCCCACCATCCTACGCACTGCGGACAAGGCCGTACCCTCCTTGATCCAATGCGTCTGGCCGCTGGCCATCGCCGCTTCATACCATGGCTTCCCGGATACGGTGCTAATCGGCAGAATCGTATTCTTCCGTTCCGTGATGTTGTTCCCTGTATACACCGTCAGCTGGCGGATCTCTTCGTTCAGGAACAGAAGCGTATTGAACAGCGGCTCCACGATGGTGTTCAGATCATTGTACATATAGTAATAATTGTCCGAGTAATCATTGTTGAAGACAGACACTACACTGGAGTTAAAGGTGAACGAGTCCAGCGCGGCATTGAGCTTGCTGAACTTATAATCCAGATTGGCGGCGATCTCCGACACATTGTCGGTTAAGGTCAGCCGGGCCTGCTGAACGAGCAGACTCCTGGATTGATCATACGAATACCAGCCAAGCACACTGAGCGGAATAATGATAACGAGTAAATAAGAGACAAACAGCTTATGCTTAATTCTTAAATTCCTGATGAAACAGCCTGGGCGCTCCAGATCTACCCCTCCTGTCTTAAGCCTCTTGTCCTTATAACGTAGCATTGCCCCCGGCAAATAACAATCTGTAAAAGCGGCAGCCCGCCGCATGAGCCCTGCCCCGAAACAACAAAGGGGTGTCCCCAGCCGTTTCCGGCTTACGGGACACCCGCTTACATGCAGTTTACGCTTACTCTTTGACGGCACCGAGCACGATTCCACTGACGAAATACCGCTGCAGAAACGGATAGATCAGCATGATTGGAATCATCGAGACCATCACCTTGGCCGCATTGAGCAGCTGGCTCGACATATTCGACAGACGCTTAATCTCTTCCGGATCGGTGGTGTTCATGATCGAATTCACGCTGATAATCAATTGCTGGATATACGTTTGCAGCGGCCAATTCTCCTTGTGGTTCATCAGGATCATCCCGTCAAAAAACGCATTCCAGTGACCGACGACCGAGAACAGGGTGACTGTCGCCAGTGAGGGCAGGGAGATGGGGATATAAATCGTCACCAGCGTTCTCCACGCCCCCGCCCCGTCCATCCCGGCAGCCTCCTCCAGCTCCTTCGGAACGCCCTTGAAGAAGTTCATCAGCAGAATCACATTAAATACCGGAACGGCGGTAGGCAGCACAAGCGCCCAGATGGAATCGAGCAGCCCGTACGTATTGATCGTCATATACCACGGGATTAGCCCGCCGTTGAACAGCATACAGAAGATAACGAACCACATATAGATATTTCTGCCCGGAAAATGTTTGTTCGATTTCGATAAAGGATAGGCCATCAGCACCGTAACCAGCAGATTGATGGCTCCTCCGAGCAGCACCCTTTTCACAGATACGCCAAAGGAAGTGAAGAAGCTCCGGTCACTGATGACCGACTTATAGGCCTCCAGATTGAAATCAACCGGCCAGAAGAAGACCTGACCCGACATGGCCGCCACCTTGCCGCTGAACGAAATAGCCAAGGTATTCAGTACAGGGGCCAAGGAGAGAAAAGCAATCACGGTTAGAATACAATAAATCACAATATCAACAGTCCGGCTGGTTCCACGGATCACAGCAAATCACCTCTGTCAGAAAATACGGTAGTTGGCAAACCGGGCAGCCAGACCATAGGAAGCGGCAATCAGCACAAAGCTTACGACCGATTTGAGCAGGCCTACCGCTGTTGCCAGTCCATACTGGATTTCAAGCAATCCTGAACGGTATACATAAGTATCAATGATATCCCCCGACTCATAGACAATCGGATTATACAGGTTGAGAATCTGCTCGAAGCCCGCATTCAGCACATTGCCGAGGCTTAAGGTCGCCAGCAGAATCACCGTGGTCATCAGACCCGGAATTGTAATATTGGTTAACCGCTGGAACCGGTTTGCTCCGTCAATGGCGGCTGCTTCATACAGATTGGTGTTAATGGAAGTCAGGGCAGCGATATAGATGATCGTATTGAAGCCGAATTCCTTCCATACATCGCTCGATACGATCACAAAGCGGAACCAGTGATTGCTCTGAAGGAACATAATCGGATCGCCGCCGAACCACTGGATCATCTGATTGATAATGCCGTCCAGACTGAGCAGGTTAATCAGCACCCCTGAGAGAATGACCCAGGACATGAAATGGGGCAGGTACACAATCGTTTGGATGGTACGCTTGAATTTAATATTCGCCACTTCATGGAACAGCAGTGCAAATACAAATGGAACGGTCAGTCCGGCAATGATTTTCATCAGTGCAATGCTCAGGGTGTTTCCAAGAATCAGCCTGCTGTCCGGCAGGCTGAACATATACTCAAAATTCTCCCAGCCCACCCATTCAGAGTGGAAGATGCCCAGCGTAGGCTGAAAGTCCTGAAAGGCAATCACAATTCCGAACATGGGAACTACACTGAATGCTATGAGCAGCAATATGCCGGGGAGCAGCATCAGATGGTAATTCCAGATAGAAGCTCTGCTTCTCATGGTGACTCAACTGCCTCGGCCACCTCTTTGGTGATTTCTTCCCCTCCGATGCTCTTCCAGGTCTCCACGAACTTATCGAATTCTTCAAGGGGAGAAGTGCCGGTAATGATTTTCAAAAAGGTCTCGTTTTCGAGTTTTTCCAGATTGGCTCCCTTTTTAAGCATCGCTTCCGTCTTGCCGTAGAACACAGGCTCCACCTTCACAATTTCTTTCGCTCCGGTGATGGAGGCGGCAGTATAGAAGGCCAGTGAATCGGCATAAGCGGGAATATCCTTTTTCGGATTCTCATTATTCTTCAAGACCGCCTTGACTCTCGGCAGGATGCGGGCCGGCAGATCGTCCAGCTTCTTATCCTTAATCGCCTTCTCATAGATCGGAACATCGCGTGCCAGGGAATCCTGGTAATCCAGCTGCACATTAATCGGATAATTGAGCCAGCCTACACCCAGATCCTTATACAGCTCCTGCGATGCCGGATCAATCAGGCGGATGCCTTCATACTCCACGCTGAGCATTTTCAAGGCAGCTTCGGGGTGCTCCGCCTTCTTGTTCACCACCATGAAGGTTCCCGACGGCGTGGATGGCACGATATTCCGTTTGCCGTCCCCGTCCAGCGGCACAGCCAGCGGCACCCAATCCGCTTCCGGGTTGGCCTTCACTGCATCAGACAACGCCCAGCCTCCGAACCAGGGGGCGAACAGGATACCGGCCCGGCCGCCTGACACCAGCCCGGCATTATCCTCATACTTCCGGGTCAAGAACTCTTTGTCAATCAACCCGTCCGCATACATCTCTCTCAGCTCAGAGAGCGCCTGCTTGGTCTCTGGCGTTGTGGAGCCGTAGATGATGTTTCCGCCCTCATCCTTGAACCAATTCTTCGGATAGGCATGATTGGCATTGAAGATCGGATCGAAGGTGAAGAAGCCTCCGTCTGCGACTACACTTTTATCGCCAAGCAGACCAACGGTATCCGCTTTCCCGTTACCGTCAGGGTCTTGCTCCTTGAACGCCTTGATCACAGTCTTAACTTCATCCATGGTACGGGGCGTCTCAAGCTTCAGCTTGTTCAGCCAGTCCTGGCGTATCCACAGGAGCTGATAATTGCCGTCGATGTTGGTATTGGGCAGCGCCATCAGCTTGCCGTCGATTCTTCCGGTGTTCAGCACCCGGTCTCCTGTGTAGGAGTTGTAATAATCCTTAATCAGCGGCGAGGCATATTGATCGTATAACTCGGTCAGATCGGCCAGCATACCCGCTTTGGCCATTCTCTTAAACTGCTGTTCATCCACCACCAGAATGTCCGGCAGGGAATTGCTCGAGATCGCCAGGGTAACCTTCTGGTTATATGCATCCTGGTCTTCCACCGAGAAATCGTATTTCACCTTTACGTTCAGGCGGTCCTCGACATATTTCAGATACTTGTTATTCTCCAGCGTATCTCCTGCCGGCAGGTTATTCCCCGATACGCCCTGTCTCCCCAGAGACACGGTAACGGGTTCTTCATATTTGCTGAAGGGTCCATCGTCCTCCTTGGCGGTGGCGGATGGTTCATTGCCTCCGGCATTCGTGGACTCACTGCCGGCGGGCGCAGCAACCTTCTCCTCCTTTGGACTGCTGCCGCAGGCCGCCAGCACTCCCAGCACCATTACCATGGACAGCAGCAAGGCCATAACACGAATTTTCTTCAATCTCATAGATGCCCCTCCCAAACTTTGTTATAAAACGCTTTCATGCTTACAGTTAAATTGTAAATTAGCCTGGAAGGGAGCGAAATCCCAAATTCTTTGGATACGCGTCAATTAATTTGGAAGTAAAAAGCACCCGCAGGTGCTCTCCAATAATTCGTACTATTATTCGTCCAGTATTTCACGATATTTCTGCGGACTGATGCCGTAATATTTTTTAAAGGTCTGGCAGAAGTAGGAGGAGCTCCAGTAGCCGGCATGTTCAGCGATATCGACGATTTTCATATTGGTGCTGTCCAATAAATGCCTTGCCCGTTCCAGACGCTGCTGAGTAATGAATTTGATCAGGCTCTGCCCCGTTTCTTTCTTGAATAAATGGCTCAGGTAGCTGGGATTAAGCGATACGCGCCCGGCGATGACCTCCAGACTGATATCCTCCCTGAAATCCTTCTCCACAATCCGGATGACCTGCTGGACAATATAGCGTTTGCTCTCATCGGGAGCGCCGTTGTCCGGTTCTATTTCCGAGAGCGCCTGCAGCAGCACTTGCTTCACCCCGAGAATCGAATCGCTTTTGAAGATACGCTCTACCGTTTGCTGGAAATCCGCTTTCTGCCTGCGGGCTGATTGTTCAAACGCATTCCGCACCAGGTCCGAACAGAGATACTTAACATAGATTGCAGAAGATCCGCCGTTCCGGCTCAAGTGGCTGAACAGAAGCTCAATGCTTTTGGCTGCGCCTGCATATTCCCCATGGTTAATGAATTGGTTGATATCCGCCATCAGCGTCTCGGTGCTGACAAGCTCCGGGACACGGCCCGCCAGATCATCTCCGGCAAACAGTACCACCGTATCTTCAAAAAAGAATTTGTAGTCCAGCGTCTGCTCCATCTGCTCATAACACGCCGAAATCTCCTGCCAATCGGAGATCACGGGGCTGTATACGATGCAGCAATACCGGTAAAAGCGTTCCGCGATCCGCTCCGCCAGCGCTTCACTCATCTCCCTGATCCTCTTCTGTCCGCCGCTGCCTGGGCAAGGGACCATAAGCACACTTTGATATTCATTCAGGTTCAGCAGCTCATATTCACCGGCTGTAAGCTGCTCTGCCGCTTGTTCAAATGCCTCGTAGCTGCGGTCAAAGAAACGCTCCTTGAAATCAATCAGCAGCAGAGCGGCCGGCTGCCCTCCGAACGGCAGGGCGGCATCATCCGCGATCACCTGAACCCCGTTCAGCACATCGGTCAGCCACTTCTCCCTCTCATACTCCAGGCCCTTTTGATACCCCTGCATCATCTCGGCAGTGCGGCGCTGCTGGGTGGCCTTATCCGTGCATTTCTGTATCACGCCTGACATCACCCCGGCGAACTCCTCAATATCAATCGGCTTCAGCAGATAGCTGGAAGCATTGGTATAGAGCGCCCGGCGGGCATAGTCAAAATCCCCGTAAGCACTGTAGATAATAATTTCCAGGGAGGGCTGCGCCAGGCTTGCCTGCTCCGCCAGCTCCAGACCGCCCATGAAGGGCATTTTGATATCTGTGAGCAGGATGTCCACCGGGTTCAGACGAAGATACTCCAGCGCCTTCTCCCCGTTCTCCGCTTCGGCAACCCGCAGCTCGTAGTTCATGTCAGCGATCAGCCCCCGGATGCCGTCCCGTTCAATTTTCTCATCATCCACGATCAATATGGTAAACATAGAGTTCCCTCCTGATGTCTGATAGAATCATAAGCAAACGTTATCATTTCATTGAAGCCTACACCATGAGGAGGTCCCGCCATGCGCCTGGCGTACCGCAAAGCCAATGCACTTTTGAATCAGCATATCTCAAATATCGGGGACGGACAAACCTCATTTCATATTCATTACTGGGGCTTCATGCCGAATCATTATAATAATTCCCTGCACCGCCATTCTTTTTTTGAAGTCTGTTATGTTCAGCAAGGCACCGGCTCCTACCAGGATGACGATGCGCTCTTCCCCCTGGAGCCGGGAACCCTGTTCTGCTCGCGTCCGGGCATCTGGCATCAGATCCGCAGTGAGCAGGGGCTGGTCCTGTTCTTCATCGCCTTCGAAATTGACGAAGCCTTAAGCTCTGCGGACGGCCGCAAGCCGTTTCAGGAACTCGCCGCCGGAAGGCAGGCCATAGCCCCGCATGAAGCTGCCGCACTCTCTGCCCGAATCTGGCGGACACTCTTCAGCCTGGCCGAGAGCGAAGCGGGTGTGTCCAGGCTGCCGATGAATCATCTGGCGCTTGCTCTGCTGCATTCGTTCCCGCAGGCGTTCTCCCCCGAACCCCATCTGCAGGCCGGGACAATGAAGGAGGACAGCGGGGAACACCGCCATTTGGAACGGGCCAAGCGCTATATCCGCGACAATCTGTCCTCCCCGCTGCACATGGCCCAAGTGGCCCTGGAACTGGATATCTCTCCGCGCCATCTGTCGAGGATCTTCCAGGCATGCCTGGGCCAGACTTTCGTCCATTATATTCAGGAACGAAGAATCCAACAAGCCAAGGATTGGCTGCTGCACACCGACTACCCTATCAAAGATATCGCCGAGCGCTGCGGCTTCGAGTCTGTGCACTATTTCACCCGCGTATTCACCAAGCAGCTTGGTGTCTCCCCCGCCCGGTTCCGCAGATCGCAGTTTGCAGACGGAAGACAGAACCTGAGCTAATCAACACCAAATGTCCGGATTGTACAAAAAATCAGACGCCGTATTCAAAGATAATCCCGCAAGGACTCCTTACAATGGTTGTAGACCCTTAGAAGGAGTGAGTTCCCCATGTTTGTTAAACGACCGGTCAACCTTGTACGCAGCCCCATTCCTGTTCCTCAGGAGGACATTCCCTTGGCTGTTCCTCCCGCAGTGCTCCGGGAAGGCTATTCAGCGATTGCCGCTACCCTGCTTCAGCTCGCCAGCGTGAAGGGAAGCGGCAAGCTGTATGTTGCTTTGGACGGAACCCACGGCGCCCCGTTTCAAACTGTTCTGCAAAAAACAGTGGATGCGCTTGAGCAAGCGGGTCATTCAGTGTCCCTCATCGGCTCGGGCAGCTATCTCAAATCAGGCGAAGAGCTGCGGGAGTTTTTTGCCGCCAATATTACGGATAACCGCGCCTTCGGCTATTTCACTGATGGTAGTATAGAGGATTATTTCCGGGAAGGGGCCAGGGAAGACGCCGCCCGCAGGCTGGATGAGGCAGAGCCGGGTGCGGATTCGGCTGCATTCTGTCTGGTTTTTGGCCCGGGGGCGTACTGGCTTGGAGAGGGCCGGTTCGATCTGTCCTTATATCTGGATGTCTCGCGTGAATACCAGCAGGCCGGCCACCGGCAGGAGCTGCTGAATTTCGGGCTCAACTGGAACCGGGATGCCGTGGAGAAATATAAAATCGCCCTATTCGTAGAATGGCCTATTCTTGAAACCTACCGCAAACAAATCCTGGATCACATGGACTACTACATCGACCTGAATCAGCCCAAGCAGCCGGTCATGACTGCCGTGCCGTCCCTGCGCCGGATGATCTCAGATATTGCCGGGTCACCGCTGCGGGTGAAGCCTTTTTATGCACCGGGGGTGTGGGGCGGACAATTCCTCAAACAGCTGGCCGATCTGCCGGAGGATTGGGTGAACTGCGCCTGGAGCTTCGAGCCGATTGCCCCGGAGAATTCCATCCTTGTAGGGTATGAAGGCAAAGAGATGGAAATTCCGTTTCTGCTGGTCATGCAGCAGGAGCATCCAGCGATTCTGGGGGAACGTCTGACCGGCTTATTCGGCGATTATTTCCCGATCCGCTTCAACTATCTGGACACGATGGACGGAGACAATCTGTCCTGCCAGGTCCACCCCACGCAGGATTACATCCGCAGCCGGTTCAATGAATTCATGGCCCAGCAGGAATCCTATTACATTATGGAGCAGCAGGGAGATTCCGGGGTCTATCTGGGACTGACGGAAGACTGCCAACCTGAGCAGTTCCGCCATGAGGTGCAGAAGGCTCAGGAGACGGGCATCCCTCTGCCGCTGACCGATTATGTCAACCGTTATGCGTCCCGGAAGGGCGAGCTATTCCTGATCCCGCCCGGAACCGTTCATTCCGCAGGCAAAGACAATCTGGTGCTGGAGATCTCCTCTACCACCTGGTGGTTCACCTTCAAAATCTATGATTTTCTGCGCAAGGACCTGGACGGCAAACCCCGGCCGATCAATATCGACTTCGCCTTCGACAATATTGACTTCACGCAGAAGACCGCCCGGGTTGAAGAGCAGCTCATGCCTTCGCCGGTGCTTCTGCAGCAGCAAGGGGAGAATGAAGAGTATGTGCTGGGACAGCGCAGCGATCTGCTGTTCTATGTCCACCGTGTTCATCTGAAGGATACCTGGAAAGACGATACGCGCGGCGAAATGACCATGTATAACCTCGTTGAAGGAGAGGCGGTGCGGATTGTGTCTGCTGCGGACGAGGCGGTGTTTGTGGAGCTGCATTATGCGGAATCGTATATTCTCCCGGCTGTACTAGGGGAATACACCATCGTCAATACCGGTTCCGGCCCCTGCAAGCTGATCAAGGCCGGTGTCTCCGCAGCATGGGATGTGAGTCTCCTTGAGCCGTGATATTGTACTCGCGCTGGATGTGGGCGGAACCTTTATTAAGACCTGCGTGCTGGAGGACGGCCTTCCGCTGCAAGGCAGTGACATGGAATTCCCCGCCCTGGCTGACCGGGACCGGGATACGATCCTTGACCATTTCATATCCATCTTTCAGGCCCAGTACAACCTGTATCAGCACCGGCACCGGGACGCTGTAACGGACTGCCGCTATCATATCGGGATGGCTTTTCCCGGCCCGTTCGATTACAGGCAGGGGATCTGTCTGATCCGGGGGCTTGGCAAATTCGAGACTATCTACGGGCTGAATCTGGGCCAAGCCTTACGCGCACGCTGGCACGCTGGCAGCTCCGGGGAGGCCAGCACGCTACCGGACATGGATATCCGCTTTGAGAATGACGCCCGCCTGTTTGCGCTGGGAGTCAGCGCCGAATTCCCGCGTGAGCGGTTCATAGCCTTGACGCTCGGCACCGGGCTCGGCTCCGCCTTCATCGACAGCTCCCGGATCATGGAGTCTGGTCCGGGCATCCCGGCGAACGGCTGGCTCTATGACCAGCCTTATCGTGACGGCAGGGCGGATGACTGGTTCTCCAGGAGAGGCATCCTGAAGCTGGCCCGTGAAGCGGGGATTGGGGAGGCTGGGCTTCCGGGAGCGAACATGGATGTGAAGGAGCTTGCCCATGAAGCCAGAGAGGGGAATGCTGCCGCGCGCGGGGTATTCGCCGGATTCGGAGCCCGGCTCGGGGAGCTGCTCCAGCCTTACGTGGATGGTTACCGGCCGGATTTCATCATGCTGGGCGGGCAAATCTCCCGAAGCCATGACCTGTTCGGGCCTGCCTTGCTGAACCGCTTGCAGAGGTCATGCTCCCCCGCCTTGACGGTCCGCACGGCGGAGCATGTACTCGCGTATACCTTCCGGGGCATTGCCCGGATGTTCAGCGAGGGATAGGCGGGGCATCGGCATTGCTTCGTCATGAGCTTCGCGGCGAGCTTCGCCGCAAGCTTGACCATGTGCTTTTGCCGTGTGCTTCGCGGCTAGCTTCGCCGTGCGCTTCGTCGTTGAACCCGTCCAGCTTAGGATCACAAGTGGAAATACGTATCTTAAATTGACCATTTCCGGGGGATGTACGGAAGCAAGTGGATAAACTACATCTGCTATTGTGCGTTTTCGCTGCTTGGGGTGAAATCGGATAATTTAAGTGCTGTTTATACAACTGTTGCCGCCGCAGGGTTCCATCGTCCATCAGCAAGTGTACACAATCCAACTATTTCCGGTATCGTGCCAGCGAGAAATAGTTGGATCATGGTGAGGGCACTACCCTACGGAGAGCCTTCCCTGAACCTGGCCGGAGTGACTCCATGGTAATTACGAAAGGTCTGGATAAAATAGGTCGAGCTTCTGTAGCCCAGCTTCTTATAGATATCGACGATCTTCATATTCGTTGTATTCAGCAGCTCAACGGCTTTGTCCATTCTCACCTGCGTGATGTACCGGATGAGACTTTGGCCCGTCTCCTTCTTGAACAAATAACTCAGATAACTGGGGGTCAAATAGACCCTCTCCGCGATGCCCTCCAAAGAGAGATCCTGATCGTATTCCTTGTCGATTACATCTGTAATGGTCCGGATCAGCTTAAGATTGGCGGCCTTCTTGGGGCTCACTCCGCTGCCGGTTTCCATGAGGGACAGGATCGCAAACATATGATCCTTCAGATCCTGGAGGGAAACGGTCTTATGAATCTGGTCCAAGTAATGATTCATTTCCGCAGGCTCATGGTCTCTCTCTCTCGTCACCACCTTTTTCATAATTTCCGAACAGATGAACTTGGTGTACAGGGACGAGAATTGCCCCTTGGTTCTCAGGTAGGTAAACAGCAGCTCTATACTGTATTTCGCACCGGTAAAATCGTTATACTCCAGACACTGGTAGACCTTATCCAGAATCGGATTCAATTCGATCTCATCAAAGCCCGCTTGCTCAAAGGGTTCATCGGCAAATAGAAGGGTATACTCATCCATGAAAAACTTGAATTCCAGCATCTGCTCCATCTCGGTATAGGCATCATATAACTGTGCCGGCTGATTCACCGCTCTCCCGATCACCAGACCCACATTCAGATCCAGGCTCCCGGCGGCGGCGCGGATGATCCCATCTCCAAGCATGCGCAGCGTCTCTTTGGGGATGGGGCGGGGGTGCTTGACGAACAGCATACTTTGATGCTCGCTCAAGTTCACATAATCGAAGGCGTAGCTGAGGTTATCGTGTAACAGCCTAATGAATTCATCATTGTGAATATCAAAAAACTTCCGGCGGCAATCCACCAGAATCATATGCAGCCAATGCATGTGCTGGACATATTCCAGCAGCTCCGGGGACATCCATGCCTCCGTATTTATTTTCACTCCGTTTAGAGAGTCCAGCAGCATTTTTTCCTTCTCATACAGAAGTCCCCGGTTATACCCCTCCACCAGCTGTTCGTTCCGCATTTTCTCGGCCGCTTTGTCTTCACAGGCCTGGACCGCCTCGCTCACCACACTGAGAAACTCCGGGATATGAACCGGCTTCAGCAAATAATTCGATATGTTGGTCCGCAAGGCTCTTCTTGCATATTCAAACTCATGGTAAGCGCTGAAGATGATCATTTCAATATCCAGGCCCAGGCTGCTGACCTTCTCAGACAATTCCAGCCCGTCCATAAAGGGCATCTTGATATCCGTAATCAGAATATCGATCTTGTGCTTCCCGAGGATCTCCAGCGCAATCTCGCCATTCTCCGCCAGGAACGTTTCCAGTCCCGGATGGTGTTCCCGGATTAAGTGCTGAATGCCTTCCCGCTCAATACGTTCATCATCCACAATCAGAATACGGTACACAGCGCACGCCTCCCTTTTTTAACAAGTGGAAACAGCTATGCCGTCCTATTAGGGACGGCACCGTTTCAGCGAGAAATAGAAGGATAAGTTATGGTGTGAAACATATAATTTCTTATATTTCAAAAAAAGGGCTTCTCTATAAAAGATTCAGCCCTTCTTAAGCCCGCCGGAATTTATGTGGTTCTGAATGCAACCGTGCCTGCATTGGCACTGTGGCACAACTGAATAGCTTGTTCTGCCGTATCCGCTTCGCTTCCCCATTGCAGCATATACCGGAATTCGTAGAATCCCCCGAGGGTCGCCTTGAAGTTCGTCTCCCAGTAATTGGTCAGCACCCAGGCGTATAACGAGGTATGGCCGTTCTCTTCCTGTTGGCCCTGCACGAGTCTTGGGCCGTATTCCAAAGGCCCGGTCTGCATCAGCGGCGTATCCGGGGCCGCAATGGACAGCCCGCCTTGAGGGGATATAACCGCAAGCCCTTCCTGAATACAATAGAAATCCGTACAGGTGCCTGGGATCTGATCTACTCCCGGCCTTAGGACAGCCCCGGCCTTCTCGAACCACAGCTCACTGCTGCCGCCTGCACTAAAGGGGAGGGCGACGTACACATTCTCCGGGTCCCACACACTATCCTTGTGGATGCGGACAGAGACATCGACTCTCTTCCGGTCCTTGAACACCTTCAGGAATAATGAATAGTGGCTCATCCCTTGAACCTGATATTTCAATTCAATGATGCCATACACCGGGCCATTCGTTATTTCCTTCACGCCTGAGAGGAGCCCCTCCGACCGCTGAACATTCATACCTTTGCGGTTCCTGCCCATGATTCTACGCACGGTCATCTGGTCGTCACCGCCGCCGGGGGTCACTTCATACACCGGAGTGAAGGCTCCGTGAGCCTGACGGGGATCAATGAATTCCCGGCCGGTTTGCTTATCGATCCAGGAGACGATGCCTTCTCCGGCTCTCCACGCAATACGTACGTAAGGCGATTCAATATGATTCTCCGTGATGAACAGCCGGGGGGTCTCCTCCTGCACAGGAGGGAAGATATCCCGGATATCATGAATCCGGTCGGCTCCCCGCAAGCGGGTGCTGCTCGTCGTCACCGGGACGGTCTTCGAGGCTTCCCGGATACGGAACCGCTTCTCTTCCTTTGCGCCCAGCTTGACCATGACCGCAATCTGGTATCCTCTGCTTACCTTCTCCTGCTGATGGTGGACCACTTCTCCACTCTGCTCATCGACCACCTCGAGCCCCTGCCGGAAATAATCCGCTTCCCACTGCTCCTCGAGATAGAAATGAGCCATATCCTCAACGGGGGAATCGAAGGAATTGATTACTTTATAGGTGAATGCCCGGTCAGCCCGCAGCAGCACATCGCCCCGCGCCTTCAGTACCGCATCCAGCGAGGCATGAACCAGTCTGCTGGCATTGGCGGCATACGCCTCTTTGCGGACGGCCAGCTCCTGCACCATGATGTGCCAGGGCTCCGAGATGGAGGAGTGATATCCCCAGGTATGCTCGGCATACATCATTAACTGCTGCTCTGCCTGGGCCATATCGCTTGACACCGCCAGCTTGCGCTCCGGGTCCAGCCGCTTGACGACGTCCAGGGTCCGCTGGGCATTCCTGAAGATCTGGGTGTGCATCGCGGTTGATGCCACGCCATCGGACCACCAGTCCGGCCAGTCCCCGCTATAGACAGGAATCTCGGCCTCCTGCTTCCGCAACAGGTCGAAGTACCGGTTAAGCGTTGTCATTTCAAGCTCAACACGGTCCCCGTGCTTCTCATTCCATTCCTTGATGAAGGTTATGATTCCGGGGTTCGGCGCCGAGTTATCCCGCAGCAGCCCCATGACATTGACCAATACAAAATCGTAGGGATACTGCTCCTTCTCCAGCTGATCCAGATAGCGGGCAATCCGGGTCTCGGCCAGCTTCCAGTGATCTTTAGAGATCCCCCATACCGGGTCTTCGTCTTTTATGGTATAAGATAATGCCCCATCCGGATTGATCCCCAGATCATTCCCCATCATGTAATGCTCGCCGCTCCATACCAGCAGGCGGTTGCCTTTGGGTGTCTCCCAATAAAAGGGGAATTGCTTGCGCCCGATGGCAAACATCCCGTGATGCGTGTGGATACTGGACAGCAAATTCTCGACTCCTGCATCTGCCAGAGCCTGTGCATAACCCCAGCTGTATCCGTTAATATCCGCGGTCATGGCCGACTTCACCTGAAGCCCCAGCGGCCGGGCGAAGTTCCCCGCCCTTGCAAGCATACTGCTGAGCAGCTCGAAATTGATCAGTTCCGTCATATTCAAGTAGGTGCCCGACAGCTCAATATCCCCGCGTCTGAGCGCGGCTGCAAATTGTTCCTTTTCCTGTTCCGTGGCTTCCTCCAGAAACTTCTCCACGGCCCAGAAGGTTTCGCAGGTCCATTTAAAGCCCGCCCATTCCTTACGGTCTTCCGTCTGAGCCGCCTCGCAGATCGCAATGGCCTGCCTGATAAAGTCCACGTGATATTGCTCGATCTTCTCTTGCCGCTCGGTGTAGCCAATATCCGTATGAGAATGATGAATCACATAAATCGTCCATTTCTTCTTGTTGTTCATGTTTGATTCTCCAATCAATATGGCATTTTATTTTTTACATTTTTATTATATCCAGCAGGCCAAATGGAAGGATATCCTACTTTTTTTTGAATCATATCAGATTTTTGAGGCTTGAGTGATATCAGGCAGTCCCCACACTTCAAGCTCATAGATCCGCGCCTGAAAATCATTCTGGGCCGGATAAGTAATATATAGTCTGATGTATCTGAACGAACAGCCGTCAGCCTCATGCACGGTTAAGACAGACTCATTATTCCGTACAGCCGCTATCTGCTCCCACTGCTCTGTGTCGTTGCTTCCCTGAAGCTCATAATCCATCGTGATATAGCCGGGGGCAGGAGAATGCCTGATCACAACTCTCAGAATATCTCTCTGCTTCAGCAGATCCAGCAGCAACCAATGGACGGGCCGGGCGGTGTCCGAATGCCAGGAATCCATGACCCAGTTCTCCCACCTGCCATTCACCGCCTGGCTGGCTTGACAGACGGTCTCCGGGTCAAGGCTATACTCACTGTCCGCAGACACCTCAGCGCAAGCTGCATAATTCGTCCAGGCCTGTGCGGCATTGTGAGATTCCCGCTCCTTATGGTGATGGGTGAGCAGCTTACGGAGCAGAGAGAACAGCTCCGTATCCAGTTGGCTAATCTCCACTGTAAGCTGAAAAATTCGATCCGGCGGCAGCAGCTTCCGTCTCAGCGTATCCGCATGGAAACTAGAGATCAGATGGTATCTGAATTTGATATACCGGTCCCGGAACCCGCCGAATATCTGCCCCCATTCTTCATGAGAGGATAACCAGGGCAACGCCTTCTCGAAGATATCAAACATGATGATAGCCGAGCCGTGATAACTCCTGCGCATGGTTTCAAATTCAACCGCAATGGCATTTGCGTCATTAAGCCCCTCCATAAGAGAGACATTATCATTGAACCGTTCCACGGCTTCGATCAAATGACTGGAACGATTTTTATTGGACTCCACGAAATCCTCAACCAGCTCCAGATAGCTGTGAACCTCCGGTTCGCCTATTTTCGCTACACTGAACAGCTTGTTATAACAATAATTCCTGATTTCCTTAAAAGAAGCATTGGATTTATTCCAGATATCCGCTATCAATTCCTCGGTCAGCTGCAGCTTGAAAAAGGGCTCCCCCTTCATCACATTCAGGGTTACCTCCTTGTTCAGCTGATTCTCCCGGATCACGATCAGTCGTCTGGCTGAATCATATTCCGTGATTAACACGGCATGATCGTCAACGACCGTCCTGTATTGGCTCAAAAAAAACAGATCGTTGTAGTTGGCAATCATCACGACCGGGCACTGCTGATCAATGTTCATGCGAATCGCATACAGCAGCCCAGCAGCATCCAGGACCTCAGTCACCTTAAGGGTCAAGCCGAGCTTGTTAAGAATGCTGCGTCTGGAGGCCACCCAGTCCCCGTCCGCTGCCTCTCCCCAATTCATCATGACGGCATACAGGAAGGTATAGTAGAAATAATTCTCATACTGATGAAAGCCTGCAGCACCCGCCATGGGCAAATCCACGCAATTGGAGTGCATGGTCCGGTAGCCCTCGCTGTAATAGTCCATCTCCAGGGCTACTAACATACGAGATCCTGTGAATCAATATATTCTCTCCATTTCTGAAGACTGTATAGTTTATCTATATCGAGAAATTCCGGGCTTACCTCTATTGAGAAATGCTCTTCCAGGACCACCGCAAAATGAATAAACAACAAAGAATCCATGCCATAGCTTCGCAAATCCGCGTCCATACCTGCATTCTTCAGACGGGGAGGACCGCCGGGCAATTGAGCGAGCAGCTTACGAATCTCCTGTTCCCGGTCATCCATAATTCACAGCCTCCCCGTCCGGTCTTTCTTCCATGCCGGGCTGTTCAAGATGCTTCTTCCTGGCCATCTCATAGATGGCGTTCATAGTTGCCACTCGTTCATAGGATTCGGATAAGGGGATATTCTCTCTAGTGCCTCCAAGCACCTCAGCCAAAAACCGGAGCTGGTTCACATAATAATTCTGCGGAGAGTATACAAGCTTCTCTGTTGTTCCCGCTTCCGTATGTTCAACCTGAATGATGATCTTGTAATCTCCATAACAAGGCTTGAAAAAGCCGCTGATCCTTACCCTGGCCCGCTCAAACTCCAGCCAGTGGGTGGCATTGTTCGGCATTTCAAAGGAACCCAGGAACTCTGCTTCGACGCCCCCCTCATATTGCAACGATGCATGAAAGGTCCAATCACATTGATTGACACCGGAGAAGGTCGAAAATCCGTCCAGTGTCTGCGGCTTCAATCCGATGACCTTTTGAATAAACTGCAGCCAGTACGAGCATTCGTCGATGAAGCAGCCGCCGCCGTACTCCGGCTTGAACCGGTAATTATCCGCGCTGTAGTTGCTTTGCAGAATTTCAAAGGAGATCCGGGTTTTGATTTTTGTCAGTTTGCCGTAGGTTTCTGCTGCTATCATGTCTGTTATATCCTGCTGCCAGGAATGATGCTGGACCATTAGCGCTTCAAGGACATGCACGCCCTGCTCCTTCGCCCGTTCATTGATGAGCAGCACCTCATCGGCATGCAAGGCCATCGGTTTCTCAATCAAGACATGCTTGCCAGCCTCAATCGCCCTCAGCGTCCATTCCTTATGCAGGAAATTGGATAACGGAATATAGACCACATCAATGTCCGCCGACGCCAGCAGCTGATCGTAGCTGTCAAACACATGCGGAATCTGATGCTTCAGCGCATAGGCTGTAGACCGGTCCAAATCACGCGACGCTACACCATACGTTACAAATTGATCAAGCTCCCTGACCGGGTTAATGATCGAGAACGGAGCGATTGTGGAGCAGCCCAAAATTCCAATACGATATGGCTTCTGAGTATTCATATCCTTACCTCCTGTGATTCCGGATATCTAGCCGCCTGAGCTGTTGTAATTACGAATCGCTTTGGACCAGATCCATCTCGTGATTCCCAGCAACAGGATGGGAGACAGAATAACCCAGAGGAAGAGGCCCGGATGTAACCGGTCCAGCACAAATAAGGGTGAGAAGTTAGTAATCAATAGAACCGGAATAATAAATATCCCTATACGCTGAATCCATTTGGAGTAGATCATCATTGGCATGTTATTCAGCTCGAACAGGCCGTTTGAGATGTCATTGACAGCAGCAATCTGAATGAACCAGAACGATAATAACTGCGGGATCAGGAACAAGGTGTAGGTTACGAACAGTCCCAGCACGAGGAAGAAGATGAATCCGCCTATTGAAGCGGCATCGGCCGGAAGCCCCAGTCTTCTCCAGCCCACCACAACCATGGTCACTCCGCCCAGCACATTCGGAATCGCCAGCCCAAAGTCAACATTCCGTAAGGTCATCATAAATTGCAGGGAAATCGGCTTGGTTAGCAAAATATCAAGTGACCCGGTTCTTACATGCTCCGGGATCTGCACGAAGTTGATGGCAAATAGTCCCCAATATATCCCCGTCATCAAGGTATAGGTGCCAATAAACAGCAAGATCGCATCAATGGGCACGCCATCCAGCGTTAATCCTGCCTCATAGACAATAATCACATACAGGAATTTGGCGAACAGATAGGAGGTCTCCACCAGCAGGCCCATCAGGAAGTTAACTCTATACTCCATTTGGGACATCAGGGAATTTTTGATGAACAAGCTGTATATGAAACCGTACTTCCGGAGTGATTTGAGCATCGGGTTCCCTTAACCCCCTACGGCAATATATTTCTTGATCGCCACTGTCCAAATATAGCGCGTAAGCAACAGAAGGAGTCCAATCCATAGCAGTTGCAGCTCTATCACATGCAGCGCCTGGAGCAGGGTCAGCTTGCCATTGATTACATTCACCGGCATGTAGATCGTATACTTGAACGGCAGGTAATCGAAGACAGCCAGCCATGTCGCCCCAAAAATATCGAGCGGAAAAATCCCGCCGCTAAAGATCTGAATCAATAACGCTGTAACATGAAAAAAGTAAGAGACATCGGTTAACCAGAAGGCAATCGCGCTGACCGAGAAGGAGATCATGAAGTTAAGCACAACCGCCAGCATAAGCACGACACCAAAAACCAGTATACGCGATACGCTGATTGGCGCCTTGAAGTAATAAACCATAAACAGCACCACGCCCAGCAGCAGGATTAACGTAATGGCAAACGAGAGGACCTTCCCGCCAAGGTAGACACATATTTTATAAGGAAAATAACCGATCGGCCGCACCAGATATTTATTGAGCCCCCCGCTCTTGATATCATGGTTAATGTCATATTCCAGACCCGTAGCCACCAGCCGCGAGATCAGGGCAGCTACGATGGTGTAGACGATCATCTGCTGGTAAGTATAGCCATACAAGTTCATATTAGAGGCATGGCTATAGACCGCCTTCCACAGGAAGAGCTGGATGAAGATCGGGAAGAAGAGACTGGCAAAACCCATAAAAAAGTTAAAGCGGTATTCCATGGAGTTCTGGATTCCCAGCGAAAAGCTGACGGCAAATTTATTGTTCATCCGCGCGGCTCCGGCTGTTCATATAAACGTGCAATGGCTTCCTCCAGAGGAATGTCCTCCAGATTCAGATCAATGACGGGAAAGTGATCCATGGCCATTCTGGAATACTCCTTGAACTTCGCTCGCTCCACTTCCAGAATGACGTCATAGCCGCTATATTCTTTGATAGAACCCATAACGGCCAGATCCTTCCGCTCGACGATGGCCGAGAATGTCAGCTTCATTCGTTTTTTCTCATTCATGACCTCATTGATCTTGCGGATCTCGCCGTCATACACCAGCTTGCCCTGATTGATTACGATGGTCCGCTTACAGAGGTCTTCAATATCCTTCATATAGTGGCTCGTAAGCAGCAGAGTCGTGCGGAATTCATGATTGTAGGCCTTGAGGAACTCGCGGATGTTCTTCTGAGAGACCAGATCCAGGCCTATCGTCGGCTCATCCAGAAAAATAATTCTAGGCCGGTGCAGCAAAGCAGCGATCAGCTCCATCTTCATCCGCTCACCCAGGGACAGTCTTCTGACCTGTACATGCAGCAGGTGCTTCACATCCATCAGTGTGACTAATTCATCAAGTGTCTCCTTATACTTCTGATCGCCGATTTCATAAATGCATTTGTTCAGGTACAGGGAATCGCTTGCCGGCAGATCCAGCCATAGCTGGTTTTTTTGGCCCATGACTATGGAAAATTGCTTCTTGAAGTCATTTTTCCTCTCCCAGGGCGTGTAGCCCAGCACCTCCGCACTGCCTCCAGTCGGATACAAGATGCCGGAGAGCATTTTCAAAGTGGTGGTTTTGCCTGCTCCGTTCGGACCCAGAAACGCAACCATCTCACCTTCGTTAATATCGAACGAGACCTTATTCACAGCATCCTTGGTTAATTTCTCCCTGTGGAATAGATTCTTGACGGAGTTTCTGATTCCCGTTTCTTTTTTGTAGTAGTCAAAGGACTTGCTTAATTGATCCACATGAATGACCATACCGGCATCCCTACTTTGCAATGGTTATCAATCTGATGAACGGACTGTACCTCCGGATATGCTCCGGCTGCAGACCAAATATATTCTGTGCCTGCACTTCCGCAGCGCTATCCAGCTCAACAAGCTCCTCTGCGGACAGTTGAAACAGCTGATACTGATACTGCTTCAAAAACCGGAATACATCACTTATCGAATTCCCGAACCGCAAAGCCAGAACCTCCGTCGCTTCCAGCATGAGCAGGGGCTTCTCATGATGCCGCTGTAAATACTGTTCCATTCCCTTTAATGCTTTTAATTCGCCGCCTTCAATATCGATTTTGACCAGGTCAATATGGCTGATCTGTTGCTGCTCAATGTACGTATCCAGAGTTTGTACCCGGCAATGGTAGGTTTCATGCTGCAAGGCCGGGTCAATGATTAACGCAGCATCCTCAGATCCGCTTCGTACAGGCAGATAGATCTCTGCTTCCCCGTTATAGTCAGACAGCGCAACCTGATTGAGAATTACATTCTGCAGGTTGTTTAATTGAATGTTTCTTGACAGTTCAGCGAAGGTGGGGCTTACCGGCTCGAAGCTATGAACTCTGCCGCTCTGCCCTACCGCTTGTGCGAATAACGTGGAATACCACCCATAATTCGCCCCGATATCCAATACTTCAAATCCTTCACGGATCAGTACGGACAATAACCGGCTCTCTTCGCGCTCCACAAATCCATCCCGCATTAGAAAACCAAGACTATTCAAGTGCCCGGTATCCCACACAAACCGTCTCCCGTCCGTCAGCCTGATCCGGGTCTCCTCTTGATGAATTTCAATCTGCTCCACCTGCTCTTTAAGCGCCCGTCTAAGCAATTGGACCGCATCGACCCTCTTCTCCCAAAACATCCGCTGGATTTGCCCATACCTGGTTTCTTCCGGCATCATCGGCCTCCTGTTGCATAGGAATGTAAATAAGCCAGCTCATCCTCCGCAATCTGCTTCAGCTGCTTCACGGTAGCCGTTACCCCTCTGTCTAGGCTTATCGTCATCTTCATAAAGCTCACTTCAAGCTTCCTCCAGGCTGAGCCGAGGTGCGCAACATCCATGGTGCTGCAGGTGCCGAAATGCCTTAACCGCGATAGGGCAATCGTGCGGATGCAGCCAAACTGTTGTTTGAACACCGAATTATCCATTAAATTCTCCGGCCCCCTATAAGCTCCAACATCCATGATCCGTTCCGAAATTCGGGCAAAGGCGCTGGGGAGCAGCTCTTCATAGAGCTGTGTAGTTAAGTAAGGCCGGATAGCGTTCAGGCCAGGCTTCAGGCTGAGGGGCGGGCTGATTTCGATAACCGGTTCACTGAAGGTGCGCCAGGCCTGCTCCACGCAAGTTCTGTCGGCCAATAGGCTTTTTGCAAAATAAGGATCTGTAACTCTCAGGCTCTGATCGTCTGCCGCTTCAGCCAGCACATAATGCAGCATATGGCCCTTCCCGTAAAATTCCTTCATGTAGGCCACATAATAAGCGTCCACCGGCAGCAGATACATCCGTCCACGATCCACCGAGTCTAAACGGCAAGGCTTGCATTCAACCCCATAAGAGCGCCGGATGAAGTTAAACAGTTCATTCACAGGCACCGTACTGTCGAACCAGTCATAGCCTGCATAATAATTAATGGAGAAATTATACCTGTACAGCGGATTCGGATCGGCATGATGGACAGACAGCCACAATGTAACCGCATTCAACAAACAATCATAGGGGCCAAAGGGAACCGCCCAATCCGCCAGTTTGCGGCTCACAACGGAATTCTTCGTGATAGCCTCCATCCTTATTTTCCGTGAAGATACAGCAGAATGCATTTGGAGCATACCGGCATCAGGCCGCATTGCAGGGTTTCCCGGACCCTTTCAAAATTGTCGCCATCCCATATCTCTTTGAGATCCTGGTCCGCCAGATTCCCCAGGGAGAACTCCGGAAATAATTTGCAGGCACTGACTTCACCGTCAGCCAGCACATCCAGTCTGGTGCGGATCGACAAGCATTGCGTTTTATTCTGGGCAGGCTTCTCTGAACCGAGTACAAAGTCACGTACCTCATGTAGTTCAAGCGCGGGCTGATAGCGTGTTCTTAAATTCCAGGTTCGCTGGTTAATCCTCTCCATCTGTTCAAGCAGCGAATCAATCCTGTCCGGTGAGATGCGATATTTGAACGAATGCCAGCTGTTGCGGTGCCCTTCCTCCAGATCATCTGCCAGCCACTTGAAATGCTCGTTGAAATAACGGTCCATATTATTCGACACTTCATCCGGCAAATACCACGGGAAGGTAATATATACCGAGTCAATCCCCTTTTGTTCAAAAAACTCAACAAAATCATACAGCTTATCGATCATGACATCGCTAATGGTCAGGTGGATGGAGATTTTCCCCTGGTAGATTCCTTCCTTCTCCAGCTCCAGCAGCTTATCAATGCCCGCCATCACCTTCTTGAAGGTGCCCTTTCCCCGGATCGCATCGTTCTCCGCTTCGAAGCCTTCCAGACTGATCAGGCAGACCAGACTTTTGGACATCTTGAGGATGGAATCCAGCTTCTCTATAATTTGAATGCCGTTGGTGCATAACACCGTCCATCTGGGGTCCTGCTCCAGCAGGTCGGCCAGTTCATTGAACCGGCTGTAGTACAGAGGCTCTCCTCCCCAAAGGAACATATTGGCGTTCGTTTCTTTGGTTTGCCGGAACACTTTTTCAATCACAGCGAAATCCAGTTCTTCTCTCTGCTCGGCTCTGCCCAAATCCCGGTGATACCCCTCAGCGTTCCATTCAAAGCAATGCTTGCAGCGCAGATTGCAGCCATTGGTTAATTTAAGCCCGACCTCGACCGGAAGATTCGTAGAATACGTAGGGTTAAGGTGAACCTGTTTGTGCGTGACCGACATATGCTTAATGGTTTTCTTTAACCGTTCAAAGGAATCCCGGTCGAGCACTACCGATGTTTGCGGCTGTCTCATGAAAGCACCTCCCATAATTTAACACCTGAGTTTTATAGCTTTTTATGCTCTCACTGCATGCCTCCAAAATCTCAAGCGGACAACCCATACTCATCCATTGCTCATACCTTATGCCAAAACCCAGCCGCTCCCATAGCTCGGCGTTGCGGGCTTCATGCTCACCCAGCGGCTCCAGGAAAATAACCGGCGTGAAGGATTCCAGCGAATCCAGCAGGGTTCCTCCCCCCGGCTTGCTGATAATAGCCTTCGAGTTACAGATCAGCTGATAGAAGCTTTGCTTCACCCCGGTATCCTCGTTAAAGCACTGATTGATCACTTCGCCGAACGGCGGCAGGGTATATTCATTCTCTTCATTCTTCATCCAGGGCGACCAGCCCGGCTTCACCATGTAGTAACGATGGCCGGCTCCATAAGCCTGATCATCCATGAGCTCATGAATGACGATGTTCAAATCCAGGGAGTGATTCAGCTCTGCTGCTGTCTCCTTGTAGGTCCCCATTCCCCAGCCGCCGCCATGGATGACGAACCGGTTGTCACGTTCCTTATAGTCCTTAGGGGCAGCATGACCCATGGAAATAGTGTAATTCACCCGCCCTGCCGCCCCGTCAAAAAACCAGACATCGTTCACAGTAAACAGATCATTCCGGATATTGTTGGAATACAGCTTCCACGAAGGGGATATGACTGCATCCATATGAATCAGCTCCACGTGGACATCCTTGCGGTAACTCTTCGCGTACTCTTCTAGAATGGGCATCCAAAACCCCGAGAAAACCATAAATACCCTCCGGTTCTCTTCAGCCCACTTGCCTAAAAGCCGGGTTACCAGCTGCGGGTCCAGATTCGGTGTGATATCCCTGATCATTCTGTGACCCAGCTTGGCTACTTCAAACCTCTTAGAGAAAACCTTCTTGTTTTCGATTAATTTCAGTCTTGTCCCGGGCGAATACAGGCTTTCCAGCACTTCCAGATCGGCCTCATAGTACCTTCTTAGCTCCTCACGTAACAGGACTGCGGGCGTATAGACTCCCAATGCGACAGATGAGCATACAATGGTAATCATTTGTCAGCTCCCTCTTTTTACGATCAAGACTGGTCAGTTATAAACCTTAATGGTTAGAGACTTCAAAACATCCTTCACCCGGTGGATTAGCGTGAATGCTTCACTTACATCAGATACATAGGGAGCAGCTACATAAAGCTTCCCCTTCCGCCATTCTGACTCCGCCTCAGCGAATGCGGTATTGCCGGAGCCGAAAAGCGTGTTTGCACCCAGCGGTATAATTCCTTGCCTGTTCTCTTGCGTAAACAACAATCCGCCTGCTCTTAGAGCCTCCAGAACCTGCAGCATGGTCACTTCCGTGGAACAGCCTGCCGAGATAAAGGTCAAAAAGCTGAACAAGGAATACTGCCGGACATATTGATTGACATGATGATTAATCAGCCCCATGGACTTTCTGGCATTAATCTCAACGATGGGTACCATCTCACCGCTTGCCAGCAGCATGGAATCTATACATACCTCTCCGTGATAGCCTGCCATGAACAAGTCCTTGCAGGCATCTTCCATAATGCTGAAATAATCATTGTCCCGGAGAATCCGGGTAAACCCGGAACCGGCAGGATAGGAGCCTATATAAGAGAAGGCTTCATTTACCATTCGCTGAACAGAGATAAACTCCGCTTCCCCCTTCTCTGTTATGAACAGCTGACAGGAGAAATCCTCCGTTTTATCCAGCAGGGGTTCGATAATGAACTGTGTTTGTTTGCCTCTATTCTCTTGCTCTTGCAGATAGGCCGCAATTCTCTTCAGCATTCTCTCGCTTGAAATTAACATATTGCCTTTGCCTGAGACACCGAGCGGGTCCTTAACCAGCACTTGTCCGGTCCGTAGCAGCTCCGAGCCCAGGGCCAGCAGTTCCTCCGAGCTGTCAGCTATAGAGGACATATTGCGAATGCCCAATCTTTGTCTTAGTTCATGAGAATAGATCTTTGAATTCACAGCTCGAACTGCATCTAAGGAGGGAAACTGATTACCGACATTGAACCTGCGCACTAACTCACTGGTATCGGACAGAATAGAGTAGGGAGAGAATAGAGCATCTTGTGGGAGTAGCTGCTGGTAGTAGCTTGCATCAGCCATTAGAAGATCAAACACATGCAGCGTGTAGTCATCCGCATGAACAGGATTTCTGCAATGAACATTGGTGAAGGTATAGCCGAGCTGTGATAAATAGCTTCTAAGATGCTCGTCCATGGGCTGCCGGGTGAACAGAATGTCCTGCTCCTTGCATAACGGAAACAACAATTCATCCATGCCCATCGTCACAGCTTGGCTGCTGTTCATAGAAGGAAGCATAGATCCATTCGGACTCCGCCACCACGCCTCGGAATCAAAGGTGCCCAGAACCACGGTTGACTTCATCCATGAAGCCCCCTTAAGAAGCGGTTTGCGTGGCTGTGATGAACCCCATGAAATCCCCGATCGACTGGAAATCCTCATAGGCAAAATGATCAAAATCAAACTCAATTTCAAATTCGTCTTCAATCCGGAGAATGAAATTAATCATCTGCAGGGAATCCAGACCTACATCATTCACTATATCGGTGGTTTCAGTGGCAGTGAGCAACAGCTCTGGATTGTTCTTAATTTCACTCAAGATCCGCACAATGGTATCCTGCATATCACCGTTCTCCTCGCATCATGAATTTTAATTAAACAGCCTTGCTTACTAGTTATGATACAGCCTCAAGGTTCCGGCTTCTAACTCACATTTTTATGATATGTATAGGATTTTTATTGGAATTGATATAGCTGAGATATTACTGTTTGGAGTAAGATCCGCATGGGAGCTTGGGTGGACGCTGCGTGAACGGACCGATGTTCCAATCGCTGTGGTCTCCAGATTTTTTTCATTCCCCCTTAGCGGTGAAAATCCGGAGACCAAGGCGACCGCTGCCGCTTTTCCACATTCGTTCCGTTCTCTCCGCTGTTTAAGCGGGGAACGAACTACAGGCTTAAAATATATAAAAAAGCACTAAAGAAATAAACAAAATGTATGCTGTTTTCCGCATACATACGGCCCACATGCCTGCGTGCCAGCACAATGTATGCTGTTTTCCGCATACATTCGAACCACATTCCTGCGTTCCAGTAAATGTATGCTGTTTTCCGCATACATTCGGGCCACATGCCTGCGTGCCAGTAAATGTATGCTGTTTTCCGCATACATTCGGGCCACACGCCTGCGTGCCAGTAAATGTATGCTGTTTTCCGCATACATTCGGGCCACATGCCTGCGTGCCAGTAAATGTATGCTGTTTTCCGCATACATTCGGGCCACATGCCTGCGTGCCAGTAAATGTATGCTGTTTTCCGCATACATTCAAGAAGCAATTAAAGAGCACTCATCCACAACAAAAGAAAAAACAGGTCCCTGCTGGCATAAATGCCAAGCAAGAACCTGTATTGTAAGCTATGATGCGGTCAAGAGGACTCGAACCTCCACGATATTGCTATCACTGGCACCTGAAGCCAGCGCGTCTGCCAATTCCGCCATGACCGCATATTATGTATTACAGTGATTCAATCACCGTAATTAAGAATATACTCTCTTTGGCCGGGAATTGCAAGCTTTTTTTGTGTGTATTTCTGTAGGGAGGTGTGCCTTAAGCCAATACCTTCAGCACATCCGCGATCTTCCGCTGATGCGACAGGACACCGTAATTCATCCAGGCCATGAAATCCACCTCGTACACGCAGCGGTTACGCACCGCAGGCAGACTTCTCCAGATTGGGGTATCGAGCAGTTCCCGCCCCTCACCTTCCTGCCGGTCGAACGTAATGAACAAATGATCTGCGTTCAAGCCGGACAGCTCTTCAGGGCTCAGGCTCACGCGCTTCTGTCCACGGGTGAGCTGCCGTACCAGGGGATGCCGGCCAAGCCCCAGATCTTCATAGAGGACACCCGCTGCATATCCCAGATTCTCACTGCCATACAGGGCAAAGCCATGGGCAGAAATCCGCAGCAGTGCCACTGTCTGCCCCCGGACGCTGCGGCTGAGCAGCCGCCTGGCCTGACGGGCCTGCTGCTCATAGTCGCAGATGACCTCCTGCACACGGCCGGTCCTGCCAAAGACCGCTGCCGCCGAGCGGAGCGTGGCACGCCAGTCCTCCTGGTGGAACGGGAGCCGGAACAGCGGGGCCACCCGGCTGCATTCCCCCAGCTGCCAGCGCTGGAAGCCGTCATCCAGCATAATCAGCTCAGGACTGTAACGGATGAGTCCTTGCCAGTCTCCGCTGGAGATATCGAACGCCGGAACCTGATCCAGCCCGAGGTATTCCTGCTTGCCCCACTTGGCATGGCAATACTGCACGACCGGAGTAATGCCGAGTGCCAGCAGATAATCCTCCAGAAAAGGGGCAAATACCCGGACGCCTTCCTGATGGAGGCTTCTGTATTGTCCGGGAGTCACCCCTACTGTTCTTTTGAAGCGCCGGTTGAAATAATACTCATTGCTGTAGCCTGCAGCCAGAGCCACCTCATGCAGCCGGTCCCGGGTCAGCAGAAGCTGCTGCTGTGCCCGTTCAATACGCAGACCGTTCAGGTGCTCCAAGGGCATCCGGCCCGTAATTTCTTTGAAAATCTGCGTATAACGCGCACGCCCGATCCCTGCAATCTCAGCCAGCTGATCGACAGATAACGGTTCACTGCAATGCTCTTCCATATAACGGATCGAGGCTTCCACGGCCTCACGGTCATCCTTAGCCTTCAGTACCGGAGTATTCGCCCGCATAATCAACAGCAGCAGCTCCTGGAACCGGGTCTGAGCAGCGAACCATTCCACATCCTCCGGGCGCCGGAAGCTATAATAGATGGAATCCAGCAGCAGGGCACACTGGGAGAACGGTCGGCAATCCAGATATCCCGGGCAGAGCAAATATTCTGCATGTTCCTCCTGCCCCTTATCTCCGGTGCCAAGCTTGACGTGCCCTGCGGGAATCAGCGCGAACTCCATCCGGTACCAGCTGATCCCCTGCTCCCCGGCCTGAATCCGGTTCAGTGATCCGGCTTCGATCAGGAACCCGGCCCCTTTTTCCAAAGAATACCTTCTGTCCTCTGCCTTCAGCCACCCCTGCCCTTCAGACACAATGATTAGGGTATGCTCCGGATAGACTTCGGTCTGTTCATTCCCGGACGGGGAGCGTGTCACCGCTTCTATATTCATCAGGCTGTGGAGCAGCCTTCTCCTGGTGTGTTCCTGCAACTGTTCGGTCATTCTGCCGCCCCTCCTGACTGAGAATCATTATCATAGACTCAAGTGTAAAACAAAAAAGAAGATCTATCAACCTTGCGGATAGACCTTCTTCTCGCTTATAGACTCACCGTCGCTTAACGCTGAATTACTTCACCATTACCTTAAGCAGATCATCCAGCTTCATCTGGTTGGCGGTAATCCCCCCGGATTGCCAGTGCGAACGCTCCATCCGGTAGATATTGCCGTTCTTCACCGCAGGCAGGTTCTTCCAGAGGGGACCATCCAGCATCTTGATGGCCTCCTGGTTAGCCGCAGTATCCCACTCCCCGTTGTCAGGGAACACAATGATATGATCCGCTTCAAGCTCGGGGATCACTTCTTCGGAGATGATCGACTGAAATTCCGTCATCTCAGCGGCCATAGGAACAGGTGTCAGACCGAATTGACTATAGAGCACACCGGTAAAACGGTTTTTGACTCCAAAAAGAGCAACGGTTTTGTCTGCCACATTAAGCCGGATCACAGCCACCTTCTCTTGTCCCAAGGCCTGCTGCAACGCGGCTTTGCCGTCTGCTACCTTCTGGTCATATTCGGCCAGTACAGCCTTCCCCTTCTCAGGAATACCGAGCGCGTCTGCAACCGCTGTAAGGATTAGCCTTGAATCCTGCAATACGCTCTCCGGCAGGCGGTAGGTTGGGGCTACCAGGGAATACTGCTCAACCTTAGCGGCATCTGCACCGCCATCGGTAATGATCAGATCCGGTTTCTTATCGAGCAGCGCTTCTATGCTGCCGCTGATATCAAATTCAGGCACATCCAGATTCAGATAATCCTGCTTGCCCCAGCTGGGATGGTACCACTGCACCACCGGGGTGACGCCAAGCGCCTTCAAGTAATCTTCCACGTAGATTCCCGCTACCCGCTGAGGGTTCGCCGGAATCTCCACCTCCCCGAATTCCCCGGTGACCGTCCGTGTTGCCCCTTCTGAAGCTGTCGCTCCGCCAGTCTCTGCAGGAGCTGCACTGGCAGCTGCCGCATTTCCTGTCTGGACATTCTTACCGTCCGCAGCCTTGTTATTCGTTCCGCAGGCCGCGATAGCGGACATTGCCAGGATAAGTACAGCGGTCCAAATGATTTTTCGGCCCCAATTGTTCATGTCTCTCTTCACTCCTGTGTCTAATTTCATTGATAATCATTCTCAGATGATCTTAAACACAATAGTAGCATGCCAGGATCAGCTTTCAATGCACTTTCTCTGCGAAAATCTTATACAAACTTATAGTTTGACCCCGCCAAGCTGACGGGCCCATCGTTTATAAGCGGTCTCCCACATATCTGTCGCGTCCGGCCCCCATACCGGCTGCAAACAGCAGTACGCTTGCTAATACAAGCAGCGCAAGCGGTAGATTCCAGCTCCCCGCAGCATCATGCAGCAGGCCAAACAGTGCAGGTCCCGCCGCCGCCAGCAAATATCCGGCAGACTGAGCCATCCCTGACAGCTCGCTGGCCTCCTGTGTGGTCCGGGTGCGCAGGCTGAAAAACATCATCGCCAGACCGAAGGCGAAGCCCCCGGCAATCCCTATGCAGATAGCCCATAATGCCATCAGTGCGGTACTGCCCAGCCAGACGCCAAGGATGCCAGTGATAAACAGAACCGAAGTTATCACCACCGGCAACCGTTGGTTCTTCATCCTTCCCACCCAGAGCGGCACGAAGAAGGTGAACGGCAGCTGGGCCAGCTGCATCAGCGAGAGAATCCAGCCGGCATGGCCGGCAGACATCCCCCGCTCACCTAGGATCACCGAGAACCAGGCAATCAGCACATAATAGAGCAGGGATTGCAGCCCCATGAACAGCGTAACCTGCCAGGCGAGCGGGGAGCGCCAGACCCTTGCCGCTGAAGGGGATGCAGTGCCTGCCTGCCCTGCGCCCAGACTCTTCAGCTGCGGAATCCAGAAAATCGTAGCCAGTGCAGCAATCATGAACCAGAGCGCCAGCGTTCCTCTCCACCCCAGCCCCGCACGGGTGGCCAAGGGAACACTCAGCCCCGAAGCAGCCGCTGCACATATGTTCATGGACACGGTATAGATTCCGGTCATCAGACCGATGCGGTGCGGAAATTTCCCCTTGATCAGTCCCGGCAGCAGCACATTACAGACGGCAATCGACAGACCGATCATCGCCGTACCTGCGAAGAAGGTTACCGTGCCGGAAGCCGAACGAACCAGAATTCCCATGGACAGCGTGAGCATGGCCAGCACCAGGATATTGGGCAGTCCCAGCTTGCGGGCCAGCCGGGGCGCAAACGGTGACAGCAGGGCAAAAGCCAGTAAAGGTAAAGTCGTAATCGCTCCCGCCAGAGTATTAGACAACCCCAGGTCATCCCGGATCATCTCCAGCAGAGGTCCGACGGAAGTGAACGGGGCGCGCAGGGCAGCGGCCACACAGATGATTCCGAAGACGAGCATCCATCTGCTGCGGATATCCGCAGCAGATGAGGACAAGGCCGGGCTTGTCCTCTTTTTATTTTCACGGCCGAGCTTCATGTTGTACCTCCAGGTCGCAGCAAAGCACCCGTCAAGCCCGGGGCTTGTCAGGGAATACAGCCGCTATATGTATTACGCCCTTCAACCAAGGCGCATTATTTCATTATACCATATCGCTTGATGGAGCAGCCTCCTAGGCAGAAGTGGAAACGGCTTTGCCGTCCTTTTAAAGGACGGTACCGTTTCAGCGAGAAATAGAAGGCTAAGTTATCGTGTGAAACCTATAAATTCTTATATTTGAAGAAAACCGCCGGTCTCAGGGCTGGCGGCAGGGCAACAGGTGAAACAGAATTAGAGACAGAAGGATTTAGTGATGATGACGAGCAGGATGAACAGAACCAGAATCGCTCCAGTTGAAGTGAAGACTCCGCCGTATCCCCCAATATTTTCGCTCATGTTAACTCCTCCTTTATGCCCGTATACTGTTAAAATATGTATAAAACCGCTTTTCGGTATGGGTTAAACGGCAATGAATTCCGCAGTATATTTCTAATTTAAATGTTCTCACCGTTGACAAAACGTGTAACCCGCTTTAGTATCCTAAACATAGGTTCAGTTGAGAATCAATCTCAATAACCAGATACATAACATATTACAGAAAAGAGTGAACAAGAGATGCTGCGTCGTTTTTTCTCCTATTACCGTCCTTACAAGAAGCTGTTTATCCTTGATTTCACCTGTGCGGTGGGTGCCGGTCTGCTGGAGCTTGCTTTTCCGGTGGCTGTCAATAAATTCATTGATGATCTGCTGCCGGGCCAAGATTGGCCGCTGATTCTGATTGCCTGCGTTGCCCTGCTCGGGATCTATGCGCTCAATACAGCAATGAACTACGTCGTTACCTATTGGGGGCATATGCTGGGCATTAATATTGAAACCAATATGCGCAAAAAAATGTTCGATCATATCCAGAAGCTCAGCTTCCGGTTCTTCGACAACAATAAAACAGGTCACCTGCTCGGCAGAATAACCAATGACCTGAACGATATCGGGGAAGTCGCGCATCACGGGCCGGAGGATGTGTTCATTGCCGTTATGACACTGGTCGGCGCATTTGTGCTGATGGCCGATATCAATCTTCAGCTGGCCGTGATCACCTTCATCATCGTGCCGATTATGGCCTGGGTCATTATCCACTTCGGACGCAGCATGACTGAAACCTATCACCGTCTATTCGGCAACGTAGGAAACTTCAATGCCCGGATTGAAGATAATGTCGGCGGCATCCGCGTGGTCCAGTCTTTTGCCAATGAAGAATTCGAGAAAGAGCTGTTCGCTGTGGACAACCAGAAGTTCCGTGAGACCAAGCTGATGGCGTACAAGCTGATGGCCAAAAGCTCGTCGGTCAGCTATATGATGACCCGTCTGATCACCATTGTAGTGATGGTCTGCGGGGCGTGGTTCTTCATTCAGGGAGAGCTGGAAATCGGGGAATTCGTCGCTTTCATTCTGCTGTCCAACGTCTTCTTCCGGCCGATTGAGAAGATTAATGCTGTAATCGAGAGTTATCCGAAGGGGATTGCCGGCTTCAAACGTTATCTGGAAGTCATTGATACCGAGCCGGATATCGCTGACAAACCGGATGCAGTAGCGGTTGGCCCGCTTCGCGGGGATATCAGCTTCAGCAATGTCAGCTTCGGCTATGAAGACGACCGCAAGGTGCTGGAGGATATTAGCCTGAGCGTTAACGCCGGTGAGACGATTGCCTTCGTCGGACCCTCCGGTGCGGGGAAAACAACCATCTGCAGCCTGCTCCCCCGGTTCTACGATGTGACCGGCGGCGCGATCTCCATCGACGGAATCGACATCCGGGAAATGAAGCTCAGCTCGCTGCGCAAGCAGATCGGGATCGTACAGCAGGACGTGTTCCTCTTCTCCGGCACGATCCGTGAGAATATTGCCTACGGCAAGCTTGATGCAGGGCTGCCGGAAATCTGGCAGGCTGCCCGTCAGGCCCGCCTGGAGGAGCTGATTAACAGCCTGCCGAATGGCATGGACACTGTGATCGGCGAACGCGGCGTCAAGCTGTCCGGCGGACAGAAGCAGCGCCTGGCCATCGCGCGGATGTTCCTGAAGAATCCGCCGATTCTGATCCTGGATGAAGCGACCTCTGCGCTCGATACCGAGACAGAAGCAGCGATCCAGCAGTCACTGGCCGACCTGTCGGTGGGCCGCACCACACTGGTCATTGCCCACCGCCTGACGACGATTAAGAACGCCGACCGGATCGTTGTTGTCAGCGAGGACGGCATCTCCGAGGAAGGCCGCCACGAGGAGCTGGTGAACGCCGGAGGCACGTACAGCCGCCTGTATCAGGCGCAGTACAATGCCTAGGGGCTTCTATTGATGCGGAGCGGACAAGACTATTGGACCAAGTGGAAACGGCTGTGCCGTCCTTTCAAAGGACGTTACCGTTTCAGCGAGAAATATAAGGATAAGTTATCGTGTGCAACCTATAAATTCTTATATTTTCAAAAAAACCTTCCGAAATGCGGCTTAAGCCGTATACCGGAAGGTTTCTTTATTTTGAATCACCCGCCAATCCATTCCTCAGCACGATCTGCCATGGCCTGAACCTCGTTCATGAACCACCCTGCATGATAACCATCACAGACCGCATGATGGACTTGCAACGACAGCGGCAGGTATATGGAATCGCCTTTAGTCATAAATTTCCCTGCGGTAATAATGGGCAGAAGGTAATTCCCGTTATTGCTGATATTCAGGTTAAATCCGGTAAAGGACATCCACGGAATCATAGATACAGAAAAGGTATGCTCAGGAATCGGCGTCTTGGGGAACAATCTCCCGGAATGCTTATAGTTCTCCACATCAGACAGATAAGAATCATGGAACGCTCTGAAATCACCCGTGCCAGCCGTCCAAATTGCAGAGAAGGATTCCGAGACACTGTCAGCAATCGTATACAGCGGGTCTACCTTGTCCCAATACCCTAATTCCCCCGCACTATTGTACCCCATTCTGAACGCTGTATTGGAGTTGACTACACGGGTCATTAAGAATAGAAGGGCAGGATACAGCTTATATTCTTGTTGCTTTATCTTCCGGTATAAACCGCTAATCTCAATTTCTGCCGTCATGCTGAAGGTCGTGCCCTGGTTCAGATAATGATTAAAGATCTCTTGTCTCTTCCAGTTCTCCATATCAATCGGATTAAATTTCATTGGCTATGCCTCCTAAATGTTTGTGTAAAGTGGATTTAGGAGGCTGACTTGTCTGCTTTCTTCATTAGAAGCCCATCCTTTAAAAAGAGTTCCTGTTATTGTAGTTTATTTCTTCGCGATATGGCACTTCAGCAGCTTGCCCTTCACGGTAGTCTCCTTCATCGCCTGCAGTACAAGCGAGCCCTTACCGTTCAGAATATCGACGTAGGTCACGTTATCCTGAATCGTGATGATCCCGATGTCCTCAGCCGAAATGCCCTCAAGCTTCGCAATGGTGCCGACGAAGTCCACGGCGCGGAGCTTCTTTTTCTTGCCGCCATTGAAATACAGCTTCGTGATGTCCTGGTTCATGACCTCGGTTTTGCCGGCTTTGCGGACCTGCTGCTTACCCAGCTTCAGATCGAAGGCAGGTTTGGCATAGGCCACGGCATCGTCCGAGGGAGCCTTCATCTCCGGCAGGCTGAAGCCGATATAGCCTTCGATTTCTCTGACCCATTTGTGTTCATTCGGCGTCACGAAGGTGATGGCTTTGCCGCTTTTGCCTGCGCGGGCAGTCCGGCCGGTGCGGTGGACGTAGCTCTCTTTTTCGAGCGGGATATCGTAGTTGATGACATGGGTGATGTTCTCGATATCAATCCCCCGGGCTGCAACGTCGGTGGCGATCAGATAACGGAACTGGCCCCGCTTAAAAGCATTCATCACCTCAAACCGCTCGTCCTGCTCCATGCCGCCGTGAATCTTATCCACCGGATATTCGAGGTCGGCCATCCCGCGGAAGAGGGCATTCACCTGCTCCTGGGTCCGGCAAAAAATAATACAGCTATCCGGGTTCTCCACCGTCAGCAGGTCGCTGAGCAGTCCGAACTTGGCAGCTTGTACAACCTCAATCAAGGCATGTTCAATCGATGCTGTCGTAATTCCGCTGGCTTCAATCTCAATATCCACCGGGTCCGTCATATACTTCCGGCACAGATTCTTGATCACTTCCGGCAGTGTCGCCGAGAACAGCATCGTTACACGTTCCTTGGGCAGCTGCTTAATGATCTTCTCGATCTGCTCGATGAAGCCCATGCTGAGCATTTCGTCCGCTTCGTCAATCACCAGATATTGTATCCGGCTCAGGTTCAGCGTACCGCGCTCAATATGGTCGAATACACGGCCCGGCGTGCCTACAACGACATGCGTCTTCTGGGTCAGCTCCAGCTTCTGCGGGGCAAAAGGCTGCTTGCCGAACAAGGCTACCGCCTTGATCCGCTTGAAGCGCCCGATGTTCGTAATATCCTCTCTCACCTGCTGGGCCAACTCCCGGGTAGGGGTCAGCACCAGCGCCTGGGGTTTGTTCTCCGCCCAATCGGCAAGCTCGCAGAGCGGGATGGCGAAGGCTGCGGTCTTGCCGCTGCCGGTCTGAGACTTGACGATCAGATCCTGCGCCTTCAGCGCCACAGGAATCACCTTCCGCTGCACCTCGGTGGGGTCCACATACTTCAGAACCTCCAGCGCGCGGATAATCTCCTCATTCAGACCATAATCACTAAACTGTACTTGTTCTTCACTCATATTATATTCTACCTCTTCTATGCTGATTGTTCCGGTTCAGGCGGGGCCAGCCCGCGTTCCATCCATCTTGCGCATTATTCCATTATAACACCTACTCCGCCCCCTGATTCCATTCCTTATCGAATTGCTCCAGAAAAATCAGCATGAACCGGTGCCGCTCCTCCGCCAATTGCTTGCCGTACGGGGTGTTCATGAGGTCCTTCAGCTTCAACAGCTTCTCATAAAAATGATTGACCGCTGTACCCTTGGAATAATCGCGGTATTCCTTCTTCAGCGATTCGTCACGCGGGGGAATCTCCGGATCATAGACCGGACGGCCCTTCGCACCGGAGAAAACCATCGTCCGCGTGATGCCGATCGCCCCGAGCGCATCCAGACGGTCCGCATCCTGGACCACCTGCCCTTCCAGCGTTGACATGGGCTCGCCCCCGCCGCCGCTGAACGACATTGTCCCGATGATTTCCATAATATGCCTGCACACAGCTTCATCCGGCAGATGTGCGGTGAGCCATGTTTGTACTTTGAGCAGCCCCGCCTCCTTGGAGGGGTTCAGCTTCTCGTCTGCTACATCATGCAGCAGGGCAGCGATCGTACAGATGACCACACTCGCCCCTTCCATTCTTGCGATCAGCGCCGCAGTATTCCGCACCCGGTTAGTATGGAACCAGTCATGGCCGGTGGTATCCTGGCCGAGTTGCTCCTTCGCGAAGTTCTCTGCTGCTGTAATCAGCTCTGTATGATTCATTATGATTGCTCCTTTATGGAAAATAATGCAGGTCTTGCGCGGTTGCTCCTGATCCGCTATAATGTGCTGTAATCCAGCCGGAAGGGAATTGATTCGCATGAACCGCTTGTCCATCATAACGAATCAGCTTCATCATCACAAGCAGCGTTAGCACACCTGAATTCATTCAGGGAGGGCTAACGCATTTCGCGTTCGACCTCCCTGCGGCATAGATAAGCGCGCAGGACCATGGGGTCCGGCGCGTTTTTTATTTTAGCGGAATTTAAGTGACAAAGGAGCTGCCAAGGATGCAAAATATTAAAGGAACTTATGATTACTTCGGCCGGGAACAGGCCATCCGCCAGAAGGTGCGGACTACGCTGCAGGAGTTGTTCGAGCTGTACGGCTTCGAATCGATGGATACAACCCTGCTGAATGAGCTGGAGCTGCTGACCTCCAAATACGCCGGGGGCGATGAGATTCTGCGCGAAATGTACCAGCTGGCCGATCAGGGCGGGCGCAGGCTGGGGCTGCGTTACGATCTGACGATCCCTTTTGCCAAGGTGATTGCCTTAAATCCGGGCATTGAATTCCCCTACCGGCGGTATGAGATCGGGAAGGTGTTCCGGGATGGTCCGGTCAAAAAAGGCCGCCTGCGCGAATTCCTGCAATGTGACGCCGATGTCGTCGGTATTGCCGGCCCGCAGGCGGAAGCGGAGCTGATGCAGCTCGCCGCAGAGGCGTTCCGCCGCCTTGCGATTCCGGTTGTGCTGAAGTGGAATAACCGCCGCTTCCTGGGTGAGATTCTCGGGGCGGTCGGGGTTCCGGCAGAGGAACAGCTCTCGGTGATGCTGACCCTCGACAAGCTGGCTAAGATCGGCAGCGGCGGGGTGCTGGCAGAGCTGACGGACAAGCAGCTAACCGCTCAGACGGTTACACTGATCTCAGAGCTACTGGAGCTGAAGAACCCGGGATTCAAGGAACTGGTGGAGCGGTATAAGCTTGAAGGGCTGCCGGGGACGCTCGAAGTGCAGGCCTTGCAGCAGCTGATTGATGCGGTTGGACTTGCGGACATGTGCGTCTTCGATCCATTTCTGTCACGCGGGCTGTCATTCTATACAGGGACTGTATACGAAATCTTTGATGCCACAGGCGGCTATACGTCCAGCCTGGGCGGCGGGGGCAGATATGACGACATCATCGGCAAGCTCGTGGGGCGTGATGATATCGAATACCCTACCGTGGGGATCTCCTTCGGCATGGAGTCGATCATGGCCCTGTTAGGCGAACGCCAGGAGCAGGCAGCGGCGGAGCGTTCCGGCGTTCTGATCATTCCCATTGGCGGGTATATGCCGCAGGCGCTGGTTGCTGCTGCTGCGCTGCGTTCGGCAGGCATCCGGGTCACGGTGGACACCGGCATGCGCAAGCTCAAAAAAACGCTGGCCACAGCCAGCGCCAAGGGCATCCGCTATGTGATTATGGTCGGAGAGAGCGAAGCCGCTGAGCAGAAGCTGCGGCTGAAGGATATGGAGCTGGGGAGCGAGCAGCTGGTTACAGCGGCGGAGGCTGTTCGTTCGATTGCGTTGTGATTCTGGATGAGACAGCCCCGGGCTAACACACTGGCTCCAGGCCCGGCTTCTCACCGGACAGGCGAGTGTGGTTATGCATGCTCCCTCGCCAGTTTCAGATTACGGATGCCGATAGCTGATTGTTGTATTAATTGCAGGATTCCCGTCAGTTCGGCTCGAGATAACGCGGATTGTTGCATTTATTGCAGGATTCCCCTCAAATTAGCCTCTGCTGAGCACACATTGTTGTAATTTGTGCAGGATTTCTATCAGCTAGGCCCCAGGTTAACACACATTGTTGCAATTTATGCACCATTTTCATTAGCTCCACAATCGCGCGGATCAGCGCAAGCGGCGCTCCGCTGTGCAGTCGCAGGCCGGCAGGCCCTTAATCTCCTGCTCTACGTCCGTCAGCTGGCCACTTCAGGCCATCCATAGAAGCAGTCTATACCCTGCGCGAGCTGTCCCTGTACGCTTTGGGCGATAGACCGCTGCAATTCTTGAACACACGGTTGAAGTGGCGCACGTTGCCGAAGCCCGTCTCCTCAGCGATTCTGCTGATCTTCTCCCCGGTAAAGGCCAGCTTCCTGCGGGCCTCCTCCATGCGGATGTGGGTGACATATTCGCTAAAGGTGACGCCGGTCCTCTGCTTGAACAGATTGCTGAAATATACCGGGTTCAAATATACTTTGTCGGCTACCTCCTTGAGACTCAGCGGATGATGATAATGCTGCGAAATGTAGCGCTGGGCCACAGTGACCGGATCGATATCCTTCATCTCTCTGGATTCGGCAATGCAGCCGGTTAGGGTGAGCAGCAGCCCACGGCATTGCTCGGCAAGCTCCTGCCGTGAAGAGAGGCTGCACACCTCGAACAGGATGGTGCGGATATCCTTCGGGCCCAGCCATGATTCGGTAACCCCAAGCTCCTCGGACAATTCATAATAATACAGCAGCAGCTTGCAGATTTGCTGGTGAATGCTCTCAGGTGATTCGGCTGTGCTGCACAGCTCTTCGATCATATGTTCCACAATCGGGCCGATGCCGGCTCCTCTTCCGCCGGTAATCGACTTCTCCAGGATCTCCCAGGACCACTTCAGGGGGCCGCTGCCTTCGTTGGGGCGCTGCTTCATTTTGGCATAATCCAGCAGCTTGTCACCGCCTTCAATCAACCGGTACAGGAGGGCAATTCCGGCCTCGTTGTAGGCTCTGGGGATTCCCGGCAGCCCTTCTGCCGGATTGCTGACCCCGATCGTCACCGTCAGATTGGACAAGGAACGGATCTGCCTGCGGATCAGGTCCCCCAGTGCTCCCGGCGCTGACAGGGAATGCTGCGGGTCTGCTGTATTCAGCAGGGCAACCACCTCAGTATCCGACTGCACGAAGCTTATTCCTACGGCCTGACGATCGATCATCTCCTGGACGACCTGCTGGATATACAGGAGGAACAACGATGCATCTCCCCGCTGATAACGCTCCTTCTCCACGGAATGCTTATCCAGCTTGATGACCATGCAGATGAAATAGGGATGACCGAAGGCGAAGCCCAGCTCACGCAGCAGCCGCAAATCGCTATCTTCCGTCTTGCCTTTCAGCAGACTGTCCGCCAGATGACCGGCCACATGCCGTTTCAGCACAGGCTGCACCTGCCACGGCTGATCGCTTCGCGCAGACTGCTTGTGACGCTCGGCCAGCTCCTGCCCCAGCCGCTCCAGCACACGGCCCAGCTCCTGGCGTTCCACCGGCTTCATCAGATAGTCCTTCGCCCCCTGGCGCATGGACTGCTGCACATAAGCGAATTCATCATAACCGCTGACCACGATGGTCATCAGATCCTTGAAGCGACCCGCAGCCAATTGCTGCAGCTGGATACCGTCCATCCGCGGCATGCGGATATCGGTGAGCAGTACCTCTGGAGACAGCTCGGCCAGCTTGTCGAGTGCATCATAGCCGTCGCTGGCTTCACCGACCACCTCCCAGTTGCTATCCAGGCTGGTGATCATTTTGCGCAGTCCTTTGCGGAAGACCGATTCATCGTCAACAATCAATATTTTAGGCAACCCCGTCATCCTCCCTTGCAATGCCCTGATGATGAATGACCGGCAGCGTAAGCACGGCCTTGAAGCCCTGATACGGCATACTCTCCAGCGAGAGGCCATATTCCTCCCCGTAATGCAGCACGATCCGGCGGTGGACATTCAGCAGCCCGTTGCCGGAGCGCCCACCGAGCTCCTCCGTATTCCGCAGATGCAGCCGGAGTGCCTCCAGTGCTTCTGCATTCATACCGATTCCGTCATCCTCGACTGTAATGGTAAGCACCTGATTGCTGCTGCCTGCGGTCAATGTAATCACGCCCCGGCCCACCCCCTGGTCCAGCGCATGATTAATCGCATTCTCAACCAGCGGCTGGATCATCAGCGGAATGACCTCGCAGTCCAGCAGGGAGGGTTCAATATTCATCGTGAATTGAATCCGTTCCTCATAGCGCATCTGCTGGATGGCCATATAGCCGCCTACATGATCCAGCTCATCCTGCAGCGTCACATGCTCCTTGCGCCCGCTGAGACTGTAACGGAGCAGCTTGCTCAGATTATTGGACATGGTTATAATCTCCGGGCTGCCCTCAAGCTCGGCGTACATGCTGATCGAGCCCAGTGTATTGTATAGAAAATGCGGATTGATCTTGCTCTGCAACGCGGCAATTTGCGCATCCTTCTCGCGGATTTCCGTCTCATAGAGCAGATAACCCAGCTCGCTGAGCTTGGCAATCATGCCGTTAAACGAATGGCCCAGCAGCCCCACTTCATCCGTTCCGCTCACCGGAAAAGCCTGACTCAGATCGCCGCGCTCAACACTGCGCATCAGCCGGCTCAGCTTGCGCAGCGGCTGGGTGATCCGGTAGGCGATGAACACATACAGCAGCAAGGCTAGGCCTACACAGATCACGCCAATGAGAATAAGATACGTGCGCAGCACCTCGGTATCCTTCATCAGACCGGACACCGGCACAACGCCCACGGTGGTCCAGCCGGTCACTTCAGAGGTGACATGTGCGACCAGCAGCCCTTCACCCCCGGACTTCACATGGCTGACCCCTTCGCCCGTTCTTCCGGAGGAACCATCAGCTACTCCCTGCGGAATTCCGTGATCCTTGCCGGTAACCAGGTTGCCGGAATCATCCGTAATGTACAGCAGCTCCTGGGGGTCCAGCGTTACCTTCGACAGAATCTCACGGATGAACTTGGGGTCCACATCAATGACAATGTACCCGAGCGTGGCTCCGTCATCGAAGCTGCGCAGCTCCCTTACGATGGAGAAGGCCTGATATACATTTCCGCCGCTGGACCTTAAATCATGCGTGGCCACATAGACTGGCTGTCCATAATGACCCTTGAACTTATTCAGCCAGCTCACATTCTCATCCAGCTTGTAAGTCGTGACATACTGGCTCTCCGGCATGACCACATAGGAAGCTCCGCCCGTACCGTACAGGGATACGCCCAGAATATCGACCCGGCCGTTCAGAAACACCTGGGTGACGAAGCTGTTGAGTCCGCTGATCTCATCCAGCGTCAGGGGTTCGCCGGGAGCACGCTTCGTGGCCAGATAATCGGTCACTTTGGGATATTGATAGGGCATCACGGTCAGCCGGTTCAGCTCATTCATATAGGTATCGATATTCAGGGTAAGCTGCTTCAGCGTCTGGAGCTGATAATCGCCTACCTTGCGCTCCGTCGTTTCGGTGAAACGGGCAAAGGCGAAATAGCCCATCAGTCCCAGCGGAAGCACAATGAACACGACATTGATAAGAATAAGCTTGCGCGCAAGCGCCAGGTTCCTGAACCAGCCGCGAAAGGATTTCAACCGCATTCCCCCCCCTTGCTCCCTTACAGTCATTTCTTCAGTTGAAGGTTGATGCTGTCCACCGCCTGCTGCAGCGCCTGCGCCGGACTTTGCTCCTTGTAGATCATCCGCTCAAACTGCCGGATGATCTCTTCATTAATACTCCACTGCTTCATATTCCGCGGCCAATAGACTACGGAGTTGGCGGTATTCGCATAGTCACTGCGGAATTTCAGCGCGGAATACGCCCTGCTCTCCACTACCTTCCGAGAACTCGGGACATGGCCCGCCTCCGCCCACATTACCCCGTGCTCAACGGCCCAACGGGCAAAAGCCATCGCCGCCTTCCGTTTCTCCGTACTCATCTCACTTTGGGCCGGAATCGCCAGCGTATGCGAATCTCCCCAGACGGCCGGATGATCGTAGATGACCGGAACCGGCACAACACCCAGCTCCAGCTTCTCAGCCTTCTCAAAAGCGCCCGTGCCCCATACCCCGGTAATCAGCACCGCCGCCTCCCCGTCATAGAACAGCTTGAAGGCATCATTGATCCCTGGCGGAATCAGCTCCCGCTGGTACAGACTGTTGACGAACTCTAGCGCCTGTAACGATGCCTTATTATTGAAGACCGCCTGTGTGCCGTCCGGATTGTAAAAGACACCGCCGCCCTCGATCTGATTGTACAGGCTCCACCATAACCACACGGAATCAATCCGTGTGCTGGGCAGAGCCAGCGGTGCGACACCGGGCGGAACGGATTGCTTCAGCTTTTGCAGAAAAGCGGTAAAGCCCTGCTCTCCCCTACCGATCACCGGTTTATCCGCTGCATCCAGCAGCCCGGCCGCTCTTAAATATTTCTTGTTATAGTAGAGCACCAAGGTGTGCGTATCCAGAGGTACCGCGTAATGAGCGCCTCCGTAGACTGTGGATTCGGCAATTTTGGTGCTGAACTGGCCCCAGTCCAGGCCCGTATCCGCAGCCAAACCGTCCAGCGATTCAATATAACCGTTCTGCACGAACTGCGGGAGATTGGTGGCATGGATCACCGCCAGATCCGGCGCATTGCCGGACAGAATGGCTGTCCGCAGCCGGGAATAGTAATCATCCAGCCGGGAGTTGATCTGATCGATCCGGATATCCTGGTGCTCCTTGTTGAACTGCTCTACCAGCCTGGTCATGAAGATGTTGTCTCCCCCGCTGAACGGGGTCCAGTATTCGAGAATCACCGGCTGGACAGCAGGTGCCGGCGGCGTCTCCTTCTTCTCTGCACCACACCCGCCCAGCAGCGGCAGTACAATCAGCAGAATTGAAAGCGCACTCAGTTTAATGCGTCTGTATCCGGTCTTGCAGCTAGTATCTCTCATATGAGTAAGCCCCCGTCTTGCTTCCCGTCTATGAATCTACCTGCTCATTCACTCTTCTGCCATATATCCATATAATCTATACTGAAGCTGCCTTGTCTGTCAAAAAGAATGATCTCGTTCGCCCCCCTCTGTAATTTCAGCTCCAGCTGCCAGAGGGAAAGCTGATTGCGTTCCTGCGGGAGGGGGGAATAGGCCGTCTTCGCACCTCCGTTCACCGCCAGCTCCAGCTTCGCGTCCAGCGAAGCATTCATCACCGCCACCAGCACCGTATAGGTTCCGCTGTGCGGGACCTGAAGATGGCTGAACTTCAGCGCAGCTCCGCTGCCGCTTAAGACAGCCGCTGCCCCGCCCGAGGCAAAGGGATTATCCTCTGCCGCCGCGTTCCCCTCCATGGCTTGAGCCTCGCCTTCATATCGCGGAATTTCAATCGCTAGCACTTCTGCCGCAGCACCCTCCGGCAGCTCTATAGCTACTGTATTCTTCCCGGCTGTGAACGGCAGACTCAGATAAGCATAACCGGTCTGGCCCGCGCCGGATGGCGGCAGTGGAAGCACCGCCGGCGGACCGCCATTCACCGAGACTGCCGCCCCGGCCGGTTCTCCTCCCGGATTCACATAATGCACCAGCAGCGGGAGCATGCTGTCCACCGTGGACGGCAGGGACGGGAATTCCAGCTTGTTCCCGCTGCGCAGGGCCGCTTCCGCCTGGAGCACGCCCATGCCTGCGGGAACCGGGATGGCCTCACTCAGCGGCAGCGGCTTGCCGAAGACCGGCAGGCCGTCAGCATCCCAGCTAACCGGCTGGGCCCGTGCCTTGCGGTTGTTCCAGCCGTCCTCCGCCCCTGTCGTGGCATGATAGACGATCCACTGCTCGCTTCCGTCCGGCGAGACCGTGAATGAATTATGCCCTGGTCCGTAGACTCCGGCAGCTTCATCCATGGTCAGCAGGGGCTCTTGCGACTTGATCCAGTCTGCGGCCTCCAGCGGGTTGCCGCCCGGCTTCAGGGCAAGCAGTCCCAGGCTGTAGTAGGGAGTCCAGCTTCCAGCACCGGAATATACAATGAAGACACGGCCGTTATGATGAAGGACGGACTGGCCCTCATTAATATAAGGCGGGCCTCCGGCCTGCTCCCAGGGAAGCTGCGGCTCGCTCAGCAGCACCCGCGGTCCGCTGATCGTCAGCGGGTCACTCATCGGAGCAATATAGGTATTCTGCGCAGCGTTTGCCTCCCCTTCCCAGCCGGACCAGACGAAATACAGCTCCCCGTCCACCTCCATCGCCAGCCCGTCGATCGCCCATTTATTACTGCTGTCAGTGACCTGACCCTTGAAGGTATAGCTGCCCAGCGGATCACCGCTGTCCGCTTGCAGCACATACATCCGGTGGTTCTCGTTCTGTCCGTCATCTGCGGCAAAATAGATATACCAGCTTCCACGAATATACTGCAGCTCGGGGGCCCAGAGATTCGCCGAGTAGGCCGTCTCCGCCGGCGGGTACCATACGACCTTCCGCTCCGCCTGGCGGAAATCCAGGGTGAGCGACTTCATCACCATAATATCCGTTCCGTTATGGGTGAAGGTCATATAATAATATCCATCCTTGTAGATCACACTCGGATCAGGCGTATCGATCTCGGCCAGCGTGTTCTTGAATGTTCCCCCATGCCCCTTATAGACTTCATCCTTAACGCCGTTATTGGGCTTCAGCAACAAGTATGCACCTCCTGCGAGTATAAAGAACAGAAGCGCCGCAAGGGAGTAGATTATTCTACGTGAATGTTTGCCTGCCCATGCCTTCTGCGGTATTTCTGATTTCGTGCTCATCTGCTTCCCTCCCCGTCTTCCGCTATTTCACTCCCGAGCTGGTAATCGCCCTAACGAACGACTTCTGGCCGGCAATGAACAGGATCAGCACCGGCAGCGCCGCGATGGTGGTCATGGCCATTAATTTACCATAGCTCTGGGTATAGCTGCCGGTGGCCATCATGGCAATCCCTGCGGTGATCGTCCGCATCTCCGGAGAGGTGGTCGCGTACAGCGGCCAGACAAAATCATTATAAATCCCCATAAAAGTGAAAATCCCCAGTGTCGTCATGATCGACACCGCTGAAGGCAGCAGAATTCTCCGATACAGATTCCACTTGTTCACCCCGTCGATCCGGGCCGCTTCCTCGATCTCCTTCGGGAAGGAGACAAAGAACTGGTACAGCAGGAATACCCCGAATGCCCCGGCGGTAGCCGGGAGGATCAGCGCCTGATAGGTATTGATCAGACCGAGTGTATTGAATTCGATGTACATCGGCAGAAAAGTCAGTACGCCTGGAATCATCAGCGAAGCAATGAACATCGCCAGCAGCGTGCGGCGCAGCGGCAGATCCGGCAGACGGGCCAGGGCAAACGCCGCCATGGAATCGATCAGCAGTACGATCGCTGTGCCCGCAATCCCCACCGACAGGGAATTGACAATCCAGCGCAGAATCGGGGTATTCATCAGCTCCCCGCTCAGCCCCTGGACGAAATTATCCAGCGTAGGCTTCTTCGGCAGGAAGTTCATCCGCCCCGAGAGGGCTTCAAAATCATTTTTGAACGCAGTCGACAGCATCCAGACCAGCGGCAGCAGCACGAACAGCGCAATCAGGATGGCCAGCAGCAGCAGGCCTGTTTTTTTGGCTTTTCCCATCTATACCTTCTCCTTCCGGTTCGTAAGACGGAACTGTACGATAGACACCAGCATGATCAGCAGTGCCATCAGAATCGCCATCGCCGAAGCCGAACCGATATCCTTGCGCACGAACGCCTGGTCCAGCACATTGATCAGCAGCACCCGGGTGGTATCTCCCGGCCCCCCGCGCGTCAGCAGAAACGGCTGGGCGTAAATATTGAAGGAGGCGATGGTTGATGTGATCATTACGAACAGCATGACCGGCCGGATGGAGGGCAAGGTAATTGACACGAAACGCTTCCAGGCATTCGCCCCGTCCATGGAAGCCGCCTCATAATAATCCTCCGGCACCTCATTGAGCGCATTCACAAAAATAATCATATTGAAGCCGATCGTCCACCAGAGTGTCGTAAGCACCAGCGCAATCCAGGCCCATGGCGTAGCGGTCAGCCAGGGGATGCCGGTCAGGCCCAGCTTTTGCAGCAGACTGTTAATGAACCCGGCATTCGTATCGAACATCATCAGCCAGATGACAGCCATCACGGAAGCTGACAGCGCGTAGGGCAGGAAATAGAAGGTGCGGAACAGACCCCGGAGCTTCGCCGGCAGCGCATTGACCAGCATCGCGATCCCCAGTCCGGTAATGATCAGCAGCGGAACCGAGTACAGGACAAACTGAAGGGTGGTCCACAGCCCGCGGAAGAAAATACTGTTCTCATAGGTCCCCGGGGTGAAAATGGTCATGTAATTACGCAGCCCCACAAAGGGGTGGGCGGCAGACAGCAGCTCGAAGTCCTGCAGGCTGATGACAAAGCCATACAGAATCGGGAAGAGCAGAAACAGCGCGAAGGCAGCCAGATAGGGCAGCACGAACAGAAATGAGGTCAAGCGTGAAGTCCACAGGGTTTTCAAAAGTGTTTCCTCCTTAGCATAAGGATAAGGAAAAGCGGGAAGCTCCCGCTCCCCGCCATACCAACCGAAAGATCCGCTCCACGGAGCTATTTCATCGCCTGACGGGATTTGGCTACAGCATCATCCATCGCCTGCTGCGGTGATTTTTTGCCAAGAAGGGCACTGCTCAGCTCTCCCCATACCGGCTCGATAATGGTCCCCCAATTCAGCACATTCGGTGCGAACTGTACGGAGGAGAAGCTCTGGGATACCGTACTCTGGAACTCCATAGCCTTGAATTCGGCGCTGTCCATCACGGTCTTGGAAGCTACCGCCTGCCCGGATTCCGCCCAGTCCAGTGAGTTGCCGGAGACATATTTCAGGAAATCGCCGATACCGGCCAGCTTCGTGCTGTCTGTCACGGCCTTGGGAACGACGAAGCCATGCGAGCCTGCATAAATAGCCTGCTTCACCTTGCCGATCTGAGGCATGACAGCGACGCCATAATTCAGCCCGGCTTCATCGAACTGGGATTTCATCCACGGCCCGTTGAACTGGATGGCGTTCTTGCCCTGCAGGAACAGGGTATTCTCACCATCCTGCTGAACATTGGCCGGGGAGACACCCTTGTCTACCATATCGCGCAGCCACTGTACCATCTCCACCGCTTCAGGTGAATTGTAGGCTACATCCGTTCCGTTCCAGAGTTCCCCGCCATTCTGCCAGACGAGGGACGGGAAGATGAACTGCTGCGGCCAGAGAGTCGGCACCACGTATCCATAGACCCCCTTGGATTTGTCCGTCAGCTTCAGCACAGCGGCATCGAATTCGGCGCGGTTCGCTGGAGGCGCAGTGATGCCCGCCTTCTCGAACAGATCCTTGTTGTAATACATAACGACCGGATGAATGTCCAGCGGGATCGTATACAGCTTATTGTCGATCGTGGCATATTTCACCGGAGCTTCGGCAAAATCAGCCGGGTTGATCCCGGCCGCGGCCGCCAGCTCATCCACAGGCTGCAGTTGCTCCTTGCTCTGGTACGTCGGCACCTGATCGACATGCATAATCATCAGGTCCGGCTGTTCCTTGCCGGTACTGAGCGCTACATCAAGCTGTTTGTAATATTCGCCATTCGGCTGGATCACGAAATTCACTTTATACTTATCCTGGGAGCTGTTGTATTTATCAACGATTTTCTTCATGAACGGGCCGTCCGAGCCGGAGAAGGGTGACCAGAACAACAGCTCTGTCTTTTTGCCGCTGCTGCCGCCTCCGTCCGCGCCCTGTGTGGCCCCTCCGCTGTTCGCGCCGTTATTCTTCGCATTGTTGCCGCCGCAAGCGGTTACAACCAGTGCCAGCATCATACCCATCAGTAAAAGTGATGCTCCCTTTTGCATGGATCGCTTCATCTGTATACTCCCCTTTGACCGGTAATTCAAAGCTGACTGCTCTTTGATATCTTTATGTTACCGCCGCAGGGGAGGGTAATAAATGTCCTCAGGCTAGGATCAGTGGACATATTTACAGATTGCACAGCTTCATTCCACTTGCACAGGTTCGATCCCCTTGAACAGAAAACGGGAGTCCGCCAGATATTCCTTTAGATAGGCCAGCGCATACGGCTGTTCTTCGCGCAAGCTAGGGAGTTCATCGGGATTAGAGATGTGGTGGCTATAGTTCCCGATCATGATCATAATGAAGAAGCATTCCAGCTTCCGTTCGTAATCAGGTTCCAGCGCACGGATGCTGCTGTAGCCCCGAATCAGACTCCTGCGCTGCTCCGTGGACAGCTCCAGCAGAGCGGCGGCCAGATCATACAGGTAGAAGCCGTAGCCGCAGAGGCCGAAATCAATCGCCCGGGGCTGGCCGTCAGCGAACACCACATTCCCAAAGTGCAGGTCACCATGGATCAGGCCATAGCTGCCGGGGTCTGGCGTCATAGCCTCGAGTTCACCCGGGATTCTGGCGGCGGCAGCCTGATAGAGCTTCCACCATGCTTCCGGGACCAGAGCCGAAAGATGCTTCTCCAGCTTATTCCAATGCTTGCGAAAGCTGTCCGCTCCCCAAGCCGGACGGGTGAACTCCGCCGATGGTACAAACTGTTCGCCTGCTTGATGCATCCCGGCCAGCATCACGCCTACAGCGTGGAGCTGCTCATCTGTCAGATTGCCCGCTACATGTTCACCTTCGACCCAGCGCATCAGGGTAACATAGTTAAGCTCCTGCGCTCCACCGTAAAGTTCATTGCCAGGTTCATTGCCAGTCTCCAGGATATAACTACCGCTTGAATCGCGCAGCCCCACAGGGACAACCAGCTCCGCTGCCCCGCTGAGATGGCTGAGCCACTCCAGCTCTGACAGAATTTCTGCCCGGCTGCACCGTTCACCATGAATCCGCAGCAGCAGCTTGCCCGCTGTTTCCGTCTCTAGCTTGAAGGTGACACTATCGGATTTTCCAAGATATTCGATCTTCGTCCAATCTAATTCGTACGCCTTGAGCGCCCGCAGTACTATATCCCTTGCTGCTGTTCCTAATTTCATCTTCCTGCCCCCTCATATGGATGTCTGCATTCATTATAGGGTTGGCGGAGGCAGCGGACATAGATAATAGACAGGTATAACCTGACTTTTGCACACAAGTGGAAACGGCTTTGCCGTCCTTTTTAAGGACGGTATCGTTTCAGCGAGAAATATAAGGATAAGTTATCGTGTGCAACATATAAATTCTTATATTTAAACAAAGAGGCTGCTCCAAGAGTCATAACGCGACTTCTTGGGACAGCCTCACTGTGTAGGGTGGGGTCAGGTTTAGGTGTTTGTGTGATTGAGTACCTTGCATGCTTGTGTGCCTTGTGTAGGCGCTTCTGTGACACTTGTGTATGGGCGCTTGTGTGTGGATGCTCGTGAGTTGGCGCTTGTGTGTTAGCACGTGTGCGTGGACGCTGCGATTGTATTTTCTACAATAGATTATGATTGAATGGGTCCAAAAACTCATTCTGCTGTATTTCATACACCAGATTTCTGCATATATGCTCCAAAAGGCCGCCTGCGCAAAATTCTACTGTACAGAGTGCAGCAGATGCTATTTTTCGGGAGGTTTTGAAGGAATCTAGTGTATATAGTGCAGTCGAAGCCAGCTCGTGGTTGAATCTCACAAGCAGAAATGGCTGCGTCACGCGGCCTTAGATCTCTACTTTCTCTGCTTGCTTCCATACACAATCTTCTTGATGCTGTCGGCTGACAGGCAGAACTGCTCCGCCAGCTCAGTTACGCTCAATCCGCTGGCATAATGCTCACGAATGGACTGGTTCCGGGCGCTTAAGTAGGATCTGCCGCCTGAATTCTCCCCCCACCGCTTGTGCTGTCCCTCAGGCTTCGGGATATACAGCATCCCGCCCTGCATGTATTTCTGAATCTCCTGCAGCAGCTGCTGCGGCAATACCACATCTGCATTTACATATTTCATTACTTGCTCCGCTCCTTTTAAGTTGTTTCAACTTATCAAGGCAGCAGAGTCTATCGGACAGGTGTTCACAGAGGAACTGGTGAATCGTTACAGCGGAGTATTGCTATCCGCTCTGCACATTAACCGCTGTGTGTGGGTCCGTAGACTCTGCGCAGAGCTGAGCATTAATCTGCTCATGAAGTTTCCTCCCTCCAGTATAATACTTACATATAGCATACCGGACGCCACGGTCTTTGCGCAAATGCTGTTTACCCGTGACTTTTGACATTTCATCATAGATTTGTCCATAATACCAATAAATAAGGTAGAACCAATTGCCATTCTTAGTATCCTAGATGAGGCGGCAGGGGAGATGAGGTCATAATCATGAATAAACAATTAATCGCAGCGGCGGAGCGCGGGGATACCGCTGAGGTGTTGCGGCTGCTGGAGGCGGGAGCGGATATTCAGGCGCAGGACGAAAGCGGCCGAACGGCGGTAGCCGCCGCGGCTTATGGCAACCATGCCGAGACGGTCGAGGCGCTTATTGCCCAAGGTGCCGATATCAACATTCGCGACCGTATGCTTAATAATGTGCTGCTATATGCCGGAGCATCCGGATATCTGGACATAGTAAAAATGGCGGTTGAGGCGGGAGCGGATACGACGCTGACCAACCGCTATGGGGGGACTGCGCTGATCCCCGCCGCAGATCGAGGGCATGTCGAGGTCGTCAAGTATCTGCTGGAGCATTCGGATGTCGACATCGACCATATCAACAATCTGGGGTGGACCGCGCTGCTGGAGGCCGTCATCCTCGGCGACGGCGGGGAGCGGCATCAGACAATCGTCAAGCTGCTGCTGACGCACGGAGCCGATCCAGCCATCGCCGACCGCGAGGGTATCACACCGCTGGCGCATGCCCAGTCGCAGGGCTTTACAGAAATGGCCGCTATGCTGGAGACGGCAAGCCGCTCGTGAACAGCTGGAATAAAAAAGGGACCCCGCCAGCGTCCGGCGGGGCCAAAAGTTATATTAAAGGGGGGTATGTGAGTACTATACCCCGCGAAGCTTAAAAACAGATGAAGCCCAGGTAAAGATCTGCTGAAACGAGTTTAGATTTTGAATTTCTCTACCAGTTGTTGCATCTCCTTAGCACTCTGCGTATTCTCATCGGCCATTGTGGCTTCATGGAAGGTCTTCTCCACAATATCCGCCGTCTTCTCGGCGATATCCTGCACCCCGATGGCCCCCTCGTTCACCGTGGCCGCCACCTCATTGACAGCGATGGCGATGCTGGAGACGGTCTCGTTCAGGTGATCGGCCGCTTCCTCGAACTGGTTCATCAGCCCGTTAATTGTGGAAGCATCATCATTGTACTGCTGGCTGACCTCGGTCAGGCGCTCATAATCGCCCAGCACATTGCGGTCGATGAAGCTCAGCACGGCCTCGGAATGCCGGGTCATCTGCTCCACGGAGGCATAGACATTTTTGACCACCTCTTGAATGCCTGACGCTGTCTCGGAGGACTTCTCTGCCAGCTTGCGGATCTCCCCGGCCACCACGGCGAAGCCCCGGCCCGCCTCGCCTGCCCGTGCGGCTTCAATCGCTGCATTCAGGGCCAGAAGGTTGGTCTGGCTTGTAATGGAGAGAATCGTATCGGCCAGTACGTTGATCTCGTGGATCGCTCCTGATTGCTCAATGGCCTGCTGCATCTCACTGCGGACCGAGCTGTAGATCTGCTTCGCGTTCTCGGTAGACGTCACTGCATCATGCTGAAGCTCCAGGGCCCGCTGCGTAATCTGGCTTGATACTCCGGAGCCTTCTTTTACCTTATCGCTGATCATTCTGACATTGCTCAGGGTCTCGTGGATTGCCGCCGTCATCTCCTCGGTAGAAGCCGCCGTCTCCTCCATCCCTGCGGACAGCTCCTCTGTCGTGGCTGAATTGTCATGCGCATTCTCTCTGACCTCGTTCGACAGCTTCTCCAGCGTCTCAGCATTGTCCAGTACCTTGGTGGAGATCGCAATCAGACTGCCCGCCATCTCACGCAGCGCCGCACGGGTACGGAACATAGCCTTGGCGATGGTTCCTGTCTCATCTTTATTTTTAGTCAAATATTCATATTGGTTATCATACTTGAGATCCAGCTCTGCCGTGCGGTTCACCAGCTCCGTGAGCTTGATGATCGGCGAGGAGATCCGGGTAGCCACTGTAGTCCCGATCAGCAGAGTGAGCAGTAGGCTTCCCAGGCCGAGCAGCATAATGAAGTTCGTCATTTCGCTAACCGGCTGCAGCACCTCTTCCACATCTCCGGTCAGCACCAGGGTCCACTTCGTCTCGGGGAGCACGGTGTAGGCCGCTTTTTTCTTGGCCCCGTTGAAGGTATATTCCACAATGCCATCGGCAACGCCCTCCCCCGCCTTCACCCGCTCGACCACGGCTTTGATGGATTCGTTCTCCACCTGGGAACCTGTCTTCTTCCCGTCGGGATGATAGAGCGTATTCCCCGTTTCATCCACCAGATAGGCGTAAGAGGAAGGCGCACCCGCCACCTTGGCATCGGCCAGATAGGTCACCAGACTGTCCGCCCTGACCGCCGAAGCTACGAATCCGATCATCTTCTCACCACTCATCACCGGATGGACAAAAGCCACAATATATGCCCCTGTTGACTTGGATTTCAGCGTCTCGCTAATGACAGGCATCCCGGTCTTCAAGACATTCTTCGTATAATTTCTATCGCTGAAGTTGGCGCCGACCAGCTTGATGTCACTGTCCGCTACCGCCGTTCCCTTCAGATCGACCACGAACATATGCTCCAGATTGCCCGCATCCTTCACCTGGCCCTGAAGCTTGACATTGATCTGGTCACGTAGCGCTTCCTCCACTGAGCCGCCATTTGCAGCCTGAAGCAGCAGCTCGGTGATCTCACTCTCCCCCGCAACCAGCTGGATGTTCCGCTTCTCCTTGTCGATCATTGCGCCGATGGTCTGTGCCTTATCCGTGCCTACCTGCGCCATGGAAGATTCGGTCAGGTTCATGATGGTGCCTGTGGATTTGGTGTACGTAAAAATCCCCATTAATGCTGTAGAAATCAGGGTAACGACAATCATCATAACCGATAGCTTCATACGAATCTTCATCTTCTTCTACTTCCTTCCGCCCCGTTGTCTTTCCTTAGCCTTCAAACAACCAAAAAGATTGCTTTATTACAATAATTATCGGATTTTCCTCGAACGTAATGAATAATGGAATGTTGTATTTTCAGAAAAAATATCGATTTTTGTCGAATGACAACATAATATATCTATTTTCTTACATAGTAAAAAAACCGCCCTCCTTAACAACCGCACTCAGCGGATAAGTAAGGAAAAGCGGGTTCGCATTCCGCCTATGAAGTTGGTATTCTACTACATGCCCGGGCTGTCCGGCGAAGCTGAGGCACCCGGCAGCACTGCTGCCGAACGGGCCTGCTGCAGGCGTCTCACCCTGCTGCGGATGAACATGCCGGAGCAGGCAGCCAGAATCTGCTGGAACAGCATCCCGGAGATCACGGGCAGGGCCACCGCAGGCGGAAAATACCGCACCGCCAGCACGGCTCCTGCACTGAGATTGCGCATACCGGAGTTGAACTGCACGGCTACGGTATTCGCATAATCATAATGAAGGCGGCGCGAGACTACAGCTCCAATGACATAGCCGAGGGCAACGGTAACGAAGGTTACGGCAATAATGAGCGCAAGCTTCCCGTCCGGGTGCTTCAGATATCGGGCAATGCTGGCTCCATTGATCGAGACCACGGTGAACAAGCCCACCTTGACAAACGGGGCCAGCGGAGGCCCGCAGACCGTGCTGATCTTGCCTTTAGTGAATTGATTCAGCAGCATCCCCGCTACGGAAGGCAGGACGACCATCCAGAGCAGGCCCCGCATCATCTCGCCGGCGTCCATCTGCACGCTTGCCCCCATCAGGAGATACAGCGTAGCTGGTACAATCAATGGCGACAGCAGCGTATCGATCAGGATCAGCGCCAGAGTCAGGGCGATATTCCCGCCATGCATCGATACCCAGACTACACTGACCACTCCGGTCGGAATGGCAAAGAGCAGCACATAACCGGTAACCGTATAAGGATCGCCTGGAAAAAACAGTATCGCTGCCAGCCAGCCGATCAGCGGCATGACGATATGCAGAATAATGAACAGGATGAGCAGCTTCTGCGGCCTGGCAAGCACGGTGAACAGATCCCGGAAGCTTGACTTCAGGCTGCCGATCAGCGTCATCCCGGCGAAGATCCAGGGCACCAGCCACGTTAACGGAAGCAGCGACGCCTCATTCATCACGCCAACCACGATGGCTGCGGGTGTTAGCAGCGGCATAATCCGCTCCAGCACCGTATTGGAAGATACTAATCCGCGTCTTACTGCACCAAGCATGTATTTCAACCCCCTGTGTGAACTATGCCATTATACTCTGATGCACTGACTTCTCTGCTGTAAGGTCCGGTAAGGGAGCTATACTCCTTGCGGGAACAAGGCGTCCAACGCCGGGCAAGGTCGTTTCTCCAGATATTCCGACAGCGGGGCCGGCATATTGCTGTACAAGTCCTTCAGTGATGTTCCATTATAGATATTGCCGATAATGACCGGATGGCACAGCTCGGAGATCAGAATGTCGCCGTTGCCGTGCAGATGAAGCTGCTTCATCCCTTCGATGCAATGCGGGAAGTAAACGCCCGGCTGCTCCTCGAAGCCCATCGCCTCCATGAACCGGTCCATACAAGTGAAGTAGAGCGTCGTGTCCTCCGGCTTGCGGTCGATCAGCTCTTGGACAGCGTTCTTTAGCTGCTCGCGGGCGGCAATCGCCTTCCAGCCGGTATGTCCCATGATAATACTATTCTGAATTTCATGCGTTCTTACGCCCATCGAATAGACATGCTCGCTGATTTCCTGCATATGATCCTGTGTTTCATTGAACAGCAGTGTCTCCAGCACCACATTGACATTGGTTTTGGCGAACATAGTGATGTTCTCTCTGATCTTGTGATAGACACTCGGATGAATATTATAATAACGCGAGAAGCCTTCAGCCGTGGTGAAATTAAAAGAAATATGAATCGTCGTCAGACCTGCGTCCACCAGCTGCCCGATCCGCTCCTCATTCAGCAGACTGCCGTTCGAGTTAAGCTGGGTCTGAATGCCGCGCGAGGAGCAGTATGCCACAATCTCCACACAATCCTGGAATTTCAGCGTAACCTCGCCGCCCGAGAGCCGGACACGCTTCAGATTAGGCAGCTCCTCCAGAATGCGGATGACCTCCTTACCGTCAAGGGTCTGGCCGTCATTTCTATTGTAAGCGCAGCAGTAATCACAGCGGAAATTGCAGTTCGAGGTCACGCCGACTTCCAGCCCTTCCAGCTCATAAGTCATCGGCTTATCCAGTTCCAACGCTTTATATTTCGTGCTCATCTTCTATAGTCCTCCTTGGTTGTTCAATCCATCTGTTCTAAGGTCAACTATAGAATTATACAGGTTTGCCCGCGAGGTTAATGTGACATTTGATATTTGATCTTTGATCTTTGCAAAAAGACTGCTGCACGGTTATAGGCTCACCATACAGCAGTCTTCATTAAGATAGATGTACCTGCTACAGCTCGACAGCTTCTCCCATCCGGTTCAGCACCGGCTGGCCGATGATCCCCAGACGCCAGATCGCAATCCCCTTAAGGCCGTACCGCTTAGCCAGGCCGATCTTGGCATTGACGGAGGCTTCGTTCTCACTGTAGACCGATATCCCGAGAATCAGCTTCTCCTTGCTGACCTGATCAAGCGCCAGCCGAATGCTCTCATCAACCTTATTCATCGGCTCCGGCCCGGTCTCCCCTTCATAGGCGTAAGCCATGATAACCAAATCGTCGGCAAGTGTTCCTAGCGTCTTGTAATCATACCCCTTGTAAGAGCTGTTCAGCGGATGCAGAATGACGGTCAGCTTGAGGCTGGCGGCGCGGGCGGCTGTAGAGAGATTTTTGACAAAAGCGTTATATTGGCTCTGCACCAGCGCTTTATCCCCCGTCAGTCCCAGCCCTTCCAGATCCAGTCCGATGCCCTTGAAGCCCTTCTGCGTGGCCAAATCGACAATACTGGCGATCGTCTGCTGCTGGAGCTGCGCGTCCTCCAGATTCTTGCTCAGCTCCAGTGACGAGTCACTGGAATAGACCATCAGGTAAGGGGCAGTTCCACCCGCTGCGGCATTCTGCACAATCGATTCCGGCGTTACATCACCTGCAGCCTCCGGCCACCAGAAATCCTTACCGGTGGTGGTGAACTGGCCGTCCTTGTCAATCCGTGCCCAGCCAAAAGCAACCGCATCGAAGCTTGGAATAAGCGAGACCTCACTGTAGGCCTTCTGTGCGTAGAAGCCCAAGGTATACATATCCCGCTTCGGGGAAGTTATGGATACGGTCTTGGACGCCTGATTCCAGGAGGTCACCGCCCCGAACTGCTGGCTGAAGAACTTAAGCGGCAGCATCGTGGTTCCGCGAATGTCCTGCGGTGCGACCTCCAGCTTCACCACTGTTCCGTTCACGACTGCATTTTTGCTGCCGAGGGTCAGGACCACTACGGTTGGAGCGGTGCCAGTTGCGTCCTTCCGGCTGGCCGTAATTTTGCGGGCCTTCTGATTCCAATCGACCTGAATCCCCAGGGCTTCCGAGATGGCGCGGAAGGGCACCATGGTCGTTCCGTTCATCATCACCGGCTCCACCGGGAACGGCAGCGGATAACCGTCCAGCATGATACTGACACCCGCAGGTGCCGCATGGACCGCACTTGCCGGAAGTGCCGAGAGGCTGCCGAGTGAGATCGCTGCGCATAATACTATTTTGGCCAAATGCTTCATATAAGTTAGTTCCCCATTCTCTTAGATAGATTGTGAATCTCTCAACCTTACATCCCCTACTATTCTAGCAAACTAGATAAATATAGTAAATGAAGGTATTGTAACCATTGCAGATTCACCCGTCCGGGGTTCCCTTAATACCTATATGAACACGCTCAAAAAGACACCAACAGCCCGTTCAGCATCCACCTCTACAGCCACTTCGATGAACTCGCCTTCTTTGGGCTGTGCCCGCAGGTCTGCTACGACCATACCCGAGGTGAACGCCCCCTGATGCTCTACACGGACCTTCATCCGGCGGCAGGTTACTAGATCCGGCTGCAAGGCAGCCATCAGGGCCAGCGGATCATGCAGCGGAGCGCTGTTAATCAGATAGTTCGCCTCGCGGTAAAATTTAAAATAATACGCAAGCGACTCTTCCATAAACTCGATGACCGCCTTATTCTCTTCCCGTCTATGCCGTTTCAGCAGTTCCACATGCTCTGAAGTGATCCGCGTCTGCAGCGTCACATCCAGCCCGATCATCATTACAGGCAGCCCTGAGGTGAATACTCGGTCAGCCGCTTCCGGGTCGCCCCACAGATTGGCCTCGGCCACCGGTGTGACATTGCCCGGCTTATATACCGTACCGCCCATAACCACTACCTTCTTCAGCTTGGAGGTCAGCTGCGGGTCCAGATCCAGTGCCAGCGACAGGTTCGTCAGCCGTCCGAGCGTCACCAGGACCAGTTCTCCCGGATTCGTATCCGCCATCCGCGCAATGAACTCTGCTGCCGTCTCTTGAACCGGCACCTGCCGGGAGGGGGGCAGCTGAACGCCGCCAATGCCGTTCTCCCCGTGAACATGGGTGGAGAAGCCGGTCAGCTCGCGTACCAGCGCCCGGGAAGCGCCAAGCGCCACCGGGATTTCATAGCCCGGAGCCGCAAGCTCAAGCAGGCGCAGCGTGTTATCCGCCGCCTGCTGCACATCGATGTTGCCGAACACCGTCGTAATCCCCTCAACCACTACCCCCGGTGCCCGGAGCGCATACAATATGGCCAGTGCGTCGTCTATTCCTGTATCACAATCTATAATTATCCGGGTCGTATTGCTGCTGCTCATCTCTATCTCTCCCACTCTCTGTTTATACTTATTCATTCACCCGTACTGCACTGCCCATCTTATCACGGGGCTTCCCCCGGCTCAATATGGTTTCAACACAAGCAGAAACGGCTACGCGTCCTTAAGAGGACGGTATCCGTTTCTGCTAGAAATAGAAGGATAATGTATCGTGTGAAACATATAAATTCTATATTTAAGAACAAAATGCCTGCGGCATCCCCATTGTGATTGTGATCGGTTTTTCGACCACATTCGGCCCACACGCCTCTGCCGATGCTCCAAGACACTTACCCCCAACTTTATGCACAACTATCCACATCGGACTTAAATCATAATTTCCTAATCAAGAACAAAATCATCCTAAAGGATGAATAAGATTACCTTCGCGCGAACACAATGTATGCTGTTTTTCACATACATTCAGGTCGTATGCCTGCTTGCGAGTATAATGTATGCTGTTTTTCACATATATTCAGGCCGTGCGCCTGCTTGCGAGCACAATGTATGCTGTTTTTCACATACATTGGTCCATATTCCTGCTTACGAGTACAATGTATGCTGTTTTTCACATACATTGGGTCCATATTCCACTGTAACAGCCCATTGTATTCGGTTGTAAGCATACCCTCAGCCTTCAGTCACATTCAGCATCAAAGTCCTTCTACGAATCTTTCAAAGAACTCGTATCCACAAATTTACACACACCTTTTCCACAGCAGAAGGAAACTATAGTTTCCTATACAAACAAAGAATCCGCCAGCCTCATCAGGCGACGGATTCTTCATTACAGATTATCGAGTTACATAAGCAGCCGCAGCCTTGACGAACCGCTCCAGCGCTTCAGCCAGCAGGGAGCGCGGGCACGCGAGATTGATCCGCAGATGACCCTGGCCTTCCGCACCGAACACAGACCCTTCATTAAAGGCTACCTTAGCCTCACGGTACATTAGCTGCTTGAGCCCGTCCGCATCGAGTCCGAGCGCCCGGCAGTCGATCCACAGCAGGTAGGTGGCTTCCAGCTGCATCGGCTTCACCTGCGGAAGATGCTCGGCCAGGTAGGAGATGGCATAGTCAGCATTGCCGTTAATATGCAGGATCAGCTCATCCAGCCATTCTCCGCCTTCGTTATACGCCGCTTCCACAGCCTCCGGCGAGAAGAACGCCGACATATGCAGGCTGAGCGTCTTAATCTTATAGTCGAACTTCCGTTTCAGCTCCGGGCTGGAGGTGACGATATACGAGGTCTGCAGCCCCGGCAGATTAAAGGTTTTGGTAGCCGCCAGTGTAGTCAGCGTAATGTCTGACAATTCTGGTGACAGGGAAGCGAACGGAATATGCTTGTGTCCGGGCATGATCATATCGCAATGAATCTCATCCGAGATCACGGTTACCCCGTACCGCAGGCATAGCTCGCCCAGAAGCAGCAATTCCTCCCGTTCCCACACTCTGCCTCCCGGATTATGCGGATTACACAGCAGCAGCAGCTTCGCGCCGCCGGCCATCAGCTCTTCCAGCTGAACGTAATCCATGACATAACGGCCTGCTTCCAGCTTCAGCGGATTCACCGCCACCTTGCGGTCATTCATCCGGATCACATCATAGAAAGGATAGTAGACCGGCGACTGCAGAATCACCTGATCTCCCGGCGAGCTGAACAGCTCCACCGACAGGCTGAGTGAGGTTACAATCCCCGGAGAATCCGAGATCCACTCCTCCTGAATCTCCCAGTCATGGCGTCTGCGGTACCAGCCGGTAATCGCCTTTTTGTAAGAGTCGCCCGTCACGCTATAGCCGTATATTCCTGACTGTACGCGGCGCAGAATCGCTTCCTGTACCGCAGGAGGGCTTGCAAAGTCCATATCTGCTACCCACAGCGGAAGAATCTCCTTGTCTCCGAACAGCTTCTCGGACTGGTCCCATTTGTAGGAACGGGTATTGCGGCGGTCAATGATACGGTTAAAATCATACTTCAACTAAAATCACCCATCCTTTCTGCTTGTCCGTACATTGTACCATGGGCAGACAACATCCGGCATCCCTGATTCCGTCCGCCAGCCTGCTTCAGCTCCCCTTGCGCAGCCGTTCCAGAGACTGGCCCAGCCGGACCTCCTCCAGCGGCTTCAGCACATAATCCACAATGTCCTGGTCGAAGGCCCACAGGGCATGCTGCTTCGTCTCTGTGACCACCACAATCTGAATATCCGGCAGCCTTTTCTTCACCAGCTCGGCTACAACGACTCCTTGATGGCCGGGCAGCTGAAGATCCAGAAACAGCACATCGGGCTGCAGAAGGACAATCTGGTCCACAACATTGTCGGGATAAGCAGACATGCCGATCACATTCACCTTGCCAGTATGCTGAAGCATCGATGACAGCTTGAATAGATCGTTCTGGTTCACATCCAGCAAATAGGCCGTAATCACATGGGTTCCTCCTCCTTCCATAGGGGTGAATTACGATCATCGAGCTGCTTATACATTCTTGTTTGTAAAAAAAGTGCTGTCCCCGCGTTTGCCAAGAAACGCCTGAGGACAGCCATAGTCGGTATTATATTGCAGCCTCAAGTGTAAGCTGCTTCTGGTATTGCTTTTAGTTGAAGGAAGCTGGCAGCAGGCTGCGCAGATCCTCCGTATTCACAATCAAATGAATGTTAGTCATCGTCCGCAGGGAACCGGAGATAATACCCGCCAGCTCGCCATGCGTATCCAGCAGAGGACCACCGGACATTCCGCTTGCCACCTGGGCCGAGGTCAGAATCCGGCTTCTGCCGTTAATGTCGGCTGCCGGAGTGTTCACAATCCCCTCCGTGATGATCGCTGTATTCTTGAGCGGATAGCCCAGGGCATACACCGCTTCACCATGTCTCAGCTTGTCCCCCCGCAGCGGCAGAAAAGCATAGGCATTATCCTTTTGCTTCATCGCAGCAGGAGTTGGCAGTTCAAGAATGGCCACATCCTTCAACTCGTCGGACTTCGTGACTTTAATCGGACTGATCACCGTTCCATCCGCCATGACTCCTTCAATGCGCTGTGCGTTTTTGACCACATGATACGCCGTTGCTGCAGTACCGGCCGGAGACAGGATCACTCCTGTTCCGGTGGAGCTTGCAGTACCGTCGCTTTTCAGCACCCGCAGATAAAAGATCGCCTTACTCGCTATTCCATAGCTTTGTTCAGCGTTGTACGTCTCAGGTGTATCCGCACTGGTGGGGCCGGAATAGAAGAGTATCGCCGAGATCAATGAGAGGACCAGGCTTACGGCAAGCAGCTTTGTTTTCATCCGCCGATCTCCTTCACTTATGAATTTCTGTTATTTCACAACCGACATGATATCTTTGTAAGCCCAGTGGGTAGCCGGAAGATCCTTGAATTGTACTGCCGTTACCGTCAGCTTCTTCGTGCCGGCAATCCGGTTAATCAGCACTACGGCCTGCGCACGGGTAATCGGTGTTCCCGGCTTGAAGGTTCCGTCAGGGAAGCCTTGCACATAACCTGCCTGCGATAGGGCATTAACATATTTCTCTGCCCAGTGTCCCTTCAAATCCTTCTGCTTCGTTACGCCTGTCTCAGTTACATCAAGCTTCAGCACAGTTGTCATGATTTTGGAGAACTCGGCTCTGGTTAAGCCCTTCGTTCCGCCGAATCCGCCATCCGGGAAGCCCTCAATAATGCCGGCCGATGCGAAGAATCCGGTCAGTCCTTCATTCTCGGCATTGACATCATTGAACAGATTGCCTACATTCACTTCTTCCATGTCAAGCAGCGGTGCAAGCGACTGGATCAGCTCATACCTGGTGATGGCTGCGTTCGGCATGAACAGACCGTTCGGATAGGCTGCCATATACTTGATCTCACCGCTGTTACTCTTCAGGCTGTACTTCGCATTCTCCACCGCATACTCGATGGTAATGACTTTATCGTCTTTGTCCGTAATGGCTTTGACCGTCATGCTCTTGGTAATCAGCAGCTCACCGGTGTACTTCGTGCTCTTGACAGTCGGAATGCTACCGTCCGTTGTGTAATAGATCGTCTGCCCTTCTGGAGCCTTCAGCGCAAGCTTGCTGTTCTTAGCGATCTTGACCGGAGCTTCACTGTCACCAGTTACTGTCGATGTTCCAGCGACCGCTGTGATCGACGGAGCTGCCGGTGCAGGTGTCGGGCTTGGAAGCGGAGCAATTGGACCGCCACCACCACCGCCGCCATTGCCGGTACCAGGGTTTGGATTAGGGCTCGGATTAGGGACTACAAGCGTCCAGGTCCAGGCTGCAACCGGGCTGTACTCTTTGCCGGATACAATCGTAATGGCTCTAACCGTTGTTGTGCTCTTAAGATCGATAGGTCCGCTGTACAGCTGGGAGGTCTCTGTAGGTGTTGTACCGTCCAGTGTATAGTAGATGCTTCCTCCCTGCTCGCCTGTTGCCAGCTCCACCTTCACTTCAGTAGTGAAATTCTTATCTGCAGGAGTTGCAGTTGGTGCAACTGCTGCGCTCGGGTACTGGAATGCAGCGGTATTAATAGCAATACTTCTGCTCTGTCCTCCAGCGGTTGCCTTCAGCACTGCACTGCCACCTGATATCAGGCTGCCGGTTGTACCGTTCACTACAGCCTTGGACGGATCAGCGCTCCAGGAGAGTGCTCCGCCGCTGCTCATGTGGAATGCCGAACCCACGCGGTTAATCAGATCCTGCGAGTTCAGGATAACAGCGGCTGAAGCCAGAGTCCCTTCATTTGTTCCGTTAAAGGCCTGAGGCAGCGGATAGAATGTTTTCCGGGCTGTCCAGATTCCGGCATCCAGGCCTGCCGGCAGATTCGCGCCAGTAAGCTCTGCACCCGGCAGCCCCATGGCACTGCTGTTATTGCCGGACACTGCCTGGCCATTCAGATTGTAGTACGCAATATTATTCTTCAGCATTTGTCTGTTGAACAAGGAGCCGCTGATCGTGGCATTGTCCGATTTCTGTCCGGCAATCCCGCCGAAGAAGGCTTGCAGCGGTTGAATCTTGCCCTTCACTCCAGCCTTCACTTCTCCGGTGTTCAGGGAAGTAATAATCGACCCGCTCTCTGCCAGACCGGCAATACCGCCAGCCCATGCAGTAGACATGCCTTCGGCGAGGACCGTGGCGGCAGAGTAGCTGTTCTTGATCTCTCCAGCATTCAGTCCGCTGATCCCGCCAGCGATAGCCTGGGCTGAAGCTACACGGATATCGCCATAGACAAGCGATTCAGTGATGGAGCCTTCTGCACTGTTCTCACCGGCAATTCCGCCTGCGGCCAGTGCAGATGATACATCAATGTTGCCCTTCGATACAGCCTGGTGAATCACACCAGCGTTGCTTCCGGCAATTCCGCCAATCCGGCCTGCTCCGGCAAGCTTCACTCCTTCATTCGTGACCTTCTCCAGAGTGCCCTGATTCACACCAGCTGCCCCGCCTGCGGCAGCACTTCCCACCACGGAGCCGCTGACCTTCACATTCCGGATCACTGCACCAGTGTGGTTGATCCCGGCAGCGACACCTGCATTCACTGCGCTGGAGAGTTCCGCTCCGGTAAAGTTCACATTCAGGAGCTGGCCACGGTTATCCTTGATGAATCCGGCGGTCTGCTGGCCGGAGGCTTTCAGAGACAATCCGTTTATCGTATGGCCTTGGCCGTCGAACACACCTGTAAAGCTGTCGAACGCGGTCCAGAAGCGGCCGGCAAGATCAATATCCGCCGCAAGCAGGATTGTTGCCAGCTCCGGCTTGTTCTCAGCTGTTCTGTTGAACAGCTTGTAATAATTCAACCCTGTCTCGTTATAGAACATGACTGCCCCCGCGAGCTGCAGCGGAGTCTGTACAGTAATGGCCCCATCCGTCAGGTCGTTCAGGAAGGTAGTATCATAGTCGATACTCCAGAGTCCTGAAGTCAGCGGATCAACTGCTGCTGTACTTACGGCTGCTGCAGCCGCGCCTGTGTTACGCCCTACAGCAGCCAATGTGCCTGTGTAGGATGAGCTAATGATTTTTCCGTCCCGGAAGTTATAGCCGACCAGTGCGCCTTTGGAGACATTGTCCCCCGCAACCGCCACGGTAATCTGCGGTACATTGGCATAGACACTGGTTAACGTTCCGTCATTATAACCGGCGAAGCCGCCGTTATAGGAACGGGTTGATGACTTCACTCCGACAGTAGACAGCTTATTCTGCAATGCGTAAGACTTGCTGATGCTGCCGCTTCTCTCCACGGATGCTGCGAAACCGCCGCTGCGTGTGTCGAAGCCGGTATTGCTGATGTCACCGGAGGCATAGGAATCTGTGATCGAGTAATGATCTACAGACCCGACGAATCCGCCGACATAGGAGCCTAATCTGCCGCTGACATTCAGCTTGCCTGTGGCATAAGACTTCTGAATCTGTCCGGCAAGCGTACCGTTCTCACCCAGGAGTCCGGCAAAGCCGCCTGCATACATCGTGTTATCCTGATTGGTATCTGTGATCACTACCGGAATATCCGTATGGGTATTCGTAATCAGGACATGATCGGCCATACCGATCACTCCGCCAACGCGTGTATTCGGTACTGATTCACCCAGAGTAACTGCTGATCCGACGTTGATGGACTGGCCGGAGCCGGAGATCACCTTACTGTAATGAATCTCGCCGCCGTCTCCCCAGCCGACAAGCCCGCCGGCATTGATTACTCTGCTGTTATCTGCGTTCACACCGCTTCTGACAATGGTATCCACAATGATACCGTTACTGTATCCGGCTACTCCGCCTGCACTCACGGTATTGCCGCCGGTTACCTTCAGACCGGAGGCAACCTCGGAGCTATAGATGGAGGCATCCGTATTCTTGCCGGTCAGACCACCTGCATAGAGGTCAGCACGATGGTCTGTTCCGGTAACTGTGATCTGGCCATCATGAACCTTAGCGATGTAGATCCCTTTATACAGCGGATATGCCTTGCCAAAATCAAAGCCCTGATTAATATCCTGGGCTGAGATCGTTCCGGTGATCCCGCCGACAGTGGCCTCACCGCTCTTCGCCGCTGCCTGAAGCTCAGGTGATGAATCCACATTGTAGATGATGGAGTTATCACTCTCTCCCACAATACCTCCGGCAATGATTACTTCACCTGCGGCACTAAGAGAAGCCTTGAACCGGGCGTCATTGATTGCTGTCCGGGAAGCCGATCCGGCAATCCCGCCGAGCACAGCCTTCAAGCTGTCGCCTGTTGTAGCCAGCTTCACGCCTGATACTGCTGCATGTTCAATATCGAAGCTGCTGCCGTTATCCACAGAACGGGTCAGCATTCCGCCGAGTCTGCCTTCCTTCGCGCCCACAACACCGCCAGCCATACCATTAGCTGTCAGCTGCACACCGCTTCCAGGACCGGTAACTGTAACATTGCGGATGCTGTTCCCTTGATCGGATTGACCGATCATTCCGCCCAGGATGGAGCCAAGCCCCCGCGCTTCCAGAGTTCCGTCTGCAAAGCTTACGGTCAGCCCTTCAGCTTGACCTGTCTGGTAATGTCCAACCAGTCCGCCAACAGTGGCTTCCATTCCTGTTGAAGAGATCCGGTATCTTGAGTTCACTTCAAGGGCCAGGCCCGTCACATTACCATTCTGCACCCCGATAATTCCGCCGATAACGGCATGGTCAGCCGCGCTGCCGATGCTGCCATCCTTATCGTTGATGACATAAGTGTCAGCTGTAATATCCGCTGTGTTGTCGCCGATAAGACCGCCGGCGATGCCGCCTTCAGCTACCGTCTCAATCCGGCTTCCGCCGTCGAGCGTAAGCTGCAGACCAGCAATACTGCCTGAGTTCTGGCCGATGATGCCGCCGACAATACCGCCGCTGACCTTAACGCCTTCAAGCAGCTTAAGGTCCACATTCTTGACCGTACCCAGGTTCGTTCCGGCCAGCACACCGGTGTAGCCGTTACCGGCAACCGAGAGCGGCTCAAGATTCATGTTCTGCACTGTAGCATTCGCTCCAATGATTCCGAACAACCCGGAATGTGTATAGACCGGCTGCAGGGTCAGACCATCGATCAGCTGGCTTTTCCCGTCGAATGTTCCTTCAAAAGGATTGACTTCCTTATCACCGATAGGTACCCATTGCTTAGATTGGATATGGACCGGATTCATCACAGTCACGGTTCTGTCCTTAAAGCTGAATTGGTCTACACCGGCAATGGTGCCGTTGACAATTCCCGCCAGACCGGCAAGCTCAGCCTCCGAGGTGATCTCGAAGCCGATCGCATCCTTATCCTTCGTGTACCAGTTGATATTGGCATTCACGTTATTGCCGTTGTCTCCGCCGCCGGTATTGGCAATGCGGTTGACTTCAGGGTAACGGTAGGCCGCACTGAGCGAGCCGTATTTCCAGGCTCCCTCGAAATCCCAGCCCGACAAGCCCGGGAATACCGTTCTGTCTTTCAGTGTCTCTGACAGAATGGTGGTCAGCCGGACATGCACATTCAGCCAGCGGTGATTGCCCTCTGCGAAATCAGGCAGATCGCGGTTGATATTCAGTCCTTCATCTTTAATATAGTAGGATTTATAGAGCAGTTCTTTACTTGCATTATCATAACGTCCGGCGAAGCCGCCGGCATAAGCAGTCTTTTTCTCGTCTACATTAACCTCTGCTGCTGAGTAGACGTTGCTTATTTTACCGTTTGTAATTCGCCCAACGAAGCCGCCCGCATAAGAATTGTCGTTCGCAGCGTTAACACTTTTCGCTACATAGGAATTCTTGACCGTTCCGCCGGACAGTTCTCCGATCAGACCGCCGACAATGGTGTAGACGTTCTTCGCGGTAACCTTGGAAACAGAATACGATTGCTCCACCGTACCGGCTGTATTTCTGCCGATGAGTCCGCCCAGGTAAACAGAACCGCCCGAGGTTCCTTGAGCATCTCCTGTCACATCAATATCTACATAAGAGCCAATGACAGCACCGGCATTGCTGCCAGCTAATCCCCCGGCATGTGTACCTTTTCCTTCAATGGTCAGGTTCGCATTGGAATACGTGTAGTAGAGTGTTCCCGATGCTGTATTCACACCGGCCAGACCGCCGATGATGGAGGAATTGCCTCTTGCGATCACCGAGATCTTATCGGTAATACTGTTGTTGGCAATCAGCGTGCGGTTCTCACCAACCATACCGCCCACAATGGCATTGGCGGATGTAGCGGAGACCGTACCCAGTGTCCGGGTATTCTGAATCGTGCTGACCGAGGTCACAGGATTCAGTACCGGATCAATACTCTGAGCCGCATTGAGGCCGACAATCCCCCCGGCATACGAGGACACTGCCCCGTTGTTAGCCTTCAGATTCAGACCGCTGATATAAGTGTCCACAATAATACCTGTAGCACTGCCGTGGTTATATCCGGCCACCCCGCCTGCAGTAGCGCGCGGTGCATTAAGGGTCAGACTCACCGCTGAACCTACCAGACGTTCCAGCCTGGAGGACTCATTGTAGCCTACAATCCCGCCAACATAGGCATCTGTAGCCGCTGGTCCTGCCAGAATCAGCATATTCTCCACATTGACCACTTTGCTGTCACTGCTGATGCTGCTGTTCGTAAGGGTACCTGCCAAGCCGCCGACAGACGGCTTCGCCGCTTGCGCCTGAATGAGCATCAGCGCACCGTCTTGCGCGTTCACTTCCGGCGTTGTAATATCTGTCGTTGCCGCTGCTCCAACGATCGCTCCCGCTTTGGCATCCGCCGCAGTCAGCGTAATCATCGGGTCAGCTCCGGGAACATTCAGTACAGCTGAAGTAATTCCTGCTCGTGTGGCAGGAGTCTCCGTCCCTTCCGAATGTCCGGCGATTCCGCCCGCTTCAGCACGGACACCGCTGGCTTCAATAGACAACTGGGTCACTGTAGCGTTAACCAGTTGTCCGGCATTGAAGCCGGTATTCCCGCCAAGCTGATTATCTGCACCGCTTGCGGTGATGATAACATTCTCCGCATGATTGAACGGAGCGGCTGCGGCTGAATGGTTCTCACCGAGCATGCCGCCAGCTTTTACTGTAGCGCCTGTAGCCTTAATCTCGATACGATTCGTGTGCCCGTTGAACTGGGCAGCCGAGTTATGCCCTGCGCCGCCGCCGAAGCTTACCTTATCAGCCTTCAGCTCTGTGCGGAGATCCTGCACTTGCACAGGCACGGCTGCAGATCCGATGACCGCATCCGCCGTCAGCTTGCCAGCGGCGCCGCCGATGGTGTACCCGCTTCTTCCGGCTTCATTCAGGAAGCTGATCCGCGAGGCCTTACCGCCGGTCAGCGTCAACGGCTTGGTGTTCACACCCACGAGTCCGCCGAACGTGATATTGTCCTGCCCGTCTGCCGCATCCGCTACTGCAGCCTGAAGCACCAAAGTGCTGTAGCCTGCCGATTCAGCATCTCCGGCCGTAACTCCGCTTACTGTACCCTGTGCGTTACCGGCAATCCCGCCGATAACACCGCCTGCCGAAGTAACCTGCAGTGTAGCATATTTAATAGAAGAATTATTCAAGGTTCCTTCCAGATAGCCAACGATTCCGCCGATTGTACCATCGGAAGTGATTGCCAGATGTTGCCCTTCCGTCTTGCCGGTCACTGATGATGCAATGGTTCCGCCGATTTCGTAACCCACGGTACCGCCGGTATATACATCCGCAGTCCCTTTAACCTTCAGCTCGCCTGTTGAAGAGGTCTGGGTGATGTTCCCGCCTGCATCATAACCGGCAATCCCGCCGGTGTAGACGCCTGTGCCGCCGTTAACCGAGATCAGCTCTTTATTCTCGAATACTCCCGCTGTAGCGTTGCTGGTAACCAGACCGCCTACGGCGTATCCGACGAATCCGCCGGTAGCTACATTCTCTGACCCTGATGCTGTAATCTTTTGTGTATTCACATAAGGATGCGTCCAGGTGAATTTGCTGCCCGTATATCCGGCAATGCCGCCAGTATATACGTTTTTGCCACCGTTATTGGTAACCGGCGCCGTATTCACAAATGTAATGGAAACCTCACGGCTGGCTACTGTTCCTGTCGCACCTACCAGCGCCCCGGCTGCCGAGTTCACTGCCGCTGCTGCATTAACGGTAATTGCACCATTATTGGTAGTCATATTGGAGAACACGATGGTATTGTCTACTTTACCGACAATCCCGCCTGCCGCAACCTGATTCCCGCCAGCGATGGTAACCGCCGCCGTATTGATGATAGGAGTGTCTTCATCATTTAGACTGAGCGGTCCTGTGGTATGACCTGCAATCCCGCCTGCGGTAAGCACGGAGCTGTCCGTCCCCTGGGCAAGAACCGCACCATTATTGACTATTTTTTTGATGATGATGCCTCTGGAGTCGCCATAGCCCATAATTCCGCCCACATCGGCTGAACCAAACGCTGTAACGGTTCCGTTATTGATTGAGTTCGAGATCATCCCTTCGCCCATCCCGACAATACCGCCCGTGTAGGAGTGATACGGGGAAGCGTCCGAAGTGATATTGATCTTGTTGGTAATGTCAAACACAATGCTGCTGCCGCTCATTTTACCTACCGCTGAGCCGGCATAGACATCATAGGTTACTCCGGTCACAGAGATGGTGCCTGATTCAAAACTCAGGCCGCCTACTGTACCGCCTTGCATATTCCCTACCAAGCCTTGGTATGAACGGTTCGCCACTACGTTCAAACCGTAAATCTTCTTGATTAATCCGCCTTCCGTGATTAAAGTTCCCCGGAAGGGATTCTCGGCCGTACCGATGGGCACCCACTGGTAAGCAGAAAGGTCCAGGTCGTCCGTAATCTCCATAATTTTACCGCTGAGTCCATTTACAGTGCCTTCATTCACGAGTTTGGCTACACCAGCAAGCTCTCTAGCATTGTTAATTTTGAAAGTATCATTCGTCGGCACGTACCAACTGGTATCGGCCGTGCTGTCCCAGGTCTGCGGATCAGCCTTGGCCATGATGCCTCCGGCCACTGCGGCAACGACAATTACCGCCAGTGCTATAAGATAACCTATCCATGATCTTCGCTTCAAAGCCATGTTGACACCACCTGAATAGTATTGTGACTTAAGGATTTCCCAGCAGAGTGTGCCCGCCCGCTTACGAGCGAACGGGCACATCCTTGTTATTGCTTAGCTGTAATGAATTGATCCAGACGGATGGCAATGGCTGCCGCCTGCTCACGCGTAAGCGGAGTGGACGGGTTCACCTTGTTGCCTTCCCCGAGAATAATGCCGTTCTTGATGCTCATTGCCACTGCTTGTCTTGCCCATGCCGGAACCTTACCCTTGTCAGTGAAACCGCTGAGGATCGAAGTGACTTCAGCCTCGCTAAGTTCACTGCCCGGATTAACCTGATTCAGCAATCTTCCGAGCATCGTCATCGCTTCAACTCTTGTCAGCGTATCCTTAGGCGCATACTTTCCGCCTTCGAGTCCGGTAACAATACCCATTTCAGCGGCAATGGAGACACTGCGGTTATACCAGCTGCTGCCGCTGACATCACTGAAGCCTGCCGAAACTGCCTGCTTGTTCATCAGACCTGCAACGCGCAGCAGAATGGTTGGATATTCTGCCCGGGTCACTTTGCCTGCCGGATCGAACAGATCCGCAGATTTCCCTAGCACGAACAGCTTGGCGGATGCAGCCGCAATGCCTTCCTTGCCCCAGCCTGAAGGCATATCCTTGAAGGTCTTCTGGTTGCGGATGAAGAAGAGGCTGCCTTCACCGGTCAGTTGTACATTCACTGCCGTACCGCTGCTGTCCAGCTTCCACGGTACCGTTGTCCAGTTGCCGTCTTTGTCCTTAAGCACCATAGCTGTAATTTCCTTGCCCGCAAGCGGCGCAGGAATGGCAATCTTGGCTGCAAGTGCCGGTGTCCAGCTGCTCTTCGGCAGATTAACGTTAACCGTTACACCTTGGCCTGCCGCCATCAACGTAAAGCCTTGCTGATCGGCAATTGCCTTCATCGTCTGCTGGTCAACAGTGCTATTACCGCCGATGCCGATAGTAAGTCCGGCAGTTACACCTGCAAGATTCTCAGGAGCAATAACCAGTTGTCCCATTGGAACTTCAATCACAATCTTCTTCTTCGCGGTCAGCTGCTGCTGGACCACACTCTGGTCTACACGGATACTGAATGCTTTGGCATTCTTATCGGTGGAGCTTACCGTGAGGTCACTGCCTGCTACAGCTTCTTTATCCGTAATCCGGACGATAGCCGTAAGTCCATCCCACTCTGCTGTCACGGCCTGGCCGTTGACGGTAACCTCGGCTGCCTGCTCCGGAGCTTGTTCTTCAACAATTCCCGGCACGGCACCGCCGCCTCCGCCACCACCGCCAGCTCCGCCGCCACCGCCTGAGCCACTGCTGGTCCAGACCGATGCAGGAACGCTGCCGGAAGCCTTAACCAGCTTGTCCAGGGAGGTACGTTTGGCCAGCACAACGATGGAACCTGGATGTGCGGACACGATACCATCGAGCGGAAGAAGACTCCATGAGCTTACATTATCTTTATGCTTCAGTACTTCCGGATTGGACGAGAAGACCTTGTAAGCGATCTGCTGTCCGGTCATATCTCCGGCGGAAGTCACCGTAATCTTCGTGCGGTTGCTGTCTCCGTTAATTGCAGAAGATACGGCTTGTACAGTACCTAATTCATCTTTATCCAGAACAGCTACGGTTGCCGCAAGCATGCCTTTAAGCGTTATACCCTCGGACACCTTATATTCTGCTTCAATCAGACTTGAGCCTGTGGCAAGTGCGGTAACATTGCCTTGTGCCGACAGGGATACCGAATCGCCTACGGTAACTTCATAAGTCAGATTAGCCAGATCCTTACCGGTAATCGGCTCGTCCTTGAATATCGGCTTACCATTGTCGTCCTTGCCATCCGAAACCTTGAGATAAGCCTGTATCTTGTCCATTTGCCCCGGCTCCAGGTTCTCATCCGACCGCTTGAGAACCAGAGCTACGGGAACCTTGTAACCGGCATTCGTAATATCCACAATGGCTGTGTTCTGATTGGTGGCACCGTCAGTTGCGACAATGCTTAGCGCCACTGAAGGCTCCTCCGAATTCACTTCCACCATTCCATTGAAATCCCCCGTCTTCGGATCTACCGTAAGCGTCTTGGAGATAACCTTGTCTTTGTATTTGCCGTCAGGCTGTAACTGACTCACCGTATACTCTGCTGCCAGTGTAGTGCCTGTAGTTGTCGTTCCGGCTACACGAATGGCACCCTGTGCGGTACGTTCGCCCGTTACCGGCTCTGTGAGATACAGCACCGGTGCGATCGTATCTACCGTCAGATAGAGCATGGTCACTGAGATATCCTTGGTCACCGTATTTCTGGCTCTCAGTTCAATCGCATACGGACCGTCCGTCTGGAACTGGTCTAGATTCAAGGTGCCTTCGCTTCCACCGCCGGCCTTTTTCGTCAAGGCCACTGTCGCGATAGATTTGTCAGCATAGAATGCTTCCACCGTCACATTGGACTGTTTGGAAGAGAGCGTCAGCTTCTGCTTCGTTTCATTCGTTAACAGGTTCACGTAGTTCCCGGAGGAGGCATCTACCGTCCCCGATGAACTCAATACCGTCAGATCCGGCAGATTCGGAGTTGGCAGCAAGGTGCTGCTGCTCTCACGCCGCTCGGCATAATGATAGTTCTGATGCTTGTCGGCATCCTCGGTTGGAACCGTTGCGGCACTGACGCCGATGACGTAATTCTTCTTCACTTCCAGGCCGACATATTTCACCTTGCTCAGATCAATCACTGAGCCTTCAAGGCTGCCCTTATAGACTTCATCTGTTGTAGATACAGCCTTCCAGCCGCCAATCAACAGACCTTCGTATGTGCCTGTGGATGCATTCCAGTAAGGCTTAAGCTCCTGTTCGGTATACAAAAGCTCTCCAAACGGAGCATATTCACTCAGTTTGCCTTCAGCATCCAGCTTCGCATCGACCACGTAGCTGTGCTCGAAGCCGCTGTGTCCCGATTTCTTCGCTCCCGGCTTGAAGGAGAGTGAGAACAATCCGTTGCCGGCAGGCTCAACCTTGACCTCACTCACACTCTGTGGTGCCAGCGGATCGATGATTTCAAAGCGTTGCGGCGAAGTCTTCGTCCCGAAGTTCGAGCTGGATTTCAGCTCGGCCCGCAGGTAGTAATTGCCTTGTCTGAGCAGCCCGCGGATATCCTCGGGATTGCCCATCAATGTTACATTGGTGACATCGATCACTTTGCTGCCGCTCGTAATTCCGCCGCTAACCGAGCCGCCAGCTCCGACAGGCACATCCTTGGCGATCAGCATACCCGGATCACCCGTCTGCAGAATCTCTTGACCATTCAGCATTTCCTTACGGTTCGTCACTGCATCCTCAGCCAGATACAGGTTCACTGTATCGCCTTCGGCTGCGTTAGCAACTTTCCAGGAGGCTGTGAACTTATTCGCATTCGCGCTGTCTTTCGCCAGGTTGACTTCATTCAGCGTAGGCAGCGTAGGAACGTTGAGCAGCTTGGTGTCAACCGCCGAGACGGCTGTCAGCTTCCAGGTACCGCCCTTTGTGGCTTCATTCTCCGGAATAATGATATACGCTCTGCGAATATCCACTTCACTGCTGAGCTTAGGCCCATTTTCCGTTTTATAGCTTGCAGGAATATATTGTGTAAAAGCATTTGCCGTAGGATCAGTGTTCGTGTTATCGAATTTCACCGGATAAAGTTTACCTGAAGCATCCTGCAGCTTGAATTCCGGCATTTCCTTACTGCTGTACTCCATCTCAATGATTGCATTACCGGCTACGCCATCCATTGGAATCTCATGGATTCTGCCGCCGTTCTTGACCGTAATGCCGCCTACGCCGACATTGATTGATCCGTTCTCGACGTATTTGACACCTTCTTCTACCTCACGGTAGATAATTTCCTGATTCTCTTCCTCGGTAGCTACCTTGGAAGTAGCCAGTGTCTGCACCCCTGCACCAATCACCATCAGGCGCGGTCCAAGCTCAGGATCATCCACCACCAGATGGATCATGCCTTCCGGCAGCTGATCGGTCGAAGTGCCGAATTCGATGCCTCCACTCCAGTAATAGGTAATGCCTAAGGAGATGAACAGAATACCGATGCTACCCCAGACCTTATCATTGTTGACGCCGAGGAACATACTCGACAGCGGCATGCCGCCGACAACCGGTACATCGTTCGGAATCTGCACCTTGGAGCTGATATAGCCTTCAAAATCCGTGCGGTTCTTCTCCAGATTTTGTCCGACGAAGATGCCCGCCTTCCCGATGATGATGTCCCAACCGCCGATATCCATCTCTGCTTCCACGCGCACGAACCATGGGGTTACCCACTGCGCCTCGAGCAGCGCTTTGGTCAACATTGGAAGCCGGTCATCTTTCTCCGCATCGGCTTTGGCAGCGAAATCCAGCCTGCCTTCCACCTTAAGGCCGGTACGCTTCACTGTAAGGTCCACATCGCCGAAGAAATACGCCGGAGCAATCCCGAACCGCATGCCTACGCCTGCTTGAATGGTTAACGGGAATGGGTCCTCTGCCGTGCCGCCGGCAATAGTGTCCGCCAGTTCACGTACTGCTCCCCGGATTGCTGTCAGGTACGTTGCACCCGTCACCAGGATACCCGGCTGCGGAAGCTCTGCCCCGAAGGCAATCACATCCGGAAGAATCCGGCCGTCTTTTACTTTTTTGAGCGAGAATTCAATCTCCACGCCCATCATATTCTTCAGCTGTGCTGCGAACTCCAGGCCGTATTCATTGCCTACGCCCCCGCCTTGCACAGCGTGCTTGATTGTAACTTTGCCGCTTGGAGCATCCGGACCTTTTTTCTTATCCGCATCCTTCTTCTTATCCGGTCCGAACAAGCCCATCTCCTGATTGAGATCGAAGCCCAGGGAGGCATCGACGCCATAGAAGCCGGCACTGTTGAAGATGACATTCTTGATCTCGGAGTTAATGATCTTCAGGGACAATGAGCCTCCGAAGGAAATCCCATTCTCTCTAAGAATGAAGTCATTGAAGGAGAAGCCAAAGCCGTCAATGGAGAAGCTTGGTGCCCCGAACAACGATTGCTTGTTGAAGTACACATCCTCAATCATAATCTGGCGCAGCGGATTCAATCTGTCGCCCACGCCGCCGACAGCCCATTTCAGACTGCCGTTCTGTGTATCATCTTCCGGGTTGCCGTCATTGCCTTTCTCATCTTTCTTATCGTCATCATCGTCTTTATCTTCTTCTTTTTCCTTCGTGGGATCGAAGTCTTCTTCTCCAAGCGACTTGTTGAAGCCGTTGAAGAAGTCGAGTGTCCATTCGCCTTTATGGAAGACGAACCCGCTGCTCGCTACGCTCAGCGTTCCTTCACCCTTGACGAACAGGGTATCCAGGAAAGGCAGATCGCCGGGAAGGGTGTTGCCGAAGATATCCAGCTTACCGCGTACAAAAGACAGGTCCTTACCTTTATAAGCTACAGCATCATTAATAATTGCCGGTTCTGTCTTGGTATCCACGATGACCTGCTCTTCGTCACCTGTGCCAACCTGCTTGATCATGCCGCGGACGGTTACCAGAATTTCACGGTCGAATTCCGGGTCCTTGGCTTCCGCTTCTTCCTTGAATTCCTCAAAGTCCTCTTCTGTTGCAAACAGCTTATAAGCATACATTGGAGTCTCTTTCAGCGCTTCCTCATCCATGAATTCACTGATATCAAACTTCGGATCAACCGCTTTGCTCGCTGCGCCGAACAAGGCTTTGGTTTTCTTATACTCGGTAACAGCCTTGTACAGGAACGAACCGTCCTTGAAGGGCTTGCCCGGGAACAGAGAGTTCAGCTGATCCACCAGTTCATCTTTTACAGAAGCACCGTTCGCAAGGCCGCTGATATCTACAGCTTCCTTGTAGACCGCCATTACTCCGGCTTCACGGATACGTGTGTCATTATTATCAGTGACCAGGAACGATTGCGGAGTTGTCATATCATAGAGAGCCGCTACTTCCTCATCTCCGCCGGCATCGCCTTTGTAATCAATCTCCACCTGATACTCGCCAAGCGGCAATTCAGGCCCAAGTCCGGCTTCCACCACATTGCCGCCTGAATCCACCTGGTCACCGCCGCGGTACGTAATCCGCATAGCGCCGGAGAATCCATCGTCTGTCGGCTGCATCACCACTGCATCCTGGACATTGACTTTATACCTGCTACCATCCGCCTTATTCTTGAGATACAGGTCAAAGTTCGGAGCGGTCGTTGCATTACCTGTATTGTAAGCTTCAATATTCGACAAATTCACGGTCAAATATTTCACGTCTGTGCTATACAGCTCTGCCGGTGCTAGTGCGTAGGAATACGTAGCTGTTGCTTCTCCCACCGGCGGCAAAAGAATGAAATTAGTGCGGGTCGATTCATACTGGGCTTTAATGCCCTCATCCTTGACGCCTTCGATTTTGCCTTGCGTTTCCGGGCTTCTCGCGGAAATCATATACTCCCGGGTAACCGGCCAAGGTCTGCCTTTAGCCTGAACACGGAAGGTTGCGGTAATCGCGTCACCTGGCTTGTACTTCGGCTCAATGCCCATAGCTGCTTCATCAGGTGTGGCTGACTTTTTGAACTCCAGCATTTTGCTGCGGGCATTCTCCAGAACAGGATTGCCGTTCGCGTCCAGAACATCGTATCCTTTTTCATCCTGCCTGACGAAGCTTAGTCCGCTCTCCAGCGTCATCTCCACTTCGATCTTGGAGTGCTCCATATTGTAGGCTTGCAGATTCTCTACTTCGGCCGTAATCGTGAAGACTCCGTTTTTCTCATATTTCGTCGGCACTCCTCCGCCTTCAACCGGCTCGGTAGCCAGTTGCTGTACCTGATCTACATAACGGATCGAGAACACTTTATCAGGGGCTGTCAGCTCACCGAGACCGTATACAGTCTCGAAGCTCTGGAAGCCTCCCGGCGCCAGCTTCTCCGGGTTCCAATAGAAGGCAACCGCAGAATCCGCTGTGCCGAAATCATTGGTATCCCGGGTAAAGTCCAGGTTCGGATGGATCTGGTAATCCCATTTCGTGTTCGCCAGGCCGTTCCAGTGCCCGACAATCATCTCATCCACAATATTAATATTCTGTTCAGCAAAGTTATTGAAACCGTAGGCTACCACATTGGTTGCCTGAGGATTCGTCAGATCCAGCTTGTCGCGCATCACCCAATAAGCAGGAATCTTGAAGTATGCTCTGTCCTCTTCCGGAATTCCGGGATTATCCTCCGGATTGTGGACCAGCTTCCGCTCCACCTGCAGCGGTGACTTGTAGGCTGTGCCAATCTGGAACTGCGGTCCGTCGTTGCCGCCGACCATTGTATCCAGCAGAATCCGGCTGCCGATCTGTACCTGCGCACCGCTCTTGTTGTTCACTTCATAACGGATGTTGACATTCCCGGAATTCACAGCATCCTTGCTGTCGGTGTAGAGCATTAGAATCTGCTTGATCTCTACGCCTTTAATCTTCCAGATCATCTCCAGCTGCTTGGTGCCATTTGAATTCTCCACCACTTTAGGTGCACTAGTCTCTGAATAGTGGCTGGCGTCGAACTTGTATTTATTACCGTAGATATAATCCGTTCCATCGATCCGGAACGTCGTGAACGACGTCTCCGGGTCATCTCCCTGGAACAGCAGGTTTACATTATTGTCGTTCTTGCGGATCGGTTGACCCTCTACAGTGCGAATGCCGTAGCGGCCCGTTTCGTTATCCACGGTGACCTTAATAAAGTCATTCTGAATCATGGTTGTCTTGGTACTGCTGGCCGCCTCGACGAGAGCATGGAAGCTCTCGGAGGTGGACAGAAATACCATGATTAAGGTGAGCATTACCGCTACTGTGCGTTTCAACAACTTCACCAAGTATTCCCCCTGTTCTTGTTTCAACTATTTCAGATTGCCGACAAAGAAGGTAGCAAATTCGCGGTCACGTTCCTGGGTTCTCACCACAATGGTGTACCAGCCTGTTTTCGGGAAGGTGACCTTGAAATTACTGCTCACCAGTTCAGCATAGGTCAGCTTCTGCTTCACCAGCTTCAGCTGTCCTTCGCGGTACAGACCAGGGTAATACAGAATATCGAATGTTCCAGCCTGGTTGACCTTGTCTACTCCGCCTACCTTCATCAGGTTGAAGCCGGATACCTTGAAGGTAATGGTGTTGGTATTGAACAACGCAGATTCGCCGGAGGAAGCCGAGATTAAGGTATCGTTACCGAAGACCAGCAATCCGCCGTCCTTCACGACCACCACATCCTGATAGACCACCGTCTTATTGCCTACCTGATCAACTGCTGTGTAAGCTACGCGCTGGCGTCCAAGCTTGCTCAGATCCAGCCCGCTGACCGATACTTTCACGTTAGCTTCAGCCGATACATTATCTGATACGGTGAACCCGCCGAGATCTGTACGGAAGTTAAAGTCTTTCTTGTTCTGAACAATCCCTACGGTTTCCTTGTTCAGTGTCAGCTCAGGTGCTGTGTTATCAAGTCCTGCAATGGTCACCGGAACCTTGTTCACATTGCCCAGCAGATCCGAGATGGCCATGACCGCTGAACCGCTGCTCTCAAAAGCACGCGAGTAGCTGTACGTTCCATCCGCTTTACTGATCTGGTTCGTATAGGAGGCTCCATCTGAAATAGGTCTTACGCCTGAGAACATTTGGTTAGGGGCAGCAACTGTGCCGCTAAGCGTAACCTTCACTTTGCCTTTGGCATATTTCTGTCCGCCGATGGTCACAATCTGATCGGCCGGAACCGCTTTGCCTTCGGCATCTACAAAGGTATAGGCCACTTTGTCCGGCACTGGCGGCGCAGAGAGAATATTCGTTACCTTCTCTTTGATAACTGTTGTATTGCCGTACACATCCACCACAGTGAATGAAGCTGTTCCATTCTCCATGAGTGTAATGCTCTTATCGGCACTGATAATGTTGAACGCTTTAGCCGAAGCATCCGCCTTCTCTACCGTAACCGTAACGCCGGTGGAGAACAGCACATTGCCGCTATTATCCTTCAGGGTGCCGAAGGTCTGGCTTCCATTCTCGCCATATTGGTAGGAACGGACCACTTTCACCCTAGGAACTTCCTTGTTAATGTTCGCAACCGTTGCTTCAACCTTATTGACATTTCCGGCAGCATCCTTAATTTCGAATTCGAACTTGCCGTTCTCCGTGAAGGTGTAGGCTGTCTTGCCGCCATTGTTCACAACCGTCACCGGCTCAGACGTGCTCTGGAGAAGGGCTACCACATTCCCGTTCGTACTCTCCATGTATGAATATTCAATGGTTCCTTCAGGCTTAGTACCGTCAATATTCTTCACAACCAGATACAGGGTATCTGTCCGGTCAGGATCACTGAGATCAGTCAGATCGAAGCTGTAGTAACCATTCTCGTAGATCTTGAATGAATTGCCGGTCCGCACAGGCACCGAAGGGTTAATCTTCGAAGGCGTAACACGGATACCCGGCGGAAGCGTAATCTCAATATCCGCACCAACCGTGGCATTGACCGGGCTGTTCACGCTGAGCGAAGCAAGCGCGTAGACCGGCTGTACGCTGGTAGAAGCTCCATCGACATCAAGCTTGGCCGGTTTGCTGATCAGACCTCCCGGCGTTCTGTACTTCACCCACACCTGAAGCTCCTCAGGCTTACTCGTCGGAACCTTCACTGCTACGAAGTTGGTGTACGGCTTCCAGTTCAGCCAGCTCACACCGTTATCCGGTGATACTGAATATTCATAACCGGTCTTGTCCTCCGTTTCGAGACTCAGCTTCACAATGGCTGTGTAGCCGTCCGCTGTATCACCGGACAGATAGATCAGAGAAGACTTGGCATCCGACACCGGCGCATCCGGCTTGGTCGTTGCCGAGACCTTGAAGGTTCCTGCACTTGCCTTGATTGTGCTGTTGCCTGCTCCATCAACCGCGAGTACATATAAGCGGAACTCCGAGATTTCTCCCGATTTCAGTGATTGGTCATCGATGGAGACTGAGCCGCCTGCCGGAACATCTGCCCATTTTGTCGACGACTCTGTAGGTACTTCTGCGCCTGCTTCTTGTTTGACCCATTGATACTTGCTGACCAGTCCTGTTTTGCTGTAGAACTCTGAGACGCTAATCTTCGTCTTCTGCAGCGGCAGCGGGTAAGCAACTGAATCAGGACTGAAATATACTACCGGTGCTTCATTGTCAAAATAATAAGCCTTCGAGTAGTAGTACGTTTTGTCGCTGTGCTTCACCATAAGATGAATGTATTGCGTTCCGTTCAATTTTAATTTTTCAGCAGGAATAATATAGCTGTAAGTGGCTTCACTTACAGAAGCGCCAAGACCTTTAGCTGCCAGCTTGGCATCGGTGCCGGCTTCTGGCGAAGCAGCAGGCGTCGCTGACGGTTCAGTTGCTTCTGCTGAGCCAGTTGGTGTCGCTGCCGGTTCAGTAGCTTCTGCTGAAGCAGCAGGTGTTGCTGCTGGCTCGGCATTGTTATCCGGTGCCGGAGTCTCTTCCGATTCAAGCGGCGTCAACGAAGGCGCTGCCGGCCCGGAGGACAAGAATTTCATAATGACTACCGGCCCGATGCTTGCTGTAACCTCTGGCTCAGCCGGGGCACTAGGCTCTGTAGGAGCACCAGTCGGTGCCGGTTCCGAAACATCTTCAATCAAGCTTTTCTCAGACAGTGGAGATATGCCAGATGACTCGGAAACCTCTAGTCCGGTAAATTTACTATCATTATCTGGACGAAGAGAGCTGTCGCTGATGGCATAGCCCACATAATCGGGATGCACACCGCTGATCTGGAAGGTAACATCATGACTCTTCACATAGTTAGGATTCGCTTCCGGTGTGAACTGTGTCGGAATCGCCGCCTCTGAACTCACAACCACCGCTCTTTCCTGCGGAGTCTTGATCGTCTCATTGCCCGCATGATCCAGCGCCTTCAGATAGAGCCAGTATGATCCGTCCTCATCAATATCCTCATAGGTAGACCGGGTAACGGTTGTGCCGGAATATGGCGTAGCTGCCCACTTTCCGTCCGCCGGGGAATCCCCGTCCTTCACCCATTGGTACTGCACGCTGCTGACTCCGCTATGGTCGTCTTTCACCAGAGCCTGTACTGTAGCGGTATCCTCTCCGGCCAATGTAATGGCAGGTCCCTGGTTGTCCAGCTTCAGCACACCTACTTCATGCGTCCAGTTGGAGTCGTCATTCTTGAAATCCGCAAGCGGCCAGACGCTCAGATCACCGTATTGTCCAACAGCCGCGAGCGCCTGATTGTCTGCATAGAAGATTTTGTCTGCTTCTGAGCCTGGCGCTTCTGCTTTCCAGGAATCATACAGTTCCTGATGAGTTGCGACATAAGCTTTTTTCTTCTCGTACTGCATCAGCTCTCTGGCAGAATCCCAGGACATATCGGCCGTCCAGGTATGCAGGTACCACTCCCCGCTGTTTCCTTCCTCGAAGGCCTCAGCCGGTGGAGCGAGCAGGTTCGTCTTGTTATTCACTACCGACAGCTCTACATTCTCGAATTCTCCCGGATACAGCTCTTCCGACGGCTGCTTGGCGGAGAGTGCGTAACGCTTAAGCGCTGCATAATGATCTCCGGCTACACCAGCGAATGGATCAGCCTTATCCTGGCTCCACCAGTAGTACACCAGACCTACCGAAGGTGAGGCTTCCGCACTCATATTGGAAGGGCGGTAGATCCCGCGGCTCGGCCGCTCTGTTCCACGGTCACCTACAGTAGGATCAAGATGCGGTACTTTAATAGAAGGATCGTTGGCGTCAATCGTAACCTTGCCTTTTTTGGCATAGGTTGTATCCGTTGCTCCGCCTGTCTCGAACCGGTACCCGATCACCGGCTCCGTATTGTCGATGAACAGGTTCGCCCAGTCAATCTTGGAGTTGGCGAGTGAGAAGTCACTGCCGTAAGGATTAATTTTCTCTTCGTGTACTCCATCGAAGTTAGCAGGCTGAATCATCAGGTTGCCTGCGTAATCCTGAATGACATCGGTATCCATCTGGATCGGCTCGCTGCCGCCCTTGGCATCATTGGATATGGCTACGGCTTTGAGGAGTGGGGTTTCCACCGTTTTGCCGTCAGGCACGGTCATGCGGAAGCTCCAATTCTTTGTATTCTTGCCTGCAACATAATAGGCTTTCATTCCGTTATTGAAGAGGATGAAGGTTTTCTTCTCATCCCAGCCGGTTTTGGCAATCGCCTCTTCCGTCATCTGCAGAGTGAAGTCAATGACATCTCCCTTGTTGAGCGTAACCCCGGTCAGAATCTCCGGCTGAATGCCGTTCGCGGTCTTGGAATACTTCGGACGCACAGCATCGACAATGACGCGGTATCCGCCCCGGTCGAAGTCAAACGGGTTCCCGGCTTTGCGCTCCACCCAGGAATTGCTGCCGCTGCTTGGCACAGCGTTGAGATTGAAAACCGCTTTATTGCCCGCTGCATCACTGAGCACGGCTTCTTTCAATTTATTCTCCAGCGACAGATCCATCTGCGCACCGCCGGTGGTTCCCCCGGTAATTAACGGTCTCAGCGGAAGGTTGCTGCTGTTATGGAAAGGAACTCCTGTATATCGGTAGGCAATTTTTTTCTGGTAGGAATCCAGAGTGTTCTCATTAAAGGATATATTCTGCAGATACTGCTGCTGTCCAGCTGCCGGAAGTCCGGTGTCCGGATCATTAATGAACAGCTTGTGCCGCAGGAAATAGTCAGAATTGGCCTTCACTACCGTGCTCGGTCTGACCGGCTCGCTGAAGTTGTAGCTGAGGGTGATGTTCTCGTCTCTTTTGACATACAGCTCTTTCTGGTTAATATTCTCGTTGAGTCGTTCTGCACCATTGCCGGTGAAGGTATAGTTATCTATGACCGGACGTTTGAGATCCTGGAACTTGAGGTAAAATCCGCGTACACCGGCTGCTTCACCGTCGTCATCGCCTTCGCCCCAGACCCTAACGGTAATGACAGAATTCGGTTTGATGAGGGCCTTGGCCGACTTGTTATACCGCTGGCTGCTGCCGGTTCGTTCATTAATAATATTTTTTCCGTCAATGTTTACTGTAATGGACGAATGACGGGTCCATAAGAACCCGGAGTGACGCCGCAGCACGGAGAATCCTGTAAGCATCTCCGCATGTCCGCTCTCCGCCATATTCTTTAGAAGGGTATTGTCGGCTACCTTCACCTGGAATTCAACCGTTGCTTCATTATCATCGACACCCGCAAAGATATCTCCCTTGACCCAATCATATTTGGCATCTTTGTCTTTCTCTGTCTGCTTGAAGCCTTCCACCTCGGTATAAAAGTTGAGGAATGTATTGTCCGCAGGGTAGCTTAGGTTCCCAACATGTTGTCCGTTTGGAAACGTGACTTCATAATCATCACCCGCAGCCTGTGCCAGTCCGCTAAAGGAACTGGGTATTAACGATAGCAACATACTAAGAATTAAGCTTAGCGAGGTATATCTCTTCAATCTCCTGCTCATTAACAATTGGTGCTCCCCCTTATTCGTTCATCATTTCCTGTCCGGCGTGCAGCAAGCTTCGCTGTAGTCTAAGATTCACTCCCTATGCTTCCGCATTCTCCTTTCGCCCTGCCCTCCCGTGGACAAAAAATACTAGTTATAAACTACCTATTTTTTCATATCTGCATTTATTCTATCAGGCGGCTCTAAACAAACTCTTAACAAATCTCGACAAAAGCTGCGTCAAACGCCCCGAAATAGGGTTAATACACTCGGAAAACGAAAAAAGTCCTGAATTTTTAAGAGAAAATGTCTGAAAATACAAAAAAACCGCACTGAGAACGGCTCAGTTGCGGTTTATTGGTGTGGATAAGTTATTTTGCTATCTAGTATTCTTCAGCAAGTCAACCATGTTATGATAATGAATTTCACTCAGATGGTCGATAAAGTCATCCATCTTATAATTCTCACGTTCAACAATCCATAGACAAATCGCACCTACCAATCCCGATATCATGTACTCGAGACCAATTTTCATCTTTTCGTCGTGGCGGAAATCGCTGATTCCGGCGAAGATAAACGTTTTAAAAGCGTCTTTTAAGTAGATGGGGAAGTTTGGGTGAATGTTTTGAGTGAGCATGGTTTTAAAGAATATCATGTTTGCATCGATATTGTCGAAAATCGTTTTTATCATCGTACTGAACATATCCTTGTCCATCTCATGGATCGAGCTCACCTCCAGGCTCAAGCAAGCATTCAAATTCTGTACGCTCTCCTGAAATAACTTGTCCATGAATTCAGGTTTATCTACATAGTGTAAATAAAATGTGTTTCGATTTATCATCGCTTCGTCGGCAATGTCTTGTACAGTAATTCGTTCGTAGCCTTTGGTTTGCACTAGTCTCAAGAAGGCTTCCTTAATCGCTTTTCGCGTTTTAAGAATACGCAGATCCACCTTATCCTTGCCCAATAATAAGCCACTCCTTCATAAATAATAGTCAAATATATATAAAATGATGTTTAAATGTCATGTTGACTCATATCAACCATTGAACGTTTTAATTGTAGATTTTACAATTAAAATTGTCAATTACACTCACGTATTCATAAAAGGAGAATCAGATATGAAAACACTAGCGATCATTGGTGCAGGTAAGGGATTAGGAATGTCTATTGCGAAGAGCTTTGGAAAAAATGACTTCCAAGTGGCATTAGTCGCAAGAAACGCCGCAAAGCTGCAAGAAATGGTGAATGACTTGAAAGCGGAGGGTGTTGTGGCCTCTTATTTCATAGCGGATATTTTCAGTAAAGAACAAATTGAACAGGCGATCAGTAACATTAAAGCACAGTATGGCCAGATTGATGTGCTGGAATTCAGTCCTACAGCAGGCAACTATCCTCCCACCTCTGTATTGGAGTTAACCGTAGAGAATGTAAGGGACGCATTTGAGGCCAATGTGGTCAGTGCCATCCAAGTTGTCAGTGCTGTTCTCCCTGATATGCTCGCTAAGAATGAGGGTTCCATACTATTTACCACAGGATTATCTGCCATGTACCCCGTCCCAATGATGGGGAATATCGGTATTGCTCTTTCAGGGCTGCGCAATTATGTAGCTAATCTTCATACTTCATTGGCTGCTCAAGGCATTTTTGTTGGTCACCGTTCTTTAGGCTTGTTGATTAAGGAGTCGGGTACTGGCGCAATCAATGATCCGGATGTGATTGGCGACATGTGGTATCAAGCCTATATGGACAAAACCATATGGGAGGAAGAATATCCCAAGGGTGTAACCCCCGAAACCATTGTATTTTAACATTCCGTGATGGATGCGGCCTCATTGCAGGAAGGCGGATCAAAAAAGCAGCTCCAGGATAAACCCCTGGTGCTGCTTTTTCAATCTAACTATTTATTTCCCCACCGCAGTCCGGTTAATTACCGCGCTGACCCGGGTCAGAATCTCCGACATGGAAGCCGGATCCTTCACATCATACTCATCAATATTCAGGCGCAGCACCGGGCAGGCGCTGAATTCGTTGATCCACTGGGAATAGCGGGCGTGCATATGCTCCCAGTAGGAGACATCGGTCTGAATCTCCATCTCGCGTCCGCGCTCATTAATGCGGGTCAGGATCGAAGGCAGGCTGCCTTCAATATAGATCAGCACATCCGGGTGCGGGAAGTATGGCGTCATCACCATGGCCTCGTAGAGGCTGGTGTAGGTTGCATAATCTGTCGGGGACATGGTGCCTTGGTCGGCGTGCATTTTTGCGAAAATCCCGGTGTCTTCATAAATCGAACGGTCCTGCACGAATCCGCCGCCCAGCTCGAACATCTTCTTCTGCTCCTTGAAGCGCTCCGCCAGGAAATAGATCTGCAGGTGGAAGCTCCACCGCTCGAAGTCGTGATAGAACTTCTCCAGATAGGGGTTATGATCCACCTGCTCCAGTGAGGTCTGGAAGCCCAGGCGCTCCGCCAGTGCTGCGGTCAGCGTCGATTTGCCGACGCCTACGGTTCCGGCCACCGTGATAATGGCATTGTTCGGGATATTGTAACTGTTCATTTCATAAGCTCCTTTACTTGTTCCGCGATGGCGGTGAAGTCTTCCGGGTTCTCCACGAAATCCACCTGGTTTCCGTCGATCGTGACGATTACGGTGGACGGTTCGCGAAGGGCCAGTGATGCCATCGCATCGTCGTAATCCTCAATTAACTGCTCGAGGTAGGCAGGGGCAATGATCTCTTCGAAGGTACGCGCACGCTTGGCAATCCGGGCCAGCAGCGTATCCAGATCCGCCCGGATATACAGAATAATGTTCGGCTTGGGGAAATCATCGGTCAGAATATGATAGATCTCCCGGTATTTGTCCCGTTTCGATCCCTTCAGCGTCCGTTCCCCGAAGATCAGATTCTTATAGATATGATAATCCGAAATGACCGGCTTCCCTTGATCTATGTACTGCACAGTCGTGTCTTCCAGCTGCTTAAACCGGTTGCAGAGAAAGAACATCTCAAGCTGGAAGCTCCAGTCGTCCATATTCTGATAGAACTTGTCCAGAAACGGATTCTCGTCGACAATTTCTTTAATAACCGGAAGCTGTAATTCGGTGGCGAGCATCGTGGCGAGGGTGGTTTTACCGGCTCCAATCGGGCCTTCCACGGCTATAAAAGGTGCATGTTTCATTAACGCTAATTTCCTCCTCAAGTACGGACAATTCCAAAAAAACAGACTAAATTATTGTACCACAGGAGCGCCGCCAGCAACGGTTAATTTTCAAAGAAACTTTTCGCACCTGTGCAGCGTCTATATTCAAGGTAATATATTCATTTATTTACCTAATTCAGTAATTCCCTATAGAGAGTAGAGGATATCTTGATGAAAAAAAGAAATTTGCTTGTGAGTATGGTGATGGGTTTGACGGCGTGTCTGACTGTTGGGACTCCCGAGGCTGCAACAGCAGCAGCTAGTGGCGGTAGCTCCGGTATCTCTTCCTACGGACCCGATTATCTGATTAAGGATGACGGGAGCCTGTGGGTCTGGGGTGAGACGAAGTCTGTACCTACGCAGGTACATGGACTAAGTGATGTACAGTCTTCTTTCCCGCTATATTACAGCGCAATGGTAACCACCAAGGATGGCTCGGTCTGGAAGTGGGAGAGCAACGCCCGGACGATGGCCATCGAAGTTACGCCAGTGCCGGAATTGAAGAATATAACCAGTTTCCAAAGAGTATACCCGCGTCATTTAGCAGTTACCGGAGAGGGTACGGTATATACTTCAGTTACGTCAACTGACGATAATACGACCCCACCGTTTGCGAGTGTTCCGGGCCTGGATCACGTTGCAGCTATCTCCCAATATTCCGAGAGCAACAAGCTTAACAATAAAGATAGCGACTGGCATCGTTATCTGTTCTTGAAGACAGACGGGACGGTCTGGACCAGCATTGACGAACTTGCCACTTTTACACCCGTCCCCAATCTGAAGGATATTGTGCAGCTCGAACAGAATTATGCGCTCAGCAAGGATGGCAGCGTCTGGACCTGGCCAGACCAGGATAGTTATTTACCGGAGACCTATAGTGACCCGGCCCAGTTAACTGCAACTCCATTCTCCGGCTTAAAAGATATTCGGGCCCTGTACAACAACGGGCGCAGCCGGCTCGCGATTGATAAGCAATCCCGACTATGGTTCTGGGGCTCCACGGTCACCGGATATTCGGATGGAACCACATATCAGGATGAACCCGTTCCGGTCGTCTTCTCAGGGATCAGCAAGGTGACCGATGCCTACATCGTTGAACAATCTATTGTCGCACTGACCTCAGACGGCAAGGTCTATGCGGCTTCGATTGCCGCAGAGCTTATGTCGCCGAATGCAAAGTTCACCTTGCTTGCTTCCGATATTCAGTCGATAAAAGGCGGCGGAAGACATGTCATTATGCAGAAAAACGACGGCACGCTCTGGGGCTGGGGCGTGAACAAGAATGCTCAACTAGGGTACGGTACTTATGAATTCAGCTATAAGCAGCCTGTCCCGATGCAGAAGCCGATCTCCGTTACCCTGAATAGCGAATCCATCGCCTTCACGAATGGAGTAATTACCCGTAACGGACAGAATTTCATTCCGCTACGTTCGCTGTTCACCAAGATGGGCGCTACTATCGGTTATTCCATGGACAAAGTAGTAACGATCACTGGTACCGCTGCCGATAAAACTCCGCTATCCATCGTCATCAATACCGTGAACGGAGCCACCACCGTCAATGGTAAAAGTGTCACTCTGGCCACGCCGCCGTTTGTAGTGAATGGCACCGTCTACCTGCCGCTGCGCTTCATCAGCGAACAGCTTGGGGCGAAGGTTGACTGGCTGCCGCAGGAGAGCAGAATTGCGATTAGTATGAAGTAAGAAGGTCTTCCTCCCATAAAAGAGCAAAACGGGCTATCTCCCATCGCAGATGAGAATAGTCCGTTTTATAAATGATTCGTTGTTTGAGATAAGGTGATAAACAGTTTTTTTCTGATACAGATGCAGATATAGCGTTCTCACCGACCTCCATTGTTGCACTAAATGCAGGAATATTGGCTGGTTAGGAGACTAATCTAGGCATTGTTGCACTTTTTGCAGCATTTCCAGTGGATTAGCGGCTGAGATCAGCAGATTGTTGAATTTTATGCAGGATTTCGCGCAGACGCTCGGATCAGCGGCGGTATTGTTGCATTTATTGCAGCATTTCCAGCGGCAGGTAAAGCAGCGCAGCACCGGAAAAGTAACGGTGAGCGGTGAGCAGGACTAATTACTGATTAGCGGCAATATAGCGGATATTCATCAGAAAAATAGCAAATTGGCAATATCGCAGGCTGCCGATCAAGCAAGCTCCCCCTGCCCATCCGCGCACCCACAAAACGCCCCCTCAGCCAAGGCTGAAGGGGCGCTTCTATTATGCATCTATATATTGCAGCTATTCGTTATGACAACCGGCCGCTAAAATCACTATATTCGAACTCGCGGATTACCTTGAGGCCTTCTGCTTCATTATAGGAAGCGATGGCCGGGAGGTTGACGCCGTTGAACATGTGGTTCTTCACCATGGAGTAATGCGCCATGTCGGTGAAGATCAGCTTGTCGCCGTATTTCAGCGGCTCCGGGAAGGAATAATCGCCGATAACATCCCCCGCCAGGCAGGTCATGCCGCCCAGCCGGTAGGTGTGGGCGAATTCGCCCGGTTCTCCGGCCCCGATAATGCCCGGACGGTAAGGCATCGCCAGCACATCCGGCATATGGCATTCCGCCGAAGTATCGAGAATCGCGATATCCATGCCGTTATGCATCGTATCCAGTACCGTGGCTACCAGATAACCGGTATTGAGCGCAACCGCTTCTCCCGGCTCCAGGTAGATCTCCACATTGTACGTCTGCTTCATGTGCAGAATACACTTGATCAAGGTGTCGAGATCATAGTCAGGACGGGTAATATGATGCCCGCCACCGAAGTTCAGCCATTTCATACCGTGCAGATATTGGCCGAACTTCTCCTCTACGACCTTAAGCGTACGCTCCAGCGTATCCGAGTTCTGTTCGCACATAGTATGGAAATGCAGGCCGTCAATGCCGTCCAGCTCGTCCGGCCGGAAGTTCGGCAGGGTTACGCCCATGCGGGAGAAGTTGTAGCAAGGATCATAGAGCGGCACTTCAATCTCGGAATACTCCGGATTGACGCGAATCCCGCAGCTAATCTGCTTCGGCGCGTTCTGCACGCGCTGCTTGAACCGGCTCCATTGGTCAAACGAGTTGAACACCATATGATCGCTGTAGCGAAGCAGCTCATCGAACTCGCGGTCTACATAAGCCGGTGCATAGACATGGACCTCTTTGCCCATCTCCTCAAAGCCCAGCCGGGCCTCAAACAGGGAGCTGGAGGTTACCCCATGCAGGTATTTGCCTACCAGCGGGTACATGGCGTGCATGGAGAAGCCTTTTTGCGCAAGCAGAATCTTGGCTCCGCTCTTCTCCTGCACATAATTCAGAGTCTCCAGGTTCTTCGTCAGCAGCCGTTCATCCACCAGATACGCCGGGGACGGCAGATTGCTGATATCAATATCGATGTCCTTGTTCTTCATGGTCATACGCCTTAATCCAGCAGCGTCGGCGAGAAATCTTCTTGCCAAGGCAGGCCGTGTTTGTTAAGAGCATCCATGAATGGATCTGGGTCGAACTCTTCGATATTGTGTACACCCGGCTTGTTCCAGATGCCTTTGATAATCATCATTGCCCCAATCATCGCAGGAACGCCGGTAGTGTAGGAAATGGCCTGGGAGCCAACCTCTCTATAGCACTCTTCGTGATCGCAGACATTGTAGACATAATAGGTCTTAGGCTGGCCGTCTTTGGTTCCTTGAATGATACAGCCGATATTGGTTTTACCTTTGGTTCTTGGTCCCAGGGAAGCCGGGTCAGGCAGAATGGCCTTCAGGAACTGCAAAGGAATAATCTCTTTACCTTCATAATTAATAGGCTCAATAGAAGTCATGCCGACATTCTCAAGCACCTTCAGGTGAGTCAGATAGTTCTGCGAGAAGGTCATCCAGAAGCGGATTTTTTTGACGCCAGGAATGTTAACTGCCAAGGATTCTAACTCTTCATGGTACAAAAGGTAGATATCCTTCGGGCCGATCTCCGGGAGATCGTATACTTTCTTCTCGGACAGCGGCGCTGTCTCAATCCACTCGCCATTCTCGAAGTAACGTCCGTTCGCAGTAATCTCGCGGATATTAATCTCAGGATTGAAGTTAGTGGCAAACGGATAACCGTGGTCGCCCGCATTCGCATCCACAATATCAATCGTATGGATCTCGTCAAAATAATGCTTCTGCGCATAAGCCGTGAATACACCGGTTACGCCAGGGTCGAAGCCGCTGCCGAGCAGCGCTGTAATTCCGGCCTTCTCGAATCTTTCCTTGTAAGCCCATTGCCAGGAATATTCAAACTTCGCCGTATCCTGCGGTTCGTAGTTCGCTGTATCTACATAGTGCACTCCGGTAGCCAGGCAGGCATCCATGATCGTCAGATCCTGGTAAGGAAGAGCCACATTAATCACGACATCCGGCTGGAAGCTCTTGATCAGCTCAATGACTTCTTCCGTGTTGTCAGCATCCAGCTTGGCCGTAGAAATCTTAGTCAGGCCCCCGTCCAGCTTCTCCTTGAGCGCATCGCACTTCGACACCGTACGGCTGGCAATGCAAATCTCTTCGAATACATCCGGGTTCTGGCAGCATTTATGAACAACAACGCTCGCTACACCGCCAGCGCCAATAATTAACGCTTTTCCCAAATTAATAACCCCCTAATTATGCTTAAGTTATTAGTTATTAGCCTTGCTGCTCTGGAACAGGCTACATCCTATGAAAAATCAACAACGCTGATTATACAGAAACTTTCTCAATAAATCAATAAAATCCGACAAAAACTGTGATCTTCCGTGTAAAATCTGCCGTTTTCTACATTAATACTCTGTAATTCACTTCATTGCACTGAAATCCTTCGTTTTCCTTCGCTTTTAACCTTAATAAATTGAAAATAAGCTTAGGGTCCCGTCCACATGTCAATCCATCAGGCCAACCGGATAATTATATCACAACGGCGGTGTTGTTCAACTTTTTTATTTCAAATTTAAGCAAGACCAGCCGGACAAAAGTGCAAATGATACACATGATAATAAATTACCCGTTTTTCGCTGCCGTTAACTGATCATTGTAAAGGCCGCCCAGTGTGGACTACTCTGATCTGGTCCATCCGTTTATTATGCGTAACCCTCTCTATCCCATACCTCTGTCGTGCCTAGCCGTTGCGGGATTAGCAGGACCTCATCGCAGACGGCGGCTGTCCGCTGAGCTGCTTGAAGGCTTTGCTGAAATGAAACTCATCGCTGTATCCGCAGGCGGCAGCAATCTCCTTCAGGGTTAGCCTGGTATACAGCAGTTGCTTCTTCGCATGTTCATAGCGGATTTCACTTAAATACCCTTTGGGACTCTTGTGCAGATATTGCTGAAAAAGACTGCGCACATACGAGGAGGATATGCCGTAGCGCACCGCCAGCTCATGGATCTGCAAGGGTTCACTGTAGCGCCGCTCAAGCTCCTCCTTCATCCGTAAGAACAGTTCATAGCCCTGCCCCAAGTCAGGATTAGCGCTATCCTTAGCCTGAAACAATTCGTACAAAAGCTCATAGAGCAGCGCCTGAGTCTTAAGCTGGCTTCCGGGATTACCAGGAACAAAATCGCCGGCAATCTGGCGGAACAGCTGACTCAGCTGTCTGCCTGGCTCCCTCCCCGGCTTCAGGAGGAACGGCAAAGGCAGTGCATGAAGCGGCTCCACCCTCCCCTGATTATCCGCTGAAGGAGACAACGTATACAACGACAGCAGGATCATGGTGATCCTCAGGGGCTCCCCGCCTCCGCTGCTCATCTCCATGGACAGGCCCGGCCACAGATAGAACAGCATGTCCGGCGACACCGGATGCTCCTCTGTGTCTGTCTGGAACACTCCTTCCCCTTCCTGAATCCAGTACAGGCTGTGCACATGTATATTCTGACGGATATCCTTCCAGTGCGGGAAGGTGGTCTTGTCATGAATCCAGTGGATATCCATCACCAGATTCTGCGGAATCTCCTCCATGTATAGCTCCTCCGTTTCTCGGTTTGCCATTTACCAGAGATGGGATCAATCAGGAATGGGATCAACCAGAGATTAATACTGAAGCGTTTTTGACATGCCAATTTTGTTCATTATACCATGCCACTCCCCTGCATTCATTGCTACACTTAGGACATTAACGGCTGGAATGATGAAGGAGAGATACCAGATGACTGAAACCCTGTCCACCCAAGCACAAGCCCTGGATTACATGCCTTGGATTGGCTTGTCCGAACAAGAACGTCTTCAGCAGGACCGCTACCAGCAGCAGCTTGCTGCGGATTATCCCTGCACCTTCGGAGAAGCCTGCTTCGTCTCGCCGCAAGCCATCGTGCTGCCGGATCAGCTGGCGCTCGGCGACCGGAGCTACATTGCAGGAGGTGCGATTATCCGCAGCACACGGCTGGTCACAGGCAGCGACTGCTCTATGAACAGCTATAGCATATTGTCAGGCGATATTACCATGGGGAATGGCGTGCGGATCGCTTCCCATGCAAGTCTATACGGCTTCAATCACGGCTACGCCGTGACGGATGTTCCGGTCTTCCGCCAGCCTTTGACAGTCAAGGGCATTGTCATAGGAGATGATGTGTGGATCGGGGCTAATGCCGTGATTCTTGACGGGGTGCGGATCGGCTCGCACAGCATTGTTGCGGCGGGGGCGGTAGTAACCCGCGATGTGCCGGCGTACAGCATTGTCGGCGGCAATCCGGCCAAGCTGATCCGCAGCCGGCTGGCCGGGGAGGCCGCTGCAACGGCTGAGCCCACCAAGGACAAGGAGGAATCAGTGATGAAGATGAAGGATGGAATGGGAATTGAGGAGGCTAATTTGGGGGGAGAATCTGAGCAGAGGGAGGAAGGAAGTAAGGGGCTGGGGAAAAACGGTGAGCGGTTGGAGAAAAATATTAAGCTGTTCGGCGAGGACGTTGAGGCGGTGGGAGATCGCAGTGAGGGGTCGGACGATGGCGTTGGGCGGTTGAGCGATGGTGCAAGGCGGTTAGGCGATGCCGCAGGACTGACTGGTGGAGTTGCCCCCGCTTTTAAGACACTTTATAGCCAGTTGGCAGACTTCAGCAAGCAGTTGCAGGAGCAGCTAACTTCCCTGCTGGAGTTCTACTCCGAAACGATCGAGGGAGAGAAGCTGTTCCGGGACCGGCCGGGAGCGGGGCGGACCGTACGGGCGTACTGCGATGCTGTGGAGATTGCTGCAATGTTCGGCAGTCTGCCGCCTGGCTGGATGAAGGAAGAGCTGATCGCCACATTAGAGCAGTTCCAGGATAGCCAGACCGGATTATTGCCCGACCCGTGGTCGCCGCCCGGACCGGAGGATCAGCCGGAGCGGTTAGCCGATCATCTCTCGCGTTATCATCTTCTCGCAGTAGGCTACGCGCTGGAGGTGTTAGGTTCTGCTCTGCCCCATCCCGTTGCTGTTGCCGAGAATATGGATACTGCTACACTGTATCAGCAGCTTAATAGTCTGCCATGGACGGACAATGCCTGGGGCGCCGGCGACTGGATCGATTGCTATGCTACCGGCCTGTATCACAACCTGAAGTCCTTCGGCTCCGGCAAGCGCCCGGACGATCTCTTCGGCTGGCTGGCGACGCATTGCCGCCGGGACTCCGGGCTGTGGGGTCTGCCTACTGCGGAGGAGGGCTGGCTGCAGCCGGTGAACGGCTTTTACCGGCTTACCCGCGCTACCTACGCCCAGTTCGGTCTGCCCCTGCCGTACCCGGAGCGCAGCATCGATACCGTGCTGGCTCATAGCCGGGACCGCCGCTTCTTCCGCCTGGACGCGCTCAATGCCTGCAACGTGCTGGATGTCGTCCACCCGCTCTGGCTCTGCCAGAAGCAGAGTGATTACCGGCAGGCGGAGATCCGCGCTTGGGCGGAGAAGCTGCTCGGCGAAGTGCTGCCCTTCTGGGTTCCCGAGCGCGGCTTCGCCTTCCAGCTATCCCGGCAGCAGGAGACCGGCCTGCAAGGCACGGAGATGTGGCTAAGCATTATCTATCTGTTGGCGGACCTGTGCGGGTTAAGCTCAGCCCTGGGCTACTCCCCGAAGGGAGTACACCGCCTGGAGCCTGCCTTCTCGTTATCCGTATAAGCGGGACTGGCGTTCATACGGCTGCCAGAACTTACGCGCACAAGTGGGAACGGCTTTGCCGTCCTTTTAAAGGACGGTACCGTTTCAGTGAGAAGTAGAAGGCCTCGTGGCACCACAATGTATGCTGTTTAATACGAAAATAAAAGTCGGGATGCGACTGATGCACCCGACTTATTTTCATTCCTGGGGGTGACAAGGCCTCTGTCTTGTCATGCCTGTTTTTCGCATACATTCGGGTCATACGCCTGCGTGCCAACACAATGTATGCTGTTTTTCGCATACATTTGGGCCATACGCCTGCGTGCCACCACAATGTATGCTGTTTTTGGCATACATTCGGGCCATACGCCTGCATGCGGAGCACAATGTATGCTGTTTTTCGCATACATTTAGGCCATACGCCTGCGTGCGAGCACAATGTATGCTGTTTTTGGCATACATTCGGGTCATACGCCTGCGTGCGAGCACAATGAATGTTGTTTTTGGCATACATTCGGGTCATACGCCTGCGTGCGAGCACAATGAATGTTGTTTTTGGCATACATTCGGGTCATACGCCTGCGTGCGAGCACAATGTATGCTGTTTTTCGCATACATTCGGGCCATGCGCCGTGTGCCACTAACATGTATGCTGTTTTTGGCATACATTCGGGCCATGCGCCTGGGTGCCAGCACAATGTTTGTTGTTTTTCACATACATTCGGTGTGGATACTATAATTTCCTATACAAGCGCAAAAACCCCGTCGTCTCCGCTCGTTCTTAGCAGGGATGACGGGGTTTTGTACGCTTTTACCTGCAGCTCCCGGTTATTGCCCGAAGCCGACGCGCGGACGCTCGCGCTCCTTGGTCTGCAGCTCTACCGCCCGGATCGAGGTAATGGGAATGTAGAGGGTCTGATACTCCGTACTGTATTTCACGAACCGATCATCCAGTTCCTCCAGTACGCCTCCCCTAACACTTGTACCATCCAAAAAATGAATATGAACTTCCTGTCCCTTCAGCGCTTCCAGCATGCTCTTCCTCTCCTTCGTCTCACAGATGGGTGATGATCGTGTCAATAATTCCGTACTCCAGTGCCTCCTCAGCCGACATGAAATAATCCCGGTCCATATCCTTCTCCACCTTCTCCGGCGCCTGTCCGGTCCGCTGCGCGGTGATCCCGACAATCTTCTCACGGATCTGGAGAATACGTCTGGCGCTGATGGCAATATCGCTCGCCTGCCCCTGCGCCCCGCCATGCGGCTGATGGATCATAATCTCGCTGTTGGGCAACGCGGACCGTTTGCCAGTTGCTCCCGCCAGCAGCAGCAGTGAAGCAAACGAAGCAGCAAAACCGGTGCAGATCGTGTTGACTTGAGGTTTAATTACCTGCATCGTATCATAAATACCGAAGCCTGCGGTAGTCGAGCCTCCGGGGCTGTTAATGAACATCTGAATATCCTTCTCCGGCTCATCCGCCGCGAGGAACAGCAACTGCGCGATAATGCTATTGGCCAGCCCGTCATCGATTGCCGCACCTACGAATACAATCCGGTCCTTCAGCAGCCGGGAATAGATATCATAAGACCGCTCTCCTCTGGCTGTCTGTTCAATCACATAGGGGATTACGCTCATTCTGGTGTGCCTCCTCTGATCTGTTTTAGTGTGGATACCCTGTAAACGGTCAGCCCGCGCGAAAAGATACGGAAGGCGGAAGAGTTGCGGAAATAGCGGGAGTGCGTATCTTTTACATTGTGCCGTTCGTTTATATAATAGAAGCAACACAACCCATCGAAGGAGAGGGCCACTATGACGATGCTTGAACAACACCGGACATCCGATAAGATAGCTATGGATACAAGACATCTGCAGGAGCTGGGAACAACACTCCAGCGCTACTGCCTGTCGCTCACCCGCTCCCGCTTCGACGCCGACGATCTGGCGCAGGAGACTTGGGTCAAAGCGCTGGGCTACCGCAAATTCACCATCAGCCCCAATCCCGAAGCCCTGCTGCTGCGGATTGCCAAGAATACCTGGATTGACGCCTCCCGCCGCCAGGGGTCGCTCATCCGTGCCATGGAAAGGTCTGGAGTGTCATCCGATCCAGCTTCTGCGGCGGCAGCCCTGGAGGAGCTGACCGAGACGGAGCTGACCTTTCAGGCGCTGCTCGCCCATCTCTCGCCGCCGCAGCGGACCGCCTGGGTCCTCCGCGATGTGCTGGGGTATTCAGCCGCCGAGTCCGCCGGACTCTTGGCAACCACGGAAGGCGCGGTAAAAGCGGCGCTGCACCGTGCACGCCAGGCCTTGAGCAAGGTCCGGGAGGAGCTGATCCAGCATGAAGGCCCCGCGCTTCCGCAGGATTCCGATTACCGGGGTTATCTGCGGGCTCTAGCTGAGGCTTATGAGCAAGGGCGGATTCCAGTATTGCTGGAGCTGCTCCGCCAGGAGAATGCCGGGGAGGTAACCGCTGCTGTAAGCACGTTTACGGTTCAGTCCTTGGATTCCATGTATATAGACAACGCGAGATACGCCTATACCTATGGAGCGCCTGCATACGGTGAGCTTCGGATGGCTGCATAATACGGCTGAATGGAGCAGTAGCTCTGACTATAACTTAGGAGAGGTGATCCCATGAAGAAGGTGCTTGTGCTTGGAGGGACGAGATTTTTCGGCAAAAGGCTGGTGGAGCTGCTGCTCCAGGACCAGGACAGCGAGGTCACCATTCTGACCCGGGGCCTAACAGAGGATTCCTTCGGTGAGCATGTCACCCGGCTGGCCGCGGACCGGACGGATGAAGCGGCGCTTGAGCAGGCTGTCGGGGACACTGTATGGGATATCGTCTACGATAACATTTGCTACACGCCGGATGAGGCGGCGGCAGCTGTGCGGATCTGGGCGGGGCGGGCCAAGCGGTATATCCTGACTTCCAGCTTATCCGTGTACGATCCGCAGCCGGAGGCGCTGGCTGAAACGGACTTCGATCCCTGGCATTATCCGCTGAAGTCTGGCGGGAAGACGGATATCAGTTACCAGGAAGGCAAAAGACAAGCCGAAGCCGTTCTGCTCCAGACAGCCGATTTCCCGGTGGCTGCGGTACGTTTTCCGATTGTGCTGGGCACGGATGATTATACGCGCCGGTTGCATTTTCACATCGAGCATGTTCTGGCGGGAAGGCCGGTTGGCATCCCTAATCCGCAGGCGGAGATCTCGTTCATCCGTTCGGATGAAGCGGCTGATTTCCTGCATTGGCTGGGCCGGGAGGGCTCAGCCGTCACGGGGCCTGTGAACGCCTGCTCGGACGGTACCCTCACCATTGGCGGCGTTATCTCCATCATCGAGCAGATTACCGGAAGGACAGCTATCGTCCAGAGTGAGGCGGCTGAGACGGATCAATCGCCTTTTGGCATCGGTGCATCGTGGTTCATGGATACGGCAAAAGCCCGCAGCGCGGGCTTCAGCTTCCTGTCCTTATCAGAGTGGTTCACGGAGCTGGTCTCGTCGCTGACCCATTCACTTCGCCAGGACCAGTAGCTCCTCCTCCAGCTCTTTGGAGATCTCTTTATCAGGTTCGTTAACAAGCGTACTCAGGCCGGGCGCAGGCTCTTCCTGCACTGGCATTCTTCCTGGCAGCGGCCGGTGATTACCGGCTTCTGCCCTTTTTGCTGTCTGTTCCGTCTGCTTCGTATGCATCTCCCGCTGTAGCTTGGGCTGGATTTCCCCGGCAGTCTCCGCTTCCTGCTGCTCTTCCGATTTCTGCACCATCCCGCGAACCTTTGGAGCTGCATGTGTTGAACTTGGATCTGAACCCGGGTCCGAATCTGGGTCCGGCTCTAGCTCAGACGCTGCTCCCAGCTCGAATCCGGCCTCAGCAGCCTCCGATATTTTGAACACATTGATCTCCCGGAACAGCCGCTGCGAGATTTCATTAATCTCCCCGGCCTGCCTGGCGATGTCCCCGATGGCCTGATCCTGCTGGGTGCTGGAGGCGTTCACCTCCTGAACTCCGGCCGCCGTCTGCTCAGCTACAGCCGCAACAGAATGTACAGCTTCGGCAAGCCGCGAATTGAGGGTACGCGTCTGTTCCACCTTGTGGTGAATTTGCCCGATCTGTATGCTGATGCCTGTAATCGATTCGTCGATAGCGGCGAAGGAAGCCAGGGTCTGTTCCACCTGATGGTCCTGCTGCTCCAGACGGTCCCGGGTCTCCATCATATGTCCCTGGAAATCCGCCATACCAGCCCCAAGCTCCTGAATAATCCTGCTGATAAGTACCGAGGAGTCATTCGTCTGTACGGACAACTGCCGCACTTCATCGGCAATCACGGCGAAGCCTTTGCCTGCTGCCCCCGCCCTGGCAGCTTCAATCGCTGCGTTCAGTGAGAGAATATTCGTCTGCTTCGAGATTTCGGTGATCGAATGGGTAATACGCGAGATATCCTTGGACTGGCTCACCAGCTTGTCCAGCGCCCCATAGACCTTGCTGATGGACACCCGGGAATCCTGGGAGCTCTGACGCAGCGCCGTAACGGTCTCCGAGCCCTGCTGCCTGTTCTGGTTAGCGGCTTCACTCGTAGTCAGCATGACATCCGTATAATCGGCAATCTCCTGAACCCCGCAGGCCAGCTCCTCCAGCAGCTGTGAGCTCTGCTCCGACTGGACAGCCTGCTGGTCTGCTCCAAGCGAAATCTCCTGGATGGTTCTGACAATATTCTGGTTCGTATGCGCTGTAACCGCCGAAGACCCCTGAAAAGATTGCGCGTAATCGGCAAGCGAGCCTGCCGCTGACAAGGTCTGCCGCAGCATCCCCTGTACCCTGCTGACCATATGGTCGAAATGATGGCTCAGTTGTCCCAGCTCATCATTGTACGGGGAGTTAATCTGCTGCCGCAGATCGCCCTCCGCGATCTGTCTGAGCGCCGCCTGCAGCTTGCGCACCGGTGACAGGAACGAGCGGATCAGCAGCCAGGCGAGCACCAGCATGAACAGGGACACTGCGATCGCAGCGTACGTCACGATGGATACCGTATCATCCAGCAGGGCGAAGGAGACCCCCTGGGCCTGATCGGCATTGGCAGCAGCAGCGGTGTACAGCTCACCGTTAGTCTTCAGCATGTCCTGATTCAGCGCAAGCGCCTTCGTATGTATACCATCGATTTTCTCCAAAACACTTAGCGGGTCAAGGGTCTCGTCCGACATTGTGGTTACCAGTTCCTTCGTCAGAGCGCTGTATTCTGCGGCCTGGGCAGACAGCAGCTTATAGCTCGCAGAAGCAGGCGTACCCAGCTCAAAATTTACCTTGGCCAGCTCCGTGGACAGCTGCTGCTGCTTCTCCTTCAAAGGCTCTGCCTGCTCCAGGTCACTGGATTCCGCCAAGGAAGTCTCCGCACGGTTCAGCTCCTGCAGCTGCTGGGTGATGGTTGAGACCGTAATTCTATTCTCCATTTCGCTCTTCTGCCGTTCCATGGATCGCTCGACCTGCTTGATTTTATGTCCCTGGTACACAGCCACGCCCAGAAAAATAAGTGTAATCGCCGAGAAACTCAAGATCAGCTTCCATTTCATCGAAAAGTGCAGCCGCTTCCCCTTCAAAAGTATCATCCCTTCATATCAAGCCTGATTATGCAATAGGTATATTATGCTAATAACCTCATTGTAAAAGCCGGATATTAATTACTCTCTCAAGTTGTGTATGCGCAGCGTAAAGAATGTGTTGCGAAAGTGTTAACAAAGCGGCAAAATTTAAGGAATTAGGAGAAGTTGCATAATGTGCAGGATTTCGATCGGGCAGAGGGCAGACAGAGCCGGAAGCAGAAGACAGAAGGGAATGAACCCTATCTATGAGTAGCGAAAATAGACTTGAAGCTGCAACGAGAGAAGATTTGAGAAAGTGGCTGATCGCAAATAGCACCACAGAGGGCTCTTGCTGGGTAGAGGTCAGTCTGAAGCCGCTCCCGGGGACAATACTGTATCTGGACGCCGTGGAAGAAGCGCTGTGCTTCGGCTGGATTGACGGGGTGAAGAAGGTGAACGCTGAAGGCAAGCTGATGCAACGGCTGTCTCCACGCAGCAAACGGAGTTCATGGACTGAGCTGAATAAGGAACGTGTCCGAAGGCTGGAGAAGCTGGGGCTGATGCGCGACGAGGGACGGCGATGCCTGCCTGATATGGATGTCGGAGCTTTTCGAATCGATCCCTTGATTGAACAGAGATTGAAGGAGGACGAGCAGGTGTATCGCCATTTCCTGGCCTTTCCGGCGCTGTATCAGCGGGTGCGGATCGACACCATTCAGAGCTATATCCGCCAGCCGGAGCTGTTCCAACGTAGATTGGACAAATTCATAGAGAACACCAGAGTTAACAAAATGTACGGCCAGTGGCATGACAACGGGCGTCTGCTGGAGGATTAGTTCTGTTCTTTTACTGCGTTTGTTGTCGGACAAATTACCCTGACGGGTGGGCCAACAGCTCCAGAATGGCATGTGCAACTACTGTATGTGTGAATGGGTGCGGGATTTGGTAATGTGCGCGGGGGGATGTGTGAATGTGCGCGGGATGTGTGAATGGGTGCGAGGAATTAGTTGGAAAAACGTATCTTAATCTGGCTCATTTGGAGCGTTCGCAGAAATTAATTGGATTTATGACATTTATTTTCGTAAAAATTCCCTCTATGGCTCTGATGCCAGCATTTTAAGTGCTATTTTTCCAACTACGACTCGCTGTGGTCCCTTCCGCCCCTGAACAAGTGCCTAAAATCCAACTATTTCCTGAGAATGGGGCTGATGCAGACGGTGAGGCTGGTGCTGAGGCTAACGCAGATACATTTGTAGATGCTGATGCAGCTGCTGGTCCAGGCGCTGGCGCATTCGTTGACGCAAGTGCGGACTTAGTGCGAGTGACACTGCGAGTGTAGGCGGAAAACCGAATACAATGTGCTGCGCAAAGGTAATCAGGGCGGATGTATGTTGAAAACCGAATACATTTACTATTAATGTTACTGGCGTGGAGCAGACGCTGGCGCAACAGCCATCCCCTTGCTCAGCCCATGCCACCCCCGCCCTCTGCAATCGTTCAACTTGAGCGATTCACTTCCAAATCATAACAGGCCCCCGTAACCGGGGGCCTGTGCTCACCTTACCGCCGCTCACTCACTCCCGGCGGTACACCCAGCCGCCGGCCTGGCACAGCGCCGTCAGCGCAAGCCCGCCGCCACCCGGCCCGGTGCGGCGGATCAGCGCCAGATCCGCCGGCGCTCCGGCGGCCAGGCCCGCAGCCACAGGCAGGGCCATGAAGCCTGCCGGATGCACGGACGCCATGTCCCAGGCGTCCGGCAGGCTGGCCAGGCCCGCGGCGCTAAGGCGCGCGATGTGGCGCAGCAGCATCTGCGCCGAACCCGCCAGCAGCCCGGGCTCGCCGGCGAGATGCAGCCGGCCCGCCGGGGTCAGCACGACACGGCCGCCGACCGGCGTGTCATAGCTGCCGGGCGCAAGCCCGGCGAGGGCAACGGCATCGCTGACCAGCAGCACCCGCCGGCCCTTGACCTTCATCGCCACCTTCAGCACCTCATCCGGGAGGTGGAAGCCGTCGGCGATCAATGTGCACCACAGCTCATCTGCGGCGAGCTGGGCCCACAGGTAGTTCGGATGGCGCGGCAGCATAGCATGGGCGCCATTGCCCAGATGCGTGGACAGCCGCGCTCCGGCGGCAACCGCCCCGGCAATCTGCGCGGCATCCGCTGACGTATGCCCGATGGAGACCGTCACTCCCCGCCGTACGCAGTGGCGGATGAATTCCGCGCTCCCCTCCCATTCGGGGGACAGCGTCACAATGGAGATTCGCCCGCCCGAAGCCTCCTGCCACTGGTCGAACAAGGCCGTATCCGGCGGACGGATATGCTCCAGCGCATGTGCCCCGCGCGGCCCGTCCTCCGGCGAGAGAAACGGGCCTTCCAGATGGATGCCCTTGATCGTCGCAGCGCTGGCCTCATCCTCTTCACAGGCCCGGGCAATCGCCCGCATCGCTCCGAGAATCGTATACGGAGCGCCGGTAATTACAGTCGGGTAGAAGCCGGTCACTCCCTCCCGCCACACCGCGCGGACCGCCTTCTTGACATCCTCTGCCCCCAGTGCCGGATGATTGAAATCATATCCGCCATAGCCGTTAATCTGCAGATCCACCAGGCCCGGCGCAACAATTGGAAGCCCCTCTCGTTCCTCCAGCGGCAGCTCCCGTATGCCCAAGGCTTCAATGGCAGCAATCGCCCCATCCTCCACGTGAACCCGAACGGGTTCGCCTGTCCGGTAATGCAGTGCGTCAATGTTCATGAGAAGACCGCCCCGAAGGAGTCGGTGTCCACGAACATCCGGCAATCCCCGTGCTCCCGCAGGATGGTGGACGGACATGCCGTGGAGATGGATTCATGCAGTGTGCGGGTAACCGCACCGCGCTTGGAAGCGCCCGGCACCATGCAGAACAGCCATTGCGCAGACAGCAGGACCGGAATCGTCAACGTTAAGGCCTGCTGCGGCACTTCCGCCAGGCTGGGGAAGCACCCGTCATTCACCTGCTGGTTCCGGCAGACCTCATCCAGTACCACCAGCTTCACAGGAAGCGGGTCATTGAAATCTGCCACGGGCGGATCATTGAAGGCCAGGTGACCATTCTCCCCGATGCCAAGGCAGACGATATCGATCGGCGCTTCCGCCAGCAGCCGTCCGTAACGCTTGCATTCGGCTTCCGGGCTGGCGGCAGGGTTCAGATAATGGACCGTTCCCGGCCGTACCTTGCCGAACAGCGCCTCCCGGAGGAAGCTGCCGAAGCTCTGCGGAGAGCCTGCCGGCAGGCCGATATATTCATCCATATGGAACGCGGTAATCCGGCTCCAGTCCAGATCCGGCGCAGCGGCAAGCTCTGCAAGAAATTCATTCTGGGAGGGTGCAGCGGCGAACACGATCCGCACCTGTGCCTTGGAGGCCAGCAGCGCCCGGATGGCCGCCGCTGCTTCACGCCCGGCAGCAGCTCCGAGCTGCGAGCGGTTCTTGTATACGCGGACAAGCATGGCGCCCGACAGTTCCGTATGAATCGGTTTGATGCTCAGCATGGGTAGTGCCTCCTTGTGCCTAATGTCTGTGCAGACCGGCTGCCTTCCTCCCCCCGGAACTCTCCGGGCGTAGTGCCTGTATGCAGCTTGAAGAGCTTCGTGAAATAGCTTTTATTCTCATATCCCAGCTGCTCCGCTACCTGCTCCACACTTTGCGGAGACTGGTCCAGCCATTCTTTAGCTTGCTCCATTTTGGTATGGGTGACATAGTGGATGAAGCTCATTCCGGTTTCCTTTTTGAACAGGCGGCTGAAATAGCTCGAATTCAAATGTGTGTATTCCGCCACCTCCTCCAGGGTGATTTTACGGTTCAGATGGCGGTCTACATACTGCTTCACCTTCTTGATCTCATCCCGGCGGGTCTCCTGGTACATCTCCCGGATCACCGGCAGGCGTTCGCTGAAGAACTGCTGAGACCATTCCTCCAGATGATCAATATGATCAATGGCCGTCAAGGTATCATGCAGCAGCTCCAGGGAAAAGGTGGACTGGTATTGCTGGCGGGCCATCAGACGCATCTGGTTATCGTAGAGCAGCTTGAGCATCCACTCCTTCACCTGGCGCGGCGCATACCGTCTGGCACGGATGGTATCCAACCATTTCGACAGCAAGGCCGCAAGCCTGTCCGCCGCTTCCTCCAGGAAGGCCTCACGGATCTCCTGCGAGGCTTCGGCATAATAGAGGAACAGATCCTCCTCCGTGAACGGCGGAAGCGTCTTCAGGCCGTTCAGCTCTCCCGGCTTCAGATAGAAGGCATATTCGCGGCCTTGGCTAAGCAGATCAATGATTCCCTCCCGGAAATGCCCGCCGCCCGCCGGTATACATAAATATTGAAAGGAAGCCGTAACCCCCGGCAGCGCTTGAATGGCGGAACGCAGCCTGCCCAGCATGGAGATATGGCCTGAGTCCGCTCCATTGCCCATACCGCCGCTGAAGACCAGCACACAGTCGCGGCCGCTGTAAGGCAGGCACACGGCAGCGGTATCCTCCTGCCGCACGGCTTCGGCGGCGGATTCCACCCATGACATTAGTGCAAGCTCCTCCGGTTCATTCTCCCCGGCGTTGCCGCTGATCCGGCAGAGCACGGCTACATGGGCCGTGAGATCCGGCATAATTCCCAGCTCGGCGGCGTCTGCCCGCCATTCGCTGTCCGGCAGCTCGCGGGCAGCGATGCGCCGCAGCACACTTTGCTTCAGCAGCACCTTCTGATGCTCGGCCATGCTTTTCCACTTCAGCGTCTGGGCTTTGTCCGCATCCCTGCGGCGCAGATCCTCGCCCAGCTCCCGCAGCAGCCCGGTAATCAGCTCGCGGCTGATCATCTCCTTCAGGATATAGTCGCTCACCATCAGCTTCACCGCCTGCTGGGCATATGTGAAATCATCCATGCAGGACAACACCACCACACGCAGCTCTTCGCTGCGCAGCTTCAGCTCACGGATCAGCTCCAGACCATCCATATAGGGCATGCCAATATCCGTAATGACAATATCGGGCATATCGGCCTGCGCTTTCTCCAGGGCAACCAGACCATTCTTGCAGGCCGAATGCAGCGTTAATCCAAGCTCGTCCCAAGGAATCATTGCCGAGAGAAAGTCCAGTACCGGCTGATCATCATCCACCAGCATTACGCTATACATCGCTTCCACGCTCCCTTTCATAGCCTTGATCCGGAATCTCTTCAGGCAGCACGAACCGGAAGGTCGTCCCTTGTCCGGGCAGGCTGTCAATCGTGATCTGGAAGGCTGCACCGTAAGTCAGATACAGCCGCTCATAGACATTGGACATGCCGATATGGGCCAATCTGCTAGACGGCATCGCTTCCTTCTCTTGCCATTCAGAGCTTAACTCGGCGCGCAGGCGGTTCAGGGTCACCTCATCCATCCCCTGCCCGTTGTCTTCGATCTCTATTAGCAGCTGGTGATCCTGCGTCCGGGTCCGGATCAGAATACGTCCGCTCTCCTGATGCAGACCATGAATGTAGGCATTCTCGATGACCGGCTGCAGCAGGAACCGGGGGATCTTCACGCCAAGGCTCTCCGAAGTACAGTCTGTATCTAGCGACACCTCCTCGGACTGGCGGAAATTCAGCAGCTCCACATAACTCCTGACAATATGCAGCTCATCATGCAGGGTGGTGTACTCGTCCCGCTGCTGAATGGTCATCCGCAGCAGCCGGGAGAGCGAGAACAGCAGCTCCGCATTCTCCTCATCGCCCCGCATCATGATGCGCAGGCGGATCGAATTCAGAATATTGAACAGGAAATGGGGATTGATCTGCGACTGCAGCATGGCCAGCTCGGCCTTGCGCTTCTGCGCCTGCTCCACCTTGATCTGGATAATCATCCGCTCCACCCGGTCCAGCATATGGTCGAAGGACTTGCCCAGCCGTCCGATCTCATCATAGCCGCGAACGCCTGAACGGATGCCTAGCTCTCCTCTGTCCACCCGTGCTGCCACCTGATCCAGCCGGATCACCGGCTTCGTGAACTGCCGGACCAGCAGAACCAGAATCAGCAGGAAAAAAGCGCCTGATACGATCTGCACGGCACTGCTCCAGCGGTGGGTGGCACTGATCTGGCTCACGGCCTCACGGTATGGCGACAGGCTGACAATCCGGTAATTCCCGTAAGGAATCTCCAGGCTGCTCAGCAGATATTGCTCGCCCCGGTAATCCATAAACCCGGAACCTTCTGAATGCTTCACAGCATCCATAAGCGCGAACGGCCGGCCCAGCCTGGTCTTGTCCCTGGCGGCAAGAACGGTTCCGTCAGGCGCAATCAGCAGCGTCTCCTGGCCCTGCCGGTTGTCATTAAAAATCTGGCTGATCCGGCTCTCGGCGATGCTGATGATCAAGGTAGCATAGGTTGAATTGGAGGACAGCTTGAGATTCCTGGCAATGGTCAGCACCTGCGGGCTGCTTGGGGCAGCGGTCGGAATATAGTTGGCAAGCACACCCGCCCAATACAGCTCGAAGGCAGGCTGCTGGCGGGCTTGTTCCATCCAGGGCTGCTTCAGCAGTGCGCCGATATCCAGCTTGGCGTAAGCATAGTTTGAATAATATTGTCCATCTGAGGTGAGGACGGTGACGAACGTTTTTTCCATCATGGAAGTGACGCTGTTCAGCTTGTCCGTAACCTCTTTGAAATCGAGAATGTGCTTGGCGGTATCAGGCTCGTGCAGCTTATTGCGCTGCCAGTTTTCTTTGAGAATAAGAGTGATGCCGGGGTCGAACTGGATATAATTCGCCACCAGCACCATATTGCTGAGAAGGTTAGAGATATATAGGCTCTCCTGCTCCAGCGAACGGCGTTCATTCTGAATCACCTGGGAGCGGAGGATATGCTCGGTGTAGGAATTGGAGATATACAAGGTAATAGAGGCGGGAAGCAGCAGACAGAGCAGAGAAGCGACGAGCAGCTTATTGCGAAAACCGAGTCTCCATCCTCTAGGCAGCAATGGCAATCCTCCTTCACAATCAGACTATCGTTTTCTATGCCTCTATCATATCAGCTTTCCGCCTCCAGCAGCTCATTTCAATCTATTATTCCGGGTAAAAAAGGGCTATTCAGCGCTTCCAATTTTTACTTGTTGGCGTCTACAATCTTCTGCAGCTCAGCCTGCGCCTTCTTGATGGTAGTCTCCAGATCCTGCTGTTTCAGGATGTACAGCTCGGTTTCTTTGGTAAAGGCTGTTTCCAGCTCGCCTTGATAGGTCGGCGGCACGCTGAGCGGTGCGGGCTTGGCATTCTTAATTACATAGGCCAGTGAGGCTTCGTCAATCTTGTCGGGGCTCATGGCACCCGATTTGACGCCGGCAATGAACTTGTCCACATCCTGCTTCTTCCACGCGGAATATACATTCTGCATCTGCTCGCCCTCTGTGGAGTACCAACGGATGAAATCATAGGCTTCCTGCTGATGTCCCGACTTCTCCAGGATACCTACATAGTTGCCGTTGGCAATGCTGACTCCCGCAGGTTGTCCGGCACTATTGGACGGCATCGGAGCGAACGCGGTAGTGAAGGTTGCAGGGAATTCTTCCGACCCGCCTGCTTCGCCGATCATCCAATTGCCGGTCACGATCATCGCGGCATGTCCGGTGAAGAATTCCGAGCGGTACGCGAGCTTCTGGGAGATGGTGTCGGCATACGGCACCGCTACTCCCGATGCCTCTGCCTTGCTGCGCAGCTCCAGGGACTGGCGGATACCCGCACTATCGATGTTTACGACACCATTGTTGACCAGATTATTGTCCTTCTCCTGGTTGATAACGGCCAGCTCCCAGTACATAGCCCAGGTATGGAAATACGTACCGAAGGTCTTGGACGGCCCGGTGCCGCTGGTCAGCTTAGCTGCGTAATCAAGGTAATCGTCCCAGCTCCATTCGGTGGGAACGGCTAAGCCCGCCGCATCCAGCTTGTCCTTGTTCAGCAGGACGAAATAATTCTCCAGCGTATCCGGCAGGGCATACACTTTACCGTCAACGGACGGATCAACCGTATACTCATCTGTCAGCGTGATGCCTTCCTTGCTGATCAGGTCATTCAGCGGAGCCAGCAGTCCGAGTCCGGCACGCTGTGAATAATCGGTTGCCCCCGGCATGAATACCACATCCAGGTTCTCGCCGGATGCGACGAGCAGATCCAGCTTCTTCATTCCGGCCACCGAATCACCGTTGTCAGCCAGCTCCACGTATTCCAGTGTAATTCCCGGATGGGAATCCTCGTACGCCTGCAGAATCGGTTCCATATCCGCCGCAGGCGACCAGTTGGCGACTTTGATCGTTACCGGTTCTGCTGAAGGTGCGGCACTCTCCCCCGCCTCCGGTGCAGCCGTGCTGCCGGAAGTGGGCGATGCACCATTTGTGTTGTTTGAGTTGCCGCAGCCCGCCAGGGCTACCAGAAGCACGATGATCCATACCAGAGCGAACACATTCTTTTTCATAACTAACACCCCTTCTAATGTGGTCTACAGTTCCATGCAGTTCTCATGCACATCCTGACCGTCCTATCCGCCCGCCTGTCTTCCGGTTATGCAGCTTCCGGGAACTTGCCAGCCCTCACCCCTTCACCCCCCCCAAGGAAATACCTTCGATCACCTGCTTCTGCCCGAGGATGAACACGACCAGCAGCGGGACAATCGCCGAGACCGAAGCCGCCATGATGAGCGAATAGAAGGCGCCGTTGCGGTCAGCGAAGGCATTCATGCCAAGCTGAAGCGTATAGAGTGTCTTGCTGTTCAGGAAGACCAGCGGCGTCTGAAAATCATTCCAGGTCCAGATGAACCGCAGAATGGCATAAGTGGCAATGGCGGGACGGACCAGCGGGAACAGAATCGAGAGGAAGATACGGATATGTCCCGCGCCGTCGATCTGCGCCGATTCGATATACTCATTCGAGAGTGAGGCAAAAAACTGGCGGAGCAGAAAGGTGCCCAGTACGCTGAACCCGCCAAGCAGGATCAGGCCCAGATGCGTATCGTACAGGCCGGTGGAGCGGAAGATAATGAACAGCGGCACCAGCGTGGCTTCCGCAGGAATCATATAAGTGGCCAGCACCAGTACGAAAAGTGCATTTCTGCCGGGGAAGCGGATTTTGGTGAAGCCATAGGCCGCCATGCTGGACACCGCTACGGAGAGAAGTGTTGTGAGCGCCGTGACTTTAATCGAGTTCCAGTAATACAGGGTGAAGTTTGCTTTGCCGAACCAGACGGAATGATAGTTGAACGCCGCCCTCCATGTCTGCGGAATCCATTCGATCGGATATTTGAACACATCGGCCTCAGGCTTGAGCGAAGCGGACAGCATCCATATAAAAGGGAGCAGAAACACAATGCCCAGCAGTGCCATGATCAGGGTGATGATGGCTTTTCCCCAGTCCAGATTGCCTATTCTCACAGGTATGTGCCTCCCTTATCTAGTAATTGACCCAATAACGCTGTCCCAGCCACTGCAGGCCGGTAATGGCAAGCACGATGACGAACAGAATCATGACCATGGATGAAGCATAACCGGTCTGAAGATCGACAAATGCGGTCTGGTACATATCGTACACTACGACAGAAGTGGAGTTAGCCGGTCCGCCGTCCGTCAGCACCTTGACCAGGGCGAAGGATTTGAAATTGCCGATAATGCCGGTCACGAGCAGGAAAAAGGTCGTCGGCGTCAGCAGCGGAAAGGTAATGGAGCGGAACTGGGCGAGCTTGGAGGCGCCGTCAATCGTCGCCGCTTCATACAGGTCGGCAGGGATATTCTTGATCCCGGCAATGTAGATAATCAGCGAGACCCCAAGGTCAATCCAGATCATCAGCAGCATGACCGATGGAAGCGCATACGTTGGATCGGCCAGCCATTTGGGCGGATTGTCCACCCCGATCGCCGACAGGAAACCGTTGACCGGACCGTACGAAGGATGGAAGAGTACCTGCCACACTACCGCCACAGCCACTACACTGGATATCTGGGGCATGAAGTAGATGACCTTGAAGGCACCCGGCGCATATACATGACTCGTGATAATTACCCCGAGGATCAGCGCGATCGCCATCCCGACGGGTACGGCCAGCAGCATAATGAAGTTATTGCCCAGCGACTTCAGGAACACCTCATCCTGGAACAGCTGGCGGAAATTATCGAGGCCGCTCCAGCGGATCTTGTCAAACCCGGTAACGAACGACCATTTGGTGAAGCTGAGCATGAAGGAGAATATCATCGGAATAAGCGTAAATACCAGCACCCCCAGCAGCATGGGACCGGTGAAAAAGTAGCCCATCCCCGCTTCTATCCGTTTTCTTTTTTTGCTGCCGGCGGTTGGTGTCTGATGGGACTGCGGTAAGGTAACTGACGTCTTCAAAGGCTCTGTCCCCCCTCTTGCGTGATCTTATCTCTCATTATAGAAAAGCAAAGAATTTTACATAAGTCACGATCCTGACCCGTTCAGAAAAATTTTTACCTGCCGCAGACGGGAGTTGTCCATTAGAGCATCTGGCCCGGCATAACGGACTGAGGCGCGCTTATTCCGGATGAAAGTCTCCACTTTGGCCAAGGAACGGACCCTATGGTCCTTATTCTTGGAACTTCTACTTGAAAACATCTTATAGAGAGACGATAAGGGCTACTCCGTCCGTTAAACCGCAAAAAGTGGCGTTTTCCAGGGAGTAGGGGCTCTCAGGTCCGTTAGAAGCAAACTCATCGGCCGGTGCAGTTTCATTTTACGGAACCTCAGGGATCTGATCCTATTCACAGATTACATCTGATGCTGCTCTATGACATCCGGTTGGCCAAATCGGTCAAAAACGGTGCGGATTTGCGCAAAATAGTTGATTTACTTGGTTTGCCCGCTTTGTTATCTTCTAGGCAAGCACAAGTTTATGCTTACAAAACTTAAAGCGTATGCTTCCGAAGCCAGTTTTGCGAAGAGACTTGAGGAAGCTTATGCTTACAAAACTTTTAGGAGGAACCCAGATGAACGCCAAGCCAGATATTATGTCCGCTTATATGGATACTATTGTTGAGCTGCTGAATGAGATCCGGAACGAACCGCAGGACAAGCTGCAGCAGGTGGCAGAGCTGCTTGCGGATCATATCGCACAGGACAAGCTGGTCTACCTCTACGGCCCGGGCGGCCATTCCAATATGAATGCGACTGAGGTCTTCTTCCGCGCCGGCGGCCTGATGCATATCAGCGCCATATTAGATGAAGGCACAATGATCTCGAACGGCGCTCTGCGCTCGATGGCCGTTGAACGCACTCCCGGCTACGGAACGCTTGTTATTGAAGACAACCGGCTAGGCGAGGGCGATATTCTGATTCTTGCCAATGCTTACGGCATTAACACCGCCTGTGTCGATGCGGCTGTAGAAGCCCGGCGCCGGGGAGTCACAACGATTGCCGTTACTTCGGTCGGCCATGCTGAAGCTACGCCTAAGGATCATATTGCCCGCCACCCTTCAGGGCAGAATCTGTATGAGCTGTGCGACTATGTCCTGGACAGCAAGGTGAAGCCCGGTGACGCTGCGCTGCATATTGACGGGATTGAACCGAAGATGGGTTCGACCTCCACCTTCGCCAACGCTTTTCTGCTCAATTCCCTGATGATGACTACAGCGGCCTGTCTCGGAGCGAAAGGGATCGAGGTGCCAGTCTGGCGCAGCGGTAACGCTCCCGGCGGGGATGAGTGGAATAACCGCTTCATTGAACGCTTCAAAGGCCGGGTCCGCTGGCTATGAACCTTCAGCTGATTCCAGAGCCTCAGGTGGTGCAGAGCCGGGGACCGGAGCCGGTCAGCGGTATTCGCGGCTGGACGGTGCAGCTTCAGCTCCCCGTGAAGGATGTCCGGCTGCTCACGGCAGCGCAAAGGATATTCACAGAGGTGACGGTGCGTACTACGCATGACGGCAGCGGTGTATTCTCCCTGGTCACGGACGGTACCCCGCTCAACCCGCTGCTGGCCCGGCGGGTTGAGGGCAAACATGACGGCTACGTTCTGATTACAGACACGGACCGGATTGAGCTGTATGCGCTCAGTGCGTCCGGCCTGTTCTACGGGCTGAAGACGCTGGAACAACTGCTCCATACAGGCGGCGATAGGGTACCCGCCCTGACCATTGCCGACTGGGCGGAGCTGAAGCTGCGCAGCGATTATCTCGATCTGCGCACGGTCTATCCGACCTATGAGCATATCCTGGAGTATATCGCGGAGCTGGCCGATTATAAGATCAATACGCTGGTCATCGAATATGAAGACAAGCTGCCCTTCCGTAAGCTGGGCTTCCTGCGCCATCCTGAGCTTGCCTTCAGCGAAGAAGAACACCAGCGGCTGCTGAAGGCCGCACATGACCACTTCGTCACCGTGATTCCGAAGCAGCAGTCCTTCGGCCATCTGGAATATATCCTGAAGCATCCGGCTTATATCGGTCTGCGCGAGGTCCCGGAGACAGTCTCGGAGCTGTGCCCGCACCGCCCAGGCTCCTTCGAGATGATGGCCGGCATTCTGGAGGAAGTGGCTGCCCTTCATCCCCACAGCGACTATCTTCACCTGGGCTGCGATGAAGTCTGGACCCTCGGTACCTGTGAAGACTGCAAGCGGTCCGGGCTTACCCCGGAGGCTTCGTTCATCCGCTTCGTCAATCAACTGGCGGAGAAGACGGTCAGCCTTGGCAAGCAGCCGATGATCTGGCATGATATGATCATGCACGCTACTGCGGAAGAGATTGCGGCGCTGGACAAACGGATTGTGGTCGTCGTCTGGATCTATGGCGGACACCGGATGAAGGCCGATGCCCGGCTGATTCTCCATAAGCTGCGGGATGCGGGCATCGAGACCCTCGGCGCTTCCTCTGTCCGCTGCTGGGATGATAACGGGGACCAGAATTATCCGGTCATCCATAACCGGATCAAGAATGTGCTGGACTGGATTGAGCTCGCACGCTCCGAGCAGTTGGGCGGCATTATTCATACGAATTGGGGTTGCCCGTTCTCGCTGGGCAGTCCTTACGGGCTGTTCGAGACCTCACGTTATCCGGCCTTCCTGGCCGCAGAGCAGAGCTGGAATTCCGGGGCAGATCTCTCTACCTACCTGGTCCGGTTTCTGCACCGCTTCCACGGACTGCCCGCCGCTCTCCTTAGCGGGGAAGAATGGGCAGATTATGCGGTAACCGACTATTATGCCCTGATCCCGCAACTGCTGCCTGAGGTGAGGAAGAACCGCTTGACCGCCGAGCTGATCGACGCCATGATCCAGTATGAGATTCCGGCGCAGCGCCGTTCCCCGCTGCATACCTTCCTCTTCCGGGGCGCGATGTCGCCGGGCAGTGAGGAAGTGCTGACCTTCCTCCGGGACAAATACCGGAGCGGATACGGAGATCTGCGGAGAGCCAAGCTAAGAATGCAGACCGTGCTTGCCGAGCTGCTGGTGCCGCAGATGGCGGAGCTGTTCCTCCGCTCCCGCTTCTACCGGCCGGAGCTGTTTGAAGCAGACCTGCATGCCATGATTACCGATCTTGAGATCATAGAACAGAAAGCGGGGGATAGCTGATGCCTGATATGCTTGTGAAGCTGTACGATCTGCCGGACAACGGGGCGCTGCTGGAGCGTCTGCGTGGACAAGGCATTGTTATTAAACGGGCGATGACCGGAGATAAGCAGGCCATTGTGGATTTTGTCGGCCGCCATTTCACGGAGAGCTGGCGGAATGAATGCGAGGTAGCCTTCGCCCACCTGCCCGTCCACTGCTATATCGCAGTGAAGCAGGGCGAGGTGATCGGCTTCGCCTGTCACGAGGTTGTAATGAAGAACTTCTTCGGCCCGACCGGCGTGCTGGATGATTACCGGGGGCTGGGCATCGGGAAGGCCCTGCTGCTGGAATGCCTGTCCGCGATGCACCAGAACGGCTACGGCTACGCCGTCATCGGCTGGGTCGAGGACGCACAGCCGTTCTATGAGAAGACCGTCGGTGCGATAGCGATCCCTGATTCTTTTCCCGGAGTATTCCGGGACATGATCAAAATGGGCTGAATCCGGCCCTGATACAGCAAAACAGCGGCATCCCGGGGCTTAACCGTCCCGGGTGCCGCTGTTTGCTGTTGAGCATGTACACCTCTATCAATATATAGTCGGGACCATCCCTCCATCCATGCGGATGGGAGAACCTTTAAAGGCCGCCGCATAAGGACTGCATACGAAGACAGCCAGCCTGCCGATTTCCACCGGCTTGATGAAACGCTGTAATTCCGATTGCGGCAGATTGGCCGCCATGAATTTCTGCTCTTTTTCTGCAAAAGTTAAATTTTCGTCAGGATACATTCCCTCAATGATGTGATGTACCTTTTCTGAGAGTGTAGGTCCGGGCATGATGGTATTCACTGTAACCTCTGTTCCTGCTGTCACTTTAGAGATACTTTTGGACAGGGACAGCAGCATGGATTTGGTCATCGCATATTGAGGCATTTGTCCTGAGGGCATGACCGCCTCTTCGCTGGCAATGAAGATCACGCGGCCATAATTCCTGCTCAACATTCCAGGTAAATATAATTTCGTTAATCCGTTTGCAGCCAGCACATTCGTGCGGAAATACTTCTCCCAGATGTCATCGGCCACTTCCTCATACTGCATCAATTCATAAATGCCCATACTGTTGATCAGAATATCAACGCTGGGGAATTGGGCGAATAAGGCTTGTCTTTGTTCAGGATCGGCAAGATCGGCTGCGGCATTCTGAGGAGCGGTGGCCGGGTAATTTAGCTTCAATTCACGGACAATCTGTTCTACCTCTTCCCTATTCCGCCCATTGACCAGCACGTTGACGCCTTCCTTAGCAAGCTCTATGGCGATGGCTTTTCCTATACCCTTCGTTGATCCTGTAACTAGTGCTGTTGTATTGTGTAATCCCATCTCCATAATGCACTTCTCCTTATTCATATCTTGTTGTGTTGCGGATAGTGATTATATTATCTTGTTGGGATCGTTCAGTAACTAGCACCTTACGCCAAGCTTCTTGCCGGACACGCCAAAAGTTACAGCTCAGCAAATTCGTGCATTCAGGTGCTCCGCACGCCACTGTGAAGGCGTAACCCCTTCCCAATGGCGGAAGGCACGGAAGAAAGAGTTCTGATCCTCATACCCGGTCAGAAACGCCACCTCTTGAAGATCAAGCGAAGGATTTGTCAAGTACTCCCGTGCCTGCTCATGTCTGACTTGTGTCAATAGCTGCTTGAAGGTCGTCTTCTCGTCAGTCAGCCGGCGCTGCAAGGTCCGCCCGCTCATCGTAAGCTCCTTCGCCACTGTCTGGAGGTCGGGACATCCACCAGCGAGACAGTGTGCAATGATCACCTTGACCCTCCCGGATACAGAGAAGCTGCCAAGCTGTTCGTCGAGTGAGCGGTCCAGTGCGGGAGCAAGAATCTCCAGCAGTTCTTTGTTATACGAAACAAAGGGAAGGTCCAGATGGCTTTGCAGCAGGGTCAATCGGTTATACTTCCCGCCCGTTTGAATCGCGCAGCCGAAATAAGCTTCGAGCACTTGTTCATCGCCCATGGAGTGGACAAATTCAGCGGCCTGCGCTTTCAAGGGCTGACCCGTCCCCTTTCTTCCAAGCTCCAAGAGAAAAGCCAGCGTGATCCCCGCCAGCACCGGCGGACCGGGCAGCCCTGTAGGCCCCCACTCCAGTTCTATGGTGCACTGCCCGTTCTCCTCAGTCATCCGCAGGCTTTCGGGCGGACACATCTGTTTGTACCTGACCATACGGTGCAAGGCATCGCGGTAGTCACGGGCGTGATACGTCGCTAATACGGCGGGAGGATACTGCGCGGTGTCAAAGGCGGCCGCAAGCCTGGTAATGCCTGACGCAAGATCCCCGGCGAGCTCGGAATACGCCTGCCAGATTGCGAAATATTGGGCAGTGGTAACCGTGGCTTCTGTTGTTATCGTTACAGGGAGCTGTGCCTGGCGGGCTACGTCGCGGGCAGCAATCCCCAGGCGGCTTATTCCTGTCCAGAATCCCGGAGGCATTTTAACGCGTTCAGAGGAACGGGACTTCATAGGTATGGGCCTCCTTTTGCCAGTTGCATATTACAGTGTTATGGTTGTCTTAAGGCCATATAAGAATACTCTTGTGCCCGTGATCATGTCTACCTTAATGTACGGGAATGTACAGCTCTGCCTAATTTCACACATATTTCTTATTTAGTTTTAACATATAGGCATTACAATGGATTAGATTATCACTGCATGGTATCCATCATAACTAGTAGGAGGATCAATCATGCCCAATATTTGGATGCATATCGAATTCGGTCAGCAGCTGGCCAGAGAATTCAGCAGCCGTTTCCCGTGTCTCCACCTGCTGGAACAACAGCCGCGGCTCTATAATCTCGGCTGTCAGGGTCCGGATTTCCTGTTATATCACAGCTTTCTTCCTTGGAGACGAGATACCGGGGCACTTCATCTCGGAGACCAGATGCATACGCAGAGCTGCGGGCCTGTACTTGTTGATTTCTGGGAGGCTGCCCGGAGACTTGAAGGAACGGAAGCGGCCCAGGCCCAGCTCTATTTCCTCGGTTTCCTGACCCATCATCTGCTGGACCGCAACCTCCATCCCTATATTAACTGGAAGGCGGGCTATAAGTACCGTGCCCATCAGCGGTTTGAGATTGACCTGGACACTTTGTTCATGAAGCGGCTGCACGGGATGAACACCTGGCAGCACGCTGCCTGGGCTACAATTGACACAGGTGCCCGGCTGCCTGAGCCGGTTCATCGCATTCTTCATGCCACCGCCCTTAAGCATTACCCGGAAACTATGGATCGACTGCCCGCAGAGATCTGGCAGAGCGCGTACCGCGATATGGTGCTGGCTCAGAAATGCCTGTATGACCCGAAGGGCTGGAAGAAGGCTATAACCTGGGGCCGTACCCGCCGGTTGTTCTCACGAAAGCTCACTGCCCGCGAGGAACGGCTGGATTATCTGAATGAGCGGCACTCCCGGTGGCGGCATCCCGCACTATATTCCGAGGTGCAGACCGAATCTGTGTGGGGGCTGTGGGAGGCAGCCCTTGCGGAAGGACGGACGGTGCTCGAAGCGCTTGCCGATTGGCTGGAATGTACGGAGGACTCCGCTGCGGCAAGCCGCAAGCTTGAGCAGTTCACACTGGCACTGGGCAACCGCTCCTACGATACCGGCAAGGATTGCAGCATGAATCTGCAGAATCAATACGCTGAGCCGATCTGGACAAGTCTCCCTGGGAGTTGAGATTGAGCCTACCAAACGTCAGCCAACGTCTCTATTACCGCCGCACCCTTTTCCAGCTGAGGAGACGGCTGCCTGCCGCAAACAATTGGAAAAATCCACCTATTTCCCTTTACAGTGACTTTTTGCTTGTCCGAACGCCCCTCCGGCTCGCGAACACAATGTATGCTGTTTTTCACATACATTTGGCCCATATGCCTGCTTACGAGCACAATGTATGCTGTTTTTCACATACATTTGGTCCATATGCCTGCTCGCGAACACAATGTATGCTGTTTTTCACATACACTCTCCTTCTTTCCAAGAACTCATATCCACAAATTTATACTCACCTTTCCACAGCAGCAGGAAACTATAGTTTCCTAATATAAACATAAAAACGCCCGGTTCCCCGGGCGCTCAGCACAATCTATACATTATCCTTCTGTCAGACAGCATTCCAGCTTACAGCGGATCATTCGGAAGAATCTCGGGCGGGGCCGGCGGCACCATATCCGGCTGCTCCGGCGGTACGATTTCGGGATGCTTCTCCGGCACAATCTCCGGCGGGATCACAACCGGCTCCGGGAGGATATCCGGCTTCACATCGGGGACAACCTTCGGCGGAACCTCGGGCGGCAGATCTTTGCTCATCTCCTTATACCTCCTTCATTCCTGATACCTCATGTATACCCGCTCCACGCTTCCTTTAACCTTATTGCCCTAGTCCTCCCCGGTCCTCCCTTGTCCTCCCTTGCCCTCCCTTGCCCTCCCTGTAAATTCCCCTCTTCATGCAAGATGTTTAACCTGCGGTTGATCTCCAAGTAATAGTTGGTTGTTAAGATCAAGGCAACAAGATTACTGGGAGGGATACCGATGCGTCTGGCTCTATTCACGGACACTTTTCTTCCGCAGACGAATGGCGTTGCCCGTACACTCGGCCGGCTGACCAGCCACCTGCACCGCCGGGGAATTGAACATCTGCTGTTCACGCCAAAATCCGCCCCGGAGAGCAGCTACCCCGATCCTGTCAGACCCGTGGCCAGCATCCCCTTTTTCCTCTATCCCGAGTGCAGGCTGGCCCTGCCCGGCATGTCCTCCATGCAGAGTGAACTGACTGCGTTCGCCCCTGACCTGCTCCATCTCGCCACCCCGTTCAATATCGGCTTAACCGGCCTCCGGTATGCCCGCAAGCAGCAGCTCCCCCATGTCGCCTCCTATCACACCCACTTCGACCGTTACCTCGAATATTACAAAATGAGAAGAATCCTCCCGCTCTACTGGAAATACATGAAGTGGTATCACCGTTCCTGCGATGCCGTCCTGGCACCTTCCCGCGAGACCCTAACCAGCTTGCGCATGGAGGGCTTCACCCGGCTGCGTCTGTGGTCCAGAGGCGTGGACTGTACCCTCTACTCGCCGGAGAGACGAAGCGAAGAGACCAGGGAGCGTTACGGCAAGGGAGCAGCGCTGATGATGCTCTATGTCGGACGGATTGCCCCGGAAAAAGATCTCACCACCCTCCTTCAGGCTATGCAGCTCCTGCCGGAGTCCGTGCGTTCAAAGGTTCAGCTGGTGATTGTCGGCGATGGCCCGCTGCTGCCCGAGCTTAAATCGCAGGCACTGGAGAATGTCACCTTCACCGGTGCCAGACACGGCGAAGAGCTGGCAGAGCTGTACGCCTCCGCCGATCTGTTCGTCTTCCCCTCCTGCACGGAGACCTTCGGCAACGTCGTGCTTGAAGCCATGGCGTCTGGGCTTCCCGTGATCGCCGCAGATGCAGGCGGAACGCGGGAGCTGATCGCACCCGGTGTCACCGGCATGCTGTTCGGGCCGCGCAGCCCGGCAGCCATGGCAGAGCAGATCTGCACCGCCGCCGCCAGGCCCCTGCTGCGGAGCGCAATGGGCCGTGAAGGGCGGCGCCAAGCCCTCCAGCGCTCCTGGGAGCAGATTTTTGACAGACTGATTAAGGATTATGAAGAAGTCATTGAGCGCCGCAGGATCAAGAATGAAGCAGGGATTTACACCGCCTGATCCGCTGTCTGCCCGCCTATGAAGACTAAGCGTTCCTGGGACCACGGGAATGCTTTTTTCCATTGTTCACGGTTTCTCCCCATCACTCTATTGACCATTGGAATAATGACTTATATTATACACATATACAATAATCCAAAATATGGAATTCAGTCAGGCGGTGATCCCTTGAAGCCTCTCACAACGATTCGCAGTCATCTTGAGGCTTATCTCTATTCCCAGCAGTTGTCCATCAACCAGTTCTCCATTCAGTCCGGCGTTAATTCCGGCACCTTAAGCCGTATCCTTAGCGGCCAGCAGCCGATTGCCATGAATCACCTGAAATTGATCACCCGGGGCATGTCATTGCCGGAGGATCATTTCTATAGTATGTATGTCGATGAGTGCTTTTTATATTCGGCACCCACCTGGCGGCGGCTGCGCCCCTTCATCCTGAATTCGGCGGAGCTGGGGCGGCTGGACTGTATAGAGCTAGTAGTCAAAAATCTGCTGGACAACCTAACCTATGCTCCGATGCTTTTTGAAGTGGCCGAGGACTTGTTCCAGCAGCATCACTGGCAGGCGGCAGCCGTGCTGTACAAGAATATCAGCGCGAGCGAGAAGTATCAGCATTCCGAGCGGCTGGCCCTCTGCCAGTACCGTTTGTTCCGCATTGCCCTAGGAGACAGCCAGACACTCAACCTCCAGGCTGCTCTTTTATTCGAATGTTATATTGAACGGCTTGAGGTGTCTGATCAGCTCGATGGACTGAAAGCTCTGATGCATGTCTATTACTCGCTGCACAAATGGGACAAGGTGGACGCGCTGGCTCAGGAGATGCACCGTCTTGCCATGCTCAGCTACCACCATCTGCACCGGTCTCAGCGCAGAGACCGCCAGGATAAATGCCCGGAGAAGCCGGTATTCTTCTATGCGCTGTATTCGCATCTGATGCGGGCAAGCGTGTGCGAAGAATTCCGGGACTATGAATCGGCGCTGAAATACGTAGCTCTATATATGGATAGGAGCTGGATACGCGAAAAAGGGGAAGACACCCGGCACATCCTGGACCAATTTCAGGAGTGGGGCACGGCCAATACCCTCCTCTACCGGATGATGTCCGGCGACTATGGAGTGCTGCCTGAATATGTGGCCTATATTGCTCCGCATGCCAGTGAGATCTTTGTAGCCCTGTACCATATTGTGATCTCAGCCAACCGCTTCTCCTGGAATGTGGATGAGGTGCTTGAACAGTTCCCTTCCTATATCCCTTACCGGACCAATCTGAAGGACTTCGGCGAGCTTCACAACCAGCAGATCCTGGCCGACCAGTACTCTACCTTTCTCGCGGAATTAGCCAACTATTATTTACGCAATCACCGCCTGGAAGGAATGGGCTTCCTTCTGCAAAGTCTGGAATCTTCTGCTAAAATAAAGAGTGATAGCATAATCATTAAATGTGTGAATCTGTTTGAACAATTCCGGCATCAAGCCACTGAGGAACAGACAGAACAATACAGACTTCTGATTGGAGAGGTGCAAGAATCCAATGATAAGAAAAATGATTATGCTTCTAATGTCATGTAGCTTGGCCGTTATAGCTATTCACCCCCTGGAGGGTTATGAATCTGTAACAAAGGCTACTGTACAATCCGTGGTTCAGCCTATGGGTCACGGTACGGGGGACGGCTGATTTAGCAGCCGCCGCGCCCCCAGAAAGGATGATGAACATGAAGTTCACCCGGAGGTTATTACTCCTCCCCGCACTTGCACTGGCTCTGGCCGGAGGAGCTGAAGCCGTTCCGGCTTCGGCCAAGCCCGCCCCGGACGTGCAGCTCCAATTAACCTACAACAACGGAAGCGGAACATCAGGCATGGCCGGAGGCACCGCACAGATCAAGAACGGGGTTTCTTATATGCCAGCTAACCTGGTCACAATCATGGGACTTAAGGTCAAGTGGAATAACGCGGACAAAACGGCCACCTTCAGCGGGTGGAACAAAAGCTTCAGCATGAAGCTTGGTCAATCCACCGGCGTACTGGACGGGAAGAAGGTCTCCCTTGGAGGTACACCTTATATGGCGGATAAGCAGTTGTATGTGCCCGTCAAGTTTGTGGTGGCGGCCCTTGAAGGCGGACCCGTAAGATGGGATGCCGCCACCAATACAATACGGGCCAACGGTCTGCATATGTACCGCGGTTATTCAGAAGTGTTCGACGGCGGAGTGTACTCTTTGTCGCTGGACAGCGGGGAGCTCTATCTGACTACGAAGCAGAACACTAAGCATAAGCTTGCTGTTCTCGGCAAAGGACTGGATGTAGTGGATTTCACTTTCGAGCGCACACCCGCCGGTCTGACACTGCTTCAAGTCGTCAATTCGTATGGCGAGCCCCATGTGCATGCAGAGTATTACACCTATCTAGTGAAGAATAACAGTGTGATCCGCCAGGGGCATACGAATATCCATACCTCCTTCGGCACAGCCCCGGTCTGGGCCGACGGCAAGCTGGTATTCAATGACGGCCGCACACTAAGGTTCATTGAGGATAGGACCGGAGCAGTCAGCGAGACCGTAGATATACCGAAACTGCTGGGTGCAACCGTTGCCCAGGATGTCTACTACAATGTCGAAGCCGTATACCCGGATGTTCTGCTGGTACGCCCTACAGACACTGCCTTCCTGACCCTAGTTGACCGCGCTACCGGTAAGCAGACTGTGTTATATAAGCAGCTGCTCAGTGCAGAGCGCCAGCGCGAAGTAGAGCAGCCCGATTTTATGTTCCCGGGAGACTATATCTACTTCACCGGACGTACTGACAATGTCTTCACCTTCAACCTTCACCGAATGGACGGCAGCCAAGACATCATCAAGTCCTACACTTGGCCAAGCAACCAAAACTGAGCAGCTACACTCCACATTCGGTTGAGCCCGGTTTTTCGCCTACATTTTTTCGGCCGCAACAAAAAGAACGCATAAACGTCATTATAACAAACAATGACGTTTATGCGAGCAACATCCAACAGCCAGCAAATGAAAGACAGGGCGTCTACAAACGCCCCTGCCTTTTCATTCTCCGCTCCATTCTCCGCTCCATTCTTCGCTCTCTTCTTCGTTCTCTCCTCCGTCTACGGTCCTTACGGTAAAGCAGGAGATCCAGTATAACTTCGAAAAGCACCCCGAATAGCTCAGCCATACAACCCCTCTTTTCAGCGGTTATAGAAGTGCTGCTTCACCCCTTACGGCTCCGCAGTCCACCCAAGCTTGCTCCTTCACTAAATACCCGTTCAATCCTCCGCTGCACCTCGGGGTCAGGAATTAACGGCGGCGCTTGATGCGGCTTCACCCGGGCATCGATGATCACATTATCACAGGCCCAGTGCTTATGCTCCACCGTGCTGTTCACCCCATGGATGTCATGGGACGGATTGCTGCGGGTGAAGGTCGCCCACAGGAAGTTGTTCAGCGACTCCGACATGAAGCTGCTGTCATCGCACAGAATAATCATCGGGCAGGAATCAAGCGCCCCCTGCGCTGCAATCGCAGCGCTCAGGCCGGAGATTTCCTCTGCCGCCGAGGAGTAATCCCGGAACGGCTTCCCCTGCATGGCGACAATCCCCGGCATAATCATCGCCGCCGGGCCCCAGCCCTGCTCCACCCGCTGGAGAACCTCAGGCACCTCCGTGCACAAGCTCCGCTTCTGCTCCCCTACAGCTGCGAAGACTACCTTGCTTCCGCTGTTGATCCCGGTGCCGGAATAATCCAGCGTATCGATCGTTGTATTCGTCTGGAAGTGAATATCGCGGCGCAGATTGATCCGCTCCAGGATGTAGGTCAGGAACCCGGCGATATCATGCGTGCTGACCGGCTTGTCCTCTTCTGCCGTGATGAACAGATATTTCGCCAGACTGAGCTGTCCGGTTCCGAGAATCCGGTTGCTGATCGTCAGCAGCTCTGCAGGCTGCTTAAGCTGCTGATACGGGGTATACCGCTCACTGCCGATCGCGAACAGCAGCGGGTGCACTCCCGCAGCATCTATCGCATGTACCTCCTTCACGCCGGGAATCTCCGAGCGGATCGCCCCGCCGGTCAGCTCATGGATGAGCTCTCCGAAGGCAGTGTCCTCCTGCGGCGGACGGCCGACCACCGTGAAGGGGAAGATAGCCCCTTTTTTGGCGTAAACCTTGTGAACTCTCATCACCGGAAACGGGTGAGTCAGGCTATAGTAGCCCAGATGATCGCCGAACGGCCCCTCCGGCTTCGTCTCCCCGGGATGAATCTCTCCGGTAATGACGAAGTCAGCATCGCTGCTGACGCAGAAGCCGTCTACATAGCTATAGCGGAAATGACGCCCCGAGAGCAGCCCGGCAAAGGTCATTTCACTTAAGCCCTCCGGCAGCGGCATCACCGCCGAGAGCGTATGCGCAGGGGGGCCCCCGATGAAGCAGCTTACCTTCAGCGGCTCACCGCGTCTGTTCGCGTGGGCCTGATGAATGCCGATGCCGCGGTGAATCTGGTAATGGACGCCCACTTCCTTATTCAGCTCATATTCGTTGCCGCTAAGCTGGATACGGTACATTCCCAGATTGGAGTTCATAATGCCCGGCTTATCGGGATCTTCGGAGTACACCTGCGGAAGCGTGACGAATGCCCCGCCGTCTCCCTGCCAGTGCTTAATCTGCGGAAGATCGGAGATTTGAATCTCCTCGAATCCGGCCGGTACACCGCTGCCCTTCTTGATCGGCAACGCTTTACGGGCGGCAAGGCCTGTCCCGATATACCGCAAAGGCTGCTTGAGCGCCTTCATGGGATTGCTGCGCAGGGCGATGACCGCCTGCGACGATTCCCAAGTGTCGCGGAAGATGAACTTGCTGCGCTCGATCGTTCCGAACAGATTCGAGACCGCCCGGTACTTCGAGCCCCGGACCTTCTCGAACAGCAGGGCGGGACCTCCAGCCTCATAGACCTTCATATGTATCGCCGCCATCTCCAGATGCGGGTCCACCTCTTCATGTATGCGAATTAAATGCCCGTGCTTCTCCAGGTCAATAATACATTCTTCCATATTGCGATATGACATGCTTCTACTCCCATTCTCTCAAGAATATGAACCTCTTTATTATCAATGAGTGTGCCCGTCAGGTCAATTGCCGCCAGGGCAACCTCTCCAGTTGTCACAGATATTCTTGCCTTCTTCTGTGGAGAGCCATTATTATACTTGTAAACCGGACGGCTCCGGGCAAACATTCGGCAAGCAAAGGGGACTAACGCAATGATCATCAAAAAGGTAACCTGGCTGGAGCTCTTCTACGATCTGCTGTTTGTCGCTGCAGTCTCCAAAGCCAGCCATGTGCTGCTGCATGTAGAAGACGAGACCCTGTCCCTTGAGACACTGGGCAAATTCGTACTGATCTTCATTCCGATCTGGTGGGCCTGGGTCGGCCAGACGCTTTTCGTTAACCGCTATGGTCAGGATACGGTGATGCACCGGATTTTTCTGATTATCCAGTTGTTCTTCGTATTGATTATGACAGCCAGCCTGTCAATAGATTTCGATGCCAACTATCTGCCGTTTCTGATTGGCTATCTCGGACTCCGGATCATGACCGCGGTCCAGTATCATTACAGCCATTCCAGAGAAAGCGGGCATCTGCGCGACACGGCCCGCTATCTGGGATCACGTTTCTGGATTGGACTTGCGATTTCGGCCTGCTCCCTGTTCTTCGATTCTTGGCTGCGGTATGCGGTACTGTACGCAGGAATTATGCTGGACATCATCCTGCCGCTGACGGGACGGAGGATTCTGGTGAAGACGCCCCCCAATACCCATCACCTGCTGGAGCGCTTCTCCCTGTTCGCCTTGATCCTGCTCGGCGAATCTGTGGTTAGCATCCTCGCCGTGCTGCAATCCAGCCGCTGGACCGGGCCATCTGTCGGCTTCGCTGCGCTGACCTTTGTGCTGATCATCGCCATATGGTGGCAGTATTATGACAACCTGGAGAAGAAGGTCGATATGCATATCCAGACTGCCGGACAGACCATTATCTACGGGCATCTGTTCATTTATCTGTCGCTATGTATGCTCGCTGCGTCAATCCAGCTATTGTTCCTGGATCAGCTTCATTATGGGCAGATGCTGAACCTGTTGTTCGGCTCCGCGCTGCTCTACTTCGCTTCCACAGTACTGGTCTTCCAGGTCTACAGGCATAAGCAGCATCGGCTGGGAATGAAGCCGCTGGCAGGGCTGACCGTCATTCTGGCCTGCTTCTATGTGCTGGATCTTATAGTCCATCTACCGAATGTCCTGATCATGGGCGAGCTGGCGCTGTTCTTCGCGCTGTACGCCAGAATTACTGCCTGACCCGGCTGCCCGTCAGCTCTCAGGCACTGGCCCCATCTATTCGCTCTGCACGCCAAGAGGCTGCACCAGAGGTCATAGCCCGCCTCAGGTACAGCCTCTTCCGGCCGTCTTACTGGCCTGTAAATTCAATCTCATCGTACTCATAATAAGCCTGTAGGATCTGCTGCCGGTCATCCAGGAACAGCTGGTCAGCCACGCCGCTGACCAGTCTAGGAATCGCATTCCGCAGGCCCGAGATGGCCGATGCCGATAACCCGCAGCTGGCCAGAGCGGAATAGTTGAACACGAATAAGCCATGCAGCAGCTTGCGGCCTGCTTCATCCCGGCTCTGAAGCGCAAAGCCTGGACTAAGGTAAGGGTGCGCATCCAGCAGCGGATTCGCCGCTCCCGCAGGCGCCTTGTACCGGTCGCTCCAGCGGGCAATATGAGGCTCCACCTGCCGCAGCTCCGGCCGCAGGGCAGGATCGCTAAGCAGGCCCGTGCTGACAATCAGATAGTCGAAGCTGAACTCTCCCGCGGGCGTAGTCACCACCGCCTGCTCCCCCGAAGCCTCCACCTTCAGCCACGGCGAGCCGAGGTGCAGCCGGAAGCCGGGCCATGCCGCTGCACGGCGGAAGGTATCGCTTGTCGGCGGCTGATTATACTGGAAGAAATGCGAGATCACTGCATATTTGTCCGCGTCCGCCAAGGTATGGAACCGCTCAATCATACCTGAGCCCTCCATCTGGCGGATCGGGTTCACCCCCGGAAGCTGCGCCCGGCGGACGAAGACCTGGGCCTCAGCCGCGCCCTCCTGAAGCGCGTAATTGGCATTGTCGAAGGCGGACGCCCCGCCGCCTAGAATCCCCACCCGCTTGCCGCGCAGGGCAGCGAAGTCAATCTGCCGGGAGGTGTGGGCGTACAGGTGCTCCGGCAGATGATCTGCAATCATTGGCGGAACATGCCACTGCCCTCCGCCTTGAATACCTGTAGCCAGCACCACCTTACGGGCCAGCAGTGTTCCAGCCTGCGCCCCCGCTCCTGTAACCTGCAGACGGTAGATTCCGTCGTCACCAGGTTCAATCAGCATTAGCTGCACCTCGTTACGTACCGGCAGCTTCAGAATCTGCCGGTACCAGCGCAGATACTCCATCCACTGGCCACGCGGGATTTTGTCCACCTCACTCCAGGCGGCCGTTCCATGCTGAGCCTCCCACCAGGAGCGGAAGGTCAGCGACGGGATTCCCAGATCAATCGAGGTCAGATGCTTGGGAGTGCGCAGCGTCACCATCCGGGCGTAGGTCTCCCAAGGCCCCTCCAGCCCGTCACGATTCTCGTCGATAATCAGCAGATTCGAGATCCGTTCGCGCAGCAAGCCAAAAGCCGCACCAAGCCCACTCTGGCCCCCGCCCACAATGACGACATCATAGACATGGCCTTCATCATGCTCCACAGGGCGGACCCAGTCCGCGCCGCCATAGGCGAGGTAAGAGAGATCCGTATTCACTCGTTCATTCAAGGCTTCCAGGCTCATCATTCCTCAGACCTTTCCGGGGCATCTTCAGCTCATAGCTGCTGCTCACTTTGCATTCTGTTCCATAATCCCTGTATACATCTATGGCGATATTATATAGGGTATGCCCCCGCTTTTGAACATTGATGGAAGGTTTATTGTCATAAGAGCTGAATTCAGTGGACGGGATTGTACATTAAACCAATATTTTAACGCCAACTCGCCTTAATGCTTGACAAACGAAATATTATCTCACACGTATCCGCAAAATAAACCCCACAAAGTGAGGCTTTAGCTTCGATGATGACTCAGATACTTTGCGGGGACCCCAAAACATATAAATTCTTTCAAAAAAGAGCTGCCCCCATCAGCCCTCCGGCCCCGGAAACAGCTCTTTCGTTCAGTCATTCACAGCTACACTATGCAATCTGGCTTTCTATCTTGCTCTGTTCATAGAATATAAATAGGTCCGCCACCTTAGAAGCGTGCTACAAAAAACTCGCGGTTCGACGGGACGAACTTCTGTGTGCGCTGCACATTATCCGCATCGATAATTCGGAGCGTGTAGCTGACTGTTGTCAGCGTACTGATCGTATTAAACTGGGCGACGCCGAATTCATCGAACTGAGCCGTGATCACAGTGCCGGAGCTCCGGGTCAGTGTAGCCGTCCAGCCCTGCGTTTCGTAAGGGACATTGTTATTGTTCACTGCAAGCACGATGAAATTATTAAGCACCTGTCTGATCCGCCGTCTCTTTGGTCTTACTACCGCCGCTGCTCTTGCTTTTTTAGCCATCAGTTGACGTTTTGCCAGCAATGCCTTCTTCTCTGATTCTTTCATTTGCTTCACCACTTTCTATTGGAATACAGTAGTAAATGCAAGAGAAGAATCAACCGAAACGCACGATTGCCTGTTATTTACATAAATGTATCGCTGTACTCATTCATGGTTTCGTACCCACAGGGCAGCTGGCCGCATACACTGCTTCATAGAGGTGATTACATTATGAAGAGTGTACCATCATGGGTCAGGCGTCACGCCGCCAAGCTCAACCGGCCCCTGAAGCATAAGATCCGCAGTGCTTATTCCACTAGTGCTGCAAATGCTGCTATACCGGTGATCATACAGTTCAGACAACCGATTACTCCAGCGGGACTCCGCGAACTAAGGACGCATCTGGGACGGCATGTCCTCCCGGTCAAGCATCATCTGCGGCTGCACCAGGCCGTGGCTTCACAGGTATCCCTGAAATGTCTGGAGCATGTATGCCGCTGGAACGGAGTCCATAAAGTCTATCTGGACGGCATTAAGAAGGCTACGCTCAACATTGCAACTCCATCCATAGGCGCTACAGCGGTTAGACGCTCAAGAGGGCTTACCGGCAAAGGCATCAACATCGCTGTGCTTGATACCGGAGTCTATCCGCATCCCGATCTGACCCGGCCGGTGAACCGCATTCTGGCGTTCAAGGATTATATCAATCACCGGAAATGCCCGTATGATGACAACGGACACGGCACGCATATCACCGGGGATGCCGCCGGTAACGGCTGGTCCAGCCGGGGCAAGTACCAGGGACCCGCGCCGGAAGCGGGGATTGTCGGAATCAAGGTGCTGGATAAGTATGGGGACGGCTATGACTCCACCATTATCAAGGCAATTGAATACTGCATCACCCGCCGCAAAAAGCTGAAGCTGCGCATCCTCTCCATGTCCTTCGGAGGACCGGTGGCTCCGCATGTCAAGGATGACCTTCTCGTCCAGGCCGTTGAAAAAGCCGTCAAAGCCGGGCTCACCGTAGTCATCGCCGCCGGTAATGCCGGCCCCAGGCGCCGGACTATTGAGTCCCCCGGAATCAGCCCCTCCGCGATCACCGTCGGAGCCGTCAATGACCGCCGGACGCTGACGCAGAAGGATGACCGGATCGCTGTCTATTCCAGCCGCGGGCCCGCTCCCGGCGGCAAGGTGAAGCCGGATCTGGTCGCCCCCGGCGATTCAGTGATCTCGCTGCGTGCCCCCGGCTCCCAGCTGGTCCGTGAACTGCCGCGCAATAAGGTCGGCAAGCGGTATTTCAAGCTGTCCGGCACCAGCATCTCCACGCCCATCGTGTCAGGTGCCGCCGCCCAGCTGCTCCAGCTCCGCCCATGCCTCACGCCGCGCCAGGTGAAGCTCTTGCTGAAGCGTAACGCCTTCCCCCTCCGCCTGAAGCCGAATACCGGCGGCAGCGGAGAGATCGACGTACGGTTCCTGAAGCGGCGCTGCTTCCCCAAGAAACCCCACAAAGTGAGACTATAGCTTCGATGGATATTCAGGTACTTTGCGGGGACCCCAAAACAAAATAACCGGCACCGTAACCAACCGGTAACCGCTCCTTATTCCACGGGGAGCGGTTGCTCACCCGCCAGACACGGCCATAGCTGCCGTGCCCAAGCTAACAACTCCTCGTCTTCTCCATATCTTCCTATACACTGGAAGCCTAGCGGCATGCCTTCAAGCGTTGCCGCAGGCAGACTGACCGTGGGCACTCCCGCGAAGCCCCAGACCGCAGGCATCCCTGCCCAGCCCGTATTCCGCTCCTCATTCTTCGGCGCAGTCCCCCCTTGGGCCGGAGAGACCCACAGATCGATTCCCTCTTGTTCCATAAGCTCCATTAGATCCTGCCTCAGCTCCCTTTGCCGGGTTCGGTACTGCTCCAGCTCCTCCTCCGGAATCTGCTGCCCTCTAAGGATCGCTTCCTGCACGGGAAGACCGTATTCCGCTCTATGCTCCGTGAATCTATGCTCATGCTCCCGTGCCAGCTCACCCTCAATGAAACGCAGCATCGCATTTCCGTAGATGAGTTCATCCTCCCACGGCATTTGGACGTAACGGACTTCATATCCAAGCTGTTCAAGCCCTGTGATCTGAGCCCCGAACAGCCCTTTGACTTCCGCGCTCATCAGCTCCATATAGACTCCCTTGGGAATACCCAGAACCGGCTTGCGGGGCATTGGGGCAGCAGGAGCCTCCCAGTCCGGGACAAGCAAGGCCGCCGCAGCCTCCATATCAGGCAGGTTTTGTGTGAAGAACCCTACTGTGTCAAAAGACGGCGAGAACAGCAGCACCCCATCCAGCGGAACCCTCCCGTAGCTGGGCTTGAAGCCGACCACTCCGCAAAAGGACGCCGGGGCGATCACCGAACGCAGCGTCTGTGTGCCCACTGTCAGCGGACAGAGCCCCGCAGCCACCGCTGCAGCGGAGCCTGCACTGGAACCTCCTGGAGTATGCCCGGTATTATGCGGATTAAGCGTAGCAATCGGCCCGTTATAAGCGAATTCCTCGGTCACCGTCTTGCCTGCAATCACGGCCCCTAGGGCACGCAGCTTAGCGACCAGAGATCCCTGGGCACCGGCTAACAGCTCAGCGGATAGTTGTGATCCCGCCCGGGTCGGCAGGCCGTCTACATGCAGCAGATCCTTAATGCCCACAGGAATGCCGAAGAGGGCCGGTTTACGCTCATCTCCGCTGTAGGTACGTTGCAGCAGAGCTTTTTCCGAATCCAGACGCCCTTCAGCCTCATCCTCAGGGACAAATGCATGGATATGCGGCTCAACCTGTCTGTAACGCTCCAAGTACGGGTCAAGCACAGTTTCGGGTGAATATCCGGGTTCGTGAATCCGGCTCATCATTTCTGTCAGGGATACCTTGTGAAGCAGCATAAGATCATCTCCATGGAAGATTATGTATAGCATTTGGCTTATTACGGTTCAGTCTGCAAAAGGTAACAGAAATCCCCAACCTTACTTAGCACCAAAAAAGCCACCCGGGCCGCTTTCCCTCCAAGATGGCTTTCATAACCCCTATCACCAGAGATTCCTAAAGCTCTTCTTCTTTTTGCTCCCCGTCCTGCTTATACTCATACAGCTTCTGATTAAGCTGCTTGGCTTCCCGCTTCCCGTCGATGTGCATCATCGCGTACACCATACTTTTGACCACCAGAATGACAATGACGAATGGCACCAGCACTCCCTTATCCATCAGCGGGCCATCCGCGAACAGCCACAGCCAGAGAATTACCAATACATCAGCAAGGATGAAGCAGAGGTAGAAGCTGATCATCTGCACTTTGGGATCAACCTCATACGTATTCACCAGCGCATAGCGGAAGCAGGTAAATGCCGCAGCCCCCAGGAACAATTGCACCAGCAGCGAGCCCCGGATCATCTCCGTTGAGTTCAGAGCCAGCACAACCGCCGCGAGTACCATCAGACCCCCGCAAGCCACCAGCAGATCCTTCACGAACAAAGACACATACTTTCTGGTTGTAATCATGCGTTTTCCTCCTAGTCAAGTTTGGACAGCACAGCTATAACCCTAACTTCCGTTTGAGCACCGGGACGTATTGTCTGGAGATGTAGACCTTCTCACCGTTGTGCAGCAGCGCCTCGTATCTTCCGTAGAGCACCGGGCGGAGCGACTCGATCTTGGCCACATTCAGGATGCTGGATTTGGATGCCCTGAAAAAATCGCCAGACTCATACTCCGTCTCCAGCTCATACAGCTTTAGCCTTGACTCATACACCTTCTCCTGGCAGTAGATGAACACCTTATGATCCACCGCCTCGAAATAATAGACCTCATGCGGATGGATGATGTGCATTTGCAGCCCGTTCATACCAATCAGCTTCCTTGCGCCTGCGTTCACCGAGTAGATCAGCCCCAGCAAGGCTTCATCCGGGTCGTTGCACCTGAGAATAATTTCAGGCTCCCCGCCCTCCGGCACCTGCTCAATCGTGATTTTCACCGCCACCGCCTCCTGCCTTCTCTCCCTACAGCTACAGTATATTTTTGTAAAATGACTTATACAATGGCCTTTTCGCAAGCTGCACTCTAGCGGCTTCAAGCTGCAATAACGGAATCTCAGTCCGCAACCTCGTCTGCAATTGGCTACACTTCTAATGGGTCCGTCTAATTTAGAGGATTCAGTCGAGAATGGCGTATCATCTGAGCAGCAAAAAACCCGCAGATCAGCTCTGCGGGTTCTTGGAATATACAATTTTGCGGATGCTGTCGATGGATAACCCGTATTGCTCGCACAATTGGTACAACTCTGCACCTTCTTGGAAGCGGCTACGGATCTCAGCATTGCGGACTTTATAGTAATCGGCTGCCCCTGAGCTTTCGCCCCATTTTCTGCGTTTGCTCTTGCAGGTTGGGATATACAGGGCTTCCCCTTGAATATATTGCTGAATCTCCTTCAGCAAGTGGTCTGGCAATAGCTTTGCTGCATTTATACATTGCATCTCTGGCTCGCTCCTTAAAATATATTAATCTTTTAAGGGCAAAGCCTGTGTATAAATAACTGTATTTCTTAAAACATACTACAGGCGAATAAATCCGCTCCATGCCAAGCTTTCGCCTTAGTTATTTCACAGGCTTTGCATGGAGCGTGCCGTTCACATACTGACTCATCCGAAACATGGGTCATCACCTCCCGGGATTCTGGAATTGGTGCAGATTACCTCTATTCTAGAATAATTCCCATATCCATTCAACCACTAGACGCTGCTGCACCCACAATTAGCTATAATCAAACTTTACGGCCTGAACATTAGTTTTTTGCGGGCGCCGATTATATAATAGAATCTATATGGTAAAGAAAGGATGGGATACAGCAAATGAAATTCTCAGAATATGTATACGAACGCCCGGATGTGGAGCAATTCAAGCAGGAGTTCACCACGCTGCTGAAGGACCTGGAGACAGGCAATCTGGAGGAGCAAAAAGCTGCCGTGGCAGCAATCAATAAGCTGCGCAGCCGCTTCGATACGATGGAGACGCTCGTGAGTGTCCGCCACTCCATTGATACGGAGGATGCATTTTACAAGGCAGAGCAGGATTATATGGACGAGACCGGGCCGGTAATTCAGGAGTACATCACGGATTATTACAGAGCCATCGTCAACTCCAAGTACAGAGCCGAGTTCGAGCAGGAATGGGGAACACAGCTGTTAAGCCTGGCCGAAATCTCACTGCGTACCTTCAGCCCTGAAGTGATTGAAGATCTGCAGCTGGAGAATAAGCTGTCCTCCGAATACTCCCAATTGATCGCGTCCGCCAAAATCATGTTCCAGGGCGAAGAACGCACCTTGGCACAGCTGATTCCGTTCGATTCTTCCACGGACCGTGAAGTTCGCAAAGGCGTATTCGAGGCCCGTAATGCCTTCATGGCAGAGCATGAACCCGAATTCGACCGGATCTATGACGAGCTGGTGAAGGTCCGGGCGGGAATCGCTGCCAAGCTGGGATACAAGAGCTTCGTGGAGCTCGGGTATGACCGGATGGGACGTACCGATTATAATGCTGAGATGGTAGCAGGCTTCCGCAAGCAGGTGCATGAGCATATCGTGCCGGTTGCGGGGAAGCTGAAGCAGCGCCAGCGCGAACGCCTTCAGCTGGACGGACTGAAATTTTACGATGAGGGTATTAAGTTCAATTCCGGCAACGCTACCCCTAAGGGAGACCCGGACTGGATCGTGGCGAATGGTGCGAAGATGTACCAGGAGATGTCCCCGGAGACCGGTGAATTCTTCAGCTTCATGCAGGAGAACGGGCTGATGGATCTGGTCAGCAAAAAAGGCAAGGAATTCGGCGGCTACTGCACCTTCTTCAGCGACTACCGTGCTCCGTTTATTTTCTCCAACTTCAATGGAACCTCCGGCGATATCGACGTGCTGACCCATGAGGTCGGGCACGCGTTCCAAGCGTATTCCAGCCGGAATATGGAGGTTCCTGAATATACGTTCCCGACCTCCGAAGCCGCTGAGATTCATTCGATGAGTATGGAGTTCTTCGCCTGGCCATGGATGGACCTGTTCTTCAAGGAGGAGGCGGACAAGTACCGTTTCAACCACCTGGCGGACAGTTTGGAGTTCATTCCTTATGGCGTATCTGTCGATGAATTCCAGCATTTTGTGTACGAGCATCCGGAAGCTACGCCGCAGGAACGCAAACAGGCTTGGCGGGACATAGAACGGAAATACCTGCCGCACCGTGACTATGACGGTAATGCTTATCTGGAGCAAGGCGGCTTCTGGCACAAGCAGGCCCATATCTTCCGCTCCCCGTTCTACTATATCGACTATACCCTGGCCCAGCTCTGCGCCTTCCAGTTCTGGAAACGCTCGAATGAGGACTTCGCCTCGGCCTGGCCGGATTATCTGAAGCTCTGCCAGGCCGGTGGCAGCCGCTCCTTCACGGAGCTGGTGAAGCTTGCCGGATTAACCTCCCCGTTCGAGGATGGCTGCATCGGCTCCGTCATCGGAGAGATTGAGGGCTGGCTGAACAGCATAGACGATAAGGCGCTGTAGGGACTGGGATTCATACACCGAATACAATTAAGTTATATTCACCATCAAGCGTAGCGTCAACTATTAGGGGCTGTCCCAAGTAGCCAGTTCACGGCTTCGGGACAGCCCCTTATTTTAAGTTGGATCAACATGAACCCTCCTTCTTATTTCTTCTTCCGCTTCTCTGCAGCCTGCTGCTGATTCTCTTCCACTCTGAACTTGACGATTCTGGCAATGAGATCATAGGGGAGCGGCTCCTTGATGGGGAACTGTACCGAACCCTTGGCTCCTTTGTACTGCGCTAGTTCCTCCTTGAAGGCTTCGATTCCACTGGGTGCCGGGTAGAACCCAATATGCGTCTTGTAGGCGGCAATATGCACCAGATTCTTATGCAGGAACCAGGTCGGCATCTGATAGCTGATCTTCTCCACTGCCTCCGGCGCGGCTTCCGAAATGACCTTACGCAAGCTCTGCAGAAGCTCCTGGATCTCCGGTGCAAAGGCGGCAATATACTGGTCTACCGATTCATAGGTAACTTTATTCTTTTCCACTTCGGCTTCATCTCCCTTGGGTTGGTTCAAAGATCTTCAAGCCATTGCAGGCATACCGGAATGAATCCAGCATAGTCATTCAATGCTTGCAGGGTAGGCAGCACCTGACTCGTTCCAAGCTCCCGCTCGGTCGCATCCGGTCCTTCCAGGCCCAGAGACCGCCGGAGGCTATACTCCAGCCAGCCTATTTTGCCGTGGAAGCCGCTGCTTAACACCTCGGGCCAGGGATCAGTAATTTCTCCCCCTTGATTACGGTAAGCATGGATTACTGCACAGAAATCTGCCTTGCGGATGTGACCACTCTCAAAGTCTGACCAATAGAGAGCTACTTCCATCAGCTCCTGCGCCGGGTTAACCCAGCCTGCGGCCTCCCAGTCAATGATCACGGGCTGGCCTTCAGAGCTCCACATTACATTCTTCGGGTCCAGATCCCGGTGGCTGATGACTATGTTCCCGCGAAGGACCGCCATAGCGGCATTGACCTGCTTTTCATAGCAGCTTAGCTTATCCAGATTAGCCTTAAGGGGTGCAGCCCATGGTAGGCCCATAGCTTCGCCCTGCAAGGCATACCCTTGCCAATCTGTCCGTAATTCCTCCGCTGTGCTGTCCCTTTGAAGCTCGTTGTGAAGAGAAGCGAAGTCCGATGCATGGATGTCAGCCAGAGCTTGTCCGATCAGAATGCATTGCTCCAGCCCCGCTTCAGCCGCAGAGATGGAACGGCCTTCTATCCAAGGGAACAGCAAATAATATTGCCCATCCGCTTCATGTATACAGTTTCCTTCATGCAGCAGTGCAGGAAGTGCGTTCACTCCCTGGCTGCGGGCCAGCATGGCTACCTTTTCGGCTGCTATCATATTGTTCATCACAGCTTCCTTCCGCATCAGCTGCGGGTTAAGCGCCTTCACTGCATACTCTGCCTGATTCGTGGTCACACGATACATCCGGTGGAGGAAACCGCCGGAGATTTGCTCTGGCACACCACTCAGTAAGCCCAACTTATATGTAGCACACAGCTTTTCAAAATTCAAATTGTAATTCGTAAGCGTCATGATCCATCTGTCCTCCCGGCATAGAACTTCAAATATTCGTCCATGTGGCTCTTCCAATAGTCCCCGTCATGCTGGCCTGCTCTGAGGTGATATTCTACCGGCACGCCCTTCTCCTTAAGCAGGGTATACAGCTGCTCCGTGCCTTCATAGAACCGGTAGCTATCCTCCGCCCCGCAGTCCAGGTAGATACTCAACTTCGATAAGTCCCTGTTCTGCGCCAAAAGAAGCGGGTCACGCTCCTGCCGCAGCGCTTCCGTCGGATAGAGAAACTGGACCAGGCCGTTCTCGCCTCCGGCAAGAGACCAGTCATCCAGGAACAGCGCCGGGCTATGCCCGCCAACCCTGCTATAGACATCGCTATGCAAAAACGCCGAATGCAGGCTGATAAAACCTCCCATCGATATACCGCCAATATAGCGGGAATCGCGCTCAGCCAGAGTTTTGAAATGTGAATCTGTATACTCCACAACATCCTTGACCAGATAATCCTCATAACGTTCACCGCTGGGCGCTGCGGGATCACCCGGATTAGCTACAGCATTCAGCCCATAGCTGTTGTCCTTCTGGGGAGCGACGATAATAAGCGGCTCGATTTGACCGGCTTCAATCAGTCGTTCTGCTTTCTGCTGAAGGTTCAGTCCGTCAAAAATATCCGTCTCCCGGCTGCCGTAGCCATGGATGAAATAGAGCACCGGATAACGCTGAGAGGCATTATACCCTGCAGGAAGATAGACACTGAGCCGCATATCCCGGTCGAGGGTCTCGCTGTGAAAAACCAGATTCTGTACGCCCGGGCTTTGCAGCGGTGCCGTCTCAACCTTGTCTGATGCCCCTTGAGAGTCTTCGCCTGAGTTCCGTGAACAACCACCCAGCACTATATACAGTATGATCAGAAGCAGATACAGGCAGGAGCTTCGAGAACCTTTCATATCGACCGCCTCCCGTTCTCCGCCACAATCGTAGCGCTTACAATTAACAGTACCACAATTCTGGATATTTATAGTAGTACAATTATAGCGCTTGGCTGCGGCCTGTTTGTCACTGGTTGGCCTAACTGATATGTGTTTTAATAAAAATCAATCGTTTTTCCGGTTAGCTCCGTCTTACTTATGAAAACATATTTAAAGGACGACTTCTTCCATAGACCAACACAATAAGGAAGAGGGGATGGTGAATGGGGGGAAGACAATGAACAAAGCCAATACAGCAGATCTGGCGCTGATGGATGAAGAGGTGTTCTTCGAGCGGCTTGCAAGTGAGCACCGTAAACTGTATGCGCTCGCGTACAGCTATCTGCGCTCAGAAGCAGATGCCCTGGAAGCGGTGCAGGAAGCCTCGTGCCGGGCCTGGATGAAGCGTAAACAGCTTAAGAACGAGCAGGCCTTCACACCGTGGCTGCTCCGGATTACCATCAACTGCTGCATGGATGAGCTAAGGCGTAAAAAACGCGTTGTGCTGACAGAGAAACTGGAGGAGGAGCCCCAGGAGATGAGGAGCAGCGACCGTCTCGATCTGGAGCGGGCGATGAGCCGGATGAAGCCGAAATACCGGCATGCTGTGATGCTCAAGTATTACCAGGATATGACGACCACTGAAATTGCCAAGGTACTGAATAAGCCCGAAGGCACGATCAAAACCTGGCTGCGTGAAGGACTTAGGCTGTTGCGGAAATATCTGTGAGCAAATCGGAGGTGACAGAAATGTTGGAAAAAGAAGAGCGTGTCCTGAAACAGGATGCCCAGGAGGTCCATCTTCATGCAGAGGAGATTCAGGAATTGAAAATTCATAATGCAATGCGCAGCGGAATGGCGCAAGGGAAAAAACGCAGCAAACGGCGTTTCTATTCCTATGGGGCCGGCGCCGTATTAGCCGCGGCCGCAGCCATTTTTGTGATTGTCTCATCCATCGGCTTGCCATCTGGAGGTATAGACGATCCCGGCCTCAGCGGTTCAGTGCAGGCGGCCAGCACCAAAAGCTGGAATGATTTTGCGGACTATCGCAAACAGCCATTAACGAACCGGGGGGTTGGCGACATCCTGGAACGAAATCTGGTAAATCCGGTCCGTCAAAGTGCAACAAACAATGGATACCGCATGGATGTAGATGGCGCTGTCACGGATGGCCGTAAAGTGTATATCCTGTTCAGCGTGCAGAACGATTCGGATACAGAAATTATACCTGCGGATACGAAAATTCAGTTTGGTGATTACGAGGTTCCATATCCACATCGGGGCGCAGCCTTGGAAATGGCGTACGATAGCGACTCCCGGATTCCGCCCGGCGGAAGCAAGGATTTTATTTATTCCACTAATTATCCGGCTTCCATCACTGATTCCAAGGATCTGAAGTTCACTGTAATTCTAACCGAAACATCCGACCAGGCGCTCACTTCCAGCAGCAACAAGTATCGGACCAGCCTGGAGGTATCGTTTCAGCTTGACCCAGACGAATTCAAAGACCAGGTACGCACACTCCCTGTGAATCGCACGCTTATAGTGGACGGTCAACAGATAAAAGTGCGCCAAGTGCAGTATACTCCGTTCAATACTTATGTCGATCTGGAGTATGACGAGGCGAACACCAAACAGATTTTCAGCCTGCTGAATCCTGTTCTGATCGCAACGACCGGGAGTCAAACCGAGAAATTGGTTTATCCGGGCAGAATCACGGCCGATAATTCCGAGGTGTACAAAGACCACTCGCAGGCAACGCTGGTGTTCAGGTATACCCAGCTTAACCAGCCGGACTCCACCACGCTGAAGATTGCCGGGATCTCGGCGCTGGAGCCGGACCGTATGAAATTTGTGGTCGATCTGAACAAGCAGCAAGTGATTGAAGCACCGGCAAACGATTGGGAAATGGTCACATCCAAGGAAGAACATCATGCAACAGCGGCAGAGATTCTGCTCCGGCGTAAGGTGACCCATCTGTCTTATTTCACCGATTCGCAAGGGGCGGTACAGGCGGAGAACATCGGCGCACAACTGGCTGACAAATTCACCGATGCGAACGGCCAGGTGCATAATAGAACGAATCGGGAAACGCCACTAATCGACTTCGGCGGCACCATGATCTCTAGAGATGGTACGGGAACCAGTGAGATGAGTTTATCTTTTGGCAGTCAAGCCGTAGATTACCCGCAGCCGCTTACCCTATCGGTTGAGCGCATTTGGAATCCAATTTTGGAAACGCAAAGTATCGAGCTGTTCTCAAAGAAATAGAAGCTTGCCGCAAACAGCAAGAAGCCCCGCCCAGCCGACAGGCTTGCGGGGCTTCTCCCTTTCTTAAGCCCTTTTACAGCAGTATAAGCATTCCGCTGCTTCGTCCGCTCCTAATTAATTTTAATAAGCTGCCATTTCTGGGCGTCGGTTCCGTTGTCCGTCCATTGCTGCACGACCGCTCCGTCTGCGGTAGAGGAGTTAGAGACATCCATAGCCAGCCCGCTGGCTTTGGAGATCAGCTTGTAATAACCGCCGCCCACATCGATGATGCTCCACCGCTGGGCGTTGCTGCCGTTGTCATTCGCCTGCTGAAGCTGGACTCCGCTTGCCGTGGAGGCATTCGGCACATCCAGCAGCTTGCCGCTATGCATCGCTGTAAGCTTGTAGAAGCCGTCTCCCGTGCTCTCCACTCTGAATTGCTGATTGGCGGCGGTGTAATTGGTCCACTGATGCATTTTGGCCCCGTCTGCTGTAGAAACATCTGTCACATCCAGTACCTTGCCGCTTGCCTTGTTCATCAAGGTGTAGACTCCGCCGCTGACAATTCCGCTCGAAGGAGCGCCCGCTTGATACACCCGCACATAATCCACGAGCATCTGCGCCGGGAAGGGGGTAGCTCCATTCGGAGCACCAGGCCAGTTGCCGCCTACCGCAAGATTCAGCAGCAGGAAGAACGGTTTCTGGAATTCCTCCGTATTGCCGGTTCCGTTCTCAATATAGAATTCATTGAACTGGTTGCCGTCGACGAACCATCTGATGTACTTCGAATCCCATTCCACACTGTATACATGGTATTGGGAGAAGTCCAGATTACCGGATACCCTTCCGAATTCAGCATGGCCGCCTGCATCCCAGTGCACCGTACCGTTGACGGCAGCGTTATTATTTACCCGCTCCATAATATCTATCTCTCCGCAGGCCGGCCAGCCGGGCGGGGTGTTGATATTGGAGCCGAGCATCCAGAACGCAGGCCATAATCCCTGGCCGGAAGGCAGCTTGATTCTGGCTTCAATTTTGCCATAGGTGAAATTCTTGAGTCCCTGTGTCTTAATCCGCGCCGAGGTATAATTCATGCCTTCATAGGATTCTTTCTGCGCCGTGATGACCAGGTTGCCGCCGGTAACCTTCAGGTTCTGTGAACGGTTCGTATAGTATTGCAATTCATTGTTGCCCCAACCGCCGGTACCTGTGCCAATCTCAGCCGTCCAGTTAGCGGTGTTCAGGGAGGAGCCGTCGAACTCATCGCTCCAGGCCAGATTCCAGGTTGCTGCGCTTGCGCTCCCCGCAGGGAGCAGTGCGATGAATAACGTGAACAGCATGAACAGACTTAAGAATTTACCTCTTTTAAGCATTATTGCCCTCCTCTATTGATTTCAAAATGGCCAGCCTTATTTCAATGCACGCGTACGTTCGTGCAGTTGAAACCTTACCCAACCGGTTTCGGACATGGATAATGGCAGCGCCTTCTTCTGCTACATCCCATATATATCGTTTTTGCTTCCCGGAAGAACCAGAAATTTGACAATTCAGCGAACCTGGGGGAAAGAGGGGGCTGGCCTTCGGAAGACACCAGTAGAGCGTCAGGTTTACATTATACATTGGGCCCACGCGCACTCGGCCATTACATTGTGTACGGTTTTCCGCATACATTGGGCCCTCGCGCACTCGGCCACCACATGCCTCATAAGACTGATGCTCTGTTAGTTTGTCAGCCCCAAACACAGCAAAAAACCGCTCTCCAACGGAGGCGGTTCATGCTTTTGCAAAGATGATACCTTGATTGCCGTACTACTCGAGTCCGTGCTCTTCGCGGATCTTATACATCCCTTGCACGAGCAGCTCCGAAGGATCACGGTTAAGCTGCAGATGCGTCAGTAACAGATGGAGCGGGATAGCGCATACGTTATTTCCGTCCGTGATTGCAGGGAAGCCTGCTTCAAAGACCGGTCCATGCTCCTCGTTCCAGGCCAGGCCGGCATGCACCTGCTCCGGTGCGAACTCCTCCGTTACAGCGGCGATACACATCGGAACCAGCACATTATCGACAGCGGCCTTGGCTTCCTCTTCACTGGCGAGCGGCTTAGGCATGGAGTTGCCTCCCTTGGTCTTCATCAGCTCGTGGAAGAAGGAGGCCATCCAGATCTCCGGACTGTTGCCGGACTGGAACCGGGCAGCCAGCTCACGAAGGAAGAAGCCGCAGTAATAATCAGCGTTATCTTTATCCTTCACACGGAATACAAATACCGGTCCGTAGTTGTCCAGGTTCAGCACCTGTCCTTCCACATCGCTGAAGCTCATTTTGAGCGCTACAATGCCGTTATGAAAAACAGCCTTGAGCAGCTCATTCCAATTCTCTTCGGTCATGGCCTGCCCGGCAGCTTCCGCTTCACCGTTCACCGGCTCATTCGTGGTCTCATTGGTGGTCTCATTGGTAGTTTCGTTTGTCATAATTAAATTCACCCCACTTTCTATCATACCATCCTATTGAACAAGGTAACATACCATATCTCTCAACTCAAATGGAAAGCTCTGCCGGACCCCCATGTATGTCCTTATGCGCAAGTGCTATACTAGACAGGGTACAGTAACCATCTCATTTTGCAGAAGGGAATGAACCTAACCATGAATACTGAACAATTGGACCGGATTCACACTGGCCAAGGCTTTATAGCTGCTCTGGATCAGAGCGGAGGAAGCACCCCCAAAGCACTGCTGCAATACGGTATTAAGGAAGACCGTTATTCAGGGGACGAAGAGATGTACACCATGGTTCACAGCATGAGAACACGTATTATTCAGAGTCCCGCCTTTAACCGGGAGCATATTCTAGGTGCAATTCTGTTCGAGAACACGATGGACCGCCTCATAGACGGGCAATATACCGCCGATTACCTGTGGGAGCAGAAGGGCGTCGTGCCTTTTCTCAAAATAGACCAGGGACTGGCCGCTCCTCAGCACGGGGTCCAGCTCATGAAGCCTATCCCCGCCCTCAATGATCTGCTGAAGCGGGCAGTCAGCAAGCATATCTTCGGCACCAAAATGCGCTCCGTAATTCATGAGGCGAACCCGGAGGGTATCCGGCAGGTCGTGGAGCAGCAGTTCGAGCTGGCCCGGCAGATCGCCGCCTTCGGACTCGTTCCGATTATTGAACCGGAAGTAGATATCCTCAGCAAGGACAAGCAGGAGTCAGAGCAATTGCTGAAATGGGAACTGGCCGCACGCTTGTCTGAGCTGCCAGATGGCGTGAAGGTCATGCTCAAGCTGTCGATCCCGACAGAGGATAATTTATACAGTGAGCTCGCCGCAGATCCCCATGTGGTTCGGATCGTAGCACTCTCAGGAGGGTATACCCAGGCTGAAGCCAACGAGAAGCTGGCCCGGCAGCATGGAGTGATTGCCAGCTTCTCCCGCGCCTTATCCCAGGGGCTCAGCGATCAGCAGACGGAGGAGGCATTCAACAGCACCCTCGCCGCGTCGATCCAGGCCATCTATGAGGCCTCGATTACTTGATCAGATCCATGCTCATTTAAGCTCATAGCTTCATATACAGAAGAGGACCCCAGGTCTAGTGCCGCGGGGTCCTCTTCTGTATATGCCGAATATAAGTTCCGAACTCAAAACTACGCCTGATAAATCACCGGCTGATCGCTGCTGTCACCGCAACAAATCTAAAGTGTTGCAGGATCTGCAACTTCCAGTCCTGTATACCTGGGTATGCGGGAGAGATGTTGCATGATATACAGGATTTCTCGAGCTAATCCGCACAAAAGAGGGGAAATGCTGCCTTTCCTGCAACAATCTTCGATCAAGACCTGTTTAGTGGAGAGAATGTTGTATTTCAGGCAGGATTTCATAGCAGTAGCGCTCTTGCTCTAGCAGGAGCTATGCCTTAAGCCGCTTAATTCCCTCCCGCACCCTAGGCGCTACCTCTGTCCCGAAGAGGCGGATGGCCTGCATCACCTGGGCATGCGGCATAGAGCCGTGCGGGACATGCAGCAGGAAGCGGGTGATCCCTACGTGCTCGTAGAGGTGGAGGATTTTGCGGGCAACTGTGTCCGGGTCGCCCACATATAGAGCACCGTCAAAGCTGCGGGCAGCATCGTAATCCGCACGGTGATACGGAGGGAGTCCTTTCTCCACCGCCCGGACATTCGTCCGCGCATGTGTAGACGGGAAGAAGGCCTCCACAGCAAGCTCGTCCGTCTCCGCAACATAACCATGAGAGTGTGAGGCAATCGGAAGCTTGGACACATCATGACCAGCCTTGGCCGCTGCCTCCTTGTAGAGCCGTACATGCATGGCATAATCGGAAGGATTCACATTGCCGATAATCGCCAGAGCAAAGGGCAGGCCCAGGGTACCCGCACGGACCGCAGATTCCGGAGTTCCCGCACTCGCAATCCATACCGGCAGCGGATTCTGCTCCGGGCGCGGATAGATCTCCAGATTCGTTATAGCCGGGCGGTGCTTGCCGCTCCAGCTCACCTTGCCGGGCTCCCGCAGCTTGAGCAGCAGGTCCAGCTTCTCGTCAAACAGCTCTTCGTAGTCCTTCAGATCATAGCCGAACAGAGGAAACGACTCGGTGAACGAGCCCCGGCCCACCATAATCTCGGCACGGCCGCCCGATATTCCGTCCAGTGTTGCGAAATCCTGAAATACCCGCACCGGATCGGCTGAGGACAGAATCATGACCGCACTGGTCAGGCGGATTCGGGTCGTCAGCGGTACAGCCGCCGCCATCAGCACAGCAGGCGACGAAGCTGCAAAATCAGGCCGGTGATGCTCACCCACGCCGTATACATCCAGTCCCACCTGATCCGCAAGCACGATCTCCTCCACCACTTCGCGCAGCCGCTCCGCATGGCTAAGAGTCACTCCGTTATTTACATCAGGCGTTGTCTCGACAAAGGTGCTTATTCCAAGTTCCACGTATTGTTCCTCCTAGAAGTCAGTAATCTTTATATTCTAAAACTAAATAGTCAAATATTCAAAGAAAACTTTAACCCGCAGCAAACAGGGCGCCCCGGCTGTATTAACAGCTCCAGAGGCACCCTGTTTCGTATTAGCTGGCTAATCGTAGCCGCTCCCGCTTACTTCACCAGCTCCTCCAGGCTGCCAAAAGCACCTGAAGCCGATTTCAGCTTGGATTCACCCCCGACTACACAGAAGTAATTCTGCTGCGTTACCGCCTCAAGCAGACTTGCATAGCTCCTGATATCCCCGGCTGTGGCTGACAGGATTTCATTACGTTCCTGCTGAAGGTCTTCCGCCGTAATCTGCTCGAAATAATGCCGGTCCGCCTGACGGCCTGTAGCGCCGGGACTCAGCGGCTGGTCCAGCATGGCCAGGGTCCCGATAATCGCCCTCTCCATCTCCGCTTCATCAGCCGAATATTCTCCGGCAAACTGAGAGGCCCGGTCATAGACCTCCAGCGTCTCCAGCAGGTTCGGATCGCGGTAGGAAGTGAACAGGATTACCCCGTCGCGGCGCAGGAGCAGATTGCCGCCATACGCTCCGCCCTTGACCCGGACCGTATTCCACAGGTAGGTCAGGCTGAGGATCTTCTTAAGCACCTGCAGCTTGCCGGAATAGGCGAAGCCCAGCTTCTTGTAATCATAACCTTTGACTACATACTGCACCTGGCTCGCGGACATGAAGCCTTCGTTGACCGCCTGCCCCTGTGCTGATAAGAGCGGCAGGGACTCTACCACCCGTCTGCTCAGGTCCAGCTCCTGCACATGTGCGGCGAATTCCGCATACGAATCCGCCGTACCGGTGAGGGAGAGCGTCAGATTCTGCGTATTGAACAACAAGCCGCAGATTTCCTTCAAGGTATCTGCAAGCCCTTCAGCCTGCTGGTCAATGCTGCGGGCAAGCTCCTTGATGAAGCGGTAATACGCCACGCCGCCAAGCTGCTCCTCGTACATTCCCCGGTCCGAGAAGTAGGACAGCACCCGGCTGGCTGCAATCTCATTGCCTTTCTGGGTCAGCATCGATTCCATGCCGGAGGCTTCCCGGCGGACAATCTCCTGCAGCTTGGACAGGTTATCCAGATTGCTGCCGTAGAGCAGCTCATGCAGCAGCTTCAGGGAACCGCCGATGTTGCCCTGCATGACCTTGATCCGCGCGCTGAATTTGGCCTGATAGCTTCCTTCCGCAGACTTCCCGGCTCCGAACACCTCATTCTGGAAACGAATGCCGCCCGTAGTAATCCCAATCTCACTGGTCAGCTCCTCAATACTGTAGGCTTCCGTCTCCAGCTGTCCGAGCACTCTCGCCAGCAGCTCCAGATAAGGAATCTGCTGTGCTGCAAGCACGCTGGTGTCCCAGTACAGCTTGATATAGGCAATTGCACCGGCAGCCACTTCATGATGCAGCACCTTAATCCCGTCCAGCGCAACCTCCACTGTGGGTACCCCGGCCGGGGCAATAGGGTTAACATCCTGGAGGGTCAGCTTCGGCAGCTTCTCCAGCTCCTCTGCGGGGTCAGGAGTATTCTGCCGGGCCAGCAGCTTCTGCGTGCTAAGCACCAGTTCATCCAGCTGTGCCGGGGCCAAAGACGCTTTATATGACGCCAGACGGCTGCGGACCGCCGCATCCTTTTCCCCCGCAAGAGTCTGAGAGGGCTGGAGAACAACGACACTACAGTGGTTACTGTTCAGCAGGTAGGTCTCAATCAGGCGCTCGAAATAGCGGGCCGAACTTTGTTCACGGATCGCCGTAAGTGCCGCTTCATACTCCAGATATGTGGATGGCAAGCCGTCATACAGCCAGGCCTTCATCACTTCCATATTGTAGGTGAGACCCTTCGGATATTGGCTGAAATCGGCTTCCCGCAGTTCAAATTCCTTGCTGTTCACCGCAGCGAGCACCAGCTTCTCATCCAGTCCGTCCGCAGCAAGGCGGCTTAAGGTAGCTCTGACCAGATTCACGAACTCCTCCTTGGCCTCAGGGTTAGAATGTGTCAAAGCAATACCCAGCATAGGCTGAACCATGCTATCTGAATAAAAAGCAACCACATCCTTGCCCAGACCGCTCTCCAGCAGCGCTTGCTTCAACGGGGCGGCGCTACTGTCCATCAGCATGCTTTTCAGAATGGCAAAGGCCAGATTCAGCTCCCGGTCCAGAGAGGTCCCTATTACATAATTCAAGCTCAAGTATGTCTTGTCCGCAGCCGTTTCCGTCTCCAGAATGGGATACTCCGCCGTAAGCTGGGTCATGCCGGTCGAGGCCTGTAGCGGAATTGAAGTGTCCATTACCTTACGGGTATAGCGGCTGAGATATTCTTCATGGATAAACTGCAGCCGTGCTTCGATATTCAGGTCACCATAGAGATAGAAATAACTGTTCGAGGGGTGATAATAATTCCGGTGCGCCTCCAGAAACTGCTCATAGGTCAATGCAGGGATATGCTGCGGATCGCCGCCGGAGGAGTGACGGTAGATCGTACCCGGGTAGAGCGATTTTTTGATCCGGTCAATCAGCACCGTCACCGGCGAGGAATACGAGCCCTTCATCTCATTGTAGACAACGCCCTTGTAGATCAGCTCATCCCCGGAATTGGGCAACTCATAGTGCCAGCCCTCCTGCTCAAAAATCTCCGGCTGACTGTAAATGTTCGGCTGAAAGACGCTGTCCAGATAGACCTCCATCAGATTGGCAAAATCCTGGTCATTCTGGCTGGCTACCGGATACATCGTTTTATCGCCAAAGGTAAAAGCGTTCAGGAACGTCTTCATCGAGCCCTTCAGCAGCTCAACGAACGGTTCCTTCACCGGGAATTTGCCGGAGCCGCAGAGGACCGAATGCTCCAGAATGTGAAACACTCCCGTGCTGTCCGCAGGCGGAGTCCGGAACGTGACACTGAATACCTTATTGTCATCCTGATTCTGTACATAGAGCAGCCGTGCGCCGCTCTGCTGATGCTCCAGCGTGTATACGGAGGATTCGATTTCCCGTATGTACTCCTTGCGTATAACTTCAAACCCGGAATAGACCTCACCTGCTATTAAGCTGCTCATAACTTTTCCCTCCTTGGTTCAGGGCTGCCCTGATTCCATGAGCTTATCATATCCGGGGTTTCGGGTTCCACTATGGGCTGCATAGAGGACCTGCTGACGGATGCAGCTCTCAGCGCTGACGCTGCGAGAATCTAGACCCGGCTCAACCGCTCAACCGCCTGCTGTTCATCCGCTACGAAAAATATATCCTTCCCTTGGTTGCATTCATAGATGAAATCACGCAGACTGCGGCTGGTATAGCTGCTGAAATTACCCACCACCGCTACCTTCACCTGATAGTTAATGAACTTCTGCAGAATCTCACCGGCCAGCCGAGTCTTGAGGTCGAAGAACTCCTCGCTCAGCAGCGCCTTATGGATCACGATCCGGTCACAGTCGGTCTCATAGCGTACCGTTGCCAACAGATCCAGCGCACTCTGGACATCACCTACCACGGCTTCGTTGCCGCTCACTACAGCGATGATCGTGCCGCCAGCTTCTATAGTTGTTATGTTCATTGTTATAACCTCCTGATCAAATATGTTAAAATATGCGGATAGCTTATCTTAGCAGCAATTGAAATGTACAGCAAAGGATGGATCATGATGGAGCTCACGATGAATTGGATTACACTCAGGGTACGCAATCTGGAGGCTTCCCTTGATTTCTATCACCGGATTCTAGGGCTTCCTGTGGAGCGCAGATTCGAGAGCAGAGGGAAGCAGATCGTCATGCTGGGGATAGAGGGGCAGCCGAAGCTTGAGCTGATAGAGGGTAGTGACCCGCCGGTGAAGCCGGAGTGCGGAGTCTCTGTAGGCTTCGAGGTCGCATCGCTGGACAAGGCTATGGCCGAACTTGCTAAGGAAGGAATCCCGGTCGCCCGCGGCCCCATCGCGCCGAATCCCAGCCTGCGCTTCTTCTATATTCTGGACCCAGACGGGTTCGAGGTGCAGCTTGCGGAGCATATGTAACGGCGTTCGGATGGGCTTGCCATCCACGGACTAGCACTAGTGTACCAGATTTGCTGATTTAACCTGCGATTGAGCCGAATGAGATGCATTAGTGCTCCTCATTTGGCCCACACGCCTCATGTGAACACAATGTATGCTGTTTTCCACATACATTTGGCCCATATACCGCTGTACCAGCCGTTTGTACTCGGTTTTTAGCATACATTCAGCCTTTTACCTATGAAATTAGATACACTCCTGCTCTCCCGGCGACCCTTCAGCCCCATTCAGCAACCAAGTCACTCTACGAATCATTCAAAGAGCTCTTTTCCACAAATGTAGACTCACCTTGTCCACAACAGGGGGAATTATAATTTCCTGTACAGCAAAAAAACGGCATTTCTGCCGTTTCTTAAGGGATGGACTCTCAGGGGCTCGAACCCTGGACAAATAGATTAAGAGTCTACTGCTCTACCAACTGAGCTAAGAGTCCGTATGGTGTCTATGTATCATTACTCTAGACGATGATCTCTAAGCTGACTGCGTCCGCTCAAAAGTACTTTCATAGTATACTTTTTAGAACGGGCGCTGTCAACTGTTTTATTAAAAGTTTCTCACCCCCGGCAATGAACAGCTGTCTACACGCGATTCTTCCGCATCATCACCACATACACGGGGAGTCCGGCAAGCGTGATGCCAATCCCTATAAGCGAGCGCAGCGGATCACTGATAATTGTACTGGCTAGAATATAGAGCCCCCCTGCTACACCAAGGATCGGGGTGAAGGGATATAGCGGCACGCGATAACGACCTTGTACAGGCGGCAACTTCCTGCGCAGGAGGAACACGCCGAACACCCCCATGGTGAAGAAGATCCAGAGCACGAACACCAGCAGATCCGTCAGCGTATTGAAGGTGCCCGAGAAGATGTAGACCACCGCCAGCACACTCTGAAAAACAAGCGCATTCGCCGGTGTCTGGAACTTCGGATGAATGCTGCTCAGCACCCGGGAGAACGGAAGCTGTCCCCGCTCCCCCATCGCCTGAGGCACCCGTGCTGCGGTCATGAGATAACCGTTCAGCGCACCCAGCACAGAGACAATAATGCCTGCCGTAATAAAGGCTCCGCCGCCGCTACCGAACAGTGCTTCGGCCGCATCGGCTCCCGGAGTCGGGGACGACACAATCTGGTCATAGGGCAGCGCCTGGAACACCGCAATATTGAACAATACATATACGGCGATGACAAAAATAACGCCGATCGAAATGACCTTCGGCAGCGTCCTGGCCGGGTCTTTGATCTCTCCCGCCATATTGGTTACGCTGATCCAGCCGTCATAAGCCCAGAGTGTGCCGAGCACCGCAGCCCCGAAGCCTGCACCCGCAGCCGCTGTACCGATGCCGCCGAAGCCGGGAGCCAGATCCGAGAACAGTCCGACGCCCACAATGCCCGCTACCGGAATCAGCTTCCCAACCGTAGCCACCGTCTGAATGATCCCGCCGAACTTCGTCGCTATAACATTCATCAACAGAATGAAGCCCAGAATGCCCACGGCAAGCAGCTTCTGCTGCCATGCATTCAACGGCAGAAAGTAACCGGAATAGGTAGCAAAGGCAATGGCCAGCGCCGCCACAGAAGCCGGATAGGAGATCACCGCCTGCACCCAGCCAAGCAGATAGCCGAACACCCCGCCGTACAATTCACTTAAATAAGTATATAGGCCTCCCGACTTCGGAATGGCAGCCGCAATCTCCGCCACACTCAGCGCCGAAGCCAGGGTAATGATCCCTCCAACACCCCAGGCCAGAATACTCATCCATGGGCTACCCGCATTATTCAATACAATTCCGGGCTTCAAAAAAATCCCCGATCCGATAATCATCCCGACCACCAGGGCCAGGGCTTGCAGGAACGTAATACTTTTGGTTAACGGCTTTGTTGTCATGATGTGATTCATTGTCCTTCCGTTCTGTGAAATATTTATCATGCTTTTATTTCTCTATTCGTCCTGTTCACCCCTCTTTTTGAGCCGGAGAAATTGGTTATAAACCAAACTCCCCATTGTAACTAACACTATATGGAAGATATACTGAAGCCTGGGCGTATTTCCCTGGGCATAGCTGGTTCGCTCAGCGCCACAACCTTCGAGGAGGCATATACCTTTATGCTGTACACTCCAGGCATTACCGACTGCTCACCGGCAGAGGTGAATTATGACGCAACAAGAATCGGGGTATTGCATACCCACTTCCAGCAACTGATCGATGACAAAAAGATTCAAGCCGCCTCATATTGTATATCCAGATACGGCAAGACGTTCATGCACGGCGCCATCGGCCCCCTCTCCTACCGCGAAGAGCGGACGGAGCCGTTGTTGCCGACTACCGTTCATAGAATTGCTTCAATCACCAAAGCCATTACCTCCGTGGCCATAGCCAAGCTTGTGGAGGATGGCGTGCTCCGGCTGGACCTTCCCGTCGGCACTTTTCTGAAACCGTTTAACGTGGAGCCCTTTGCCAAAATCGATATCTACAGCCTGCTTACCCATACCTCCGGCCTGTTCCCCGACTGCGCGGGCAGCATGATTCCCTATCACAAAAGCTATTGGCAGCTTATCGGCGAATACTTCGACAGCTACAGGCCGGAGGACGGGGAGCCGGACTGGATCACCGCCGCGCTGAGCTGCGGCGTGAATAAGAAGGTAGGCGAGGAATGGCAATACTGCTCCTTCGGCTTCTGTATTCTTGGCGAGATTATCAAGAAGGTGACTGGCGTTACCGCCGAGCAGTACATAGAGGAGAACATCCTGAAGCCGCTCGGCATGAGGGATACGATGTGGGAGCCGACGCCGGAGCTGGCGGGGCGCTTCATTATCCGCAACGAAATGCGGGAGAAGCAGTTGAATGAGCTGGCCCAAGGCATCCAGCCCGAGGTCTCTGCGGCAGATAAGCTGTGGGAGACGGTATCCAGCACCGGCGGAGGGCTGTCCTCCACACCGGCTGACCTGATCCGCTTCGCCAACATGCTGCTGGGCATGGGCCGACTGGGTGAGACCCGCATTCTCGGCCGCAAAGCCGTCGAGAAGCTCACCACCCGTACACTCTACGGGGTTCCCGACTACTGTTGGGGCAATGATGTCAAAGACCGGAGCTACGGCATTGGACTGGATATGCGGAAGGGTCCCGCCTTCTTTTACTCCGAGGGCAGTTATTTCCATGAAGGAGCCGGAGCCTGCTGTATGGTGATGGACCCTGCCGAGCAGCTTGCTGCGGTATGGTTCGTGCCGTTCAAGGACGATAACTGGTACGCGGAGGCGCTGTTCAATGTCACCAATATTATCTGGTCAGGCGTGATCTGATGAACCGTCTCAAGCATAACTGGAGGATCTGCCGCTCCGTGGCGGCGGTAACCTATAAGGAGTGGAGTGCCTACCGCACCCACTCCCTGGTGTCCGTAATCGTCGGTCCTGTCTATTTCATGGTGCAGTATTTCATCTGGACCGCAGTCTATGGAGGGCAGGCTACACTGGGCGGGCTTGATCTCCAGCAAATGATCCGCTACTTCGGGGCAACGGCGCTGATTGGTTACCTGATCATGGATTTCGCCGACTGGAATCTGTCGATGCTTGTCCGCACCGGCAAGTTTCTGACCTTCCATCTGCGTCCGGTCGATCACCGTTCCTTCGCGCTGTTCCAGAAGCTCGGACACCGCTTCCTCGGCTTCGTGTTTGAATTTCTGCCATGCCTGCTGATTTTTATCCTTATCTTCGGCATCGATATGCGGCCGGCAAGCCTGCCGTGGACCATAGTGTCCGTGCTGCTCGCTTTTCTGATGAATTTCTATGTCAACTATACGATTGGCCTCACCTCCTTCTGGCTGGTGCAGTCAGGGGGCATACGTAGCGCGTTCATGCTGGTATCGGGGATTTTCTCAGGTGCGCTGATTCCGCTGGATTTCTTCCCGCACTGGCTGCAGGTGACCCAGTTGTTCCTGCCATTTCAATACATTGCTTATATGCCTGCCATGGTGTTCACCGGCCATTATTCACTCGGCGGCCTGGAGTTATCCATCCCGGAGGCTGTCGGCATGCAGGGAGCGGCTGTGCTGGTAATGTTCGGGTGCAATGAGCTGGTGCGCCGCCGGGCCATGAAGCAGTTTACTGCGGTCGGCGCGTGAATGAATGCCCCGAAGAAAGGAACATTCTTGACATGAAAAGGTATGTAGAGGTATACAAGCAGTGCATGTACTCCGCCGTGCAGACGGCTTCGGCCTATAGAATGAACTTCATCGTCAGCAGTCTGATTACCCTCATCGGTAATATACTGTTTCCGCTGGTGACCCTGCTGATCTACCGGGCAGGCACCAGCTTCCCCGGCTGGAGCTTATACGAGGTCTTGTTGATCCAGTCCGTATTCACGATGTCCAGCGGCCTCTCCAGCCTTGTCTTCGGAGGGGTCATGTGGACCACCATGTCGCATGTCCGGGAGGGCAGCTTCGAGGTAGTGCTGCTTAAGCCGCTGAATCCGCTGTTCTACCTTGTGGCTACGACCTTCTCCACCGAAAGTGCCGGGCTGTTCCTGGGCGGAGCGGCGTTATTCGTGTTCTCCGCCTGGCATGTAGGCGCGATTCCGGCCTTAGCCTGGCTGCAATTCGCAGGCATGTTCTTCGCCGGAACGGCAGTCCTGGCCGGATTATCACTGATGATGGCGGCGATGTCGTTCAAGTGGGTGGGCAATTCGCGGATTTCCGAGCTGGCCGACAGTGTACTGAGTGTCGGCAAGTATCCGCTGCCGATCTTCCCGAAGGCGGTGCAGGCGGCAGCGACGATGATCATTCCTGTGGGCATGGTCGGCTTCCTCCCGGCCTCGGCGCTGCTTGGCCGGGTAGGAGCCAGTGATTTTGCAGCGATACTGCCCTGCTTTGTCTTTCTCTGGGCAGGCATTTGGGTCTACCGGCACATGATCAGATTATATGAGGGGGTTGGCGGCTGATGCCGGTTATAGATGTGAAGCATTTAACGAAGACATACACCACTTATAAGCGGGGCGCAGGCATGGGGCAGACCTTCAGGAGCTTCTTCAAGCGTGAAGAAGTCTCGGTCCAGGCTGTGAACGATATCAGCTTTGCCATTGAGCAGGGCGAAATCTGCGGCATGCTGGGGCCTAACGGGGCCGGCAAATCGACGACGATCAAAATGCTCTGCGGCGCACTCTACCCGACAAGCGGGGAGATTTCGGTCCTCGGCTATTCCCCGGCCCGTGACCGGAAGCGGTATGTCGGCAAAATCGGAGCTGTCTTCGGCCAGAAATCCCAGCTCATCTGGGATATTCCGCCCATCGACAGCTTCAATATGAACAAGGCCATCTACGGAATCTCCACCCCGGATTTCAATCATCGGCTGGAGGAGCTCGCGGCGCTGCTGGAAATCTCCGAGGTCATTGAGAAGCCTACCCGGGTGCTGTCGCTGGGCGAGCGCATGAAATGCGAATTCGTCATGGCCATGCTGCACCAGCCGGACATCCTGTTCCTGGATGAGCCGACGATCGGGCTGGATGTGATCGCCAAGGTCAAGATCCGCGAATTCATCCGCCAGATGAACAAGAAGCTGAATATGACCTGTATCCTGACTACCCATGATCTGGAGGATGTGGAGGAGCTGGCGCACCGGGTCATCGTCATTAACCATGGCGAGAAGGTGTTCGATGATTCGCTGCAGCGGCTTAAAGTCTTTCTGGGAGAGAAGAAGCAGGTCAGCTTTACCTTTGTAGAGTCTGTGCAGAACACCCCCTTCGACAACGATTACACCAAGGTGGTTGAGCGGCCGTCAGACTTCCAGGTTACGCTGGAGGTGGACACCGCCAGCATCTCGATCAGCGAGTTCATCGAGAATATCTCCCGCAAGCACGGCTTCTCGGATATTTCGGTCAAGGAGCTGCCGATTCAGCAGGTGGTCATGAATATTTATGAGAGTGCACAAGCATAAACCAACAAACAGCCTGAACCGTCACTTTACCGTGACCGCTCAGGCTGCTTGTTTTCCAGATGTTTATTAGCTCTTATGGATAGAGTAACGCCCTCTTAGGCAGCTCCGGCTTACTTCGCAGCAGCCAGCTCAGACGCAAGCTTCTCCGCCCCGTCAAAGATGGAATAGCTGTAGCCCCAGAACTGGTTGAAGTCAATCTTATAGATCGCTTTGTTCTGGATTGCCTTCAGACTCTGCAGTGACGGATCGGCATAGAACGCTTTTATCGACTGGTCAGCATCAATACCGCCTGTGTATACCGAAATCAGCAGGACATCCGGGTTGGTCGCGATCAATTGCTCCTTGCTGATCTCACCGGTCACATCCGCGTAGCTGTTGGTCAGTCCAAGCAGTCCCAGCACATCTCCCGCAAAAGTATCCACGTTCCCGCTATAGACAGCGATCGCGCCGTTGCCCCCGTCAGAGACGTAAGCAAAGGTCTTCCCTCCTGCTGCTGCCCCTTCCTTCAGCTTCGCTGCACGCTCCTTCAGCTCTGCAATATATGCAGTAGCCTTCTCCTGCACATCAAAGATCTGGCCGAGCTGTTCAATATCCTTGTACAGGCTGTCAAGCGTTGCCCCTTGCAGACTGGTGCTCTGCACGAAGGTCTTGATGCCCAGCTCATTGAGTCCGCCTACCGTCCCGACTCCCCAATCCGCATCTGCGAACAGGCCGCCGCGCCCCATCACCAGATCCGGGCTTGCGCCCACAACGAGTTCTTTACTGGCATAGTCCTGGGAGATGACAGGAATCTTCTTGAATTCCTCTTGAACCGCCGGATCGCCTGCACCGTAGAGAGCCGCAACCCCAACCATTTTGTCGGTAAGCCCCAGCTTAATCAGCAGTTCAGCCGCACCTTGGGTATTCGCTACTACCTTCTCGGGAGCCTTATCGAAGGTCTGCGATTTAGTCGTCCATTCGGTGCCTTCCCCGTTATTCGTGTGATTCTCGATGGTAAGAGGATATACCGTCTTGGCTGCCTGTGCAGTCTCCGCCGGTGCGGGACTGGCCGATGCAGGTGCAGCCGTTGCCGCCGCTTCCTTCTCATTACCTGCATTGGAAGAACAAGCTGCCAGCATGACCGCCATCACCAGAACCGCCAGCAGCGGTACATATCGTTTGAATACTTTCTTCATTCTCTTAGGTCCCCTTTTCTGTATGTATGTTAGTTATCCTGCGGGTAGGGCATTAAGCCCATAGCCTTGCAGGGGATACCTCCGTAGAATATAGAAAGTTGGATCACATGTCAATGAGAATTATTATCATTGACAATCGTTCTCAATATCCTTTATATTTAAAAACATGCTACGATATCCTGCTCACAGTGTCTTCTGATGAGTCCGTCCATACTAATCTTTTAATGTAAAGGAGCCTTCCCATTGTCATGCATACTGATCTAGCCATACCTTCACAGCCTAAGCAATCTCTCATTCATTCCCGTTACGGCTTCATGGCTGTTATAGGCGTCCTGTTCATTATCACCCTGCTGTCTGCCGGGGCTGCGGTCTCCTTCGGCCAGGTGGACATTCCTGTCTCCCAATCCTACCGGATTCTGCTTCATCACATCACAGGCATCCAGATTGGAGATATGCAGGAGCTGACGAACGGTTCTTTCGTGGATATTATCTGGAAAATCCGCTTCCCGCGTGTCCTGATGGCGATGTTCATCGGCGCCGGACTTACGCTGTGCGGGACGATCATGCAGGCGGCAGTACAGAATCCCCTGGCTGATCCATACATACTCGGTATCTCCTCCGGCGCTTCGCTGGGCGCAACCTTCGCCATCCTGATCGGCTTCGGCTCGATGGGGCTGCTCGGCCAGTCGGGAGTCGCCTTTTGGGCTTTTGCAGGAGCGGTTGGCGCTTCTCTGCTAGTCCTCACACTTGCCAGTGCGGGCGGCAAAATGACCTCCGTCAAGCTGGTGCTGGCCGGGATGGTCATTAACGCTCTATGTACCGCTTTTGCCAACTTCATTGTCTATTTCGCGAACAATGCCGAAGGCATTAAGACAGTTACCTTCTGGACGATGGGCAGCCTGGCCGCCTCCAGCTGGGACAAGCTGCCGCTGATCTCGGTCACCGTCCTGCTCGCCGTTATCCTGTTCCTCTCGCAGTTCCGTGTGCTGAATGCCATGCTGCTAGGAGATGAGGCGGCGGTTACGCTGGGCATTCATCTGGGTGCCTACCGCAGAGTCTACATGATTCTCACAGCACTGATTACCGGCGTTATGGTAGCAAGCTGCGGGATGATCGGCTTCGTGGGACTGATTATCCCCCATCTGGTGCGGGGACTGGTAGGCTCGGACCACCGCAGGCTGCTGCCGGCGTCGATTCTGTTCGGAGCGATCTTCCTGATCTGGACGGACGTCATTGCCCGGACCATCGTACCGAATGTGGAGCTGCCGATCGGGATCATTACCGCCCTGATTGGAGCGCCGATGTTCATGTACATGCTGATTAGAAAAGGCTACGCCTTCGGAGGGAAAAGCTGATGAATCTGAATGTTGAACGGCTAAGCGTCTCTTTCGGTGAGGCGAAGATTGTGCAGGAGGTCTCGCTGAGGGTGCAAAATAAGCAATTCGTCGGTCTGATCGGCCCGAACGGCTGCGGCAAATCGACGCTGCTCAAAAGCATCTACAAAGTCATCAAGCCCCGTCATGGAGAGGTCTTCCTCTCTGAGCTTAATGTGATCAAGGCCAGCCCAAAGCTTGTTGCCCGGAAGCTGGGCGTAGTCGGCCAGTTCAACGAGCTGAGCTTCGACTTCACCGTTCGTGAGATGGTGGCAATGGGCCGGACACCCCATAAAGGCATGCTGGAAAACGACAGCCAGCAGGACGCTGACATTGTCTCGGCCGCACTCCGCAAGGTCAATCTGGAGGGGCACACAGGCCGCAGCTATAACTCCTTATCCGGCGGCGAGAAGCAGCGTGTCATTCTGGCGCGTGTGCTGGCCCAGCAGCCGGAATTCATGATTCTGGACGAACCGACCAACCATCTGGATATCAAATACCAGCTGCAGATTCTGAATATCGTCCGAAAGCTGGATATCGGCATTCTCGCCGCCCTCCATGATCTCACCCTGGCCGCTGAATACTGCGACTATCTGTATGTTATGAAGGAAGGCCGGGTCGCAGCCAGCGGAGTCCCTGAGGATATTCTAACGAAGGAATTAATCCGCGAGGTCTTCGATGTGGAGTGTGAGACCTACCGCAATCCGGTCACTGGAGCACTGGGTATCGCTTATCTGGAGACAAAGTAGCTCTCAGCTTAATGACAGGTTACACTTAGGCAGACTGAGAAGCGGCGCTTACCGCCGCCCCTTAGTCTGCCTGTTTTGTGTGACTGTCCCCTGCCGCTTCCCCGCTGTTCTGTCCAAGGCCGTACCGCTCCTGGTAGTAGCTGGGTGTGCAGCCTGCGTACTTCTTGAAGATTGCAATGAAGTATTTGTAATCTTTATAGCCGACATCGGCGGCAATGGCATACACCTTATCCTCTCCGCTGCGCAGCAGATCCATCGCCTTCTGTATACGGTAACGGTTCAGAAAATCGTTGAAGGTATAGGTCGTTTCGCTTTTGAACTTCTGATTCAAGTAAGTGGCGCTTACTCCCAGGCTTTCCACGAGATCCTTAATCCCGATTTTCTCCGCATAATGCTCCTGAACATACCGGATCATCCTCGACACGTAACGGGACGATTTCCCGGGGAGCTTAACGACAGAAGCTTGTAGCGCTTCCCCGTTAGCAGCGCCTGATGTCAGCACAGCCGAGTACTGCCGCTTCATCGCTAGCTGCCCCTTGGCCCGCTCCAGTGCAGCGAGTAGCTGCTCCTGCTCCAGCGGCTTCAGCAGGTACTCGGTAACCCCAAGCCGGATGGCATCCTTAGCCAGCCTGAACTCATCGTAGCCGGACAGGATAATGTAGCTGCAATCGGCTTCCTCTACACTCTGCTCAATCATACCAATTCCGTCCAGCAGCGGCATATTCACGTCAACAATGACGATATCCGGCCGGAGCTCGGCGATCTGGCGCAGTCCGTCCTCGCCATTCTCGGCTTCCCCGACCACGACACAGCCGGCTCCCATCCAATCGAAGGTGAACCGCAGCCCCTTGCGGATCATCTCCTCATCCTCTACCAGCAGCACCTTGAACATCTGTCTCCTCCTTCCGGTATGGCAATCTGAATGTAACGACTGTGCCTTCTCCCTGCGTGCTATCCACCTCAATACCGTAACGGTCGCCGTACATCAGCACAAGCCGCCTGTGCAGATTATGCAGCCCGATATGCGGGGCACGGTTATTCTGTGAATGCATGATTGCTTGCACCTCCGCAAGCCGCTCCCTGCTCATTCCTCCGGCATTATCCTTCACCTCAAGGATAAGATCCTTCCCCTCTACCCAGCCCAGCACCGTAACCGCTACCGATTGGCGCTGGCGGTAGCCGTACTTAATCGTATTCTCAATCACCGGCTGGAGCATCAGCCGGGGTACGAGCGCCGTCCGGGCCGCTTGATCGACCTCCTCGCGGTAATGGAGCCTGTCCTTGAAGCGGATCTGCTGGAGCTTCATATAGCCTGCTATATATTCCAGATCACTCCCGAGCACTACATGATCCTGCTCATTGCCTATACTGTAGCGCAGATGGCGGGACAACGTAAGCACCATATCCTGGGCAAGCTGATTATCCACGATAATGGCATAGCGGAGCGTCTCCAGTACATTGAATATGAAATGCGGATGAAACTGCGATTGCAGATGCTTCACTTCAATGACTCTGCGCAGATCGGACAGCTCTGTATTCTGGGCGACCAGCTCATTCAGGCGCTGAAGCATCTGGTTATACTGATTCGCCAGCGTCTCGAACTCGTCACCGGTTCCGATGTAGACGTAAGAATCCATATTGCCGGATTGCAGCTCTCTGACGGCATAGATCAGCTTATCGATCGCCCTCGATTGGCGCGTGGAGATAATGCGGGCCGAATACCAAATGACAATCCAGAGCAGCAGACTCGCCATCGCAAAAAATACAGCCAGAGACAAATAGGCGCTGCGGTTCCCTTCGGCGGCACTTAACGTATAAATGCGCCATTGCGACAACGGGAGATACGTTTCCTTACTGTAATACTTTCCGTCATCAATCCATACGTAACCCTTGGAATCACTGGTCAGGCTGTATTTGTTCATCAGCCCCTGGGTCAGATTATTGGTTGTGGCGATAATGGTCCGGTAGGGATCGGTGACTACGGCAATTTCGTTATTCTGCACGAAGAGCAGCTTCTGCAGATCCAGCTCGTACAATTGATAGATCAGATACCCCTGTACTCCCCCGCTCCCGCTAATTGCCTTGGCAAACGTATAGGCGGTATAGCGGTCATGCGAGAAGCGGATAGGGTTAGTCTCGGCCAATTCCGTCAGGCCCTGATTGTGCATCCGCCGGGCGATAGCCTGAAGCGCAAGGTCAGAGGAATCAGAGCCGTAGTTAGCAGAGGAGGCCAGAATATCTCCATCTGTATCTAAAATATACATAATACTCTTCACCCGCTGCCGGTTATTGAACGTATAGAACCGCTCGAACACCTCAGGACCTCGGGCCTGCACACTTGTGAACGCCCTAACGGAATCCAGCGCCGAGGCTTCATTCGTTTCCTTCACGTAGGAGCTGTAGACTTCCTCCATTGCCAGCTTGATTTTTTTGCCCGCTTCTGTCGTCTGATTGATGAGCAGGAACCGCGAATTAATCATCATGAACATCAGGAACAGCACAAACAAGATGGAAATCGGCACAAGCGTATGCAGCAAAAACAGTCTGCGCAGCGAATCCTTGAAGCTCCTTTTTGCCCTCATGCCTTCCCCTCCTATTCGTCCTGCTATCATACCCCAGGGCAGGCGCATCCCGATACCTGTCCTCCTGTCGGCGAGCGGATGCAGCAAAGCCCGGTACCCGCTGGCGCGGGTCCGGACTACAGCTACATGGTTACTTCTTTTTTGCCGGAGAGCTTAAAGAACAGCAGCAGGGACAGTACAGTGATTACCGTCAGCAGCGTCGATAAGGCAGCAGCCACCCCATAATTGCCGCGCACCACCTCAGTGTAGACCGCTACGGTCATCGTCCGGGTCTTCCCTGTATACAGAATAATCGAGGTGCTAAGCTCTGTAATAATGCTGATCCAGCTGATAATTGCCCCGGCGAATACCCCGGAGATCATCATCGGCACGGTTATTTTGAAGAACGTCCGCAGGGTAGAGGCTCCGAGACTGATCGCCGCCTCCTCTATGCTGTCATTCACCTGATGGAGCACAGCCGCACTGGAGCGGATCGTGTAAGGCAGTCGCCGGATGACAAAAGCAACAATCAGAATCACAGCCGTGCCGCTCAGCACCAGCGGTTCTTTATTGAAGGTCACGAGCAGGGCAATCCCCAGAATCGAGCCTGGTACGATATAAGGCAGCATGGTGAAGGTATCCAAGACATTTGCCCCCGCACCTTTGCGTTTTACTGTAACGTAGGCAATCAGTACAGCCGCCAGCGTAATGATCACAATGGTGATGCTGGCCATCATGAAGGTGTTGTAGATCGCATCTCCCACTTTGGAGAAGGCCGCCCGGTAGCTGTCCAGAGAATAGCCGTCGACGAATATTTTGCCGGAGGTCTTCAGGAAGGAGGTATACGCTACATAGACTTGCGGCATCAGCGCCAGTACCGTGAACAGATATACGTAGGCGTGGGCCGCCAGATTGGCCCATCCCTTCAGCTTCTTCGGTTCAATTGGATTCAGCGCGCTCATGCTGTACGATTTCCGGTTCGCCACATACTTCTGGAGCAGGAATACCGCGACCGCGAACAACACAACAATGACACTGATCGCCGCAGCAAAGCCGTCATCTCCCCCGACCTCACTGATGAATTCATTGAAAATCAGGACAGGCACGGTCCGGTAGCCTTCGCCGATCAGCATAGGTGTGCCGAAATCCGCAAACGCCCGCATGAAGACCAGCAGCCCTCCGGCGAGCAGTGTCGGCGTAATCAGGGGCACGAGGATTTTCCACATTTTGCGCAGCCCCGTGCAGTTCATGCTCTCCGCCGCTTCCATCAGGGAGTTGTCCACATTCTTCAGCGCCCCTGATACATACATGAAGATTAGCGGAGACAACTGAAGCGTCAGCACCAGCAGAATGCCGGAGAAGCCGTAAACATCAGGCATCGTGAACCCGAATACCCGGGACATGAAGGCAGTGATCACCCCGCTGCGTCCAAGCAGCAGAATCCAGGCATATGCACCGATGAACGGAGCGGACATGGAGGAGATCAGAATCAGAATCCGCACCGCAGCGCTGCCTTTGATTCTGGCAATGGTCATAATGTAGGCCAGCGGGCCAGCGACCAGGATAGACAGCAGGGTAACACTTACCGTGACCTTGATGCTATTCCATACTGCGTTCATATAATAGGCTTTGCTGAAGAATTTATGGAAGTAGGCGAGCGAGAAGTCTCCGGTGTTGCTGTCGAAGAAGCTTTTTATCAATAGCATGAACAAGGGCAGGGCCAGGAATACCAGATACCCTACAAAAATAACAAAGGTAATCAGCGACCAGATATCCCAGCGCTTCATCCGGCCGCTCATAGCCGAATCCCCCGGTTCAGATTGCGTTCCCCGGATTGATCGTAAACATTGACCGATTCCGGGAGAATGGCAAGCGTCACCTGCTGTCCGATCTCCACCGCCTGAGTGGAAGCCGACTGCTGGATGACCTCCACCTCCTGTCCGTTCTCAAGCGCCACCACCAGGTGGGTGTTCAGCCCCAGGAACACATTGTTCACCACGGTTCCCGGAAGGCCTGCCCCGTCTCCAGCCAGCACGAATTCCTCCGGCCGCACGGAGACCTTCACCTCTGCCGTTGCAGCGGATAACAATTCCTCTTGCAGCCCCGGAACCTCCAGTGAATAGCTGTTACCCACACGAAGAACCATGCTGCCTCCGGCTCCCCTCTCCAGCTTCGCGTCCATAACATTGGTCCGCCCGATGAAGGTGGCAACGAACAGATTGGCCGGACGCTGATAGATATCCCGCGGTGTTCCCACCTGCTGGATGATACCGGACTTCATCACCGCGATCCTGTCGGATACCGCCATCGCCTCTTCCTGATCATGGGTGACGTAGACTGTCGTAATTCCAACCTCGCGCTGGATACGCTTGATGGCATTGCGCATATCCACGCGGAGCTGCGCGTCCAGATTGGACAGCGGCTCATCCATCAGCAGTACATCGGGATTAATAACGATGGCACGGGCCAGGGCTACGCGCTGCTGCTGACCGCCTGAGAGATTTTTGGGCATTCTGTTCTTGTAAATTTCAATCTGCACCGTATCCAGAATCTCCGCGACTCTGCGCTGCCGCTCCTCCTTGCCCACCTTACGGTTCTCCAGCCCGAAGGCTACATTCTCCGATACGCTCAGATGGGGGAAAATGGCGTAATTCTGAAAGACCATTCCGATGTTCCGTTTGCCCGGAGGGACGTTGTTCATGACTTTATCGTTGAAGCCGAGATCCCCGCCTTCAATACTGTTGAAGCCGGCCACCATCCGCAGCAGTGTCGTCTTCCCGCAGCCCGAAGGACCCAGAAGGGTGAAGAACTCACCCTTTTGGATGTTCAAGGACAGCTCGGGGATCACGGTGGTGTCGCCATATTTTTTGACAATATTCTTGAAGGATATTGCGACGCTCATGTTGCACACCCGCCTTCTCTCTATTTAGCTGCTCTGTAGCCAGGGTTATTTAGCAATACTCGTAAACAACTCGTTGTAACGTTCCACAATCACTGCCTTATTCTCGGCAACATAAGCCACATCCTCATCAATCACCTTGATCTGATCCATCGGTGTCATGAAGTCTCCAATTACCGCATCCGACCGCAATGGACGGTTCGTGGTCTCTTTCCCCAGTGCATCCTGTCCTTCTTTGGAAATCAGGAAGTCAATGAACTTCTTGGCGTTCTCCTGATTCGGAGAGCCTTTGACCACTCCCGCTACCGCATCCAGAAATACCGCTCCCTCTTCGGGATACACGACCTTGACCGGGGCTCCGTCTCTGACATAGCTGACTGCCGGATCTTCGTACGTCAACGCCACCACATATTCGCCGTCCGCGACACTCTTGTGCGCTTTGCTGGAGCCGCCGGCAATTTTGCCATCCAGATTCTCCAGCAGCTTAGCCACATAATCCCAGCCAGCCTCTGAGGTATAATCGCCGCCCATCGCTCTGAGCATATTCGTTAATTGAGCAAATGCCGAGCTGGAGTTCGCCGGGTCTGCCATGGCAATCTTGCCCTTCAGCGCCGGATTAAGCAGATCCGCATAGCCCTTAATCGGAATGTCGCCTGCCAGATTCGTGTTCACCAGCAGCACACTGCCGTCAGAGACATAAGAGGTCATGATCCCTGTCGTATTCGTGTGTCCCAGCAACAGATCCTTATCATTAGAAGATACATATTCTTCGAACAGGTCCGCATTATCATTGAACAGAGCATAAGCACCACCGAACATAACGTCGGCATACGGGTTTGTTTTCTCGGACTGAATCCGCTTGATCAGCTCACCGCTGCCCGCCGATACCAGCTCTACAGTAACGCCCGTCTGCTTCTCAAAGGCCGGAATAAGTGCGTTAATCATCGCTTCACTATTAGGGGTGTAGACTACCAGCTTGTCCGAGCTGCCGCCCGCCGCGCCTTCATTCGCTTTGTTTCCTCCGCACGCCGAGAGCACAACCACCATCATTGTCATAATAAGTGACACCTTCAACCACTTTTTCATTTTCATTCACCCCTTATCTGGATATAGGTCTATTTTAGCAGCTTCAAATTTCTTTAAAATCCTATTATTCGACAAAATCATCTAAAATTCGCAACTAAAATAACAATATAAGTTATGTTAACTAACATTTGAGTAGAGTGGATTATCATCAACACCACTATTGACCATCTTAACCGAAACAATTGGATTACGTCATAATTATGTTATATATAATTACACAAAATCGAATTTATCTAAATTTTTATGCATATTTATGAATTAATTTTACATAAAAGTTAAATTATAATTTTGACAATTATGAAGAATGTCATATATACTTACACAGAAATCAAATTAGAGGAGGTCATTTATGAATCTTGTTCTCCAAAGAAGTCAACGTCTCTTCACCGCCCTGCTTGTTCTCTTCATCGCGTTGTCATTTCCTTCCGTCACGAAGGCCGCCGAAGTCACCACTCCCGGGAGAATCATACCGAATGTCGTAGTGGTCGGTGTCGGGGGAACCATCACCTCCACTTCTCCTTCCAGAGAGCTGTTTCAGACGTATGGCACGCCAAAGGTATCCATTAATGATATTATCCAAAGACTACAGCCCGAGCTATCCAAAATAGCCAATGTCACCAGTACTGAGCTAAGCAATATCAGCTCGGCGCAAACCACCTCCAAGGACTTATACAACCTTACCATCGCTATCGACAAGGAACTGGCCAACCCGGCTGTTCATGCTGTAGTTGTTACTACCGGCACCAACATCATGGAAGAGTTGGCTTACTGGACTGATCTCACTGTCCGCAGTCCCAAGCCTGTTATCTTCACCGGGTCCATGCGACAATCCAATACGATCTCCTTTGACGGGGAAGCTAATCTGCTGAATGCAATCCGACTGGCTGCAAGCCAGAAAACCACTTACTATGGTACAGTTTTGATGATGAATGATGAATTCTTTGCAGCCCGGGAAGTTACCAAGACCGATGCGCTGCGCCTGGATACCTTTGACGGGGGCCGGTACGGCGCTCTGGGAACGGTAGACGAGAACCGGATACGTGCGGTTCGTGCTCCAGCCCGCGTCAGGGATGCCGGTACGGAGAAGTGGAAGACTCCTTTTGATCTCAGCACCATCCAGCCGGAGGATTTGGCGAAAGTCGATGTTGTGTATAGTTATACAGAAGCCTCCGCTGCGCCCATTACGGCCTTGGCTAATGAAGGGGTTAAGGGGATCGTAACTGCGGGTCACGGCGCAGGAGGCATCTCCACCGCACAGCAGGCAGCCCGTACGGCGGCTATCGAGAAGGGCGTCTTATTCGTAAGTGCAACACGCGCGGGTTCAGGCGCAGTATATGACACAGGCGCCAAAGGCATCATCGGTGCAGGCGATTTACTCCCGCAAAAGGCAAGAATCCTGCTTCAGCTGGGCCTTACCTTCTCCAAGGACCAGGAGCAGATCCGTCAGTGGTTCTCTACCATTGGAATGCCGGATTACGATATGAGCAAATAAGAAGACGCGCGCGTTTCGAGCGGGTCCTCCACATCATTTCCTCATAGGGTACGAAAGATAAGCGGAGGCCCCCGGCCTCCGCTTTCTGCTGCTTAACGCTGCTTAATGCTTCCTACGCCTGCCCGCTACCGCATCAGCCTACATCCTTATACCTCAATCTGCGGATCGACCAGACTGACAGAACTACGAGGTAGACTCCATTCATCAGGAAGAATAGCAGATTCTCCATAGCTGTCAGTCCGCGCTGGGTGAGCACGCCCATGCCAATGGTCAGCAGCGAATATGGGAACAGCAGCCCCAGCTTGAGCACATACAGGCCCAGCCCGACAAAAACCGCACATAGACTGATTCCGATCGGCGCTGCAAAGCTGCGGATACGGATGGACAAGCCGAGCTGCAGGGCAGCAATACTCAGCGAAGCCACCCAGCCGCGCAGGGTCCACACGATGATGTCCATTGGAAAATCCCCCGTCATAGACAGCATCTGTCCTGCCGCCCAATACATTAGAAGGAATAGCGCCTGCGCTCCGGCAATCAGCATGCCCACAATAACAAGCTTGGCTATAAAGAGACTGGTTACGGATACTGGAGCAGCCAGAATCATATTCCAGTTCCGGTTCGCATGCTCCAGCCGGCAGACAAACGCGCAGCAGATGGCAATCAGAATCGGCAGGAAGAACTCTCCATAAAATAAGCTTACCTGAGTCCATAGACTATACCACTCTCCCTGCAAGGCCTCCCGGTTCATCACAAAATTAGCACAGCCGATCATCAGGCTGACCACAGGCAGACTGACCAGCACCAGTCCCATCCGCGAGCGGCGCAGCTTGGGCCATTCGGCAGCAACACTTCTAAGCATAAGTTCTCCTCCTTAGACCGATTGTTTGGAGACATGGGTATTCCCGGCAACATACAGAACCAGTGTCAGTATCAGAGCTGCACTTAACTGAATCAGAGGCATGCTTCCGGTAGCATAGGTTCCTGATGAAGCCTTATACACATAAGTCACCGGACTGAGATCCAAATAATAAGACCAGACGACTAACTGACGGACAGCGGCAGGGAACAAGCTTGCGGTCGTCCCCAGGAACCCGCCCAGCATGCCAAGACACAGGGCAAATGCCTGATTCTTCACCGCCAGCGATATCCATTGCTGCATCGCAATAATCAGCAGACTGGCAATCAGAGTACCCGCAGTGAACTGCAGCAGCAGGCCTGCCGGAAGCGGTTCTGCGAGTCTATGGAACATACCGAAGCCGGCAATAAAAACAACCTGGGCCAGAATGCCGTAAAGGATCAGACTTCCGGCACAGACGAATTTGGCGGCATACACCGTCTGGCGTCCGACAGAAGTAGTCATCAGCATTTTCCAGGTATCCCCTTTATGCTCCATGTCGCAAATCCTTGACACCACAATCGCCGACAGAATCGGCAGGAACAGCCCGTTCATGGACGAAAGGCTGAAAATCAGCGCTTCCCAGGTAGCATTGTCTGCACTCCGCGAGATCGAGATGCTCATGGACATGGCCGCCCAGCCCAGCTCGGCGGCCAGAAAGAGGGTCAGCATCGCCCATACCTTTCTCCGCCGGATTTTGTAGTATTCCAGGAACAAGGCTTTCATCACAGGCTTCGCTCCTTTCCGGTGAGATCCAAGAAGATATCCTCCAGACTCTTCCTCGACTCCACGATCCGGCTCACAGCAATCTGGCCGGACACCAGAATCTCATTGACCCGGGCCACCTCAGAGTCCGGCATGGCACTGAACACCAGCTGCTGCTCCTGCATTATGGGCCTATACCCGTGCTCCGACAGTATCCGGACTGCCCGGGCGGGATCATCGATCCGAAAGTGAACCGCCGCCCGGTTCTGCGCCTGAAGCTGAGCCATCGCCCCCTGGAACAGCAGCTTGCCGTCACTGATGATGCCAACCGAGGTAGCAGTCTGCTCAATCTCCGACAACAGGTGGCTGGATACCACAATCGTCATGTCATACTGGGCAGGCAAGGATTTAATCAGCTCCCGGATCTCTCCGATCCCCGCAGGATCGAGCCCATTCGTAGGCTCGTCCAGAATCAGCAGGCTCGGGAAAGCCAGCAAGGCCATCGCCAGACCCAGGCGCTGCTTCATTCCGAGCGAATACTGCCCGGCAGGCTTGTGCCGGTGATTGTCCAGCCGGACAATCTGCAGGACCTTATCGATATTCTTAGCGGGCAGGCTGCGCAGCCGCTGCATGACTTTCAGATTCTCAAGGCCCGTCAGATGTCCGTAATAGGAAGGCGACTCAATCAGCGAACCCGTCCGGTTCAGAATCTCCAGCCGGTGGCTCCGCAGCTCTTGGCCGAACAGCTTAACGGTTCCTTGGGTGGGTTGCACCAGTCCCAGCAGCATCTTGAGCGTAGTCGTCTTCCCTGCTCCATTCGGACCGAGGAAGCCGAAGATCTCTCCCTGCTGCACCTTCAGATTTACTTGATCCACCCGGGGCGTTCCCCCATAGGTTTTGGTTAATTGTCTTGTCTCGATAATTGGATGAGTGTTCATAGGTTTTCAGTTCAGCTCCATTTCTCTCAAGTTAGCTCTTGCTTCCCAGCATAGAGGCCTTCTCTTGCTCCAGGCTGAAGATAACCTTACGCCTACCTTAAATACGCCGGCACCTCCCATTCTTCCCCGCCTGATCGTGTATACTAATTCATGGGTGATGACGATTGAATAACATGAAGAACCGCAAAATAATGATCGTTGAGGACGAGCCAAAAATACGTGAGATGATCGAGCTTTTTTTACGAAAAGAAGGGTATTACCGCATCTATGCGGCTGGAGATTATAGCAGTGCCCTCGCCATATGCCGCCAGGAAAAACCGGATATCGCCATTCTGGATGTGATGCTGCCGGACGGGGACGGGTTCTCGCTTCTCTCCGCCATACGCACCTTCTCTGATATGCCGGTACTATTCCTGTCTGCGCGAGGTGAAGATGAGGACAGGCTGCTGGGTCTGGGACTGGGGGCGGATGATTATATCGTTAAGCCATTTCTGCCGAGGGAGTTAATGCTGCGTCTGACGGCTGTGCTGAAGCGGGTATATGCCTCGCCGATTCCAGAACGGCTGCCTGTCTTCAGGTCAGGAGAGCAAGTGGTGGATCTGAACAGCGCTGTGGTACGAAGAGACGGCCAGGAGCTGCCTCTGACGGCTAAAGAGCACGCCATTCTGGTCAAGCTCTATGAGAACCGCGGCCGGATTGTGACCAGCGATGCTCTCTGCCTGGCGGTATGGGGAGATGACAGCTACGGGTATGAGAATACCTTAATGGTACATATCCGGCGTATCCGCGAGAAGATCGAAGCCGATCCTTCGAAGCCGGTACAATTGCTGACGGTCAGAGGGCTTGGGTATAAGCTCTTGGTGCAGGAGGCGCTCTAATGGACAGTGCGGTCCGGATTTTACGCAAATTCGTAGGTTCTACCCTGCTGGTCTCTACGCTTCTGCTCCTGTTCAATCTGATTCTGCTGGGTTCCCTGATCTTCAAGGAAACGCATCAGGAGGCTTCACCGGAAAAGGTTGTGCGGGAGATATCCTCAGCTCTGCAAGGGTCTGACGGCAAGTATTCCCTTAATCCCAAGGGGGGTGCCCTGCTTCAGCAGAACCGGGCCTGGGCTATGCTGCTGAACGCGGAAGGCAAGGTGACATGGAGTGAGCAGCTGCCGCCGGAGATTCCGCACGCTTACAACATCGTAGAGGTGGCGAAGTTCTCACGCTACTACTTGCTGGAATATCCTGTGTATATCTGGGAGCATCCAGAAGGACTTATTGTCGTAGGCTATCCTAAATATTCATATGAAAAATATCAGCTCGGATACATGACGGACTGGCTGCGCTCCCTTCCCTTAAGAGTGCTGCTGCTCCTGATCTGCAATGTGGCACTGGCCGTGGCCCTCTCCTTGTTCATCGGCACCAGGCTGATCCGCAAGATCCGTCCGCTGATCAACAGCATTCATGCCCTGGCCAAAGACAAGCCGGTTAACCTGGAGACTGCCGGACTCTTCAGTGATTTGTCCGAGAGTATTAATTCGGCTTCCGCTACCCTGCAGACCAGGAGCTCTCAGCTGAAATCACGGGATGAAGCCCGCTCCAACTGGATCGCCGGGATCTCCCATGACATCCGCACCCCGCTCTCGATGATCCTGGGCTACGCAAGCAATCTGGAGGAACAAGACAACCTGACCGGAGAGCAACGCCAGCAGGCTGCCATCATCCGCCGCCAAGGCGAGCAGCTAAGGTCGCTGGTCAGCGATTTGAATCTCGTCTCGATGCTGGAGTATGACATGCAACCGTTGCAGCTTAAGCCGGTACGCTTATCCGCTCTGGCCCGGACCGTGGTATCCGACTTCATTAATAACGGCCTGGAGGAGCGCTATTCACTGGACCTGTGCATTATGGACGAGCGCCTGCAGGTAATGGGCGATGAGAAGCTGCTCTACCGTGCAGTAAGCAATCTGGTTCAGAACAGCATCCGGCATAACCCGGATGGGTGCCGGATTACGGTAACGGTTTCCCGCAGCCCGGAGGAGCCGGAATGTTGTCTATCTGTATCCGATGACGGGCCAGGGGTTCCGGCAGAGCTTTTGCCGGAGCTGGTCCTGTTACCTTACTCCGGGAAGCGGACCCGCCCCGTCCGGCAGGGCCACGGGCTTGGCCTTCCGATGGTCGCACGCATCGCCGAAGCCCATAAGGGCAAGCTTGTTCTGGAGAGCCCTACGGGGGAAGGGCTGTGTGCAACTCTGCAGTTACCTCCTTTGGCGTGAAGACGGATTGATAACGAATAGAAGAGCCTCTTGCGGCGCAAGAGGTTCTTTCATTTAGGCTAAAATCCTCTCTCCAAGATTCCCCATTTTCTGCTATGCTAATAGAAATCCAAAGTAGAAGCAGGAGGCGTGCAATAGAATGGATGCATTTCAATACGAGCTTACTTCTGAGACAGCGATCAACTTGAGATATGAGTATGGGGGTGAGTATTTTACATTCAACCTGTTCCGGGACGACAGCGGTTGGGTGCTTCATCCGTTTGACGGGATGCTGCTGAGGAATCAGGCGATGTGTACGCTGGTTGCGCAGGAGCTGTTCAAGCACAAGCCTTTTCAGGTGATGCTGGCCAAGGAGGGGATTCTGTTCACCGACATACGCTCCACGGTCAATCTGGATAATGTCAGCGCGCCGGTTGCCGCACGCAATGAACGCGAGTCACGCGGTAATCCTGCAGACGACCTGATGGAATTCGTTCAGCAGCACTCGATTGAAGAGGTCATTGACTACGAATGCAAGCTGGTGGGGAGCCGTATCTCCTTTTACCAAGAAATTCTACAGCGCATGTTCATGGACAACCTCGGTCCCTCGGACCCCGAGTTCCAGAAGATACAGGATATTGTACGGATCTACGAGCAATCCCTGGAGCGCCTGACGGATCTGAATGGTCCCAATCTGGATGCCGGAAGCCGGGGCAGATTCTGAGTCTGCCACCCGCACTTATACATGCTTGAACTACTCATAGGAAAGGCTGGTTCTCATGACACTTGAGCTTATCAAGGGGCAAAAATGCAACTTAACCAAAGACAATCCTCTCCTCGGCCGCATCATCGTAGGCATGGGCTGGAGTGATGCAAGAGCTGGGGTCGAGATTGATTTCTCCGTTTTTTTACTTACCGCGTCGCAGAAGGTTGCAACAGAGAAGGATCTTATTTTCTATGGCAATCCTGCGGCCCCGGACCAGTCTGTAGTGATAATGCCGCCCGCACAACGAGTCCATAGCGGACCCGCTGACGATACACAAATTGCTGTAGAGCTTAGTCTAATTCCTGCGGAGGTTGAGCGGATTGCCTTTGCCCTGACGATCTATGAGGCGGAATCAAGACAGCAGAGCTTCTCGCTGCTCTCCGATCCCTATCTGCGCATTATGAACGCTGCGGATGGAACCGAGCTCCTCCAGTACCGCCTGGGCGGCGGTTATTCCGTGGAGACGGCCATTGTAGCAGGGGAGATCTACAGATATCAGAACGAATGGAAATTCAGCGCGGTCGGCTCCGGTTATGCGGGAGGCTTAGCCGCGCTCTGCCACAGCTACGGAATACAGGTCAAGGACATCCTGCCCGTTGTTCAAGCTTCCAGAACAGCCGAACCCGCCCGCAACTCCCCCTTTGTTCTTCCGGAGCTGCGGTCACGGTCTAAGCCGGTCGATTCATCGCCTCCCGCAGCACCAGCCGCTCCTTCCGCTTCGCCCTTGAACCCGGACACCATCGTACTCAAGCGGCACGGGGAGACCCTCCGTCTCCAGCAGGGAGCAGGAGCCGCAGGAGAGATTCTTATCAATCTTAACTGGCTTCAGACTCCATCCTCCGGGTGGTTCGGAAGCAGAGGCATTGACCTGGACCTCGGCTGTCTGTTCGAGCTGAAGAACGGCCTTAAGGGTACGGTCCAGGCGCTCGGCGAATCGTTCGGCAGCTTGAACCGGCCGCCCTACATCCTCCTAGACGGGGATGACCGCACCGGCTCCATCGCCACAGGCGAGAATCTGCGGATTAACGGCCATCACCTGTCCGAGATCAGCCGGATCGTCATCTTTGCTTTTATCTATGAAGGTGTTACGAACTGGTCGCAAGCCGGCGCCGTTATAACCATCAGCCAGCAGGGCGGGCCGGAGATTAAGGTGCAGCTGGACGAGCATAACAACGATAAGGGAATGTGCGCCATCGCCATGCTCCGCAGCCAGCCAGACGGAAGCTTCAGCGTGGAACGGCTTGTAGAGTATTTCAGCGGGCACGAGGAGCTGGACCAGCGCTACCACTGGAATCTGCGGTGGGAGGCGGGGAGTAAGTAGCGGCCAGCATGATCAGGAACAACGTCCCCTGGCGGGCGGGTGATATGGCCGATAGCGCTGAGCCACCTTCTGCCGGACCAATGTGGTCGGTTTTTCGACCACATTGGACTCACTCGCCTCACGCTGGCCCAATGTGGTCGGTTTTTCGATTACATTGGGCCCACTCGCTCCACGCCGGACCAATGTGGTCGGTTTTTCGATTACATTGGGCCCACTCGCTCCACGCTGGCCCAATGTGGTCGGTTTTTCGATTACATTGGGCCCACTCGCTCCACGCCGGACCAATGTGGTCGGTTTTTCGATTACATTGGACCCATGTACTCTTGTAGCCGCTTTTAGCATTCAGCCCACACCACAAAACAGCCCTTCCCCGTCTAAGACGGATGGAAGGGCTGTTTGTGTAGCCGTTATTCTGCAGTATGATCTACAGATGCTGCCTGGATGCTGCCGAATGCCCAGTAGCTTGCCGGGACATCTGCCCATTTCTGGGCTGCGCTGGTCAGAGGAGCGATCTTCAGAGCACGGTTGATGATGGTTACGGCTTCCGCACGTGTTAACGTCTGGTCTGGACGGAATGTGCCGTCCTGATAGCCGGTAATCATGCCTGCCTGGGACATCCGCTCAATCGCGGCCTGTGCCCAGTGTCCGGCAATATCGCTGAAGCCGGCCGATTGGCCTTCGCTGCTTGTAATCAGGCGCGATAGAAGGGTCGCCATCTCAGCTCTGGTAATCGTCTGGTTCGGCTTGAAGCTGCCGTCCGTGTAACCTTTCATCATGCCGCTTCGCGTCACTTGACCGATTGCTTCTGCCGCCCAGTGTCCGGCAGGAACATCGGAATACGCTACGCCAGCAGTAACTGCGGACTGGCTGAAGGTGCGGGCAATAATGCTGGCCGCTTCTGCCCGGGTGATGCTGCTCCCTGGCTTGAAGGTTCCATCGGCATAACCCGTCATATACGCCTTCACCTGCAACGCAGGATCTTGTGCAAGTACAACGGTAAAGGTACTAAATTTGCTGATGCTAAATTGAATGCCTGACTTTCCGGTCTGACCGAAAGGAACGATCTCTCCCTTGACCAATTCTTTGGTGCCATCACTATGCTCAATGAAGACCGCAAGTGCCTTCAGTTGCTCCGCCGTTAACGAAGTGTTATTAAGCGGCAATACCAGCGTAACCGGACGGCTCTGCAGATTGGTCTCAATCGTTACCGGACGGCTTACCAGCGTAACTGATGCACCGCGGGATACACTTTGCACCTGTGCTTTGGCAAGTGCTTCAACCTCTGCGCTCTGCTGTGATGTCTTCAGTGGAACGAGGTTGAAATAAATATCTGTACCGAATCCAGCCATTGAGCTGTCCGGCACCTTCACCTCAGCATTCACTGTGAATAGATCCAGCATGATCTGATTGTCAGCAAATTGCTTGCTGGAAGCTGCCGGAATCGTCAATCTGGTTCCAGCCACCTCATCATTCTTATCAGGCACGATGATTCTGGCAATATTGGACCCGGCCGCCTTAAGCTCATTGACTGCCCGGATCGCCTGCTCCAATGTGAACGTAAGAGTATCACTCTTCACGCCGTTCGCATCCTTGGTGCGGGTAATGACAACGGAGGATACCATGGAGCCTTGAGCAGCCCCGTTTTCAACGTTTGCGTTAATACTTTCTGTCTGAGGACTTGGTGTTGGAACCGGAGCCGGTGCTCCCCCACCTGATCCTGAACCACTGCCGCCCGGTGCCGGTGTAGGAGATTCAGTTGGCGTGACTGGAACAGGAACTGTTGCGAAGCTCCAGACCTTACTATCCGCAAGTCCTGCATAACTGTTACCTGCTTCATCTGTAAAAGCACCCGGTTGTATAAGCACGTAATAGCTGCCGCCCTGCTTCAGCAGGCCGTTCGTGTTGATGCTGACGGTTGAGTTCGCAATCGAAACTAGCGTCTTGTCGTCCGCTTTAATCGACTTAACGACTTCACCATTCTCTGCATTGACAAGCTCAATATTGGCATTTCCAGCTAACACATTCTCGTTAAAAGTCAGTGAGAGCGCAGCGGATACAGGTACATTCGTTGCATTCCCTGCTGGACTATAAGATGTCACTACAGGCGCTGCTGTATCTGGCGCACTGGTGGTCACAAACCGCCAGGCGTTAATGCCTGCAATGCCGGTATAGCTGTTGCCTGCGAGATCTGTAAATGCTCCCTCAGAAATACGTACAAAGTAGCTTGTCCCTTGCTCCAGATTGTCGGCCGGATTAATGGTTACTACATGATTCAGGATGGTTACCATTTCCGAACTGGCAGGAATCGTCACTACCGGATGAATGTCATCGGTGCTGCGGAAAATCTCAATGGTACCAGCTGCCGCCCGAACATTTTCGCTGAAGGTAAGGACCAGATTAGCGTTAATTGCTATTTCTGTGGCCCATGGCTCCGGCGAATACGTAATCACTGTTGGCGAGATTCTATCCGGTGCATCTGTGGTTGTGAACTGCCACGTGGTGCTATCCTTGATTCCGGCGTAACGATTTCCTGCTAAATCTTGGAAGGCCCCGCTTCCAATTCGTACATTGTAGGTTGTTCCATACTTCAGAGCATCTGCCGGATGAATGGTCACCACATTGTCCTCAATGGTTACGTTCGTGGAAATGGCGTGAATATTCGCCACCGGTTCTTGATTCGCACTGTTGTAAATCACAATATTGCCTGCCCCTGCCTGTACACTCTCACTGAAGGTTAGAGTCAATGGGGTAGTTGCCGCTACACCTTCTGCCCCTTGTACAGGGGAATATGCAGTCACAGTTGGCGCTGTAGTATCCGGCGCAGCCGGGGTGGTGAAGTGCCAGGTTGTATCGTCTGCGATACCGGAATAGAAGTTGCCGGATTGATCTGCGAAGGCATCTCCTGAGATTCTTACATAGTAGCTTGTACCATACTCCAGATTGTCTACCGGATTAATGGTTACAACATTATTCAGAATACTTACGTCCCCGGCGGAGATCGTAGCTGCCAATTTGTCAGCCGTGCTGTTGTAGATCTGAACGCTGCCTTCACCAGGCATCACATTCTCGCTAAAAGCAAGCTCCAGGTTAGCTCCGATAGCTACCTCTGTTGCCCCATTCTCCGGGGAGTATGTGCTTACGATTGGCGCGGTCGTATCCGGTTCGCTGGTGGTACTAAAGCGCCAGGTTGTACTGTTCGTGATACCGGCGTAGCTGTTGCCCGACATATCCGTAAATGTACCATTATCAATCTGTACATAATAGGTTGCACCGTATTCCAGATCAGCCTGCGGATTAATCGTTACCACCTTGCCGTCAATGGTTACTTCATCAGAATCAACAGGGAGCGTCACAGGCAGAGCTTCGCTGTTCGTGCTGTTGTATATCTTAATTTGGCCTTCACCCTTCTGTACATCCTCATTAAAGGTAAGGGTCAGGTTGGTGCCGATCTCTACATTGGTTGCTCCATTCTCAGGAGTAAAGCCGATTGTTAATGGCGGTGCAGTATCAGGCGCATCTTCTGTTGTGAACTGCCAGGTGTCCTTGTCCGAAATACCTGCATAAGAGTTAGCATTTTCCGCTAGATCTTTGAATGCTCCTTCATCGATGTTTACAAAGTACGTAGTACTGTACTTAAAATCATCATACGGAACAATGGTTACCACGTTATCCTTAACCGTAACATCCGCTGAGTTAACCGGAATTACCATTAGGTTTCCTTCGTCCATACTGTCATAAATCACAATGTTGCCGCTATCTGTCGTTACATCCTCACTGAAAGTGAGCGTCAGATTTGTGTCAATGGCTACTCCTACCGCCCCTGGCACAGGAGAATAATCACTTACAGTCGGAGCTTCCGTATCACCCGGCCCAGCAACTGTCGTGAAACTCCACTCTTCCGCTGTGATTGCTGCATTGCCGCTTGCACCGTTAGTAAAAGCATTCTCGTCAACTGTAACGGCATATTTCGTCCCTGAATCAAAATTTTTGCCCGGATTAATCGTTACCGTATTATTAGCTGGATTTACCGTTACTCTGCTGGCGTCATCCGCCGGGATGGTTTCAACCGGGGTAGATGTATCCGCAGCCTTGAAAATATAAATATTTTCAGTTCCCGCCTCTACTGGCTGATTAAACATGATCTCCAGATTTCTATCTATATCTACATCCGTCTCATCATTCCCTGGAGTCAGACTGAGAACCCGTGGAATGTTGGGAACGACATACGACATAATGATCTCTCCGGAATCACCCGCTGCAATAAATTGGTTCTGGCCCGAATTGAATACGATACCGTTAAGATTAGCCGTTGCGTTTGTAGTCTCAGGCTTCCATGTCTGCCCCAGATCGGTAGTGGAGAACACTTTCCCGCCATCTCCTGCGGCCATAAATACACTGTTTCCGAAGGCCACACCTTTCAGGTTCACATTCGATCCAATGACCTTCTCTGCGGCCTTTGAACTATCCGGAGAGGTAACAACGATTCCGGACGCACCGGCAGCCACGAACATTCCACCGCCAAAGGTAATTCCGTTCAAGTTCAGGTTGGAGTTATCGGTTGGTTTACGTGTTACCTTCTCCCATACCGTTCCATTTACGGAGGTTAATACTATACCGTTATCACCCACTGCAACAAACTTGTTGTTGCCAAAGGCAACAGCGTTCAGATTCGCATTAACGTCTGGGACGAATGATGCAGTCCACAAGATACCGCCGTCGGTAGACGTTACTATCTTTCCAGCATCGCCGACTGCCACCAGTCTGCTATTGCCATAGGTGACGTCATTCAAGTTACCAGTGGAGGACGTAAGAAGCGCGGGCAACCAGCTCACGCTATCTGTAGACGTTAAAATAGCTCCATTGTCCCCAACCGCAGCAAATCTGCCGCCTGTTCCTGTGTAAACAATACCGTTTAAATCAACTGATACCCCAGAATTACGAACAGCCCATGTCGAAGGGCCACTTGCAGTAACAATACTTCCTGTTTGTCCCACCGCAACTAATGTATCTGAGCCTATAGCAACTCCGTTTACGTTTTTGCCATCTGGCAGCGGACCGACATTCTCCCAGCTTGCCTCACCATTGTCTGTTGAACCCGCATATACCGGAAAGGCTCCGGTCCAAACCAAGCTGATCACGAGTAACAACGAGAAATATTTTTTCAATCCCTTACCCTTAAACAAATGTATCGTTCCCCCTTGTTCATTAATCCTGTACGCTATATTGCAAGTTCTGCTGGAGTCTAGCATCTGCCCCCTTAGAAATTTCATCTCTGCGCCCATTCTAGCAGACAGCTCTAAACAAACTCTTAACAATTCTCGACAAAAACCGATTCATCAGGACCTAATTGGGGTATAGCTCTAAAAAAAATGAAAAAACAGCGATTTTCTAACCTCTTATCAAAAAAATTGTCTAAACCAAAAAAAGCGCACGGAGCTTTCGCTCACATGCGCAATTGTGTTCATATTTCCTCGAAAATCCCCTTGGCAACCTGTATCGCCGATGCGGCACGCGGCCAGCCTGCATAGAAGGCGAGATGAGTCATGGCCTCAATCAATTCTTCTTCGGATAGACCGTTCTCCAGAGCCAGACGGACATGAAAAGGCAACTGCTCGGTAAGTCCACCGGCGACCAGGGCCGATATCGTTAGAAGACTGCGTTCCCGAAGCGATAATTGCTCCCCTCTCCATACCTCCCCGAAGAGCACTTCCTCTGAATAACGCGCGAACGAAGGAGCAATGTCTCCAAATGCTTCAAGAGCATTCGATGCAATTTTCCGATGCTTCATTCCAATACCTCTCTTCCTTAAATGATCATTCATTCAATCATTTGAGCGATGCCATTGCCAAACGTCCAGTCCTCGAATTCTGTATCGACCAGCACGACGAAGACGTCTTCTCTCCTGATGCCCAGTGTGCTCGACAACGTCTCGGCCAGCTTGCTGTAAAAGCCCCTTTTCTGCTCCTTGCTTCTCCCGGATTTGAGCGTAATCTGAATATAGAGCAGCCCATCCGTTCGCTCTATGTTTAAATAATTCGGACTGTAATAAAATTCGCTTGCTTTATGGGCATGGAAGACTTGAAAGAAATCATCTTGCGGCACGTTAAAATATTCCCTTAGAGCACTCATAATTTCGCGGCTAATGATAGGCAGCTGTTGGTCATCGTATTTGTTCTCCAAGTAACTGACTCTGACAAAGGGCATGTTCAGTTCACTCCTTCTGTGGTGTAACTTCATTGTACTCCGCGCTTCTTATTCTGTATAATTGAATTAAATGATACATAAATTCAAATTATCCGATGGAGATATCTGCTAATGGACCTAAAAGAACTAATTACATTTCAAACCATCCTGCAAGAAGGAAACTTCTCTAAAGCAGCCGCCAAACTGAACTACGCACAATCCACAATCACCAATCAGGTTCAACGTCTGGAGAAGGAACTGGGCATCAAGCTGTTCAAACGGGGCTGGGATTCTGAGCTTACAGCTTCGGGGCGAATATTTGCCGCTGAGATCGACAGTCTGATCCGACATTGGAACTATGTTGCGGACCAGGCAAAAGCTCTGCAAAAAGAGGAGATCGGAACGCTCAGGATCGGAGGGCTGGAATCATTGACAGAGCAGATACTACCAAAGTCACTGCTGCGGTTCATGGAGCATAAGCCTAATGTATCCTGCCATTTTGTGATCGGTAACACCGCTTCGCTCTCGCATGCACTACTTCAGAATCAATTGGATTTTGCCATCTGTGGAGAGCCTGTTGACCTATCTTCCTATCACTTCGAACCCTTGTATCAGGAGCGGATATCTTTTGTCGCAGGGAACAACCACCCTTTGGCCGCAAAAGATGAGATCGCTTTCGAGGAATTGCTTGGTTATCCAATCATTGCCGGGGGAGCTACCTGTCTATATCATTCCCAATTATCGAAGCAGTTCTCCCGGTACACCGAAACTCCCTTTCTGCATACCGTAAGTCAAATCTCTGCCATTGCGGGCTTCGTCCAGCAAATCGCTTTTGTAGGAGCCGTCCTCGAATCTACGCCGTTACCGCCTAATGTGGTGAGACTCCAGGTCACGCTGAAGGAAGCCGCCATTCCCGTAGGCCTGCTGCAATCACGCAACGATGAGTATCTCTCCTCATCCAAGAAGCTTTTGATGCAATTAGTAAAAGAGGAGCTGGAGTCTATCCACGATTAAGGCAGGTGGAGTAACGGGGATGCGAGTAAATAAAAAAAGGTTCGGGATGTTCCGGATAACGTGGATTAATTCCTCCATCATTTCTCCGGCTCCCGCACCCGTGATTTTAATACCTGTCCGATCTGGATCTTATATCCAGTTATGCCTCTTCATCCTCTTCGTCTTCATCTTCATCAAAGCCGCCATATTGATCCGGTGCCTCTCCCTCGATCTCCGTGACCATAGGCAGTTTTTGTCCCGGCTTCACTTCAGTCTCTCCCAGATATTGAACAATCATTCTCCACTCATCGCCATAATCGAATAGGAGCAGCATCTTTTGTTTGGGGGTATGAAAAACTTTACTGATTTTTGCTTTTTGCACTCCAGGAAACCTATCCCCCGCCCCCACATCAGCAAATAATTCATAGCCTTCCTCAGAGCGTGTCCAGTTTTTGAGATTATCATAGAATCCAAGGGCATGATCCAGATCAAAATCAAAAGATTCAATCGTAACTGCCGCAAGATCGTACAGCGACGCCTTTTCAGAAATTGCAATCTTCCGGGTCGGCCGACCACGCACCGCACCGTTCCAGTCGCTTAAGGTTACTTTGAATAATCTGGCTTGTTCATTCTTAGTCATCGGACTCTCCCCTTTTATCAATTCATTCTTCCTCACGCATTCTCCGAACCTCATTGTACAGTTTTTTTGCTTCATTAGGCGTCAGTATACCTTCAGATTCAAGAATATCGTCAATTGAATAGTCATCTTCAGCTAGCTCACTAGTTGTTTGTTTATCCATTCTTTTTGGCACAAGCATGTTTGATTTCAGCCTCCTATGAGGATTTAAGGATAATATACATGCAAACAATAAATAAAAGAAAACAAAAATATAAATCCTCTATAGTATACTGCACGATTAGAACCTCTGTAACTACTTATTGATTCCTGGATTTGTAGCGCTATAATAAGAAACATAGGTTGTGAAGCACACGCCGCTTGTAATGCTCTGCCCCTTCCGAGTTAGATTCTTGGAGAGGGTTGAGTATTGAGGCGGCTTTTTTGCGGGAAAAATAAACACTAAGTTGAGCGTTCGAGGAGGAGTACGGATGCCGCGATTTGAGCAGCAGTACGAGGAATGGTTAGTTAGCAATCTTAAGAATGAGAGCAACCACAGGCGCAAGGAGTTACTTGGCAAAGGATTAGGCCACGGAACAGTTGAATTTCTCCGCAAGGTATGGTTTCCGGCAATCGGCAATTTCGATCATTTGTTTCCAGAATGGGAAGTGCGTGATTTCAATAACGGGTACCGCTATCTGGACTTGGCTTATATGCCTGGAGGTGCAAAAGGCGGGATTGAGATTCAAGGCTATGGACCTCACGCCAGAGATCTGGATGTCAGACGCTTCAAGGATCTATGCCGCCGGCATTGCTTACTGGCCCTTGATAGTTGGACTTTTCTTCCTATCGCTTATCCTTCAATTATCGAAGAACCCAAGCAATGTCAGCAGTTGGTGTTGTCTTTTATCGGCAAATTCATTGCGACGGATGTTTCTTCCACATTAACTTGGCTGGAAGCGGAGACCCTTCGTTACGCAAGACGTCTGCTCAGGGCATTCACACCTTTGGAACTTGCTAAGCATCTCAGGGTAACGGATAGGCACTCCAGACGAATTCTGCATCATTTGGTCGAACAACAGTTACTGGATGTGGCCGGAGGACAGCAGCGTTATCGGACATATCAGCTTAGAGTTTAACGTATGTTTAGGAGCATGAAATATAAAGCTGATATGGTAAAAACACTTGAATTCCGTGGCTGTGAGCGTGAGAAGTAGAGGTATCAATCAGCTGTAACGGACCGAGGCGCACCTATTTCTACAAAAAGCACAATTTTACCAAGCTTACGGACTCAGATGGCGCTATTTACTAGATTTCATCTCATATATGGATGGTGAAAAAGCAATAAGCGCGATATGGTCCGTTAGCCCTTTTAATTATGCTGAATAAAGAACATAAGGGCTGTGGGGTCCGTAGCAGTCCTTTAGACACATTTTGAACCGAAGGAACTCGATGGAAACCATATTTCGCAGTTTGGGTTCAGGGTTCGGGGGTTCGGCTTCGGGTTCGGGTTTGGGTTCGGGTTCGGGAATGGACCTAATGCCCCTGTTGTACTCCCCACTTAATCACCCATATTCCATGAAACAGCAAAAGAACGGCATCTCTGCCGTTCTTCATGTGATGGACTCTCAGGGGCTCGAACCCTGGACAAATAGATTAAGAGTCTACTGCTCTACCAACTGAGCTAAGAGTCCATATGAAATTGGTGGAGCCAAGGGGGATCGAACCCCTGACCTCATCGCTGCCAGCGATGCGCTCTCCCAGCTGAGCTATGGCCCCATATTTTTACAATTTTGCCAATTTAGAATTACATTATGTATTCTAAAATCTGATCTGAGCGAGAAGCACAAGTCGCTTATTCATCAATGTGTTTCGTAGGCGACTTCTATATAATACAGAAATCTGCTTTCAGTGTCAACACTTTTCCGAAATTAATTTTGATACAAGACGCTCCACCCGGGAACTGACCTCTCAACCTCAAGGCCAGCCCCACTACCCCAATCGAATCCTTCACTTCTAAACGGCGAAGCTTACAGCCCGTCCAGCTCCTCAGTCTTGGACAGCAGTCCCTTCAGTTCCTTCATGAACATGTTAATGTCCTTGAACTGGCGGTACACGGACGCGAAGCGGACGTAGGCTACCTCGTCGACAGGGTAGAGCTGCTCCATAACCAGCTCGCCGATCTGGCGGCTCTCGATCTCGGCGAGAGCGATGCCGCGCAGGCTTTTCTCCACCTCAGATACGATGACCTCCAGGCGCTCTACAGGGACCGGACGCTTCTCGCAGGCACGGATCAGGCCGCGGAGGATTTTGTCACGGCTGAACTCTTCACGGCTGCCGCCTTTTTTGATCACAATCAGGGGGGTCTCTTCAATCATCTCGAAGGTGGTGAAACGGCGGCTGCACAGCTCGCATTCCCGCCTGCGGCGGATGGACTTATTCTCATTGGCCGGGCGCGAGTCCAGGACTTTGGTATTGGTGTGGTCGCAGTAAGGACATTTCATAAGCTTCTTCACTTCCTCATTATTAGAATGGTCAGGCCCCGCCCCTTGATACACAAGGGCTATGCGGGCATTATTTAATTTCCAGAAAACACCGTTTATTTGTTGTTATGAATCTGACATGTCCGGCACATAATACAGTTACCAACCGATAGGAGGTGAACAGCAATGAGCCAAAATAACAACTCCAATAACCTGGTAGCTCCAAACTCACGCGGTGCCTTGGAACAACTGAAATATGAAGTTGCCCAGGAACTAGGTATCACCCTCTCCCCAGACGGATACCAAGGCAATAAAACTTCTTACGAAAACGGTTCGATCGGTGGTTACATCACTAAACGTCTTGTAACCCTGGCTGAACAGCAACTGGCAGGTCAGTACAAATAATACCTGCCCACACGACATAAGCTTGCCTAAGAAGTATCGAACGGCCTCCGGCCGTTTGATGCTTCTTTTTACATAACAGCAGCAGAAGTAACAAGCACCCTAGAACTCACTATAGAGCTCGGTGTATTGATCATAATAATAAATTACACGCTGTACGTAGTGACGGGTCTCACCGAACGGAATGTCCTTCACAGAGGCTTCTGTTCCGTCCCATTGCCCTTCATCCAACCAGCTCTGCACCTTACCAGGCCCGGCATTATAGGCGGCTATGACCGCTATACGGTTGCCGTCGAACTGCTTGGACAGCGTAGACAAATACCAGGTGCCCAGTTCAATGTTGGAGGAGGGCTCTTCCTTCAGCCGCTCCAGCGACACGTCGGGGAGCTTGGCCTTTTCGAGCGCCCACTTGGCGGTATCCGGCATGAGCTGCATGAGCCCCAGTGCGCCTTTTTTGGATTCGCGGCCGGTCTTATAATTGGTCTCCACACGGATGATGGACGCCACCAGGAATGGGTCCATCTCATACGTCTGGCTGTGCTGGCGGATCTCTGCTTTATAATAAATGGGATAAAACCATGACATCCAGTTGGAGCCAAGAAACAGGATCGCGGTGAAGCCGATGAACAGCAGCAGCAGGACTCTTTTTTTGCGCAGCCACTTCATCATATCAGACCCAGCCTGTCCCACAGACGGGCAACCTGAAGCTCGGCAGACTCAGGATCACCGCTATTGTCGATCACATAATTCGCTTTCCTGCGCTTCAGTTCAATATCCATCTGCGACCTCAGCCGGTCCTCAGCCTGTTCCAGCTTCATTCCGCTGCGCTCCATGAGGCGGGCTAGCTGCACCCTCCTCGGAACATAGACCACAATAATCTGATCAAACAAGGAATCCAGCTCTGATTCGTAGAGCAGCGGAATGTCCACAATGACGAGCCGGTGCGGATTCTCCTGTTCAAGCGCATACATCCTGTCCTTGATCTCCCTGCGTATTGCCGGATGGGTCAGGTTATTTAGTGTCTTGAGCGCCTCCGGGTCCCGGAAGACAATCTCGCCAAGACCTGCCCGGTCCAGCGAACCGTCAGGCAGCAGAATGCGGTCTCCAAAAGCCTCCACCGCCGCCGCCAGCACCGGGTGCCCGGGGAGCATCACCTCTCTGGCGATGACATCGGCATCCACCAGTGCAGCTCCCTTGCGGACAAACAGTGCAGACACGGTGCTTTTTCCCGAAGCGATGCCTCCGGTTAAGCCTATAATCATGTACTCACCTCATAATAACTTCATTATACCCATTACAATTAATAATATCGCGGGCAGCGCAGCCGCATGCTTCATCCAGTAGCTGCCGGATAATCTCAGTCCTGTCTTCATTCCCATCAGCAAAAAGGTTCCGCTGAATACAGCGATCATCAGCGAGGTGGACCACGGGCTGAATCCGAGTAGTGCCGCACCGAGACCGGCACCGAAGGCATCCAGCGACAACGCGATCCCCAGGATCATGGCTTCCATGGAGGAGATGCTTCCCGAAGCATCCATATCAGCGGAAGACGGCGTGCGGAGAATCTGTATAACCACGCCCAGATGGCGAAGCTCCAGCGAGAATACAGCCGGCTTCAGCTCTGCCTCAGCACTCTGTGCGGCAGCAGCCGTCTCCCTCCTGATCTCCTGCCCGGGCGCAGCCTCTTCCTGCTCCTTCTCCTTCTGTGTCAGCATCTGGAACAGGGACCAGCAGCCCATTAAGACGAGAATAACCGCTCCGACACTGGAAGCGGCATTCGGGGAGACTACCTTTGCCAGCAGCACGCCGACCTGCATAGAACCATAAATGACGACCCCTGAACAGAGCGAGATAATGATAATGGAGAGCAGGGGAATTTTCATTTTACGCAGTCCATATGTAATGCCTACACCAAATCCATCCAGACTAAGCGCAAACGCAAGCAACAACAGTGACAACAATGGGCTAAGCACCCGCAATCCCTCCCGTGAAGAACCGGAGCCGGAGCTCCGTTTCGCCATAATCAGCAATCTTCACACATTATATGGGCGGGACGGGCAGGAAGTGCCTGCCTTTATACATAACGGTTATAACTCAGATGTAACTAGCCCGGAAACGGGCTGTAAATGCAGCGCTGACTCTAAATAAATATTACAGAATCAGTACAGGTACCGGCTGGCAGCTGGGACAATAATGCGTTCCCCGTCCGCCGACCACACTCTTTTCAATCAGCGTGCCGCAGGTGGCACACGGCTGATCCTTGCGTCCGTAGATCTTGTGCTGATCCTGGTAGCTCCCGCTCTCCCCCTGGCCGTTGACATATGACTTCACGGAGGAGCCTCCGGCATTCACTGCTTCCGTCAGTGTTGCGACAATAGCATGATGCAGTCTGGCCAGCTGATCCTCCGAGAGGGACTTCGCGGTCTCCTCCGGGTGGATGCCTGCACGGTGCAGGGACTCATCTACATAAATATTGCCGATACCTACTATATATTCCTGATTGAGCAGCAGCGGCTTGATCTTGGTGCTCCGCTTGGCGACAATCTCCTTGAACCGCTCCAGCGTGAAATCGGCATCCAGCGGCTCCTGCCCCAGCTTGTTCAGCGGCTTCAGCTGCAGATCCTCTCCCGGCTGGAATAGATGCATCGTCCCGAATTGGCGCACATCCGTATAACGCAGCTCCGTCCCATCTGTGAAATGGAAAATAACATGCGTATGCTTGTCCAGCAGCTCGCCCTCACGGTACACCCCGTAACGGCCCTCCATCCGCAGATGGGAGACCATCACCAGCCCGTCAAATACGAAACGCAGGAACTTGCCTCTGCGCTCAACCGTTACCACTGTATGGCCTGCCAGCATAAGGGCAAAGGCCTGAATATCATCCGGGCGCTGAATAATCCGCGGCAGCCGGACGGTGACATGCTCTATCTGCTTGCCTGTAATTAACTCATTAAGTGTTCTTCTGACTGTTTCGACTTCCGGCAATTCCGGCATCATGGCTCACCTCCACTCCATTATACCGGATATCTGCCATGTGCGGGGAGCCTATTTCGCTTCGTACCAATTGCTGCCATAACTTACCTCTGCCTTCAGCGGAACAGACAGCTGCAGCGCTCCGGCCATCACCTCGGGCAGCAGCTGCTTCATTTGCTCCAGCTCCTCCTCCGGCACCTCGAATACTAACTCATCGTGTACCTGGAGCAGCATCCGGCTCTTCAGGCCGCGCTCATGCAGCGCCTTGTCCATATGAACCATGGCCAGCTTGATAATATCCGCAGCGGTTCCCTGAATCGGCGTATTCATCGCCGTACGTTCTGCGAAGGACCGCAGATTGAAGTTCTTCGCATTGATCTCCGGCAGATAACGGCGGCGTTCCAGCAGAGTAGTCACATACCCCTGCTTACGGGCCTCGACTACGATATCATCCATGTAACGACGCACACCTTGGAACACCTCGAAATACTGCTCAATGAACCTGGCCGCTTCCTTACGCGGGATGTTCAGGTTCTGCGACAGGCCGTAATCGCTGATGCCGTACACAATCCCGAAGTTAACTGCTTTGGCGGAGCGGCGCATATTACTGTCCACACTCTCCGCAGGGACGCCGAATACGTCCATGGCGGTCTTAGTATGAATATCCATATCCTCGACAAAAGCTTCCTTCATCCGCTCATCACCTGAGATATGCGCCAGCACACGCAGCTCGATCTGCGAGTAATCCGCCGCCAGAATCGACCAGCCCGGCTCGGAGGGTACGAATACCTTACGGATCTTGCGGCCCTCTTCGAGCCGGATTGGAATGTTCTGCAGGTTCGGGAACTGGCTGCTGAGCCGGCCCGTGGCCGCAATCGTCTGCCGGTAAAAGGTGTGTACCTTGCCGGTCTCCGGCGAGATTTCCTTCATCAGGCCTTCCACATACGTGGATTGCAGCTTAGCAATGGTACGGTATTGCAGAATCAGGCGCACAGCGTCATGATAAGGCGCAAGCTTTTCCAGCACCTCGGCATCCGTCGAATACCCGGTCTTCGTCTTCTTCACGACCGGCAGACCCAGCTTCACGAACAGAACCTCGCCCAGCTGCTTCGGAGAATTAAGATTGAATTCGGTTCCGCAAGCGGAGTAGATCTCAGTGACCAGCCGGGAGATCTGGGCTTCAAATTCCCTGCCGAGCTGGACGAGATCATCCTTGTTAACAGCAATGCCCTGCTTCTCCATATCGGCGAGAATCCGCGACAGCGGCATCTCCAGGTCCTGGAAAAGGCCGGTCATGTCCGTCTTGTCCAGCTCCTCCTGCTGCTTCTGTACAATGCCTAACACAGTCGCACTCTTACGGGCGACATGCTCACCGAGAATCTTAAGCTCAGGAATTCTATATTTGGCCCCTTTGCCGAAGACATCCTCATCCGGCGACAAGCGGGGTAGGCCGTATTTCGTGGTCAGGTCATTCAGATTCTGGCTGGCTTCGGTCGGGTCCAGCAGGTAGGCGGCCAGCTGAACATCGTTAGCGGCTCCGGCAAAAGCAATCCCCTGCCAATGCAGCGCCAGATCGGCACGGTGCAGATCATACCCGCTCTTCGGCGCCTGCCCGTCACCGAGCCAGTCACGCAGGGGTGCTGCCGCCTTACTCTTCAGCAGGGCAAAAGGCACAAAATAATGCTGCTCCGGCGAAGACAGCCCCAGACCGATCACTTCGGCACGGTGCGGGTTCTCCCCGTTAGATTCCACATGCAGGGCGGAGATGCCCGGCAGTGCCTGAACCAGCTCGCTTATTCCGTCTTCGTCAACAATTGTAATATTAAGCTCTGCGGCTTCCACCACGGGTGAACCCGTCAGGCTGCCGTCCGCCGCATGTGAATAGGCGCTCAGCGACAGACGCTCCAGCAGCGAGCGGAATTCCAGCTTGGCGAGCGCAGGCCCAGCCGTATCCGTGTTAATCCCGCTGAAGACCATATCCTCCCACGTATGCTCAAGCGGAACCTCGCGGTAGATCGTCGCCAACTTTTTGCTCATGACGGCGCTGTCCGCGTGCTCTTCCAGCTTCTCTTTCATCTTGCCCTTCAGCTCACCGGTTCCGGCCAGCACGCCCTCCACCGATCCGAACTGCTGGAGCAGCTTAAGCGCTGTCTTCTCCCCGACTCCCGGCACCCCGGGAATATTGTCGCTGGCATCGCCCATCAGCCCCTTCAAATCAATGATCTGCTCTGGGGTGAGATCATATTTGTCACGGATCTGCTTAGGTCCGTAAAGTTCCACTTCCGTAACTCCCTTGCGCACCAGCGCTATGGTGGTATGCTCGGAAGCCAGCTGCAGCATATCCTTATCCCCGGACACAATCATCACCTGACGGCCGGCGGCATCCGCTTCCCTGGAGATGGTGCCGATAATATCGTCAGCCTCGTAGCCGGCAATCTCGAATTGCGGAACCCCCAGACCCTTCAGCAGCTCCTTGAGCAGCGGGAACTGCTCGGACAGCTCCGGCGGGGTCTTCTGGCGCCCGCCTTTATACTCCTCATAGCCTTCATGCCGGAAGGTAATCTTCCCCGCGTCGAAGGCCACAATCATATGTGTCGGTTTATGCTCCTCCAGCAGACGCAGTAGCATCGTCGTGAAACCGTATACCGCATTCGTCTGCTGTCCCGCTGTATTCGTCAGCGGCGGCATGGCAAAGAACGCCCGGTAAATGATATTATTTCCATCAATGAGTATCAGCTTGTCCACACTAGCACCTCGCCTTTTTCTTGCTTTCTCCTTACATAGTAACATATGCTCCGCACCAAGACGAAATGGCTCTGCCACGAATCGCCGCTTTATGCCAAAATAAAAAACAAGCCCCCGGAATGAAGGCTTGCCTCTGGCAGTCTATACTGTTATTGGTTCAAATCCGGACGTTTACCTGTAACCAGATACACTACACTCTCGCCAATATTCGTGGCATGGTCGGCAATCCGTTCAATGTAACGGCCAACCAGTGTGAGCAGCATCGCCTGATTCACGGTTTCAGGCTTCTGAACCATATACGTGTACAGTTCGTTAATCATCGCGCTGTACAGGCCATCTACCTGATCGTCATCCTGCGCCATTTTGTAGGCCAGATCCGTGTTCTCGTCGAGATAAGACTGAATGGCCTCCGTGGTCATGATCGTCACAAGCTCAGCCATACGCGGAATATCCACAAGCGGCTTAATCAGCTGCTGTCCCTGGATTCGCATCGTTACCTTGGCTACATCCAGTGCCAGATCGCCCATACGCTCCAGATCGCTGGAGATTTTGAAGGCTACAATAATGCGGCGCAGATCCTTCGCCACCGGCTGCTGGGTGATGATCAGCCGCGAGCCGATCTCCATGATCCGGTCTTCCATGGCGTTCAGCCGCAGGTCCGCTTTGACAATCTCCTGCGCCCGTACCGTATCAAGGGTCTGCAGGGCCAATATCGCACCATCCAGGGCATCCGTTACATGCTCGCCCATCTGCTGCAGCAGGGTGCGCAGTTCTTCCAGATCTTTATCGAATTCTTTTCTGCGAATCATATCGAAAGTGCTCCTCCTCAAAAACATATGGTCATATCGGGTGAACGGAGTGAACTTGAGACTTACGAGTCAGCTATCCTTAGCCGAAGCGGCCGGAGATATAATCTTCTGTGCGGGAATCCCTCGGATTCGAGAACAACAGCTCCGTGTCCGCAGCCTCCACAATAACGCCGTTCAGGAAAAATACAGTGCGTCCCGATACCCGGGCGGCCTGATGCATATTATGCGTGACCATTACAATCGTATACTTATCCCGCAGCTCCTGGACCAGCTCCTCAATCTTGAGTGTGGACACCGGGTCCAGCGCTGAAGTCGCCTCATCCATCAGCAGAATATCCGGCTGTACGGCAAGGGCTCTGGCAATACAGAGACGCTGCTGCTGGCCTCCGGACAGACTTAAGGCCGACTTTTTGAGGAAATCCTTCACTTCCTCCCAGAGTGCAGACTGGCGCAGACTTTGCTCTACCAGGACATCCAGCTCGGCTTTGCTCTTCACACCGTGCAGACGCGGGCCATAAGCCACGTTATCATAGATCGACTTGGGAAAAGGATTGGGCTGCTGGAACACCATCCCCACCTGCTTGCGCAGACTCTCCACTTCAATCTCGTCGCTGTAGATGTTTTTGCCGCCGATATTCACTTTACCTTCAATACGTGTTCCGGGAATCATGTCGTTCATACGGTTAAGGGTACGCAGCAGTGTGGATTTCCCGCAGCCGGAGGGTCCGATAAACGCAGTCACCTGCTTCTCCGGAATCTGCAAATCCACCTTCTTCAGGGCATGGAATGACTCATAGTAGAGATCTAGCTTCTCTATGTCAATGATGGATTTCATTAGTTTCTGTTGTCTCCTTCTCATCATCTTCGTTCCCCATGATAAGCTTTCAGTGTAAATAGAGCTCCAGAGAATTGTTAACGCAGTGTAAAAATCCTTGTACAGTTAGACAATGCTGGAGGAGAAGTTCCTTATCTTGTGAGAAAAGAACACCGTCATGTTAAATGACCGGTGTTCTCTTCTTGTTGACAACCAGCTTGTAGCCCACGCCGCGGATGGAATCGATATGCACGGATTCAGGGTCAAGCTCCAGCTTCTTGCGCAGGGAGCTGACATGCACATCGACGGTACGCTGGCCTCCGATATAGTCGAAGCCCCAGACCGCATTCATCAGATCATCCCGTGTCAGGACAACGCCCGGCTTGCGGGCCAGATATAGCAGTACTTCAAATTCCTTCGGCCGCAGATTGATGCTCTGTCCGCCCAGCGAGACTTCATAACGCTCGGGGTAGATCTCCAGCTGTCCGAGAATAATCGTCGATGCAGACACCGCCGTCTCGGGCGGAGCTTCTTCGGCAATACCGGAGATCCGCCGCAGTACAGCGCTGACCCGCGCCAGCAGCTCGGATACGCCGAAGGGCTTCGTAATATAGTCATCCGCCCCGGACTTCAGCCCGCGGACGACATCCTCTTCCGCATTCTTGGCCGTCAGCACAATAACCGGTGTGCGGATGCCTTGTCCACGTAATTTATCCAGAATGTCAATGCCGTTCATGCCGGGCAGCATCAGATCCAGTACGATCAATTCAAAAGGTTCTCTAGTCGCACGGTCATATCCTGCCGTTCCATGATCCTCCACCGTCACCTCGTAGCCTTCCTGTGTCAGGTTGTACGACAGCAGCCGGGCCAGTGTCGGTTCGTCTTCAATGACAAGCAATCGTTGTGCCATAGGTTCCCCCGTCTTTTCATAGGTTATTAATTTTACAAAACTGCACACATGCACATCATAGCACCACAATGTTAACTTGGTGTAAAATCATAAATTTATTCTCTATTGATCCGTTATGATCCGCAGGGTTATAGATTCTCTTCCTGCAGCAGCGGCAGTTCAAGGATGAACGAGCTGCCGATGCCCAGATCGCTCTCAACGTTAATTGACCCGCGATGCAGCTCAACCAGATGCTTCACGATGGATAGACCGAGGCCGGTTCCGCCGGAGCTTCTGGAGCGGGCTTTGTCCACCCGGTAAAAGCGTTCAAAGATCCGGGGCAGATCCTTGCGCGGAATCCCCATCCCCGTATCACTGACTGTAAAGCGTACGCTCTCGGTGCCATCCTTCTTCTGGATGCTCACTGCGGTGACTCTGACATTCCCCCCGTCCTGGGTGTAGTTGATCGCATTGGAGAGCAGATTCATGAAGATCTGGCGCAGCTTGTCTTCATCTCCCTCAATGAATAGCTCCGCAGGCACATCCGAGCTAAGTGTAATCTTCTTCTTCTCCGCGACCTTACTGAGCGTTTCCAGCACGGAGTCGAAGAATTCGATCAGATGAACCGGGGAGCATTCCAGCTGAACGCGTTTGGATTCGATTTTGGACAGCTCCAGAATGTCGCCGATCAGGCGGTTCAGCCGTTCATTCTCATCGTAAATGATCTGCAGGAACGAACGCGCCGTCTTCTCATCCGTAACGCCACCGCCCAGGAGGGTCTCGGCGAAGCCTTTTACCGCAGCGACAGGGGTCTTCAGCTCATGGGAGACATTGGCGACGAATTCGCTGCGCATTTTCTCAAGCCGGCGGATCTCGGTAACCTCCTGAAGCAGGAACAGCATGCCCCGGGAGCAGCCATCCTGAATCATCGGCACCCCATCCAGACGCACAATCCGCTCCACGGGATTATAGATGCTGCGCTCCTCGTGAATAGGTTCACCCGCGGACACTCCATCATCAATCAGCCGGGTAAGCTCATAATGATGCTTAATCTCCTTATAGGAATGTCCGGTCATCTCGCTGTGCTTCACATCGAGCAGCCGTTCGGCGGCCCGGTTGAGCAGGGCAATCTCCCCTTCAGCGTTGATCATCACGATGCCGCCGGTCATATTGTCGAGTACACTTTGCAGCAGGTCCTCATTGTCGCGGATGGTTTTCAGCTGGGCCTGGAGACTGTCGGCCATCGCGTTGATGGCTGTAGCCAGCTGGCCGATCTCATCCTTGCGCTTCATGGGCACCCGGGCATCGTAATCGAGATCGGTAATCCGCCGCGCCACTCTGGTGATCTGCTCCAGCGGTGAGGTCATACTGGAAGCCACCTTGTAGCTCACCAAGGTTGCGGCAATGAACAGCAGCACCAGCCCCCCTGCCATGATCATCCACGCCCGGTTCAGTCCTTCGGATACGGTATCGAGCCCCATCGACAGCCGGATATACCCGTCAAAGCCCTGATCGGAGGACACGGAACCCGCCACATACATCATTTCACGGTCTAATGTATCGCTGTAACGGATCGCCCGGCCAATCCCTTCCTTCGCGGCCAGCAGCTCCTCTTCGCGGGTAGAGTGGTTGTCCATCTCACGCGGATTCTTCTCCGAGTCCCCAATGACCCGGCCTTGCTTCGTAATGAAGGTGACACGTGATCCGGTCAAGATGGATATCCTCTCTGCCTGTTCTGTATAGTAGTTCAGGGCATCCGGGCTGCTGGTATCCATGAATGAGAAGGTGCCGGAGAGCAGCTTTATTTCCCGGGACATGTTCTCTTCCAGCACGGAAATATGCGAATCCTTGAACAGCTGAGCCATGGTGATTCCGGCCCCGGTCATTGATATTCCTATCAGTGCCATAAGTATGATGGTAAGTCGAATGCGGAATGGTTTCATCTGCGGCGGTCCTCTTCCCTCGTGTTTATGTCCATGAGAACACTCTACCTGCATTTTCGGCAAAATACCAGTTCCGGCGGCGATTATCAACGGGGTGTAAATTTTACCTGATCGGTGAAAATCCGGACACAAAGGCGAACGCTACCGCTTCTCCGCGGGTCAGTCCGCCCGCTGCGCTGTTTAAGTGGTGGGAGATACAGGAAAACCCTGTAAACCTTAGACCCGCGCACACATCCGTTACGCTCCCCCTTGCTCCTATACAATGTATTCGGTTTTCCGCATACATTTAGCCCGCAGACCCCGCACGTGCACATTGTGTTCGGTTTTCCGCATACATTCGGCTCGCACACCTCACCACTGCGCATTGTATTCGGTTTTCCGCACACATTTAGCCCGCATACCCCGCACGTGCACATTGTGTTCGGTTTTTCGATTACATTTGGCACGCACACCTCTCCAACCAGAAAACGCCCTTCCTAATTGGCATACTACACCACTTAGAAAGGGCGGCCCCGTTTTGTTACTTACATGCGCTACTGATCCTTCCAGCGCTGCACGGTCAGTGTGACCGTCTGCGACCCGCCTGACGTAGTGAGCGTCCGGTTCGCAATATCTGCACCGCTGGATGCGGTCTCTACTGTGCCCCAGCTTCCGCGCGTCAGCTTATACGTCACGGCGCTGCCTGCCGGAAGGTTCAAGGTGATGGAATAGACGCCGTCACTGCCACGGGTCAGCAGATAGGCCGGATCTGCCGCATTCCAGCTGTTGAACGAACCGCTCAGATAAACAGGAGCATTCGCCGGAGTCGAACCTGGTACGTTAACCCGGAAGGTTACGCTATCCGCCTGCGGTTCCCCGGAGGTCAGGCTTCCCCCTGCCAGACTGGAGCTACCGGTGCCAAAATGATAGTTATTCCCGCCATTGTTATCCCAGGTCCCGCTGCCGTTATTGAAGGCTGCGGTCAGGCCTGTGGCGCTGCCGAGCGGAATGATAATGGCTTTGTAGCCGCTGAAAGTAGAGGCCTGCATCTGCACACCCGGTGAAGTCGTCCAGGTGGTTGCCCCATCCAGCTTGTAATGAATGTATGAGTTACTGAATGCCGTATTCTTGTAATAGATGGTCGCGGTGTTGCCCGCCGGTGTGGCGGTTGGCACAGGTGTCGCCGTTGGCGCTATGGTTGGTGTTGCACTCGGAGCTACCGTCGGTGTAGCGGTCGGCGCTACCGTCGGTGTAGCGGTCGGCGCTACCGTCGGTGTAGCGGTCGGCGCTACCGTCGGTGTAGCGGTCGGCGCTACAGTTGGTGTAGCTTTTGGAGTTGCAATAGGCGTTGCACTTGGTTTAACTGTCGGTGCCACCGTTGGCGTAGCACTCGGCTGGGTCGTCGGGGTCGCAGTTGGTACTGTTGTCGGTGTTGCGGTCGGCGCTACAGTTGGTGTAGCAGTCGGTGCTACGGTTGGTGCCACCGTAGGAGCCACGGTCGGTGTAACCGTCGGAGCTACACTCGGCGATGCAGTTGGCGCAGCGGGACCGCCTGGCTGGATTTTGCCGGACCCGGTGTAGGTCCAGGTGCCGCTGCCGAACAGGTAATTGTTGCCCCCGTTACTGTCCCAAGTGCCGCTGCCGTTGTTGAAGCAGGCTTCAAGCTGGGTGGCTGCGCCGATGTTAATGGTGATTTTGTGATAGCCCGCTACCTCAGCGGCCGGAATCGCTACGCCTGGGGCTGTCGTCCATGTCCCCCCAGCCGGGCGGTAATGGATGTAAGGAGTGGAATAGCCCTGCTTATAATAGATTGTTACATTATTGCCAGCCGGTGTAGTGGCAGTTGCTGCCGCACTGAAGCCGGAGAGGTTGCCGGAGGCATCATAGGCTTTAACTCTGTATTCATAGGCTGTACTGGCTGACAAGCCGCTGTCTGTATATGAGGTGGAAGCTGTTGTTCCGATTTTGACGCCATTGCGGTAGATCTCGTAGCCGGTAACACGAATATTATCTGAAGCGGCATTCCAGGTCAGCCCGATAGAAGAAGCATTAACCACTGTGGCCTGAAAATTGCCTGGAACAGCCGGAGCTTCAGTATCCGGGACAGCGGGCACATCTGTGATGAACGGATGCGTCCCTTCAATAGTACCTTGCATGCTCTCCGTATATTTGCCGTTCGCCAGCTTATATTTGCCGGCACCGACATAGACCTGCTGGATATCACTTTTGGTCACATTGCCTTTAGCATCCTTGGCTTCAATGTAGTAGTCCAATAGCTGATCGCGGTAATCGGAGATGTAGGAGAAATACAGATTCCCGATATCCGTGGCCGGAACCTTCTGCATAATCGTCTTACTGCTTGGCTGCCAGTCAACACCGTTAATATCGGCGCTCAGGTCGCGGACATTCATCGGGTATTCCGTCCACGTGCCAACCTTGGCAGGTTCAATACCAGGTACTCCGGCTGCGGCCAGACCTGCGGGATCATATACTTTGAAGGTATTATCCGCTGCGTCTGCCGTCTTATCACGGTGTGCCCGGACCTTCACCTTGATGTCACTGATTCCGCTGGTGTCGAAGGCATACGTATAGATGGCAAAAGCATTATTGTAATGCTGCAGGGTCCAGCCCTCTGCCTTGCTGACATTGGCGCTGCCCGGATTGTACGGGTAACGCTGGGGCCACCAGACGGAGGGGCCGGTTTTGTCTTTGGCCAGCTTTTGCGATACATAGGGCTTGGAGAAGTATAACGATTGATTGAAGGACAATGCCGGCTTCACGCTGTCATCCACATTCTCATCGTAATAGCCGAATCCCGAATCCATCGCAGGCAGCAGGAAATACCAGGCCAGCTCAGCAGGATTGGCACCTCCGGCGTAATCACTCGCCGTGTTGCCCTTTACAGGGTAGGAGAGCATCCACGGATTCAATTGATTGCCTTCGTAGGTCACCTCACGGTCCAGCGGGTTCGCAGGCTTCCAATAATTCGGGTGCTCCTCCAGCCAGATCTGCTCAGCGGTCTTGGCATAGTTCAGGGAAGCCTGTAACAGTGCGAAATTACGCTCCAGATAATGATAGCCCTTCTCGAAGGATACCGTCATGCCTTCCTCGACACCCGCCAGATTCTTCTTCGGGGCGTAAGCAGTCCCGTTCACCTGATTGAAGGCCGCGAATTGGCCTTTCCAGATCCCAAACGGCAGATGCCAATGGTACCAGGTCGGATCGGAGGACGAATCCCGGGTATCGATCCAGGAGCCGTCCTGCACATGGACCACATCGGATGCGGCCGGTGTATTGCTGCGCAGATACTCATCGATCCCCATACCGGTCACACCGCTGCTGGCATAGGTGACATTCCCGGCATTGCGCCAGGTCTCCTCGGAGCCGGCCCGGCCCGAAGAATTATCCCCGTCATGGGCCACGACAAAAATCTGCTTCTGCGCGACCAGATTCTCATACGGCTTAAGCGCATCTGCTTTTACCTGGCCCAGATACCCTTCTTCCCATGACTGCGCCTGGGCGACAGGCACGCCGACCACTCTCGATTCTGCCCCGGTTGCCGGGTCCACATAACGGACCCAATGGGCCGTTGAGGCAAAAGGATATTTATTATAGACCACCTGCTGCTCATTGAACATCGGCTCACTTACCCAGGCTCCGGCTGTACTGACATTCTGCAAATCGCTGCGGTTGGGCGGTGAGATCATCGTATCTGTGCCTGGACTGTCCAGCAGCGGATAATCCTTAAGGGTGCGGGAGAAATGGTTGTTGCCGATCACGGACCACTGGATGCCAAGCTTGTTCAGCACCGGGATCATCCGCTCTGAGAACCCCAGCTCTGTCGGAAAAAATCCCTTAGACGACTTGTAGCTGCTGCCCAGGAAATAAGGCTGAGCCATCGTGGCTCCATGATAGATCATATCCTTGAGCAAATAGTCATTGCCGACCAGCGGTCCCATCGAATGGTGTCCGGAGAAATGGATCAGGTCGAGCATGTTGTCGCCGCCTGTGGTCCGAAGCTGATTCACGGCATTCTTCCACGGGGTTCCCCAGGCCGGATTATTGTATCCGCTTACATTTCCTTGTTGAATAATACTGTTCACATTGTTCACCACGGACCCCGACATAGTAACATGCATCTGCGCCTGGGGATGATTGCTGTGCAGCGTGTTCGCCACACTCCAGGGCCAGGTTAAATACGCGCCCGTCTTGGCGTGATGGGAATAGTAAGAGACCAGATCATCGTGGGGCATGGGAGTTCCATTCGGCAGATAATAAGGATATCCAGCGGGCGGATTCTGCTTCAGTTGGATCACTTCACCATCGTAGGTATAGCGGATCGGACTGCCTACAGGAGTGGAATTGTAAGTGTTCAAGTCATAGTAAGCCCAGAAATTCGGCATATGATTATGGTAGACATGCGTAGCGGCAATCTCTGCCGAGACAGGGGACACTAATGCCGGAACGCTCAGAAGCCCGCCCAGGAGCAGGGCTGTAATCTTGCGCAGGGACCTGGAGGTCTTGGTCATGGTTCAACTCCTTCTTATCGGGTTCATTCTTCGTCAAAAAAACGGGGGCGGCGGACATCCATCCCCCGCCCCCTCAAGCGGCTTACTGATCCTTCCAGCGCTGCACGCTTAGTGTCACTGTCTGTGCTCCGCCTGCCGGTGTGAGCGTCCGGTTCGCAATATCCGCCCCGCTGGACGCGGTCTCTACCGTACCCCAGCTTCCGCGCGTCAGCTTATACGTCACGGCGCTGCCTGCCGGAAGGTTCAAGGTGATGGAATAGACGCCGTCACTGCCACGGGTCAGCAGATAGGCTGCATCTGCCGCATTCCAGCTGTTGAACGAACCCGTCAGATAGACCGGAGCATTCGCCGGAGTGGATCCCGGTACGCTAACCCGGAAGGTTACGCTGTCTGCCTGCGGTTCCCCGGAGGTCAAGCTTCCCCCAACCAGACTGGAACTGCCGGTGCCAAAATGATAGTTATTCCCGCCATTGTTATCCCAGGTCCCGCTGCCGTTATTAAAGGCTGCGGTTAGACCTGTGGCGCTGCCAAGCGGAATGGTAATGGCTTTGTAGCCACTGAAAGTAGAGGCCTGCATCTGCACACCCGGTGAAGTCGTCCAGGTTGTCGCCCCATCCAGCTTGTAATGGATATACGAATTACTGAAGGCTGTATTCTTGTAATAGATCGTCGCAGTGTTGCCCGCCGGAGTGGCGGTTGGCACAGGTGTCGCCGTTGGCGCTAAGGTCGGTGATGCTGTTGGTGTTGCACTCGGTGCTACAGTTGGTGTAGCAGTCGGTGCTACAGTTGGTGCCACCGTAGGCGTCACGGTTGGTGTCGCTGTTGGTGCTACGGTTGGTGTAGCCGTCGGCGTTGCCGTTGGCGTTACCGGACCGCCTGCCTGGATATTGCCTGAAGGCGTATAGGTCCAGGTACCGGTGCCGAACAGATAATTACTGCCGCCATTGCTGTCCCATGTGCCGCTGCCGTTATTGAAGCAGGCTTCGAGCTGGGTGGCTGCGCCGATGTTAATGGTGATTTTGTGATAGCCCGCTACCTCAGCGGCTGGAATAGCCACACCCGGAGATGTCGTCCAAGTCCCGCCCACTGGGCGGTAATGAATGTACGGATTGGTGTAACCCTGCTTGTAGTAGATTGTCACACTGTTACCGGCAGGGGTAACGATCAGAGCGGCTGCGCTGAAGGCCGACAGATTCATGGCGGCATCATACGCTTTTACCGTATAAGAATAATTAGTGCTGCCCACAAGTCCGTTATCTGTAAAAGAGGTCGTAGCCGAAGTCCCGATTTTCACTCCATTGCGGTAGATTTCGTACCCGCTCACCCCGAGATTATCGGTGGAAGCTGACCAGGACACCAGCGCGCTGGAGGCATTCTGTACAGTTGCCGTTACATTTCCCGGAACACTTGGTGCTTGCGTATCGGTTACCGGCTGTGTTTTGGAGTAGATTTTGGCCGAATTGGCACTTAGAGTAACTGTAATTTGCTTACCGGTAACACCGCCCGCCTGCACGGTCACAGTATCGGAGGGGTTCAACTGGTTCACCAGAACCGTGCCTGCGGTAAGCGTGCTCTCGGCGCGCAGCGGCAGCGTCACAGTCTGTGATCCGCCGGATGCATTACTGAATGCGGAGATGACCTCCTGGCCGACATTCGTGCCTGTATCAATCCGACGGGAGAATGCGTACAGGTTCTGTGCCGACCACATTTCGCGCTGGGTGCCGGTGCGCAGGGCCGGGTTGTTTTTGCGGATCTCATTGAGCTTGGCTACATGCTTGAAGGTACTGGCATTCTCATTGAAATAATTCTCCAGCACATTGCCGCTTGCATCCCGCTTCACCATCGACCAGCGGTTCCACGTATCCGCGATGCCGCCCGTCATGATCTGCCCGTTGCCATTGCCCTTGTTCTGCTCCGTTCCCTGGAAGACCACAGGCGTTCCGCGCACGGTGAAGATAAAGGACAAAGCATTCTGCAGCTTCTCAACACTGCCCCCGGCCTCAGTCAAGAAGCGGTTGCGGTCATGATTGTCGATGAAGGTAACCATATGGTTGGCGTTGCCGCCGTAGTAGGAGTCTTGAGCCAGGGTACCTTTAATATTTGCGTCAAAAGACTGCCCGTACGCGAAGCTGTTCAGCACGGAGAAGAACAACGGGAAGTCGAGCATCCCCCACTCCTTATTGGTACCGACCCAGCGGGAGACGAATTCGGCATTGCCGTCGAAATTCTCCCCAAAAGTGTTCACGCCCAGCAAATTTTGCAGCTCGCCGATATCGGTCGGCTTCATCAGCTTGGCCGCATCGACACGGGCGCCATCTGCTCCCGTATAGTCAAACCAGCCCTTGATCGAGCTGAAGATGGCCTGCTTGGCGGCAGGAACATCGAAGTCGATATCATCCAGACCGCCCAGATCATGATTCTCCAGATAATCTTGAGCCCACTGATCGTACCGTCCATCGGCAAGAGACCAGTTAATGTCACCATTATGGTGATACCAGGCCGGATTATTGAACGGGGCCGCAGGCTGCAATGCCGGGATATCATAATACGCCTGTGTGCCCAGCATATAATCGCCGATGTGATTAGGCACGACGTCGATAATGACCTTGATCCCGAGCGCATGTGCGGAGTCTACAAGTTCTTTCAGCTTTTCTTTGGTGCCGAAGTAAGGGTTGGCCTTGTTCGGATCTTTGACATTGTAGCCGTGGTAGGCAGTGTTCTTGCCTGTACCGTTGTTCTCACGGTTAGTCATCTGGGGCTCGGCTACCGGTGAGATCCAGATCGCGGTATAGCCCATATTGTGAATATACGGGAGCTTGTCAATGACCCCCTGCCAGTCCCCGCCCTTCATATACCGGAAGTCCTCCTCCGAGTTCTCCCCGTAGCGGATAGCCGCGCCTGTTGCATTATTGGAAGAATCCCCGTCATGGAAGCGGTCAACCATAATCTGATAAATCGTGTCATTCTCGGTTACTGTACCAATACTGGCTGCTTCCACCTTGGCTGGCGGCAGGACAAACAGATTCATCATGATGGACAATACAATGGATGTGATTAGAACGGGAACAAGCAAGCGGTTACGTTTTCTTTTCATTCCTCATCTCCCTCTCATGTAAACCGAATGCAACACACTTTCAGTAACGAATAAGCTGCCGTCAATAACTTCAATCTTTTTAACGCAGGGAAACCGGTTTCCCCACTAAAAATTAACATGTCCATGTATGCGCTGTCAAGACATATAATTTATAACTTCCACAAGCCGCATCCTATAGGGGCTGCCGACTCTGCAAAACATGAAAAAAATATTATTCGGCACAGCCGAATAGCTGCAGGTGCTTTTCAGGAACCGGTTGCCTCCAGAAAATATAGTGTTAGACTGATAAATAAAAATGCTGCAATATAAGGGGGCGATATTATAATGAGCCCATCCATTCTGCGGGACGGATTAAGAATCATCTCTTCATGTAAAAAAGACACAGGGGATATCTGGCAGGCTCACTTTGGTGCTGCCGCTATTGGCAGTTATTTTTTTATTAAAACGAATAATCCGGCACCAGAGCTTGCCCGACTTGTAGCTTTGCAGACCGAAGCGATGATCCAAAGGATAATTGGGGAGAACGGTATACAACATCGTACCGTCTGTGACGAGCAGCTAGCTGTAACTGCCATACTTGAGGCCCTCGATGCAACGATTGATGAGTTACACTGGGTCGGTCATAATGTGATTTACAGCGCATCGTGTCTGCTCTCCATCCACGAACTTAAGGGCTGGGGAAGTACGGAGGATCTTGCAGGAATAACCGATCTTATCCGCTCGTTTGAGCGGACAATTCCGGGGCGGTCATGGATTGGCTTCTCTGCTTCCGAGGTGAAGAGGATGGAGGTTACAGACGAGGACGGCTTTCCGGTCATCTCGACGCCCGGCGAGCTTTCTTCGCTTGTGCTGGAAGAATTAGCTCATTTCCCTGTCATTTACCGGGCAGAAGCACATCATGATCTGATCGGTCATATGCTGACTTTCTCCCACGCGTTAAACATCCTGTATGACCTTGGCCATGTCTCCTTTTTCCAAAGAGGGTTGCCGCCTTTAATGAAATTGATTACAGTTCTGCGCCACAGCCGTAACCTTGTACCTGGAGAACCCATCAAGCTGGTTTCACCTGTCGATCATTTGCCCCTGAAGCCGGCTGAGCGTGCGGACGTATTGCCGACCGACATTAAGTTTTGGCAAAAGGACTATAGCGGGCAGGATTGGGATTATGGTCACGTGTGTGAACTACCATCCACCTAAGAGGTGGCGGCTTCTTGGTCAATGAAGCTACTGCTCCAAGTTTACCCAAGCTCAAAGGCTAGTCCCTAGCCCAGTCATTGCCATATCACATGGCTAGTTTCAGTAGGTTTTGAGCAGCGTTTACATCGCGATCATGATGCACGTTACATTCTGGACAAGTCCACTCTCGCAAGGCGAGATTCTTCACCTCTGCGTTCTTATAACCGCAACAGGAGCAAAGCTGACTGCTTGCATAGTGCTTAGGGGCAATAATAAGTTCTCTGCCATACCATTGTGCCTTATATTCAAGCATCGAACGGAACTTACTCCAAGATACCTCGCTAATCGCTTTTGCAAGTTTGTGATTCTGCATCATATTCTTTACACGTAAGTCTTCCATCACGATAACTTGGTTTTCGTTTA
>NZ_JAGGLV010000010.1 GCF_017874735.1 Paenibacillus silagei
GAAAAAGACGACGTCCATTCGGAGGACCGAATAGCGTCGTCTTTTTGATACGTTTTTTTACTTTTTCTAAGAACGGCTAGTTTTTCAGGAGCCTCGTGGGGGGGGGGTTGTAATCATTGCAGGCAGCAGCTGCGGATACTTTCAGCCCGGAGGCGGGCAGATGTACAGGCAAATACCGGGTGAGGCGAATAGAGTGTTAAGAAACAAATACAGGAGGGATATTATGGCACACCCGGTTACGAAGCAACAAGTGATCAAGCTGATAGGCAAACATATCGTGGCGGTAAAAAAAGACGGGTCCAAAGTGACGGGCAAACTGATCCGCATCTCAGGCAACCGGTTGATTCTGCAGCGTATCAGTGGTAAAAAAGTACAAACCAAGGCACTGATTCCGCTCGTATTGTTTGATTTGCTGGCCATTGGTACGGCTCCTTACGGTTATGGCGGAGGCTACGGGTATGGCGGTGCTCCTTACGGGGGCGGTTATGGTTATGGCCATGGTCCAGTTCCCGGCCCTTATGGCGGCTACGGCCCAGGTCCTGGTTATGGAATTCCGCCGATCGGATTCTTTTAAGCCATATAACTTGCTGCTTTATCAGCGGAACTGTTTCTCAAGCTCATAGCAGTAGTTTTGCGGTTGATAACGGGCTACGCTGTAGCCCAGTTTTTCATAAAAGTTCAGACCGGCGGTATTTCCGGTATCTACAGAGACCTTTGCTCTGTGGCATGCACGGGATAGTGCAAACCGCTCCGCCCTGTCCATAAGCATATTTCCGTATCGCTTACGCCTTGCATCCGGGGCAATGGCGAGCATATCAATGTATAATAAATCGCCATGCAGCAGAAAATGCACGAACCCCAGCGGATCACTGTCGTAGTCGGGACAAGCAACAAGTGTGACTCCCTGTCCCAGGCGGCGGGGCAGATCCTTCCTGACCTGATTAATGATTGTCTGCGGAAGATGGGATAACGGGACAAGCTGCTTTTCAATTAAGTCATAAATAATCGTGTCATCCTGCCTGGGTCTGCGGTAACGAATCATAAATATTGCCCCCTTTCCACGCATTGTCGTACATCATATGCCCCGGGCGGTGTGGGCGTTCCGGCAAGAATAGAACAAGATTTTATGAACAATTTAATGTATAACCCGCAGATGGGTATTGACTAACCGTGTGAGGAATCATATAATGTGTCTAAACATTTAACGAGCATACATGTATCGGCAATGATGAGGACGAAGTTTTAAGGGCTCTTTTGTTCAGAGAGTGAGAGGAATTGCTGCAACCTCCACCAGAATCCCTTATATACGAGCTCACCTCGGAGCTGTTTCCCTGAAAGGTCCACCAGCAGGAGCGGTGGAATTATTAGGGGGAATCGTTTGGTCCGCGTTAGGGACTTCAGGTTACGAAGATTTGGGCCCTGCCTACATCGATGGATTTTTGTATACCTGATAAGGCATATCATCGTGAGATGTTATGCAAACATGGGTGGTACCACGGAAGCTAAACCTTTCGTCCCTCACGCGCTTCTTCTGCGCGTGGGAGGCGAAAGGTTTTTTTGTTGAAACAGGAAAGATTTAAGCCTGTTCGCTAATATTAAAGGTTGGATACTGACGTCTTGTCATTTGAATAATGTATGTGAACGATCGAAGGGAGGAATACTGATGAGCGCGCAATTACCGGAAGAAGTGCGGTCGATAGAGCAGTTACGTGAGAAATGGAAAAATCCAGAGGTGGTTTCGGGTTCCGAAGTCCTCCTGCGCAGTCTTGTACTGGAAGGTGTAGATACTGTATTTGGATATCCCGGCGGGGCTGTACTCTATATCTATGATGCTCTTTATGGATTCGACGATTTCAATCATATTCTGACACGCCATGAGCAGGGAGCGATCCATGCGGCTGACGGGTACGCAAGAGCGAGCGGTAAAGTGGGCGTATGTATTGCCACTTCAGGCCCCGGGGCAACCAATCTGGTAACGGGAATCGCTACAGCTTTTATGGATTCGGTTCCGCTGGTGGTCATTACCGGTAACGTATTCTCCAGCCTGATTGGCACAGATGCTTTTCAGGAAGCGGATATTACCGGGATAACGATGCCGATTACGAAGCACAGCTATCTGGTGCGGGATGTTGAGGATCTGCCTCGAATTATTCATGAAGCCTTCCATATTGCGAATACGGGACGTAAAGGTCCGGTACTGATCGATATACCGAAGGATGTATCGGCGGCGATGACATTGTTCACTCCGGCAGAACACCAGGGAGTTAACCTTCGCGGCTACAATCCGCGCACGGTTCCCAATAAGCTGCAGCTCGATAAGCTTGTGAAGGCTATTGAGGCGGCGGAGCGTCCGATTATTATTGCAGGCGGCGGAGTCATCTACTCTGGAGCACATGAGTCCATGTATGAATTCGTGAAGCGCACGGAGATTCCAATCACTACTACATTGCTGGGACTGGGGTGTTACCCGAGCGGCGAAGAGTTGTGGATGGGAATGCCGGGAATGCATGGCACATACACAGCGAATAATGCCATTCAGCAATGCGATCTGCTGATAAACATCGGTGCCCGGTTCGATGACCGCGTAACCGGCAAGCTGGACGGCTTCGCTCCCAAAGCGAAGATCGTGCATATCGATATTGATCCGGCCGAGATCGGCAAGAATGTAGCAACTGATATTCCTATTGTGGGCGATGTTAAGACGGTTCTGGAAATGCTGATCCCGGATGTGAAGCGTGCCTCGAAGGCCGACGCCTGGAGAACACAGATTGCCCAGTGGAAGCTGGACCAGCCGTACCGGTACAAGGATTCGGAGACGGAGCTGAAGCCGCAGTGGGTCATCCAGATGATCAATGACACCACCAAAGGTGAAGCTATTGTGACGACTGACGTAGGCCAGCATCAGATGTGGGCTGCTCAATATTACAAGTTCAACCATCCGCGTTCATGGATTACTTCGGGGGGCCTTGGAACAATGGGCTTCGGATTCCCGTCAGCGATCGGGGCGCAAATGGCCCATCCGCAGCGGCTCGTAGTCTCTATTAATGGTGATGGCGGCATGCAGATGTGTTCCCAGGAGCTTGCGATCTGTGCGATCAATAAGATTCCGGTCAAGATCGTTGTGATTAACAATCAGGTACTCGGAATGGTTCGTCAGTGGCAGAACCTGATCTATGAGAAGCGTTACAGCTATACCGATCTGGCCGGCAGCCCGGACTTTGTGAAGCTGGCTGAGGCTTACGGTGTGAAGGGCCTGCGGGCAACGAACAAGGAAGAAGCCAGCGCCGCCTGGAAAGAAGCCATGGAAACACCTGGACCTGTCCTGGTAGAATTCGTTGTCCCCAAAGACGAGAATGTCTACCCGATGGTAACCCAAGGGTCTACCATTGATCAAATGCTGATGGGGGATGAATAACAGTGATGAGACATACGATTGCTGTGCTTGTGAATGACCAGCCTGGCGTGCTGCAGCGGGTATCCGGATTATTTGGCCGCCGGGGGTTCAATATTGAGAGTATTACTGTTGGGCAATCCGAAGAGGTCGGATTGTCCCGGATGGTCATTGTAACGTTAGGTGATCAGCATACTCTGGAGCAGATTGAGAAGCAGCTCTACAAGCTGATTGATGTAATTAAGGTAGTTGATCTGGGTTCAAAGCCTATGGTTGCCCGTGAGCTGGCGCTCATTAAGGTCAAGGCTGAGCCCTCTGAGCGGCCTGAGATTATGGGCGTAGTCGAGACCTTTCGTGCCTCGGTAGTAGATATCGGTACGGCAAGCCTGCTGGTGCAGGTAGTCGGAGAAACCACCAAAATTGATGCAATGATTGAGCTGCTGAAGCCTTATGGCATTAAGGAGCTGTCCCGGACAGGAGTAACGGCAATGATCCGCGGGAATGCCTAATCGTCACATTTTACAGCTTTAACGAATTGCTGCTTGCGTGCATTAATTTAATTAAGACATTCATTTAATTAAGATTAGGACAGACTTTGCCCGCTAAAGAGCGGGGGCTTGAGGAGCACGCTATAATAGAGTAAGCCTAACAGGAGTGTGCTCTTGAAGCACCCGCTCTTTACGATGGGTCCCAAATCAAAGGAGGATTTTGACAATGGCAGTTACAACGTACTATGAACAGGATGCAGAGCTTAGCGTATTGAAGGGAAAGACAATTGCAGTAATCGGGTACGGTAGCCAAGGACATGCCCAGGCACAGAACCTGCGTGACAGTGGTCTTCAGGTGGTTATCGGTCTGCGTGAAGGTAAATCTTTTGAAACTGCCAAGAATGACGGCTTTGAAGTATTGTCTGTAGCAGAAGCAGTATCCCGTGCAGATGTGGTGCAAATCCTCATGCCGGACGAAACTCAGGCATCTGTATATAAGAATGATATCGAACCGAACCTCAAGAATGGCGCGGCTCTGATGTTCTCCCACGGTTTCAACGTGCATTTTGGACAAATCGTAGCTCCTAAGGATGCGGATGTGCTGTTGGTAGCTCCTAAATCTCCTGGACACATGGTTCGCCGCACTTATGTTGAAGGCTTCGGCGTTCCCGGCCTGATCGCTATTGAACAGGATGCAACCGGCAATGCCAAGGCTATTGGTCTGGCGTATGCCAAAGGCATCGGCTGTACCCGTGCCGGAGTCATCGAAACCTCCTTCCGTGAAGAGACAGAAACGGATCTGTTCGGTGAACAGGCTGTTCTCTGCGGCGGTGTGTCCGAACTGATTAAGGCTGGTTTCGAGACATTGACTGAAGCCGGATATGCGCCTGAGATGGCTTACTTCGAGTGCTTGCATGAGCTGAAGCTGATCGTTGACATGGTATATGAAGGCGGATTGTCCAGCATGCGCGATTCCATCAGTAACACAGCGGAATACGGTGACTATGTAACTGGACCACGCATCATTACTGCTGAGACTAAGAAAGCTATGAAAGAAGTACTATCTGATATTCAACAGGGTAAATTCGCCCGCGACTTTATCCTTGAGAACCAATCCGGCCGTGCCTTCCTGACCGCTACCCGCCGCAATGAAGCCGCTCATCCGGTAGAAGTGGTTGGCAGCCAGCTGCGTGAAATGATGCACTGGATTAAGAAATAAAATCATATACTTCAGAATACAAGTAACCATAGTGTGATTCTCAGATGCGGCCGTAATTTTGCGGGCCGCATTTGAGGGTTTATGGACAATCTTCAGGAGGTGCTCAGCATGCGGAAAATTCATGTGTTCGACACGACACTGCGTGACGGGGAGCAGTCGCCGGGTGTGAACCTCAATACACGTGAGAAGGTAGAAATCGCTTACCAGCTGGAGAAGCTGGGAATTGACCGGATGGAGGCAGGCTTTCCAGCCGCTTCGCCAGGAGATCTGGCTGCGGTGAACGCAGTGGCCAGAGCGGTCAAGAACGTCACCGTAATCGGTCTGTCCCGTTCCAGAGAGAGCGATATTGATGCGGTCAAGGAAGCGCTGCAGGGGGCACAGGACCCATGCATTCATATTTTCCTGGCTACATCGCCGATACACCGTCAGCATAAGCTGCGCATGGAGAAGTCACAAGTGCTGGAAACGGCACAATCGGCGATCCGCTATGCCAAGAAGTATTTTCCCAAGCTGGAATTCTCCCTGGAGGACGCCGGCCGTACCGAGCGTGATTTCATGGCTGAAATGGTATCCATGGCGATCCGCGAGGGTGCGAATGTGGTGAATATTCCGGATACGGTCGGTTACCTGAATCCGGCGGAATACGGTGCCATCTTCAAATTCCTGAAGGATACGGTGCCGGATATCGAGCGGGTACAGCTTAGCGCCCATTGTCATAATGATCTGGGGATGGCTACTGCCAATACGCTGGCCGCCATTCAGAATGGCGCAGACCAGATTGAGGGTACGATCAACGGGATCGGGGAACGTGCCGGCAATACAGCGATTGAAGAGGTGGCTCTGGCGCTTGAGACCCGCAGTGAGTATTTCGGCGCGAAGACCTCTCTGGTCCTATCCGAAATCTCCCGTACCAGCCGCCTCGTCAGTAAGCTGACAGGGATGGTTGTGCCGGGGAACAAGGCGATTGTCGGCGCGAATGCCTTCGCCCATGAATCCGGGATTCATCAGGATGGCATGCTGAAGGAGAAGACGACCTACGAGATTATGACACCGGAAACCATCGGCCTCAAAGAAAGCAAGCTGGTGCTCGGCAAGCATTCGGGCCGTCACGCTTTCCGCGATAAGCTGAGTGATCTGGGCTATGACATCTCTGAGGAAGAGGTCAATGCCGCTTTTGCCAAGTTCAAGGATCTCGCAGATAAGAAAAAAGAAGTCTCAGACGAGGATATCCTTGCGCTTCTGGAAGAGAAGCTGATCGATACGCCGGAAACCTTCAGCCTGCAGACGATCTATGTTACGTATGGCAATGAGGCTACTCCAACCGCCAAGGTGATTATTCATGGCCAGGACCCGCAGCCGATTGTGGCGGTTGCCGAAGGCAACGGATCGGTAGATGCGATCTACAATGCCATTGACCAGGCTACAGGGGAAGAAGTCACACTTGGTGATTATTCGATCAAAGCCGTCAGCAGAGGGAAGGATGCTCAGGGTGAGGTGCATGTCGTGCTCTCGCAAGGCGAGGTGGCTGCACAGGGCCGCGGACTTAGCACCGATATTCTGGAAGCAAGTGCCAGAGCCTATCTGGATGCACTGAACAAGTTGATTGAGAAGCGCAAGACCTACACCAAGCGGGAGCATGCCAATCTATAATTTAACTATTTAAAAGAAGCTTCACCGGACCAGTTCATTTTGTCCGGGGAGGCTTCTTTTTTTTGTTCAATAATCTGCTGAAATTTTTTTGACGCTGAGCATTCCGGGGTAGAATCCAGCTGAAGGGGATTTGAAACAAGTTTTAAATGAAAAGAATGAACAAGATGAGTCGGAAAAATGAAAAATAGTTCATAATCCAGGGTGGATTCCACATTATCAGCGTTTGAAACCACTTTTTTGTCGATAAAAATATTTTATTTTTAAGTTATCTATGATTTATCTCATAATCTGTTCAGAAATTGTTCAGAGGCGGCAAGTAAAGTTACGGAAGTACAGTACAAGCGAAATCGAAGGCCCACATACATATTAGTGACAGGGGGACGATCGGGAAGAAGCAGGCCGGAACGGGTAATTGCGACGCTGGAACAATCATTTTGCAGAAAGAGAGAGAGGTTATAATTACATGAAGAAAAAGACGATAGGCGCCTGGTTGGTTGTTGTAATGCTGATTACACAGTTTGCCAACGGTTTCGGGTTCATGACGAAGGTTAAGGCGGATGGGACGGATAATATCATCACCAGTGTTACGATGGCTGTGTATGAGAATGGCACACAGGTCACGGATAGTGTGTATAAGCTTGATTCGGAGGTTAAAGTCGGGCTGACCTTCAAGCTTCCGGTAACGGACCCTGAGACTGGAGCGCATGGCTACAAGGGTGGAGATACGTTCGTGTATCAGTTGCCTTCCCAGTTAGCAATCGATAAAAATTACTCGGGAAAATTGTTCTACGACGGAGTGGAGTCGGGCAGTATCGGAGACTACACAGTAGGTACAGATAACAAAGTGGTGCTTACATTCAATAGTGAAATCGAAGGCTTATTTGATGTAGGCGGTACTTTCAATGTGACGTCCAAACTTAGCTCTACCAAAGTCACAGGAACCACGACTCAGGAGCTGTTATTCCCGATCGCCGGGAACCTGAATAATACGATTGTGATTAAAGTCCATCCTAAGGGCGGCACCAGCATTACCAAGGACGGAATTCCACAGCCGCAAAAATACAATCCGTCCAGTATCCTCTGGACCGTTGATGTAAACACGGTGCAGGACGAAGTATACAAAGCGGTCGTTACGGACTCCCTTCTGGCAGGCCTGGAGCTTGACCCAAGTTCAATTAAGGTCTACAAGCTTGCCGTGGATGTTCAAGGGAATGCATCTCAGGGAGCACAGATCGGTTTGGATCAATATGATGCTTCAGGCAGCACGGCAAGTAGCTTGAACGTGAAGTTTAATAATACGATTAAAGATGCGTATCGGGTGACATTCTCGACCAAGATTACAAATACATCGGCTAAAAATTTCACCAATACAGCTACACTTACGGGTGAAGGAATCGATAAGAGTTCTTCTAAGACGGTTGATATTGTGCGCGGAGCACCGTTGAAGAAAATTGCAACAGGAAACTTCGATCCCGTGACCGAAACAATTCCTTGGGAAATTCAATTCAACTATAACGTACAAACCATTACATCCGCGAATGCGGTGTTGCTGGATTATTTTAACGACTCCCAGGTGTTGGTTGAAGATTCAGTAGTGGTCTATAAGATCAAACTGGACCAGAATGGCAATGCTAGTGAAGACGGCACCCTAACTAAGGGAACGGATTATACAATTACTACTGCGACTTCGACCCCAGAAGGCAAGACCGGGTTCGAACTGAAATTTAATAATGATATCAACTCAGCTTACAAAATTGTCTATAAAACAAAGGTCAAAGACCGTGTATACGGTAATACAGAAACGATCCGTAATGATGTTACTTACAATGGTGAGACTAAAGGAGATCAACGGGATATTTTCCAGCAAATAGTCAAGAAAAATTTTGCCGATGTTGACTATTTGAATAAAACTGTAAAGTGGACCATTGAGGTAAACAAAGATGGTAGAGTGATGAACGATCTGGTGCTGAAGGATACCTTTGATAATGGCGGGTTGAAATTAAGCGAGCCGATCAATATCACTTTGACACCAGCTATGAACAGCGCAGATTATACGATTACACCAAACGGTTCGAATTATGCCAAGGGTGACGGGTTCACCATCACATTCTCTAAGCCGATCAATAAGCCGTTTACGGTGACGTATACAACCAGTTTTGACTATTACAAATTGCAGAGTGGTGCGACCAGCTTCAAGAACACCGCACAGCTTGATTGGAAGGATGCTAACGGCAAGGATCAAAGCATTAAGGGTGATGCAACCTTTGATCCGCGGTCTGAAGTCAAGAACAACGGTAATAAAACAGGTTCATACGATGTAAAGACCAAACAGCTTACTTGGACAGTAAGAGCCAACTATAATAAACGGGAGCTGGCTGCAGGAGCTACGCTGGTGGATACGATTCCCGCAGGTCAGAAAGCAACTAGCGTTACTGCAGTAGTGTATAAATTTGATTATGCTGCGGATGGAATCCCTGTTAAAGGTGCTTTGATAGACGCTTCGAAATACGATTTGACTGTCACAGACAAGCAACTTACAGTGAAATTCAAAGAGCAGGTTGATTATGCCTTCCAGGTGGTCTTCAGTACAGAGTTCATTGATGGTGATGTTAATAAAGGTACAGTTAAGAATACAGCCACCTTATATGACAAGGACAACGAACCGGTTTCTAAGCCTCTGGAAGCCACAGTAACGATTCCTAAGGGTGGAGAATATGTCGCCAAAGGGTTTACACAGGATAACAATGATCAGACTCTTCTGAACTGGAAAGTGGTCATCAACGCCAACCAGTCCGTTGTCAAAAACGTTAAACTGGTAGATGATCCTAGCTCGAATCAGGTGCTTTTGCCGGACAGCTTCCATCTCTACGTGACTACAGTGAATCAGAGCGGGGTAGCAGTAGACCCAACGTCTGGTAATGAATTGAAGAAGGATGTTGATTACACCCTCACTTTCAAGACCGGCACTGATGGTAAAGAAAGCTTCGAGCTTGTCTTCCTGAACCCGAACCCGATCAGCAAGCCGTACATTCTGACATATCAGACTGTTGTAACTGAAGCGGGAAATAATGTTCAACTGAAAAACGCGATCTCGTTTAGCGGTGATGGTGTAGAACAGATTACAAAACCTGTTACATCTGAAAAGACTATTAACATTGTAGACACATCCGGTACAGGTAGTGGTGTAAAAGGGTCGCTGGTTGTAACTAAGACTAATCAGGCCGGCGATGAAAAGCTTAAAGGCGCTGAGTTCGCACTCTCACGGGTGATTGGAACTGAACTGAAGGAGACTCAAAAACAGACTTCTGCAGAAGACGGAACTCTGACTTTTACAAATCTTAAGGCTGGTAAATATGTATTGAAAGAAACCAAAGCTCCGGCAGGCTACTCACTGGACAGCTCAGAGATTAAGGTAACAATTAATTCGTCCACAGCTGTGAAGCTGACCGTCAAGAATGATTTCTTCGGTTCACTCAAGCTGACCAAGATGGATGTGAATGATTCCTCCAAGAAGCTGGAAGACGCAGTATTCGAACTGTTCGACTCCAAGAACGCACTGGTGGGAACGAAAACAACCGATGCCAATGGTGAGCTGAAATTCACTAAGCTTAAGGGCGGGGAGTATACCCTGAAGGAGAAAACCGCTCCTGCCGGTTATATCCTGGATACCAAAGTCATTAATGTTACCATTGATCCATCACAAGAGAAAACTGTTACAGTGACTAACGCAATGATTCCTGCCGAAGTCTTCGGCTCGCTCAAGGTGACTAAGGTTGCTGAGCAGGATACCAGCAAGAAGCTGGAAGGCGCAGAGTTCGGATTGTATGATTCCACTAAGAAGCTAGTAGCAAGTGGCAAAACAGACGCTAACGGTGTATTGGAATTCAAATTGCTTAAGCTCGGAACTTACACGCTGAAGGAGCTTACTGCCCCTGCCGGTTATGTGCTGGATGCAACAGAGCAAAGCGTGACCATTGATTCCGGCGTACAGAAGGTGCTGTCGCCTATCACGAACAAACTGATTCCTGCCGAAGTCTTTGGCTCACTCAAAGTGACTAAGGTGGCTGAGGAGGATGCCAGCAAGAAGCTGGAAGGTGCAGAGTTCGGACTGTATGATTCCGCTAAGAAATTAGTGGCAAGTGGTAAAACAGACGTTAACGGCGTATTGGAATTCAAATCGCTGAAGCTCGGAACCTATACACTGAAGGAGCTTTCTGCCCCTGCCGGTTATGTTCTGAATGCAACAGAGCAAACTGTAACGATTGATTCCGGCGTACAGAAGGTACTCGCGCCAATTACGAACAAACTGATTCCGGTTGAAATCCTCGGCTCGCTCAAAGTTACGAAGGTTGCTGGGGAGGATACGAACAAAAAGCTTGCAGGAGCAGAGTTCGGATTGTATGATTCCGCCAAAAAATTGGTGGTAAGCGGAAAAACAGATTCAAATGGTGAACTGGTATTCACATCCCTGAAGCTGGGGAATTATATTCTGAAGGAAATTACAGCTCCGGAAGGTTATGTTCTGAGCGCAACAGAGCATCCTGTAACGATTGATTCCGGCGTGCAAAAGGTGCTCTTGCCAATTACTAACCAAAAGGTAACCACACCGCCGACAGAACAACCAGCAACACCGACACCAACACCGACACCAACGCCGGTGACACCAACAGCAACACCGACACCGACGCCAGTTACAGTACCAACATCAACACCAGTAACAACATCACCGCCGGTGTACTACACACCGACACCTGGACCATCAAGCATTCCTGGAGTTATCGGTACACCAACGCCGACACCGTCGGTAACGCCAGCACCAACGGGGACTCCGGCTGCTTCAAGTACGCCAGGAGTAACGGCAACACCACAGGTGACGCCAGCAGCAACACCGGCCCAGCCTGGAACGGTTAGCACTCCAACGCCGCAAGCCACACAGGTCACTACGATTGAGGAAGTGCCTATCGACGGCGAGATCCCGCTGGGAGGTATTCCTAGCATCGGCGAAGAGCCGGCGCATGGTACGGTAACTATTACACCGGATGGCAAATGGACGTATACTCCTGATCCAGGCTACACCGGCAAGGATAAATTCACGATTGTCGTAACAGATGAAGACGGCAATGAGGAAGAGATTACAATTGAAGTTGGAGTCGATGAAGTGCCTAAGGGCACGGTTACAGAACCAACTGACAAAGGCAACAACAGCGGACTTCCCGGCAAGCTTCCGCAGACCGGAGAAGAAAGTCCTCTCCCGCTGTATCTGACTGGCGGCGGATTGATTATTCTGGGAGCTGTACTGGCCAGAAGATTTAATGCCCGCAAGAAAATGTAGGAGAATGCACCTTAGCAGGTATTAACCAGCTAATATGGCAGCATACACAAAGACACCCGCAGCCTGCTGCGGGTGTCTTTGCTCTTATAAATATAAAGTCGCTGAAATCATACCGTCCCCTGAAAGGTCAGCATTGCCGTTTCTATTTACGGAGAATCACATGCTTCTGAGGTTAAGATGCTTCCATTCCTCATACCAGCGCTTAATACTCGCGGGCGGCTTCACGCCGAGCTCCCGCTTCAGTAAATCCGTCAGAATATGATATTGTTCCTCTACCGCTGAACGCTCTCCAATGCTGTCGTAGACCTTCATCAGCCCAAGATGCCCCTGTTCAAAATAAGGCTGGAGCTGCACCACTCTCTGGTACACGGTCACCGCTTCCGGTATCCGGCCGCTGCCGACATAGAATTCGGCGATATTCATTGCGTGATGCAGCCAGATGGTCCGCAGACGCTGCCGTTCCCCTTCCGCCCAGAGGTAATCGTAATCGTTCAGATAATCGCCGGAATAGAATTCGAACAACCGCTGATGTTCCTCATAGTTGTCTTTATTGATGGCATCCAGGGTAAGAATGCCCTTCTCCCATTCGTAGCTGTCTATCAGCAGGCTGCCGGTCTCCAGGGTGTAGCCTTCTCCTCCGCTGGCATTGCTGATCTGCAGATCGATCTCCGCCTGCTTCAGGCATTGCCGAACCTGATAAATCGTTGTATAAAGATGAGTGGAGGCCTTCTTGAGATTAAAATCGGGCCACAGCAGATCGGTTAGGGTATCTTTGCTTACGAACCGGTTGCGGTTATGAAATAAATAAGCGAATAATTCCTGTGCCTTGGAGGTGCGCCAGCGGATATTGGGCAGCGGCTGGCCGCCCCGTTCGAATCTTAAGGACTGGAAGCTGCGGATCATTACCGTTTGTGCAGGCTTGCGCGAATCCTCCTGTGCCTGGCTGAGACGCTCCTCCAGCCGCTCGATGGTCTTCAGCAGACGGCCCCGCTGTACAGGCTTAAGAACATAATCAAGCGCATAAAGCTCGAACGCCTCGATGGCGTAGCTGTTATGTGCAGTTACAAATACGATGCTTGCCTGCGGGCACAGCCTTTGCATGGCCTCCGCAGCCTGGACGCCATTCATTTCAGGCATATCAATGTCGAGGAAAATCACATCAGGGCGTAGCAGCGGCACTGCTTTGACCGCCTCGGAAGGATCAGTATAAGCAGCGATTATATTTATAGTTGTCAGTTCCTCCAGCATCATTTTCAGCTTCATAAGAGCAAGCCGTTCATCATCTACCAGCAAGGCCTGAATCATGTCTATCCCACCACTTCATTAAGGAATGTTGTCTTGTCATAGGCTGTTTAAGGATAATTCGACAAGGATGCGGGTTATCCTCCCTCTGAGCTTGCACTTGAGGCTGATTTTGAATAGAAATGCTGCTATTCTAAAATAATCAAGTGGAAACGGCTTTGCCGTCCTTTGAGGGGACGGTACCGTTTCAGCGAGAAAGATAAGGATAATTATAGCGCGAAGCATATAAATTCTTATCTTTTTAAAAAACTATGCAGGGGAACCTTAAAGTCAGACGTCTAACGTTATGTAGCTGAAGGAGGGAAGAAAGACTTGGAAGAGACGGAGTGGATCAGTGCTGTGCTAAGCGGGGAGCATCAGGCCTTCGGGAATCTGGTGACCCGTTATCAAGGCATGGTATATAGCGTATGCATCAAAATTACAGGAGAAGCCGAGTCTGCCAAGGATATGGCTCAGGAAGTCTTCATCAAAGCCTATAAAGCCCTTCCCACCTTCAGAGGACAATCTTCCTTCTCCACCTGGCTGTACCGGATTGCTTACCGCACCTGTCTGGACTGGAAACGGGCCAATGACCGGGAATGGCGGCACCGGAGTGCAGCAGATTACACTGAGAATGACTGGGTGACTTCACAGACACCTGAACAGGCAGTGCTTCGCAAGGAGGCTTCCCGGGAGCTGGGTGAGAACCTGAATAGTCTGGCGGAACCGTACCGGTCGGTTGTGCAGCTGTACTATTTTCAGCGCCACTCCTATCAGGAGATCGCGGAGCAAAAAGGAATTTCGGTTAAAACGGTTGAATCGCAGCTCTATCGGGCCAGACAGATGATGCGCAAAAGCGGGGAGGAATGGCGATGAATTGTTCAACAGTAAAAGAGTGGATGCCGCATTATATAGATGGACAGTTGTCACCTGAGGCCCAGCAGGCGATCTATCTGCATATCCAGACCTGTCCCGGCTGCGCGGAATGGCTGGAGGAGGCGCGGGAGCTTGCGGCGATGTGGAGCGAGATGGAAGCCGGGCTGGATGTTAACGGGCAGGAGCCCGTGTTGCCGCATGACTTCCCTGATTTGACCGGGGATGTTATGGCAAGGATCGGCCAGCTGGAGAACGGACGCAGAGAACGGATCGTGAAATCAACCATGTCCAGACGGCGTACGACCCGGGGAACCTCCTGGATGCATTACGGCGTGGCGGTCGGTCTGACGTTTCTCCTGCTGCAGCTTGGCGTATTTGAGAATTTGGCCTATGGCATCACTGAAATCAACGGGCACATGTCCACATCGGTCAGCTCCTGGTTCGGCCCGCAAGGTAACAATAAATAAATCCATAGCGGCTTCGCCGGTTATCTAATTTATTTCAACAAAACTTTTGGGAGGGTAACATATGATTAAGAAAAGACGCTGGCTCACGTTTCTCCTGGCTATGGTTCCGGGACTGGGCCACATGTATCTGGGCTTTAAAAAAATGGGTCTGGAGTATATGATTGGAGCATCGCTCTGTATTATATTCATTCCGTCCATGCCCGCCGTGTTTCCGTTCGCGCTTGCGGCGCTCTGGTTCTATCAATTATTCGATGCGCTGCAAAAGGCGGCTTGGATGAAGGTGTCAGCTGCCGAGCATGAGCGGATGATGTTTCATCCGGATAGCTTTGGAGCACCCTGGTCGATGGGAATGTCTGCGCCCCCGATGTATCCGCATGATGATGTGAATCCGGTGTGGGTGGGTATAGGGTGTGTGATCGCGGGCATCCTGCTGCTGCTCATCACCGCATTTCCTGCACTGTGGGAGCTCCTGAACGATATGAACATCGGAGCGATTCTGCTGTCGCTTGCCTTGATCGGGTATGGATTCAGAATGCTGAAGAATAATTCAAAAGTATAGTGAAATGGGGAATTAAACGATGGGGAGATGGAAAATCGGCAGCTTTACCGCCGCAATAGGGTGCATAATAGTAGGCGTTATTGTAGTCATGGCTCAATATGGTGTAATCACGTACGATGTGCTGGGTTATATCTGGCCGGCCCTGCTTATCCTGTTCGGCCTGGAGATGCTGCTTAGGCTCTTCATTAAATCAGATGTCAAAAGCCGCGTAAGCGGCTGGGCCATTCTGCTGATCATTGTGCTTATCGCGGCAAGCGGGGCACAGACGGTGCTGGCCGGAGGCTCGCTGAGCAGTATCTTCGGCAATACCAAGCTGGTGCCGGTGAACGGGAAGGTAGAAGTGAAGCAGGAGATTAAGAATGTGCGGATTGATCTGCCTCAAGGCAAGGTTAAGCTCCAGGGTGTGGATGGGAGCACGCTGACGTATGAAGGAAAGCTGGAGCTGCCGGGCAATACAGACAATGAAGCAGCAAGTGCTCTGGAGCGTAAATGGAAAGTGACGACCGAGGGCGACACGCTTGTGATGGAGCTGGAAGGAGATTCAGGCTGGCTCTCCAATATCCAGATCGGCTTTAATAACAATGCGCCATATCTGAATGTCGGCATTCCGCAGAATCTGGCCGCTCAGGTAGAGACCAGTGACGGTTCCATCGAAGCCGGGGGGCTGGCCGCAGGCATTAATGTGGATACGAGCAACGGAACGATGGATATCCATGATGTCTCCGGAGGGGTGAAGGCTCATAGCAGCAACGGCACGCTGACGGTAAAGAATGTACAGGGCGGAGCAGACCTGGTTAGCTCGAACGGTGCGATTACGCTGGGGAATATTGACGGCGCTGTGTCGGCCAGAAGCAGCAACGGCAAGATTACAGTCAATTCGGCAATCACAGGTGCATGGGAACTGAAATCCAGCAACGGCAAGATTGTCTTGGGTCTTCCGGCGGTAACGGATGCCAAGATTACGGCAGATACCAGTAACGGATCACTTAAAGGCAACGTGGACTGGGGCGGCGACGATGAGGACCATGGAACGGCTGTACTTGGAAAAGGCACCCATGAGGTCACCTTGTCCACCAGCAATGGTTCTATAACAGTGGATACGGCGCAATAAAAGACATAGAAGCATAAAGAGCTGTTCACCGGATACGTTATGCCGGTGAACAGCTCTTTATTGTAAGAGAAGAAATGTTATCGGGAGGTTATGCAGGCTGCAGCCAGTTAGTTCTGATTACCAGGCATAAGCCTTCGGAGCCGCACCGCCGGGTCCGGGGAAAATCTCGTCCAGACGCTTCAGCACGGACTCGTCCAGAACGACCTCCAGGCTGCGCAGCGCGCTCTCGAACTGCTCAAGCGTACGCGGTCCGATGATTGGCGCTGTTACGGCAGGGTTGGCCAGCAGCCAGGCCAGTGCGATATTATCCTGCGGCTCGCCCAGCTCCAGACTCAGCTCCGCAAAGGCCTCAAGCTGCTTCTTGTGCTGCTCCACACGCTCCGCGTTGCCGCCGCTGCGGCTGCCCTCGATCTTCTTCAGCGCATTGCGTCCCAGCAGCCCTCCGTCAAGCGGACTCCACGGAATAATGCCGAGGCCCAGATGCTGCGCCGCAGGCAGAACCTCAAGCTCCGGCAGACGGCAGGTCAGGCTGTATTTATGCTGCTCGGATACCAGTCCAAGGAATCCGCGGGCCTTCGCTTCCTGCTGGGCAACGGCAATATCCCAGCCGGCGAAGTTGCTGGAGCCGGTGTAGCCGATCTTGCCTTGGCTGACCGCAAGCTCAAAGGCGCCCCACAGCTCGTCCCAGGACACGTTACGGTCGATATGGTGCATCTGGTAGAGTTCGATGTGATCGGTCTGCAGACGCTGCAGGGAGCCCTCCAGATGGCGGCGGATAATGTAGGAGGAGAGGCCGCCTTCATCATTGGGTCCATCCAGCTTGTCACTCATCGCCCCGTAGACCTTGGTCGCCAGGACAACCTTCTCACGGCGTCCGCCGCCCTGCTTGAACCAGCGGCCGATAATAGTCTCGGTCAGACCCGAGTTCTCACCCCATCCATACACATTGGCGGTATCAAAAAACTGGACTCCCGCGTCCAGCGCCGCATCCATAATCCGGAAGGCTTCCTTCTCGTCGGTGATGGGACCGAAGTTCATCGTTCCCAGACAGAGGCGGCTTACCTTCATACCAGACTTGCCAAGCTTCGCGTATTGCATCTTGAGATCACTCCTCTTCCATATGATTAGAGATCCGATAATTTCACCTACCCATTAATTGTAATCAATTGGCGGGACAAGGGCAAATTAGGGATTTGTCTCACTTATAGGCTATATCTATGAACGTGATAGAATCTATATCTTTGTCCTTTGTCCTTCGTTATGATACAACAATATACAGAAGAACTATGTCTGCGACCAGCAGGACTACCTAAGGAGTGACAGGAATGAGCGAGGTCAAAAAAATCGCCGTAATTGCCGGGGACGGTATCGGACCTGAAGTTGTGGCGGAAGCGGAAAAGGTATTGAAAAGAACGGAAGAGCTGTTCGGGTATACATTTGAAACAGAGCACGCCCTGTTCGGCGGAATCGCCATTGATGAACGCGGAACTCCGCTGCCTGAGGATACGCTTGCGATCTGCCGCAGCGCCGATGCCGTATTGCTTGGAGCCGTAGGCGGACCGAAATGGGATAACAATCCTAAGGAGCTGCGTCCAGAGACCGGACTGCTCGGTATCCGCAAGGCGCTTGGCCTATTCTCCAATCTGCGTCCGGCGGTGGTCTTCGATTGTCTGAAGGATGCTTCGACGCTGAAGCCGGAGGTCCTGGAAGGCACAGACCTGATGGTCGTGCGTGAATTGACAGGCGGGATCTACTTTGGGGACAAGCTGCGCCGTCAAGGTGAGCATGGGGAAGAAGCGGTAGATACTTGTGTCTACAACGTCACTGAAGTGGAACGGATCGTACGCCAGGCGTTCGAGATTGCCGGGAAGCGCCGGGGCAAGCTGGCGAGTGTCGACAAAGCCAACGTTCTGGAGACCTCCCGTCTGTGGCGTGAAGTGGTGAACAGACTGGCGCCGGAATATCCGCAGGTTGAAGTTGAGCATGTGCTGGTGGATAACTGTGCGATGCAGCTGCTGCGCCGTCCTTCGAGCTTCGATGTCATCGTGACTGAGAATATGTTCGGTGATATCCTGAGCGATGAAGCAGCGATGCTGACAGGCTCCATTGGTATGCTGGCCTCCGCTTCACTGGGAGAAGGCAGCTACGGCCTCTATGAGCCGGTTCACGGCTCCGCGCCTGACATTGCCGGACAGGGGCTGGCGAACCCGATTGCTACGATCCTGTCGCTTGCACTGATGTTCCGTATGACCTTCGGCTACGAGAATGCAGCCGCAGCCATTGAAGCCGCAGTTGCGGAGGTACTGGATGCCGGTCACCGCACGAGCGATATCGCAGTTGATAAGAGCAAGGCGATCAGCACCACAGAGATGGGCGACCTGATTGTAGCCGCTATCCGCAAAGCCTAGTTCTACCACATGTATCCCTTTTGACGCAGAATGAAGAAAAACTTCACAAAATGTTGCTTATTTATAATTATTATAAAAAAGTAATCAATGTAATATTGACTTTGATTTTGTACGATGATAACATTTGGTCTGTACCCGTAAGAATGTAACCATCCAATAAAATCAAGAAAAGCATATTGCATCCGGCAACGGTCCGGTAGCTGTTTTTCTTACATAATCAAAAGGAGGATTTAAGCAATGGCAGAACGTTTGGTAGGTAAACCCGCTCCTGACTTCTTCATGGAGACAGTAACAGGCGACGGTAAGGATTTCGGTAAGGTAAGCTTGTCCGACTATCGCGGCAAATGGCTTGTATTCTTCTTCTATCCGCTTGATTTCACCTTCGTATGTCCAACTGAAATCACAGCCCTGAGTGATGCTGCTGCAGATTTCGCAGAGCTTGATACAGAAATTCTAGGTGTGAGCATCGACTCCATCCATAGCCACAAGGCTTGGTTGTCTACACCTAAGGATATGAACGGTCTTGGCCAGATCAACTTCCCTCTGGCTTCTGATATCACGAAGAAGGTTGCCAGCGATTATGGCGTCCTGATTGAAGAAGAAGGCATTGCGCTGCGCGGACTGTTCATCATCGATCCTGAAGGTGAACTGAAGTATCAGGTTGTTAACCATAACGATGTGGGCCGCAGCGTTGAAGAGACATTGCGTGTGCTGCAGGCTCTCCAATCCGGCGGGCTGTGCGCTATGAACTGGAAGCCAGGCGACAAGAACCTGTAAGCTTCCGGGCCTCATGAACCGCGATCTTTGATATACTAAGAGGACCTCCTTGCGGGAAGCATTATTCCCTTCAAGGAGGTTTTTTGTAAACAGATAAGAATGTATATGCTTCGCGCTATAATTATCCTTATCTTTCTCGCTGAAACGGTACCGTCCTTTAAAAGGACGGCAAAGCCGTTTCCACTTGAGATATGGAATGACGTTTGAAAATGGGCATAAAGGTTAATATATAGCTTGTAAGGAGAGGAATCTCTCCCGCTGTTTTGTAATATAATAATAGGAAATCAAATCAACGACAACACTCAAGGAGGGTGAACAAAAATGAGCTTTTGCTGTGGAGCGAGTATGGTTGGAACGAAGGGGACCCTAAAGCATTATCGCACGCAAGTCCATAATGTTCCCCTGCTTTTTTGTCCGGTATGCCACCGGGTAGAGGTACATTACAAAGTCGAGAATGAATATGAAATTCTGGCGGAATATGCCCATGGCGACGGCGTCACGGATGTGGATTTCCAGGATTATGTGATGGAGGAAGAGGAAGCGATCTTCGAGAACGTCATCAATATGGAGAGCGAGGACCCGCTCGCGATCATACGCAGCCAGATCGATATGTCGCTGGACCTGCTGGCGGTTGCCAAACAGATCGGCGACTCCAAATGGGAACGTGAGCTGAAGAAGCGTCTGGCTGTCATGAGCCAGCGGCGTCACCGGCTCCAGCAGAAGGCTTGAATATCTGTCTTGATCCTGCCACCATCATGTTATAAATCAGTGAGCTCCCGCCGCCTGGCGGGGGCTCTTTTCAATGTATTTGCAGGAAATAAATCATTCCCCTCCCACTTAAATGTGTCTTAAGAATCATTTTAAGAATATTTTTGCCATTCGACAGATTCTCTGATTGCGTTGTCTTCTTCTCTTGGATATGATTGGAATATAGTTGAAACGGTTGGATAATACAATACGATTTTCGAATGTTCTGGCGGCTTCGTCATATACTCAGATACATAGTAATTTGATGTCGCTTAAGCGTCTTCGTCAATTGCAGTAAAAGGGGGAACTTCGTATCGTGATAAGCCAATATCAGGAAAGCTTGCTATTATCGGCAAGAACGTTTCAATCTGGTCCGATGGATACCACATTTGAGGATGTGCTGGAGCACATCGACAGCGGGATTCTGCTTTTTGATGATGAGGGTGTGCTGACTTTCGTCAACAAGCAGATGTACGGCATTCTGGAGCTTAACCGTCACTCTCTTCTGGGCTGCACCTTGCATCATCTGTTATCCCATATTCAGCTCAGCCGCTTCAAGAAGAAACAGGTGCTGAGGAGTTATCGTGAAATGGTGCTCAAAGGTAAGCCAAGCTATGAATTTGTGGATGAATATGGACGGTACTGGCGCGCAACCCTGTCCAGCGGAAAGGAAATGAAGGGCAGCTACCTGTTCACATTCAAAGAGATCTCCGATTACAAGCTGATTGAACAGACGGCCTACCAGAACGACAGCCTGGCCATGCTGGGCCGGTTATCGGCCTCCATCGCCCACGAGATCCGCAATCCTCTGACGGCTATCCGGGGGTTCATCCAATTGCTTCATCCCCATCTGCATCTGCTCGGCAAAGAAGAATATGCGAAGATTATATTAGCGGAGATTGACCGTGCCAATGACATTATTCATGAATTTCTGACTTCCTCCAAGCCTTCTGTGCCGCAGATCAGCATGATTCCTGTCTCTGCCTTGCTGAAGGAAGTGGTCCTGCTGACAGAGAGCGAGGCGCTGATGAAGGGCTGCCAGATCAACTTGCAGGTGCTCCAGGAGGACCTAGTCATCTCAGGGGATATTAAGCAAATGAAGCAGGTTGTGCTGAATATGATCAGAAATGCGATGGAAGCGATCTCGGAGCGGGTGGATGATTCTGTAGGCCGGATTGAGGTAGGTGCACGTAAAGAAGGAACAGAGGTGCGCATCTTCATCTCTGACAACGGTAAGGGAATGGATATCTGCACGCTTGACAGACTATTCAATCCGTTCTTCACTACGAAGGAGAATGGGACGGGACTCGGACTTTCCGTCAGTGACCGGATCATCAAGAATCATGGCGGCTGCATCTCGGTCAGCAGCCGGCTGAATGAAGGAACCCGGTTCGTCATTTCGCTTCCGCTTACTCACTAATGCTATCTTAAGCTCTTTGTTCTCGGTGGAGTGCATACGGGTTATAATTAATATGTAAGGGCTGATTCCTGCGATGCACGAACAAGTGCGGGAGATCAGCCTTATCTGCGTTAGTCGGAGGGATGAAGTTTGATCTTTGAATGGAGCAGTGATGCCGGTAAAGCTTCACCGCAAGGAGATGCTGTATGTCTAATCATCTCAGAGGCACAGGCACAGGGAGAAGGACTTCCGGCAGATTGGGCCGCGAGAGTCAGCCTATTGTCCGCTGCGGGCCTGTTCAGCGGCAAACAAGGGCAAGTGTATATACTGCCCGTAATGGAGCAGCCTGAGCAGCCTGTGGTCATTCTGGCCGGAAGCGGAAAGGGCCAGATGGGTATGCACGAGCTGCGGCAGCTGATGGCGCAGACCGCCAGGGCAGCTTATAGACTGAAGGCCGCTACGCTGGTTGTGCAGATATTGGCGGTACCGGGCGGGCTGACTGGGGCGCTGAAGGCGGAGCAGGCCGGCCAGGCCATCGCGGAAGGGCTGGTCCTGGGGTCTTACCGCAGAAGACACTATAAGCTGGACCAGGCAGCCTATACGGGTATAGATACGGTACATCTGCTTACGGAAGGCAAGAGCGAAGCAGCAGACGAGGAAGCCTGGAGACAAGGCATCAAGCGGGGGAAGGCTTTCGGGGAGGCTGCCAACCTTGCCCGTGATCTGACCAACCGTCCGGGGAATCTGCTGACTCCTTCGGGTCTTGCAGTGGCTGCCATCGAAATTGCACAGCGGCACGGGCTTCCGGCTGAAGTACTGGATGAACGGGAGCTTGCGCTTAAGGGAATGGGCGGCTTGCTTGCGGTCGGCAGCGGCAGTGTGAATCCTCCCCGCATGATTGTTATTCGCTATCAGGGGACGAATCAATGGGAGAACGCAGTGGGCTTGGTCGGCAAAGGAATCACTTTCGATACCGGGGGTATCTCCCTGAAGCGGGCACCGGGCATGGAGAGCATGTTCAGTGACATGGCCGGGGCCGCAGCCGTTCTGGCGGTTATCGATGCGCTGGGGCATTTGCGTCCCAAGGTCAATGTGGTCATGCTGATTCCGGCGGCAGAGAATATGCCGGCAGCGAATGCTTATAAACCGGGCGATATCATTACTACCCTCAGTGGAAGAACGGTCGAAATCATCAATACTGATGCGGAGGGACGGATCATTCTGGGAGATGCGCTCACCTATGCCCGGGAATGGGGCGCACAGCGGATCATTGACGTAGCTACGCTGACAGGAGCTGTGGTGTCGATTCTGGGAGATGTGGCTACAGGGGCAGTAACGAATGATCAAGCATTCCTGGAAGAGCTTCTGGCAGCCTCAAGGCTGTCAGGGGAGCACATCTGGCCGTTGCCTGCCTATCCTGAATTCCGGGAGATGCTGACAAGCGAGGTTGCGGATCTCCGCAATGCTGCCGGACGATATGGAGCTGCCAGCACGGCGGGGCTGTTCATCGGAGAATTCGCCGAGGGATTGCCGTGGGTGCATCTGGATATTGCAGGGACTGCCTTTCTGTCTGCGGAACGGGGTGTGAATCCTAAGGGTGCCACAGGTATCATGGTCCGCACCTTGCTGGAATATCTGCTGAGCGCTGCGGCTGAACCAGATCACCGCTCCCCTGAGGCCTAGACCGAATTGTCCAAACAGACACAAAGAGCCGCAGATTCTCAGTTTCCTGAGACCTGCGGCTCTTTGTTCATTTGGAATCCTGCTTCTCATAACTGCGGGAATAGCAGCCTATTTACGGGCCTTCATCTGGGCAGTCAGGGATTGGACGCCATTCATAATCTTATCCCGTGTATTCTTATTCTTCAGCAAGTAGGCGGCTCCCAAGGCTACCGTCGTAAACAAAGTCTTCTTGGTGTTCATGGTTATTCCTCCTTGGCAATAGTCTGGTTGTTAAAAGCTTATAACTAACATACCCGCATGCCAAGGTTTCTAAACGAAAGAATACTAAGTCTGTATCCGCTAGAACTGCATCCTAGCGCTTGCTGCCCAGCGAAGCACTGCCGCAGGACAAAGGTGAATCCATCGCTGCTGCGGGACAGGTCTTGCCCTTGTCACAGCCCGCACAGGCCCCCTGCTTGCCTTTCTGCACATGGCGGTAGATTATCCAGCCGGAATACCCGAATATTAGTGCCACAATCACAATATTAACGATCATTGCCGTCATCGCTTCCTCTCTTAATAACTTGGACTTGCTGCGGGGCTACGACCATCCGAGCAAACGTCCTCCTTGATAGATCACCAGTGACACCGCATAGGCCAATACCAGAGAGTAACCCATGGAGAAGAATGTCCATTTCCAGGACGCAGTCTCTTTCTTGATAACGCCGACAGTGGCCAGGCAAGGAATGTAGAGCAGGATAAAGGCCATGAAGCTGATCGAGCTAAGCGGTGTAAAGACTGATGCAATCTGGCCTTCCAGTCCCGCTGTATCCGGAGCATGGTAGATGATGTTCATGGTAGAGACCACAACCTCTTTCGCGAGGAAGCCGGGCACCAGAGTTGATCCCGCCTGCCATGTTCCGAAGCCGAGCGGCTGCAGCAGCGGGGCAATGAAGCCGCCGAATTTGGCCAGGAAGGAGTGATCCATGTCCACATTGAGGCCGCCAGGACCAGCGTAGGACATCAGCCAGATCAGGACCGATCCGGCCAAGATGATGGTCCCTGCTTTGCGCAGGAAGCCCTTGCCCTTCTCCCAGGTGCTGCGGCTCAGTGTCTTGAGCTGCGGCATCCGGTAAGGAGGCAGCTCGATAATGAAGATAGACGCCTCATTCTTGAACAGATACTTGGAGAAGAACTTACACAGAACCAGGGCAAATACAACGCCCATGACATACATAGAGAGTACAGCTGCAGCTTGCTGGGCAGGGAAGAAGACGGCTGCGAACAGCAGATAGACTGGAAGCCGGGCAGAACAGGACATCAGCGGCATAAGCAGTGTCGTCAGCATCCGGTCCTTGGGTTGTTCAATACTTCGGGCCGCCATAATCGCCGGTACGTTGCAGCCAAAGCCGATAATGAACGGAATGAAGGCCTTGCCGTTCAGTCCCATCCGTTCCATCGTGCTGTCCATCAGCAGGCAGACACGGGCCATATACCCGGAATCCTCCAGGAAGGAGATCATCAGGAACAGGATGAATATCTGCGGGACAAATACGAGCACGCCGCCCACACCGCCGATGAGACCATCAACGATCAGTGCGTGCGTGAATTCCGAAGCTCCGATGGCCCCCAGCAGCGAATTCGTCCAATCGCTGAGCTGACCGCCGATGAAGCCATCCAAGAGATCTGACAACGGCCCGCCAATCCAGTCAAAGGTAGTTTTGAACATGGCATACATAAACAGGATGAACAGGGGCAGTCCGAGAAAACGGTGGGTAAGGATGGAATCCAGACGTTCGGTCAGATTATGCGGTTTTTGCAGGGTGGAGTCTATCGCTTCAGCGCACACCTTGCGGATGTAGTCCATGCGGACCGAGCGAATCCACTGGGGAAGAGTGAGTGCAAGCTTATCCCGCTGCAGCCGGGTCTGAGCGGTATCTGCAATCAGCAGCAAGCCGGAAATATCCGTCCGCTTCTCAAGCAGCTCCAGGATTACCGGGTTCTGCTCCAGCAGCTGGAGAGCAACCCAGCGGAGATTAGGCAGACCAGAGATCTTTTGCAAATGTGTAACAATGGAGGCTATGGCTTCTTCAGCGAGTTCTCCATAATTCAACTGGAAGGTAACAGGCGGGATATGGGAAGGCTGCTCCAGCACGCTAAGCACCTGACCGGTTCCTTTGCCTGTCCGGGCAATCAGCGGCAGCACGGGAATACCAAGCTGTTCCGAAAGAATGTCGGGGTTCACCTGAATGCCGCGCGCCTTGGCAACATCGGTCATATTCAGTCCGAGGATCGTCGGCTTGCCATACTCCAACAGTTGCAGGGTAAGCAGCAGGTTTCGTTCCAACTGCGAGGCATCGACAATATTGATAAGTGCTTCAGGGGTTTCTTCGATTAGATATTGTGCGGCTACGCCCTCATCACGGGAGAGGGGGTGAAGGGAGTAGATTCCAGGCAGATCGATGAGCTTCCCGGCTCCGTTCTTCAGACTGCCGATTTTTTTCTCAACCGTAACGCCTGCCCAGTTCCCTACGTATTCGTAGGAGGAAGTCAGGGTATTGAACAGCGAGGTTTTCCCGGTGTTGGGGTTCCCCACAAGTGCAATGGAGCTCATGATACCTTCACCTCTATCATAGATGCTTCCTTCCGCCGGATAGCAAATAGCTGACCGTTACATTCAAGCGTAATCGGACCCATGAACGGCCCTTTGCCCTTAAGACGGATCATTACACCCTCAGATACTCCCAGATCGGCCAGACGGCGGCGCAAAATTGGATTCATGCCTTCAATTCTTTGAATGGAGCCGGTAGTGCCTGGTTGCAAACGCAGCAAGGAGCAGGATGTTAGAGCCATTGTTATCCCTCCGAAAGAGACTGATAATCAATCTCAATGATTTCTTGTAATGTAGCATTTTACTGCCATTTATTCTGTGATTAATGTCATTGTTTCTGTTAGCGAAAATCGATATGAAGATTACTGAAATTTTCTTTACAATATCTTCTTCATTAAAGTATGATTGAACGATAATATAAGCATAGTACTAAAGAGATACCCCGAAGGGAGAACAGATTGTGAAGACTAATCATAGTAAAATTGTCGATTGTACCATCCGTGATGGCGGATTGGTAAATAACTGGGATTTCAGTGTTGAATTTGTTCAGAAATTATATGCCGGACTGAATGAAGCCGGTGTTGATTATATGGAAATCGGATATAAGAACTCGCCGAAGCTGCTCAAAGGGGCAGAGGGTGCAGGCCCTTGGCGCTTTTTGAATGATGACTTCCTGCGCAAGGTCATTCCGCAAAAGGGGCATACGAAGCTGTCGGCTCTGGTCGATATCGGCCGGGTGGACGAGAATGATATTCTGCCACGCAGCGAGAGCATGCTCGATCTGATCCGTGTGGCTTGTTACAGCAAGGATGTGGACAAGGCCCTTCAGCTGGTGCAGACCTTCCATGACCTGGGCTATGAGACGACCATTAATATTATGGCCCTGTCCAATGTGATGGAGAATGAGCTGCTGGAAGCCTTCGAGCAGATCCGTGAGAGCGTAGTTGATGTAGTCTATATCGTGGATTCTTACGGCAGCCTGGATCATAATGACTTTCATTACCTGGTAGAGAAGTTCAAGACACATCTTCCGGAGAAGCGGCTCGGTGTGCATACCCACAACAATCTTCAGCTGGCCTTCTCCAATACGCTGATTGCAGCCGAGAAGGGGGTAGAGCTGCTGGATGCTTCCTGTTATGGAATGGGCCGCGCCGCAGGCAACTGTCCTACAGAGCTGCTGGTTACCCATCTGAAGAATACGAATTATACGCTCCGGCCTGTTCTGGATATCATTGAGAACCTGATGATCCCTCTGCGGGAGAAGGAAGAGTGGGGCTATATCATTCCGTATATGATTACAGGAACGCTGGACGAGCATCCCCGCTCGGCAATGGCGCTGCGATCTTCGGCCGATAAAGATAAGGCGGTTGACTTCTATGACACACTGACAACACCCGAGGTCAATTTCGGGGACAAATAACCGTCTGGAAGGAGAAAGCACTGGCCTCTGTTTGTAGGCAGGTGCTTTTTTTCTGCCGAATCTGCTTCCTTGCAATATTAGTAGGTGATCAATGTAACTTTACAGAGCTATCTAGCCGATATTTATACATAGGACATCATACACATCCATCTGACTTTATAGATATTATTTTTAGACGCGAGGGACTTATGAGACAAGAAGAGAGAAAGACGATTCATGCGGCTATTCTGGGGGCTGTGCTATTCCTTCTGATCCAGATTTTTCGTACACCGCTGGGCCGAATCGAGGACAAGGATTTACTGATAGCCTTTTACCTTATTTTGGGCTGCTGTACTGTCGCGTTCGGTTTTGCGATTTTTGCCCAGGGCTGGCTGCTGTTCGCCAATAGTTTATCTAAGGCTAGGCTGTACACCTCTGCATTATTCTTGGGGGTGAGCATTTTTGATTTCCTGCATGTACTCGGGTTTGTAGGTATTCCTGGAATCACCTCGTATATCAGCCCGGAGCAGTCCTTATGGCTCCTGACGTTCTCCCGGCTGGCTAGTGCACTGGGGATTATGCTTATTTTCAGCAGAGAAGACCAGCTTGTAGGAAACGGTGTCAAGGGGAAGGTGTTTCGGAATGCTTTTGTGGTGATTCTGCTGTCTTTGGCTGTGTTTGGTCTCGGCAACCTGATTGTCTCCGGGCTGGCGGACGAACCATGGGCAGAAACGGCAAGAGACCTGATGAACATGGCGATACTGTTAGTCTATTTGCTTGGTGCTGCGATTATTATCTATCCTGGCAAAAGCGAAAAGTCAGCCTCTCTGCTGATTATTATCCGTTCCCTTGTGTTCTTCTCACTGGCTCAGGTCTTCTTCATGAATCTGTTCAGTGTCGGAGAATTAGATTATCTCTTCGGGATGCTCAGCAGCGCAGCGGCCTATTATCTTCTGCTGACCGGGGTCTACAGATTGACGATTGAGGAGCCATTTCAGGAGAATCAGCAGGCGGAAGCGCGTATTAATTATCTGGCGTATCACGATGAGCTGACAGGTCTTCCGAACAGACGCCGCCTGATGCAGCGCATGGAAGAGGTGGTGCTCCAGAGTGAGCAGGACAAAAGCCGCGGCTTCGCCGGGCTGGTCATTATGAACATCAACCATTTCAAGAATATCAATGACTCTCTTGGCCATTATGCAGGAGATCTGCTGTTGCAGCTGGTCGCCCGGCGGATCGGGGATGAGGTTAGAGTCAATGAAGAGCTCTTTAGTATGGGAGCGGACGAGTTTGCTTTTCTGATGACGGAGCGGACGGGTCTGGAGAATTGTCTGGTCCGGGCGGGTGAGCTGCTGCGCCTGTTCGAGACACCAGTAGGCCTGGAGTCGGGCGAATACCATATCTCGCTGAGCCTGGGGGTAAGCATCTACCCCGGGGATGGAGATACGGCAGAGCAGTTGATACAGAATGCAGACACAGCGGTGCACAATGCCAAGGATCAGGGGGTGGAGATCCGCCGCTATATTCCGGCTATGCAGATGAAGGCGAAGGAACGGCTCAAGCTGGAGAACGATCTGCGCCGGGCGCTGGAACGGGGGGAGTTCTATCTGGTCTATCAGCCCCAGGTACTGCTTGAGACAGAAGAGATTGTCGGCATGGAGGCGCTGTTGCGCTGGAACCATCCCAAACGCGGCTTGGTCTCTCCGGTGGATTTCATTCCTATCGCTGAAGAGAGCGGGCTAATTGTCCCCATTGGGGAATGGGTGCTTAAGACGGCCTGTATGCAGAATAAAATGTGGCAGGATGCCGGCTATCATCCGATTTGCGTGTCCATTAACCTCTCGATGCGCCAGTTCCTGCAGCCCAATCTGGCCGGCAAAATTGATGCCATCCTGAAGGATATCGGTCTAGATCCCTGCTACGTGGATTTGGAGATTACCGAGAGTATGACTCTGGACAAGGAGACCGCCTTCGACCAGTTGAACCGCCTCAAAAGACTTGGCGTATGCATCAGCATCGATGATTTCGGCACAGGCTACAGCTCGCTGCATTATCTGAAGAATATGCCGATTGACCGCTTGAAGATCGACCGTTCCTTCGTATCCGATGTCATGGAGGACAGCAACAATGCCGCGATTGTCTCTACGATTACCTCGATGGCCCACCATTTGAAGCTCAAGGTCACCGCCGAAGGTGTGGAGAACAAGGATCAGCTGCACTTTCTGCGCCAGCAGCATTGCCATGAGGCCCAGGGGTATCTGTTCAGCAAGCCGGTGAAGGCGGCTGAATTCGAACAGTCCTTCCTCAGGCCTTTGCTGGAAATGCCGTCGTAACCTCTGGACCTCCGGTATCTGAATTTAATAGGGTTGCAATTTATTCGTAGTGATGCTACAATGTTTCTTGTACTCAATTCGAGTTGCGGGTGTAGTTCAATGGTAGAACTTCAGCCTTCCAAGCTGATAGCGTGGGTTCGATTCCCATCACCCGCTCCATATTTAACTTCCGAAATCCTTGTCCGCAAGGGTTTTTTTGTTGTGAAAATGAGGGCGCGTGGGCCCAATGTAGGCGAAAGTAAAACAAAAAGCAGCCAGGCCTCCGATCCTTCGGGGGCCTGGCTTACTTATATGATGTGACAGGTAAGCCGTCTGCCTTGGACGTTAGACGGTCTTCAGGAACTCGACAAGGGTCAGCAGGCCTTTGTCGAAGTTCTCCAGATTGAAATGCTCGTCCGGCGCATGCAGGTTCTCGTCATCGAGTCCGAAGCCCATCAGGACGACCGGCGCCTTCAGGATGCGGGCGAAGCTCTCCATGATTGGGATGGAGCCGCCGTCTTTGGTGAAGAGGGCACGTGTGCCGTAGACCTTGCCATAAGCATCGGCAGCGGTCTGCAGGATCGGGTGCGACGGATCGATGTTGAAGGCGCGTGCCTTTTCCATCTGCTTCACCTGAACCTTGGCGCCGCTCTGGATATTAGCCTTCAGATGGGATTCAACGGCATCCAAGATGTGCTGCGGGTCCTGGTCGCCGACCAGGCGGCAGGTAATCTTGGCATGGGCTTCCTTCGGGATTACTGTCTTGCTGCCTTCGCCTTGGAAGCCTCCGTATACGCCGTTCAGCTCCAGCGTTGGACGCGCGCCGACCCGTTCCACGAAGGTGTAGCCTTCTTCGCCGTACAATTGCTCCAGGCCGAGGGCGTTCCGGATTTTGTCTTCATCCACACCTTGCTTGGCGAATTCTTCACGTAGCAGCGGGGACAGGGCAGGCACACCTTCGTAGAAGCCTTCTACAGATACGCGGCCCTTGTCATCGTGAAGGGTGCTGAGCAGCGAGACGAGCGCATGCAGCGCATTGGGAACGCCGCCGCCGTAGGAGCCGGAGTGCAAATCAGTCAAGGCGGTGTTCACTGTGACCTCCATCGAGCAGAGACCACGGAGCCCGGTGCAGATGGCGGGGCGTCCGCGTTCCAGCAGGGAGGTATCCGAGACGAGAACGGCATCTGCCGCAAGCTTGTCCTGGTTAGCTTCCAGGAATGGCGGCAGGTTGACGCTGCCAATCTCTTCTTCCCCTTCGATGCAGAGCTTGATGTTGACCGGCAGCGTGCCCTCTTGCTTCAGGATAGCCTCGATGGCTTTGATATGCATGAATACCTGGCCCTTGTCGTCTGTAGCGCCCCGCGCATACAGCTTGCCGTCACGGATCTCCGGTTCAAACGGAGGCGTAGTCCACAGGTTCAGCGGATCCACCGGCTGTACATCATAATGGCCGTAGACCAGAATGGTCGGCTTGCCGGGAGCGTGAAGGTAGTCTGCATAGATCACCGGATGACCGGCTGTAGGGTGCAGCTCGATATTCTCAAGGCCTGCACGCTTCAGGGTCTCTACCAGCCAGCCGGCTGCGGTATTGATGTCTTCCTTATGGCTGGACAGGGCTGAAATGCTGGGGATAGCCAGCCATTGCTTGAGTTCGCTGAGCTGGGCTTCGCGCTCAGCCTGAAAGTAAGTTTCGTATGACATTGTGGTTATGTACCTCCTTGGAATTCGCTGCTTAATACCACAGCTACCCGTATTATGCGGCGAAAGGCATAACGGAGGGTCTCTGCGGCTCAGGTTCGGCAGTGTAATGCATTCATTATACTGGAGATATCCCCATGGATCAAAAAAGGATTGTCCCGGCCCTTCAACATAGGGTGACTGGAGCTGCGTAGCTTAGGTAACACTTCCTTGCAGGCTGTTGATTACTGGCAGTAACCGTGATAGACTTACTTAGTTTAAGCAAAGGAACCGCCGAGCGCGGCGGAAGCGACAGGAGCGAAATTGTAGTGTCAACGAATATGCCTGCAAGTGTTGAACCGATATATATTTATACGTATGCCCATTCGCCGGATGAGACCTCATTGTGCGGGATGGAGCTGCGCTGCCTGTTCGGCCGGGAGATCCCTCCGGCTATATTTGCAAGCGGGGTAGAGGCGGATGTCAGCCGCAGCCCTTTTATCAAAGAGCGGATTGATGTGATGTACGAAGGGGACACGCTCCCGGAGATCTACAAGCAGACAGAGCAGGTAGAGCTGGGGGGGCGGAGCTTCAAGGTTATTTTTGTGAAGACTAATGATCTGGCTCCTGAACACAAAATCGAATACGGTGAGCGCAGAGTGATTGAGCGGGAAATTGGCCTGCGGATTGAGGGAGAGGCGGATGTGAACCATCCGGAGCTGGTGTACGGGATTGTAACGCTCGGCGGACGCTGGTACTTCGGCTCTTATCATAAGAACAATGCAACCTGGTTCCGGCAGATGCACAAGCCCCGCAGCTACTCCATAGCGCTCAGCACACGGGTAGCCCGGGCAGCGGTCAATATGGCGGTTCCGCGCATACCCGGTGTGAAGCTGATCGATCCCTGCTGCGGAATTGGCACAGTAATGGTGGAAGCTCTGTCGATGGGAATCGATGTCGTCGGCCGTGATATTAACCCGCTCATAGCGGCAGGTGCGCGGACGAACATTGCTCACTTCGGCTTCGAGAGCGTTGTTACGCTCGGAGATATCGCAGACATCCAGGAGCATTTCGATGCAGCGATCGTGGACATGCCTTATAATCTGTATTCACGGATTACCCCCGAAGAGCAGTTTGCGATTCTGAGCCATACGCGGCGGATTGCGGACAGAGTGGTCATTGTAGCGATTGAGGCTGTGGATGAGATGATTGCTGCCGCCGGTTTTACAATTATAGACCGTTGTGTGGCGCGAAAAGGTGCGTTCTCCCGTCATCTGATGCTGTGCGAGTAGACCCCTTGAATTAAGGGCGTAACTAAATCCGAGTGAAGGCGGTGTGCTTATGGAACCGAAATGGTTAACCTGGGCCAAAGAAATTCAAGCGATTGCCCAGACTGGACTGACGTATGCCAAGGATGTATATGATATTGAGCGTTATCAGGCACTGCGCGAGCTGAGCGTGGATATTCTGGCAAACTATACGTATGAGAGCAAGGAGCGCATCCGGCTCTCCTTCGCGGGCGAAGGCGGGTATAGCACACCTAAGGTGGATATCCGGGGAGTTATTTTTCAGGAGGATAAAATTCTGCTCGTACACGAGAAGCTCGACGGAAAATGGGCGCTGCCCGGAGGGTGGGCGGATATCGGCCTGTCACCGAGTGAGGTGGCTGTCAAGGAGATTGCCGAGGAATCCGGCTACCAGGCGGAAGCGGTTCGTCTGCTTGCTGTACTGGATAAGAAGTTCCATCAGCATCCGCCGGAGCCATACCATACCTATAAAATGTTCATCCTGTGCAGAATTACCGGCGGGGAGGCGGCGGGTGGTGTGGAAACGAGCGGTGTTGGATTTTTTGCCGAGGATGCATTGCCCGAATTGTCTGAAGAACGCAACACGGCAGAGCAGCTACACACTATGTTCCAATATTTACATCATCCCGAAAAAGAAGTAATATTGGACTAAAGCACTGCATATAATAGATAACCAAGAGTGTATATAAGTTTTATTAATACATTTTTTGGTTAATATTATTTATGTAAGCCTTTACAGTGATGATCCGCTGAGCCTTTATATCTAAAAAATTTATCGAAAACATCTCTTTTTGGGCCTGGCGGTCTACATTTTTTCCTCTGCTTTGACGATAAGAATTTTAGGAGGGGATCGCATGGAACAAGAAGAGCTAAGACTTCCGCTTGCGCAGGAGGGGATGACCCGGCCTACAGAGGGCAATATCGCCACGGGCCTGGTATGGGGTGTCCTGATCAGTATTCCCTTATGGATCTCGTTGATCGGCTGGATGATGGGCATCTGGAATTTCTAGGACCCGTCCGCAGCAATAGCTAAGTCTCACTACTACTAACTGCACATATACAATGAAGGCTGCCTCTTCCAAGTGAAGAAGCAGCCTTTTTATGCTGAATTTACAAGTCGTTGTTGATATGCGCCAGCTGGAAGGTCTCGCAGACCACCCGCATATCCGGGTCGAAGGGCTTACCCTCACGCTCCAGCTCCCTGGTGAAGAACACCTCATGCTCGTAGCGCCAGGATTCAAGGCTGCGGTCATCCTCCCCTTCGGAGTAGGCGAATTCAGCGGTTACCTCAGCGAATGGAACGACCTCCACTTTCGTTGTTTCGATGATCGCGCGCGGATGCCCTGTGCTGTCCAGCAGGACGGATAGTCCGCCTGTAAAAGGCATGGTCAGCCCTTGAGCTTCAATCAACTCATAATTCTGCGCGGTCCCGGTCTTGATTCCTCTCAGAACCAGATCCAGCAGCTCATCTGCCAGCCGGGGATTGTCGCCGAACGCCCAGGCGCTGTCGAATTTGTCCGCTGCTTCCGGATGCTTCACCAGATAACTCTCCCAATATTTCGCAATTTCCGGGGTTAATGTCATTACGGTCACCTCTACTTTAGATTTAGTCTTTAGTCTGGCTAAAATTCACATCTCCGCTTCGCTTAACCAGCCGCTATACAGCTCATCGAGCTTCTGCTGCGCAGCATCTCTCATTCCTTGCAGCTCGGCCAGCTTCTCTGCATTGCTCGACAGCTGCGGGTCCAGCATCTCGGCATCGATAAGAGCAAGCTGCGCTTCCGCAGCGGCAATGTCCTGCTCCCACGAAGCCGCCGGACGCGGCTTGCGGTTCGGACTGGCAGGGCCGGAGGGTGATCCCCCTGTATTCTTGCGGCGGGAGGAAGCGGATTCCGTACCCGAACCTGCTGAGGCAGAGGCGGAGGCAGAAGGGGAGCGGTCTACCTGCCCGCTTACAGAGCGGGGCTTGCTGGTGCCGCCTCCGAAAGGTTGCGTGACCTCCTGCCGCTGGGCGGCTTCGGCCTGCTTTTCCTTATAGTATTCGTAGTTGCCCGGGAAGGAGGAGAAGCGTCCGCCGTCAATATGCCAGAGCTTGCCGAAGCAGCGGTTGATGAAATAACGGTCATGGGATACCGCCAGCACGGTGCCGGGGAATTCCTCCAGTGCTTCCTCCAGCGCTTCGCGGGAATCGATATCCAGATGGTTGGTCGGCTCATCCAGAATGAGCAGATTCGGCCTCTTGTGCATCAGGATCGCGAAGCGCAGCCGGGTCCATTCTCCTCCTGACAGGTTGGTGATGCTCTTGAAGACATCGCTGCCGTAAAAGAGGAAGCGGGCCAGCTGGCCGCGGGCTTCGCCTTCTTCAAGTCCGGCCTCCTCGCGGAAATACCGCAGCACGGAGTGGCCGCCCTCCTCCGGCACAGCTTCCTGGGCAAGATAACCGACGACAGCTCGGGAAGCAAGCGTACAGCTCCCGCTGTCCGGTGTCTCCTGGCCAAGGATGATCTTCAGCAGGGTACTTTTGCCTGCTCCGTTGCCGCCAATCAGTGCGGTGGTCTCGCCGTATCTCAGAATATCGCTGGCGGCCGAGAAAAGCCTGCGCTCCCCGTAAGACTTGCTGATCCGGTCCAGGATGACCACCTGGTTGCCGGTCCGGTCCTCCTGCTGGAGCTGCAGATCCATGGACTTTCGCTCCAGGATCGGGCGTTTGACCTTGACCATCCGGTCCAGCGCCTTCTGCATGGACGCAGCACGGCGGTGGAAGGAAGGGTTCGGCGGATTGGAGCGGTTGCCCCATTCAATCAGCCGTTTGATACTCTCCTGCATCTGCTTGATCTTCTTCTGCTGCTCCTGATAGTCAGCGAATTGCTGAAGGAGCCGGGCTTCCTTCTCCACCTGATAACCGCTGTAGTTCGTATGGAAGGTGAAAGCCTCCCCGTCTTCAATCTCGATGACCTTCTTCACCACGGCATCCAGGAAGTAACGGTCATGGGAGATCGCCAGCACCGTGCCGTCATAGCTCTGGAGGAACTGCTCCAGCCACTCGATAGCCTCCATATCCAGATGGTTGGTCGGCTCATCGAGCAGCAGGATGTCGGGACGGCGCAGCAGCAGCTCGGCCAGCCCTACCTTGGTCTTCTCCCCGCCGGAGAGGGAGGAGAAGCGGCGGTCGTACTGCTCCGTTCCAATCCCCAGCCCTGAGGCTACACGCTGGATCGAGGCTTCCAGCTCATAGCCGCCTGCGGCCTCGAACTTCTCCTGAAGGGTGCCGTATTCCTTAAGCAGCCGGTTCCAGGCCTGCCCGTCTTCGCCCGCGCCGGAGGAAGACATCTCCTGCTCCAGCTCCCGCAGGCGGCGCTGCCAGCCGAGCTGCTCGGCGAAGCTGCGCTGGAGGACGGCATAGACCGTGTCGCTCTCGTTCACCTCCTGAATCTGGGCAAGCAGACCGATGACGCTGCCCCGGCGGATGGAGAGCTGCCCTTGGTCCGGACGTTCTTCTCCGCTCAGCAGGTGGAAGAGGGTGGTTTTGCCGCAGCCGTTGCGGCCGATCAGGCCGATTTTTTCGCCTTGGCGGATATCGAAGGTGACATCGCTCAGAACGAGCTGGGCACCGTGGTATTTTTGGATATTTTGACATGAGATAATCATCGTTATTCTTCTCCTTTAATTAGGAATGCACTCTCCTTCGCCGTCCTTTGGCTTCTGCGGATTCCGGTCAAAACAGCATAAAAAGGCCGCAGGGAAATTTCCCTGCGGCCTGAGTATTCTTCGGGTTAGGATATCCGTTGAAGTGTAGGCGAGAAAGGCATTTCACAATGTTGTAGTGTTATTAAATTCATGTAAATGGACAGACTTCTCCCGTTGTCCAGATTTGCATGAATAACGCCAGCCATAATATTAATCAGCCGGCTGCTAACACTGTTGGTCCGATTGTGATCCATTCTCCTACACCTCCTTTTTGATAAATTTAAAGCTAGTGTAACCAAAAATCCCGAAATAAGCAAGGGAGAATTGTTCCCGCAGAGACATAAATGCATGGCACTGCAAGTAGTATGGAGTGTGGCGAAGGGGCGTTGACCTTATAACGGCTGCGGGAAAAGAGGAGAGTTATGGCGATTTTTAACGGATTGCTCGGCAATGCAACTCAGGTAGAGCTGGGGGAGGTGCAGCGGGAATACGGACGGATTCTGGCTCCGAATGAAAAGATTGAGCGCGCCTATAAGCTGGTCCGGGACATGTTTATTTTTACAGACAAGCGGCTGATTCTTGTAGACAAGCAGGGGATGACCGGCAAGAAAACCGAATACCACTCTGTTCCTTACAAAAGCATCACCCATTACTCTGTGGAGACGGCGGGGCATTTCGATCTGGATGCGGAGCTGTGTCTGTATATCTCGGGCGCGGGGCTGCCGCTGAAGAAAACCTTCAACAAATCGGTGGATATTTACGAAGTGCAGGCTGTGCTGTCGCAATATATCCTGAAGTAAGGGGGCGCACAGAGGGCGTACTAAGGCTGTAGCCTGCTGCAGCTCCATATAACAGACGGGTAGAACGAATGCCCGCCTGGGTCTGCTTCCGTCCTGAAATTTGTGCATGGTTCACAAAATAAGCGGCAGCAAATGTACGGTCCTGCGGAAGCCGTTGACAGGGGTTCAGGTCCTGCTGTTAAATGACACTAACTTAAGCGGCAGGGATGGGAGGCGGAGGCGGAACATGAGGAGAGGACCGGTGACCGGAACGAAAACGATGGTGGTCAGCCCGCATTATCTGGCCTCGGCGGCGGGCGCGCAAGTTTTGGCCAAAGGCGGCAACGCCTATGATGCGGCCGTTGCAGTCAGCGCGGCGCTGGCTGTGGTCTACCCGCATATGACCGGGCTCGGCGGCGACGCCTTTTGGCTGGGGTACAGCGCCAGCGAAGGGCGCGTGCGGGCCTACAACGGCAGCGGACGCTCGGGCTACGCCGTCCGCCGGGACTGCTATGCCGGGGAAGAGGCCATTCCCCGGCGGGGTGTGCGCAGCGCCATTACGGTGCCCGGAATGGCGGATAGCTGGGAGGCCGTCCAGCGGGAGTATGGACGGCTGACCCTGGCCGAGGTGCTGGAGCCGGCTATCGGCTACAGCGCCGGGGGCTTTCCGCTGTCGCCGGACCAGCATGGCGGCAGTGTTCTGGCCGGAGCCGCGCTGTCGCCTGAAGCGGCGGCGGTGTATCTTCCCGGCGGCCGGATACCGGCGGCGGGAGAGCGGTTTGTGCAGCGGCAGCTGGCAGGGACGCTGCGGGCGCTTGCGGCGGGAGGCCGGGATGCTTTTTATAAAGGGAGCATTGCGGAAGAGATCAGTGATTACATGCAGGCTTCCGGCGGGTACCTGACCCGCGATGATTTCGCGGACCACCAGGGAAGCTGGGAAGAGCCGCTCCAGACGGAGTACCATGGGCATACCGTCTATCAGGTTCCACCGAACTCGCAGGGCTTCACGGCGCTCATGGCGCTTAATATCCTGGAGCATTCTAACTTCGCGGAGATCAGCCATGGCTCCTATGAATATTATCATCTGCTGGTGGAGGCGCTGAAGCTGAGCTTCCTTGACCGTGATCAGGTGCTCACTGACCCGTCCTTCAGCAGCATTCCGCTGGACCGTCTGCTGAGTAAGCCTTATGCGGCTCAACTCGCGGCGGCAATTTCTCCCCGTAAGGCACTTGCTCTCAGCAGCGAACCGGTTGGAAGGGACACGGCTTACGCAGCGGTGGTGGATGAAGAGGGCAATGCGGTGTCATTCATCCAGAGTCTGTATTTCGAATTCGGTTCGGGGGTTGTGGCCGGGAATACGGGAATTCTGCTCCAGAACCGCGGGTCCTTCTTCTCGCTTGATCCCGCCCATGTCAATACGCTGGAGCCCCACAAGCGCACCTTCCACACGCTGATGCCGGCGATGGCCTGCCGGGACGGGAAGCCGGCCTATCTCTATGGCACACAGGGCGGTGAAGGCCAGCCGCAGACGCAGACCCTGCTGCTCACGCGCATGCTTCACTATGGGATGGACCCGCAGACTGCGGTGAGTGAACCGCGCTTCGTCTGGGGCAGAACCTGGGGGGAGCCGACCCAGGAGCTACGGATCGAGAACCGGGTAGCAGAAGTCGTACGGGCAGAGCTGGCGGAGGCGGGACATCTGGTCCGTGAGGCAGAGAGCTATGACGGGGTGATGGGTCACGCCCACGCCATCTCGATTGACGGTAACGGCTACCGCAGCGGGGGGACGGACCCCCGCTCTGATGGAGCGGCTATCGGGTGGTAAGCGATTTGGATTCTTGGCGGGAAGGTCAAGGAGATAAGGAGATAGAGGGATAAGGAGACAAGGAGATAAGGAGATAAGGAGATAAGGAGATAAGGAGATAAGGAGATAGGGAGATAAGGAGATAAGGAGATAAGGAGATAAGGAGATAAGGAGATAGGGTGATAAGGAGATAAGGAGATAAGGAGATAAGGAGATAAGGAGATAGGGAGATAAGGAGATAAGGAGATAGGGAGACAAGGAGATAGGGAGATAAGGGGAATGGGAGACAGGGAGATAGGGAGATAAGGGGGATGGGAGAGTGGGAGATAGGGAGCTAAGGAGGTAAGAGGCAGGGTGAGAGAAACCCGGTTTGTCCGGGAAGGAGAGGGAGGAGCAGCATGGTTCTTGATAATCGGTACGGTGCATTCCGGGTCCCGGAGCTGGAGATTCCCGGCAGCGGGCACGGGGCATTGTACGGCCTGACCTTCACGGTAAAAGATGTCTTCGCAGTAGCCGGGCACCGCTCTTCCGCCGGTAACCCGGACTGGCTGCGCAGCCATGAACCGGCAGTCTCCCATGCAGCTGCTGTACGCAGGCTGCTGGAAGCCGGAGCTACGCTGCGGGGGGCTGCCCATACGGATGAGCTGATGTATAGCCTTGGCGGAGAGAACTATCATTACGGTACGCCGGTGAATCCGTACGGGGAGAACCGGATTCCCGGCGGCTCGTCCAGCGGGTCGGCGGTGGCGGTGGCCTCGGGGAGCGTGGATTTTGCCCTCGGAACGGATACCGGCGGCTCCATCCGGGTTCCATCGGCTTATTGCGGTGTGTTCGGTTATCGGCCGACTCACGGTGCGGTATCCCTGGAGGGGGTTATTCCGCTGGCCCCGGCTTTTGATACGGTGGGCTGGATCGCTGGAAGCACGGAGCTGCTGCTGAAGACGGGGCGCGTTCTGCTTGGGGCTGTGGACAGCGGCGGAGATGCCCGGTGCGAGGAAAATAGGAAGAAGTCGGGCGATCTGTTCGGGTCTGCGGACAGAAGCGGTGATGCCTGTAGCGGGGAGGATAGGAAGAAGGCGGGCGTTCTGCTCAGGTCTGCGAACAGCGGTGGTGATGCCCAAGGCGGAGAGAGTAGGGAGAAGGAGGGCGATCAGCTCGGGTCTGTGGACAGTGGTGGTGATGCCCAAGGCGGAGAGAGTAGGGAGAAGGCGGGCGTTCTGAACAGGCCTGCGGGCAGAGACGATATTGCCTGTGACGGGGAAAATAGGAAGAAGTCGGGCGATTTGCTCGGGTCTTCGGACAGCGGCGTAGGTGCCCAGAGCATGGAGAATAGTATGGAGCAGAGCGGCGGTGAGGCGGTTGACGAGTCTGCTGGTGATCTTCGAATGTCCCGGATGTTCATTCTCCCGGAAGGCTGGGCGCTTGTGGAGCAGGACTGTGTAGACTACCTGAGGCGGGGGCTGGACAAGCTTCAGGCAGGCGCTTCGCTACAGGCTGCTGAAGCCGTGGTTGCCCCTGAAGGCTTGAAGACCTGGATGGATGCCTTCCGCGAGTTGCAGGGTGCCGAGATCTGGGCAACCCATGGGGAGTGGATCGGGCGGGAGCAGCCGGTCTTCGGGCCGGATATTGCCGCCCGGTTCGCTTGGGCGGCGGGGCTGGCCGGGGCGGATCACAGCCCGGCCGCTATGCTGCGCAGCCGGATCACTCAGCGGCTGCGGGCGCTGCTCGGGAAGGACGGCTGTCTCGTCCTTCCGACCGTGCCGGGTCCAGCCCCGCTGCGCGGCGCCGGACCCGGGCAGCTGGAGCGGAGCCGCAGCAGCGCCATGATGCTCAGCTGCCTGGCCGGACTGGCCGGGCTGCCGCAGGTTACGCTGCCGGTGCCTGGCCCCGGCGGACTGCCGCTGGGATTGTCCGTCATCGGCGGGCACGGACAAGATCTGAGACTCCTGTCCTGGATACAGGAGGTATGGAAGTAGGAAGTCATAGCCCTGGTTCTCTGAACGTAGAGAACCAGGGCTTTTTGCTGATCGCTAGGAGATCCGCTAGTTGCGCGAGGTGCGTGGGCCAAATGTATGCGGAAAACCGAATACAATACCCAGCAGCGAGGTGAGCGGGCCAAATGTATGTGGAAAACAGCATACATTTGGCCGGCGCGAGGGTGAGCGGGCCAAATGTATGTGAAAAACAGCATACAATGGGCCGATGCGAGGTGAGCGGGCCAAATGTATGTGAAAAACAGCATACATTTGGCCGATGCGGGGGTGAGTGGTCCGGATGTATGTGGAAAACAGCATACATTTGGCCGGTGCGGGGGTGAGTGGTCTGGATGTATGCGAAAAACAGCATACATTTGGCCGGTGCGGGGGGGAGTGGTCCGGATGTATGCGAAAAACAGCATACATTTGGCCGGTGCGGGGTGAGTGGTCCGGATGTATGTGGAAAACAGCATACATTTGGCCGGTGCGGGGGTGAGTGGTCCGGATGTATGCGAAAAACAGCATACATCCGGCCGGTGCGGGGGTGAGTGGTCCGGATGTATGCGAAAAACAGCATACATTCGGCAGATGCGAGGTGAGCGGGCTAAATGTATGCAAAAAACAGCATACATCCGGCAGCTGCAAAGATACGTGGGCAATTATGCAGCTTCAAGGGACCAAATGAGAGTCACTGCCGCCCAATGTGTAATATTATCTAACATAATTGAGCCTAATTCTAACTTTTCTCTTTCCAACAGCGGTCATTTTATCTATAATGTTACATAAAGTAACATATGACTCGAATAAACCTATTATGAAGGTAGAGAAGGAGGGGGGGCTATGCATCTTACGGTGGAAGAAGCGTTGTCCATTTATCCTTTATCCGAAGCGAAGCTGATTGCCGGGTCCAAGGGGAAGCACAGAATTGTGAAATCGATCAATGTCATGGATGCTCCTGATATCTCGGACTGGATCAAGGAAGGAGAAATGCTGCTGACCACAGCCTATCTGATCAAGGACAGCCCGGAGGATGCCTCGGCACTGCTGCAGATGCTGAACCGGCGCGGGTCAGCGGGGCTGGGCATTAAGCTGGGCCGGTTCTGGGAGGCTGTGCCGCCACCCTTGATTGCGGAAGCGGAGCAGCTGAATTTCCCGCTGATTGAGCTGCCGTTCCAGTTCACCTTCTCCGACCAGATGAACGGCTTGTTCCGCGCGGAGCTGTCGCGCAGCGTGGGCACCCTGCAGAGCATGATGGAGAAGCAGCGGCTGCTGATGCGTCTTGCCTTGCGTTCCGGTCGCAGCCGTCCGCTGCTGGACACCGTCTCTGAGATCATCGGTCATCCGCTGGCTGTAATCAGCAACCGGGGAACGGTAGTATTCAACAACTCGGGATATACCGAGAGTGAGCAGCTGGAAGGGTGGCCCTGGCCGCCCCGCAATCAGCGCTTCCGTCTCAGCGGAGGCACCGGCTACCGGCTCCCGCTGCTACAGGCCGGGAAATGTCTGGGTTATCTTCATTATTGCGATATTGATCCCTTGCTGCTGCCGGTGGAGGAAAGTCTGTTCGTCCAGGGGGCAGAGCTGATTTCTTATCATATGCATACCGGACTGGAGGATTATTTCGAGCAGGCCGGACACCGGGAATTCAGCGGGCTGCTGCGGCGGTTCCTGAAGGACGGGCTGAAATACGCTGAGCTGGCGCAGGCAGCGCTCAGGCTGGAGATTACGCTGCTCCAGTCCCCGTATCAACTGCTGCTTACCGATGTGGCTGCTGAGGGAGAAACCCGGCAGGCAGAGCTGCTGCGGCTGAAGGAGGAGTACTCGGAGCATCCGATGCTGCATGGCCTGCAGGCGGTTCACTTCCTGGTGGAGGAGGGACTGGTGTCGCTGTATCCGGCCGGGCCGCATCAGCCGGAGGAGTTCCGGGCGCTGATTCAGGAATGCTTCGACAGCCTGAAGTTCGATAAAGGGTATTATCCGCAGGCGGCTGTCAGCAGCGTGAAGCTGAAGCCGGAGGGGCTGAAGGAAGCTTTTGCCGAGATTAAGGAATGTATGGGCATGGCCCGGCAATGGGGCGCACACGGAAATGTGGTGCATTACCGCCAGCTGGAGCTTGATCTGCTGCTGAGCAAGATTCCGGCGGAGACCATGGAGCGTTACTACAACGGTAGCCTGCGGGGGCTGCTTAGCCGGGAACCGGAATATGTTAAGGAGATGCTCCACACGCTGGAGGTCTACCTGGAGAATGACGGCCATGTGAACGAGACGGCCAAGAAGCTGTTCATTCACCGTAATACGGCCACTTACCGGATTGAGAAGCTCAGTGAGCTGCTGGATGTCGATTTCAAAAAAATCAATGATCTCATGAAGCTGAAGCTGGTATTCCTGTTCCGCAGAATGCTGGAGCGTGAATAACAGCCGTCCATCAGCAGATTGCCCAAAAAAAGGAGTGGAGAACAATGAAGGTGGCCGGAATCTTTTTGGCGGCAGGCCGCAGTAATGGAGCAGGGGCCTCTGAAGGTTCTCAGAACAGGGCGGGCGCGGGTTCAGCCGGTGCGGCGATGCTCAGTGAGCTGGAGACCTGCGGGCTCGCGCCGCTGGTTGTAGTGGTGCGTGCGGATGATCCTTTAGGCTGGCTGCCGCCGGCCGGGAAGGCGGAGAATATGCGGCGGATTGAGACTTGCCTGACGGCCCATTTAGGCCTGTCCTTCTCCCTGCGCTGCGGCTTGAATGCTGTAGCTTCGCTTCAGCCGGATGCGGTGGTCATTGCGGCGGCAGATCAGCCGTTTGTGACAGCGGCTCAGATCCGCCGGTTCATCCAGGCATATGAGCAGCACCCGGAGCTTGATTATGTCACGAGTGCACAGGAAGGGCTGCTGATGCCGCCTACCCTTTTCTCAAGCACGCTGTTCGGCGGACTTCAGGAGTTGGACGATGAAGAGGGGATAGCTGCCATTATGCGGACCAAGGAGTATAAGGGGCTCATTCTGACGCAGGAGCCTGTTCAGACGTACGCAGAGGCCGGGCTGCCGGAGAGCTTCGGGGAGTTCCGCAGAGAATGGAGCACGCGGAGCGGCAATAGACAGTAAATTCGCTATTTTTCAAAGGATGTAAGGTAATATCACATAATTTAAGTTTAATTTGAGATGACTTCGTGCATGAAGCACAAAAGTGATCCCTCTTCTTATCCACCCACACAAAGCTATGTTATATAAATTTACGTAAGTGCTGCACCTCAGTATAGTAGAGATACATTAATGGCTGTAGCCATTAGGAGAGATATCCTGGAGGAGGAGAATTATGAAACAAAGGGGTCAGGCATTCAAATTCAGCATCATCACGATGTTCCTGCTGGCGGTGGTTCTGACGGGATGCGCGAAGAATAATACGGCGTCTAATACGGGTGCAGCAGCAACGGCAGAGCCTTCGGCGGCCAGTACACCGGCAGGCAGCGAGGCGGCGGCAACGACAGAGCCGGCAGCAAAGAAGCCGACGGTTGCTTTTGTCTATATCGGGCCTCCGGGTGACGGCGGGTATACGTATCAGCATGACCAGGGCCGTCTGTATATGGAGAAGGAGCTCGGGATTAAGGCGGATTTCGTAGAAAATGTACCGGAAAGCGCCGATGCCGAGCGGATCATCACAGAGCTTGCGCAAAACCATGACATCGTGTTCACCACAAGCTTCGGCTATATGGATTTCACTTTGAATGTAGCCGGTAAATTCCCTAACGTGAAATTCCTGCACGCCTCCGGCTACAAGACCGCTGAGAACATGGGGACGTACTTCGGCAAAAACTACCAGGCAAGCTATCTGTCAGGGATCGCAGCAGGCAAAATGACGAAGAAAAACCATCTCGGCTATGTGGGAGCTTTCCCGATCAGCGAGGTGATCTATAATCTGAACGCCTTCACGCTGGGCGCGCAGAGCGTCAACCCGGCGGTTAAGGTGGATGTGGTGTGGACGAATACCTGGTATGACCCTGCCACTGAACGTCAGGCGGCCATCAGCCTGCTCGACAAAGGGGCGGATGTCCTGCTGGCGTATCAGGATTCACCGGCTACCCTTCAGGCTGCGGCGGAACGGGGAGCTTTTGCCGGGGGGAATGACTCGGATATGAGCAAGTATGCACCGGACAACTACTTAACCAACCCTGTATGGAACTGGGGTCCTTATTATGTAAAAGCTGTACAGTCTGTGATGGACGGAACCTGGAAAAGTGAGCAGTATTCCGGCGATATGGCGGACGGCATGGTGGAGCTGGCGCCATTCGGCAACAAGGTTCCCGAGGATGTGAAGAAGCTGGTGGAGGACGCCAAGGCCAAAATCATCAGCGGCGAGCTGGAGGTCTTCACCGGACCAATCTCGGACAACAAGGGCAATGTAACCGTTAAGGACGGCCAGAAGCTGACCCTTGAAGAGGTGCTTGGCATGAACTGGCTGGTCAAGGGTGTCGAGGGCACGATTCCGCAATAACAGCTGCTACACATCTTCATACAGCACAGCCTTACGGGTGGGGCGGGTTCCGGATACCGGAGCCTTCCCCACCTGTACTATAACTACCCGGAAAGGAGCGTAGTATTATGCAGGACCCTTCGGTTGAAATGCGCGGGATAGTGAAGACATTCGGTGCTGTAACGGCCAGCGATCAAGTTGATTTTTCGGCAAATGCGGGAGAGATTCACGCGCTGCTCGGGGAGAACGGGGCGGGGAAAAGCACAGTCATGAGCATGCTGTCAGGAGTGTACCGGGCGGACGCCGGGGAGATTCTCATTCATGGAAAACCGGCCAGAATCCGTTCCCCGAAGGATGCGGCACTGCTCGGTGTAGGCATGGTTTTTCAGAACTTCAGACTGGTGCAAAGCCTTACAGCGGCAGAGAATATCGTGCTTGGCGAAAAGTCGTCTTTCTGGCGCGGCAGCAGATGGATTAAACGTAAGCATGAAGAGATAGAGGCGCTTGGAGAACGCTTTGGCTTGAAATTTCCCGTCGACCGGCCAATCTGGCAGCTGTCTGTCGGAGAGCAGCAGCGCGTTGAGATTGTCAAGACGCTGTACCGGGGGGCAGATATCATCATTCTGGATGAGCCGACTTCGGTGCTGACACCGGGGGAGGCGGAGCAGCTGTTCGAGACCCTTCAGGTGATGAAGCAGGCGGGCAAGACAGTGATCATGACCACGCATAAAATGAAGGAGGTCATGGCCTCCTCGGACCGGATCTCCGTGATGCGCAAGGGGAAAATGATTGCTTCGCTGATGACGGGCGAGACGGATGAGCTGGAGCTGGCCCGGCTGATGGTGGGCCGGGAGGTTACGATCAGCCGTCAGGAGCGAGCGGCTACGGCCGGAGAGCCGCTGCTGATCGTCCGCGATCTGGAGGTGGCTGCGGATCATGGCCGCAAGGCGCTGGATGCCCTGTCGCTTACGGTTCATGAAGGCGAAATTGTGGGCGTGGCCGGTGTCGCGGGCAACGGGCAGAAGGAGCTGGCGGAGGTATTGACAGGGCTAAGAGCATGGAGGACGGGCGAGATCCGGTTTGACGGCAGTCCTGTAAAAACAGCTTCGGTAAGAGGAGCGATCGATTCGGGCATCTCGCATGTGCCGGAGAACCGGATGAAGAGCGGTCTGGCCGGACGGCTGGGGTCCGTTGACAACCTGCTGTTCAAGTCTTACCGCAGCGGGGAGCATTCCCGGTTCGGCTTCCTGAAGGCGGCGAGAAACCGCTCCTGGTCGCAGGAGCTGGTCCGCCGCTTCAATGTGAAGACGCCTGAGCTGGATACCCCCGTGCAGCAATTGTCCGGCGGGAACCAGCAGAAGCTGCTGTTCGCCCGCGAGGTCAGCCACCGTCCGAAGCTGATGGTGGCCGTGCATCCGACGCAAGGGCTGGATGTGGGTGCGGCGGCAGGGGTGCATGAGCTGCTGATGGAGCTGCGCAGCTCCGGCAGCGGGGTGCTGCTGATCTCCGAGGATCTGGATGAGCTGCTGCAGTTATCCGACCGTATTCTGGTGATTTATGGCGGGTCAATTATAGGTGAGAGTGATCATGAGCAGGCGGACCGGGAACAAATCGGCCTGATGATGGCCGGTATCCGGAGCAGGGAGGGAAGTGCCGTATGAGTCCGAAGCCTGGAAATGAATCTGCAACGCTTACGCCGATGGCGGGGCGTAGCGGGAGGTGGTACTCCATCAGGCTGGAATATGATTCAAGCCGTACCCGTTCACCGTGGTGGACGCCCATCCTGTCCGTTGTTCTGGCACTCTTGCTCTGTGCGGTGTTTATCGCCGCTAATGGAATGAGCCCGCTGGTCGTCTACGAGAAAATGTTCCGGGGAGCCTTCGGCACCTCCTACGGCTTCACTGAAACCATGGTCAAGGCTATTCCGCTGCTGCTCTGCGGGCTAGGCATTGCTGTAGCTTACCGGATCTCTGTATGGAATATCGGGGCAGAGGGTCAGTTGACAGTAGGCGCTATGGCGGCTACTGCGGTAACGATCTATTTCCCGGACCTGTCTTCCTTCTGGTCCATCACGCTGATGCTGGTTTTCGGTACAGCAGCCGGAGCTTTGTGGGGTCTGATGACGGCAGTGCCGCGAACCCATTTCGGTGTCAATGAGCTGATTACGTCGCTGATGCTGAACTACGTGGCCCTGCTGGCTCTGGATTATGTGGTGTTCGGACCCTGGAAGGACCCGAAGGGCTTTAACTTCCCGGGTTCGCCGATGTTCACGGCCGCCCAGTCCCTGCCGGTGCTTGGCAGCACCCGGCTGCATATCGGGCTGGTCTTCGGCCTTGTGGCTGTGCTGATCTATTATCTGATGATCCGGTTCACCCGCTGGGGCTATGAGCTGCGTCTGATCGGCGCCAATCCCACAGCAGCCCGTTATGCGGGCATCCATATCAAGAAGCATATTATCATCGTCATGCTGATCAGCGGCGGTCTTGCCGGGATTGCCGGCATGGCTGAAGTGTCGGGGGTTACGCATAAGCTGATGCAGGGGATCTCTCCGGGCTATGGCTATACGGCGATCATCGTAGCCTGGCTTGCCAAGCTGAACCCGCTGGGCCTGATTGTGACTTCGATTCTGTTCGGCGGCCTGATTGTGGGCGGCTATAGTGTTCAGACCATCGGACTGCCTTCGTCCATATCGGAAATGCTGCAGGGCGCGATCCTGTTCTTCCTGATTGCCGGCGACATGATTCACCGGTTCCGCATCCGCCGGAGCGCATAACAGCATTCTCGTACAGGAGGGAGTTCACTCATGGATTTCACTACACAGTTATTAATCGCTGCCATCTCCGCCGGAACACCGCTGCTGCTGGCTACGCTTGGAGGCATTCTGACCGAACGGGCCGGCATTATCCAGCTCGGCGCGGAGGGGCTGATGCTGATGGGGGCAGTGACGACTTGCATCGTCTACATCCGCAGCGGGAATCTGATCCTTGCGCTGCTTGCAGCCGTAGCCATTACTGCGGTTCTGGGTATGGTGCATGCCTTCCTTACAGTCACCCTCCGGGCGAACCAGACGATGTCGGGCCTGGCTATGACGCTGTTCGGCAGCGGCCTTAGCGCTTATGTGGGCAAGTCGATCAGCGGCATTCCGCTTCCCGGCAGTCTGCCCAAGCTGGATCTGGAGATACTGAAGCCGGTGCCGGTGCTCGGGGAGCTTTTTGGAAGGCTGGATATGCTAACCTGGTTCAGTCTTCTGCTCGTCCTTGTGCTGCATCTGCTGATTCACCATACCTCGTGGGGGCTGCATCTGCGGGCGGTCGGCGACAATCCGGCTACTGCGGACGTCATGGGGATTCGTGTGCAGCTGATCCGTTACTGCTATGTTACTGCCGGGGCGGCGCTGATTGGTCTGGCCGGTGCGGATATGGTGCTGGCGTATGCGCCGACCTGGAATGAAGGGCTGACCGCCGGACGGGGCTGGATCGCCGTGGGTCTGGTGATTTTCGCCAGGTGGAATCCGCTGCGCGCTCTCTTCTGCGCCTACTTCTTCGGAGCGCTCGATTCGCTGGGCTTCCGTATTCAGCTGCTGGGGAGTGCGGTGCCGTCCTATTTTCTGAAAATGATTCCTTACGTCGTAACCATTCTCGTATTGATGTATCTGGGATACCGCAACCGCAACAAGCCCTCCGGTACGCCGGAATCGCTGGGAACACCTTATATCCGCGAACAGCGGTTCTAGGCTGGAAGGGCGCGGGCGGCAATATGCAAATTAGAGGGATGGAGGCTGACCTATGACTATACCGGCGGACCGGTTGACTCTGGAGCAGATGAACTCGATGGAAAAAAATGACTTCGTGGAGCAGCTCGGCGGCATCTTCGAGCATTCCCCTTGGGTAGCTGAGGGGGTGCACAGCAGGCGTCCGTTCGATTCGGTGCAGGAGCTGCATGCTGCCATGATGGAGATAGCACGGCAGGCGGAGCCGGACCAGGTGCTGGCGCTGCTTAGAGCTCACCCGGATCTGGCGACAAGGTTTGCGGTCAGTCCGCTGTCGGCGGCTGAGCAGCAGGGGGCCGGACTGGACCGGCTGACACCGGAGGAATTCGCACAGCTTACCGGACTGAACGCCGCCTATACAGCGAAATTCCGCTTTCCGTTCATCTTCGCCGTACGGGGCAAAACTAAAGAAGAGATCCTTAGCGCCATCGGTGAGCGTGTGGATCGTTCGCTTGAGGAGGAGCAGGAACGGGCGCTGCTGGAGATTGGTGCGATTACTCGTTTTCGGCTGGAGGATCTGCTGGGGGCGGACTAGAGACAGGTCACTGCATATTATTTAGGAGGAAGGTGACGCAAATGTCTGGAATGAACGGACGGCTGACAACTCATGTGCTGGATCTGTCACAGGGCAAGCCTGCTGCGGGCCTGTCGCTTCAGCTCTGGCGGCTGGCTACCGGAGGGCCTGTGCTGCTGCGTGAGGCGGTGACGAATGAGGACGGCAGGCTGGACGCTCCGCTGCTGGCGGGAGAAGAAATGCAGGCCGGAAGCTATGAGCTGCTGTTCATGGCAGGTGATTATTTCCGGGGCGCTCAGGCTGGTGCCGGAGAACCGGAGGCTGAGGAGGAGGGAGCAGGCGCTGTAGTCCCGTTCCTGGACCGGATTCCGATCCGCTTCAATATGCCGGACCCCTCCGCCCATTACCATGTACCGCTGCTGGTTGCACCTGGAGGATATAGCACTTATCGCGGGAGTTAACGTGGCAATTCAGTGTACCGCTGCATCTAATCTTAAGCCAATAGACCGGAGGTGGGCCTATCATGAAGGAAGAAGGTTATGAGCTTATCATCAGGAACGGACAGGTGGTCCTGCCCGGAGAAGTCCGCAGGCTTGAGATCGGGGTGAAGGATGGCAAAATCGCTGCACTGGGCGAAGCCTTACAGGCATCGCCCGGGACCAAAATTCTGGATGCGGAAGGACAATATGTGCTGCCCGGCATGATCGATATGCATGTTCACTTCAATGAGCCTGCGTTCGGTCACTGGGAGGGCTTCCGGAGCGGGTCAGCTGCTCTAGCGGCTGGCGGCTGCACCTGTTATGCGGATATGCCGCTGAACGGGAATCCGCCGACGGTGAATCTGGAGGCGCTCCGGCTGAAGGCGGAGGCCGCAGCCGGGAACTCGGCGGTGGATTATGTGTTGTGGGGCGGCCTTATGCCCGGGAATCTGGAGGAGCTGGAGGGACTGGCGGCAGCGGGCGTTACCGGGTTCAAGGCGTTCATCTCGAATCCCGGCGGTGAAGGCGAGGGCCGGTTCCGTGAGGTGGACGATGATACCCTGTATCAGGGGATGCTTCGGATCGCCGCAACCGGCGGGATTCTCGCCCTGCATGCGGAGAGCGAAGCGATAACCTCGGCGCTGGGGGCGGCGGCACTCCGTGCCGGGCGCAGCAGCGCGAGGGATTTTGCGGCTTCGCGTCCTCCGCAAGCCGAGCTGGAGGCTGTAGCCAGGGCGCTGCTGTACAGTGAGCGGACCGGCTGTAAGCTGCATTTCGTCCATATCAGCACAGCGGCAGCCCTGGAGCTGATTCATGAGGCCAAGCTGCGTGGTCTGGATGTGACCGCAGAGACCTGTCCTCATTATCTCATCCTGGATGAAGACAGCATGGAGACTCTCGGGGCGCTGGCGAAATGCGCTCCGCCCCTGCGCAGCAGCAGTGAACGGGACCGGCTGTGGGCGGCGCTGGCTGCGGGCCGGGTGGATCTGGTCGCCTCCGATCATTCCCCCTGTCCGCCTGAATTGAAGCTGGCGCCCGGGCTGTCGTTCATGGAAGCCTGGGGCGGGATATCGGGAGCACAGAGCAGTCTGGAATTGATGTTCCATGAAGGCGTTCATGTGCGCGGCCTGCCGGTTACGCAGATCTCAGCGCTGATCTCCGGCCTTCCTGCCCGGCGGTTTGGGCTGGAGGGGCGCAAGGGCTCCATCACACCGGGGCTGGATGCCGATCTGGTGCTGCTTGATCCAGATGCGGCCTATACCCTGCGTGCAGAGGATCTGCTGTACCGCCACCGGCATAGCCCTTATGTCGGAATGACCTTATCCTGCAAGGTAACGGCAACGATCTGCCGGGGCAATGTTGTCTATACTGCCGCGGAAGGCGTTATTGCTGGCGGCGGAGGAGAATGGCTGCGTATCCGGCACAGCCAGCCGGGGATATGAAGCCGCCGGTCCCGCATGTCCCCGCCGGGGAGATGCTGAAGCTGCTGGATGAACTCGCAGCCTACAGCGCTCCGGGTCCTGGAGTTACCCGGCTGCTGTATACGCCGGAGTGGCAAGGGGTTCAGCATTTTTTGCAGGAGAGAATGGCCGGGCTCGGGCTTGAGGTCAGGATGGATCAGGTAGGGAATGTCTATGGCACACTGGCCGGTTCTCAGGTAAGCGACAAGGTTATCCTGACCGGCTCGCATATTGACACGGTGGTGAACGGCGGGCGGTATGACGGTGCTTATGGTGTAGCTGCAGCTGTAACTGCGCTGCACTATCTTCTGGAGACCTTCGGTCCGCCGCTGCGGACGCTTGCGGTGGTATCCTTCTGCGAGGAAGAGGGCAGCCGCTTTCCGCTGACGTTCTGGGGCTCGGGGAATGTGACCGGGCTGTATAGCGGGAAGGAATGTATAGACTGCACAGATGCGGATGGGATCACGCTGGGGGCAGCGATGGCGGCCTGTGGCCTGGCAGGGGATGAAGGGTTGGCTGCTGAAGCTGCGGCGGGTCTGGAGCAGAGTGGCGGAAGTAGGAGTGCCGGATGTGGGAGTGAGGGGTCAGAAGTTGAATCTATGGCAGGTCTGGAGGGAAGCTTCTGGCGTAATAATAGTCCTGTGCGCAGTGATATTGCCGCATATGTCGAGCTGCATATTGAACAGGGGATCATTCTGGAACGGACGTCCCGGAGAATCGGGGTCGTGCAGGCTATCGCCGGACAGCGGCGGTATCTTGTCAAGGTCGGCGGGACAGCCAATCATGCAGGGACTACGCCGATGGGGTTAAGACAGGATGCACTCGCCGGGAGTGCGGAGATGCTGCTGGCGCTGGAGCACTCCGCTCTGGCGGAGGGTGATCCACTGGTAGCCACAACGGGGCGGCTAGAGGTCTATCCGGGGACATCCAATGTGATTCCCGGCGAAGTGCAGTTCACGCTGGATATCCGGCATAGCGAAGCTGGGGTGCTGGAGCGCTTCTGCGCAGCGGTCCTGGCGGAGTTCGCAGAGCTTGGCCGCAGGCGCGGCCTTACGCTTGAGGTACAGATGCTGCTGGAGACAGCCCCTGCTCCTATGGACCAGGAGCTGCGCGCGGCTCTTGAAGAGATCTGTCTCCAGCAGGAGAAGCCTTATCTGAGCATGGTCAGCGGTGCGGGGCATGACGCCCAGTTGTTCGCCCCGCGCTGCCCGGCTGCGATGATCTTCGTGCCGAGCCAAGGCGGGATCAGCCATTCTCCCGGGGAGTATACCTCCCCGGAGGAACTTGCTGCTGGACTGGAAGTGCTGACAGCCATATTATATAGATTAGCTTACGAATAAGAGACACTGTTCACCGCAGCGACGACCAAGCTTCGAGTTGTAATTTTAATTTCGCTATAAATAGCGAGATCTGATCATTGGAAGTCTGGAGGGGAGAGAATCATGAAACGGTACGAAGATTTGTCGCCGTCCTTGCGGTGCATTATGACCCCCGGCCCCGTGGAGGTTGATCCGCGTGTGCTGCGGGCGATGTCTTATCCGGTGCTGGGACAGTTCGATCCTGAATTCACAGAGATCATGAATGAGACGATGGAGATGCTGCGTGAGCTGTTCGCCACCAAGAATCAGTGGGCGTATCCGGTAGACGGGACTTCGCGTTCCGGTATTGAAGCGGTGATGGTGAGCCTGATTGTGCCGGGGGACCGGGTGCTGGTTCCGGTCTTTGGCCGTTTTGGCCATTTGCTCTATGAGATTGCTGAACGCTGCGGGGCTGAGGTCCTCACGATAGAACAGACATGGGGCCGCGTCTTTCCGCCGGAGGAGGTAATTGAGGCTATACGGCGCTTCAAGCCGGATGTGGTGGCGATGGTTCACGGTGAGACCTCTACAGGCCGTGTGCAGCCGCTGGACGGGATCGGGCAGGCCTGCCGGGAGCAGGATGCGCTGCTGATTGTGGACGCGGTGGCGACGATCGGCGGGGTGCCGGTAGAGACAGATGCCTGGATGCTGGATGCCGTGGTCGGCGGAACGCAGAAATGCCTGTCCATCCCTTCGGGCATGGCCCCGGTGACGTATAATGACCGGGCCGAGGCCAAGCTGCTCAGGCGCAAGCAGGTTGAGCGTGGACTTAGAACTGACACTGCTGCTGTCAGCGAGCTGCCCGTAGTGCGCAGTAATTACCTCGACCTGAGTATGCTGCAGGATTACTGGAGTCCCCGGCGGCTCAATCACCATACGGAGATGACCTCTATGCTCTATGCTCTGCGTGAAGGCCTGCGGCTGGTCCTGGAGGAAGGGCTGGAAGCGCGGCATGCCCGGCACAGATTCAATGAGCAAGCCCTTACTGCCGGACTGTCAGCTATGGGGCTAGAGCTGTATGGGGAGGCGGAGAGCAAGCTGACGGTAGTCACCTGTGTGCTCATTCCGGCGGGGATAGACGGGGAAGCTGTCCGTTCCATGCTGCTGCAGCGTTTCGGTATTGAGATCGCCAGCTCCTTCGGGCCGTTACAAGGCCAGATCTGGCGGATCGGTACCATGGGCTTCAGCTGCCGGGAGAATAATGTGCTGCGTCTGCTTGGTGCGCTGGAGGCGGTGCTTATCCGCCACGGGTACGCGGTACCTGCCGGACAGGGCGTTCAGGCGGCACTTGACGTATATGATTCAAAAGTAAGATAATCATACAATGCGATTTGTTTAAGTGACGGCTTGCGCCCCTTGAGGGGTGTCAGGGCCGTTTTTGCTAAATAGATAACCGGAAGGGAGTGCACGTGATGACTTATACACGACAACCATTGGCCGACTGCGTGCCTGAGCTGGTAGCTACAGCCCGGGGAGATCAGAAGGCTACACTGGTAATTACAGGCGGCAAGCTGGTCAATGTCTGCTCCGGGGAGATTCTGGACGGCATGTCCGTCGCTGTACAGGGCGGGCGCATTGCTTACGTCGGCAAGGATGTCTCTCATACGATCGGGGAGGGAACGCAGGTTATTGATGCGGCAGGAAGATACATTGCTCCCGGCTTGATTGACGGACACTGCCATATCGAGAGCACTCAATTGACGGTGACTGAATTCGCCCGCGCTGTATTGCCGCTGGGGACGACCGGAGGCTTCTTCGACGCCCATGAGATTGCCAACGTATTCGGGCTTAAGGGAATTAAGCTGATGCTGGACGAGATGCGGGGAACACCGCTGGCTGCCTATATGCAGGTGGCTTCCTGTGTCCCTTCTGCGGGCGCAGAATTTGAGACAACCGGCGCGTCCATCGGACCGGAGGAAGTAGCGGAAGCCTACACCTGGGGCGAGGATGTGATCGCACTCGGCGAAGTCATGAACTTCCCGGGTGTAGTCTACGGCGATGAGAAGATGATCGGAGAGATCCAGGCCACGCTGCGTGCGGGACGGTATGTTGACGGGCATTTCACCTGGCCGGCGAGTGACTGGAGACTTCCGGTCTATGCCGCAGCAGGGGTGACTGGGGATCATGAGTGTGTGACAGCGGAGGATGTGATCGAACGTGTACGTCTGGGGATGTATGCCAAAATGCGCCGCGGCTCTGCCTGGCATGATGTCGCCAAAACCATCACGGCGCATACCGAGCACGGGCTGGACCCGCGCCGGATGATGCTGGTGACAGATGACCGCAGCTCCGAATCGCTGCGCGATGAGGGGCATATGGATTTTGTCGTGCGCCATGCGATCTCCCAAGGGGTGAAGCCGGTCACGGCTTTTCAGATGGCAACGATCAACACAGCCGAGCGCTTCGGCGTAGCCCGCGATATCGGCTCCATCACTCCGGGCTCCTGCGCAGATATCATTCTGCTGGACGGTAATCTGGCCGATGTTCATGTGGTCATGACGATCGCAGCTGGCGTTGTTGTGGCTGAGAACGGAAACATGACGGCTGAGCTGAGTCCTTACACTTATCCGGATGAAGTGCTGGCCTCTGTGCATTTGCAGCAGCCTCCGGTTCCCGCAGATTTCGTGATTCACGCGCCCATTGAGGAAGGAGTTCTGGCCACGCGGGTCATCCAGGTTATTGAGAACCATGTAGAGACCGGCGAGCTGATCATGAGTCTGCCCGTGGCTGGATCGGAGCTGGTGGTGCAGGACGGCCTGTGCAAAATCGCTGTTCTGGAGCGGCACAAGGGAACCGGCAACAAATCCGTTGGGGTTGTGCAGGGCATCGGCTTCCGCGAGCCTGCGGCCATAGCAATGACCGTAGCTCATGACAGCCATAATGTGCTGGTCATCGGCAATGATAATGGACTGATGGCGCAGGCGGCTGCCGCCGTGGCGGAAGCGCAGGGCGGTGTTGCGGTGATTACCGCTGCCGGGACCACCTTGTTCCCGCTGGCGATAGCCGGACTGATGTCCGCAGAGCCGTTTGAGATTGCCGCCGCGCAATCCGCTGCCATCAGCAAAGCGCTATATGATGCGGGGTGTGCGCTGAACTATGCTTTTATGACCCTGTCTCTGCTGGCCCTGGCGGTTATTCCCGCACTGCGGATCTCCGATAAAGGCCTGGTGCGGATCTCCCCCGAAGAGGGAATTCAGCTGGTACCGTTGTTCGTCAGCTAAGGCAGCGGGACATCCTGCCGGGGAAGATATACTAGTATTCTAATCTTGAGCCATTCAGTCTTTCACAGACTGGGTGGCTTTTTGTTGTTTAGGAAATTATGCGAAAAACCGAATACAATCGGTGCTGCTGCGATGACGTATGGCTCCATGCTCCACAGCCAATAACATTTATAAAGAAATCTTGCAAGAAGTGCAACAATACTGCCCCATGGAAGCGGCTGATGCTGAAATCCTGCAACAAATGCAACAAAGCCAGCGCTAACTTGCTCTAAACACCGAAATTTGTGCAAATAATGCAACATTGTACCGCAGCCAGTAACATTTGTAGAGAATTCCTGCAAAAAATGCAACAATGCTATCCATACAATCGGTCGGTGAGAGAAACCGTTTAGAATTGGCAAGAGATAGGCGGAGCACCGCCAGGAAAGGAAGAGACAACATTGGATACACGTATAGTTCACCTAAACTCGCCGGAGGTGGGCGAACGTAAGTAAAGAGCAGAAGTGCACTTGTATTAGGGTTTGATACTCCCACTCTTAAACAGCGGAGCGTGCTCCTAAGCGCCGCCGTAATTCATAATCCATATCCTGCACCGCTTTGTCCTTGCTCTGTGGGCATAAAAAATATATTAATTAACCGATTTTTCGCAGCGTGAAACAGAAAATTTTAAGTTTTTAATGAAAAAGCATTAACAATAGGGGCGGAAAAGACGATAATACTTTTAAATTAGTTAAAATTATTGTCGAATCATGAAAATTCAGCATATACAGATCGTCCAAACCTGAGGAACGGGGTGCATGAGAATGATGAGATTAGAAACACAGGACATCTTGAATATCACCAGGAAGCAAATTGCCGGTATTTTTAAAATGGAGCCGGTTGAATTGAAATTTGTCAATGATTATCAGGGTGAGCAATACCTGCTGACCAATGATAAGCTGCATCTCAGCAACCAGCATTATTGGGCTAAGGTTATGGATTGTGTGTTCGAGAACCATGTCAGACCTGTTCTGATGTGTGAGGTGCTCTACTTCCTGCGCAATGAGTTTCTGGAAAGTGACATCAAGCTGATGTTCTCCTATGATTTTGCGGAGGGCTCGGAGGGGAATGCGGCGGCTTCGGCTGAGATCAGCTTCAAGGATTCGCCGGATCTGCAGCCTGACGAAATTGCCGAATTGATTGATTTTGCCCTGACTTTGCAGGATAAGCAGTGGTTCGAGGAACTGACTGCCAAATATAAACAGCTCACGGTTCAATAGTCGTACTATTAAAATAAAACGCGCCCGGCTCACAGGATGATGGCATCCGTGAGACCGGGCGTTCTTGTTATCTTCATTCGGCGGAAGACAGCCAGCCCTGGGCCGAGCAGTCTACCCGTTCCGCAAGGAAGCTGATCCATTCTTCCGTATCGTTCAGGCAAGGGGCCACCTCCAGCATCTCAGCATTCCCGCCGCCCATGGCGAAAAGCTCCCGGCCTTCTACGGCCAGTTCATGCAGTGTTTCGAGGCAGTCTGTGACAAGTCCGGGTGAGAAAATCAGCGGCCGCCGGATTCCGCGTCCGTGAAGCTCCTTCAGCGTGTCCGCAGTCGACGGCCCTACCCAGGTCTCCGGCCCGAAACGGGACTGGAAGGAGAGCTGCCACCGTTCCGGGGTCCAGCCCATCGCTTCTGCGAGCAGACGGCCTGTCTCCTGGCACTGCTGCGGGTAGGGGTCTCCGGTCTCGGCATAACGGCGGGGAATGCCATGGAAGGACAGGACATAATAATCCGGCTCTTCACTCATCGCGCGGATCTGCCGCTGCAATAAGGATTGCATTGCTGCTATGTAGCCGGGGGCATCATGGTAGGCTTCTACGAACCGCAGCGCCGGTACGAAACGCTTGGATACCTGCCCGTAGCGGCTATGCCGTCCCAGAGCGGCGAAGCTTGCAGCTTCATAGACGGAAGCTGTTGTTGTTGAGGAATACTGGGGAAATAACGGAAGAACTATGATACGGGTCACTCCCGAAGCTTCCAGCTTGCGGAAGGCTTCGGCCATGCCGGGTGTGCTGTAAGCAAGCCCCAGCTCGACTTGATAACTGCTGCCCAGCAGTGCCTGGAGCGCTGCCTGCTGAGCTCTGGAATGGACGAGCAGCGGTGATCCCTTTTCCATCCAGATCTCCTGATAGAGCTTCGCGGACCGGCGCGGACGGGTACGCAGAATAATGCCGCGCAGCAGCGGCTGCCAGAGCAGCGGATGATAATCAATGATTCTGCGGTCAGACAGAAACCGCTTCAGATAAGGACGGACCGCCTTGGCGCTCGGGGCGTCAGGGGTTCCGATCTGAGCAAGAATAACGCCTATACACGACTGATTCATCAGCAGCTGTTACTCCCTTCCATGAACATGACATCGTTTTAAAATATCATATTCAAGCCCAATCACACAATATAATATATCTCACCGTTATCATATGAAGGAGGATATGGGAGATTATGAGAGGTCGGAGGAGTATATATTTTGTGCTATTGCAAAAAAGTGATGTTTCTTATAGGGTATGTGATTTTCTACACAGAGAAAAGAGTTTCAATTTTGTTACCATCAAGCCAGAAATATTCACCAGCAGCTTGAAGTCCACTTATGTGAATTAATTCACTCCATTATGTGAATTGTTTCACCTTTTGAAAGATTGTATATATAGATGAATCTTTTCTTACACGGGCTGGGCCGAGCAGGAATGAAGGAAGGAGTGGGTGACGTTCAGGAAGAGTTGGCTGCTCTTCGTAATCAGAAGGAAATGATACGGAACAAGACGGTTTGAAAACGCTACATACTACTGGGGAATAATAAAGGAGAATACGCATTTGAAAAAACTAATTTCTTTGACTGTAAGCGCAGCCTTGCTGCTCGCGCCATTAGCCTACACGATTAACGCACCGGCCTTGAACCTGAAGGTGGATGCGGTTTCAGCAGCCTCGGAAGAAGCGCCGGCAGCGACTGCTAAACCAGCTCCGAAGGCAACAGCCAAACCGGCAGCCACTCCGAAGGCGACAGCCAAACCGGCGCCAACTCCGAAGGCGACAGCCAAACCGGCGCCAACTCCGAAGGCGACAGCCAAACCGGCAGCCACTCCGAAGGCAACAGCCAAACCGGCAGCCACTCCTAAGGCGACAGCTGCACCGGCAGCAACGGCTAAAGCAACCGCTAAGCCGGCAGCAACCACTGCACCGGAAGCATCTGCCAAGGCTTCAGCGAAGCCAGCGGCAACTGCTAAGCCGGCAGCAACAGCAGCTCCAGTTACTGTACACGAGGATGTATATCAGAACGGAGTATATGTTGCTTATGGCGATGCGTATTCCAAAGGAACAGAGGGTGCAAAGGTAACGATTAAAGACGGCAAGATCGCCGATATCGAGCTGCTCAGAACCAGCCCGAAGATCATCGACCGCAATGCCCGTGAGAATTACAGCGGCGTGTGGGCAGCCTATGGCCTGATGAAAGACAGACTGATGGGTAAAACCAGAGACGGCGCGGCTGCGGTTGACGCTGTATCCGGTGCAACCCGTACCAGTAACGGCTGGAAGCTGTCTGTAGACAGAGCTTTTGAGCGATCCCTTGCGCACCAAGCGGCTGATGCCACTTATTTTAACGGAGTCCATATGGGCGTAGACCCTGAGGCCAAATATGCAGTGTTTGCTACCTATGAAGCAAACAAGCTGACTGCGGTGAAATTGTATCCGCTGAGCGCTACCGGAGATTTCGTGGATGAGAAGACATATACGGCTGAACAGACCGCAGCGATTGCAGCAATCACTCCTGCACTGCTTGCCAAAGGTACTAGTGCGCAGCCGGTAGCCGGCTTCGAGGCAGAGACCAAAACCGCAGTGAACGCCTTCTGGGATGCCGAACAGAATGCCAGCATCAACAACAAGGCTGCTTATGTTGACGGATTCTACTCTTCCTACGGTACAGCAAGAAGTGTGGGCGTGGAGAGAGCGGATGTTGTGATCCGTAACGGTAAGCTGGTAGATGTGAAGTTGTTCAGACTGGGCAGCAACCTGATCGACAGAGGGGCAACCGCTTATGCGGAAGTTGTGAAGGCGAATGCTCCGATGACCGCCAAACTGCTGGCTAACGGATTCTTTATCGCTAACTATAATGAGAAGGTAGATGGAATCTCCGGCGCTACGGAGAGCAGCCATGGCTGGAACCAGGCCGTAGAGCGCGCTTTTGAGAAAGCCATGAAGACTCCGGGTGAAGGTCAAACCTTCGATGGTAAATTTGCCGGTGTGGATAATCAGTCCAAGGTTATGCTGCTGGTTGATCTCGATGCGGATCAGGTAACGGGCATCAAGCTGAGCCTGTTCGGCGCAGACGGTAAGCTGATTGCAGATGACAAGCGGACCGAAGAACAGAAATCACTGGTCGACAAGCTGACCGCAGGACTGCTCTCAAGCGGCGTGCAGGCTCCAGATATCGCCGGACAGGAAGCCCTGTCGGCTGCAGCGAAGGCAGCACTGACGGATGCTTTGACCAATGCGTCCAAGGTACAAGGCACTTATAAAGACGGCACTTTCACCGCTTATGGTGATGCTTATGACAAAGGCACGAACAAAGCAGATGTTACACTGCGTAACGGCAAGATCGTAAATGTGGCCCTTTCCCGTGTAGGCATGAACATGGTGGATCTGGGTAAATCCGCTTATGCTGAGGTGCAAAAAGCTATTCCGGTGCTGACCGCCAGCTTCCTGGCCGCAGGCACAAGAGAAGGCGCTCAGGATGTGGATGCCGTATCCGGCGCTACCAGCAGCAGCAATGCGCTGAAGGCAGCCGTTGACAGAGCTTATGGTAAAGCGGAAATTACGGAAACGGATAAGGCCGCGTACTTCGACGGGATTTTCATCGGTGCCAGTGTGGATAAGACTGTAAATGTCATGGTTACTACTAAGTATAATGTGCCTGTAACTATGGCTGTGTACTACCTGGATGATAAAGGTAAGGTAAGATATAATCTGACGGATGATGAGCTGCTGGTGAAGTACGAGATCGAGAATACCTCAAACGGCAAAGGACTGCATAAGTACGGGTACCGTGCAGCAGCCTTCGGAGCGAATGATGCCCAGAAAGCCATCTCCGCCAAAGCGGTAGAAGCGATCAAAGCAGCGCTCGAATCTGCCGGAAAATAACAGAATCCATTCACTAAGGGTTGTCCTGGGTCATGCAAATGGCCGGGACAGCCCTTTTTGCAGGTGCGGACATAAATAGGAATGCCAATCGTATAGTAATTTAAAGGGATTTGGGAAGGGAGTGTCAAACCTCTAATATACACACTAATATACCCAGCAGGCCCAGGCCTGTAGTCATAGGAGGCTTCACAATGACATTAATCAAACAGTTAGCCCCGCAGGATGAATTCACCGGCTTCTATCTGCTTAGAGAACTGGTGCTGAAACAGACGAACGGAACTCCTCCCAAGGATTACTTCGATATTGTACTAGGTGATGCCAGCGGCCAGATTTCGGCGAAATACTGGGACGTCAGCGTGACAGATAAGGAGACTTTTTTCCCGATGGCGCTGGTGAAGGTCCGGGGGATGGCTCATACGTATCGCGAGAAGCTTCAGGTCAAAATCACCAAGCTAAGACTGGTCAATGAATCCGACGGCGTATCGCTGACCGACTTCATCCGCTCAGCCCCGGTGCGTCCTGTGGACCTGGTCCATACGATTAAGAACGAGATGGCGAGTATTGCCGATCCGGAGATTGCAGCGATTGTGAACTTCTGTGTAGGGAAGGTTGAGGAGAAGCTGATGCATTATCCGGCGGCCAAGACCCATCATCATGCCTATTTCGCCGGGCTTGCTTATCACATGGTCCGTATGCTGGAGATTGGGGATTTCCTGTGTAAGCAGCGTCCGTTCCTGAATCCTGATCTGATGAGAGCGGGCATTATCCTCCATGATATCGCCAAGCCGGAAGAGATGATCTCGCAGTACGGCATTGTGTCGGATTACAGTGTGCACGGAAAGCTGATTGGACATATCTCGATGGCTTCAAGCTGGATTACAGAAGCGGCCATCCGCACCGGCATTGATCTGGAATCCGAGAAGGTCATGGCGCTTCAGCATCTGGTCTTATCTCATCATAATTTGGGCGAGTGGGGAAGCCCGGTCCAGCCCCAGACGGCTGAAGCAGTTGCCCTGCATCATATCGATGCGATGGATGCGAAGCTGCAGATGGTGGAGGACGCTCTTGATACCACTCCGGAGACGGAGGAATGGACGCCGTTCATCAGAGGACTGGAGAATAAGGCCGTCTACCGGCTGAAGATATAACGATCGAGACACTGGTATCGCTGAAAATAAAGCAATCCCCCCATCCCGTAGTTGCGGTTTGGGGGGATTGCTTTATTTGGGATCTTCAGTCCGCCGCTGCGGCGGACTCCGCCTGTGCCTTCGTGACGCTGTCAGCTTCCAGGCCGTAGTGGCTGCACAGGGCCGGAAGGCCGCCCGGCAGCAACTCTCCGATAGCAGCGAATCTCCATTTATCCTTATAACGGTAGAACTCACCGATAACAACGGACATGCCTGGCATAACATTCCGGCTTAAGGGGAATACGGCCAGTCTGACTCCCGTCCGGGAATCAATCAGTGATACGGAAGCGTTCCAGATCGGGCCCGGATTCCGGTCACCGCTGAACTCCGCAACCGTGAAGGCCAGCGCAATCCGCGTGATGGCTGCAGGCAGGCTGGTCAGCTGAAGATACAGATGCCCCATGTGCGCAGCGGGCTTAGAGCAGAAGACGGAGCCGCTAGGGTCTTCCATATTCCCAGAGAAGATAAGCTCCCGCTCTTGCTCACAGCGTCCGCTCTCCCGGAGCAGGAAGGCAGCGGTCTCCGGCTGGCTGACTTCCAGGTGCGAAGCCGGAGCGTCCCACTCCACAGCGGCAAGGAGTCTGGAGGCGCTAAGCTTGTCGCCGATATCGACTCGCTGGCCGCGAACCAGCTCAGGGACCAGCAGAGCTGCAGGAGTAGGCTCCTTGACTGTAGCCGGGTGAGTCACAGAAGCTGTGACATCCTGAGCAGCTACAACGGGAGCCTCGCTATCCAGCAGGCCGGATGCTGCGGGCATCGGTGTTGTGTTGGCCTCCTTGCTGGTTGTCTTGGCAGCAGCCTTCTTCCCGGCGGCCGGCTTCTTCGCGGCCTTCTTGGGCGCTGCCTTGAACGGCGTATACCCGCCGTCATACATCGTCCCGGCCTTGTAGCCCTGGCTGCCGGCTAACAGCAGCGGATCGAACTGCTGCCACTGCTCCATCAATTTCAGGAGAATCAGTGCAGAAGCTCTGGCATCCTCCAGGGCATCATGGTGCTTCAGCCGGATGCCGAAATGCGCCGAGATGACATTCAGCTTATGGGAGGGGAGGTCCTGGAGCATTTTTTTGCCGAGCAGGTAGGTACATAAATATTGAAAGCCGGGATAGCCAAGAGAGTAGTCGTCCAGGCAGTAACGCAGCACACTCATATCGAAGGCGGCATTATGCGCGATCACAATCTCCCCCTGCAGCAGCGGTTCCACCGTGGGCCACAGCTCAGCGAAAGTAGGCTGGCCTCTAACCATAGAGGGTGTAATTCCATGAATGGCAATATTCATCCCGTCGAACGGTTGCTGCGGGTCAATCAGCCAGTTGTGCTCTGCTGTAACGATACCATCACGGACCTGAACAAGCCCCAGGGCACAGGCGCTGGAGCGGCCGGAATTGGCAGTCTCAAAATCTATCGCAGTGAAATTCATCAGGTAAAGCCCCTATCTATCATCTATTACCTTTCATATTAAAGGAGCAAAGCTGGAAATACAATCTGTTCAGGTTGTGCAAGGCTGCCTCAATGGGGTATACCTTATCTATGAACTTCTGGAATAGACTGCTATGAAGAGGAGATGAAAGACTTGCAGCTGTCAAAAGGTCAAAAGGTCGATATCACCAAAGGAAGAGAAGCTCAAGAGATATCCATCCAGCTCCGCTGGAACACGCAGCATAGCGGAGTGGGCGTCGATGCGGCAGCCTTTCTATTGTCAGATCAGAACCGGTGTGAACGGGATGAGGATTTTATATTTTACGGGAATCCGGTGTCGAGGGAGGGGGGAGTAGCTCATTCTGCGGAGGGGGAGAACGGGGCGGACCTGTCCATTTCGTTATCGAGAATACCTCAGCATTATGCCCGCATTGCGGTAACCTTGACGATCTATGAGGGAGAGCAGCGCAACCAGCGGATGAAGGATCTGTCCGGCTTACAGCTAACGCTGGCAGACCGCAGGACTGGGCAAGAGCTGTACCGCTTCGAGTATGGGGCGGATCTGTCAGAGGAGACAGCTGTCGTAGCCGGGGAGCTGTACCGCCATCAGGGAGAGTGGAAGTTCAGTGCAATTGGCAGCGGGTATAATGGAGGACTTGCAGCCTTGTGCCGAAGCTACGGGCTTGAGGTGGAACAGGAGTCCGGGAACGAAGCCGCAGCGGCGGCTGAGGTATTGGAGCGAGCACCTGAAGTGGTGGAGCAAACATCTGAGCTAATGGAGCAGACACCTGAGGTGGTGAATAAGACCCCGGAGGTAATCCGTCAGCCCGAGGCGGAGACTCCGGTGAATGTGTTGTCTTCGATTAATCTGCGCAAAAAGATCGTGGAGCTCACCCTGGTCAAAAAACAGCTCACCGGTGTAACCGCAAGAGTGGGTATCGTGCTGGACATCACCGGCTCCATGCGCAGCCTCTATGCCAGAGGGGTGGTGCAGGAGGTGGTAGAACGTATCCTTGCGGTTGCCAGCAAGTTCGATGATAACGGCTCCCTGGATGTGTGGGTCTATGATACGGAATTCAGCAGACTTCCGCCGGTGACCGAGCAGGAGCTTGGCAGCTATGTCTTCACTCATATTATGAACAACGATTCAATTCATAAGTTCGGGCGCAATAACGAACCGCCGGTAATGCAGGATGTCATCGGAAAATACACCAAGGAGGAGCCTGACACGACGCCAGTGTTCATTATCTTCATCAATGACGGTGGCGTAGTGAAGCCGACCCGCAAGGTGATTATGGCCGCATCCGCCCTTCCGATCTTCTGGCAGTTTGTCGGCATCGGCGACTCCGACTTCGAGGTGCTGAAGCAGCTCGACACGATGAGCGGCAGACTGGTGGATAACGCCAGCTTCATCCATCTGGACCGGATTGAAGACGTATCCGATGAGGAGCTGTATGACCAGCTGTTGAATGAATTCCCGCAGTGGCTGAGGGCCGCGAAGGCGAAGAGTATTCTGTAGCAGCATTCGCAGGGAAGCACAAAGTCTCGGCTCAGTAGCAGTATTCGCAGGGAACCGTACTGTCCCTGCTCTATAGTAGCATTCGCAGAAAAACGTGCTGTCTCCGCTCTATAGTAGCATTCGCAGGGAACTGTACTGTCCCTGCTCTATAGTAGCATTCGCAGGGAACCGTACTGTCTCCGCTCTTAAGCGGCCTTCACATTGAGCTGTGTCTGCCTCCTTACTGTGGACGGATTGCACAGTAATGCCAGGAATGTTGTACTAGTTGCAACTTGGGTTCCTAGATACCTGTGTGTTAGGGGGGATTGTTGCACGAAATGCAGGAATTGTGCCGCCAAACCGTCCGTAGGTGGAGAAATCCTGCTTTTTATGCAACAATGTTGGACTTTGGCCGGAATGAGGAGGGGAATGTTGTACTTTGGGCAGGATTGTGCAAAATTTCCCGGCCAGGCGGAGCTTTAGGGCGTCACGCCGGAACGGTCCCCACCGCCCCGTCGGAACAGCCCCCATCGCCCGCAGTAACGGACCTCACGGCCCGCGGAAGGTGCTGAACGCCCGCCGTAACGGACCTCATAGCCCCGCCGCCCAACCGCCCCGCAGTAACGGACCTCACGGCCCACGGAAGGTGTTGAACGCCCGCCGGGAACGGACCTCATGGCCCCGCCGAAACGGAGCCCAACCTCCCCGCTCAGGCTGTGGAGGTTTTTTTGCTCTGCAGACCGGGCGGGGCTTGCAGCTCCAGGCGGTAGCCTTTGACCAGAGTATCCCCGTTCTTCAGATCCGTCTCATAAGCCCGCTTGAAGCCCAGACTCTCATAGAGCCTGATCGCCGAGGCCATCATATCCGAAGTATGCAGATTCAGACTGGCTGCCCCCAGTGCAATGGACCTTCCTGCAGCTTCCCGAATCAGAAGTCTGGCCACCCCGCGTCCCCGGACTGCCGGAGATACAGCCAGCAGACGGATGATCGGCGTATGGATGCCCAGCTCCGGCCTGCCATAAGCAGCCTCTGAGGAGGTGAACAGCAGCACGCTCCCTACAATTTGTCCGTCCAGCTCCGCTACAATCCGGGAGACGGGTGCATCGCCATGAACCGAGCCGAGAATGGAATCCCGGTACTCCGCCCAGAACGGCCCGGGCAGCACGGCTGCATATTCGCTGTAAGCTTCAAGCAAGACCCTGGCAATGGCTTCACGATCGGAAGCTGCGGCTTCACGGATTACAATTTCTGCTGAGTGATTCATCTGGTGCCTCCTGTCCGGTAATGGTGTTTTGTTATTATAATCTATAAATCCGATGAGTATAAGAGGTATTTAATGATTTTGATTAATGGATAGAAAAGTTCTATCTGTAATTGTGATCAATGTAATGGTTATGGCCGTATGTTACACAATAAGTCTGTTGACAAAAAAAGGGCCGGTGACTAAGATATAAACAAATTCTATAGGAAAGTGCGGATCTAATTCATTGTTAAACGATTGGAATAGTAAAAATTATAAAATGCGGAGGGGGACTACGCTTGAACATCGAGAATATTGAAGCTTTTGTCTACATCAACCACTACGGCAGCTTCAACAAAGCGGCAGATGTGCTCTATATCTCGCAGCCGACAGTGACTGCCCGTATCCAGTCGCTGGAACGGGAGCTGGACTGCAAAGTATTCGACCGGCTGGGAAAGCAGATTAACCTGACGGATAAAGGCCGCCAGTTCCTCCCCTATGCGCAGCAAATTCTGCAGGTCTATCAGAACGGCAGGCATCAGATTCAATCCAAAGGCCAAATCCCCGGCGAGCTGAGAATCGGCAGCACAGTATCGGTCTCCAATTATCTGATGCCCCGTCTGCTGCTGCATTTGAAGCAGCGGTATCCCCACATCCGTATGAAGCTGACGACTGCTCCTACGGAAGTATTAATTGAGAAGCTGAAGGCGAAGGAGATCGATCTCGCTTTTATCCGCAAGGTAGTGAATCCGGCCATCCAGTCGTTCCCCTTCTGTGAAGACCCGATCTCGCTGTATGTGTATGCCGGTCATCCGCTGGCCCGCAAGGGCCGCGCTTCGATCCGGGAGATCTCTGAGCAGACCCTCGTATTCTTCGAATGCGGCTCGCTGGACTGGATGCGTCTGCACCGGGTATTCGAGAGCATGGAGCGTCCGCCGGGCATTGTCTATCAGGTGGATAACCTGGAGACCGCCAAGAAGCTGGTGCTGAAGCAAGCGGGAATCTGCTTCCTTCCAGCCCTGAGTGTGCAGGAGGAGGTAGAGGCGGGAACGCTGGTAAGGGTGGATATCACGGAGACCGAAGGCATCTCCCTGCGGACCCACCTGATCTCGCTGAACGGGGAGAACGCGGAGTTCCTGGACACCCTGCTGGAGCTGGGGACGGGGACGTTGAGCAAGCTGAATTGACTTCTTGAATAACCATATTAAGAAACTCTATTAGCGCATGGCAGCATGCAGTGATAAAGTTAATTGCATATAATCACCACTAAACAGATAGGGATTATCTAAATTGAAAAGGGGTTTGAGAGATGAACAAGACGATTTTGTTCGCATCCACACTTGTACTAACACTGCTGATCGCTGGCTGCGGCAATAATAACAGCGCTAATAGCGGCAAGGTAGCGGAGGCAGCATCTCCGAATAGTTCGGAGTCCACGGCTGCTGCCGCCGATCCGGCTAAGGTGACCAAGATCGTGGTCGGCACCGGGACAGCTTTTCCCAATGTCTGCTTCATCGATGAGAACGGGAAGCTTACCGGGTTCGATGTAGAGCTGCTGAAGGAGATTGACAAGCGCCTGCCGGAGTATGAGTTTGAATTCCAGACGATGGATTTCAGCAATCTGCTGCTTAGCCTTGAGACGAAGAAGATAGACCTGGTGGCCCATGTCATGGAGAAGAACCCGGAGCGGGAGCAAAAGTACGCTTTTAACAAGGAAGCTTATGCCCACTGGAGAAACCGTATCGTTGTAGCCAAAGGCAATACCTCGATCCAGACACTGGACGATCTGAAGGGGAAGAAGGTACTGACCGGTGCCACCAGCGCTCAAGCGCAAATTCTTGAGAACTATAACAAGGAGCACGGTGCGGATTCGATCAAAATTGTCTATCAGAACGGTGCCGCCAACGATACGGTCAACCAGATTGATTCGGGCCGGGTGGATGCTACCCTTGCTGCGGATTTCGTATTGCCGATCATTGACCCGCAGAGCAAGCTGCAGGCGGTGGGTCCCGAGCTGTCCTCTGCTGATATTCTGTATGTGCTGCGCAAGGATGATGCCCCTTCGCAGAAGCTGTCGGAGGCCATTGACGGAGTGGTCAAGGAACTGAAGACAGACGGCACACTTGGCAAAATAAGCACACAGTGGCTGGGGGCGGACGTTACCACCTCATCGGTTCAATAATGCACAGGCCCGTACAGCGGAAAGGAGGTGCAGGATGGGTGCACCGTTTGATCTAGGTTTTGTCTTCTCGTTCCTGCCCAAGCTGCTGACTACGCTGAGCACCACGCTGCTGATCGTAGCCTGCTCGCTGCTGGCAGGGATGGTTGTCGGATTTATCATTGCGCTTCCCCGCCTGTATAAGGTGCCGGTCCTGAAGACCTGCGCTGAGGTGTACATTTCTTTTTTTCGGGGGACGCCGATTCTGATTCAACTCTTCCTGTTCTATTACGGTCTGCCTGAGGTGCTTAAGCTGGTGAATCTGGATATGACGCGGACTCCGGTGCTGGTGTTCGTGATTCTGACCTACGGTCTGCATACCGGAGCCTTCATGTCGGAGATGATCCGCGCTTCAGTGACAGCAGTCGATAAAGGCCAGGTGGAAGCGGCTTATGCTACGGGGATGACCTCTTACCAGGCTTTTACCCGTATTGTGCTGCCGCAGGCGCTGGGAATTGCGATTCCTGTCTTTTCGAACCTGCTCATAGCGCTGCTGAAGGATACTTCGCTGGCGTTCACGCTGGGAGTGATGGAGATGACGGGCAAGGCCCAGACCCTGGGCAGTGCGACCCAGCATTTCATTGAGACTTATATTGCGCTTGCCCTTATCTATCTTGTGATCAGTTTTACGATTGAAAAGCTGCTGCTGGTTGCGGAGAAGCGTCTGCTCAGGCATGAAGCCCAGGACAGTCCGGCCAAGAAGCGGTTCACTCTTCAGCGAAAAGCGTCCTACCGCACAATTGTCGCGGATATGGGAGCGGGCAAGGGAGGCGGTGCGTAATGAAGCTGGATCCATCTTTTATCTGGACGGCGTTTCTGCAAATTCTGGGAGCCATTCCTACGACGCTGTATATCACTGTTGTGTCGGTGTTGGCAGGCTTCGTGATCGGTACGGTCGTGGCTCTGATCCGGATTTATAGAGTCCCCGGGCTGTATCCGCTGGCCGTAGGGTATGTCACGTTCATACGCGGCACCCCGATGCTGACTCATCTGCTGCTGATCTATTTCGGGCTGCCGATGATTATCGACGGCCTTGCTGCACAGTTTGGCTGGAGCTTCCGCTCTGTATCGATACCGATGATCGGCTTCGCCTATATTTCCTTCTCCATTACGGCGGGTGCCTATATGTCCGAGGTGGTGCGCTCCGGTCTGCTCGCGGTGGATCGAGGTCAGCTCGAAGCGGCCCATTCCATCGGAATGAGCACTCCGCAGGCGCTGCGGCGGATTGTGTTCCCCCAGGCGCTGGCGGCGAGCCTGCCCAATCTGTCGAATTCCGTGATCGGGATGCTGCACGGGTCTACGCTGGCTTTTACCGTATCGGTGGTGGATATCAATGCCCAGGCGCAGATTGTCGCTTCGACCAACTGGAAGTTCTTCGAGGCTTACCTGGCGGCGGCGCTGATCTTCTGGGGACTGACGTTCCTCATTGAGCGGGCAACTGCCGTCATTGAAAGACGGATCAATCTGTATAACCGGGGGGGAGTCGCATGATAAAGCTGACACAGCTATCGAAGTCGTTCGGGCGCCATCAGGTGCTGAACCAGATTGATCTGGAGGTGTCCAAGGGCGAGGTGGTGGTCATTCTCGGTCCCAGCGGCTCCGGCAAAACCACCCTGCTGCGCTGCGTGAATGTTCTGGAGAAGCCCAGCGGAGGCGAAATTTCCATCGGGGACTTCAAGCTGGACTTCCGGCACGCCCGCAAGAAGGATATCCACCAGCTCCGTCAAAAGACGGCGATGGTCTTCCAGCAGTACAATCTGTTCCGGCACAAAACCGCGCTAGAGAATGTGATGGAAGGCCTCCTAATCGTCAAGAAGCTGCCAAAGGAGGCGGCGAGAGAGAAGAGCATCGCGCTGCTGGAAAAGGTCGGGCTTGGCAGCAAGCTGGATGCCTATCCGAGCCAGCTCTCCGGCGGGCAGCAGCAGCGGGTCGGCATTGCCCGGGCGCTGGCGCTGGAGCCGGAAGTGATTTTGTTCGATGAACCGACCTCGGCACTGGACCCGGAGCTGGTGGGCGAAGTGCTTGCGGTGATCCGCAAGATCGCCAAGGAAGGCATCACGATGATTGTGGTGACGCATGAAATGGGGTTTGCCCGCGATGTGGCAAATCATGTGGTGTTCATGGACGGCGGTGTGATTGTCGAGGAGGGCACGCCCACGGAAGTATTCAACCACCCGCGTGAAGAACGAACGAAGCAGTTCCTGAAGCGGATTACGCCGGAGCTGAACTATTCCATCTAGGAGGCATATCTATGGCAATTACAATCAGCGTACTCGACCAAAGCCCGATCTATCCGGGGGAGACGCCGGAAGAGGCTTTCCAGCATACGATCAGGCTGGCGCAGCTGTCGGAACGCCTCGGCTTCCGCCGCTTCTGGGTATCCGAGCATCATGATTCTGAGCAGGTAGCCGGATCTTCTCCTGAAGTGCTCATCTCGCACCTGCTGGCTAGGACGGAGCGTATCCGCATCGGCTCTGGCGGAATTATGCTTCAGCACTACAGCCCCTACAAGGTGGCTGAGAATTTCAACGTGCTGGCTTCGCTGGCTCCGGGACGGGTGGACCTCGGCGTCGGACGCGCTCCCGGCGGCCTGCCGCGCAGCACGCAGGCCTTGCAGCAGGGAGGCGGCGAAGCCGCTTCATTAACGGACAAAATCACGGAGCTGGAGAAATATGTGCATAACCGGCTGGAGGCTGAGCATCCGCTGCACGGGCTGAAGGCAGGACCGCTCCCCGCAACCCCGCCGGAGCTGTATGTGCTTGGCGCCAGTGTCGCGAGCGCCGAGATCGCGGCCAGCCTAGGCTTGCCGTACGTGTTCTCCCTGTTCATCGGCGGCGATCAGGCCGTTGCCTTAGAGGCGGTGCGGGCTTACCGCAACGGCTTCAATCGAAGCGGCGGGCAGGAGCCGCAGGTGATTATTGCGCTGGCTGTTATCGTGGCTGATACGGAAGAGGAGGCCAAGGAATTGGCTGGAGCGCATAAGCTGATCCGCATCCGCTTCGCCAGCGGCAAGATCCTGACTCTGGCCAGCCGGGAGCAGGCCGAGGAGTTCACCCGCCAGAGTGAGGAAGCGTACACGCTGGAGGAGCGGGAGCCTGAGATTACCAAGGGGACGAAGGAGACGGTCCGTGAGCAGCTTCTGACTTTAGCTGAAGCTTCCGGCGTAGAGGAGTTCATCGTTACGACCAATGTGCAGCCCTTCGAGAAGCGGCAGCGTTCCTTCGAGCTGCTGAATGAGGCGCTGGCTGAAGTGCCGGCGGAGGCATCCCGCTAATGACAAATTCAGCCACGGAATCTGCGGCACAGGAAGTACAGGCGTTATCGTTCAAGGAGCGGCTGGTTGAAATCAGGCGTCATCTGCACCGGCACCCGGAGCTGTCAGGGGAAGAGGTTGAGACTACCGCATACATCACATCGCTGCTGAAGCAGGCGGGGGTGAAGATTACAGATTCCGGGCTGAAGACCGGGGTCATTGCCGAAATCGGCGGTCAGCAGGGCGGGCCGGTGATTGCGCTGCGGGCTGACATAGATGCCTTGCCGATCCAGGAAGAGACCGGGCTGCCGTATGCCTCGCTGTATCCGGGCAGAATGCATGCCTGCGGGCATGACTTCCATACGGCGGCGCTGCTTGGAGCTGTGTATCAGCTCAAGGAGCAGGAGAGCGCCTTGAGCGGAACGGTTCGCTTCCTGTTCCAGCCTGCCGAGGAGAAAGCGAAGGGGGCACAGCGGATTATCGCCGCCGGAGGGCTGGATCAGGTGCGCGCAGTGATCGGTATGCACAATAAGCCGGATCTGCCGGTAGGGACCCTTGGCATCAAGGCCGGTCCGCTGATGGCGGCCGCAGACGGCTTCGCGGTCAGTATCCGGGGCTTCGGCTCCCATGCAGCCGTGCCGGAGGCCGGGATTGATCCTATTGTCGCCGCCTCGCATATTGTAACGGCGCTGCAATCCATCATCAGCCGGAATGTGGGCAGTCTGGATAGCGCAGTAATCAGCGTCACGCAGATCCACAGCGGCAATTCGTGGAACATCATCCCGGACACGGCGGTGCTGGAAGGGACGATCCGTTCCTTCGATGAAGCGGTGCGCGGCAGGGTGCTGAAGCGCTTCGAAGAGGTGGTCACGGGTGTGGCCGCTGCGCTTGGTGCCGAAGCCAGTGTGCGCTGGATCGGCGGGCCGCCGCCGGTCATCAACGATGCGCTGCTGGCCCGGCTTGGAGAAGAGACGGCGGCGAAGCTGGGCTATACCTCTGTGCAGCCGGTGCCGTCACCGGCCGGGGAGGATTTCGCCTTCTATCAGCAGGCGGTTCCTGGATTGTTCGTCTTCACCGGCACCGCCGGAAGCCGGGAATGGCATCATCCCGCGTTCGATCTGGACGAAGCAGCGCTGCCTGTAGGTGCAGAATTCTTCAGTGATCTGGCGGTCCGTGTGCTTGAACATCTGGCGGTGGAGAGGGGTGCAGATCATAGCGGAGCGTTCTGATTATGATGTCATTATTGTCGGCGCAGGCTCCATGGGCATGAGCGCAGGCTATCATCTGGCCCGGCGCGGTGTGAAGACACTGCTGATCGATGCCTTCGATCCGCCGCATACGGAAGGAAGCCATCACGGGGAGACCCGGCTGATCCGGCATGCCTATAGCGGCGATCCGGCCTATATTGACCTGGCGCTCCGTGCCCAGGTGCTATGGGAAGAGGCGGAGGCAGAGAGTGGCCTCAAGCTGCTGGCTCCGTCAGGTGTGCTCAATCTGGCAGACAGCAAGGTGTATTCCTTCGCCGGACGTCTGGAAGAGGCGCGGAAGCGGAAGGTCCGGGCTGAGCAGCTGGATGCCGAGGAAATCTGCCGCCGCTGGCCAGCCCTGAACCTCCCCGAATCCTTCGAGGCCATGTATGAGCCGGATGCCGGTTATCTCTACAGTGAGCGGTGCATTACCGCTTACCGGCAGCTTGCACTGGATCACGGTGCGGAGCTGTTGACGAATACTCCTGTGCTGAAGGTGACGGCCCGCGAAGGAAGTGTCACAGTCCAAACGAAGCAGGGGGATTACCACGGAGCCGCTGCTATACTTAGCGCCGGGGCCTGGTTCAGTTCATTGTCGCCCTTCATCAACCTGCCGATTAAGGCCGTCCGCAAGGTAGTAGGCTGGTTTGGGAGTACGCCGGACTTCGAGACCGGGAGGTTCCCCGGCTTCACGCTGGGTGCTGAGGAAGGCGAGTTCTACGGTTTTCCCAGTATCAGCGGGGCGGGACTGAAGATCGGCCGCCATGATACAGGCGAAGTATGGAAGCCCGGCGAACCGCTGCAGCCGTTCGGCAGCCTGGAGAGTGATGAAGGCGACCTCCGCCGGGTTCTCGAAGCGTATATGCCTGGCGCAGCCGGGCGTCTGCTTAAGGGCTCCGTCTGTAAATATGAGCATACACCGGATGAGGATTTCATCATCGACCGCCATCCCGCTCACAACCATGTGCTGCTGGCCGGAGGCTTCTCGGGACATGGCTTCAAATTCTCCAGCGCGGTTGGAGAGATTCTCGCGGACATGGCTGTTCAGGGACATACCAGGCAGAATATAGCTCCATTCTCGTTGTCACGCTTCAATAGCAGCGCATCTGATTTGAAATCGTAGAGGGCGAGCGATGATACCTGGAGGACCGAGGAAGTGGAGCGATTCCCCTTCGGATGAGCCCTTTCCAGGCCGGAGTTGTTGTTCTTATGCGTTTCATGGGTTTTGGCTAGGCGTAACGTTCCTCCATTTGGGGATAGTTGTAGAATGTACACTTAAAAACAGCGAAAAGGCTTACGTGCATCGTATAAGTGTAGTCTGTACAACTAAATCTGCCCGAATGGGTGAATATCTGAAGCAAATGGATTTTTAATTGTACGAACTACAATTAAACAGATAATGGGTTGTAAATCAGACGTTTTAGATGTACAAAGTGCAATTAAGCATATCCCATCAGCGGGTAACAACGATAATTCAAACCTATATTGGAGGGAATCGCAATGAGTAGTGTGAGTGTGGAGCTAGCCAGCTACTTGAATACTCATGGTCAATTGGTCCAGGCGCTAGAAGGATTGTCTGAAGAGCAGCTGAGGTGGAAGGCGGAGCCGTCAAGCTGGAGCGTGACCGAGGTGCTAGCCCATTTGGCGGATCACAGCATTGTAGTCTCCTTCCGCATCCGTGATATTCTGGCGGATACGAAGGCTCAGCTCCCGGCGTTCCATCAGGACGCATGGGTCAGCGGACAGCATAGTAATCAGGGTAAGGCCGCGGACAGCCTGGAGCTGTTCCGAAGTCTGCTGCATTACAACAGTCTGCTGCTCGGAAGACTTAGTCCTGGAGAATGGGAGAAAAGCGGGATTAACTTCAAGGGAGAGACGGTGCGTATTACCGATATTGTCCGCGGCTTCACCGCCCATGTAGAGCGGCATTTGGCCCAGATTGAACGAGTGAAGCGGGGAGCGCAGGCAAGTCAAGCTGCACCAGCTGCATCAGCCGCTCAAGCTTCGCAGCAAGCGGCTCTGTAAGAATATTTTCATAAGGAACCAAGCGGACTGAATACCAATTCGAGGAGGAATGAACATGACTACACCAAGACAATTGAAGCTGGGGGCCCTGCTGCACGGCGTTGGAGGCAGTACCTCCATGTGGCGTCATCCCGATGCGCAGCCTGATGCCAGTGTGAACTTCGAGCTATACAAGGAATGGGTACGCAAAGCGGAGGAAGGCAAGCTGGACTTGATTTTCATTGCCGACGGTCTGTTCATCAATGAGAAGTCGATCCCTCATTTCCTGAACCGCTTCGAGCCGCTGACGATTCTCAGTGCTCTGGCGGCAGTCAGCAGCCGCATCGGTCTGGTAGGTACCTTATCTACCTCCTACAGTGAACCGTTCACGGTGGCCCGGCAATTCGGCTCACTGGATGTCATCAGCGGCGGACGGGCCGGCTGGAATGTGGTGACCTCGCCGCTCGAAGGCTCTGCGCTCAATTACAGCAAGCAGGAGCATCCGGACCATGGCAAACGGTACCGTATTGCCGCCGAATATCTGGAGGTGGCACGCGGGCTGTGGGATTCCTGGGAGGACGATGCGTTTGTCCGCAATAAGGACACGGGCGTCTTCTTTGATCCGCAGAAAATGCATACGCTCGATCACCAGGGTGAATTCTTCTCGGTGAAGGGACCTCTTAATATCGCCCGCTCGAAGCAGGGGCAGCCGGTTATTTTCCAGGCAGGTTCCTCTGAAGTCGGCAAAGATTATGCCTCCAGCGTGGCGGATGCCATCTTCACGGGTCATGACTCGCTGGAGTCCGCGCAGGAATTCTATAAGGATGTGAAAAGCCGTGTTGCCTCCTTCGGGCGCAATCCCGATGAAGTGCTGATCTTCCCGGGAATAGCACCTATTCTTGGGGCTACCCCGGAGGAAGCGGAGCGCAAATACCAGGAGGTTGCCGGGCTGGTGACGATTGAGAATGCGCTGAACTATCTGGGCCGCTTCTTCGAGCATCATGATTTCTCGCAGTATCCGCTGGATGAGCCATTCCCGGATGTCGGTGATCTGGGCCGAAACAGCTTCCAGAGCGGCACGGACAAAATCAAAAAGGATGCCAAAGAGCAGGGCCTGACTCTGCGGGAGGTTGCCCTGCAATCGGCAACGCCGCGCAGCAGCTTCATCGGTACGCCGGAGCAGGTGGCCGATCAGCTTCAGGCCTGGTTCGAGGGCGGAGCCGCCGACGGCTTCATGCTGGCGGCCGCCGTACCGAACGGGCTGGAGGAATTTGTGGATCAGGTCGTTCCAATTCTCCAGGAGCGCGGGCTGTTCCGTACCGAATACGAAAGTGATACGCTGCGGGGCAACCTTGGGCTTCCGGTACCGGAGAACCGTTATACAAAGGTTTCTGAACCAGCCGGGCAGCCGCTGTGAATCAGAACTTTCCCTCTCGCAAAGAATAAGGTGCAGCAACAATTGTACCCGGTCATAATTCGGATGGAGGGGGATGGATGGTTATGAAGGCAGACGCTGTATTTGAGGGCGGCGGTGTCAAAGGTATTGCTTTTGTCGGTGCGATTGAGGTAATGGAGCGTAAGGGGTACAGCTGGAACAAGCTGGCGGGGACTTCGGCGGGAGCGATTGTGGCGGCGCTGCTGGCGGCAGGCTACAATAGTGCAGAGATCAGGGAGTTGATGCATGCGCTCGATTATGTAAAGCTTTTGGGCAAGACAGGGTTGAACAATGTACCGCTGCTGAACAAAGCCCTTCCGCTGCTCCTGAATTCGGGGATCTACAGCAACCATGTTCTGGAGGGGGTGATGAGTGATTGGCTGAAGCGCAGGGGTATAGAGACATTCGGCGATCTGCCGGAAGGCAAGCTGTCCATTATAGCATCGAACATCAGTAACGGAAAAATGGTTATTTTCCCCAGGGATCTCCCGCATTACGGGCTGTCATCAACCACCTTCCCGATTGCTGCGGCTGTAAGAATGAGTACCACCTTGCCGCTCTTCTTCAAACCCTATCAGTGGCATACACCGCTTATTCCGAAGCCGTATTACATGCTGGATGGAGGAATGCTGAGCAACTATCCCATCTGGCTGTTTGATGTAGAGGGGGTTCCGCGGTGGCCAACCTTTGGCTTCCGCCTGTCGGAGAAACGCACGTATGCCCAGACCCTGGATATCAACGGTCCTGTCTCTTTATTAAAAGGGATGTTCAAAACGATGCTCCAAGCACACGATCAGCGTCATGTAGATGAGCATGCGGAAGAACGAACCGTCTTCATCCCAACCCGGGAGGTGACGACGACCAAATTTGATTTGACGGATGCGGATAAGCAGTTCTTACTGACCTCGGGCCACACAGCAGCAGAGAAGTTTCTGAGCACATGGGATTTTGAAGCCTATAAACATAAATTTCGGGACAAGAACGCCACCTCACCGGTTCCAGCCTATTACAGCGATGAACCGCAGTCCGCGCAGGAGGATTCAGTACTCTACCATTGATGGAAAAGGGAGCAAGCTCTTGGCACCTATTCGGCTTAGAGCGTGCTCCCGCTTATTAGTGAATTTATTTGAACTCGCCCGTAACCGGCATCGCAGGATCGTAAGGGATAATAATGGAGCCCTTAAGAATTCGTTCATCCCCAGGCCGTGTTGGACATGTTGTATTGAGCGGAGTAAGTTCATAGACGAAATTGCCTACCGGGAACTGCTGGTACAGGCATAGCTTGACTAAGGGTTTACCGGATGGTAATGCTCCTGAAGATGCGCTGTCAGGGGAAAGCCCCATGGAGTCAGAGGCCGGCGAATGACATACATACATCGTAATATAAGCCAAGTCCACGGTGATTTGTTGATAATAGTGCCTGCCGCTCCAATCCTGGAACAAGGCGCAGCCGGTTAAGGTGTTTCGTTTGCCTTGAATGACCCGCTGAACATAAACCCAGAGATTTCCTACATTGGTATTCGTCCAGATATACACCCAGGTGTTTGTACACAAGGTTTCAGGGGTTGGGGGAATCGGGATGAACGGCGGGCTGGGATTAGACTGCGGCGGCAGGCCAACAGTCTCTGAATTGCAGGTTTGCGGGGATAACATTTGATTTTCCAACAGAATCGCTCCTTGGCATTGAAATAAGTTATAGAATATATCTATGCGAATGCCCAGATAAAGTTACAAATAATGGTAAAAACATACCTCTGCTAGGTCGATGCAATTTAGGACATCCTTGAAGGGGATACAATTTAAAATAGCAATAGCACAGAAAAAGGTTGTTCCTTCTGCCATTATGGCGTTAGGAACAACCTTTTATTGTTCAGGAAGAACGGTTATGCGCCCCTGTTCACGTAATTGCCCGAACGGTTTGTCTTTCCACAATGGAGTGGGCACAGACTAGACTCTCCGCAGGCTCCCCCGTTTCAATCATGCCGATCAGCTTCTCGGAAGCGAGCCTTCCAATGTCATACAGCGGCTGGCGCACTGTAGTTAAGGGCGGATTGACCATCCGGGCTAACCGGAGATCATCGTATCCCATGATGGAGATATCTTCAGGGACATTCATTCCATGCTTCGTGGCGACCGAGAGGGCACCAATCGCCATTTCGTCGCTGGCCGCGAAGACAGCAGTAGCCTCAGGCGTTCTCCGTAACAGGGCTTCCATGGCTCTGCAGCCGCTTTCGTAGGAAAAGTCCCCATACACGAGGAAACGGCTATCAAAGGCGATGCCCTGTGCTTCCAGCGCTTTGCGGTATCCTTCGACCCGTGGAGTTCCGGCGATGGGATCGCCCTTGGTGCCGCTGATCATGCCGATGCTGCGGTGGCCTTTGGTAATCAGATAATCGACAGCGTCATAGGCCGCCTGGTAATCATCGACCTTCACATAAGGTACATTGGCATAATCCGTCTGGGAAGAGACCAGCACCACTGGAACGTTCATGCTCTCCAGCATGTCATAATACTCTTGCTTGAGCACTTCACTGGAAAAAATAATTCCGTCCACCTGCTTCTCGCGCAGAAGCTGCAGATATTTCAGCGTACGTTTGCCGTCCTGATCGGTATTACAGACTATTACACTGTAATTGCGGTCATGGACGAATTCGCTGATTCCGTGGAGCAGATCGGAGGAGAAGCTGCTCGACACATCAGGAAATAATACGCCGATGGTCTGGGTGCGCTTGTTAATCAGTCCGCGGGCGATAGCGTTCGGCTGATATTGAAGCTCCTTGATGGTCTGATTTACCTTTTGCTTCGTTTGATCTGAATATCCGCCTAAGTTATGCAGAACCCGAGAGACGGTGGCAATGGATACGTTCGCCTTTTGGGCAACATCTTTAATTGTGGGATTCATGGACTCTCCTGCCTGTCGTTTTGCAGTAAACGCTTACTGAAAATATAAGTCCTAGCTTTTTCGTTGTCAACAGAAATCAAACACTCCGTAAAATAAACATTGACAAGGAAAAATAAACGGGATACCTTTTAGGGTAAGCGTTTACGTTAACGTATGAAATCACACTTAAAGAGTCGAAGTTTACAGGTTTGAGTAAACGTTTACGTAAAGGTGGAAGCACTCACTAAGGTGACTCTTTCTTATGTTAAGTTATGTTAAGTTACAGAAAGGATCCATGATGACAAACAGGAAAAACTCGCTGGGTGTAAGGCTGATTCAGCTGTCTGCTGCGATAACGATTCCGCTCCTCTCCGTTCTTTTTGCCGGGGGATATTACGCCAAGGGAATTGTACTCGAACAGGTATCCAGATCCTATCAGAATCTGGTCAACTCCAATCTTCAAATGATGGAGAGCAGCCTGAATGACATTACGATTAATCTGGTCGATATTGTCGATCATGATGTGAATTTTCTTCAATTGAATCAGCCGGGGCTGACAGAGTCCGACTATTATTTTGCCCGTATGGGGATTATGCAGAGAAATCAGGCCTATCAGGCCTATTACCATAGCGTGGATATGTTTTATCTATACTCCGGCGTTAATGATACTTTGACACTATCCAATGTACTAGGAACTACAGAGGAATATATGGACCAGATAAGGGATTGGATTACGACAAAGGTTCAAAATGAAGAACATCTGGAAACACTTCAGTACAAATGGACAATCGTTAAAATTGCCGGAGATTACTATTTAAACCGGAGCGTCAGCAATAATCTGGACAATACCGCTTGTATTGGTGCTCTGATCCGAATCGACTCTATGCGCTCACCGCTGGGCAATCTGAACCTGCAATCGGGCGGTGATGTGCTGATTGTGGATAATGAAGGGAATATCTTAACTCGTCCTTCGGCATCCATGGGCTACGACTTCAAGCTGCCGGGTGAGAAGATGAATCTGAATTCTTCCTTTTCGTTTACCCATGATGGGCTGAAGTGGTTTGTGGTGTCCAGCCAGTCCTCCGCACTGGGAATCAATCTGTCCGTGGTCATCCCTGCTTCCGAGCTGCTCCAGGGACTCAATACCTTCCAAACGATTATTAATGTGCTGCCCTTTATTATTATGCTCATTTTACTGGTTTACTTATATTATTTCCGCCGTATGGTCATCCGCCCGATTCTGGATTTGCTCAGCGGCATCCACCGGATCCGCAACGGCGCCATGGAAACCAAGCTTCCTGATTCGAACCTGGTGGAGTTTCAGGCGCTGAATCAGGCATTTAATAGCATGGTTGTGGAAATCCAGGATCTGAAAATAGATGTGTACGAAAAACGGATTCATGCGCAGAAGGCAGAAATGAAGCATTTGCAAATGCAGATTAATCCGCACTTCTTCCTGAATATGCTCAATATTATTTTTCAGCTTGCCGATCTAAAGCGTTTCGAATTGGTCAAAAAGACAGTAAGGCATCTGGTGCAGTATTTCCGCTTTATGCTTCAGGTCAAGGATAACCGCATTACTTTGGGCCAAGAGCTGGAACATCTCCGCAATTACCTGGAAATTCAAAAGATGCGCTACCAGCAGTCGTTTGAGTTTCAGATCACCATTGCCGAAGCGCTTAGCCGCGTCTCCATACCGTCCTTGCTGGTACAGCCCTTTGTAGAAAATGCCATGCTTCATGGCATGAGCCTGAAGGCAGAGATATTCCGGCTGGAGATTTCGGCGGGCCTCTCAGAAGAAGCGGCCGATACCATGATCATTGAAATCTCGGATAATGGAAAAGGCAGCAGTTCAGAGAAGCTGCAGGAGCTGAATGCACCGGATTATACCCCGGCCACAGATGAAGGACATATCGGGATCTGGAATGTGAAACAGAGACTGGCTATGATCTATCAGGGGAGAGCCGAAATTCACTTCAGCGGCAATCAGCCGTCCGGATTCCGTGTGAGGCTTAGCCTGCCTATTGAATATACAGAAGGAGAACGTTGAGCCATGCGATTATTGATTGTAGATGATGAACAATTCGCTGTAGAAGGGCTGCTCTACTGCTGTGACTGGAAGACGTATGGAATAGAAGAGGTTTTGACGGCGAACAGGGCCGACAAGGCCAGAGAGCTGCTGAATGATCAGAGAATAGAACTCCTGATTTGCGATATTGAGATGCCGGATGAAGACGGACTTTCACTGGTTGGCTGGGTGCGGGAGCACTCTCCCTGGACGGAATCGATATTTCTGACCTGTCATTCCGAATTCTCCTATGCCAAGAAAGCCGTGAACCTCGGGAGCTTTGATTACTTGCTGAAGCCTGTTGACACAGAGGAGCTGTTGTCAGCTGTATCGGGGATGATGGCGGCCATCCGTGAGAAGGAAGAGTATGAGTCCTACAACCAGATGTATCATAAGTATCTGAATCTGTGGCAACAGGAAAAGCCGAAGCGTGTAGAACGCTTCTGGCAGGATTTGCTGTCCCGCAGCATCCTGTCGTTTGGGGATTTCTTTGACCGGGAGCTGGCGGGTGCAGGGGTAGGGTTAAATCCTGACGATCAGGTGCTCCCGATTCTGATCAGTATTGAGGAGTGGTCCAAACGGCTCAGCCCGCGTGATCAGGAAATCATGGAGTATGCTGTGAAGAAAGCGGCGGAGGAATGTTTTACAGAAGAGCATCCGGGGGAGGCCATCACCGATAAGAGCGGGGTGTTGTTCATTCTGCTGTATGCCGGAGGTGTGGAGGGAGGACCTGCGGCTAAGAAAGTTAGCCTTCAGCAGCTCACGGCCATAGGTAAACGTTTCATCCAAGCTTGCCAGGAGTTGTTCTACAGCATCGTAACCTGCTATGTCGGTTCGTTCAAACCCATCCAGGAGCTGCCGGGAATGTGTGAAAGTCTAAAGACCATGGAGCGTGATAATATCTCCCGGACCCAATCCGTGCTCTTATACTTACCACAGGATCAGATGCTGTCCGCCAATTCTAATTCGGAGGATATCCTGCTGGGTGATCTGATCTCTTATATGCTGAACGGCAAACGTGAGTCCGCTGTGCAGTTCATTCATCATCTGACAGCGAAGCTGGAAGCCAATCCTTCTTTTCAGGGAAGACATCTGGACGCCCTGCATCAGGATACCCTGCAGATTATTTATCACTTCCTGCAGGTCAGAGGAATCAATGCGGGAAGCATAGCTCTGTTTCCAGACTGGACAACCGCCCGGATACGGGGACTGCTTCAATACAGGCATTGGGCGGAAGGAATTGTATCGGCGGTCATGGAAGCGGAATTTGAGCGGCAGGAGAAGGGCGGTGTGATTGAGCGGTCCATCCGCTACATCCAGCAGAAGGTGGAGGAAGAGATCTCCAGGGCCAGTGTCGCTGATTATGTGGGCTTGAACCCGGCTTACCTCTCCAGGCTGTTCAAGAAAGAGACCGGCCAGAACCTGATTGATTTCCTGATTTCGGTGAAGATGGACCGCACACGCGAGCTTCTGGACACCACGGATATGCCGGTCAGCGCGATCGCGCAGCAGGTAGGCTACAGCAATTTTTCCCATTTCACCAAAATGTTCCGCAAGCAGTTCGACGTCAATCCCCAGGAATACCGCAATGTCACAAAACGAATAGATTAAGGTTATAAAAACGGCAGAGCAGCTGCAGCCAGCTCCTTATAATGAAGCCATAACCCAATAAGAAGGTGTGGAACTATGGCTTCGGAAAAAGCACTAACGGCACAATCAGGCAGCTCGCGGCCTGGCTCAAAATGGAAAAGCATATGGAAGTACAGGGCCTTGGTCGTGCTGGCATTGCCCGGTGTGCTGCTGATGCTGATCAATAACTACCTGCCCATGTTCGGTATTTTCCTGGCCTTCAAGGACCTGAATTATACGGCAGGAATCTGGGGCAGCAAATGGATCGGACTGGATAACTTTAAGTTTCTGTTTGCTTCGAACGACGCTTGGCTGATCATCAGGAATACCTTACTGTACAACCTTAGCTTCCTGATCATCAATACGATACTCGCAGTGATGCTGGCACTTCTCCTTAACGAGGTCAAAAATAAGTTTGCCTCCAAGTTCTTTCAGAGCACAGTGATCCTGCCCAATTTCATTTCCATGGTCATTGCCGGCTATATCGTGTATGGATTTCTCAATCCGGAGCTGGGCTTCATCAACAAATTCATTCTGGAGCCCTTCGGGATAGATCCCAGGAACTGGTATGCGGAAGCAGAGCATTGGCCTTATATCCTGACCCTTGTTAACACCTGGAAGGGTGTGGGTTACTCGGCCGTCGTCTATCTGGCAGCCATTGTGGGGATAGACTCTGAATATTATGAAGCGGCCGTCATTGACGGGGCCACACCCTGGAAGCAAATGACGAAAATTACGATTCCGCTGATCGCTCCGATCATCATCATCATGACACTGCTGGCGATCGGCCGGATCTTCAACGCGGACTTCGGTCTGTTCTATCAGGCAACCATGGCCTCCGGTATGATCAAGGAGACAACGGATGTTATCGATACCTATGTCTACAGGGCGTTAATGGTTACCGGGGATACGGGACTCGCCTCCTCGGCAGGGCTGCTGCAATCGGTGGTTGGCTTTACACTTGTCATTACCGTCAACCTGGCTGTCCGTAAATTCAGCAAAGAAAATGCTTTGTTCTAGAAGGAGAACACCATGCAGAAAAAACGAACCAATCCCTTTATCCTTATTGTCCTGTCATTGTTCAGTCTTGCCTGCCTGATCCCGTTCTGGCTTATCTTTATGATCTCGGTTGCTGATGAGGACTGGGTAACTGCGAATGGATACAGCTTCTGGCCCGGCAAATTCAGCCTTGTCGCTTATCAGTATTTATTGGAAGATGCCGGAAAAATATTGCGGGCTTATGGTGTTTCTGCTTCGGTAACACTGATTGGAGTTGTAGTCAGTCTGTTTGTGACTTCGGCCATGGCCTATGCATTATCGCGGAAAGAGTTTCCTCTCAGAGGTGCTCTGAGCTTCTACATCCTGATCACGATGCTGTTCTCGGGCGGCTTGCTGCCCTGGTATCTGGTCTATACCCGGTTCCTGCATGTTCAGGATACGCTGATGGCGCTTATCATTCCGGGTCTAATCGGCGGCTTCAACGTGATCATCATGCGGACCTTCTTCACGAACAGTATCCCGCCCTCCCTGATTGATTCCTCTCAGATCGATGGCGCAGGTGAATTCCGGACCTACTTCAGCATTATTCTGCCGCTGTCCTTGCCTGTAATGGCCACAATCGGGTTATTCACCACCGTATCCTACTGGAACGACTGGTTTACAAGCCTGGTCTTCATCCAGAATGAGAAGCTGTTCTCTCTGCAATATCTTTTGACCAAAACCTTAATGAACGCTTCGTTCCTGCAGACGATTGCCAATAAGGCTTACAGTTCAACCGCACAGGTCACAACGCCGCTTGAATCCATCCGGATGGCGATGGCGATGATTGCAATCGGACCGCTGGTGCTGGTATTCCCTTTCCTGCAGAAGTATTTCGTCAAAGGCCTCACCGTAGGCGCTGTGAAGGGCTGATCCCGGTATATGACCGGATTAGTATAAGCAAGTTCAGAATGATGAGGCAAGAATACAGAAGTATTCCAGGGAGGTCTATTATTTATGAAGTGGTTGAAAAAGAGTTCTGTTGTATTGACATCGCTTGTGCTGACTTCAGCCCTAGTAACCGGCTGCGGCGGGAATAATGCTGCGAATTCACCGGGAGGCACAGTCCAGCCGGGAAGCGAGGGCAGCTCCGAATTGAAGCCTTACGAAGTTGTAATGGTATTCCCCGATGCGCCGCAAAACGATAACCAGCGGGTACAGGATGCGATGAATGATTATCTGGCAAAGACCTATCCGGAAATGAACATGACGGTCAAGCTGAATCCCATCGACTGGGGCGCCTGGAGTGATAAAACGAATCTGATGATGGCCTCCGGCGACAAAATGGACCTGCTGTTTACAGCGGATTGGCTCGGGTTCCAGCAACAGGTGACCAAAGGGGGCTTGCTGCCGCTGGATGATTTGCTCGATAAATACGGCCCGGACATCGAAGCTGTGGAGAAGGACTATCACGGGCCGGCTAAACGCGGCGGCAAGCTATACGGTATTCATACCCACCAGGAGCTGGGCGGTGCACAAGGGGTCTACTTGAACAAAGAGCTTGTGGACAAGTACAAATTTGATCTGACTGCACTGAAGTCTGGTAAAGTCGAGGATCTGGAGCCCATGCTTCAAACCATCAAGGAGAACGAACCGGGGATTACGCCTCTGGTGGCACCGAGCTTTCCTCTCGAAGCGTACTATTCATCGACGAATCTGGATTCTATTGTGAGTATTGCAGCGATTAACACCGTGGGAACAGCGGCAGATGATTATACCGTCATCAATTCCTACACGACTCCGCGGTATATGGAGCTTGCCAAGCTTACCAACAAGTGGTACAGGGCAGGATACATTAACAAGGATGCACTGACACCTGGTCTGGACGCCTGGAAGAAGATTCAAGCGGGTAAAGGCTTCGCCTTTGTCTCTGATATGGATATTATCGCGGATATGGAGATCGGCACAGCAGCCGTATCACCGAATGGTTCGATTAAAGCGGGCCGTGAGATGCTGCAAATTCCGCTTAATATTGACCGCTTGCAGACAGGGAAAATGACAGCAACCATGTATGCGATTTCAAAAAGCTCTCAAGATCCGGAACGTGCCATGATGCTGCTCAACCTGTTCTATAAGGACAAGGAATTGCTGACCCTCTTCAACTTCGGGATTGAAGGAACCCATTATGTGCTCCAAGACGGACAAGTTGCGCTGCCGGAAGGCAAAACGACAGATAATGTCGGCTACTATCACGATATTATGTGGCAGCTCGGCAATCAAATGCTCAACTATACCCGTGTAGGCGAAGATCCGAATAAATACCAGAACTACGAGAAGTTCAACGAACAGGTGTCTTCTACTCCTTCACGGATATTTGGATTTGTCTTCGATGCGGAGCCGGTAAAAAATGAATTGATCTCGATTGACAACGCCAACAAAGCCTTTGTTGACGGTCTGAAGTCCGGTCAGCTCGATCCGGATGAGTCTCTTCCTAAAATGCTGGAAAAACAAAAAGCGGCTGGAGCAGACAAAGTCATCGCGGAGGCGCAAAAGCAGCTGGATGCCTGGTTGGCCGAAAACGGTAAGAAATAAGCGGAAGTAAACAAGCTCAATCTACAAGGATTGGAGAATTCATATGGACAATAGATTAGTGACTCATATAGATATATATCCGGATCAGGCCCAGTACAAGACCGGCCAATCAGGCAATATAATCATTGAAGTAGAGACCGGGGAGAAAGCGGTTCTGCAGCTGGTTGTCAGCTTCTTCAAGCTGGAGCAGCAGGTTGCGGAAGCAAGACTTAGCATCCATACGGAACCGGGCTTGAGACAAAGAGTGCTCGTCCCCTTGTTCACTGAAGCGACGGTGTGGGCGGGGTACGGAGTCAAGGCTGCTGTTCTGTGCAATGAAGCTGTAGTATCAACCGCCTATACCTCCTACGATATTGCCGATCATTGGGGCCGGGCGCCACGGTATGGATTTCTAAGCGATTTCCGGAGTGAAGAATCCGGAGACACCCGTGACGTTGACAGCATGAACAAATTCCACTTGAATGTCATACAGTTCTATGACTGGATGTACAGGCATGATGATCTGGTTCCGAAAGAGGATGAATTTATTGATCCTATGGGCCGGACGATGTCCTATAAGGTGGTTCGTGAAAAGATCGCAGCCGTACACGATAAAGGGATGGCTGCCATGGCCTATGGAGCGGTATATGCAAGTCTTAAGGACTTCCTGCAGACACGTCCGGAATGGGGACTGTATAACCGCCAGGGAGATCCGTTTCAATTAATTGATCTGTTCTATATTATGGATATTACACCGGGCTCTCCTTGGACCGATCATATTGTTGAACAGTTCCGTCAGGCCGTACATGCCGGATTCGACGGAATTCATATGGACCAATACGGCTTCCCCAAGAAAGCGGTGCGCCGGATCGCAGGAAAAGAAGAGCTGGTCGATTTGGCGGAATGTTATCCTGCTCTGATTAACCGGACCCAGGCGGCCGTGAAGGAAATCAAGGCAGAGGCCGGGGTTATTTTCAATAATGTGGGTAATTATCCTATACACAAGACGGCCCCGGCGGATCAGGAGGCGCTATATATTGAAGTCTGGCCGCCGGTGGTCCGGTTGCGTGAGCTTAAAGGATTGATCGATCATGCGCGCTCCCTGGACCCGCACAAGCCGGTGATCCTCTCCGCCTATCTACCCTCCTTCTACCCGGAAGCCGGACATGACAAGGAATGGGCGGAGAACGGGGCGCTGCTGACGATGGCCTCCATATTCGCCAGCGGGGGATATCACCTCTTACTGGGTGAGGATCATGGAATGCTGACTATGCCTTACTATCCCGATTATGCAGTGATGCGGCCTGATTTCGCCGTCGAGGTCAGACGCTACTATGATTTCATCGTGCGTTTTGGGGTGCTGATCCAGGATGCAGAGCTGGAAGATGTGTCTTATACCTATACCGCCGGGGTGAACACCGAGATTACCTTCGAAGGCAAGGTGCCATTTGCCCCGAACGGAGATATTGATTCGGTCTGGACGATCATTAAGCGCAAGCCGGGCTATCAGATCCTGCAGCTGATTAATCTTGCCGGGCTTGAAGATGATTATTGGGAGCATGGCAAGCAACAGCGGCCTGAAGCTCAAAAGGATGTGGTGTGCACACTGCTGATCGAACAGCCGGTTGAATGCATTTACACGGCCAGCCCGGATGATGAGGCCCAGGAAGTGATTGTCCTGGATTATGAGGTGGTTCCTCACGGGCAAGGACTTGCGGCCAGATTCACTTTGCCGTCCCTGCGCATCTGGTCGATGGTTGTAGTTAAATTTAGCTTACAGGAGTGATTGGCTTGAACAATACGAAATGGTGGCAGACAGCTGTAATATATCAGATCTATCCCCGAAGCTTTCAGGACAGCGACGGCGATGGAATCGGCGATCTCCGGGGGATTATTAGCAGGCTGGACTATCTGGAGCAGCTTGGCATTACCGCCATCTGGCTTAGTCCCGTATACAAATCACCCAATGACGATAACGGCTATGATATCAGCGATTACCAGGATATTATGACCGAATTCGGAACCATGGATGACATGGATGAATTAATCGAGCAGGCCAAGCAGCGTAATATCCGGATTATTATGGACCTGGTCGTCAACCATACCTCGGATGAGCACCCATGGTTCATAGAAGCCCGCAAAGGAAGGGATAACCCGTACCGTGACTATTATATCTGGCGTGATCCGGTCAACGGCGAGGTTCCCAATGCCCTGCGTTCAACCTTCAGCGGGTCGGCCTGGGAGCTTGACGAAGCCAGCGGCCAGTACTTTCTGCATTTGTTCAGCCGCAGACAGCCGGATCTGAACTGGGAGAACCCCAAGGTCCGTCAAGAGGTATGGGACATGATGAATTTCTGGCTGGATAAGGGCGTCGGCGGATTCCGCATGGACGTCATTGATCTGGTCGGCAAAATTCCTGATCAGGAGATTACAGGAAATGGTCCGAAGCTGCATGAATATCTGCAGGAGATGAACCGGGAGACCTTCGGAGCGCATGATGTTCTGACGGTGGGAGAGACCTGGGGGGCGACGCCGGATGTAGCCAAGCTCTATTCCAACCCGGACCGCAAGGAGCTGTCGATGGTATTCCAGTTCGAGCACATCGGTCTGGATCAGCAGGCCGGGGGAGAGAAGTGGGATCTGAAGCCCCTGGATGTAAGCGAATTGAAGCAGGTGCTGGCGAAATGGCAGACCGAGCTGGGGAACGAGGGCTGGAACAGCCTGTTCTGGAACAATCATGATTTGCCGAGAATTGTATCGCGCTGGGGCAACGATAAGCAGTACCGTGTGCAGAGCGCCAAAATGTTCGCCATACTCCTTCACCTGATGAAGGGTACGCCTTACATTTATCAGGGCGAGGAGCTCGGAATGACCAATTATCCGATTCAGGATATCAGCGAAGCGCAGGATATTGAGGCCATCAATATGTATCATGAACGGATCGGGCAAGGCTACGCCAAGGAAGCTATCATTCATTCCATTAATGCGAAGGGGAGAGATAACGCCCGGACTCCGATGCAGTGGGATGCTACCCGTAACGGAGGATTTACAACCGGAGAGCCATGGCTGCCTGTACATCCGAATTATAAGGAAATTAATATGGAGGCGAATCTGAAGGACCCGGATTCGGTGTTCCATTGCTACCGTAAGCTGATTGAACTGCGGAAGAACAACCCGATTGTGGTATGGGGCGATTTCGAACTGGTGACCGGCGTGCCGGATCAGGTGTTCATGTACTTCCGCCGCTATGAAGGACAGACCTGGCTGGTAACGGCCAGCTTCAGCGGGGAGCCCATCACACTGGAATTGCCGGAGCTGGGTCACGCCGGATTCATTATCGGCAACTACTCCAGAGATGCTGTGGACTTCAAGCAGCTGCACTTACGGCCTTATGAAGCTTTTGCTGTCGTACTTGCCTAGACTAACCTGTTCAGTCCTATTTGGAACAAAGTTCATTGCACCAAAAGGCTGCCTCCCTGATAAAAAGGGAGGCAGCCTTGTTGCTGACTATACACCATCAGCTTATTTACGGTTGCGGAGGCGCTCCAGCTCGGCTTCAACCGCGCTGTTCAGCGGGGATTCAGGAGCTGCTGCGGCTGCAGCCAGACCGGATTGCTCGGCCAGTGCTTCCTGCATGGCGATCTTGTCTTCCATCCGTTCGAAGCCGCGTGAGGCAGCACCGTTGTTCAGCACCTGTCCGGGATAGCCTGCCGGAGAAGCAGCGCCAGATGCCTGAGCCGCTTGCTTGATCTCCGCCGCTTTGCGGGCACGTTCGGCCAGCTCGGCTCTTTTGGCTTTGAGGCGTGTATGTTCTTCCTTAACACTGGCAAGCTGTACTTCAAGGGAGGCCAGCGTAGCCTGAGTCTCTTTCAGCCCGGCGGTGCATTCCTGTTCGCTCTCCGTGTAACGGATCTTAGCCATAACCGCAGTGCGGGCAGCCGGTTCATTGCCTTCGCTCATGTACTGGACCGCTTCAGCTTCACTGCGTTCTGCGAGCACCTTGTATTCGTAGATCCGGCGCTCCAGCACACTGGCTGCTGCCTTGAGTTCACGCTGTTTGCCTTCGGCATTAGCGATCTTGTCCTCCAGATCCCGCAGGTATTGACCGGTTAGCAGGATCGGATCTTCCAGTTTGTTCAGTCCTTCATGAATAGCGGCCTTAGTTAGTGTAGTGATTCTTTGGAATATGCTCATAATAATGATCTCCTTTATATGTGGGTTGGTTAAGGTATGACGCAAGTATTTGATAGAAGGAATTAGTAGTTGAAGCCGTCATCGAAGCCGCCGTAGGATTCCTGGGGAACAATTAGGCTGCCGATAATATACAGAAAGACTACAGTGCCGAAGCTGAATATCATAGCGATAGCAACAATCAATCTTACAAGGGTTGCATCAACTTTGAAATAGCGTGCCAGTCCTCCGCATAAACCTGTGAGCTTCTTGTCTGTTAAGGAACGGGTTAATTTTTTTGTCATAGTGATATCTTCCTCTCTTATTAGATGACCGCCGGTAGCCGGCGTGTTCATTTCCGTTGTCTATGTATGTATTGTACGAATTTATCCTCTCTGGCAAAACGGCCTGCAGACTGTTCTTGAATCCCGACCTTAGTCGGGGATGCGGACCGCAATAGGGCGGGGAGAGGCTGGGAAATAACGTTAGATGCGCGTAGCCGTGCGGATTTTACACAATGGGGTGCTGAGGTTCATCCGGGGTTAACACTGGAGGATTAGACTGAACTCTAGCGTAGCCTAACTAACATACGGGAGGACTAGCCATGGGAATTCACAAGTATTTTCGCTCACTGAATGAGCTGGAGCGCATTATCCGCTGTCCGGGAAAATTCAAATTCGAGGAGCATAGCGTTGCGGCCCATTCCTGGAAGGTCGTGCAATACGCGAAGACGCTGGCGGATATTGAAGAGAAGCACGGCGCGGTGATCGACTGGAAGAAGCTGTACGAGATCACGAGCAGCCATGATTACGGAGAGATTTTTATCGGGGATATCAAAACGCCGGTGAAGCACTCCTCGCTCCAGCTCAGATCATTGATCCAGCAGGTGGAGGAGGGCATGATCGACAACTTCATCAAGGAGCATATCCCGGACGAATTCAAAAGCATCTTCTACCAGCAGCTGCGCGAAGGCAAGGACGAGTCGCTAGAAGGCTTGATTCTGGAGGTTGCGGATAAGATGGATCAGGTGTATGAGGCCTTCGCCGAGCTGCAAAGAGGGAACACGGAGAAGGAATTTGTGGTGATGTACCGCAATGCGCTGATCAAGATCAAGCATATTGACCTCAAGTGCGTGGATTACTTCCTGGCAGAGATTCTGCCGGACATGGTGAACGAGGAGACGCTGTCTCCGATTGATATCAGGCAGATTACGGAAGAGGCGCTGGCCCTGTAGAGGAGCTGTGGCTCTTTTTTCATATATACATATAGAAATACCTCAGGCCTGAAGGTGCTTGCTTGCGGAAGCCCGGGCATACAGCACGGCTGATCCGTTAAAAGCAATATGCAGCGGAATCGTCAGCAAGAGCGACTCCGTAACCTGCGCGAACAGCCCGAAGAAGATCCCTCCGCTAAAAGCAAACAGCATGAATCTGACGCTCTCGCGGTTCAGCTTGTAATACTGCAAATGGGACACCGCAAACAGCAGTGAGGTAAGGAGGATCGCCCCGCTGACATCAATGATCGAAGTAGAATGCAGCTGACCGAGTACCGGATGGCGCGCAAGGATGGGCAGTATAAGTCCTCTGAAGGCGATCTCTTCAAAGACAGGGAAGCACAGCACGAAGTTGACCGTATTATAAGTTCCCGCAGGATTATAGCCGGAGGATCTGGAGATGATCAGGTTCACAAGCAGAATAATAAGGAACAGCGGGAGCACTCTCATTACTTGCTGCGGGGCGCCAAACGTATAACTGTTACTCCAGAGAACGCTTCCAGCAATCATGGCAGCTCCCCAATAATAAATCGTAAACCGCGCTTGCTGTTTAGAGATAACCCCTAGTATCCCCTCGAAGATTCTATATGAAAAAGACAGCAGTACAGCAATAACGCATGATTCCAGCAACAGCATAGGTGGTTACCCTCCATATATAGTTCAAGTGTAGGTGTGTATGTGAGTCTGTGCAGAACTCAATTCTATCAAATGATGTGAAAATGATGGAGATGAATGTTACGGCGGGAAGATCGGGTGAATAGGCGGTGCTAAGATAGCCCCCAGGCCGTATGGACGGTCCGGGGGCTATGAATTAATACAGGCTTGCGGACTTTACACCTGAAACCGATATCCCGCTCCCCACACAGTCTGGATATATCGCGGATTGCCGGGGTCCTGTTCGATCTTGTCGCGCAGCCTGTTGATATGGACAGCTACGGTAGCGTTATCGCCCATGGCATCGAAGCCCCAGATCCGTTCGTACAGGGAATCCCGGCTGAAGACGATATCCGCATTGACAATCAGGAAGTGCAGCAGGTCGAATTCCTTCTTCTTCAGCTCCAGCTCCCGGCCGTGCAAATAGGCTCTGTGGGATAAGGTATGAATGATGAACGGACCGCTTTCGATCCGGTTGCTCTCTGCGCTGCTACCGCTCATGCCCTTAAGACGAGCATACTGAGCCAGATTGGATTTGACCCGGGCCACTAGTTCACCTGGCGAAAAAGGCTTGACGATATAATCATCGGCCCCAAGCCCCAGGCCCCGGATCTTGTCGATGTCCTCCTGCTTGGCCGTGACCATAAGGATAGGAATGTCGAGCTGGCTCCGCAGCTTGCGGCACACTGAGAAGCCGTCTTCCCCAGGCAGCATCAGATCGAGCAGAATAAGCTGGAATTGTCCCGAGAGCGCCAGTTCAAGCCCGGTGATTCCATCCTCGGCAACCTCTACCGTGAAATCATTAATTTCCAGATAATCCCGCTCGATCGCTGCAATTGCACTATCATCTTCAATGATTAACACTTTGGTCATAGCAAAGCCCCTTTATCCAGCACTGGCAGTGTGATAATGATGCACAGACCCCCTGCGGGGGAAGGCTGTGCCTGAATACTTCCGCCCATCCGGCTGACGGCTTTAGCTGTTATTGCCAGCCCCAAGCCGCTGCCCTTAGTCGGGTTATTGCGCGAAGGATCGCTGCGGTAGAACACATCGAACAGCTTGTCCAGCGCATTTTCCGGCACGCCGGGTCCGTTATCCTCCAGATAGATGAACACATCGCTTCCCTGTACTTCGGTACGGATGGATACCTGGACACGCTCCTTGAGCTTGTATTTCCAGCTATTCTCCAGAATGTTGAAGACGATGCTGCTGAGCTGTGCCGGATCGGCGTAGATATACACATCCGCAGCCAGTGCGGTAATGACTACGTCCAGGCCCTTCTCCCTGTATTCTTCGGCAGTGACCTTGATTAAGGAGAGGAGCTCCTGATCGACCTCCAGCACCTCTGGTTCATAGGGATAATCGCCCAGATCCATTTTGGAGAAAAGAAAGATTTTGCCGACCATCCGGTCAATATCCTCCGCCTTGGTCTTGATCATGGTGATATATTTCTTCTGGGATTCAGGGGTTGTGGCCACCCCATCCAGCAGCCCCTCCGAATACGCACGGACAGAGGTCAGCGGGGAACGGAGGTCATGCGATATCCCGGCAAGCAGCTCCTTGCGGCTCTCCTCCTGCCTCTGGATCAGGCGCTGGGATTCCTTGAGGCGGATAGCCATGTCATTGAAATCCTCACAGACAGGAGCGAATTCGTCCTTGTTCCCGTAGTGGATTCTAACATCCAGATTGCCGTCCCGGATCTGATGAACCCCGTCTGCCAGCGTATCCAGAGGCTGCTTGATCCGCTTGAATACAAACCGGGTAAGAAATTGATTCGTTATAAATACCGCAGAGATGATCCCCAGCGTGATCAGAATCAGAAAGGTAACCATCGCAGGAGTGACTTGTCCGTCTGTATAGTCCGAGGTCCTGCCGATAATGGTGACAGTATAAGTGCTGCCCTTAACCCGGATCTGTTCAGCATAGACCTCCTTGTTCGAGGTAGAAGCGAAACCTTGTCCATCCATGGCGCTGACGATCTGCAGCAGCTTCTCTGTCTCCGGGGTCTCCTTAAAATTGAAGCTGATCAGCCTTGTCGAGGAATCGTAAACGGCCAGACTCATGTCCCCCGGCTTCAATATCTCTTCGATCTGGCGGCGGAGTTCATCCTGTTCCTGCTTCTCCCCGTTCTTCAGCAGCCCGGCAGACAACTGAATCAGATCATCATATCCGGTATAGAACGGGCTCTGCTTATCATGCTTCGATACCTTGAACAGGAGGGACACACTAACAAAAGCAATGAACAAGGAAATACATACAGGGATCACAATCATCAGGATATTAGAGATGAATAAGCGCCGCTTAATGGTCATACCCGGTTCCTTCCCGCAGACATTTTATCGTATCTTTTCTTCCATCATAACATCCTTGCTGCAGCACGGCTAATCGGTACGCAGAGCTTGAATCGGCCGGAGTCTCGCCGCTTTGCTGGCGGGCAGGATACCGAAGAACACACCGATAAAGAGTGAGAAGAGGAATGAAATGTTCACCATGTTCCAGGCATAGCCAACCTGAAGGGCGGTCAACTGGCCGACAAGCCAAGTTAGGCCTAATCCTGCTCCGATTCCGAGGATTCCGCCCATCGTGCTGAGCACCATCGACTCAATGATGAATTGCAGCAGAATATCTATCTTTTTGGCGCCGATGGCTTTGCGTATGCCGATCTCCCGGGTGCGTTCGTTCACTGAAATAATCATAATGTTCATAATGCCGATTCCGCCAACGAACAGCGAGATTCCGGCGATTCCAGCTAGGGCAAGGGACAGGGTACCGGAGGTTTTCTTCAGCGTATCCAGCATCTGTTTGGAATCGAACACACTGTAGGCATCCTTTGCACGGAGGAACTTGCGGTCCAGAATCTGTCCGATAGCTGTCTTCACAGACGCTACATCCTTGTCGCTCAAGGCAGTGACGGTAAAAGTCTGAATGCCCTTGCTCTGAAGCAGCCGCTCGGAGGTGGATAAGGGGATGAGAATCTTCTTATCGTTGGATCCGCTGAGTGAGGTTCCCTTCGCCTGGAGCAAGCCTACAATCTGGAAGGAGGTACCGTTCAGCTGGATCTCACGGCCCACCGGGTTGTCGGCGCCAAACAGCTTCTTCGCCGTCTCGGTTCCGATCAGGGCAGCCTTCTGCCGGTATTCATTGTCGATATCGAGCAGGAAGCGGCCGGACTGCACATGAAAGTTCTGTACCTTCTCATAGCTTGCTGTGATGCCTTCAAGTGAGACATTAGTATGAACGTTACGATATTTGGCGGTTACATTGCTGCTGATCGTTGGCGATACCTGATCCACACGGGGAACCCGGCTGAATGCGGCAACCTCCTCGGCCGTGAGGGAAGTGACTGCCCCCCGTCCGGTAATCATGACCGTCAGCTGATTCGTGCCAAGGTCACTGAACTGGCTGGTGATCTGACCCGTAACTCCCTGCCCTACCGAGACCAGCAGGATGACCGAGGATACTCCGATGACAATGCCCAGCATGGTGAGGAAGGAGCGGACCTTATTGCCGACGATACTCATTACCGCCATTCGGATACTCTGAGCAAGAATCATTGGTCATTTCTCCGATCTTCGACGAGGTGGCCATCCTGAATCCGGATGACCCGCTTCGCTTGTTCAGCAATGCCCAGGTCATGTGTGATGACAATAATGGTATGTCCCTGTTCATTCAGTCTTTTGATCATGTGCATGACCTCTTCTCCGGTCTTGGAATCGAGTGCACCGGTAGGCTCATCTGCCAGTAGAATGGGAGGATTGCCGGCAAGTGCTCTGGCGATGGCAACCCGCTGCTGCTGCCCCCCGGACAGCTCGCTCGGACGGTGGTGCATCCTCTCTTGCAGGCCGACCTTCTCCAGGGCGGCAGCGGCTAGCGTTCTTCGCTCCCGTTGTGACAAGCCCCGGTAGACTAAGGGCAGTTCGACATTCTGGACAGCAGATAACTTAGGAAGCAGGTTGAAGTTCTGGAAGATGAAGCCTATTTTCTCATTGCGGATCCGGGCCAGCCGGTTATCGGATAAGCAGCGGACATCCTGTCCATCCAGAGAATAGCTCCCTTCATTCGGGATATCCAGGCAGCCGATCATGTTCATCAAGGTGGATTTGCCAGATCCGGACGGGCCGATAATGGCAACGAATTCGCCATGATGGATCTCAAAAGAGATATCCTTCAGCACCGTCATCTGTTCCTTAGCCATCATGTATCCGTGGACCATATGCTCAATCCGGATCAGGGGCTTTGTATTCATTGTGGTCCTCCTCCGGCACCGCCGCCATCGCTGCCGTCAAAGCCGCCCTCGTCACCGCCCATATCGAACATACCCGGAGCTGCGGGAGCAGGCGTACTGACAGCAATAATGGTCGGGACAATGACCTGTTCCCCTTCGCGCAGACCACTGACAATTTCGATCCGGCTCTCATCATGCACACCTACAGTGACAGGCTTCAGCTGAACGGGCGGAGGTGTGGCAGGGCTTCCTGCGGCGGAGCTGCCCTTGGGCGAGGGGGCCTGCTCCGGAACGGAGTCCTGCACTTGAACATAATACTTGTTATCCTTTTGGGTCACAGACTCGACGGGAAGCAGCAGAACCTGGTTCTTCTCTTCAATAGTAACGACTCCTTGTGCTGACATACCGGCTCTGGCTCCGGTGGAGTCCGTGAGCAGAAGGGTCACTTCAAAGACGGAGACGCCATTAGTCACCGTTCCTTCATCCGCAATCCGCGTGACCTTGGCCGGGTAGACCTCAGCGGGCAGCGCGTCCATCTTAATGGCTGCGGACATCCCCGGCTTAATCTTGGGGATATCCAGTTCATCAATTTTAATCGTAGCGCTCAGATTCTTGTAGTCCGTTATGGAGAAGACCTCGGCACCTTTAGTCACCATCCCCCCTGAGGAGGCGCTGATCTTGGTCACCGTTCCATCCATCGGCGCTGTTAGGGAAGCGGGCGGGATATGATCCTTCTTCAGTGCTTCAAGCTCGGTTAATGTGGCTGTAATGGTATCCTTGGTTCTCTCGATGGCCAGCTTCGCCGCATCAATATCGGTTAAGGCAGCACTATCCATGATTAGCTTCTTGTACTGGTCTTGTTTCTCCAGCAGGTCATTCTGCGATTGCTTGAGCGTGTTCTGCTGGATTCTTACGTTACTGGCTACATTGGCTCCCTCATAAGTGAGCAGGATCTGACCCTTCTTGACTTGTTCATTCTCCTTAACGAGAACCTTGGCCACATTTCCTGTGTCCCTGGCATATACGATCGTAGTATTCGTAGCCTTCACGGTGCCGGAGCCTTTGACGGTTACAGATATATCGTCCTTGGTCACTACAGTAGTCTGAGCAGTAGGAGGACTGTCCTGTGTGCTCTTATCCGGCCATAAGCTATACACAACAATTCCAGCAGTGACTATGACTGCGGCTGACAGCCCTAAGGTTTTTTTGACGTTCATAGCGATCCTCCGGGATCTGGATTTGCCGCGTTTTTCGGGGCAGTGATGGTCTCAGGGGCTTTGGCCGCAGGGGTGTAGGTAAGACTGTAGCTCTGGCTGCCCAAGAGAATCCGCTCTCCCTGGAACTCGTCATAGAGAGTGACGAGGAATTTACCGCTGCGGAGCGTTTTATAGGCATTGCTTGTAAGGGTCATAGAATAGGTCAGGAATTTCCCTGTCACCAAATCAGTTCCGGGCACCAGCGTTCTCTCCTGAGTCTGGCCGAGAGGATCGGTAAGCTGCACGACCAGCTTATGCGCATTAGTGCCCATATCATACTGGTTGTCCTTAGCAAGCGTATACGTCAGATTGACACTCAGCGTATCCTGGCCCTCAGACACAGCACCTGTGGCCTGAGTAACCGTAAATGTATAAGGGAACAAGGGCACTCCGCTACCCAGAGTGACTAGTGCAGCCGGAGTCTGAATATGAAGGGTGAGTGCTTTAGGATTAATATAGGCGGTTGGCGTTCCGTCCGGCGCTGTCAGCTTGTTCTCGCTAACTCCTTCTCCCGCGAAAAGCGTCAGCTGCGAGGCATCGATGCTTGCAGGCAGCTTGCTCCATATACTCACCAGACTCTTGCCCTTGGGTCCGGCCGCCAGTGCAGATTGACTGACTTCTGCTTCATAATAGGTATTGTCCGGTGTCTTATAATAAGCCACAAGTCTGGAGAGCTCTGCCCTCCGGGCTTCAAGACTGCTCACCTCAAGCTCAGTATACAGAATGTTCTGGCTTGCTCCGGGATAGAGGAGGGTCCGGCGCTCTTTAACCTCCGCCCGCTTGCCTGCAGTATCGATCTTGAAGGTGGCGTTATCACCAGCGTCAGACATACCCGGAACAACTTGCTGTGTTTTGAGGGAGAGGAAAGGCTCAGTGGTGTCGCCTGTCCCGCTATTTAGTCCGATACGAACCTGGTCCAGAGATCGCTCATAAGGGAGCTTGCCGATCACATAATACACAGCGCTTGCTCCTGAGGCTAGCTGCTGGCTGGAGGTGGCTGCGACGACTTGAACCGGAGCGTCCAAGGCGGTCTGCCCTGCTTGGATAGTTCCTGTAAAAGCAGGGAGGGTCACTGCCGCATCTCTGACATTACGGATACGAATCGTGCCGACAAGCAAATCCTCAGTTGTCCAAGGCATACGCTGCACTGACTCGAGTACGGCACCGAAGGTTCCGAAGCTGTTATCCAGGATGTACTCCGAAGCAACGGAGTTGGTCATCTCTAAAGAATAGGGAATCTTGTACATAGCTGTAGGGAAGATAGTCTTGCCTTCTACTGCCGGCTCCACCATCTGGAGCTTCAGCGTACTCTGGTTCACATTCAGCGGCACTTCGGCAGAGAATTGCAGGATCTTCTCCTCAAGCGGCTTCAAGGTGAGGCTGGCCAGCGCTTTGCTGTTGACCGGGAAGGAGTAGCCTTCCTTGGCGGTTACAGATAATTCATAGGCTGGCAGAGTAACCGCCTTGTTGCCAGCATTCCTAATGCGCAGCTTAAGTGTCCACAGTGCCTTCTCGCCTGTTGAGGATACGGATGCCTGCTTCAGCTGGGTCTCAATGGTATTGCTGCTCACGCCGAATTTCTTCACCGCGTAAGCATTCACCTCAAGACTTGGATAGCTTGCTTCCGGGAGACGGAAGGAGACTACCGGCAGATCCGCTTTTAGCCCAGCATTCTCCCCAGTGATAAGCAGCGACATGCGCGTAGTCGGTATGTAAGCCGGGAGCTCCGCCAGATAAAAGATCTTCTTATTCTCACCGGACTGCACCTTGTAATCCCGGCTGGTACTGTCAAGCGTCAGCTCAAACGCGGAACCGCCGGAGGATTCAAGGAATACCCGGTGGCCGGGTGCAGCGAGTACCTTGGCTCCTTGATTCGTCAGGCTCAGAGCAACCTTGGCATAGATTTTATTATTGAAGCTGAAGATTTGCAGGCTCTCGGGCTTCAGGCTAACCGGAAGGTTGCTAACCGTAATCTGCTTGCTAAGACCCTGCTGTACATAAGGAGTATAAGCGGCCGGGACCTTGAAGCTGCCCAGCTTCTTCTGGTACTCTGAGCCGCTGAAGTCGAAGCCGAACAGCGAGATAGAGAGGCCTTGGGTAGAAGCTGTCTTGCTGACGTTCACATAATAGGTGACGGTTAGCTGCTCCTTGGGCGCAACCGCCACTTTGGTTTTATCCTCAGGAATGGGGCTGCTCTTAATCGTTGCTCCCGCTGGGGTTGTAATCTTGGAAAAAACGTTGATCAGCTTATAGGTGCTGCTGCTTGTATTGCTGTACACCAGGGTATAAGTCAGACTGTTGCCGCCATCGGCCTTGGCTAATTGCACATCGGTCAGCCTCACGCTGACTCCGGACTGGACAGCCACTGCAGGCAATTGCGACAAAGCGTTAGCCTGATCCTGCTGCGAATTGTTCGCTGTCTTGTTTGCTGTAACGCTGCTTGGCGCCGCTGATGCCGATAACGCCAGGTGCTGACTGGCAATAATCATCCCTAGTACCAGAGCGGCACAGGCACGGTAATTCTTCATTTCATTCCCTCCCAACATTCATCATCCGATTGACGGCTTAAAGCAGCCGCTAGAAGATGTTTCCTATCTTACGGGAAAGGCTTAACACAGGGATAAATAAAAGGGGGAAGAACCCGGGGAAAAGATAAATAGGAGTTAAACTTTTTATAAACTGGCTTGTTCCAGCCACCGCGTGACCTGAAGGCTGGACTGGCCGGTATATAATAGTAGATACATAGAATCCGGTGAGCCGGGACAGGGGGATCCGTTGCCTGTTACTCCTCAGGCATCCGCGAGCTGCGGCAGGGCCGCAACATCATCGTGATGACCACAGATGGTCTGCTGGAGGTGGGGGCAAGACTGCTGGAAGACCCGCGTAGGCTGTATGAAGCTTTTACGGGTAGAGAGGATCTGGAGGAAAGTGTGGCGGAAGTATTGACGGGGGTGCATGAACAGCTTGGGCGGGACAGCGCAACGGTGGTGGCCTGGAGTTATGAGAATGGACGGGCGGGAGTGATGCCTAGCGATTGAGGGGTGTTATCTTGTTTGCGGCAAAATAGCGGCAATGATATAATTGAATTAAAGGGGTGATTTTATGTTCATACCAAAATACTCAATAACGGATCTTATTGCCCGGAGACTGATGGATATTCAACATGCCACTGTGGTAGTGGATTTGCTTCCATTGCCGGTCTCTATTCTTGATCTACTTAAAAAAGAATCAATGGAAAAAACAGTGATTCTATCCACGAAGATAGAGGGAAATACACTTGATGAAGCGACGAAACGAAAGGTTCTATACCAGACAAGCAGCGATAATGAAGAGCAAGAAGTATATAACTTAATGAAAGCTTTGCAATATCTGGATGAAGCTGAGAAGAGGAAGCTCCCGGTAACAGAAGAGTTCGTAAAGAAGCTTCATGCCATAATCAAAATTTCACACGGCAGAAGAGCTCGAATAAGTGAGTACCGTGAGGAGCAGAACCAAGTAGGCAATCGTAATGCGTCCGGTTTCTTTCTACCTCCTGAATGGCAGGATGTTCCGGTGTTAATGGAAGATTTAATTGCTTGGATAAACTCTCCGGAAACGTATTCGGTTCCTATTCCAATCAAAGCAGGGATTTTCATGTGGCAGTTTCTCACCATCCATCCTTATTTGGACGGAAACGGCCGAACTGCCAGAATGCTCACCACCTATCTGCTTCGCCGGGGCGGATATGGGCTGAAGGGATTATTCGTGCTTGAGAATTTCTATGATCGTAACCTCTCGGAATACTATCGCCAGCTCCAACTTGGTCTCCATCACAATTATTATTTTGGACGTCATGATGCCGAGCTGACACCCTGGCTGGAATTTTTCGTAGATGGATTGGCAGAGGTGTTTCAAGATGCGGCAAATATTGTTACAGAGAAATCTGCTCAAATGACAAGGATCGAACCGGATCTGATCCGAAAGCTTGATCCACAGCAAAGAATCGTGTTTGCTCAATTAACCTTTAAGCAGGATACCCTGACAACCAGCGAGATGAGAGAGCTTCTGCGCTTATCGGATCGCTCTATCCGGGAAAAAGTAAGTCATTGGAGAGAAGAAGGATTCCTTGAACCGCGCGATCAGGATGCGCAAAGAGTTCGTTCGGTTAAATTGACCATGGAATATGAGAAGCTGGCACAGGACATTCGGCATGAGCCGGATAAGTTTGCCCATTTTCTTAAGTGAAGGTGATGAAGATAAATTTTACTTTAGAAGATATCAAGGACTTCTGCGGGGACACCTTTTATGAGCGTGGACAATCCTATTATAATTCCGGGCGGGTAAGCGAGCTGATCTTTGATGCAGAAATCAACCGCTATAGAGCATGGGTAAAGGGAAGCAAAGCTTACCACGTTGAGATTTTTAATATCAATTTTACAGGAAATGATACCGAGGCCTACTGTACTTGTCCTGCTTATGAGAGTTATGGATGCTGTAAGCATGTGGCGGCAACACTTATTGCTATATTTAAGCAGAAGAGAAAGAAGTCAGTTAGTAAAAAATCGAAGAACGACAAACACAAATATAACCAGATGGATCATTTAATTTCCTCACTAGCCGTGATAGAACCTGCTATGAATAGAAAGAAAGCACCTCTGTTATTTGAACATGAAGAACAATTGCAGTTTGAGTTCATCTTAAGCACGCTGTACCAGCAGCCCAGAGGATTTACGCTTGAAATGCGGGTAGGCTACAAGCACCGGTATGTCGTGACAAAACTGGGACAATTCCTTGAACATCTGGAGCAGCGGAAGCCGCTGTATTTCACCAGCAAGTTCACGTTTGATGCGGAGCTGCAGCACATAAGCGCTGCCGACTGGGCATTCCTGGAGGTCATGCTTTTACTCAAAAACTCTGAGAAATTACCCAAATCCAGCCCGAACGGCTATTATAGTCCCCCTGAGAAAGACGAGAGGATGCTGAAGGTCACTCCGCTGGCCTGGGAAAAGCTTAAGCTGCTTCTGCCAGAAGTGAATGTTACCCTAAGAACGCTTTGGCACCCGGAGGTTCGTGCGGTTCTTGCCAACGAGGTCCCGCCGCTTGAATTCTCGATAGGCCAGGGAAACCAGAAGGATTATGCTCTGACAGCTTCAAGTATGGAAAAACTTATCTTGATGGAGGACTATTCTATTCTGATTATGAATGGGCTGATCTATGATGTGGATAGAGATACGCTCCGTATGATTGCGCTGCTCCAGCAGCAGTTCAAGGCCACAGGGGAGATTGCGGTTGCTCCCGGACAAATCGAAGCGGTCGTGCAGCAGGTGCTGCCAGCCTTAAGAAAGCTAGGGAAAGTAAGTGTGGAACAGGCAGTAAGCGAGCGAATTGTGGAGCCTGAACTGCAGGCAAAGCTGTATCTGGATTATGCGGACGGTACCGTAACGTTTCGGCTGGAATTTCATTATGAGGAGATTGTGATCAATCCGCTGGAAGAGAATAGCGTGGATGAAGCGCGCAAGCAGAAGATCCTGATCCGGAATATGCAGCGGGAAAATAAGATCGTTGATATTCTGGACAACTCTCCGCTCAGACGGGAACAGCAGCACTGGGCTTCGGTAAGTGAACCGGTCATCTACGAGGCGTTATATGAGCTTGTGCCGGTTTTGGAAGAGGTTGCTGAGCTGTTTGTCACCCCTGCTGTTCAGAGACTTGTGCAGGAGCGTAAAGCATTTCCTAAAGTGAAAGCGGAGCTGAGCGAGGGTCTGGATTGGTTGGATATCTCTTTTGAGCTGGAAGGCTTGAATGAGGAGGAGACCGTTAGGGTCATGCAGGCGATTGTGGAGAAAAGGAAGTATGTCCGCCTGCGCAGCGGGGCTTTTCTGCCCATTGAAGTGGACAGTTTCAGCGAATTCGGCACCGTTGCCGAACGGCTGAATCTCAGGCAAAGGGATCTTAAACACTCGGTAATTCGCCTGCCCTCCGTACAAGCTCTTCAGCTTCCAGAGCGGGGACATGGCTTCAAGCATACGAAGTGGGGCAAGTCCCTCCGGGAATTCCTGGACCAGCTGCGGGAACCGGACAGTCTGGAATTCGAGCTGCCCGCTGAGCTGAAGCCGGTTCTCCGCGATTATCAGGCCAGAGGCTTCCAGTGGATGAAGACGTTGTCGAAGTTCAGGTTCGGCGGAATTCTGGCGGATGACATGGGGCTGGGTAAAACAATCCAGAGTATTGCTTATATCTGCTCCGAGCTGGCTGAGATGCCGTCCAAGGTACAGGGGAGAGCTCCGGTGCTGATTCTGTGTCCGGCATCCTTAACGTATAACTGGAGCCATGAGTTCGCCCGGTTTGCACCAGCAGTCAACGTACTGGTGGCGGCAGGGCAGAAGGAGGAGCGCAGTGGACTGCTGGAGGGAAAGGCCGTAGAAGAAGCGGATGTGATTATTACCTCGTACCCTCTTCTCCGCAGAGATATTGAGCTGTATTCCGGTACAACCTTTCATGCGTTAATTCTGGATGAAGCCCAGGCGATCAAAAACTCGGCCTCCCAAACTGCCCAAGCGGTTAAATCGCTTAAGGCTGCACGGAAATTTGCGTTGACGGGCACACCGATTGAGAATTCGGTGGATGAGCTGGAAGCTATTTTCAGCACCGTCTTCCCGGCGCTGTTCACCGGACGATTGACCTTCAAGGAGCTGCCTGCCGGACGTATCGCCAGCATCGTATCCCCTTTTATTCTGCGGCGGCTGAAAAAAGAAGTTCTGGAGGAGCTGCCGGACCGCATAGATACTGTACTGCTTACGGAGCTGCTGGATGAGCAGAAGCAGGTATATCTCGCTTATTTATCCAGGCTACGGGAGGATACCGAGCAGGACTTATTAGCCGAAGGCTTCCACAAAAGCAGGATGAAGATTCTGGCGGGTATCACCCGCTTACGGCAGATCTGCTGCCATCCTTCGCTGTTCCTTGAGAATTATACGGGAGGCTCCGGCAAGCTGGAGCAATTACTGGAGACGGTGCAAGAATGCCGTGATTCCGGCCGCAGAATGCTGGTGTTCTCGCAATTCTCCAGTATGTTGGCGCTGATCCGGCAGCGCCTGGAAGAAGCGGGAGTGCAGCCCTTGTATCTGGACGGCTCCACTCCGGGCAAGGAGCGGGTGGAGCTGTGCAGGCTTTTTAATGAAGGGGAAGGTGAGGTGTTCTTAATCTCACTCAAGGCGGGCGGAACAGGGCTGAATCTGACTGGAGCGGACACGGTGATTCTGTACGATCTGTGGTGGAATCCGGCAGTGGAGGAGCAAGCCGTCGGCCGGGCACACCGGATGGGGCAACGGAATGTGGTACAGGTGATCCGGCTGATTACCGAAGGCTCCATCGAGGAGAAGATGCTGGAGCTGCAGCAACGCAAAAAAGATCTTATCGAAGAGATCATTGAAGCTGGTGAGAACAAGACCACCCGGCTGTCGGAAGAGGATATCCGCGAGCTGCTCCGGGTGTAGGGAGCCCGTACCTATTTTCCCCGTACATGCACTTCTAGGCACCTACCCACATAGAATAAAAGGACCATGAACCCGTAGTTCTCCTTGCTGACCGGTTTCATTGTACATGTGCGGGAGGTGTCGCCAAGTTGCCTGGAATCATAAGCACGATTGCGCTGCTGATCAAAGAACTGACGCTGCTGGTATCTTACGTAAGGAACAACGCTTTTCCCCAGCCTCTATCGGAGCAGGATGAGAGCAAATACTTAGGCATGATGGCCGAGGGAGATGCCAAGGCACGGAACCTGCTGATTGAGCACAACCTGCGGCTGGTTGCCCATATAGTGAAGAAATTCGACAACACCGGCGAAGACATGGAGGACCTCATCTCCATCGGCACCATTGGGCTGATCAAGGCCATCGAGAGCTACCGCCCGAACAAGGGCACGAAGCTGGCTACTTTTGCCGCCCGTTGTATCGAGAATGAAATCCTGATGCACTTACGCTCGCTGAAAAAAACCCGCAAAGACGTATCTCTCCACGATCCGATCGGGACGGATAAAGAGGGTAACGAGATCACCCTGATCGATATCCTTGGCTCCGAGGCGGATGATGTGATCAAGGAAGTGGATCTGAAGATTGAGAAAAGCAAGATCTATCGGAATCTGGATATCCTTGATGACCGGGAGAAGGAAGTCGTGGTCGGCCGCTTCGGCCTGGACACCGGCGGGGAAGAGCGGACGCAGCGGGAGATAGCGAAGGAGCTGGGGATCTCGCGGAGCTATGTGTCGCGGATTGAGAAGAGAGCGCTGATGAAGCTGTATCATGAGTTTTATAAGGTGAAGCGATAGTTTACAAGAAGAAGTTGTTTGCGTCTAAGCATCTAGTGAAAAGTATGACTCCAAATGGGGGATACTTTTCACTAGATGCTTTTCTTTTCAGAATTTTGCGTATGGTAGTACAATCATTGAATGCCGATGGTTGGATTCAGGAATTAAAAATTTAAGAGCACCTATTCATTCGGAGATTAGTAGTTTATGATTACTGAACTGAAGGGGTGTTTTTTAATTTGTTTGCAGAAGTGCCGACTTGCCTGCTGGACGGTAAGCTGTAAAGCAAATAAGGAAATTAATCGGGCGAAAAGAAAATTTCGCTATAAAAGCTACTCTGTCGTAGGCAAGCTAAATCGTACAACGCGCCATTCCTTAAACATGCCAAAAGCCCTTCTTGCCCATTTCGATCGCTTATGCTAAATGTAAGCATTCACGATTCAACTCATCTCCACTATCTCATTAACAAAGGATGCTCACTATGGAAAAGAAAATTATACAGCTCATGGGAACGGTTATTACGATGGTCGTTCATCATCAGAATGCAGCGGCGCTCTTGGCGGATGCGGAGCAGCAGCTGATTGACTACGAGCAGCGCTTCAGTGCGAATAATCCGAACTCGGCGCTCATGCAGATTAATCACCAAGCCGGGAAGAGTCCCGTAATTGTCGATACGGATCTGTTCGAGCTGATTGCAATCGGGAAGAGGGAGAGTCTCGTAGCAGACAGTCTGCTGAACATCGCGATTGGTCCCTTGGTCAAGGCGTGGAAGATTGGGTTTGCAGGGGCGCAGCATCCTCCGGAAGCGGTCATTGCGGAGTGTCGGCAGCTTATCGATCCGCATCATATTCAATTGGATGAGGAACGGAAGACTGTTTTCCTGGAAAAGGAAAGGATGGAGGTTGATCTGGGTGCGCTGGCCAAAGGGTACTTTGCAGATCGAATTGTGGAGGTGTTCAAGCGTCAGGGGGCGAGCGCAGGGTTCATCGATCTAGGTGGGAATGTGCTGACTTTTGGTGAGAACCCGGCGTCTGAAGACGGGTTATGGCGGGTCGGGATTCAGAATCCACAGCTACCGCGAGGGAATTATGCGTTGGTCATGAAATTGAAGAACCAATCCATTGTGACGTCTGGCGTGTATGAGCGGAAGTTGGAGGTTGCGGGACGGAAGTACCATCATATTTTTGACGGACAAACGGGGTACCCGGTACAGAGCGATGTAGCAAGCTTGACGATTGTATCGGAGCAGTCATTGGAGGGAGAGATTGGGTCTACCCGTCTATATGGCAAGCGTGCGGCCGAGATCATTCGTACGCTGAATTCGACCGTTAAGATTGAGGGTATCGTGATCACGGAACATAACGAGCTGGCTGTTACGGATGCTCTGCGTGCGTACATGGCACATCTGTAGTAAAGAGTGCGATCAGATCTTGTTCCACCGAAGATAGAGGTTTGTTTTTGGAATAGGCAATAAAATAATCGAGCGACAACATATTCAGTGATAAGGGCAACAGGCGGTAGCCCTTAGGGGCTTCCGACATGCAGATACTATAGGGGACGAATGCGATACCAACGCCTTTCTTAGCTAACTCCAGCGTGGTGAAAATATTCGTGCTTTCCAATACAACAGTTGGCTTGATCTTAAACTTCTGAAATAGGTGATCAAGCTGCCGGCGAATCGAAGAACCTTTTTTGGTCAGCACAAGGGGACTTTGCAGAAGCAGCTTCAGATTGGCATGGCTCTGCTCTAACGTCTTCGGATTAATGTCATACAACGGAGAGTCCTCTGTCACCACCGCATAATAACCGTGAGGCCCCCATGAGACAACATTCAGATTGGGCGAGAGGGTCTCTGGATTTTGTCCGATAAAAAAATCCAGTTCATGGTTCAACACGCGGATTTCATTGACCTCGGAGTAATCCTCTTGAATCTCGATCTTAATAGACGGGTACTTTTTCATGAAATCGGGCAAAAACAAAGGCAATAAATACGAACCTAAGCTGGACAAGATACCGAGCTTGATCGTCGGGGTGTCTCTTATGGAATAGTGAGCGATTCGTTTGTGGAATTGTTCCTGTGCCATTTCGAGGGACATCAGATACTGATAGTACAGCTTGCCTGCCTCAGTTAGTTGCAAGGGAGAGGTCTGTCGATTCAAAATTTCTGTGCCGATCTCATGCTCGATTCGCTTGATAAGCTGCGTGAGGTAAGGTTGCGAAACATACAGGTCCTTGGCGGCCTTAGTATAGCTTCCGTGCTTGAGAATCGCGTCAAGATAATGAAGGATATTGGAAGAATCAATCGTAGTCATAAGGATCACCTGCTCTCATTAAAGATGGTATAAGAGAACTGTTATAGAACGATAAGAAAATGGATATTTCACAAATGTATTTTTTCATACTAAAATTTATTTGTAAAGGTAAGTGACCAAGTCAAAAGGAATTCGTAGAAAGCTGTTTTATATTGTGTAATTATTCACAAAGTAAGAGAGGAAGAAAATTATGAAACTAATCGGTATGGTCGGAACGAACTCTAATACTTCGACGAATCGCAAGCTGTTGCAATTTATGCGTAAGCATTTTTCCAGCCAGGCGGAGATTGAGATCTGCGAGATTAAGCACCTCCCTGCTTTTGATGAACCGGAAGATCGTCAGGCACCAACTGAAGTACAAGCCTTATGCGAGCAGATTGCGGCAGCGGATGGCGTCATTATCTCGACCCCGGAATACGATCATACCATCCCAGCGGCGCTCAAGAGCGCCATGGAATGGATCTCCTATACAACCCGTCCTTTGATTAACAAACCAGTTCTGATCGTCGGTGCTTCCCACGGTTTGCTTGGTACATCTCGCGCCCAGATGCATCTACGTCAGATTCTGGATGCTCCAGAGCTTAAGGCTCGCGTTCTGCCGAGCTCGGAATTTTTGTTGGGACATTCACTTGCCGCTTTTGACGAGTCAGGTGATCTGGTCTACGCAAATAAGGTTCAGGAGCTGGAGGAGATCTTCGAAGAGTTCCAATTGTTCGTGAAGATTAACCAACAGTTGGTTAAAGATAACCACTTCAAGACAGAGCAAAGCAAAGCATTTAGCTGGGAATCGGCAATCTGGGGAGGCGAACGGGCATGAAATTTGTCGGAATTGTAGGAACCAACGCATCGAAGTCTTATAATCGGAAGCTACTGGAATTTATGAAGTCTCATTTTAGCGAAAAAGTGGACATTGAAATTCTGGAACTGAAGGGTGTCCCGATGTTTAATGAGTCGGACGATCAATCGCAGAGTCCGATTATTCAGAACTTTAACACGAAGATTACGGAAGCGGATGGCGTCATTATCGCTACACCGGAGCATAATCACTCGGTCCCCTCCGCGCTGAAAAGTATTCTGGAATGGCTGTCGTGGAATCTTCACCCGTTCGATGGCAAACCGGTCATGGTTGTCGGTGCGGCGTATGATGTGCAGGGGTCCTCCCGTGCACAACTACATCTGCGTCAGATTCTAGATGCACCCGGTGTCAATGCTAGCGTGATGCCTGGCTCGGAGTTCCTGTTGGGCCGTGCGAATGAAGCCTTTGATGAAGCGGGGAAGATCAAGTCGGATCGGACGGTTGATTTCTTGGAGAGTTGCTTCTATCGCTTTATGCGTTTTGCCAAAATCGCTAATCTGCTGAATGTCCCTGAAGACGTTAGCTTTGAACCGGGAACCTATGAGGTAAAGGCGGTCGGACACAACGGTGATCTGCCGATGATCGTTGAGATGAGTTCGACTCGTATAGAGAAGATCGACATCGATACGGCGGGCGAATCACAGGGGATTGCGGATGTGGTATTTACCCGGATTCCGAGTCAGATCATCGAAGGACAGACGCTGAACGTGGATATTTTGTCCGGCGCATCCGTCACTAGTAATGGGGTCATCGACGGAGTAGCGAAGGCGGTCAAGATGGCAGGCGCCAACCCGGATGTATTAAAAAAACGGCCAAAAGCACAGAGTGCGATCAATCACGGCGACGAAGAGTATACAGCGGACGTTGTGGTCGTTGGTGCGGGTGGTGCGGGACTCGCAGCAGCAGCCAGCGTGCTTCAGCAGGGCAAGAAGGTTATCATCGTCGAGAAGTTCCCAGCCATAGGTGGTAATACGGTACGAACAGGTGGTCCAATGAACGCTGCCGATCCAGAGTGGCAACGTAAATTCGCGGCGATTCCGGGTGAAGGTCATACGATTGAAGAGCTGGCAGCAACCCCTGAAGAACAGGTAGATGCCGAGTATCTGGCGGACTTCCGTATCTTCAAACATCAGGTGGCTGATTATCTCCGCGATACGAAAGAGGGCAAAGAATTCTTGTTCGACTCCGCGATCTTCCACCGGATGCAGACCTATTTCGGCGGCAAACGGAACGACCTTCAGGGGTATTCCATTTACGGGCAATATGATCTGGTTAAGGTATTAACCGATCAGGCGTTAGCCTCCGTTAAATGGTTGGAGGAACTGGGTGTCGAATTTGACTATAACGAAGTGACCATGCCGGTAGGAGCGTTGTGGCGCCGTGGACATAAACCAGTGAAGCATGAAGGCTATGCCTTCGTAGCGGCTTTAGAGCAATTTGTCCGTGCACAGGGTGGTCAGATCCTCACCGATACCCCGGTGAAGCGACTGATTATTGAAGCAGACGGCCGAGTCAGCGGCGTAATGGGTACCGGAGTAGCTGGGCAAACGGTAACGGTTCATGCGCCGGCCGTGGTGCTGGCTTCCGGTGGCTTTGGGGCCAATACGCAGATGCTGAAGCAGTACAATACGTACTGGAGCGAGATCGATGACGACATCAAGACCTCGAATTCTCCGGCGATTACCGGCGATGGTATTCTGCTGGGACAAAGTGCGGGCGCTGAACTGGTCGGCATGGGCTTCTCGCAGATGATGCCAGTGTCCGATCCGCAGACGGGCGCCTTGTTTAGCGGGTTGCAAGTGCCGCCACAGAACTTTGTCATGGTCAATCAGCAGGGCAAACGTTTCGTCAACGAATATGGTAGCCGCGATCAGTTGTCGATAGCAGCAATCAATAACGGAGGCCTGTTCTATCTGATTGCGGATGACAAGATCAAGGAGACGGCCTATAACACAAATCAAGCGAAGATCGATAAGCAGGTGGAGCGAGGCACGCTATTCAGAGCGGACACACTGGAGGACCTGGCCCAGCAAATTCATATCGATCCGACTACGCTAGTGGATACGATCGCGATGTACAACTCTTACGTTGATCAGGGACATGATCCGGAATTTGGTAAAAATGCGTTCGATCTTAAGGTTGCAGTGGCTCCGTTCTATGCGACACCTCGTAAGCCAGCTGTTCACCATACGATGGGCGGACTCAAGATTGATACACAGACGCATGTTCTTCACGAATCTGGCCAGACCATCCCGGGCTTGTACGCAGCCGGTGAGGTGGCAGGCGGTATCCATGCCGGTAACCGTCTGGGTGGTAACTCGCTCACCGACATTTTCACATTCGGTCGAATTGCCGGACGGACAGCTGTTGAGGAGCAGGCTGTTTTGTCGAAGTCATGAAATAAGTCTTTAGATCACATCTCTCTTTAAGCAGTGGAGCTGACTCATAAGTAGACTTACTACGAAGATAACAGCTCATCTTGATTCTAAATGTTGTTAAAAAGGCAGCGATTCTCTTGTTATTGGAGGATCGCTGCCTTGCATTTTTGGTCCGCTGCGGCTTGCTTCAACACATTGTGGGCGAGCGAAAGCTACCCGACCTCAAGGGTCACTTTGGACAGCCCTCGAAGCAGAAAATGCTGGAATCCCCGGTTATTTTTCAGTTGCCCAAACACACTTTCTGGCTCAATCATTCGGCGGACGGCCCTTAGCTGAAATAAGTTGCGCTTTACTGTGGTATACTCGAACTATAAGTGGAAATGAGGTGTTTCTATATTGATGAATATTACACAGGACCTTGCAAAATTGATTCGACTAACAGGTGACCGTGCCAAATTGGATGCTAAGGCAAATGGAACATATATAGTGTATAAGACAAATGAGGGGCAGATTGTTAGAGAATACAGTACGGGCAAAATAGAGGAAATGAATGAACAGGATTTCATCCATGATTGAAACAAAGGCAACAATGTTTGTATTTGCAGGTAATAATGGAAGCGGAAAGAGCACAATACGCAACTTGATTGTGGACCGGCTTGGAGTCAGTGTGAATATTGATCCAGATGCACTAGCCCGGAAGATCAATAATAGTCAACCTGAAAGAAGCAAAGTATCTGCGGGAAAAGAAGCTATAAGAATAGCCAGGGAATGCATCCGTAATAAGTGGGACTTCACCGTGGAAACTACTTTAGCCGGTGGTAACGTTATAAGGCAGATGAAGGACGCTAAGGAGCAGGGCTTTAAAATCATTATGTTTTATGTGGGACTAGGTGATGTCCGGCTAAATATTGAACGTGTTGCTTTGCGCGTGAAAAACGGTGGTCATCATATTGAAACCGAGGATATTATTAGGCGTAATATGACGAGTATGAATAATCTGTTATCCCACTTAGATCTAATTGATCAATTAATTGTTGTTGATAATAGTAAGGCTGATGGAGAGTTTATTCTTGAAGCAGATAATAGCGGGATAAAATATTATTTAAATGAACTGCCTGAATGGGCACAATTAATCGATAAACAATTACAGATTAAATACAAAACGTTAAAATAACCAATTCAATCGGAAACGATCTTGATTGGTTTATTTTTTTGACATCGCATCGTGTCCACAACCTCAAGAAACTCGGGCAACACCGGTGAAGACATGGAAGACCTGATCTCCATCGGCACCATCGGATTGATTAAGGCCATCGAGAGCTACCACCCGAACAAGGGCACGAAGCTGGCTACTATCGTAACCTCGATATCTTGGACGAGAGGGAGAAAGAGGTCGTCGTCGGCCGCTTCGGCCTGGACACCGGCGGCGAGGAGCGGACGCAGCGGGAGATTGCGAAGGAGCTGGGGATTTCGCGGAGTTATGTGTCGCGGATAGAGAAGAGGGCGCTGATGAAGCTGTATCATGAGTTTTATAAGGTGAAGCGGTAAACTCTTAATCAATTTATAAAGCAACTTGTCTGCGGATGAGTTGCTTTTGTTTTTCAAACTTAATTTTGAACAGGTTTTGTTTTACGGATATATCGTCCTGGAGATACCCCTTCTGATTTCGTAAATTGTTTGGTGAATGAATATATATCCCCGTAACCAAGACTAACGGCTACGTGTTTGATGGGCAGTCCGGATAGCAGCATCATTTTGGCCTGTCTCATTAAATGTTCAGTGTGGTATCGCTTAGGGGAAATCCCGGTAGTCTCTTTAAAAAATTTCCGGAAGTTCTCGTAGCCCATATTCACGGCAGATGCCACTTCCTGAATATCAAAGTGAATATCATTGGAGACACTAATCAGCTCGCAGGCTTTTGTTATTTTACTATCATTTTCATTGCTATGAGCATTATGAATGCTACTGTGTAATCTGATAATCAAATCCTGAGATTTCATTAGCAGGGAGGGAAGACTTTCATCTGTTGCACTTTTCAAGGCTTTCAGCAAGGAAACAAAATCAAAGAAAAAATCATTCGTATGCAGTGCCGATTGGACTTCCTTATCGGAATTAATAATTCCAAGTGTCTTTAAGTATGAATAGACAGGATACCCGACACTGATATAAAATTCGATCCAATTCCCATCTGGTTCAATTGCAGTAGAGTGCAAACGTTCAGGTAGACGTTGAACAAGATCACCTGCTTGCATAGGAGTAACGGTACCATCCGCAGAAATAAATGTTCCACTGCCTTGCAATACTACAAAACAGCTGTAATATCCTATCTTAAAATCATATTGAGAACGCTCTGCTGATCTTTTCCGCATAAAGCCGCAAGATAAAATACCCTGATTAAAGTCTTTGCCGATACAGCGGTAGATTACATCATTTTCATTAATGTCTTCAACAATCATGTATTCGCACTCCTACCAAAATGGATAAATGAAATACCATACTCAACATTTAATACAAGGGATTTTCCTTATATTATAGGGGTATCTACATTGAAAGATCAACCAATTAGAACAATGGATGGGAGTGTTATTTAAGCCGATGAAGCTAAGCAGAGATTGGGAAAATCAATATGTTACTCAAAAAAACCGTTATCCCATGCATGAGCCCTACGGAGTATACGAAACCGTTGAACAGGCTTTAAGCGGAGACCGGAGAAAGTCTAAATACGTAAAAAGCCTGAATGGAATGTGGAAGTTTAAAATGTTCGGATCTCCCGATGAAGTAACGGATGAATTCTATAGTCCTGAATATGATGTGTCCCATTGGGATCATATTCCGGTTCCTTCCAATTGGGAGCTTTCGGGGTATGGAAAACCTGTATACACCAATATGTTGTATCCCTTTGTTCAAAAAGGGGAGGGTTCAAGTCACGAAATTCAACTCAGGAATAATGAATACATTTTGAATCCGCCTCATGTGCCAGAGAGTAACCTTACCGGTTGTTACGTTAGAACGTTTGAAGTTGACGAACATTTTAACGAAAGGGATATATTTATTGATTTTGGAGGTGTAGAATCGTGTTTTTATCTGTGGTTAAACGGCAAAATGGTTGGTTATTCTCAGGATAGTAAGCTTAACGCTTCTTTTGATATCACGGATTACATTCGAAAGGGACAAAACCTTATAGCTGTTCAGGTGATGCGGTTTGGAGCCGGGACTTATCTGGAGGATCAGGATTACTGGCATCTCTCGGGGATCTACCGGGATGTTCTCATTTATGCAAAACCACGTATGCGCATTCATGATTATAAGATCGAAACCCTCTTTTCAGGGAATTACAACAATGCCGAATTAAAAGTGACGGTTGCACCTAATAATCAAGTGAATGGTTATGGTGAAGCTCATGTGCGGTTGTCCCTGTATGATAGCGAACAGAAATTGGTTACTGAGTTTGAAACGCCAAAGTTTGCGGATTGTGATTTCTACCTGCGAGAAAAATATGTAGCAAAGGTTTCGAAAACCGTTTCAAATCCTCAGTTGTGGAGCGACGAGAGCCCTTATCTCTATAAATTGGTGTTAGAAATGATTGATTTGTCCGGAAATGTAGTTGATATTGAGAGCGCGAATGTCGGCTTCCGTGAAGTGAATATCGATCGAAAAGGGGTCCTGAGAATTAATGGGAAGCGTCTCATTATACGGGGAACCAATCTTCACGCCTTTTGTCCTGAATCAGGACGAGCCGTAACAACAGAATATATGCGCGAGCAAATCAAGGTCATGAAATCGCTGAATATCAATGCGGTAAGAACAAGTCACTATCCGCACGCAATCGAATGGTATGACTTGTGTGATGAACTGGGAATTTACCTGGTGGATGAAGCCAATATTGAAACACACGGTCTTGGCGGCCAGTTAAGCGCATCCCCCGAATGGACAAATGCGTATATGGAACGGGCTACACGGATGGTTCTGAGAGATAAAAATCATCCATCCATTATTCTCTGGTCTCTGGGTAATGAATCCGGTTATGGAGCGAATCATGCTGCGATGTACGGCTGGATTAAGGAGTATGACAAAACAAGGTACGTTCAGTATGAGTCTCTGAATCCTCCGGCAAACATCTCCGATATTATGGCGCCTATGTATCCTCAGAAAGATTGGATCCTGGATGTCATGGCTGAAAGCGAGGATTTGCGTCCTTTTATTATGTGTGAATATGCGTATGCGAAAAGTAACAGTAACGGAAACTTTAAGGAATTTTGGGATCTCATTCATAAATTCCCGCGGTTTCAAGGAGGATTTATTTGGGATTTTCAGGATAAAGCGCTGGTTAAGCAGGATAAAGACGGAAATAAAAAGTATGTCTATGGCGGGGCATTCCAGGAAGAGGTTACTGATCCTGCACCTGATATGTGCCTGAATGGTATAGTTTTCCCAGATCTCACTCTCAAGCCGGCTGCGAATGAAATCAAAAATGTACAAGCTCCTATCCAAATGGATTACATGCCCGGGAATGATGGCTATCGAATTTATAATCATTACACGCATCGGGATTTAAGCCATTTGAATATGGCTTGGGAGCTGGTTTGCGATGGCAATGTGATTGAGAGCGGTAGTTTGCCTAAATATCACACAGCACCCGGTTCCGTTGATAAGCTTCAAGCGCCATACGATTCGTCTAAAGTCTCCGGGGAAGCTTTTCTTAATTTCTATGCTTATTTGGACGAGGACACCTTTTATTCTAAGAAGGGAACCTGTATTTATGCCTGCCAGATAGAGATTAAGGATTCTGTGAATAAAGTGCATACCGGAGAGATAGAAAAGGATAGCTTGAAGTATGATGAAACGACAAATGAAATTCATATCTATAATGAAAATACAACGGTTCTATTCTCGAAAGAAACCGCAGAGTTCATCTCTGTAAAATACAATCACAAGAATTATTTCACGGGAGGAACCAATAACTTCTATCGCCCTCCAACAGGAATTGATGCAGGTATTCATCTTGAATCGTCCAATTATGCAGATGAATGGAACGCTCTCGGGCTCCATTCCAATGAGAAAGAAATCAAGAATATTCGGGTATTTGCAGCACCTGCTGCTGTTATCATTCAAGTTCATTGTATCTATCATGGATGCATTGAAACCAAAACCAATTATACCGTCGGCGGCAAAGGTATAGAAATCACGAATACAGTTGTGAACAATGCCAAGGTCGACACCCTCCCGAGAATTGGGCTAAGCTTCAAGTTCTCTGATGCTTGGAGTAAGTTGAAATGGTATGGCCGCGGGCCATGGGAGAACTACGCGGATCGTAAATCTGCCGCATTCGTTGGAGTCTATGAGAGCACTGTAGAACAGCAGCACGTACCCTATATCTTACCGGTAGAATGCGGTGGTAAGGAGGATGTTCGGTATTTATATTTGTCATCCAAAGAACAAGCAGTAAAAGTAACGGCAGCGGGACATTTCCATTTCGATATTCATGGGCACAGTATTGAGCAATATGACAACGCCGCCTATGAAGACGAGCTGGGAAATTCAGATTCTGTTTATCTTCATATTGATCACAAACATGCAGGTCTTGGCGGAGATACCGGCTGGACCAAAAATATTCACGATCCCTATCAAATTAAGAAAGGTATCTATGTTTATACGGTAACTATAGAAATCATTTCTTAAGAAAAACGCATCAGCTGAGGATAATAGCCTGTAGAGATGAGAGAATAACGTCTCATTCCTACAGGCTATTTATGTTTCTATATCATGAACAAATTTTGGGTATCATCGTAGAGCATTCTACTTTCAGCTATACTTATCTAAGCAGCTTGAATATGTAATTAAAGAGCTTAGGGTAGGAGGCAAAAGTGAATACTTCAGATGATATCCTTTCGTTTATAAGCCGAAATTATTTGAAAAAAGATGAGCAACTGGAGATGCCAACATTAATAAGTGATGATTCTCTTGTTGATATAGATATTGTAAAAAGGACTGCCCGTACGCTACGAAGAGTAGGGATCATTACCGTTTCATGGCAGGATGGCTTAAGTGCCGAAGAACCTCCGGAGCAGCAGCTGTTACGCTGGACAGTGGGGAAGCGTGCCTTATTAGATGACAATCAACAAACTTTTGACTGGCTGAGTAAGGGATGGATTGTGAAGGAGGTCCGGTTCAAGCAAGACGGGAAATCGGTAGACCGGATATATTACCGTATGGGGTATTTATTATATGTTCAACTGATAAATAAGCAAAAAGACACAGAAAGGGATATAATAGATCAATTTACGTTTTATCAGTCAGAAGCTGCCCGGAGAATGGAAGAAATAATGTGTGTACCGGGCGAACGGATGCTTCAGTTAAAGGGTTTGACAGTATTCTTAACGGATAGTTTAGCGTGGAGTATTGGTACGTTGAAGGATCAGGCTGTTTTCCCTGCGAATTGGAGTGTATCAAAACGAATCCATTCATTACACTTTTTACTGGCTTTTGGCATGATTTCTTGTACCAAAGAAATATTTGACTGGAAAGAAATTGGCGCGCAGTATTACCCGGGTATTGGAGGCTCTAAGGCATTTGATCTGTCTAAAATAGAGTTTCTTAACATGCTGGAGACGCTAAGCGGTCAGCCAGCGGAAGCATTAGGAATGATAAGCGGAGGGCAGATTACGCCGATCTATTTTGCCGGTACCCTTGAAGGGAAATGGTCCAATTTCCAGGCAGGACCTGTTCATGCCTTAACCAATATTTCAGTATCCCAAGACCAGTATTCAACCGCAGCAACTACGCTATGGTTAGTCGAGAATCGGGCTGTTTTGACGCGGATGTCAGCAGAACCCCATTTCTTGCAGGAGACTAATTCTGTGATTATATGTGTGGACGGCCATATCCGGAGTGTGCACCATTATTTCATCAGGCAATTAATGAATAGTAGCTCAATCGGTCAAGTGATCTTGTGGAGTGATTATGATGAGGCGGGGCTGCAAATTGCACGAGAAATGTACCAGTCGCTTAGTGGACATGATGTGCGGCATAAATGGATCTGCCCTGATCACTCCATACTAACCAGTTGGCCGGAGTATCAAAAGCGCATGGAGGATTTGCTGCAGTATATGAAGTTGGAACAAGAGATTGTGTTAGGGGAGGCAGAGGATTGGAGAAGCTGGATCAACCATTAATTTCAATTTTTCAGACTGACGAATCCGGGCCGGAAATGCACCAGGCCTTAAGGGATATTGCTCTGTTGTCAGGGGTATTGAATGATCTGGGCTCCCAGAACTTTCTGCAGACGCCTATCGAAATTTTACGGTTCTTACGTATTATTCAACTGCTCAATGAGGAGGCCCTGGGGCTGGATGAACCGATTGAGAACGTAGATACCCTGTATTTTCGTTACCGGAACCGCTATGAGGACCTTGACCCGCCAAGCAAGAAAAAGGTTGAACAGATTGTAAATGTCCTAGTGAAGTATAATTGGATATCCAAACAAACCAGGCAGCTAAAAATGCGTGATGTAGGGAAGCGGATGATGGATACGACCATACGGCTTGCTAATGATTCTTTAGCCTATTATATGCATGATGATATAGGACGATCGTTATTCCAGGCCAGACGGGATGCTGAGCTTAGCGAAGCCTATGATGATCATGGCATTTCCGGCGGTAACAAAATTGCCAGTATGATTCGCAACGTGGAAAATGCTATACAATTGATGAAGGAACGTGAATTAGAAATGCTGGCGGACCGTAATGCACTGCCTCAGTTAGAGATTATCCATCAGTTGATGCAGGAGCTGGAGATGAAGCTGACAAAGCGTCTCCGTAAGTTTCATACATTAGAGGACAGTCTGGTGCTCAGTGATTTAATGCAGGCAGGAACATCTGCACTTGCCGATGGCACGAATCTGAGCATGGGGATGATTAATAAATATCTCAAATTTACGATGATGAAGCAAACGATGCTCTTGTCCTCGATTAATCCCGAAAAAGTCCGGATGTTCATTACTCAAATGTATGACCCGCCTCCAGAATCAGACATTCCTAATGCTCATCAGATTATGAGCTTTATGGAGCAGAATGAATACGAGGGGGAGTCCATGGATGGTCTGTGGATGCCTGTTAAATTCGCCGCGCCGCTGTCCGGTGCAGCTATTAGTGAAGCTATTCATTATCTTGAGGACTATGAGCCGCTAGTGGATCGAATGCAGGAAGATATCCAGGAGACCCAATATATCCATGAGGAGATTGATATTACACAATTAGAGGATATGATGGGAGATTCAGCGTGGTTGCTGACGAAATCTATGATTGAGACGGACGCCATTGAAGGATTCATGCAGGAAGTGGAGCAAGCTCCGCTAGAGACGGTAATCATTGAAGCAACATCTGCGGAGTGGGGCGATGCGATTAACGCACTTACGGCGTTATCTGCGTTAGTAGGCAGCAAGAAGCTGACAATGTACGAAGCGGCGGCGGAATCAGAATCCCAAGTCCCCCGATATGACAAGGAATGGGACTGGATGAATCCGAAGGATATTAATCAAGTCGTTAAGCATAACAAAGCTTCAATGAACAGGCAGAAGAGGAGTGACGATGAGCTTGACGGATGAATTAAATGTAAATCCGCTTAATGTCATGCAGGCAATCAAAGGCATGTTAACCGAGGCGGAAGAGATCGTGTTCATGAATCTTTTATTCTCATCCTCTGCAACAATACGTGTGGGCAATTTCGGCTTATCCCGGCGCGAGGTAGAGAAGCAGTTAAAGATATCTAATGATGATGAGCAGTTCAATTCATTTTTAATGCGGGTTAATCAGGCGGTAAGCCGGTATTTCAAAGTAATCTATGATGTGAAAAGAGATCAGGTGATCGTGATGATGCGGGTTCCTGCCCGATCGGCACGCAGTACATTGTCCAAAGAAAGTCTGGCCATTCTCTTGTTTATCTTTTATCAGCAAGAAGTGTTGCAGCATGAGTTCACGCTATTCGATCAGTTGCTAAATGCTCTTGGACATGAGACGACAAAGGCAAATCAGCGTTTGATTCTAAATATTGACCAATTGAAAAAAATCGGGGCACTCGAAGAATATGATACCAATTCAAATGAGAAGGCGTATACCATCACTGGAATTGGGGCTAATATGTTCTCGGATTCCTTTCTGCGGCGTACGGTTGAATTCAGTCAATCCAATCAATTAAACAAAGAGGAAGTTCTGAAGTTTTTCAAACGATATAATCTGTATCAGGAAGGAACTGACGAAGCATAATGATACCTTGGAAAATGTGGTTTACTGGCATTCGGGATTATCAGCCAACGATGATGGACTTGTCAGGACAAGAATCACATATCTTGATCACCGGCCCGAATGGAGCAGGGAAATCTACCATAACGTACTGCATGGGGGTTGTTTTGTATTCTTCCAAGGTAGACTTAGAGGGTCTGAAATCCCGCAATCTCCTTCCGGATGATACGTGGAAAGCTCACATTCGGCTATTGTTTAAGAATGAGGGAAGCGTGCGCATGGATGCCCCTGCCTTTATCGAATTCTCGATTTATATTGTGCAGGAACCGGGACAGCCGGCCAAGAAGGAATTTATCATTCAATCGGGGGATGATCCGGAGCAATGGGATGAGACTATTAAGTATACTTCAGGTGACCGGCAATACAATTTCACTACGTACAAGAAGGACCTCCAGTACAAATACAAAATTGATCCCGACCTGTTCTACCTGATTTGGTATCAGCAGGAGGTTAATCAATTCGCGGTCATGGACCCGCAGGAGCGGTTTCGTATTTTTGCTGAAATGCATGGCATTAATCAGGTACAGCACAACTGGGAAGAAAGTATGGAGAAGTTGAAGGAAGTGCAGGAGAGTCTAAGAACAGCTGATATTAACGTTTCCAATAAAAAGCAATGGCTGGGAATTGCTAAGGCAGCGCTGGAACGGTATGAGGATAATCGCAAGCGTCTTGTACAAGGAGGCCGGATGTACGCTGGAGCACTGCTGAAATTAGAAACCTTTTATAAGCAGGAACAACAGCATTTATTAGCCAAGCAAGAACAATTGCTCGTGGACCAGGAAGCAACGAAGGACAACCTTGACCTATTGCAAGAGCAAGCCGAGCGGATTACTTATGAGCTAACGCAGGTCCAAGCGGAAAAAGAGCAGATTAACGAGGAAATCACTTTATTACAGGAGAAGCTGTCTCTTGTTAATAATGAAATAAATGAAACCACGAACGTTATTAATGAATTGAACCACCAGCTGAAGGAGCTGAATCAAGAAAAGTCTGGAATTACGCGCACTGAAGAAGAGGTACAGGCGCAGCTCGAGGCAATCACTTTACAGCTTCAAGAACGGAATCGTGACTTGGCGAAGGCTGATGCAGACATCCAGGAATCCGAGAGTATGATAGCGCAATTAATGAATTCAAGCTATATTCTGCATGCGCAGATTCAGCAGGATAAGGCACTGGAGTACGAACACCAGGGACGGTTATGGCAATATCACAGCAGTTATGATGTGGATAAGAATATTGCAGCATTAGAGCAAAGAATTCGAGACTTTAAGCATGAACGAGATAAGAAGGCGAAGCTGCTTCAGGCATTAACGGAAGAGGGATTTCAGCTTGAGCATAATCAATTATGGTCGGACCGCCAGAGGGAGTCACTTGCGCTATTTAAAGCGAATGGGGTGCGTGCTTATACCTTAAATGAGCTGGTTGAATTAGACGAGTCCGCCCGGCCCGCAGCAGAGGAGCAATTCGAAACTATTAAATATACAGTATTTTTTGATGGTATGCATGTACAGGCTCCGAATGATTTGTATCATGTTCCTCTGCGGAGTATTGTGCCGGATCGATCGGTTACTGACATTCAGGAGCTTCAGATTCATGTGAAAAAAGGCATCAGTGATGATGTATTCCCGCATGCAGTTAAAGCTCTATGGTGGGTAGAGCAATTCTATCAGGCAGGAGAAATACGTGTAGAGAAGGGTCTGCTGATTGATCCGAGGGGGATTCGCGGACCACAGGAGAAGAAGAACTATATCCTAAGCCAGAAGGCTCTGCAGAAACGCAAAGAGGAAATTCAGAAGAACACTAGCCAATTAAATACAGTGCTTGCGGATATCGAAGACTCCATTAAGAATGATACACAGACTATGCAGGAACTGCATGCGATTATTCAAGCTGTTCGTGAATCCGAAGCTTTCCTCACCAAGAAGCATGAACGTGAAGGACGGGCTGCGAAATATGCACTTGAAGTGCTGCGTCTTGACGAGCAGAAGCAGCAGCTTCAGGAAATAAAGGTTGTGCACAAAAAAATCCTCGAGAAACAGGTCAAGCTGGAGCATACACAGGGAATTTTGCAGCAGGAAGCGGATTTTTATGTACGCTTGGGACAGCAGAAGGAAAAGTATGAAACGTTGCAGCAGAAGACAAAGCACCGCCAGAGCTTAGCCGCGCAACAGGATATGATAAAGCAGCAATCTGACACTCTTGAAGAACAGCTTGATCGTATAGAGGGTAATGAACGCCGACAAAACCGGAATTTTGCCAAGAATCAAGACGATGTTGAACAGGTAACGCGTACGTTGCAGCAAATGAATATCCAACTAAAAGAAACCCATGAGGCGCTTGAGACATCACAAATAAATCTGCTTACGGCCATCGAAGAAATTGAGAATTTCAAAGGAACAGCCCGGTTTATTTATGATGAGCTGGTTAACGAGCCTGAACCAGAACTTAGTAATGTGAAAAAACCGCAGTCGGTTACCAAGCTCCGTCAAGAATATGAGTCCGGGAAGGTTACATTTGATAATGCCAGGTATGAATCGGGTCTAGACCCTGCTGCACCTGAGAATTACAAAGTCATTGAGGAAGAGGTTCACCGGCTGCAGGATGAGTATAAGCGGACAAGCTTATTGTTTGAAGAGAATCAAGAACGGGCTGAGACGCTCAGGGATCAATTGGAGACAACCATTAATATGAGAGTGCTTGAAATTCAGCAGCGATTCAAGAACTACATGAGCGGTTTTCAGTTCGAGGGGCAGATTGATTGGAAGCAGCAAGAGGATCGCAAGGGACGGGTGCTGTTCCATTTATTCATAAGAGCCCGTAAGGAAGGGCATCGGGGAACGTTAGAGGATGTCAGTGTGAAGGCACGGGGAGGAAGAGTTGGCAAGGGTGTCTCTGGCGGGGAGGAGTCGCTGAGTTCACTACTGTTTGCACTCGCTTTGTTACAGAATCTGCAAACGGCACCGGGGTTTATTGTGATGGATGAATTCGATAGTGCGTTAGATGAGCAGCGGAAGTTAAAAGTATTTGATCTCTATGCGAGCGAGCTAAAGCGCAAATTAATTATCCTATCTCCGAAGTCACATGAGAACTCTTACCTGGACCGCTTTTCCAAAGCCTATATTGTGCAACATGACCCTACCGTACCTTGGAGTAAGGTGACGGGGTTGATTCTAAAGCGTGAATGAGAGTGGGTGAATAGAATTGGCCCGTTAGAGTGAGCTTAACATTATTGGGTCTAGCGGGTTGGTTTGTTCTGTGATGCAAACTGTTACTATTTTGAAAAAGTACAATTATGTTGATCCATCAAGCATGATTACTATAATACCAGCGTTTATAGCACTACTGAGTATCCCATTACTATCCCTATCCTCCTTAAAGTTAATAGAAAGAAAACCGGAATTGATGAGGATTTATAATCATGTGAAAATTAGCTTGATAATATTCACAATTTTTTTTGTTATGTTTATAATTCTCATTATTTTTGCATTTACTAAATGAAACTTTAACCACAAGCAGCAGTACAAATCAAGAATTTGTTACAGCAAGTTAAAGGCCATCCCTTTCGGGATGGCCTTTCCTGTGAATTCTATACTTTTAATAATAACTCCTCTTACTTCCCACTCTCCAACAGCCTCGCCACCATAGTAGCAAACTCTGCCCGGATAATGTCTTTTGCAGGCTTAAATGTACTGTCTTCGTATCCGGTAATAATTTTATTGGATGCTAGTGCATCAATGGAGTTATAATACCAGGCCTCTTTATTAACATCCTTGAATGAGGTGGTTCCGGTACCAGTCAGCTTGAAGGCTCTGGTGATTAGGGTTGCTAATTCACTGCGGCTAATCTTCGCATTAGGGCGGAAGGTGCCGTCGCTATATCCATTCATCAGGCCGGCACTGGCGGCTGCGCCGATGTACTTGTTTGCCCAATGTGCTCCAGATACATCGGTGAAGCTGCTTGCTTGTCCGTCAAGCCCCATGTGCGTTGTAATGACCTTAATGGCTTCGGCACGGGTTAAGCCTGCATTCGGACGGAAGGTTCCATCTTCATAACCCGTCAGCAATCCTTTGGAGATCAGCAGGTCAATGCTTGCTTTTGCCCAATGATTCAGTGTATCAGTGAAGCTGACCACTTCCGGCGTAGGTGTCGGTGCTGTTGTTTCTGCTGTAGGAGCCGGTGTTGGTGTAGGCGTAGGCGTTGCTGTTACCGGTGGAGTTCCGGTACCTCCTCCAGGACTTGGATTGCTTGGTTCATTGTCTACTGGATCAGGATCAGTAGGGTTTGAGACGTATGGGAGTGCTGGAGCAAAAGCGGTCAGCAGTCTGGCTTGACTTTGCTGCTCAAGCGCATAGCCCATGCCCAGAACCTTGGCATCGTCCCACGCTCTGCCCACAAGCTGCATCGAGATCGAATAACCGCTGTCGTTCGTTCCTACAGGAACCACTACGGTAGGGAGGCCGACATTAGACGTTAATACGCCTGTGTTGCGGTCCGAACTTAATTGAGAGGCTGATGCGTCATTGTTGTATACGTCACTGATGAAGCCTGCATAGACAATGGCATCCACGCCATTCTCGTCCATCCAGCCTTTGATCACTTCTTTATAGTCCGTTCTATACTTGATGTAATCCTGTACAGCCTGTTCCGTCATCCGCGTAGGGGCGGTATATCCTCTCTGATTATAGATAAGCACCTTATCTGAGGCGAGTACACTTGCTCCATCTGCGTAAGGGAAGGCTTTATGAAGCTCGATATAGCGCGCCCAGCCTTCGGTAGAACCGTTAATGCCTTGAGGACGGGTAGGGGCTGCTGGCATTTTTGACATTTCAACCATTTCCGCTCCCGCAGCTTGCAGCTCAGAGAACTTATTCTTTACTGCCACTCCAGTATCATCATCTGCGTAGCTGGAGACAAAGGATTCGGGGATGTATCCGATTTTCTTTCCTTTCAATGCGCCGGCATCCAGCGACTCCTTCCAGTTCTCCGGACGTTTATGATCTGCATCTGCTGTTACGGTGAAAATATCCTGCGGGTCCGTACCTGTTGTAGCATTCAGCATAATGGCCAGGTCTGTTACGGTTTTGGCGATAGGCCCCGCATAATCCTGTCCCCAAGTGAGCGGCAGCACACCTGTCGTACTTGCCATGCCGTCTGTACCACGGAAGCTCTTTAAGCTGGCGCCTGTTGTCGGAGCATAGAGAGATACCCCGGTCTGCGATCCCATAGCTGCCGCTGCGAAATCAGCTGCAACCGATACTGCCGATCCTCCGCTGGAGCCAAAAGAGGTTTTGGATGGATAGAGTGCGTTCCATGTCTGCATCCAGCCGCTTTCACTAAAGCTTCCGCTGTTCGCGAACTCCGAAGTATTCACTTTACCAATAATGACCGCGCCGGCTTCGCGCAGCTTATTCACCTGGAAGGCATCCGATTCAGGGCGCCACCCTTCAAGTGCTTTACTACCGCCTGTAGTCGGCATGTCCTTGGTGTCATAGATGTCTTTGATCGCAATCGGAATTCCCAGCAGATCGCCCTTGGCGCCTTGTGCACGGGCTTCGTCAGCCGCTTTGGCCTGAGCGAGCCCAGTTTCGGATACATGCAGGAAGGCATGGAAGCCGAGTTGCCCCATATCGTATGCCTTGATTCGATCCAGATACGCTTGAGTAATTTGTACAGAAGTCGTTGTACCGCTAATCAGATCCTGCTGCATCTGTGCAATGGATTTATTCACAACATCGTAAGGGGAGGAAGTGATGAAGCTTTGCGCTGCAGGAGCCTCTGGAACGAACAGGGTATCTCCAGTATTAAGTCCCTCTATGCCTGAGATATCCCAGTTGCTGATGGAGCGGATCTGTGCAGGTGTTAAGCCGGATACATCCAGCTGCTGATTAAGTCCATTAAGCGTGGCAACCAGATTGTTCAGCCCGGCTTCACCAGCTTCTCCAACTTGTACAAAATTCACCAGGGATTTCGACTGGCCCGGTTCAAGGTTCAAGGTATTAATGAAGCCATAGAAATTCGCCTCATTACCGGACTTGGCCAGAGGTGTGGTGAATGGATTCTGCTGTTGATTCCCTAGAGCGGTTAATCCATTATTAAATGGATGTGGAGACCCGACCGCAACACCTAGAGGTTTATTGTTTCTGGCGCTGCTATCGACCACAATCCATGAATCGTCTGTCGTCACGTCCAGATCATTGGAGTAGGTTGCCTTGACCACTGAAGCATTGGCCGCTGTGCCATAGCCTAAGGAGCCGCCGAAGGATACATCTACTTTTACAGCCATATCATTCTTATTGGTAAAAGTATCAAAGAATCTAGTCCGATTATTGATAGTGTCCACATACACATCACGGGTGACGGTGACATTTCCCAGATTGACAGATTGCGAGGAAGTGAATCTATTAACACCATCGTACTTGAGGTCGAACCCGCGCATCATTTGTCCATTCATCAGGGAAGCTGAAGGTGCGGATACTTTAACAAAGATATTACCGAATCCCTGCACTTGTGTAGTACCGACGGTACGCAAGCTCCCTGTGTCCAAGCTGGGTGCAAAAGCATCGTGAATCTCCCATACGGTGCCACTAGATGAAGTAACCCTCGTTAAAGCATCGGCCGTTTGAAACGGAATGACTCCCGAAGCAATAACAGATAACGCAATGGAAGTAGCTATAACTTGCCTCTTCGTTCTACGCAGACGTTTCAACTTACTCATGTAGGCAATCTCCCTTTCCTCTATGTATATTATTAATTGTGTTAAGAAATATAACATTGTATATTAATTCAGTCAATGAATAATATGAAATTGAACTATTTTTAGAGATTTTAACAAAGGAAGAGTACTTTATTTATTAAAAAGTGCATGAAAAATAATATAAAGGTGTTTTATATAACGTTTTATGTTATGTATATGGTAGTTATCCTGATTAGTTTTTTCATAAGCCTACTTTTATGCTGATAGATTATGGAATGTGCTACAATATTTTAAATGGAATTTTTGCTTGTATAGGATGACACTCAAAGGAGATTTAGAATGAAACGCTATCGATGGAGCATTACGGTTTGTTTCATGCTGTTCGTGTTTGTCTTATTCACATTATTCAATGACTATTCACCAATCCTGATCGTAGTGGGCGCTGTGGTGGCTACTCTCATTGTTTTTACAATCCAATTCTATTATCCGGCAGTTTTGGAAAAGCGTGTGGACCGCGTGGAGTCTTTTTTGCGCAGCCAGACAAACAATCCTGCGCTGTATATTCAGTATGTTCTTGCGAACCGGCTTGAGGATGAAGCGGGAACTGTTATGGAGCAGCTGATGAGCAAGCATAAAAGGGTAGCGGTACAGGCAACGTATAAGGCGGCTTACGGATGGTACCGCAAAGATATGGCTGCTATTCAGGAAGCCGTGCCGTATATCCGCTATCCCGATTACCGGGCGTACTATGAAGCGGCCCTTTTGCTGGAGGAAGGGAAAAGTATACAGGCGCGGGAACACTTGAAGTCAATCCGAAAGCCATGGATGAGATCAGCGGTGCTTGCAGGAATTGAACGCAAAGCGGGCAACAGTGAGCTCGCGGTCAGGTATGCGCGGGAAGCGGTGGAGGCTTCAAGAGGGGTCCAGCGTTATGTGTTATACAAGGAGTATGAAAGAACGTTACCGCAAACGGTTGAAGCATAGTTTGAAAAAACGGGTATCATCCTCATTGATGGATGATACCCGCTTCTGTTAGTTAAGATGCCAGTTTTACTGTCCCAAACAAAGCCTGATCAAATCATCGACATGCGCGGTGGCCAGGCATTCCACAGTGTCGGCGGCGCCGTAATAGATTTTGACTTCGCCGTCGTCCTCCAGGATCATGCCGCCGGGGAAGATGACATCATTACGGAAGCCTCCGTCGATTTCGTAGGGAGCTTCAGGGGCGAGCAGCGGCGAAGCGCTCATCCCGAGAATTTTCTTCGGATTCTCCAGGTCAAGCAGCATAATGCCTGCCGTATACCGCTTCTTCCAGGACGGCTCCCAGCCGTTCTTCCCTCTGGCGGGATCAACATCCACCGCATGGAAGGTGGTCAGCCAGCCCTTATCTGTCTTCACGGGCGGTGCTGCCGGACCGATCTTGTCATTGGCGAACGGGACCTGCTCCACCGCCAGCAACAGATCGGAACGTCCCCAATAGATCAGATCCGGCGACTCTGCGATCCAGGTGTCGAACCGGTCCTTGCCTCCGCGGCTGTATACGGTGAACGGCCGTTCCAGCCGCACATAGTTGCCGTTGATCTTCTCCGGGAACAGCACCATATTCCGCAGGTCCGGCGTAGACAGGCTTAATATTTCAAAGGATTCGAAGTCATCCGTGACTGCGATCCCGCCCCGGATGCCATGTCGCGTATCTACAGCGAAGCACATGTAGCAGCGGCCATCGATCACTGTCAGCCGCGGATCGTATCCGCGCACAAACTCCTCATCGTTTAGCTTGAACACTGGCTTAGGCCCGGCCGTCCAGTGAATTCCGTCCTCACTGAACGCGATACCGAGATCTGTTGTATGAGACGGCTCCAGGGTCTGCTTCTCCAGGGAGCCGTAGTCATTGCGGAATACCATCACATACCGGCCGCCAAACTTAACCACTCCCGCGTTGAACACAAGTGCGGTGGGGTAAGGGACCCGCGCTGCATCCAGCACAGGGTTGGCCGGATGGCGGCGGATGAGAGGGCTGGATGCCAAAGCTCCTATGACGGGTGTGTTTGCCTGATTCATCGTTTGAATATCCTCCTTGGGTGTTGAATTGCTTGCTATATATTGAACTAAATTTTTTTATGTTTTGGAATTAGCCGTGACTCCAGAGAAGTTTTGGACTTCCGGCCGCTGTTGTCTCCAGATTTCATGATTTTATACCGTTTTTAACGGTTGAAATTCGGAGACAAAGGCGAACGCTACCGCTCCTCCAGTTCCAAAATTCCCCTCCGCCACTTATTCTTTAACTTGAATTTTTAGTTCAATTATTTAGACAATACTTCCGTAAGCTGCGAACGGATAGTCAATCGCAATCCGCCCGGCCTGGCAGTCGCCAACGCCGCTGTACAGATCGGCCTTGCCGTCCTGGCGCATCACGATCCCCGAAGAGAAAACGCAGTCAGTCAAATACGGAGCTTTGGCAGGTCCGGGCGGGTAGCAGGAGCGGCTTCCGATCAGATGAAGGTCATGGGATTCCCGGGTCACAGGATCGAAGATGAAGGACATGTTCAGATAGACCTTGATTTCCTGTCCGTTCTCATCCTTGTGCGAATAACAAATATGGCCGACAATCCCGATCTTGCCGCTGCTCAGCAGGTAAGCCTGATTGACGCCGCCCCATTCGCCTGCACCGAAGATACCATGAATGTACGGGGCATTCTCAATGACTTCAGCAGTCAAATCCTCCAGCTTGTCAATCACCGTGAAGCCGATCATGGATTCGCTGCCATATTGGCCCTTCACCTCATGGCCCCGCGGACGCGAGAAGACGCCGATTCTGCCGTCCGCCAAAGCTACGAGGCGGATATCCTTCATTTTGTTAGGACCAGTGGTGAAGTAGTACAGGTCGTGCAGATCCGTCCCCCGGTAAAAATAACCGAAATACGTGCTGTATTTGCCTCTTTCATATTGCACATGCGTTCCACCCAGTACGAGCTCATCACCTATTTCAGTGATATACGGGTCCTCCAGTGTGTAGATCATGCTGTTCTCCACCAGGGTCCACTCATCCTGGCCTGTTTCCTCGAACAGACGGACCCAGGAGCGGGCCCATTCCTCCCGGCGTTCTACCCGGCCGAACAAGTAACGCTTGCCATCCCGTTCAAAAGGAATCGAAATATTATAGACATCGAATCCGTCCACGTTCTTAAATACCAGAGTTGCGCTCTCATAGATGGTTTTTGTTGCTTCAAATTGTTGTTTTTGCTGATGCAGGCTCACGATTTCTCCGCTCCTTTGGTGTTGCAGCTCGTTTTATTGCTGAGAGGCTTGATATTCCTTGAACTGCTTTTGGTATTCGGCAACGACCTTGTCCAGACCTGCCTTCTTCATTTTATCCAATGCTTCGGTGAAGGCCTTGTCATAGTCCAGCACCCCCATATAGATTGGAGTAATGCTGGCTGAAGCTTCCGAGAGGATATTGGTATATTCGGTTCTTACATTCGTCGGGTCAAAAATAAAGTTGGCTGCAATACTATTGACCGCACTAGGATTAGGCTCGAATAAGACCTTGTTATTCTCAGGAATACTGCTCTCCGGGTCGAAGCGCATAAAGTTCACATTGCCGTTCTGGGAATCAGAGCCTCTGTATCTTGGATTATTATTGTTGTTCGGGTCTCTGATCGGCTTCAGGCCCTTGTCGCCATCTTTGGTGTAGTGCTCACCCTCAATGCCATATTGAACCAGGTCGTAATTATCCTGACTGGCCAGCATCCAATCCATAAATTTAACGGCCGCCTCCGGATGCTTGCTGTTCGCCGGTACGGCATTTCCGTTCTTGAAGGAGAGGGGACGCAGATACTCTTTCTCCGGGTTAAACCACACCACTCCGATATCGTCCACTGTAGCATCCGGGTTGTACTTCTGGAGCCCATTCAGGCTTCCGCCCGTTCCCAGGCGTACGAACCACTCCCCACTGTCGAGCTGGGCATCTACCTGTTCCTGCTTCATGACCAGAATGTCAGGATTCGTAATTCCCTTGGTGTACAGCTCGTACATGAAGGCGGCATCCTTCTTGAATTCGTCCGTTTCAATCCAGGATTTGACCTCTCCGTTCTGGTTGACGTAGAAGAACTTATCTTTAACCGTGAACGGGAAGGTGTCGTAGGTCCGGTGCAGGATGGAGGTATGCAGATTGATCGGGTCAAAATCGGCCCGGGTGCCTAAGTAAGGCTTGTTCTTTCCCTTCCAGTTCTTCATCACCGTCTCCCAGGCGCTGATCAGCTCAGCCGGAGTTGCCGGCTCCTGCAAATGGTTCTCGCGGAGAATGTCGCGGCGGATATTGAACTGGCCTTCACTGGCCATTTCAACCCAGTAGGAGGGGACGATATAATATTTCCCGCCGATGGTAGCGCCGCTAAAGATGTCCTCCGGGATATTCTTTTTCAGGTTAGCGCCATACTTCTCAATTTCCTCTGAGATATCTGCCAGTGCTCCCCGGGTATAGTAGTTAGAGAACGGAGTACGGTCCTGCATGACATGGAACAGATCGAAATCTTCGCCGGTGGACAGCATTAGGTTCAGCTTCTGGTCCCAAGCATCCCAGGGGATGAAGATTTTCTCTACCGCAACGCCGACACCGTCTGCAGCCAGCTTTTCATTGACCTTCTGGAACACCTTTTGGTAATCCTTGGGCTCGGTGCCGGGAACCACGTATTTGATTTTGACGACCTCAGAGGCATTAGCATTCTCTGCATTCGGGGATGAAGCATTGCTTTCTCCATTTGCGCCAGGGCTGGCATTATCGGCCTTGCCGCACCCAACCAGGGTGGACAGGGCAAGCACCACGGCTAACAGGGTTGCATAGGATTTTCTCATGAATAATACGGACCTCCTCTTATGTTGTCTTCTATATGTTAACCCCTAAGGGATGACATCAGCCTTTCACCGAACCGATCACGAGCCCTTTCACGAAGTACTTCTGTAAGTAAGGATACAGGAAGACGATCGGCCCGATGGTTACGATGGCTGTCGCCATCTTGACCGACTCCGAAGGAAGCGTAACGTCGCTTGTTCCGGCCAGCATGGCCATATCGTTCAGCATACTGATCTCCGATTGCATCTGCAGAAGCATGAATTGCAGCGGGTACAGGTCTTTCGTGTCAATCAGCATGATCGCATTCCACCAGTTGTTCCAATAATCCAGTCCATAGAAGAGGGCAATCGTCGCCAGTACCGGTTTACATAACGGAAGATAAATCTTAAAGGCAATGACAATATCACTGGCTCCGTCGATGGTGGCCGATTCCCGCAGCGAGTCAGGAATGCCGTTCATGAAATTGCGCACCAGGAAGAGGTTGAACGGGCTGAACAGCAGCGACGGAATAATCAGGGCGAGAATATTATCGGTTAATCCGAGCGCACGGTTCATCAGATACCAGGGCACAATACCGGCTGAGAAAATCATGGTAATGAAAAAGTAAAGGGCCAGCAGATTGCGGTACCTCACATTTTTGTTCGCCAGGGTATAGCCTGCCATAGAAGTAATCAGCAGGGCCAGCGTCGTACCGACGAGGGTGACGAAGATAGAAATGCCGTAGCTCTGAATGACCTGGGAGCCGCTCGTGAAGATCAGCTTATAGGCATACAGTGAGAATTTCTCCGGAAACAGGCTGTAGCCGTTCTTAAGAATAGCATCCTCATCCGTGATCGAGATCATCAGCACGAGCAGCATCGGAAGCAGGCATAGTGCCGAATAGACCGCAGTCAGCGTGTACATGACCGTCCTGCTGATTGAAATTCTTTTCATTAATACTCCTCCTTCCCGGATTTAATATAATGCACCGTCTTTGAAGTACTTACGGGTAATGGCATTGGTACCAAAGACAAGGATGAATCCGATAACCGACTGGAACAGTCCCACGGCCATGGCTTCGGAAGGGTCGCCGATCTGGCGCAAGGAGCGGAATACATACGTATCGATAATATCCGTAGTTGAATACAGGGTGCCGTTGTCCCCGATGAGCGCATAGATCATCCCGAAATCACCATACATAATTTTGCCGACTGAGAGCATCGTCAGAATAATAACCGTTGGCATCATTAGCGGAAGTGTGATCCGGAAGCACATCTGCAGGCGGTTCGCCCCGTCAATTTCTGCTGCTTCATACAACGTCTCGTCGATGCCGGTAATGGTCGCCAGGTAGATGATGGCACTCATGCCGGCGCCCTTCCAGACATGCATAATGGTTAGAATCGCCGGCCAGGACTGGGCTTCGGTATACCAGTTCACGGAGGTCATTCCGAATTGGTTCAGGATTCTATTGATTACGCCCATATCCATGGAGAACAGTGCATACAGCACATAGCTGATGACGATCCATGAGATGAAGTTCGGGAATAACATCAGCGACTGGCTGATCTTCACAAACAGCTTCTTGCGCAGCTCGTTCAGCACCAGTGCAATGGCCAGCGCCATCAGCGTACCGAAAACAATAAACAGTAAATTAAGGTAAATGGTATTAAAGGTAACTGTAAGCGCTTTATTGGAACGGAAGAAAAACTCAAAGTTTTTGAAGCCGACCCATTCGCTATGGAAAATTCCTTTTGTATAATTGAAGCGCTGAAAAGCAATAACCATATAAGGATAGGTCATATAGCCGAAAATAAACGTGTATGCCATGGCCGGCAAAACCAACAAATAGGATGTGCCATTCCTGCGGATGTCTGACAGTATGCCGAGCCTTGGACGCCGTTTTTTCTTCAATTCCTGTTCCCCCCTATTTGTTTGTTGTAGATGACTGTTGCCTTGATTTCAGCTTAGCTATAGCCGCAGTAAGAGTCTATTTTAAAAGTTAGCAAACGCTTTCAAATTCGCTCACGAGGCTTTCAAAAAAACGGAATGGCTTTCATTTTCGCCTGATTCAGTACCGTTTCAGCCGGAAATGTACTATATTTAGAAATGATACCGAGCAGCAGGGGAGGAATACAGCATGCGGGCAACCATCAAGCGGCTTGTTCGATACAAGGCCTTTCAAAAACTCACCATTTCATATTTCCTGCTCGTCTTGTTAACTGTAAGCCTGCTGTCCAGTGTACTCTTCTCCTTGTTCTCCCGAAGCGCCATCAAGGAGATCGAACGCAATTCCCGGGCCATGTTATCCCAGATCACTTATGCCTCGGATGTCGTCTATAATCAGGTTATGACGATCGGGAATACATTGCTGATTCAACCGGAGATCCTGTCTTTTCTGGATGAGACGGTGGAGAATAAGGTGAGCAATTACCATATTCATCAGCAAATCGAACAGATTGCCAATCTGAACCCGTATATTCACAGCATCGGAATCCACCGGCCTTCTACAGGCACGACCATCGATACCGCCGGACTTCCGTTCGACGCATCGCTCACCGCGCTCAGTGCGAAACAGTATATGGAGTTCAATCCGCGCAGCCTGAAGGTTGCGGGCCGGAATAACGGCAGGCCGTTACAGTTCCTGACCTTCTTGCTGTATCCGAATTTCGCATACCAGACCGGAGGCAGTCCGCTGATCTATATCAATGTGGAGGAACAGTCGATTCTGACGACGATCCGCAAGATCGGCAAAGCGGACGCGGCCAAGAATGTCTTCGTGATCAATAATGAAGGTAAAGTGCTGTCTCATACCGATTCCAATCTGTTCCTGGATGACTTATCCGGGGAGGAGTATGTACGGACCATATTAATAGAGAACCAACCGGAGAACAGCTTCACCACAACGATCGCAAACGAAATGAATCTGGTCACTTATGTGAAATCAGAGGAACTGGACTGGTATTTTGTAAGCGTTTCACCGTATTCTGAGCTCATCACTGACATTGACCAGCTCCGGGGGATTACGCTGTTGGTCACAGCCGGTATTGTACTTGCAGGTCTGTTGATCTCTATCCTGTTGACCTCGAACATGAATAAGCCCTTATCGGCGCTGCTGGAGAAGGTCATGCCGAGCCCAGTCAAACCCGCATCAGGCCTGGCGCTGATTGATGAATACAAGATGGTGACCGAGGTGTTCCACTCCTATCATGAACGTGAGAAATCGATGCAGTTCGTTATCAGCCATTCCTCCCGGACGGTCCGTGAGCATTATCTTCATGCCTTGCTGCGTGGTCAATCCCTGGAGGACTCGGTCTCAAGCGAGATGATTAAGGAGATTGGCGAAGAGGTTGCAGGGCCGTTCTTCGGCGTGCTGGTGTTCAAGATTAATGAGCTTGAGCCTGCAGGGGAGAGGGTAGAGGGGAAACAGCAGTCTTTGCTGCGCTTCGCACTTGGGAATATCGCCAAAGAGCTGTTGGAGCATATCGGCCCCTGCGATGTTCTTATTATGGGAGGAAACGAAGCTGCCGCCATCCTTCAATACACGAAAAATCAGCTTCCGGAGGAACTGGTGCCTGCCTTGCGTAATGTTCAGAGCTTCCTGAGCCGTTACTTCAAGGTGACTGTATCGATAGGTGTAGGAGATGTATCCTTTGGCAAGGGGAATATTCCGTCCTCGTATACATCAGCCCAGCAGTATGTGAAATACCGCTTAATCTATGGGAAAGAAGCGATTCTGGACGCGGCAGCGACACGGCACCATGTGTTAACGGCCTTAAGCTATCCCGCCGCCTGCGAGAAGAAGCTAATTGAGGCCGTGCAGCAGGGCAAACCGGAGCCTATTGCTAGCGCCATCGAAGAATTTATCGATACTATATCCGGCGGATCTGTGCATCAGATCATCACCTTCAGCACGCAGCTCATGTTGTCTTTGCTTAAAGCTTTTGATTATTTGCAGCATGTGCCGGATTCTAATTTCAATGACTATCTGCAGGCGGTAACCGAAATTGAAGGCGCTGAGGATTTGACGGAGATCCGTAACCTGTTTAACCGCTATTGCTCCACCATCTGCAAATTAATTGAAGACAAGAACCACTGGATGAATGCCAAGAAGCATAATAGTCTCATTGAAAAAGTGCAGAATTATGTCCATGAGCACTATGCTGAGCCTAACATCTCCCTTGATCTGGTGTCCAAAATCGCCGGACTCTCCCCCAGCTATCTGGGCAAGCTGTTCAAAGGAGCGACCGGGCAATCCTTCAGTGAATACCTGAACAACACCCGGCTGGACAAAGCGAAGGAGCTGCTTGCTGCAACTCCTGACACGGCGGCTAAGATCAGTGAAGCGGTCGGGATCTACAACATCACTTACTTCTCCACCCTGTTCAAGAAAAAGTACGGGCTGACCCCTTCGGCCTTCCGTGAGCAGGAGGCGGTGAAAAGCATTGTAGGTGATGAAGAGTGATTATTTCCCGCTTAAAAAACGGTCCGTTTGCGTAGCGTCCATCTAAGTGCTTACGTTGATCCTGCTCCGCAATAAAAAAGCTGTCCCAAGCAGCCATTTCATGGCTTTGGGAACAGCTCTTTTCTTCGTATGATTTGAGACGATCCGGTCCGCTTATGGCTGCTCCGCATATCTCCACCAGGCGAAGGTTCCGGCGATTCCGATAATCCCGGTATACGCAACAATGATGATACTGCTCAGCTGCAGCGAACCGGTGCTTAGAAATACCGACGGGATGGTCCATGGGAAATAGGGTGCAAATCCGAAGGAGCTGAGCACATTGGACAGAATGACGATGATCAGGATGAGCCCCAGGGGAGCCAGATAGCCCTTGGTCACATTAGCCAACAGAATGCTTGGCGCAGTCACCAAAATGAATAGCAGCGAGGTAATGAGGAACTTAAGGAACAAGCTCCAAATGAAAGCGGCGGACCCGCCTGCAACACCGAGGATAGCTCCTACGGCAAGACCTACGGCAAACATATAGATGGACAGCAGCAGGCACCATGCTAAAATGACCAGAAACTTGGACAATACAATTTTCGCCCGGGAAATGGGCTTGGCCAGTAAATCCTTGATGGTCCGGTCCGAAAATTCCCGTCCGAATACCCATGCCGCCACAAAGGTGTAGCCGATCAGTCCCAGCGGGGCAAGCGTCTCCAGCAATCCGTTTAAATACGTTTCCCAGGTAACACCGCCGGCTTCACTGGATAATACATTTCCGACGCCCATCATGATGGGCCCGAAGCCTAGAACGAGGAACATAATCCAGAACACATTCGAGCGGATAATCTTGCGAAGCTCACAATGTAACACCGATAGAATATTCATTATTTAATCCCCCTGTTAACCCCGATGGTGCGGAGAAAATAGCCTTCCAGATCCTCTGTAACCACCCGAAGTGACGTTGGCGGCTGATTGCTTTGCACGAGCAGTTCGGCCAGCCGTTCCGGATGATCTGCCGCATGTTCGTTGGTTAGTTTAACAGCGCCGTCCGCCGTATCCACAAAGTCATAGCCATTCGCCTCCAGCACCTTCTTTAAGGCAGGCTTGTTCCGGCCGTTCACGACCAGGCTTTTCTCCAAGGACTGCTCCAGCTTATCCATTGCGACCTCTTGCACCAGCTGACCGCCATGAATAATCCCAATCCGTGTGGACACCTTCGAGAGCTCCTCTAACAGATGGCTGGATATAAACACCGTGATGCCGAAATTGTGCGCCAGATTATATAACATATTCCGTATCTCTGCTACGCCTGCGGGATCAAGACCGTTGATCGGCTCGTCCAGGATCAGAATCTCCGGGTTGTGAATCATCGCTTTGGCCAGTCCCAGGCGCTGCTTGTTCCCGAGGGAGAGATGCTTTGCTTTTTTCTTTTTGTGCGGCTCCAGCCCCAGCTTATAGATCACCTGAGATACGGCATCCTTGTCCGGGACTCCTTGCATACGTCTTGCGATCTCCAGATTCTCCGTTACAGTCAGATCCGGATAAAAGGTCGCCTCCTCCAAATACCCGACTTTGCTCCATAATTTAGAGTTTCCGGCGTCGACCTTCTCACCTAACATATAGAGCGAGCCCGAGTTAGGCTTGATCATCGCCAGCAGCATCTTGATCGTCGTTGTCTTCCCGGCGCCGTTCAGTCCCAGGAATCCGAAGATCTCACCCCGGGTGACCTCCAGCGAAAGATTGTTTAATATGGTATAGTCGCCAAACCTTTTGTACACTCCGTCAATTTGTATCGCGGGCGTGCTGCCGATTCTTTTCTTGGATAGAATACTCATTCTTCCTCCGACCTCCTGCTTGGTTCCAGTGATTGTTGTATCCTGCTACAACCTATTGTCACATCCAAACATGAAGCTTCATTAAAGGAAAAATAAACAGATCTGAAGAGAATATAAAAAACTATAAAGGCAGACTGAATCGGATCCCCAGACCGCCATACTCCGAGGAGAAGGCCGTAATCTCGCCTCCATGATGCTCAATTATCGACTTACAGCTGGCCAGCCCCAGCCCGAGTCCGCCCTTGCGGATCTGCCGCGACGGATCCACCGTGAAGAATTTGAGGAACAGTGAAGACATGTCCTGATCCGGTACGCCAATTCCATTATCTTCTATTTGAAAATAGGCATGATGCTCCCGCAGATATCCGGTCATATACACCTTCAGATCCGGCTTCCCGCCATATCTAACGGCATTGCTGAACAGGTTGCCGAACACCCGGCGGAGCATCGGTTCATTCACCGTCAGCCATATGCTGTCCGTGAAGGAATGGCGGCAAACCAGTTCAATATCAAGTCCCGCCAGCTCATACTCATATTCAAAAGCAATGTCTGCGAATAGTTCTGTCGCCTTTACAGGCTTGGCGGTCATGGATTCAAGCTCCGATTTTTCTTTGGTGAAGCTGGAGAAATCATTGAGGAGCTCCACCATATAGGCGGACTTCCGCTGAATTAATTCATAATATTCCTGCTTCTCAGCTTCGGGTAAGTTCTGGTGTGTAGCCAGCAGTTCAGTGAAGCCGTTAATCGAGGTCAGGGGTGTCTTCAAATCGTGGGCGATGGCGGCAAGCATATCGGTCTGTTCTCTGTGGGCGAGCTGAAGCCGATGCTCCATCTTATTGAAGTGATTATATAGCTCTCCGATCTCGTCCTTACGCTTCAAAGCCAGCGGAGGCAGGGGACGGACCACATTGACTTCCTCCAGCCGGGCATTCAGACGCCGGATGGGCTGCTCGATGCGGAAGTGAATATAGATGATCAGAATGGAAAATATGCAGCCGGCGATGACGAAGATGGGCAGCAGTAATACTACATATGGTGAGTCCAGCAAAGTGGTACGTATGGGGGAATATACGGCAAAGATAAACTTTAAATACAAACCAATCGAGAACATCAGAATCAGCAGCATCAGCAGGAATAACAGGGGAAGCTTGATTTTCAGTTTCATCCTATTGCTCTCTTTCCGTGTATTTATAGCCTATGCCCCAAATGGTTTTGATGAAGTGTTGCTCAGGACCCAGCTTCTTGCGGATATTCTTGATATGAACCGTTACGGTATTGATCTCTCCGTATTCATCTCCCCAGACGTTCTCATAGATCTGCTCCCGGCTCAGTACCTGGTTGGGGTGACGCATCAGGACAGACAGAATTTGAAATTCCTTCGCGGATAAGTCGAGTTTCCGGCTGTAGAGGAAGGCTTCATACGTTTTGTCATTCAAAATAAGCGGAGCATCGGCCTTGTCTTTGGCAGGACTAAGCTCGCCCCACTCTTTGTGCAGCCTGTCCACTTTGCGGAAATGAGCCTTGATCCTGGAGGCCAGCTCCTGAATACTGAACGGCTTGGTCATGTAATCATCCGCGCCGATTTCGAGACCGACAATTTTATCAATGTCCTGATCCCGTGCGCTTAACAACATAATCGGAACATTATAAGACGACCGGATCGTTCTGCAGACATCCAGTCCGCTCATATCTGGCATGACGACATCGAGAACAATGAAATCAATAGGGTGATCCTCCACCGCAGATAGGGCTTCTCTCCCGGAGCTTGCCGTAATTACAGCGAATTGCTCGTACCTTAGCGTCTTGGTGATGAGTTTTACGATTTCTTCATCATCGTCGACAACTAATATTGTTTTTGACATTTAACTACCTCCCGGGCACTTACCATGCTGATATCCATCATAATTCCTTAACCTTGTTGTTGCAATCCTTGCCAAAATGGTACCATTAGCTGACGGGCGTATAGAATGGCCTGCTAAGTATACTGACAGAAAGGGCTGCGAATCATGAATAGGAACATCTTTATTATTGAGGATGACGCTCTGCTTCTGGAAGCGCTTCGAGAAAGCTTAAGCCAGTGGTCCTATGAAGTAAGCAGCCCCAGTGATTTTGCTGGGGTGATGGAAGCCTTTGCTGAGCATCGGCCGCATCTGGTGATTATAGATATCCAGCTTCCCAAATTCGATGGCTTTCATTGGTGCAGGGAGATCCGGGCCGTGTCCAAGGTTCCGATTATTTTTCTGTCCTCCAGAGATCATCCAACGGATATGATCATGGCGATGAACCTAGGGGCGGACGATTACGTCCAGAAGCCTTTTCATATGGATGTCCTGCTTGCCAAGGTTCAGGCGGTACTGCGCCGCACGTATACGTATGAAGAGGTATCCCCGGATATGATGGAGTGGAATCAGGCACTGATTGATGTACACAGCGGCGAAATTTATAAGGATGGGAAGACCATTAGCCTGACGAGAAATGAATTGCTGATTCTGGCGGCGTTAGTCCGGTCTAATCATAAGATCGTCTCCCGTCATGAACTGATGAAGAAGCTGTGGGACGATGATCAATATGTGAATGACAATACGCTCACTGCCAACATCACCAGGTTACGGCAACAGCTTGCTGCTCTCCAATTAGCTGAAGGGATTGTCACCAAAAAAGGTCTTGGCTATATGGCCGTCACGCTGTAGGAGGGAGGTATCCGTTGTTCATCGCTTATCTTATTTATAAAAAAAGCTGGATTGGCTTAATGAGTCTGCTGCTGCTGCTTACCAACGCTCTGATCCAATTCGACGATGGTATCGGTGTGGAGCCTCAATCTCTGCTCTATTTGAATGTTCTGTTCCTAACGGTCTGTGCTGGTTTCCTGATCTGGAGGTACAAGAAGGAAACTGCTTATTATAAGTCTCTGCTTAGCTTGTCTAACGGGGTGGAAGAGGACTGGTTTGTGAATATCCCGGAACCGCGCAGCCGTTATCCAGAGGGGATGATCTATACTCTTCTGCAGAACATTCATAAGCATGATGAGCACAGGCACCGTGAGTATCAATCTGCCAAGCGGATGGAGCATGATGATCTGTCCTCCTGGGTGCATGAAGTGAAAACGCCGCTTACAGCGATGAAGATCATCATGGATGCCCATCGTTCGAATGAACTGGCGCAAAGGCTGGACGCGCCATGGCTCCGGATGCACCTGTTAATTGACCGGCAGCTGTATATTTCGCGGTTGGCTAACATAGACTCCGACTTACTCCCGGAGAAGCAGCGGGTGCAGGACCTGATCAGGGAAGAGGTTCGCGAGCTGGCCACCTGGTGTATGGAAAAAAATATATCCATTGATCTGACGGGGGACACAGAGTGTGCTGTATACACGGACAAAAAGTGGTGCGGATTTGTAATGAGACAGCTCCTAACGAATGCGATTAAATACAGCCGGGCGGATGGAAAGGTAACTATTCATATCGCCCCCGATGAGCATGAATTCGTCACCGTAACGATTACAGATGAAGGGCCCGGCATTCAGGCGCATGACCTGCCGCGAATATTTGATAGAGGTTTTACCGGAGAGAACGGGAGAGTCCAGCACTCCGCCACGGGCATGGGACTGTATCTTGCCAAGGAAATAAGCAAGAAGCTGCACATCCGGCTGGAAGTTGACTCGGCTATTGGCGAAGGTACATCGGTTCGGATGATATTCTCCAGTGATAATCCATTTGAACGCATTAGACGGTCCTTAGTGTAAAATGGGCATAAATGAAGTAGTCAGGATATATACAACCTGGCTGCTTTTTATTTTAAGCAAGGTGACAAAAATATCACATTAGGCCTCTTTTTATCACCTAAAGCTTGCGACCCGGGGCCGTAGAACCCTTTACACTGTGTATATAACAACCGGATGGGAGGGGCTCAGATGAAACATCAGAGCGCAACGAAGACTGTTTTATTGGCTGAAGGCTTGCGTAAATCTTATGGTGCCAAAGGAAATGCCCAGCAGGTGTTACAGGGGATCGACCTGCGGGTGTTGGAGGGGGAGTTCGTGGGAATCATGGGGCCTTCAGGTTCCGGCAAGACCACTCTGCTTAATACCTTAGCTACGATTGACCGTGCCACAGCGGGGCAGATTTTTATACAAGAATACGAGATTTCCAAAATGAAGGATAGCCAGCTTTCCGACATCCGCCGTAAGCACCTGGGTTTTATCTTTCAGGATTACAATCTGCTCGATACCTTAACGGTCAAAGAGAATATCCTGCTGCCGGTGTCGTTAACCCGTATAAGCAATAGTCAGGCCGAGGCGGAGTTTAATGCCATTGCCGGGATTCTGGATATTATGGATTTGGCGGGCAAGTACCCTGCTGAAATCTCAGGCGGCCAAAAACAGCGTACCTCTGCGGCACGGGCGTTAATTAACTCGCCTTCGCTTGTTTTTGCGGATGAGCCTACCGGGGCTCTTGATTCCAAAGCTGCTTCTAACTTGCTGGGGAATCTGCATGAGATTAACCAGACCCGGCAGGTCACCATTGTGATGGTTACACATGACCCGCTCGCCTCCAGCTATTGCAGCCGTGTCATTTTCCTCAAGGATGGTAAAGTGTTCGCGGAATTGTACAAGGGTGACAAGACGAGGGAAGCCTTCTTCAAGGACATTCTCGATATGCAGGCCGTACTCGGAGGAGGCAGCCAGCAATGACTCTACGGAAATTAGTCATTCGCAGTATGCGCAAGAACCTCAAGATGTACTACCTCTACTTTTTTGCGATGATTTTCAGCATCAGCTTGTATTTTATCTTTTCGACTCTGCAGAATGATCAGACGATTGTAACGATGGTGAAATCCAGTATGGACTTCTCCACGACCTTACAAGTCGCCGGAATATTGCTCATTGTAATCACCATTGTGTTTACCATGTACGCTACGGGCATCTTCATCCGAAGACGCAGTCAAGAGATCGGATTGTATCAGTTAATCGGCTTATCCAAAGCCTGGGTTGCCCGGGTGTTGATCCTGGAGCACGCTATGCTGGGTCTGGGTGCACTGCTGATTGGCATGGGGGTCGGGGCGCTGCTCTCACGGCTCTTCCAGCTGCTGTTCATGAACCTGTTAGGGCTTGAAGCGGTGATTGGCTTAACGTTCTCCGGCACGGCTGCCCTCCAGACCCTTGCTGTGTTTACCTGCTTAATTGTGGTCACCTCGGTACAGATCATATGGACGGTATACCACAGTACGCTACTGCAATTGTTCCAGGCTAATCATAGGCAGGATTCCCCGGTCAAACGTCCAAGCATCATCTCAGGCATGTTGGGAATAGCCGGATTAGGGTTGATCGGGTGTGGCTATTATCTGTCTACATTAATTGTTACCAACACCGATATACTGATGTTCCTGATGTTGCTCGTGCTCGCAAGTACGATACTGGGAACCTATCTGATTTTCCATACGACCATAAGCTGGATTCTCAATGTATACCGGAACAGGAGGAACGGAAATCTGGGCTTGTATAACAGCCTGTCAGTCGCCCCGTTAATGCACAGAATCAAGGGTCACGCCAATTCCCTAACCTTAATTACCGTGTTGTCTGCGATGACAATTACGATGGTGTCCCTGTCCTATTCCTTATATTATTCCACGCGGAGCGATGTGAGATTGTCGATGCCCTTTGACTTTGCCGTGGAGAATATGCCTGAGGAAGCCGCTAAGATCTCCAGCCGGTTAGAAGAGGAGCAGATTGCATTCGACCGCCATCGAGTCGAGGCCATCCGGTTTCATGGCGTATGGGTGGATCAGGGTTCAACAGCAGATGAGATGGACAGCACGTTTTTGCTATTCTCCGCAGAGCAGATGGCGCAGGCTGGGTTAGATCTGGAGCATCCCCAGGATGGTGAAGGCATCTATTATAGTTCACGGGCGGTGATAGAAGGAAGGGAGATTGTCTCTCCCCAAGAGGTGCTGTATGAATCAAGCGATCAAGCAGACCGTCTGTCCGTCTCCAGGTATAAGCTTGCGAACGTGATGAATTACATTTTCTATGGGGATCAATTGCTGGTCTCGGGTGATACGTTCGAGCGAATGAGAGATAGTATTCAGAAGGAGGAGTACAAAGAATTCCTGACCTATGAGGTCTTTAATGTGCTGGACCCTGAGCAAGCAGGGGCTGCTTCTGACATCTTCCTGTCGAATGTGGACAGTGACCGGTATCTCACGGACTTCCAATCCGCCTATGAGGGATCGCGCCAGACCTTCGGGCTGCTCATTTTTATTGCCGGCTTCCTGGGATTTGTGTTTATATTGTCCACGGGAAGTATCCTGTACTTCAAGCAAATGACCGAGGCTGAACAAGAGAAAGCCCATTACCGCACCCTGCGGCAGCTTGGATTTCAAGTCGGCGACATCATGAAAGGCATCATCCGCAAACAGCTTTTTGTCTATTTAATTCCTCTGGGGATCGGGTTAATTCATGCTGCGTTTGCGCTTAACGTCGGCTCGGTCCTCATCGCCGCAAGTATGCTCACCCCCATCCTCATCAGCATGGTTGCATATATCGTCATCTATCTGATGTTTACCGTGGTGACCATTAGGTATTACAGAAGTATTGTTACTGATGCTATATAGAAAGGAAGAACAGTATCTATTCTACTCAAGCAGCAGCCGAATGGTCACCATTCCCGCTGGCGTCTACACTCTCATGACGGCGGCGGATAATTCCGCGCGTAACCGCCTTTTCAAGCTCAATAATTACGAACAGCGCGGCTCCCATGAGGAGCGGGAAGGACCAGTAGGGCAGGCCGATCGGCACTGTGCCGAACACCCGGTTCATGAACGGCAGATAGGTGATGGACAGCTGGAGTACGACCAGCAGGCCGGATACGACGAAGACCGCCTTATTGTCGAAAAATCCCTTGCGGATTGCCGGTCCCAGCTCGGTGCGGCAGTTGAAGAGATGGAACATTTGCGCCAGGACGATGGTCTGCATGGTCACTGTATTGACGACAGCCTGTTCATATCCATTGCTGAGCATGGACATGTTCATGGCCAGGGTTCCCCCGCCGAGCAATACGGATACGAACAGAATGCGGAAGATATAATAGCCGCTGAGCAGGGGGGCCGCCGGATTGCGCGGGGGCCGCTTCATCGCTCCGGGCTCAATCCGCTCAAACGCCAGTGCCAGGGAGACCGTGACTGAGCTGACCATATTGACCCACAGAATCTGGATCGGCGTCAGCGGAATCATCGTGCCCAGCAGGATGCTCGCCATGATCAGGAAGCTTTCTGCACCGTTGGTCGGCAGAATGAACAGAATGGTTTTCTTCAAATTGTCGTACACACGCCGGCCTTCCTTGACGGCCTTGACGATGGTGCTGAAATTATCGTCGGCCAGAACCATTTCCGAGGCATCCTTGGATACTTCGGTGCCTTTGATGCCCATAGCTACGCCCACATCTGCCCGCTTGAGCGCCGGGGCATCATTCACTCCGTCACCGGTCATGGCACAGATATTGCCGCTGCTCTGAAGCGCTTCGACCAGCTGGAGCTTGTTCTGCGGACTGGTGCGGGCGAAGATGGAATACTTCTGTGCAGCTTCCTTCAACTCTTCCGCAGACAGGTTGTCCAGCTCCCGGCCTTCAATCGAATGCTTGCCGTCGCCGATGCCCAGCTGTTCACCGATAGCCATCGCTGTCTCTTTATGGTCGCCTGTAATCATCTTGACCTCGATCCCGGCGTTCTGGCACTCGCGGATCGCATCCACGACTTCATCACGCGGCGGATCGACGATCCCTGCCAGCCCCAGCAGCACCAGTCCTTCCTTCAGATCATCATGGTCTATCTGCTCAGGGGAGGAGTCCTCCGGCAGCTCCTTCATCGCCAGTCCGATGACCCTTTGTCCCTTGCGGGCATGGGCCTGCATCTGGCCGTTCCAGAAATCAGCATCGAACGGAGTCTCGCCATCGTCCTCCGCCTGCCGGTCTGCCATTTCAAACAGACGGTCCGGCGCACCTTTGATATAAATGACCGAACGTCCTTCGTATTCTGTCAGGACCGCCATGTATTTGTATTCGGAGTCGAACGGGAGCTTGGAGCGCGTCTTCAGTTCAGTAACTTCAGATTGGGCCTTGCCCGCAAGCGTCAGCAGGCAGCCTTCTGTAGGATCGCCTTGAAGCTTCCACTGCCCTTGTTCTTCCGTCAGCACAGAATCGTTGCAGGTCACCCCGCATATCAGCAGATGCTTCAGCGTCCGGTCCTGCTCTGGATCGGCCACCTTGTCTTCATCCCGTATAATCTCACCTTCAGGCGCGTATCCGGTTCCCGTAACCCCGTATTCATGCATGGACGTTACTACAGAGGTGACGGTCATTTCGTTTTTGGTCAGCGTTCCCGTTTTATCGGAGCAGATGACGGAGACCGCGCCCAGCGTCTCTACAGAAGGCAGATTGCGGACGATGGCCTTTCTCCGTGCCATATTCTGCACACCGATCGCTAATATAATGGACAGAATGGCCGGTAAGCCTTCGGGGATGGCCGCTACAGCCAGTCCGATGACCGACAGCAGCAGCTCTCCGGTCTCATAGTCGCGCAGCCCGTAGCCGAAGCCGAACATCAAGGCGGCGACGGCTACGATAACAACCGACACCATTTTGCCGAAACGGGCGGTCTGTTGCAAAAGCGGGGTGCGGATCTCCTCCACGGAGGCGATGGACTGGTTAATTTTCCCGAGCTCCGTCTTGCCGCCGGTTGCTACCGCTACTCCAATTCCTGTCCCGGAAGCAACGGTTGTGCCCGAGAAAACCATGTTGGTCCGGTCACCAAGCGGGGCGTCCTCCTCCAGCGCTTCCGTCTGCTTCTCCACAGAGGTGGATTCGCCGGTCAGCGCCGATTCCTCGACCTTCAGATTACTGCTGCTGAGCAGCCTGAGATCTGCCGGGATTCGGTCGCCCGTATTGAGCAGCACGATATCGCCCGGCACCAGCTCTGCCGCTTCGATGGCCGCCGGGTTGCTGTCCCGCAGTACCTGAGCTTCCGGGGACAGCATATTCTTGATGCCCTCCAGCGCTTGCTCGGCCCGGTGCTCCTGCACGAAACCGATGGCCGCGTTGACGATGGCTACGATAATGATGACGATGGTATCGGTCCAATGGCCGAGCAGGGCCATAATGACGGCAGCAACTAGCAAAATGTAGATCAGCACATCATTGAAATGCTTCACAAATTTAAGGGCCGCCGGCGATTTTTTACCTTCCGGCAGCTCATTCCTTCCATAGCGGTTCAGCCGCGCGGTTGCCTCGCTGCCGCTCAATCCCTGTTCCCTGCTTGTCTCCAATGCTTCCAGCGTACGCTGGCTGTCCATGGCATGCCACAGCTTGTCCTGCTTCTTCGCCAAGTCAGTCGCCTCCTCTGGTTCAAATCTTCCCATTCATTAAACGGGAACCCGTCCGGGCAAACGCTTTAGAGAGAAGTCGTTGCGAAATGTTCACTAATAGAAATTCAAGTTGATGGATTTTTATAGAAATTTTGAATCAAAGTGATAAAAATTTTTAATATATTTACATTTATTAGGATAGAAGTGTATGATTCAAATGTATTTATTTTACTTTTTATAGAAAAATCTATGAGAATATGCCTTGGGAGGTGATAGGTTTGATCTACGACAATGTGCTGCAATTAATTGGGAACACGCCTATTGTTAAACTGAATTATCTTCCGGACCCGTATGGGGCGCAGGTATTCATCAAGCTGGAGGGGCTTAATCCCGGCGGCAGCATGAAGGACCGCACGGCGCTCTATATTATCAGCCAAGCGGAGGCAGCGGGACAACTGAAGCCCGGCGGCACGATTGTTGAATCCTCCTCCGGGAATCTGGCCATCGGACTGGCGCTTGTGGCACGGCAAAAGGGGTACAAGCTGATATGTGTGGTCGATCCCAAGATCAGTCTGGTCAATCTCAGTATTATCCAGGCCTATGGTGCGGAGACGGTAATGGTTGATCAGGCTGATGAGTATGGCAACTATCTTAGAGCCCGCCTGGACAAGGTACAGGAGCTCGTCAAGCAACTGGGAGCATTCTGGCCTAATCAGTATAATAACCCGAGTAATCCTGAGGCACACAGACAAACGACCGCGCTTGAAATCTATGAGGCGTTCGGTAATGAGCTTCAGTGGGCAGTGATACCGGCAGGCACCTGCGGTCTCATTACCGGGTGTAGCCTGGGCCTGAAAGAACATATCCCGCACATAAAGATTATGGCCGTTGATGCTGCCGGCTCGGTTACCTTCGGGAAGCCCCCGGGTGTCAGACATCAGATTGGCATTGGTTCAGCTATAGTACCGGGCAATGTGCGAAGAGAGCTGTATGACGAGATTACGCATGTCTCGGATGCAGAGGCCTTCTCCACCACCCGCAGGCTGGTTAAGGAAGAAGGGCTGCTGGTCGGCGGCTCCGCAGGTGCAGCGGTGTTCGCGGCCCTTAAGCTTGCCCGCCGCCTGCCTGGCGGGGACAAAGTGCTTGCGATTCTTCCAGATCGCGGAGACCGGTACTACAATACTATTTTTTCGGATGAATGGCTGGAGCAGATTGGAATTGAACTGGGTAAAAGCGCTGTGAAAATATGATCGGGGGTGCTGGAGATTACCGTTTCCTTACGTAATGAGGTGATTGACCGTGCCGTCAGACAGACCCGCAGGCAGCTTGACAAGCTTGCTTCTATGCCACTCTCCGGTGAGATTAGGCTTCCTTATGTTACGAACAACGGAAGATATATGCTGGAGGATAAGTGGTCTTCCGGCTTCTTCATTGGACTTCTCTACCGGCTCTCTCAGTTGACCGGCGATCCTCTCTATATGGAAGAGGCTGACCGCTGGATCGGCGGAATTGAGCCTTATAAGAAGCAGGGGGATTATCAGGATATTGGCTTCCTGTTCTATTATTCTTATGCGTTCGGGTACGATCTGACCGGTAAGGAAGCATACAGAACGATTGCGCTTGAAGCTGCTGACAGCCTCTTTGATTCGCGTCTCCCGGGCGGTTATCTGGAATGCAATTGGCTGCCCGAGGGGAAGCGCTATGCAGGCGTCGACAGTATGATGAACATCCGGTTGTGGCTATGGGCCTATCGGATAACCGGTGAGGAGCGCTATCGCGCCGCTGCCATCGAATCAGCACAGATTACAAGTGCTGCGCTGATGAGGGAAGACGGCTTCACTTACGAATATATGAGAATGGACTCACTTACGGGAGCCCCGGAGCAGCCCTACAACAAGAACGCCAAATTCAGCTCAGCATCGGTGTGGGCCAGAGGCCACACATGGGCACTCTATGGAGCAGTTCAAATGTATGTGCTGGGTCATGAAGAGGAGTGGAGAACAAAGGTTGAGCGGCTCTCTGCATTCTACTTAGCCCATGTCTGTTCGGATGGTGTTCCGGCCTGGGATCTGATGCTGTCCCATCAGGAGACGGCTATGAGGGATGCTTCGGCTGCTGCGATCGCTTGCTCTGCATTCTACCAGTTTGCCGCAGCCTTAAGCCCTGATGATCCCTTACGCCAGCAGTTCCGGCAAGAAGCAGAGAGGGTGCTCGATGTTCTGATTTCTGCGGAGTATGCGCCCCCGGGTCCGGAGCATGAGGGACTGCTGGTGCATGCCAGCACGCCGCTGCATGTCGTTCAAGCCGCAGGAGAGTCCCAGATCTGGGGCGATTATTTTCTGCTGGAGGCTCTATATTACTCATTGGAGGTCGGTTCTTAATGAATGTCAGTGCCGGATCGATAGAATCTAGCGATATTAAAATTGTCATCGAAGAAGGCCACGCTGCAATGCAATGCATGAATATGGTGCCGGAGCTTACGGACCGCCAAGTCTATGAATATGTTGTTCCCATTCTGAAGCAGTATGGCTTGGCGGATCTGTCTCCCCAGATCTGGTTCAATGGTGCCAATGAGTGGGTCATCCGCAGCCGCTGCGAAGCCTTGGCCTACTCTCTGAACCCGGTTAATCAGCGGGAAGGTGTAACAGGATGAGTGTAGCTGCCGAACCCTTAGTCTATTTCTATGTTCCGGGATACAAACCGAATTACATAGAGTACGCTATGACCTTCTATCCTATGAATATTATTCTCTGTCTGGAAGACGGTACGCCGGAGGAGAAGAAGCTTGAAGCAAGATATGTGGTCAAGAATGCCCTTCAGGAATTCAGCAGCGACTCGGAGCATACGCTCATTGTCCGCGTGAATAGTGTTCATACCCCTCACTGGGAGCAGGATCTGGAAGAGCTTGTGCCAGAGCGCCCTGCCCGAATCCGGCTGCCCATGGTCCGGACGGCGGAGGATTTACGGCAAGTGGAACGCAAGGTGCAGGATGTTATACACCAGCGTAGCTTGAACTATTCACCCAGCTATGAAGTCATGATTGAATGCTGTGAGGCTATATTCAATCTCGGAGAGATTCATCAGGCCAGCCAGAATATTTATGCTTTTACCTTTGGAGGAACGGATTATTTCGATGACTGTGTGGCTAAGGGACTTGTGGACCCGGCCCTGGAGGTCCGGAAGGCCAAGCAGAAGCTGGGGGAATACTGCCGCAGTGTGGGCCTTCAATGCTTTGACACCACTTACATGGCTTATCGTGATCTGGAGGGGTTCCGCGAGGATTGTCTGCTCTCCAGGGAATACGGCTTCACGGGGCGTTCTGTAATCCATCCGGACCAGGTGGCCGTCGTCCAAGACATATACGGAATTTCAATAGCGTAGGAGGCTGTTATGTTCACAACATACCGATTGGAATTGCCTGAGCCTGTGACTCTGAATAAGCTGCAAATCCCTGTGTTCACCCATATGTTCCTGCAAAATGTATCTGCCCATAAGGTGCAGGTCGACCCGATTCAAGGGAAGCGGATCAGCGTCACCTATCTATCGTCTTATCCCAGGGAGCAGATCGAGCGGGAGGTTGCTATTTTCCTGGAGCGTTTCACCCCGGAGCATGATGAGGCATCCGCATCATCCGCTGAAATACTGGAGCCTGAGCTGAATATGGTGGAGCTGGATGAGCCGCCGCTGGAGAAGCTGTGCTCCTGCTGCACGCCGGGCAATCAGCGGAATATCTCGGATGACCTGCTGGAGCAGAGATGGCTGACTTTATTGAAGAATCAGGAGCTGGCGTACCATCGTCCGATCATCACTCTGCTGGAGTATTTTGACCAGAGTTATGTGGATTATGTCGGCCGGAGAATCGGGGATTGTCAGCAGCGGCAGTATTCGGTCTTGTTGCCTGCTTCGTTCGCCGAGAAGATGAATTACTTCCATAGCGCACCAATGCATTTGCTGCTGGCCACCCATTTAAGCCATGATCATGAGACAATGAAATCCTTCGCTGCAGATGTATCCGCGAATAACGGGAAGCTGCCGCAGGACTGCGGCCCCTATCTGGAGACGCCTCCCTATATTCTGCAATCTGCCCCCTGCTATAAGGTCTATATGGAAATGGAGGATCAGGTGTTTGAGGATAATACCGCTTTTGTACTCAAAGGCCAGTCCTTCCGCAATGAGGGCAAACGTGTATATCTGCTTGAACGGTTATTAAATTTCACCATGCGTGAATTCGTATTTCTGGGTACTCCCGAATATGTCACCCGGATGCGTGATTTGACATTAGGGTGGACCATCGAGTGGATGGAAGCGGCAGGGCTGAAAGGTGAGTGTGCCTTAGCCAATGATCCATTCTTCCTGCCGGGTAAGGTGAAGCAGAATTTCAAAGTGCCCAAACATGTGAAATACGAGGTTCGTGCGGATATCCCGTATAAGAACGACACGATTTCGATTGCTTCCTATGACACGCACGGCGATTTTTTTGCAAAGACCTTTAACTTTAGACTGAGGGACAACGCTGAGACATGGTCGGGCTGCATCGGACTTGGCCTGGAACGGGTAGTATGGAGTTTTCTGCAGCAGTACGGTCTACAGAGTGAACACTGGCCTGCGGCTATCCCGGAGAGCGTAAAGTGACTGCTTCCGGCCAAGATACAGCGGCCTGGATTGCCGAAACGATGGTCTACAGTGTTCTGGCCGAGGTTGTGAGCTGGCCTTCCCCTGGATTGGTGTCGGCTGTCAGCAACGGATGTCACGCGGATATGGATATTTACACTTTTCTGAGAAGCGCACTCCGCATTCAACCTTATTACCAGGAAGCTGCGCGCCTCGGCATAGAACAATCCGGGGGCCGAACCGGCAGGGAGGATTTGTTCAGGATGCTCCAGAAGACCGGGCGGCGGGCCGAGGCTGATATGCTAGGAGCTACCGGGGGGGTGAATACCCATAAAGGAACGATCTTCCTGGGACTGATTCTATGCGCGGCTGCCGGAATGACGAGTCAACGTCCAACAGGTTCAGCAGAACCGCAGGAGATATGCCGCTTGGCTGGAAGGCTGGCTGAGTATCCGCTCCGGGCACAATTGGCGGACATTCTGGAGGAGACGCACAGTGCAAGCACGGGCGGACGCGCCTACAGGGAGTGGGGGATTAGAGGGATACGGGGCGAGGTTATAGACGGATTTCCGTCCATTCTTCAGCAGGGCTTGCCTGCCTTGCGTGAGGCGCTTCAACAAGGAGCAGATTTGCGGACGGCGCTGATCCACTGCTTGCTATCATTGATGGCTGTGGTACAGGATACCACGCTGCTGAACCGCAATTTCGACAGGACAAGGATTGACTATACTCAGGCGAGTGCATTAGCGGCGTTGGACCGGGGGAGTCTGTTCACCTCTGAAGGCAGAGCCTACATCCGCAACATGGAGGAGGACTTCCGTCTCCGTTCCCTATCTCCCGGCGGATCAGCCGATCTGCTGGCCATGACGCTTGCTTTGCATTTGTGGACTGAGAATCAGGGGGAGGAAAGAGTGTGGCGAACGATTCCGCTGTATCAGCCATCCTTCGCGACCGGGAGCGCCTCCATGAGCTAAGAGAGGCCCGGTATCCGGCAGCAGGCTCGCTGATCCAGGTTATGATGAATATTCCGGGGCCGGATAAGAGGCTGGCTGTTGCCTATAAACTATTCGAGCTCTGTATGGAGGCTTTGCAGGAAGCTCTGGTGGGGGCGGCCTATAAGATACTTGCGCTGGAGCGGATAGAGTTAGCGCTTGGCCCGGTTGCTTATCTTCAGGTATCTGCGGATGCGGCGGCACTGAAGCTATTCTGTCTGTCCTTTGAAGGGGAGCATCCGCTTAGCGCTTATTGGGATATGGATATTTATGATTCATCGGGAAAAGCAATGGGCAGGCATGAGCTGGGGGCTCCTTCACGCCGCTGTTATCTGTGCGGCCAGCCTGCTAAAGTGTGCGGATTCCTGCAGCGTCATTCGCCAGAGGAATTAATCGGACGTATGGCTGCTGATCTGGCGGCAAGGAAGGCAGTCACATGAATCTTTTCCGAAACTTAAAGGTGCCCCGGCCGGTGTTTGCCATTTGTCTGAACACACTGGTTACCCATCTTGGCTTCTACGCTATGACGGCGATATTAACGGTCTATCTGTCTCAGGTCAAAGGACTGCCGCTGTCGGTTACCGCTGTAGTTACTATGATCTTCACGGTGTCTTACCGCAGTGCGAGATTCCTTACCGGACCCCTGCTGGACAACATGGACCCGTTCAAATGCATGTGGTTCGGCTGCCTGCTAACAGGGGTCTCCATCGCATTGGTAGATTTCTGGCAGTCTCCGGTGTTGATTACTATACAGCTTATCATTGCCGGGATCGGCTACTCTGTCCGAGGCTTATCCTCCAAGGCTTCTTTGTCCTTCGTGGGGAGTAAGGATGGCAATGCCCTGTTTTATTTTGCGAATTCCAATATGTATACGAACGGTGCAGCCATTGCCGGGCCCTTAATCGGCTCCTTTCTGCTGACTAGCTCCTTGAAAAGCTTCACGTTGACCTTCGTTGGAGGGTTTTATGTGTTAGGTGCCATCCTGCTCAGTATCTTCCCGCCCGGGTGTAGTCTGATGGACCGGGAACGGAAGCCGGTAAGCTTCTGGAAAGGCTATCAGACCGTTCTGCTCGATAAAAGCTTCCGTAAAGTGCTGCTGTTCAATATGATCGGCTGCTTCTTCTTCACCCAATTGTTCAATTCCTTTCCTTATTTAATCGGCACTTATTATAACGCTCCGGAAAGGCTGGGAAGTCTGCTGATGCTGAACGGAATCCTTGTGGTGGCGCTGCAGATTCCGGTCGGGCGCTGGATGAATACCGCGTTGTCAGGCCAGCGTGAGGGATACCGGCTGATGCTGGCGTTTCTGCTATTCGGCATTTCTTTCTCAATGAATGCGATCATCGGCTCAATCTGGGGCTACTACGTATTCGTCGCGTTGTTCACCCTTGCAGAAATATTATTCATCCCCACGATAGATGCGTATGTCTCTAACGCTGCCCACCCGGATCTGCGTATCACATATTTCAGTGTCATCGGATTGTCCACAGCCCTTGGAGAAGGAATCGGTGTATATACCGGGCTGCAATTCATACATATGTGGAGCATCTACGGAAAGCTGTCCTATTTCTGGTTGTCCCTGGCTCTTCTGTCTGGACTGTCTCTTGTACTTTACGTAATGCTAAACCGGTCACCTGTTCATCACAAGGAGGAGGAGAAACTATGGCGGTATTAATTCTGAATCAAAGGAGGCGGGCCTTCGCTCCTTATCTGACCTGGCTGGAGGATCTGGATGAAGAAGTATACCTGTATACTTCGCCGGCATATGGTGAGATAACGGAACCCTTTGCCCTTGTGCAGGTGTTCGACAACTGGGTAAGCAATGACCGGGTAGAGATCGATGCGTTACGATTGTATGAGGAACATCCTTACCGTCTGATCATCGCTCTCGATGAGAGTGATCTGATTCGTGCGGCCCGGCTGCGTGAACGGCTGCACCTGCCTGGTCAACAGCTGGAGAGTGCAGTGGCTTACAGGGATAAGGCGGTGATGAAAAGCTTAGTCAGCCCGCAGGTATCCTGCCCGGCATTCCGCAGACTGGCTTCACCGCTTCACTTGTATGATTTTGTGCTGGAGCACGGCTTGCCGGTTGTGGTTAAACCGGTGGACGGCATGGGCTCCATGAATACGGACATTATACGGACCCGGGAGCAATTGAACGATGTATGGGAACGCGGCCTCGGCAGCGGCTTAATGGTTGAAGCCTACGTAGAGGGAGAAATGTATGAGATCGATGGGCTGATGATGGGCCAGGAGATCCGTTTCGCTTCTGTGGGCAAATATTCCTGCAAGCCGCTGGAGATTCTCCAGCAGGATTGCTTCGTGGAATTGCTCAGCCCCGGCTGCGCGGTGTATGAGCGGCTGGTTCATGAAGTTCAGCAGGTCATTGAAGCCTTGCCCTCACCGGGAGTTTCGACCTTTCATTGTGAAATGTTCCATACCCCGGAGGATGAATGGGTATTCTGTGAAATTGCCAGCCGGACCGCAGGCGGGCGGATCAGTGAGTCGATCAGCGCCATGTATGACGTAGATCTGAACCGGGAGTGGGTCCGGGGGCAATGCGGACTGCCGCTGAAGCTGCCGGTGCCAAGGCCGTCACAGGTAGCGGGGGTATATCTAATGCCGAAACGTCCAGGGATAGTAAAGACCATTCCGCAGAAGCTGCCCTTTGAATGGGTGGAGGAATATGTTCCCCGCGTTAGAGCAGGCGAACAGCTGGACGCGGCTCATTCCAGCGTGGATGCCGTGATGACTGTAATCATCGTAGGCGAGAATTCGGCATCGCTGCAAGCCAGGCTGTCACAGCTGCTGCGGTATCTGGAGCAAGAAGTGCAAATTCTGCCCGCCTATAAGGAGGATACAACCAATGAAGCACCTGTTACTAGTTGAAAGCAATGAGTCTATCGCAGGTATCCAGGCCTGCAAGGAGATGGGGTACACCGTAACGTTGCTGACCCAGAATATTCAGCATTACCTGAAGGGCCAGCCGCTGGAGTCCCACCCGCTCCGGTTAGTAGATTACATTCATGAAGTGGACACCTTTAATGAAGAAGCTGTGGTTGACTTTGTCAAAGCGTACCATCAAGCGAACCCTTTGACCGGAGTGATGTCTTTTGCGGAATTCTACGTGGTTCAGGCAACGGCAGCTGCGCATGCGATTGGTGTGCCGACCATGCAGCCGCTGGCGGCCAAGAATGCCCGGAATAAATATAAATCCAGAGAAATCTGCGTTCAGAGCGGCGTTCCGGTTCCCCGTTCACTGCTCGCAGGCAGTATAGAGGAAGCTTGCCGGCACGCCCATTCCATGGGTTATCCCTGTATCGTTAAGCCGTGTGACGGGGCTATGAGTATTGGGGTGGTCTTTGTCAACAATGAGCGAGAGCTGCGGCAGGCTTACGACAGCTATGTGAACAACCGGAATTTTGGGCGTAATCTCTATGGAAGTACGGATGTGCTCATTGAGGAATATGCAGCCGGACCTCTGGTCAGTGTGGAGATGGTCACTTATCAAGGGCAGGATCACCTGATCGGGATTACGGACCGCCGTCTGGTTGGATTTCCGTATTTTGTAGAGACTGGCGCCAGCTTTCCGGTTCGGTTAAGCCATGAGGCGGAGATCGTGGAGGTGGTCCGCCGGGGACTGCATGCGCTTGGGGTTGACTTTGGCCCCACACATACAGAGGTTGCTCTCACTCCTGAAGGTCCCAAGATTATTGAATTTAATCCGCGGATGGTCGGCGGGCCTGTTCCGGAGATGATTAAATATGCAACCGGCATTGACCTGCCGCGTGAAGTGCTTCGTATGCATATGGGGGAGGCCCCGGAGTTGACGCCGAGCGTCTCACGCGGTGCTGCTTCACGGGAATTCTGTTCGCCGGTTGACGGCAGGCTGATCGAGGTTACGGGGCTTAAGGAATTAGAGGGGCGTGCGGACATTCTGCGATCGCATTTCATTGCTGCCGGGCGCGAGGTGTCCTTTCCGAGATCTAATTTTGACTGGATTGGCCGAGTGATGGTTGGAGGGGACGATGCAGAGCAGGCTGAGCAGAAGTGCAGTGAAATCCAGAATACGATCGGCTTGCACATTGCAGCCAGACCTATAAGCTGAGGAGGCCTTGAGCATGTTATATCTGAATACCACAAACCTGGAGCAGATGAATCTTCCCTGGGCACTGTGCATGGATACGATACGGAGTACTGTCCAAGTGATGGCAGCGCACGAATTCTCCCAGCCGATTAAACCCTATCTGCTCTTTGATAAAGATCCAAGCAGCCGGATTATTGCTATGCCCGCTTATGTGGGCGGAGAGATCGGGATGGCAGGCATCAAGTGGATCGCCAGTTTTCCCGGTAACCATGGCAGGCAGCTTCCCCGTGCCCACTCGGTGACGATACTGAATGATTCCGGCAGCGGGAAGCCGGTGGCTATCATCAACAGTCCGCTTATCTCCGGGATTCGTACAGCTTCAGTCAGTGGGCTGATGATCCAGGAATACGAGAAGGTACACCCTTTTGCCGGTAAAATCATTGCCGGTATCGTCGGGTTCGGGCCGATCGGTCAGCTCCATCTGTCGATGCTGAATCAGCTGCTTGGGGACCGGCTGGAGGAGGTTCGGATCTTTGATCCGAATCCGGGTGCTCTGGATCATATCCCGGAAGAGCTTGGGACAAGGGTGCGGCCTGTGGATTCCTGGAAGGAAGCCTACGAAGGGACTGATCTGTTCATCACCTGTACAATTTCCAGCTCCGGTTATATTGACCGCAAGCCCAAAGCACAGAGTCTGCTGCTGAATGTGTCTCTGCGCGATTTCACCCCGGCTATCTTAAGCTATACCTCGGCCATTATTGTCGATGACTGGGACGAAGTGTGCCGTGCGAATACGGATATTGAACATATGCATCATCAAAGAGGGCTGCGGAAGGAAGATACGGCGTCCATCGTCGAGGTGGTCTGCGGCAACGCGCTGGCCAAATTCCCGAAGGAGGAAGCGGTCATGTTCAATCCGATGGGCATGGCTGCCTTTGATATTGCCATAGGATCACTATACTATCGTGAAGCGCTGAATCGCGGGTATGGTAAGGAGTTGGAGGAGTAGGAGCAGGGGGCAAAATCAGCATATAAAATAGCCGGGCCGGATAAGAGATATCCTCTTGTTCGGCCCGGCTGTGTACTGCCTCATCACAAGGCTATGGATTCTTGAGGTGCTTCTTCTCTTCCGGATCTGGTGCAAGGCCGGGAGCTGCTACTTCCGGGTCATTCCCCAGCACGGCGCCTACGACCTCATCCAGCTTATCTGTTTCCGATTGACCGTCCGCCGGACTGGGTTCACCCTCCGGGATCGGGTGGACGCCTGCGGTGCGTCCGTCAAGCGGAGCTTTTTTATCATCCTTCATCTGTCAGTCTCCCTTCTAAGTGCAGGTTCTGTCTTAGGATGTGTCTGCGATAACCGTTCTATGTATCGATAACCGCAGCGGAGGCTGATGAACCATACGGCTGGTTAGGATTGGTGGACCACTTCCATACTCTTTTCCAGGGCAGTCTTATAATAGTGGCATTTATGGTCTATGACTTCCATCGTTTTTCTTAATTCCTCCATCTGCGCTTCTACGGAAGCCTTCCGCTCCAGGAACATGTCGTATCGGCGCTGCAGGGTGGAATCTCCTTCGGAGCACCATTCAATGAAATGCTTAATCTCTTTGATGGGCATCCCGGAGGCCTTCAGGCATTCAATGATCCGCAGGGCCTCCATATCGGAGGGCTTGAATACACGTTTGCCGCTGGGAGTTCTCTCTATAGAAGGGAGCAGGCCCTCTTTGTCATAATAACGCAGGGTATGCGGGGTCATGTTGAAATGCGCTGCCGCTTCGCTTATGGAATAGGTCTTCATCATCGTTCTCCTGTCCTGGATATTTCGGGCTTGACTTAGAGTTAACTTTAAGGAATATCATAGGCTTTGTAAAGCTTAAAGAATGATGTCTACTATTCTATTGAAAAGAGGTTCACTATGATACAAGTTAACGCACGCGCTGCATTCAGCCAGGAAGGCCCGTTCAAGCTAACTACGATCGAACGCCGGGAGCTGCTGCCGCAGGATGTTCTGATCGAGATTAAATACGCCGGTATTTGCCATTCCGATATTCATACCGTCCGCGGGGAGTGGGGACCGGTGAAATATCCGCTGGTTCCGGGGCATGAAATTGCAGGTATTGTCAGCCAGATCGGTTCTGGAGTGACGAAATATGCAGTTGGCGACCGTGTCGGGGTAGGCTGTATGGTCGATTCCTGCGGAGAGTGCAGCAGCTGCCGGCAAGGCGAGGAGCAATATTGCCTGGAGGGGAACACGGGAACCTATGGAGCGACTGACCGCCACGGGCACTATACGCAAGGCGGATATTCCACGCATATCGTTGTCACTGAAGACTTCGTGGTGCGGATTCCCGACAGCCTTCCGCTTGACGCTGCTGCACCGCTGTTGTGTGCCGGAATCACTACTTACTCACCACTGCGCCACTGGGGAGCTGCTCCCGGCAAAAAGGTGGCTGTAGTGGGTCTCGGCGGGCTGGGGCATATGGCAGTAAAAATTGCTCATGCCATGGGGGCTGAGGTTACGGTGTTATCCCAATCCTTGAAGAAGAAGGAAGACGGCCTGCAATTGGGCGCAGATCATTATTATGCCACCACTGATCCGGAGACATTTAAGCAGCTGGCCGGTTCCTTCGACCTGATCATTAATACGGTCAGTGCGCAGGTGAATATCAATGCTTTCCTGTCACTCCTGGCGCTGGACGGGACGTTGGTGAATGTTGGTGCGCCTGCTGATCCTTTGGCTGTTAATGCCTTCTCGCTGATCGGACACCGCCGTTCCTTTGCCGGTTCGATGATCGGGGGAATCCGCGAGACACAGGAGATGCTTGATTTCTGCGCTGAACATCAGATTGCTTCCGAGATCGAAGTGATTTCGGCTGACCAGATTGATGAAGCCTGGGAACGTGTGCTGGCCTCGGATGTGCGTTACCGGTTTGTGATTGATATCAGCACGATGGGGAAGGCCTAAGTCTTTAGAGGGAGCAAGATTCTTAATCTATATTGTTTGAAAAACAGCCTGCAGGAATGGAACTACTCCATTCCCGCAGGCTGTTGGTATTTCTGCCTAGCTTCTCCTACGAGAAGCTATACAACCGCACCCCGTGCGGAGGCACGGTGGTCTGCAGCACGCCGCTGCTAAGCTCAGCAGGCGTCTGGCTCCACAGCTCCGTACCTGCGGCCACGCCGCCGAGGCCGATCTCTTCGAGGTTCAGGTCAACCGGCAGCGGACTGTTGCTGGTGTTGAAGACGGCCGCATACCGGGTGCCATCGTCATGAGCAGCGGTCCAGACGATCAGCTCATCCTTGTAAAGGGCTTCTCTGGCGCCATGGCTCTCGCGCTGCATGCGCAGCACCTCACGGTTGGTGAGCAGCGACAGGGTCCAGTCGTCATTGTCCCGCAGCTCGCCGCCGAAGATCAGCGGCGAACGGAAAATACTCCACAGCGACATCATCGTCAGCTGCTCGTCCCGGGTGAAGCGGGTCCAGCGGTCATCCCCGCCGCCGTCAACGGAGCGGACGCCGATGTGGCCGAGCGGCAGCATGTCGCAATCCGGCCAGGAGCCGGCCTGCGGGACGCCCTGCCAGCTGCGGCAGCGGCTGAACATGTCCAGCAGCAGCTCCCAGCGGTCCCAGAAATCATCCGTGATGCGCCACATGTTGGCGTGTCCGGTGAAATGTTGTGCATATTCTACCGGAGCAGGGCCGGGGGAGAGACTCAGGACCATGGGGCGGCCGCAGTTCTCGATTGCCCGGGAGATCAGGGTAATCTCCGGCTGATGGGTATCGTATAGTCTGGAAGCGGCGATGTCATCCACCTTGACCAGATCGACGCCCCACTGCGCGTACAGTTCAAAGAGTGAATTATAGTAGGCCTGAGCGCCTTCCTTGGAAGCGTCGACACCGTACATATCAGTATTCCATGGACAGATGGAGTTCGTGTGCGCGATCTCGCGGGCAGTTGCCTCCGTCCCCAGAATCGCGGTGCCTGCATGGGCGGCTTGACGCGGAATGCCGCGCATAATATGAATACCGAACTTCAGTCCCAGACTGTGGACATAGTCAGCCAGCGGCTTGAAGCCCTGACCGCCCGCTGCCGAAGGGAAGCGGTTCTCGGCTGGCATCAGCCGGGAGTATTCATCCATGATTAGAGGGACGAAGGGGCGGTACAGGGAGGACACGGCCCCAGGCTCATACCACTGGATATCAACGGTGATATAGCTCCAGCCGTAGTCTTTGAGATGCTCGGCCATATACTCCGCATTACCGCGGATTTCCGCTTCGGTTACGGCTGCGCCGTAGCAGTCCCAGCTATTCCAGCCCAGCGGGGGGACAGGTGCTGCAAGCTTATGATTCATTGTGTAATCTCCTTATCAGATGGATTATTGCTCCTCATAAATCCATCATAGTCAAGGAGAAACCCAATATCTATAGTAATGTTGCAAGTGGAATAGCACTATATTGCGCTTAATCGAAAAAGAGCTGGCGGTAGATCAGGCTCTCGCCCCCGCTGCGGAAATCGCCTGGTGTCAGTCCGGTCAGGCTGCGGAAGGCCTTGATAAAGTAGCTTCCGCTGGAATAGCCGATCTGCTGTGCAATAGCTTCAATGCTTAAGCTCGTCCCCCGGAGCAGCTCCATCGCCTTCTCCGTTCGGACACGGGTCAGATAAGCGCCGGGTGTCAGGCCGGTGCTGGCCGAGAAACGGCGGATGAGATGATATTTGGACAGGGAGACATGCTCTGACAATTGGTCGATGCTGATCATCTGCGGGTAATGCTGCTCGATGAATGCAGCGGCGCGCTTAATATTCTCTGACCATTTGTCCCTGTCGCGCAGCGTAGCTGTCTGCATCCGGGTCAATTCGGTCATGAATTGATAGACACTGGATGAGGCGATCAGCGGATCGGAGATTCTGCCCGCTCCGGCATCCATTACAATCATCCGCGCCAGCCGGACAGGGGCACAATCTGCGGGCAGCCGGGGCACCTCGCCCGCTTCGCGCAGGAATCTGCGCCAGTGGGGCAGGATCAGGCTTGGGCGCAGCAGGAGGAACAGGAACTCCCAGGGCTCTGCCGCATCCGGCGGATAGTAATACCGGTGAGGTCCCGGGATTTCCGCCAGCAGAGCCTGTCCGGCCCGGACCCGGTAGGTCCGGTTCTCTGACTCGAACACGCCCTCACCGGAGAGCGTGTACTGGAACAGCAGCAGCGGGCCGTCGCTGCGCTCCATCCCGTCCCAGCGGTATGCGGGATCGGAGACGGAATCATAACCGGCTGCGAACAATACGCACAGCTGCAGCTCCTTATCTTCGGCAAAGCGAAAGCCATAGGTCCCTCTGGGGATGTCCATTGAGATCCTCCTTTTCTCAACAATTACTTAATATCTTAACATATCATTGAAAATATAAAGCGCCTTTGCTACTGTTACGAATAGAAACGAGAGAAGGAAGGTTATGGAATGTCCCAGATGCAAACGTACCAACCGGCAGCTAATCATGTCAGACTCATCGGACGGACCCACTGGATGGGAGAGGTGCTGTGGCTGGCTCTTTCCGGGAGCGGGGTGGAATTCTCATTCTACGGCCGGGCGGCCCGGATCACTCTGCAAGGCGATGATATTGCTGCAACCGGCAACAATCTGGCCCGGATTGGAATCAGTGTTAACGGCCAGCAGGTGATAGACGATCAGGTGGATCAGCTACGCAAAACGTATACAGTGTTCGAAAGCGATACCGAGCAAGAGGTTACTGTAAGAATAACGAAGCTGTCTGAAGCAGCCATGTCAACGGTTGGCATTGCGGAGATCGCGGTGCAGGCTGAGGAAGGGATTAAGCCGACTCCATCTCCGCAGCATACGATCGAATTCATCGGCGATTCCATTACCTGCGGGTATGGTGTGGATGATGAAGAAGCGCTGCATACCTTTTCTACGGCTACAGAAAATGTAACGAAGGCTTATGCCTACTTGAGCGCAGAGCAGCTTGGTGCGGATTACAGTATGGTGTGTTACAGCGGATACGGCATTATTACCGGCTATACAGAAAATGATCAGAAGCTCACCACGCATCTTCTGCCCGATTACTACGAGAAGGTAGGCAAGTCTGAAGGGAGGTTCGGCGGCAGTCTGCTGCCTCAGGAGATAGCTTGGGATTTCAGCAGATTCACGCCGGAGCTGATCGTTATTAATCTGGGGACCAACGACGATTCGTACACGAAGGATGACCCTGCCAAGCAGGCGGATTATGCAGAGAACTATGTCGCTTTTCTACAAATGGTCAGACGGAATAATCCCGATTCGACCATTCTGTGTACGCTCGGGATCATGGGAGACAGGCTGTATCCTTTCCTGGAGCAGGCGGTGGACCGCTATGCCCGGGAAACCGGCGACAGCAGAATCTCGGTGATGAAATTCGAGGTGCAGCGCGAAGAGGACGGCTACGCCGTTGACTTCCACCCTTCCCGGGTGACCCACCGCAAAGCGGCGGATAGACTGGCGTCAGAGATCAGGAAGCTGATGAAGTGGTGATCTGAGCGGATTAAGGCTGGCGAGTTGGGGAAGCGGGATGGCTGGTGAAGAAATGGAGCGGGTAGTCCAGTGGTGATTGCACTATGTGCAATAGAAATTCATAAAACACCTCTAAAAATAGTCCCTATTGTATTTAGTACAGTAGAATACTGGAGAGAGGCCCAATATGGGCAAAATCTCTAAATTCTGCTGTACATAATACAGTAGCAAGGATAGAAGGGTAGTTTTATAGCTCGATCTAATGTACAAAGTACAATAGGCACATACGTCTCAGCACTCCAACTACCGTCCCTCATCACCGATGAATTCCCTTCTCACGCACAAACCTCTCCAGCACCCCGAACTCCTCCGTCACCTTGGTGAACGGCAGGGCGGCAAGGACCTGCTCCCGGTACGGGTTACGGGCTCCGGCCGCCAGGCGGGAATCCAGGATGCTGAGTACACCGAGGTCTGTCTCGCTGCGGATCAGGCGCCCGGTACCTTGTCTTAAGCGCAGCAGCATGTCCGGCACGTAGACATCCATGAGCGGATTCTTCGCCTGCGCGGCCTTGTATTCGTAGACAGGATCAGCCGGAACCGGGAACGGCAGCCGGAAGACGATCAGATGCGAAAGATCTGCACCCTCGATATTCACGCCTTCCCAGAACACGCCGGTACTCAGCAGCACGCCCTTACTCGTCCGGAACTCAGCGATCACCCCGTCCTGCGACGAGCCTTCCCGCTGCATATGCAGCGCCCAGTTCAGCTTCTCCGCACTCAGCTTCTTGTGAATGTACTTCATATCCTCTTTGGCCGAAAAAAGCACCAGCGTCCGCCCGTCCGTTACATTGCACAGCCGCAGCAGCTCCTTATACGCCGCTTCCAGATAAGCTTCCCGGTTATGGTGGTTATAGTAAGGAACGTCTTTGGCGATATACATCATCGTGTGGTTGTCGTAATCGAACGGTGAAGCCTGACGCTCCATATACTCCCCTCTGTAGCCCAGCGAACGGGAGAGATAAGCGTATTGTTCCTCCAGCGTACCGCCGGACTGGCTGAGGGTTGCGGAGGTGAGGATGACAGAGGTCTTGCCGCTAAATAGACTGTATTTCAGGAATTGGCTGATCCCCTTGGGGCAGATGCTGACGGCAGCTTCTCCCCGGGGCTGGCTGGCCCAGAGCAGATAGTTGTCCTCCGTCCCGGCCAGCACCTGGAAGAGGTCAATCATTCCGTTAACCGCTTCGAAGGTATTATCAATCTCCCGCTCATGCCGGGAGGTCAGCACCGAGAGACTGAGGCAGAACTCCTGCAGAATCTGCACAGCCTGCTGCAGCGGGACTCCGGTAATCGCCGATACTTTAATCCGGTCAGTGTCCTGCTTGGCCGTGTGCAGCAGGTCTGCTTCTATCTGTCTGAATAACTCTTTGGCACAGCGCCGGACGAACTGGCAGGACTTCATCAGGCTGCGGTCCGCCGACTGCTTGAACAGAAGCTGCATGGCATCCTCCAGCACCCGGGAGATCTGCCGGAAGGTGAATTCAAGCGTCTGGGCATCCCTGACCTTGGCTTCCAGATTATGCGCTTCATCTATAATGATCAGAGCAGGCCGCTCGGTGATCAGGCCTTTGGTCCCTTCCTTTTTCTTGATCAGGTCACGGATCAGCAGGTCCTGGTTCACGATGATGATGTCCATCTCGCCCGGGCCGGCGTTGATCTTGGCCCGCATGTCGTAGAAGGCGCAGGTATGCTTGTAGTGGCAGTGCTCGAACTTGCAATCTGTCACACACACGTTAGACCATAGGGCATCACTGACTCCGCCCTTCAGATCTGCCCGCTCGTTGATTTCTGCATTCAGGATACGTTCTGCCATTACCGTGAGCGGGGAGCCGGACTCCCCGGACGGGAACAGGTCCGCTGCCCGGTACCGGCAGGCATATTGCCCCATGCCCTTGCCGACTACAGAGCGGACCATGGAGAAGCCGAGCCGGCTGCCGATGAACCGCAGATCCTTATGGATCTGTTCAGAGAGCTGGATGGACGAGGTGGCGATAATGACCGGCTGCCGTGAGAGCTGGTTGATGAGCAGGCCGGGAATCAGGTAGGCGAAGGATTTGCCGATACCGACTCCGGCTTCAATCATGGCATTGCGGCCATGGACATAAGCGTCGGCAATATCCAGCGACATATCCTGCTGGCCGAGCCGTTCGGTGAGACCGAGCCGTTTGAACCGGTCATACATGCGGAAGATGGCATTGACCAGGGCAGGCTCGGCGTTTTTGGCCGGCTCCTGCTTCTGTAATTTGTAGAGATCATTTAACCAGTTGATAACGACCGCCCCTTTTCCTGAAATATAAGGTTTTATAGGTTTCACATTATAAATGTTCCTTCTATTTCTCGCTGAAACAGTGCCATCCCTAAAAGGACAGCAAAGCTGCTTCCACTTGTCAATGTTAGTCTTGTCCTGCATGATATACGGCAGAGGTTGTTATTATCTTAGATGGCGGGCAAACAGTCAAGGGTAAAGGGTAAATCTGTCTTCTAGATCCTGGAAGTTCGTCCCTTGTAGGCGGCAGCGGGGCTTCATTCGATCGGAAGGTCCATATCTATTATAATGAGGGCATAATCTGCGTACTGATCACGAAGGGAGAGAGAACATATGAGCGAACGTCTGCCTTGTCAGACCCCGGGCTGCACGGGAAGCATTCTTCCTGCAACCGCACTGAAGACCGGGGGGATCTGTATGCCCTGCCAGCAGCGGAAGCTTGCAGAGGAGAGACAAGCTTATATTGAGCAGAACCGTAAAGAGGTGAACAGGTACGCCGGTATCCATGATCCGGTTGAAATTCTCACCATGCTGCACAGCCCGCGGAAGCCTGATCCGCTGATCAAGGAAGTCCCTTACCCCCGGACCGCACAGGAGCTGTATCACGGACTGACGGAGGAAGAGAGAGGGCGGATGGAGAGCTACGCCGTTCATTTATTAGAAGAAGAGGATATAGACCAGGCGGAGACGGTGCTGGTGTCACTCCTCTGCTTCACGGATACACGGCTTGGGCCGGGTCTGGAAATGCTCCTCCACACAGGGAATTATGCGCCCGCGATCCTCTTCAAGGATGCTGACGCGCAGGTCAGGGACCGGCTCATTGCTCAGGTGGAGTCCGATCCGGTTAACCGTAATCTGCTGCTGCTGGCGCTGGCCTGGATTGGCGATGAAGAGGTGGTCAGGCTGTTCGCGGCATGGCGGCAGTCCCCGCCGGAGTGGGCGTCAGCGTTATATATAGCTCCCGAGATGTATGCCCGTGAAGCGGGCTGGGAGCTGGATGCCGGAGGCGGCAAAAGGCAGCTGTATCATCCTGAATGTTACCCCTTCCTGGTAAGCAGGGAAGACACTCTGGAAGCGCCTGGTGCTCCGGCGGCTGTTCAAATGCTCCAGACAGGAACGCACGCCTGTCCTTGGTGCGGAGGTGCGCTAACTGTTTTATTTGATTACGATTTGCAGCATCCGCAGGTTAGGTTCATGGAGCTTCCCGGCAAGCGACTAAGAATTGCAGCCTGTATGCACTGCAACTGTTATGGCACTGTATATATGAAGGCTGATCTGGAGGGTGGGTATGCATGGAGTGAATATAATGTTGTTCCTGGATATCTGCCTGACAATACTGGAGGAGCATTGGCGTTCAACACGTGGCATGTAATGCAGCTGTCGGAACAGCCGGCAGGTACTTATGAGAGTGCATACTGGGTTCTGGAGGCACCGGCCTCGCAGATCGGAGGTCATCCGGCCTGGATTCAGGATGCGGACTATCCGGCCTGTCCCTGCTGCGCACAGACGATGACTTTTGCGGCGCAGGCGGATATGGGCCAGGTGGCGGAGGACGAGGGAATTTATTATGCTTTTCTGTGCCGGGAGTGCCTGATTACAGCGGTGAATTACCAGCAGACCTGAGTTTCGTTATTTGAAATTTTGGGTATATAAGCTATATTTTCGAAATATAAACGCAAGGCATGCTACAACCTGGAAAGCGAGGGTTCTCATGGATTTTCCAGTCAATATCCTGCTTGTAGACGATCATCCCGAGAACCTGCTTGCCCTAGAGGCCGTTCTCCGCGGAGAGCCTTACCGGTTGTTTCGGGCCTATTCCGGGATTGAAGCTTTACGCTGTCTGCTGGAGGAGGAATTCGCCGTCATTGTGATGGATGTGCAAATGCCGGATATGGACGGGCTGGAGACGGCGCGCCTTATCCGTACCCGGGAGAAGAATCATGTGGTGCCGATTATTTTCATGTCCGCTAACAGTACGACGATGGAGGATATCTTCGCAGGTTACTCTGTGGGTGCGATGGATTACATGACGAAGCCCTTCGTCCCGCAGCTGTTCAAGTCCAAGATTGAGGGCTATGTCAGTATGTATGAAGCGAATAAGACGCTGCAGCTCCAGAGCGAAATGCTGAAGCAGCAGGCGCGGCAGCTGGAGAAGACGAATCAGGAGCTTCGGGAAGCGAAGGAAGCGGCAGAAGTTGCCTCCAAGGTGAAATCTGAATTCCTGGCGATGATGAGCCATGAGATCCGCACGCCGCTGAACGGGATCATCGGGATGTCTGATCTGCTGCTCGCCTCTGATCTGCCGGAGGAATATTGTGAGATGGCGGGGATTATCCATACAAGCAGTAATGCCCTTCTGTCGGTGATCAATCCCATTCTCGATTATTCCAAGCTGGAAGCCGGGAAGCTGGTGGTGGAAGATGCGCCGTTCTCTCTGCAGGACTGCCTGAGTGAGACTATTGCTCTGTTCACTGCTAAGATCCGTGAGCGGAAGCTTGATATGGTAGTGGAGATTGATCCTGCTGTGCCGCCTGATCTGGTGGGAGATGTGAACCGCCTCCGCCAGGTGCTGAATAATCTCGTAGGCAATGCCGTGAAGTTCACCCATGCAGGCAGTGTATACATAATGGTTAACAAGCAGGAGGGACCGGCGGAGAAGCTTACGCTTGAATTCACAATCAGAGACACAGGAATCGGGATTCCCCCGGATAAAATCGGCGAGCTGTTCCAGCCCTTCTCCCAGCTTGATGCCTCTACCACACGCAGGTTCGAAGGCACGGGGCTTGGCTTATCGATCAGCAAAGCACTGGTTGAGCTGATGGGCGGAAGCATCCGGGTCGAGCCATCGGAGGAGCCCGGGGCTACGTTTGTTTTTACAATTGTCGTTCGTGAGCATCTTGGATTGGAGCAAAAATACGTGCTGAATAAGGGGCAGGGTTGATATTATGAGCGATGACAACCAAATCAAAGAAAACCAGGGCGATGGAATAGACGCCGGTGAACTGCTGAGCGCCTTAATGGCGATGAAGAAGGGCAATTTCTCCCACCGGATGCCTTATGACCGGACGGGGCTCGCTGGTAAGGTAGCCGATACGTTCAACGAGATTATGGAGATTCAGGAGAGCCTGGTGAACGAGGTTCAGACGGTGGCCAGAGTGGTCGGCAAGGAAGGGAACCTGTCCAGACGGTTCGTGCAGAAGAATCTGGGCGGGTCCTGGGAGACGGTGACCGATTCCTTGAACGGCCTGGTGATTGACCTGATTCAGCCGACCAGCGAGATGGTCCGGGTGATTAACGCCGTAGCCAAGGGCGATCTGTCCCAGCAGGTGGAGCTGGCGATTGAAGGACGGCCGCTTACGGGCGAGTTCCAGCGGACGGCAAGCAATATCAATATGATGGTCAATCAGCTCAGCACGTTCGCCTCCGAGGTTACACGTGTAGCGCGTGAGGTGGGTACCGAAGGTATTTTGGGCGGACAGGCTGATGTGAAGGGGGTCTCCGGCACCTGGAAGGATCTGACCGACAGCGTCAATTACATGGCGACGAATCTTACGGATCAGGTGCGCAACATCGCAGCGGTGACAACGGCGGTAGCAAACGGCGATCTGTCGAAGCAGATTACGGTCAATGCGCGCGGCGAAATCATGGAGCTGAAGAATACGATCAACACAATGGTGGACCAGCTCTCCATGTTCGCCTCTGAGGTGACCCGGGTGGCGCGCGAGGTCGGGACCGAAGGCAAGCTCGGCGGACAGGCCGATGTGAAGGATGTCTCCGGCACCTGGCGGGATTTGACTGAGAGCGTCAACTATATGGCGTCCAACCTGACGAACCAGGTGCGGAACATCGCGGTGGTGACCACGGCGGTGGCCAACGGCGATCTGTCGAAGAAGATTACCGCCGATGTGCAGGGTGAAATTCTGGAGCTGAAGAATACGATCAATATCATGGTGGATCAGTTATCGACCTTTGCTTCCGAGGTGACCCGGATGGCGCGTGAGGTGGGTACGGAAGGGATTCTCGGCGGGCAGGCTGATGTGAAGGGCGTGTCCGGCACCTGGCGGGATTTGACCGAAAGCGTCAACTATATGGCGTCCAACTTAACGAATCAGGTGCGCAATATCGCGGAAGTGACCACGGCGGTAGCCAAGGGCGACCTGTCGAAGACGATTACCGTCGATGCGAAGGGCGAGATTCTGGAGCTGAAAAGTACCATTAACATCATGGTGGACCAGCTCAGCAATTTCGCCTCCGAGGTCACGCGTGTGGCGCGCGAGGTATCTACAGAAGGAATTCTCGGCGGACAGGCCGATGTGAAGGGAGTCTCCGGAACCTGGAAGGATCTGACCGACAGCGTGAACTTCATGGCGGGCACGCTGACGGATCAGGTGCGCAATATCGCTGAAGTGACGACTGCCGTGGCGAAGGGGGATCTGTCCAAGCAGATTACGGTGAATGCGACCGGCGAGATTCTGGAGCTGAAGAACACCATTAACACCATGGTGGAGCAGCTGTCGATCTTCGCCTCCGAAGTGACGCGCGTGGCGCGTGAGGTCGGCACGGAAGGCATGCTGGGCGGACAGGCGCAGGTGAAGGGCGTAGCCGGGACCTGGCGCGATTTGACCGAGAGCGTGAACTATATGGCGTCCAACCTGACGAATCAGGTGCGCAACATCGCGGTCGTAACGACAGCGGTGGCGAACGGGGACCTGTCCAAGAAAATCACTGCGGATGTGCAAGGCGAAATTCTGGAGCTGAAGAATACGATCAATACGATGGTCGACCAGCTCTCCATGTTCTCCTCCGAGGTGACGCGTGTAGCACGCGAGGTCGGTACAGACGGCAAGCTCGGCGGCCAGGCGCAGGTGAAGGGAGTAGGCGGCACCTGGAAGGACTTGACCGAAGGCGTAAATAACATGGCCCGCAATCTGACGGACCAGGTGCGTAATATTGCAGATGTGACCACGGCGGTAGCCAAGGGCGACCTGTCCAAGAAGATTACCGTAGACGTCAAGGGCGAGATTCTGGAGCTGAAAAATACGATCAACACCATGGTGGATCAGCTCTCCATCTTCGCCTCCGAGGTGACGCGTGTAGCGCGCGAGGTGGGTACGGACGGCAAGCTGGGCGCGCAGGCCGAGGTGAAGGATGTGTCCGGCACCTGGAAGGATCTGACCGATACCGTCAACTTCATGGCGAGCAACCTGACGATTCAGATGCGCAATATTGCCGGTGTAACCACGGCGGTAGCGAACGGGGATCTGTCCAAGAAGATTACGGTGGATGTCAAAGGCGAATTGCTTGAGCTGAAGAACACGATCAATACGATGGTGGATCAGCTGAATTCGTTCGCCTCTGAGGTAACGCGTGTAGCGAGCGAGGTCGGCACGGACGGGAAGCTGGGCGGACAGGCCCAGGTGCGCGGTGTCGGGGGGATCTGGAAGGATCTGACCGACAACGTGAATATTATGGCCACCAATCTGACCGATCAGGTGCGCGGCATCGCCAAGGTCGTGACGGCGGTAGCGAACGGGAACCTGAAGCAGAAGCTGACGGTGGAGGCCAAGGGTGAGATTGCCGAGCTGACGGATACGATCAATAACATGATCGAGACGCTGGCCACCTTCGCTGATCAGGTCACTACCGTGGCCCGCGAGGTTGGAGCCGAAGGGAAGCTGGGCGGTCAGGCCAGTGTGCCGGGGGCCGCGGGTACCTGGCGTGATCTGACGGACAACGTCAATTACATGGCGAGTACGCTGACCACACAGGTGCGGGCCATCACCAATGTGGCTACCGCAGTGACTAACGGCGATCTGTCACGGGCGATTGATGTGTCCGCCTCCGGGGAGGTTGCCACGCTCAAGGATAACATCAACGAGATGATCCGTAATCTGAAGGAGACGACTCGCATCAACACCGAGCAGGACTGGCTGAAGACCAATCTGGCCAAGTTCTCGCGGATGCTCCAGGGGCAGCGCGATCTGTATGCGGTCAGCCGGATGATCCTGTCCGAGCTGGCTCCGCTGGTATCGATGCAGCATGGCGTCTTCTATATTAATGAACCCTCCGGCGGGGAAGCGGTCTTGAAGCTGTTCGCCAGCTATGCGTATCAGAACCGCAAGCATCTGGCGAATGAATTCCGGGCGGGGCAGGGGCTGGTCGGCCAGTGCCTGATTGAGAAGCAGCGGATTCTATTAACCAACGTTCCGGGCGACTATGTGATGATCTCGTCCGCACTGGGCGAAGCAACGCCGCTTAATATCATTCTGCTGCCGATCATCTTCGAGGATCAGGTGCTGGCGATTCTGGAGCTGGCGACCTTCCGGCCTTATAGCGATATCGACATCGCCTTCCTGGATCAGCTTACGGAATCCATCGGCAGTGTGATCAACACGATGCAGGCGAACCAGCGTACGGAGGAGCTGCTGATCCAGTCCCAGTCGCTCACCGAGGAGCTGCAGAAGCAGCAGCTGGAGCTGCGGAGTACGAATGACGAGCTGGAGGATAAGGCGAAGCTGCTCGTACTCCAGAAGGCGGAGGTGGAGAGCAAGAACCATGAGGTGGAGGTGGCCAAGCGTTACCTGGAGGAGAAGGCGGAGCAGCTTGCCCTTACCTCCAAGTACAAATCCGAATTCCTGGCCAACATGTCCCATGAGCTGCGCACGCCGCTCAATTCCTTGCTGCTTCTGGCAGAACAGCTGGCCGAGAATCCGGATGAGAATCTGCATGAGCTGCAGGTGAAGTTCGCCAAGACGATTCAGGATTCCGGGCTTGAACTGCTGAACCTGATTAATGATATCCTTGATCTGTCCAAAATCGAATCCGGCACGATCACGCCGGATTTCAGCGAAGTTTCGCTGGCGGAGCTGACGGACGGTCTGGACCGTTCTTTCCGCCATATGGTGGATGCCAAGAAGCTCGACTACCGGATCAAGATTGATCCCGGTGTACCGGCTAGCATCGCCACGGATTCCAAGCGTCTGCTGCAAATCCTGAAGAACCTGCTGTCGAACGCCTTCAAATTCACCGAGCAGGGACAGATTATGCTGCAGATCCGCAAAGCGGCTGACGGGTGGCACCCGGACAAGGAGTCGCTTGAGCGGGCCACCACCGTAATCTGCTTCTCGGTAAGTGATACGGGAATCGGCATTCCGGCGGAGAAGCAGCAGATTATCTTCGAAGCGTTCCAGCAGGCGGACGGCAGTACGAACCGGGAATACGGCGGAACGGGTCTCGGGCTTGCCATCTCCCGCGAGATCGCCGAGATGCTCGGCGGAGAGATTAGCCTGTACAGCGAAGTGGGCAAGGGAAGCGTATTTAACCTGTACCTGCCGACAGATGCGGAATTCACTGAACCGGAGCCTCCGAAGGCTCATGTTCCGGAGGTCATTGACATTACCCCGGCCAAACGCAGAAGCAGCCTTGTCAAGCCGGAAGAGGAGCCCTTCGCGGATGACCGCGATGGGATTGAACCGGGAGACCGGGTGTTCCTGATCGTTGAGGATGACCAGAAGTTCAACGAGATCATTCTGGGGATGCTCCACAAAAAAGGAATCAAAGCGGTTATCGCCACCAGCGGCTGGGATGTCCTGGAGCTGGTTCAGAAATACCAGCCGTCGGCCATCACGTTGGATCTGCATCTTGGCGGAGATACGGACGGCTGGCTGGTGCTTCAGCAGCTCAAAAACGATATCGGGGTGCGGCATATTCCGGTCTGCGTAATGACCGTGGATGAAGACGAGGTGCAGCTGCTGCAGAAGGGGGCTTACGACTACTTCCGCAAGCCCGTGACCAATGAGGAGCTGGAGAATGCGCTGGACCGGCTGAACCGGTTCGCGGATCACACCACGGCTAATCTGCTGGTCGCCGTCCAGGATGAACAGGAGCGCAAGCATATAGCCGAGCTGCTGGACAATCCTGATCTTACACTCACCGCCGTAGAGACCGGGCGCAAAGCCCTGAACCAGTTGAACAACAAGACGTTCGATGCGATCGTGCTGGACAGCAGCCTGGCAGACATGAATCTGATCCGCTTCCTCCGGGAGATGTACAAGAACGCCAGGAACAAAAGAATCCCCGTGCTGGTGCAGATGAACCGGAAGCTGACGCCGGAGGAAGAAACCGAATGGGATGAGCTGGCCAAGATGGCGGTGCTCAAAGAGGTGAAATCGGATGCCCAGCTGATTGATGAATCCACCCTCGCCCTGCACCGCAAGGCAGAGGATCTGCCGCCGCTCTCCAGAGACAAGCTGGTGAAGCTGTATCAATCGGATGAGATGATCGAGTATAAAAAGGTGCTTGTCGTGGATGATGATATCCGCAACATCTTTGCGCTTACCTCTATTCTAGAGCGTCATCAGATGAAGGTGATCCCTGCGGAGAACGGGCAGGATGCGATCACGCTGCTGGAGCAGACGCCGGATATCGGAATTGTCCTGATGGACATCATGATGCCGGGAATGGACGGCTACGAGACAACCCGGGCGATCCGGGAGAAGCCGGAGTGGAGGGACCTCCCGATTCTTGCGCTTACTGCCAAGGCGATGAAAGGGGACCGGGAGCTGTGCCTGGAAGCAGGCTGCTCGGATTATATTACCAAGCCGGTGAACAGCGGACAGCTGTTATCGATGATGCGTAGCTGGCTGGACGAATAGAGCAGGACGATTAGTACGGACCCTAAAACAGGTCCATGGAACAGGAACAGGAGCCAACCCCTTAGCCGCGATGATGCGGTTAGGGCTGGCTCCTGTTTTTTTGCAAATAGGCTGTGAGTGTAGCTTATTAATCCGCAGAGGGTTCGAGCCGCCGGCAGGAAGCTCGCTCGATCAAGAGGGTGTCGACTTTGACCTTGGTGCTGACTGCGGACTGCCGGTGAAGAGAAGCGGTGAACAGATCCACTGCCCATGCGGCCATCCTTTCTTTCTCTACATGAACCGTGGTCAGCTCCGGGGCTACAATCTGCGATTCATTGATATTATCGAAGCCGATGACGGATACATCCTCCGGGACGGAGAAGCCCAACTCGCTGAGCGCCTTGATCGCGCTAATGGCGATGTAGTCACATTCACAGAAGAAGGCGGTGGGAAAAGGCTGGCCGCTGTCCCTGAGGTGCTGCAGCTTGTCCCGTAACGGTCCCTGGGAGGAAAATAAAGTCGGCGGCACCGCCAGCAGGCTGCTCCCGGGAATCTCCACCCGCGCCTCCGCCATGGCGTCCATGAACCCGCGCTGCCGTTCCCCGAAGTTATGAATCCGCTCCTCGGATGCGATATAACCGATTCTCCGGTGCCCGTGGCCGGTCAGATAGGTGCCTGCCTGATAAGCCCCCATATAATTGTTGATCTCGACAAAATGGACAGGCAGCGCATCGAAGCAGGTGTCCAGCACGATCAAGCCGGGCAGCTTGTCCGCAATATCGGCGATTCTGGCCGCATCCAGGCTGGTCCCGAGCAGAATCACGCCGCTGGTGGGCTCCTCCATCACTGATTGAATGCCCTGCTCATAGTTCTTCTCTTCAAGCGCGGAGAACATCAGACTGTAGCCCCCCATCCGGCAGCGTTCCTCGATATGATGAATCAGCTCCCGGAAGAAGGGCTGCTGATAGTACTCCTCATGGACCAGTCCGGCATTGGTGAACACCAGGAACCGCAGGGTGGTGGCGTTCGCTTCGGCGGCCGCTGCTCTTCCCCTGCCGGTGTATCCGTAGGTCTCCGCCAGGCGCAGGATTCGCCCGCGTGTCTCCGGCCCGACCCCCGGCTTCCCGTTCAGCGCCAGCGAGACGGCCCCCTTGGAGACCCCGGCCAGCCGGGCAAGCTCCTCCATATTCAATGACAAGACCTCCATTCAGCATCGTAGCTTAAGTATGTTTAGTGTAAGGGAAGGCGCCAATTTTAGCAATGAAGCGTAAATTGTATTTATGTTTAGTTATGTTTAGTGAATTTGGCATATAATCGAGGTTAATATAATAGTTGAATAAGCTGGTTTTTAGCTTGAATAAGAACGTTGACGATGGCGTGAAGGTGTTGTAGGATTGCTTTATAATAAATTTATAGTTAGTGATATTAGTTTTGTTTAGTTATTGTTTAGTTTGATGTTGCTATTTGTATATCTTAGGATTCATACAGAAGGGAGCAGGACTTATGGCTAATCCGAAGGAAGCAGGGCAGGCTGAAGCATTCCAGGGGAGGGTCTCCGTATCGGTGCCTGACCAGACTTCACAGTGGGGCGTATGTGAAATTGTACTGCAAGGAGGTCCTGCCGGGGGCAATCCGTTTACGGAGGTAGCGCTGCAGGCGGAATTTTCGATGGGAGAACGTTCGGTTCTTGTTCTGGGCTTCTATGATGGGGAAGGGGTATACCGGATCCGCTTCATGCCGGAGCATCAGGGGAAGTGGGCGTTCCGGACCAGCAGCAATGCGCCTGCGCTGCATGAGCTTGAAGGGGAACTGGAATGCACGGCTGCGGCAGGCGGGAATCACGGTCCGGTCCGGGTGCGGAATACCTTTCATTTTGCCTATGCGGACGGAACGCCCTATCTTCCTGTCGGCACGACCTGCTACGCCTGGACCCATCAGGGGGATGAGATGGAGCGCCAGACGCTGGATACGCTGAAAGCGTCTTCTTTTAACAAAATAAGAATGTGCGTGTTCCCGAAATCCTACTCCTATAACGAGAATGAACCGGAGTACTACCCCTATGAAGGCTCGGTCCAGGCAGGCTGGGATTACAGCCGGTTCAACCCGGCGTTCTTCCGGCATCTGGAGGAGCGGATTGCAGACCTTGGGGAGCTGGGCATCGAGGCCGACCTGATTTTGTTCCACCCGTATGACCGCTGGGGCTTCGCAGATATGGGCAAGGAGGCGGATGACCGCTATCTCCGGTATCTTGTAGCCAGGCTCTCGGCGTACCGTCATGTTTGGTGGTCGCTGGCCAATGAATATGATTTTATGAGAAACAAGGTGCTGGCCGACTGGGAGAGGTACGCGCATATTGTAACGTCGTATGATCCTTACGGGCACCTGATCTCTAATCATAATGGCATTGCCTTCTATGATTTCAACCAGCCCTGGGTTACGCATTGCAGCATTCAGCGTGTGGATGCTTACAAGACCTCTGAGCATACGGATGAATGGAGACGGCGCTGGAATAAGCCTGTCGTGATCGATGAATGTGCCTACGAGGGTAATGTCGAGCATGGCTGGGGAAATATTACCGGGGAAGAGATGGTCCGCCGTTTCTGGGAAGGCGCGGTCCGTGGAGGGTATGTCGGACATGGGGAGACCTATCTGCACCCGGAAGATAAGCTCTGGTGGGCCAAGGGCGGCCGGCTGTATGGCACGAGCCCTGAACGGATTGCTTTTCTGCGCCGCGTGCTGGAAGAAGGACCTTCTGAGGGTCTGAACCCGCTGCCTTCGGAGTGGGATCTGCCCAGAGCCGGGGTGGAGGATGAATATGTTCTCTATTATTTCGGATTCAACCGGCCGAAGTTCCGCCAGTTCACGATGAACCCGGAGTTCCGCTATAAGGTGGAGCTACTGGATACCTGGAACATGACGGTGGATGAGCTTGCGGACAGCTATCAGGGAACCTTCAGGGTCGATCTGCCGGGACGGACATATATGGCGGTGAGAATGACGCGCCTGCGCGATGAGCATGACTTGGAGGCTAAATAGGATGTGGAAGATTGGTATAGTGGGTGCCGGGTATTGGTCGGACAAGCATTTGCAGGCATGGCAGCGTATCCCCGGCGTTCAGATTCAAGGCCTGTGTGACCTGGATTCGGTTAAGCTGCACAGTAAGGGGGAGGCATACGGGATTCCTCGGGACATGCTGTACTCCACGCTGGAAGACATGCTGTCTTCTGCGGAGCTGGATATTATAGATATTGTTACCGCGCCGGATACCCATCCTGAGCTGGTCGGACTGGCAGCACGGGCCGGGAAGCATATCCTGTGCCAAAAGCCTTTTGCCCGCTCCATGGAGGAAGCCTGTGAGATGGTGGAAACGGCCCGTGCTGCGGGCGTCCGGCTGATGGTTACAGAGAACTGGCGCTGGCTGCAGCCGATTCAGGCCATCCGCAAGCTGCTGGATCGCGGAGCTGCAGGACGGCTCCAGATGATCCGCTATATCCACACGGATTATTATTCACCGCGGTTTGCCCCGGAGCATGAGCTTCCGCAGCCGTTCTTTCGGGAGATGCCGAAGCTGCTGTTCTATGAGATGGGGGTTCACTGGTATGATACATGGCGGTTTCTGTTCGGGGAGCCTAAGCGGCTATATGCGGAGACCCGGAAGGTCAGCCCTTATATTGCCGGAGAGGATGCCGGGCTAATTACACTTGGCTACGACGATTATATGGGACTGATGGATATGAGCTGGGCCACCCGGCAGAATCTGCCCGGCCCGCTAACTCTTCCGGTGCTGCCGGACCATAAAGAGCAGCTGATTATTGAAGGCGATCAGGCTACAATTAAGCTGTACAGCAGCGGCACACTCAGCCTGATTGATAACGACGGGCTGGAGACTACGATTTCGGAGGACAACAGCCTTGATTTTGAAGAGAGCCATTACCGGCTGCAGTCGCATTTCATTGAATGCCTGGACACTGGCAGGGAATTCCAGACGAGCGGCGAAGATAATCTGAAGACGCTGGAGCTTGTATTCGGGACCTACCGAAGTGCGGAGGAGCATGAGGTCATTCATTTAGCTTAACTCCAAGGTGGCGGCGTGGATGATGGGCGAGTGCACAGGTACGTTCAAATATATGAAGAGCCGGAGAGCTGTTGTCCGGTTCTTCGCGATGCTTACCGGCAAGATTGGCTGATCGCCGGGGAATAGCGTACACTGGGTGGATAGAGTCATTACTGAACTTAAGCTGCGGGGTGAGAAGGATGGACAAGCTGCTGGAGCAGATCACGGGCGAGCTGCTGGGTCAGGTTAATATAGAGAGCGTGAATCCGCTGGAGCCGGTGAAGGTCAGCGGTGTACCAAAGCCCTGGAGTGTGCTCGGAACCGGAAATTATGCGGCTGTCTTCTGCCGGCAGGGAGCCGAGGAATTCGCAGTGAAGATCTACGCGCCGGGCAGGCCGGGCATTGAGGAAGAAGCAGAAGTGTACTGCCGCCTTGGACAGCATCCGGCCTTCTCGGAGTGCTATTATGCCGGAGCGGATTTCCTGATCCTCAAAAGGCTGGGCGGAGTCACCTTCTACGATTCCATGCAACGCGGCATTCTCATTACCGGACAGGCTATTGAAGACATTGACAACGCGCTTCAGTATGCGAGATCCCGGGGACTGCGCCCGCATGATATCCATGCCAAGAATGTGATGCTCCGGGACGGGCGGGGACTGATTGTGGATGTCTCGGATTTCCTGAAGGATGACGACTGCAGCATGTGGGAGGACTTCAAGCGGCTGTATTACCGGCTGTACCGGCCCGTGGCTTCCCGCCGGGTATTTCCGGTTCCGCGCCTGATTCTGGAGACGGTCCGCAGAGGGTACCGCTTATGGCGTCGGCGGAAGCAGAGGCGGAGCGGCTTCAATGATTTGAAAAGGTAACTATATAACATCTGCACGGAACTAAGCGCGGCCATGTCTGGATTTTGCTATTCCCGTGACTTGAAAGTGAAGGTTTGGCAGAGCGATTCCAGATATAATCGATATAGAACCTAGAATTCAATTGAAAATGGACAGGAGCGCGGCTTCATGCACTATACCAATCCCATCATATCCGGTTTCCATCCCGATCCCAGCATCTGCAGGTTAGGGGATGATTATTATCTGGTGACCAGCACATTTGAATATTATCCGGGCGTCCCTGTCTTTCACAGCAGGGATCTTGTCCACTGGCGTCAGATCGGCCATTGCCTTACAACGGTAGAACAGCTGCCGCTGGAGAATTCGTGGAGCTCAGGCGGAATATTCGCGCCGACCCTCCGTTACCATAACGGCTGGTTCTATATGGTGACCACGAATGTAAGCGGGATGGGCAATTTCTTCGTCAAAACACAGCATCCGGAAGGTCCCTGGTCGGAGCCCTATCTGGTTGCGCAGAGCGGAATTGATCCTTCCCTGTACTTCGATGAGGACGGGCGCGTATATTTCCAGTCCGCCATGGACGGCGGACAGGGGAACGGGATCTACCAGTGCGAGATTGATATCGCGACCGGGGAAATGCTGACCGGGAGCGTGCTGATCTGGACAGGAACGGGCGGCGCTCATCCCGAGGCTCCGCATCTGTACCGGAAGAACGGCTGGTATTATCTGATGATCGCTGAAGGCGGAACGGAGTATGGACATATGGAGACCATCGCCAGAAGCCGTCAGCCTTATGGTCCGTATGCTGCTTGTCCCCATAATCCGATTCTGTCCAACCGCAGTACGGCAATCAGCATACAAGCCACAGGCCATGCCGATCTGGTTGAGGCACAGGACGGGAGCTGGTGGGCGGTGTGCTTAGGCATCCGTCCGGTCTCCTATCCGATGGGCCATCATCTGGGCAGAGAGAGCTTCCTGGCTCCCGTAACCTGGACATCCGAGGGTTGGCCGGTTATCGGGAACGGCGGCCACATCGAGCCGGTTATGGACTCGCCGCTGCTGCCGGAAGTCCGCTGGCCGGCGAAGCCCGTAAGAGACCATTTCGATGATACCCGGCTGGGGCTGGACTGGACTTTTCTGCGTAATCCGGCGGAAGGAAGCTGGTCGCTCGAAGAACGGCCGGGCCATCTCGTTCTGCATGGCCACGAGGCAACGCTGAATGAAGCCGCCGCACCTGCCTTTGCGGGCCGCCGCCTCAGCCACTTCACAGCCAATATAGCAGCAGAGCTGGATTATGAGCCGCAGCATGAAGGGGAAGAAGCCGGAATTGCAGTGTACAAGAACGAGAAGCATCATTATGAGCTGGTGATCCGCTCTGTCAGCGGGCGGAGAGCCGCCGTGTTCCGGCGGACGGTCGGTTCACTCCGGGTGGAGCATGTGGAGGAGTGTCCTGACGGGCCGGTCATCCTGAGAATCAAGGCGCTGCCCGGCAGCATAGAAGCCTCGGTTGAGGCACCGGATTCCGGGGTGATCGAGCTGGGGGCTGGAGAGACACATTATCTCAGCACCGAAATCTCAGGAGGGTTCACCGGGGTATTCGTTGCCATGTATGCAACGTCCGTGACGGGACAGGGCGCTCCGGCAGCGTATGACTGGTTCGATTATGAGCCGCTGGATCAGCCGGCGGTATAAGGAGTGAGCAGCAGTTCCTTGGGACATGCTGCTCTTTTTTGCGTTAAACGACGTATGGACCTGGCTGCTGCACAACTACTGCTGATTGCGGTAGGCCTTCGGAGACTTGCCGTACGTTTTTTTGAAGAGACGGGCGAAGTAGTTACTGTCATTAAATCCGCACCTATAGGAGATGTCTGTAATAGGGTGTCTGGTTTGCTTGAGCAGTGAGCATGCATGTTCCAGCCGGAGACGCTGAATATAAGCAATCGGTGTAGTCAGATAATACGCCTGGAATATCCTGTTCAAATGACGGACGGAAATATCCGATTTGGCGGCAATGGCATCAAGAGTAACCGGTTCATGATAGTGATCCTCAATATAGGAGATCGCACTGGCGAGGTGCATCAGGCTGTTGTCCACGCCCTTTTCCTGAATGTCATAATGTCTGGACAGATACACGACCAGCTCCATGAATTTGGAGGCGAGCATGGTCTGATAGCCGTGCTGCTTCTGTTCATATTCGGTAATCATGCCGGCCACAAGCGATGAGACAGCCTCCAGGCTGACGATGGGGAGGTTCATTTTGCTTTTATAGGCGTTAATGCTGCGGTAAAAGGGTTCTAAGACAAACAGCGCCTGATAGCCGTTCAGCGTTCTTAAGTCTGGTCCGGCCAGCTTAAGCATGCCTGATTTGTACATAATGTTGCAAATTCTGAAATCATAAGGGTCCTTATAGGCATGGGGAGTGCCGCCGTTAATCACGAATACATTGCCTTTCTTGATAAAAGCCTCTTCGTCGTTGACGATATGCGCAGCATGTCCGTTCAGCACAATGACAAGCTCGGAGAAGTCTGCATGCTGATGGAGGGAGGTGTCTTCTTCGTGCCCGCCATATTGGATAAAGAAAGGAAAATGCTCGTCAGTCGTGAACCAGTTCAAATATACATTGCTCACAAAGCTCCCACCTCAGAAATACGTATTTGTCTATATAATGCTAGTCTGCGACTTGAAAATCAAGGTTATCCGCCAAAGGTGACGCTAAAATATAACTGTAAACGCATTCAACCAAAGGGGATGAGACGGATGAAAAAACAAATACCAAGAAGATTAGGGATGGGTCTGCTGGCAAGTATGCTGCTCATTTCGGCAGGCTGCAGCAACAGCAGCAGTGCCGGAAATAACACAAAGAATACAACGAACGGAAATAACAGCGCAAATGATACAGCTCCTGTAACGTTTACCTTCTTTGGCGCCGATGCCAGTCCGAATTGGAACAGGATGGAGGATGATATCGGCAAGGAGATTGTTGCCAAAACAGGTGTTACCCTGAACGCGGAATATGATGTGGGCAGCGGAGGGGGACAGGACAAAATCTCAATGATGGCAGCCAGCGGAGAGTATCCTGATATGATCTATGCCAAGGGAGAGCTGGGCAAGCTGGTGGATGCCGAAGCCATTATCGACCTGACCGAGCTGATTGATAAATATGCTCCGAATATAAAGAAAGTCATGGATGGGAACATGAACCGGATGAAATACAGCAAGGATAATCAGGCGATCTATTCGATCCCGACGAATGTCGGCATTGATCAACAGAGCTTCGATGCGACGAACGGATTTCAGATTCAGCACCGCGTATTGAAAGAGCTTGGATATCCCGAAGTCCGGACGGTGAAGGATTTCGAGAATGTCCTCAAGGCGTATGTGGCTAAGCATCCAACGACGGACGGGCAGCCGACCATACCGCTGACCGTCAATGCTGACGGCTGGAAGATCATGATTACGGTGACAAACCAGGGCGATATCACTACCGGAGGAACCAATGACGGCGAATATTATGTGAACCCTGAGACGTACGAGACGATGCTGCATTATAAGAAGCCTGAAGAGAAGGAGTACTTCCGCTGGCTGAACCATATGTACAATGAAGGGCTGCTCGACAAGGAATCCTTTGTTCAAAAGGATGACCAGTACAAATCCAAAATCTCCAGCGGCCGGGTGCTGGGGCTCACCTCAGTGGAATGGGAGTATCAGGATGCGGAGAACGCCCTGAAGGCTGCGGGCAAAGACGAATATACGTACGCCCACTTCCCGGTTACGCTGAGTGAGGAGTACAAGGATCACGCCATGCAGTCTGTCGGAGTGGACGGCTACGGGATCAGTATCACCACGGCTTGTAAAGATCCGGTCCGCGCAATTAAATTCCTGGACTGGCTCTCCTCGGAAGAAGGCCAGGTGCTGAGAAACTGGGGGATCGAAGGCAAGCATTATAATGTGGAGAACGGGAAGCGCGTCATCCCTGCCGACATTCTCGATCAGAAGGTCAACGATGCAGCAAGTTTCACCAAGGCGACAGGGGTGGGATTGTATTCCACGCTGGGAGTCCGCTACGGGGACGGTGTGAAGGATTCTACAGGCAATTACTATACTACGAACTTCCCGGAACAGATTCTGGCCGAATATTCGGATGCGGAGAAGGCGAGTCTGGCTGCGTATAACGCAACAACCTGGAAAGACCTGTTCCCGGCGGAGGATGAATTCCCGGTCAAGGAATGGGGCGCGCTGTACAATATGCCGGTGCCGACAGATGGGGATTATCAGGTAATCTATCAAAAGACGCAGGATATCGTCCATAAAAGGATTCCCGAAGCCATTCTCTCCCGCACAGCCGATTTCGATAAAATCTACGACGATTTCATTGCGGAGCTGAATAAAGCGGGTGCAGAGAAAATGGAGAAGGAATATACGGAGCTGGTTAAAGCGAGAGTCTCGCTGTTTACCGGGAAGGAGATTGAATAGCAGAGCCGCTTAGCTTACGCGGCAGAGATATTCAGAGAGATTCAAAAAGGGCATTTCTGCGGCTAAGAAATTAGCCTGGAAAGCCCTTTTCGTTCGAGTACAGATTCAGCCCTTCGGGATCTTCCGGTAGCTTGAAGGAGAGAACCCCGAAATCTTCTTGAACAGCCTGGAGAAGTAATAAGGGTCGTTGATCCCTATAGCGGAGCCGACCTCCTTAATGCTGAGCTCGGTGAGATCGAGCAGATGGCCTGCCCGCTGGATCTTGAGCCGCAGGAAATACCCGATCGGGGAGACCCCGGTCTCGGCGTTGAAGATATAGATCAGATGCTGCTTCGACACGCCGACCTGCTTAGCCAGCTCAGGCAGGGTGAGGTTGCTGCCCAGCCGTCCGTTCATATACTGGATCGCCTGTTCCAGATACGTCCCGCGTTTCTTCTCCTGCGCGGACGGGCCTGCCGTAATGCCGATGCCGGAGAGCAGCTGTCTGGCCGTCTGGGCGATGTGCACATGGGTAGCCAGGGCGTAAGTCCGCTCAGCTAGCAGCTCATAGGCAGGAACGAACCATTCGATAAGCCGGGCCTTGCCGCTCGGGGCCAGGCCGAGGGGAGCGCCCGACAATCCGAACAGCTTCACCAGCCGGTCCGCATGATTTCCTTTGAAATGGAACCAGTAAATGCTCCATGGCTCTTCCTGCATGGCCCCGTACCGGTGCGGGGTGTGTGGAGGAATAATGACCATATCTCCCGGCTGCATGAGTATCTGCTCCCCGTGGTTCAGCTCCACCCAGCCCTCTCCCGCTTCACATAAGATTAAGATATGCGACGGGCTGCCTTCGAGGCGTTCCCTGAAATGATAACGGGCATTCGGGAAATAACCAATGTCCGTAATGAACAAGGAGGCGGTCAGCTCCTCCTGCTCCAATTCCTTCATCCAATACTCCGGCAGCACATACAGCTTCTCCTCCACAAACCCTTCCGGCTTGCGGATATGACCGTGATTCATACCGCTTCCCCCTCCTGAATAGATCGTATATAAACCAAACGTTAGACACCCTGGCCCAACAACTAACTTTCCAATCTCTTCTCGTAGGCATCAGCGTATTCATTCGAAGGCTTAGAACGGGATATCCCCTTCCAAAAGAAGTGCAATTGAGTTTTTTGGGAGCCGTAGAGACTGAATATAGGGAATGCGAGATGCTTGGGTGCTGGAATGCTAAGATGCTTCGGTGCTCGGTGCTCGGATGCTGAGATGATGAAAATGTTGCACATTTTGCAATTTTGATTCTCTGGTACAGTGGTGCCAGGGCGGATTGTTGCACAAAATGCAGGAATTTCCCCGTTTGGCCTCAGGTAGGAGGACAGATGTTGATTTTTGTGCAACAATTCCGGTTTAAGGCTGAATTCAGGAGCGGAATGTTGCATTATGGGCAGGATTTACCCCAACCCCAACCCCAACCCCAACCCCAACCCCAACCCCAACCCCAACCCCAACCCCAACCCCAACCCCAACCCCAACCCCAACCCCAACCCCGACGGTTGGGAAAGTGTATGCTCATCGCAGGGACGCCCGAAATCTAAGCTTACATAGAATAAGAATATAATCCATCACTTCCCGCATTTCGTCAATTGGAAACTCCCCGGCCAGCGGCTAGAGTAGAACTATCAAGTCAAGGGAGGCAGTGAAGGGCATGAAGCAGGCAGATAGCGGTAAGATGCCGGAGGCAGCCGGGGGTAATGCAGACTACGCTGGCAATGGAGACAATACGGACAACATGTCCAATGCGGGCAACGCAGACAACAGGGACAATACGGACAGCGCGGACCGGGTACAGGTACGGGAGACCAGTGTGATGATACCAACCTATGAGGCAGGTGCCGCTGATCCAAATCCTATGTTTCTGGAGAAAAGAGTCTATCAAGGAAGCTCGGGGCGGGTGTATCCGCATCCTGTGATTGAGAGCATCTCGAATGTGAAGCAGGATAGGGCGTACAAGCTGATTATTCTGGAGAATGAATATCTGCGCATAGAGATCATGCCGGAGCTTGGGGGGCGGATCTACCGGGCGCTCGACAAGACGAACAATTATGATTTTGTCTATTATAACCGCGTAATCAAGCCAGCGCTGGTCGGCCTTGCAGGTCCCTGGATCTCCGGGGGCATTGAGTTCAACTGGCCGCAGCATCACCGCCCCAATACGTTCGGCCCGGTTGAATATAGGCTTGAGGCTGCTGAGGATGGAAGCGCTACCGTATGGGTGAGCGAGATTGACCGGATGTACGGGACGAAGGCTACGGCTGCGTTCAGACTCTATCCCGGGAGAGCCTATCTGGAGGTCCATGCGCAGTGTTATAACCGGACGCCGCTGCCGCAGACCTTCCTCTGGTGGGCCAACCCGGCGGTTGCGGTGAATGATCAGACGCAGTCTGTTTTTCCGCCTGATGTCACAGCCGTCTTCGATCATGGCAAAAGGGATGTATCGCGGTTTCCTATTGCGACCGGTATCTACTACAAACAGGATTATTCGGAAGGCGTGGACATCTCCCGCTATAAGAATATTCCGGTTCCGACCTCCTATATGGCCTATAAGTCGGATTATAATTTCGTCGGCGGATATGATCACGGCGTCCAGGCGGGGCTGCTGCATGTGGCTGATCATCATATCTCACCGGGGAAGAAGCAATGGACCTGGGGGAACGGGGAGTTCGGCCAGGCCTGGGACCGCCAGCTGACCGATGAGGACGGACCTTATATTGAACTCATGACGGGCGTGTACACCGATAATCAGCCTGACTTCACCTGGCTGCAGCCGTATGAGGAGAAGAGCTTCACCCAGTATTTCATGCCGTATAAGGGCATCGGTCTGGTGAAAAATGCCTCGGTAGACGCTGCGGTCAATCTGGAGGTGGATGCGGTATCGGCTCAGGCAGTGGTGAAGGTATACGTGACCTCACGGCTGGAGCAGGCCGTGATCAGCTTAAGCGGAGCCGCAGGCGAATATCTGCGGGAGACTGCAGATCTGTCTCCCGCAGAGGCTATAGAGCGTACGGTTATGCTGGACCATGGAGAGCAGGAGCATGACCCCAAGCTGACGGTTCATAGTGCAGAGGGCAGGCTGCTGGTCGCCTATCAGCCGAAGCGTCCGGAGATTGGGCGTATCCCTGAGGCGGCGAAGCCGCTGGCCCCGCCGGAAGAGCTGCGCTCAGCAGAGGAGCTGTATCTGGCTGGCTTGCATCTGGAGCAGTACCGGCATGCCACCTTTGAGCCGGAGGCCTATTATCTGGAGGGGCTTAAACGGGACAGCGGGGATATCCGGCTGAATGTAGCGTATGGAACGCTGCTGCTCCGCCGCGGGCAATATGCTCAGAGTGAGCCTTTGCTCCGCCGCGCCATTGAGCGTCTGACCTCGCGTAATCCTAACCCGTATGACAGCGAAGCCTATTATCAGCTGGGGGTTGCCCTGCGCGGCCAGAACCGCTTGGATGAGGCTTTTGCTGCTTATTACAAAGCGGTATGGTCGGCAGCCTGGCAGGATGCAGGGTACTTCTCACTTGCTCAGATTGCCTGCCGGCAGGGCCGGTATGCCGAGGCGCTGGAGCTGGCGGAGCGTTCGCTGATCCGCAATGCGCGTAACTATAAGGCGAGGAACCTCAAGTCTGCTCTCCTGCGGAGGCTTGGCCGGCCGCAGCAGGCGAGGGGATTCGCAAGTGAGACTGTGCAGCTTGATCCTGCTGATTTTGGCACATATAACGAACTGGCCCTGGCCCTTGCAGCACTGGATGACCCTGCTGCGGCAGAAGAGGCGCTGACAGAATTGGAACGGCTTATGCGTGGTGACACACACAACTACCTTAATCTTATGGCAGATTATATGGGCTGCGGACTGTATGCGGAAGCTCTTGCTATAGGAGAGAGAGCGGTCGAACGGGGCAGATCCGAACCTCAATCTGAACCCGGACTGGAACTAGAATCCGAATCGGTCTATCCGATGCTGCATTATGCCCTTGGTGAATGTTATGAGCGTACGGGACAAGATGAGCAGGCACGGGAGGAACGCCGCCAGGGGCAAGCAGCCTCCTCGCTGCACTGCTTCCCGAACACCCTGTCCGAGCTTGAATGGCTGTTAAGCGCCGTCCGGGCGAATCCCCTGGATGATAAGGCCCACTACTATCTCGGCAATCTCTATTATGACAAGAAGCTGCCGGAAGAAGCGGCTGCGAGCTGGGAACGTTCGCGTGAACTGAGAGGGGATTTCGCCATCGTTCACCGCAATCTGGCTCTGGCCTATTACAACAAGCAGAATCATCCTGAGGCGGCGCTCGCTTCACTGGAGCAGGCCTTCGCCTGTGCGCCGCAGGATGCGCGGATTCTGTATGAGCTGGATCAGCTGCGCAAGAAGCTCGCATGGTCTGCCGGGGAACGGCTGGAACATCTTGAAGCACGGTGCTGCCTGGTGGAGCAGCGGGATGATCTGTATATCGAATATGTAACGATGCTTAACCAGCTTGAGCGCTATGACGAAGCGGTTACGGCATTAAGCTTGCGTACCTTCCATCCCTGGGAGGGCGGAGAGGGGAAGGTGACCGGGCAATACCAATTCGCCCACAGCGGGCTTGGCAGACTGGCACTGGAGAACGGGCAGTATGAAGCGGCGCTTGAGCATTTCCGGCTGGCGCTGGCCTATCCGCATAATCTGGGCGAAGGGAGGCTGGAAGGGGCGCAGGAGAATAATATCCATTATGCTCTTGGCCGGGTATACGAAGGACTTGGGCAAGAAGAAGAGGCTGACCGCTGCTACAGGATGGCGTCACAAGGACTGGCGGAGCCCGCCAGTGCGGTATTCTACAATGACCAGCCGCCGGAGATGATTTTCTACCAGGGTCTGGCTTGGCTGAGGCTTCAGCAGCCGAAGGAGGCGAAACGACGCTTCAATCTATTGATCGATTATGCCGAGCGTCATCTTTTCGATGATATCAAGCTGGACTATTTCGCCGTATCGCTGCCGGATTTCCTGGTGTTTGAGGATGACCTCAACCGGCGCAATGTCATACATTGCCGCTACATGCGGGGGCTCGGGCTTCTCGGGCTGGGCCGGTATGAAGCTGCGGCAGCGGAGCTTGATTCAGCTCTTGCCCTGGACCCTAATCATCAAGGAGCCGGGGTTCACAGACGGATGGCCGATAGTGCCCTGAACCGGGGACAACTCTAAGCAGAAGGAGGACAACAGATTATGCATACAACAGGACGGCATAATATTAGCCTGGACGAAGGCTGGTGTTTTCAGGCAGATACAGCAGGCGCAGGAGAGCGAGAGGAATGGCAGATTACAGGCTTGCCAGCTCCAAGGGAGGTTGCGGTTCCGCATACCTGGAATGTGGAGGAAGGTCTGGAGGAGTACCGGGGGGCCGGGTGGTATGAGTATAGTCTCAGCATTCCTGAGGAGTGGAGCGGCAGCCGGTTCCGTCTGCATTTTGAAGCCGTCTACCGTGATGCGGTGGTCTGGATCAACGGCCTCGAGGCCGGTTCGCATATCAACTCGGGGTATACTGCCTTTGAGCTGGAGGTGTCTGCGCATATTCTGCATGGCAAGGAAAACCGGATTACCGTAAAAGCGGATAATTCCCCGGCCGCTCAGGCACTTCCGCAAGCCTTAAGCTTCGACTGGGCCGATGATGGAGGGATCATCCGGCCCGTACAGCTTATAGTAACCGGGCAAACGGCCGTTAAGCACATCCGCGTCTCCCCGGCAGTCCGGTTTGGACCAGCGGGCCAGCAGGCGTCCGGCCGGTTACTGGCAGAGGTACAGCTATGCGGACCCTCTGCTTCAGCAACAATAGGGGCCGCTATTTTCAAGAATGGTACACAAATATGGGAGGATCACCGCCCCCTGCCTCCGCAATCCGCAGCCTGGCAGCTTGTAGAGATGGAGTGGTTACCAGTGGAGCTGTGGCATTTCGATCATCCGCATCTCTACCGGCTTCAGCTAATTATCCGTGAGGGCGGACAGCTTCATGATGAGGTAACCGTCCATTTCGGGTTCCGTGAGATTGTGGTCAGAGGGCATGAGCTATGGCTGAACCGTGAGCCGGTCCGCCTGATGGGTGTCGAATGGATGCCCGGTTCGAATCCGGCGTCCGGCATGGCCGAGAAGCTGGAGGATCTCGGCGCGATGCTGGAGCGGCTGAAGGAGGCAAACGCTGTGATCACCCGTTTTCACTGGCAGCAGGGCAACGAGCTGCTGGACTGGTGTGACCGCAACGGCATACTTGTCCAGGAGGAAATTCCGCATTGGCAGCAGCCGGCGGAGCCGGATCAGCACACCTTCGCGGTAGCCTTGTCCCAGGCGAAGGAGATGATCCGCGATCATTCCCATCATCCGTGTATCTTCGCCTGGGGGATGGGGAATGAGCTGAACGGGCAGTCGGAGACCACCCTCCGGTACATGAAGCAGCTGAAGCTGGAAATCCATGCGCTGGATTCACAGCGACTGATTAACTATGTGAGCAACACGGTCCACCTGAAGCCGCGTAGTGATGCTACGGGAGCCGGGGACCTGCTGATGTGGAATGACTATATCGGAACCTGGCATGGCGGGCTGGATGAGGATGAGGTCATCAGGCAGATGCTGGCCGATTACCCGGATAAGCCGGTGGTGGTGGCTGAATATGGCCTCTGCGAGCCAGTGTACGAAGGCGGAGACCCCAGAAGAACAGCAATTCTTGTTCACAAAACAGAGCTCTACCGCAAGTATCCCCAGTTCGCAGCGCTGATCTTTTTCAGTCTGAATGATTACCGCACGCAAATGGGAGAAGACGGGCAGGGAAGATGGAAGCAGCGGGTTCATGGTTCGGTGGATGTGCATAACCGGGTGAAGCCTTCCTTTGCAGCCTTGCGCGAGATGGCTTCACCGCTCCTGCTCGCAGATACTCCTGTGCAGACAGAAGGGGAGTTTGAAGTCACCCTGACATGCCGGAAGGACATTCCCAGCTATGCGGTGCAGGGCTATTATGTAACAATGTCAACAGATGGCGTGGAAGGAGCGGCTCAGGTTATTCCTGATATGCAGCCGGGAGAGGTCCGTACCCTGAGCCTCAAGCTGCCTGCTGCTCCTGTAACGGAGCTGACACTAACGGTCTATCGTCCGAACGGCTTCAGCGTGCTGGAGCTGGAATTGGGACAGTAGTTGACCTGGTATTACAACCTAATCCTAAGGAGTGAACAGAATGGATGCAGTGCTGAGCAGGCTGCCGCGCAAGCTTACCCTCACCATGTGGGATTTCTCCTGGTACACAATGACCTTGCCGGGCGAGCCTTATCATGATCTGGCAGCAAGATGCAAGGAGGCAGCCGACAGAGGATACAACACCATCCGGATCTGCGCCATGCCGTTCCTGTTATTCACAGCGGAAGGCAAACGCCCCGGACCGCTGCACTTCGGCAGTCTGGGGGAAGTGGGCCAGCGTACCCGCTGGTACAACTGCCACGGCGGTGCTGAGCTGGACGGGCATGCGCATCTGCTGGAGCTGTTCAGGCAGGCCAAGGCGCACGGACTTTATATTATGCTGTCTTCCTGGGAATATCAGCAGAGCCCCAGCTTCCTGGCCTATCCCGCGCTGCGTGATGAGCTGGCAGCAATTGCTCCCGCAGAGCGGTTCATGAACCTGGCCCGGTCGATGGACCAGCTCATCCGGTATATCAAGGGGGAAGGCTTCGCTGATCGAATTGTTTATGCCGAGCTGCATAATGAAGTGGAATTCGGGCAGCTTACCGCCGTGGGTACCGTGCAGGGAATCGGCGCAGCGGATACGCCCAGGCTGGTGGAGGCCATGCAGCCTTATATCGAGGAAGCGGTGGGCTATCTCCGGCGGCAGCATCCCGATGTTCTGATCACGGCCAGCTATACGCTGAACGAAGCTTATCCAAAGGCATATGTGGCCCGTAATCTTCAGGTGGCCCACTATCATCTTTATATTAAGGGCGTACTGAATGAGCTTATGGATGCGGCGGGGTTGAATGATGAGGGGGTGCCTTTTCCGAATACCTTTGTCCGGTCTATGCTGAGGGAAGATGCCCCGCTCTTCGGGGAATGGAACCTGCCCGCAGGGCAGGAGTGGCGGATGGAGGGCAATCCGGTCGGGATGAAGCTGATCTATCTGCATGATTGGGCCGACCCTGATCTATGGGATCTCTACCTGTATGACCGCTATGGAGCCCATAAGCTGGCGATGCTGCAAAAAGCGGACATGCGCCTGGCAGAAGCGCAGGAATGGGCGGTACATTCGGACCTGCCGGTGGTGATCGGCGAAGGCTATGTCGGCTATACCCCGCTGCTTGCAGGCTTCGAGGAAGGCCCGGTCGGGAAATTCATTGCCGAGTATGCGCTGCGTAAGGGGATGGCCCTGGGCTTCTGGGGCATGACGCTGTGCTCCAATTGTGCGCCGCATCATCCGTTCTGGCAGGATGTAGTCTGGCAGCAGCGGTGGAACCGGTACATTCTTGAAGCGGAGTAGAGGAGAAGCGAAGTCAGTGCGGCAGACTGCCGGACCATCAGCTTGTCATGCCGCGTCTCTCCGGGGCGGACAGCCGCTGGAAGCAGAATGGGCTCCGTGGTATATTGGGTGTATTTAGTGGTGAGCAGGAGGGATGCAGCATGGGAGAGCCATCCGGCGGGAAAGTCGAAGATGCTTCGTACACTATTGGCCTGAAGCGAATCTATGAACCTGCGGACCCCGGGGACGGATACCGGATTCTGGTGGACCGGCTGTGGGCGCGCGGAGTGACGAAGGAGCAGGCGGCCATTGACGAGTGGATGAAGGACATCGCTCCAAGCCCGGCGCTGCGTAAGTGGTTCGGGCATCTGCCGGAGCGGTTCGCGGCATTCAAGGAACGGTATACCTTGGAGCTGGAGGAGAATCCGGAATGCGCGGGGCTTGCGGAAGCGATCCGGGAGCGGGCGCTTAATCAGAGGGTCACACTAGTCTATGCCGCGAAGGACCCGGTCCATAACCATGCGAAGGTACTCTATGAATGGCTGAACTCACGTTGAAGAAAGCGGGCTTCCGCCGAACCGGTAACGGTTCGGCAGGCGGCCCCTTTGCTTTTAAATGAACAATCTACGCGTTGCTTAGCTGCAGTGCCGGTCCGAAGAACTCATAATGAATCTGAGCCTCGGTCATTCCGAGCTTCCGCAGTTCGCCAATCATGGCTTCCATAAAAGGAACAGGCCCGCACACGTAAGCATCTCCGGTAACATCTACATAGCTCTTCAGAATTTCGCCTGTAATCACACCATCCGGTCCGCCGGAGTAGAAGGTTCTAGTCTTGACGTTGCTCAGCGAGGCCGCATGCTTCTCAATATCTGTACCGAAGGCAGCAAGCGATTCGTTCCGTGCAGAGTGCAGGAAGACGACCGGCCGGTCCGGTGTTACATTGGCTACTGTCTCAAGCATGCTCATCATAGGGGTGATGCCTACACCGCCTGAGATAAAGGCTACCGGGGTAATTATAGAAGTATCCAGCAGGAACTCACCGGCCGGTGCGCTTACCTCAACGGTATCTCCTTCATTCACCTGGTTATGGAGATAGACGGAAACTACACCATTCGGATCATTCGTCTCCTCGCGTTTCACCGAAATGCGGAATTCATCCGGTTTCGGTGCTTGGGACAGGCTGTATTGGCGGATCATGGTGTATTGCTCTCCGGGGATCAGCACACGGACAGAGATATACTGGCCCGGCTTATAGTCTGGTACATTCGAGCCGTCTGTCGGCTTCAGATAGAACGATGTAATGCTGCCGCTCTCCTGAACCTTACGCACCACGGTAAAAGGCTTGAAGAAGTTCCAGCCGTGCTCCTGCTCCCGCGCTTCCTTGTACATGCTGTCTTCGACGCCGATGAACGCATTGGCTATGACGCCGTAAGCCGCTTCCCAGGCACTCAGGATCTCATCCGTAGCAGCATCGCCCAGCACCTCCTTGATGGCCTTCAGCAGGAATTCTCCGACGATCGGGTAATGCTCCGGCTTGATGCCGAGACTGACATGCTTGTGTGCGATCTGGACCACCGCGGGGAGTATATTCTCAAGGTTGTCGATGTGGACTGCCGCGGCGTAGACCGCATTGGCCAGTGCCGCCTGCTGGCGGCCTTGCGCCTGGTTGGCATGGTTGAACACATTCAGCAGTTCCGGGTGGGCCTCGAACAGGTTACGATAGAATACCGTTGTAATGGTTGTGCCGTGTTCCGCCAGGACTGGCGCTGTGGATTTGACAATGTCACGAGTGTGTTGTGATAAAATATCAATCATCCCCTCTCCATATATTACAAAATTAATATATACGCTTTTTAAGATAAAAGATATATTTAAAATACCACTTTAACAAAATGGACAAAAAATATGATATCCTCTGTAAAAAATATCACTTACATGAGGCGAAATGCGTATCTTCCTTCTTCGCTTGTTGGCTGTACGTGCCTAATGGACAAGCCGGGATGTTAGATGGCGTGGTATAGTTGGATGGAGAGTATGGCTGGTTTCGTGGTGCATTTGTAAACAGAATGGAGAGAAGAGAATGAGGCTGACGTTATATACCGACTATTCCTTGCGCATCCTCATGTATCTCGGAGCGAAGCAGCGGGAAGAGCTGACAACTATACAGGATATCTCCAGTGCCTACGGCATCTCCAAGAATCATCTGATGAAGGTGTCGCATGAGCTCGGCAAGGCGGGCTATATTGAGACGGTCAGAGGGCGCGGGGGAGGGATCAGACTGGCGCTTGCGCCGGAGACGATCAATATCGGGGAGGTCGTACGCCGGATGGAGGATGATTTCTATCTCGTGGAGTGCTTCCAGCCTTCAGGCGGCAGCTGCCCGATCTCTCCGGTGTGCAGACTCAAAGGCGTGCTGGGCAAGGCCCTGCACGCCTATCTGAAAGTGCTGGATGAGTATACGCTCGGGGATCTGCTGATGAATCGAGATGATCTGCGTGCTATTCTGCAGGAGAGCGGCAGCGGGACTAGCTGATTTTGAAGTGTATAAAATCGCTATAAATGAAACAAAGCCGATCCTAATGACCGGCTTTGTTTTTGCTTTTAGGATTTTACTGCAAAGGGTTTAACTTCTTGATCTCATCAATCGAAAGCCCAGATGCATCAGCAATATCCGTTAGCTCCATTCCCAAGGCAAGGAGCTTGAGTGCGATTTCTTTTCTAGTGATATCAGCCCCTTCAGTCCGTCCCTTGGCTTCCGCCACCTTAGCCGCTTCATACATTGAAGCTTCATCGTGCAAATAGCGTTGACGTGCTTCGTACTGTCTGCGGGCTTCTTCATTCTGACTCAAAAACTCCAGCGTGTTCATGGCCTTTCTCAACACAGGCTCGTTCATCGTCAGCACCTCCCATTTGGATTGGTTTACTCCCTTCAGGAACAGCAGCCAGTTGACCAGTCCGCCTTGTTCCATAGTGACTGCATGCTCATCCAGCTTAGGCAATTCCAGAAAGTGAATCTCAATGTCGTCCAGCAAAGCGATTCCCGTGCGGTCCTCACGCAGGTGAAAGACGTTATGATATAGAGTATTCGGCAACAAAGCAAAGTTTATAATATTGATAGTGACACAGCGCTTTAGCTGGTTATACGGCTGGCTCTCCTGCAACTGGGAGGAGTACTGCTTGCTCCAATAGTAGAGCGTCCGTTTCTCTGTGTCATATTTATTGAACAGTTGCATCTCCACATTAATAATTTCGCCTTCGGTCGTCTTGGCCCGGATGTCAAGAATAGACTGCTTGTCGCGGGGGGAATCCTTGTCGGTATAAGGGTTCAGCAGAATAATGTCGCTTAACGGGGGCTTGCCCGCTTCAGTAAAGGTCCGATTCAGAAAGGCCAACAGCACATCACGGTTCTCTTCGCTTCCAAAAATGCGTTTAAACAAGAAATCATTTCGGGGATCAAGCAGCTCCATACCGTTCCAACCTCCAGTTCAGTCTTATTATACCATTATCGCCGCGTGTTTTGCCTAAGGCAAGCGGAGCGTCTTATGTAAGGAAGGCAGCCGAGGCTCGTAAAGAATAAGACTCCGGCCGGATATAGAAAATACACGGACTCCAACCGGATCATCCAGATCCGCTATGAAGTCCGTGTGTTTTGTGTACCTTTCTATTCAGGGACGCATTACGGCTCCTGGAACATCAGCCGCTCCTCATCCCGGCTATGAATAGCATTCACTACCAGCAGGGCATGGAACTGGTGAAGCACCTCTGAGGTGAGGCCGTCTTCGGCGAGCATGCTTTTGACATCCTGCACGATGATCCGCAGTAATTCATGATCCCGCTTCAGACGGGTAACGGCATCTTCAAGGGCGGGATTCTTCGCCATCATCTCCTGATAGAAGCCGTCCTCTTCGGCATCAGCATGGCTGAGTATCCGCGTCTCCCAGTACTCAATCAAGTGGTCAGCCGCCTGGCGGGCCACCTCCACTTCCTTAAGCGCCAGCAGTTCTTCCACTTCTTCTGTCTTGGCTACAGCGCCGGAGAGTCCGCCCTGATGTATAGCATGATGGGCGTGCAGCTGGCGCAGTGAGGGTCCTGACATTCTTCTTCATCCTCCCGTATGATAACAATCTTATACGTATCTACTGGCCAGTATAGCATACAGTTCTGCCATGGGATTCCCGCTAGGAACTTCCCCCGAATATAAACAGGGAAGTCCCTAATCGAGCTCCCGGCCAGGCAGTGCGGCGCAGAATCTGAGCTTTTCTCCTCAAGGGGGAAGGCTTGTTTGCTGTGTGCTGAGATCAAGGGATTTCCCGAGGTTCAATAGGTGTTTCCCTAATGGGAAGCGCGGCCGGAGAGATCCATAATGAGATTAATTGAATAGATTCGTACAGAAGGAGTGTTCGGGACAGATGAAGAAGAAATTCGGCCTTAACTTTTTTAAGCCGGTGGAGAGCTATTCCGGGAACTGGTCCATTCTTGAAGAGAAAAATAGAGATTGGGAGAATATGTACCGCCAGCGCTGGTCTCACGATAAAGTAGTCCGCACCACCCATGGCGTGAACTGTACAGGCTCCTGCAGCTGGAAGGTGTTCGTGAAGAACGGGATCATCACCTGGGAGAACCAGCAGATCGATTACCCGTCCTGCGGACCGGATATGCCGGAGTTCGAGCCGCGCGGCTGTCCGCGCGGAGCTACCTTCTCCTGGTATGAATACAGTCCGCTGCGCGTGAAGTATCCGTATATCAGAGGGAAGCTGTGGCGGCTGTGGCAGACGGCGCTTCAGGAGCATGACAATTATGTGGATGCCTGGGCCAGCATTGTGGAAGATCCCGGGAAGGCCAGCCAGTATAAGAAGGCACGCGGCAAGGGCGGCCATGTCCGGGTAGCCTGGGACGATGCCCTGCGGCTGATCGCAGCGCAGCTGATCTATACGATCCGTAAATACGGCCCTGACCGGATCGCCGGGTTCACCCCGATTCCGGCCATGTCGATGGTCAGCTACGCTTCAGGGGCGCGGTTCATCTCGCTGCTGGGCGGCCAGATGCTGAGCTTCTATGACTGGTATGCCGATCTTCCACCGGCTTCGCCGCAGATCTGGGGCGAGCAGACGGATGTCCCGGAATCCTCGGACTGGTACAACGCCGGTTACCTGATGATGTGGGGCTCGAACGTGCCGCTGACCCGGACGCCCGATGCCCACTTCATGACCGAAGTGCGCTACAAAGGCACCAAGGTCGTATCGGTCGCCCCGGATCTCGCCGAGAACGTGAAGTTCGCCGACAATTGGCTGGCTCCGAATCCTGGTTCGGACGCGGCGCTTGCCCAGGCAATGACGCATGTCATTCTGCAGGAGTTCTACCAGGAACGCCAGGAGCCGATGTTCCTGAATTATGCCAAGCAATACACCGATATGCCGTTCCTGATTCTGCTTGATCCGTATGAGGCCAGCCTGAAGGGCGGACGTTTCCTGCGGGCCAGCGATCTGGGCGATGCTTCGCCGCACTCAGACTGGAAGCCGGTGATCTTCGATGAAGCCACAGGCGAGATGATCGTGCCGAACGGGACGATGGGCCAGCGCTGGGAGGAAGGCAAGAAGTGGAACCTGATTCTGGAGCGGGAGGACGGCAGCAAGGTGGAGCCGGCCCTGACCATCGAAGGCCACGGGGAAGAATGGACGGAGATTGTGTTCCCGTACTTCGATAATGCCGGTAACGGCACCTTCAGCCGGATCATTCCGGCCCGGAAGATGAAGCTTGCGGACGGCACGGAACGTTATGTCGCAACCGTATATGACCTGATGATGAGCCAGTACGGCATTAAGCGCAGAGATAGCCTGCTGAACGCCAAGGGGTATGAGGATGAATGGTCCCACTACACTCCGGCTTGGCAAGAGAAGATTACTACGGTAAAAGCAAGCGTCGTTGTGCAGATTGCCCGTGAGTTTGCCCAGAACTCCATTGAGACCGGCGGGCGCTCCATGATTATCATGGGCGCAGGCATCAACCACTGGTTCAACAGCGATACCATCTACCGTTCGATTCTGAATCTGGTGGTGCTGACCGCCTCCCAGGGCGTCAACGGCGGCGGCTGGGCGCATTATGTCGGCCAGGAGAAATGCCGCCCGATTGAAGGCTGGTCCACCGTGGCCTTCGCGAAGGATTGGCAGGGTCCAGCGCGGCAGCAGAATGCGACCTCGTTCTTCTATTTTGCCACCGAGCAGTGGCGGTATGAAGAGAGTGGCACCGATTCCCTGAAATCGCCGACCGGCGGGGATGTCGCCTACCAGCACCCGGCAGATTACAACGTACTTGCTGCGCGTCTTGGCTGGCTGCCGTCCTTCCCGCAATTCAACAAGAACAGCCTGCTGTTTGCAGAGGAAGCGGCACAGCAGGGCAAGAAGACGAATGCGGAGATTATCGGTCATGCTGTAGAAGAGATTACATCGCGGAAGACGCGCTTTGCTGTGGAAGATCCCGGCGCACCTGAGAACTTCCCGCGCTCGCTGTTCATCTGGCGCTCGAACCTGATCTCAAGCTCCGCCAAGGGCCAGGAATACTTCATGAAGCATTTGCTCGGAGCGTCCGATGGTCTGCTGGCTGAACCGAATGAGGAGCAGAAGCCGGAGGAGATCGTCTGGCGTGAGGATGTGGAAGGGAAGCTGGATCTGATGGTGGCGCTGGATTTCCGGATGACAACTACGCCGCTGTATGCCGATGTGGTCCTGCCTGCCGCAACCTGGTATGAGAAAACAGATCTGTCGTCCACCGACATGCATCCGTTCGTCCATCCGTTCAATCCGGCTGTGAATCCGCTGTGGGAATCCCGTTCGGACTGGGATATCTACCGTCAGCTCTCGGAGGTATTCTCCGAGATGGCGAAATCGCAGCTGCCCGGCGTCTACAAGGATGTAGTGATGTCCCCGCTGGGCCATGACTCCATCAGCGAGATCTCACAGCCGATGGGTCTGGTCAAGGATTGGACCAAGGGCGAAGTGCCGGCCATTCCGGGTAAAACTATGCCGAACTTCACTATTGTCGAGCGGGATTACACGCAGATACATCACAAATACAGCTCGCTCGGACCGAATCTGGCTACCGGCAAAACAGGCGCACACGGCGTCAGCTTCTCGGTTGCCGAAGAGTACGAAGAGCTGAAGAAGATCAGCGGTGTGCATTACGATGAGACGATCCGGCACGGACTGCCGAAGCTGCAGACGGCCCGCCAGGCGGCGGATGCCATTCTTCATCTGTCTTCCGCCACCAACGGCCGCGTCTCCCAGAAGGCTTATGAGTCGGCCGAGAAGGATCACGGAGTCGAGCTGCGGGATATTTCGGCAGACCGGGCCGCCGAGAAAATTACGTTCCAGAGCATTACCGCACAGCCGCGTGAGGTGATTCCGACACCGGTATTCAGCGGCTCGAATAAGCAAGGCCGCCGGTATTCGCCGTTCACTACGAATATTGAACGTCTTGTGCCGTTCCGTACCTTGACCGGGAGACAGCATTTCTATATTGACCATGAGATCTTCCAGCAGTTCGGCGAAGCGCTGCCGGTCTACAAGCCGACCCTGCCTCCAATGGTCTTCGGGCCGCGCGACAAGGCTGTGAAGGGCGGAACCGATGCGCTGGTTCTGAGATACCTGACGCCGCACGGCAAGTGGAATATCCACTCGACCTACCAGGATAACCAGCACATGCTGACCTTGTTCCGGGGCGGTCCGACGGTGTGGATCAATAATGAGGATGCGGCGGCTCATGACATAGCGGACAATGACTGGCTTGAGGTCTATAACCGGAACGGTGTCGTCACTGCGCGCGCCGTGGTCAGCCACCGGATGCCGAGAGGCACCATGTTCATGTACCACGCCCAGGATAAGCACATTCAGGTGCCTGGCTCCGAGATTACGGATACGCGCGGCGGAAGCCATAATGCGCCAACCCGGATTCACCTGAAGCCTACCCAGATGGTCGGCGGATATGCACAGCTCAGCTACGGCTTCAACTACTACGGTCCGATCGGCAACCAGCGTGATGTCTACGTAGCCGTCCGCAAAATGAAGGAGGTCAACTGGCTTGAAAATTAAAGCGCAAGTGGCAATGGTAATGAATCTGGATAAATGCATCGGCTGCCACACCTGCAGCGTGACCTGTAAGACCACCTGGACAAACCGCAAGGGTGCGGAATATATGTGGTTCAACAACGTGGAGACGAAGCCGGGCATCGGCTATCCGAAGCGCTGGGAAGACCAGGAGCTGTACAAGGGCGGCTGGCAGCTGCGCAAGGGGAAGCTTGAGCTGAAATCCGGCAACAAGCTGTCCAAGATCGCGCTCGGCAAAATCTTCTACAACCCGGATATGCCGGAAATGAAGGATTATTACGAGCCGTGGACTTACAACTACGAGCATCTGACGAACGCGGGGGAGCAAAAACATTCCCCGGTAGCACGGGCTCACTCTGCTGTCACCGGCGAGAAGATGGATCTGGAATGGGGACCGAACTGGGAGGATGATCTGGCGGGAGCGCATGTGACGGGCCCGCTGGACCCGAATATTCAAAAGATCGAGGAAGAGATCAAGTTCAACTTCGAGAAATCCTTCATGATCTATTTGCCACGCCTGTGCGAGCACTGCCTGAACCCGAGCTGTGTGGCCTCGTGCCCTTCCGGCGCGATGTATAAACGCGATGAGGACGGCATTGTGCTCGTGGACCAGGAAGCCTGCCGCGGCTGGAGATATTGCATGACCGGCTGTCCGTACAAGAAGGTGTACTTCAACTGGCAGACCAACAAGGCGGAGAAATGCACCTTCTGCTTCCCGCGTGTAGAGGCAGGTCTGCCAACCGTATGCTCCGAGACCTGTACGGGCCGTATCCGTTATCTGGGTGTGCTGCTGTATGATGCAGACAAGGTTCTCGAAGCAGCGTCTACCCCGGATGAGCAGGACCTGTATAAGGCCCAGTGTGATCTGTTCCTTAATCCGCATGATCCGGAAGTCAGAGCGCAGGCGAGAAAAGACGGCATCTCCGAGGACTGGCTGGAGGCTGCGCAGAACTCGCCGGTCTACAAGCTGGCGATCGAGCATAAGCTGGCCTTCCCGCTTCATCCGGAATACCGGACCCTGCCGATGGTATGGTATGTACCGCCGCTTAGCCCGATCATGAACTACTTTGAGGGCAAGGATTCACTCAAGAATCCCGATATGATCTTCCCGGCCATCGAAGAGATGCGTACGCCTATTCAATATCTGGCGAATATGCTGACAGCTGGCGATACGGAGACTGTGAAGGAAGCCCTGCAGCGGATGGCGATGATGCGCTCTTACATGCGCGCCCTGTCCACCGGCCAGGAATTTGATCTTAGCCGTCTGGACCGTGTCGGAATGACGGCGCAGCAGACCGAGGAGATGTACCGCCTGCTGGCGATTGCCAAATATGAGGACCGCTTCGTGATCCCGACCTCCCACAAGGAGCAGCACATGAACCCGTACCGCGCGCAAGGCGCGGCCGGCTATGGCAGCGACATGGGCGGACAGGGCTTCGGCTCCGGCTGTGACGGTTGCGGACCGGCGAGTCCTTCCGGCGACACCATGAAGACCGGCAAGGAGATGTATGAAGAGAATTTCTACGGGGGGATCTGGCGTGATTGATCTGAACAAACTGCATCAATACAAGGAGTCCTTCGGTTATTTCGCCTTGCAGCTTATGTACCCGGAGAAGCTGGATTTCCATCCGGCTTTTCTGGAAGAGACGTTTGACCCTGCTCACCCGGGATATGCCCACGTGCAGACGTACTGGGAGCAGATGCAGAGCTTCAGCCTGGAAGAGATTCAGGAGAACTATGCGGCTACGTTTGATTTTCAGAAGGACTGTGCGCTCTACATGACCTATTTCAAATTCGAGGATGCCAAGGAGCGCGGGCAAATGCTCGCCAAGCTGAAGCTGCTGTACGAAATGTTCGGCCTTGTCATGCCGGAGAGCGAGTTGCCCGATTATTTGCCGCTGATGTGTGAATTCATCTATGCCGCGCAGTGGCTGGATGTCCCCGGCGCGCCGGAGAACTTCCGGATGCTGATGGCGATTCTGGAGGATGGAACCTATCATCTGGTGAATGCGCTGGAGCAGCGGGAGAGTCCTTATTATCACCTGGTTAAAGGGTTGCGGGAAACCTTCAAAGCTTGTGCGGAACAGGAGGCCCTAAGTCAATGAATATGATGGGTCAGTTTTTATGGGTTATTTTCCCCTATATGTGTATGGTCGTATTTATCGGCGGGCATATTGCCCGCTACCGCAAGGATCAATTCAACTGGACCGCCAAATCCAGTGAATTCATTGAGAAAAAACAGCTGAAATTCGGCAGCATTCTGTTCCACCTCGGCATTATGCCGGTCATTCTGGGCCATATCGGCGGACTCGCCGTTCCCAAGTCCTGGCTGGAGGCTGTCGGTGTCAGCGATCATATGTACCATATCGGTGCTGTATACATCGGGGGAATCTTCGGTGCGGCCACCCTGGCCGGGATGCTGATCCTGACCTCACGGCGCTTCACACTGAAGAACGTCCGCCGGCTCAGCAGCGCCTCCGATCTGATCGTTAACTCGCTCCTGCTGTTCATTGTGTTCATGGGGATGTATTCCACGATTGTTACGAATGCCGTACAGCCTGAGTTCGACTACCGGGATACAATCTCCGTGTGGTTCCGCGGCTTGTTCATGTTCCGCCCGGACCCGTCGCTGATGAGCGGAGTACCGTTCTCCTTCAAGCTGCACATCCTGTCAGGGTTCGCGATCTTTGCCTTCTGGCCATTCACCCGGCTGGTTCATGTATGGAGTGTTCCGTTGAATTATGTAGGCAGAAGTTATATCCTATACAGAAGAAATAAATCAAATTAACGGAAGAGCAGCGTGGACTTCTTTCCCTGTTCAATCCGAGGAGAGAAAGCGATGATGAGTAAGGTGGATTACCAGACCCGGCTGGACCAGATTCGCGCGGCGCTGGGATATGACTTCATGTCGCTGGCGTTCGCCGAACCGGCGGAGTATGACTATGCGATCCGCTGGAAATACGCCTCAGGCAATATAAGTGACCGGTACAAACGGATTGTGCTGCAATCCGGCAGAGGGATTGCCGGCATCGTGTTCAAGACCGGTAAGCCGTTCCTGATCCCTTCGGTGAAGCTTATGGTGAAGCCCGACAGCCTGTTCAATTATCCCATCACCAAGATGGAGAATCTGAACAGCATCGGGGCGGTGCCGATGTGGAATGATGCCCGCGTGGCAGGCGTGCTTCTCGGCGGCTTCAGAGGGGACCGGCAGGTGACCGCTGAGATGCTGCGTGACCTGGAAGCGACGGCGCGGGGCGGCATTGGAGACTTGGACGGGAAGGAATTGTTGCTCAGTTGATGAACCCCGCTACGGATTTGCGCAGTGAGCTAATGACGAAGCTGTTCGAGAACAGCTCGGAGGCGATGTTCTTTTTTGACCGGCAAGGGAAAGCCCTGGCGATGAATCCGGCTGCCGAGACGATCGTCGACAAGGATATTCTAAGGCAGCTGTATCAGGGGAATCCTGAAGCGCTCTGCGGGACTTGCCGGGGATATACCAGCGAGACGGAGCTGCGGACCTGCCTGAATTGTTATTTTCACACCCCGGACTCGGAGGAGTTCACCTCTTATCAGGTCTATCTCGAGACCAGGGACAAGGGAATTGTGCCTTATGCCGCGACCTTTCACACAATAGATGAAGAGAACGGAATCCGGGTCTTTATGCTCAGGGACTTAACGAGACAGTTCAAGACGCAAGAGAAGTTCTACCAGAACAAGATGATGAAGCATATTATTGAAGCCCAGGAGAATGAACGCAAGCGGATCTCCCGCGAACTGCATGACAGCGTTGCGCAAGAGCTGATGAGTGCCGTGATTGATCTGCGTGTGCTGAAATATATGACAGCCGATGACGGCCTGCTGAAGAAAGTGAAGCAAACCGAAGTGTCGATGACCCGTCTGCTGAGTGATATCCGCAACCTGTCGGTGGAGCTTAGGCCGGCTGCCCTGGATGATTTCGGTCTGGAGGCGGCTTTCCGCTCCCACTTCAAGCGGGTGGAACAAACGTATGGACTCGTGATTGAGTATGAATCCCGGCTGACCGAGAAGAGGTACGGGAGTGAGATTGAGACGGTCATGTACCGGGTATGCCAGGAAGCGGTGCTGAATGCACTGAAGTATGCCCAGGTCGACAGTGTCAAGGTATCGCTGACCGAGAACGGCGGCATGCTGCAGCTGCTGATTCAGGATGAAGGGATCGGCTTCCATCTGGGCGATGAGCCTGCCGGAACAGGCTTGGGCTTGTTCGGGATGCAGGAGCGGGCGGAGCTGGTGGGCGGAATTTTCAGCGTGGATTCAGAGACCGGCAAGGGGACACGGATTATGCTGCAGGTTCCTGTATGATGGGCCGAAGGAAAGGAATGAGCTTCTGATGAAGATCGTCATTGCGGACGACCATGCGATCGTGCGCAGCGGATTCTCGATGATTCTTAATTTTCAGGATGATATTGAAGTGATCGGAGCAGCGGCGGACGGCAGGGAAGCCTACACCATGGTCGCCAAGCTCCGGCCGGATATCCTGATCATGGATTTAAGCATGCCTCCGGGGGAAAGCGGGCTGACCGCAACCGGCAAGATCAAGGAGGATTATCCCGACACCCGGATCCTGATTCTGACGATGCATGACGATGATGAATATCTCTTCCATGTCTTGAAGAACGGGGCCTCCGGGTATGTGCTCAAGAGTGCGCCGGATGAGGAGCTGCTGCTGGCCATCCGGACGATTTACGAAGGCGGTACTTATATTCATCCCAAGATGGCTACCTCGCTGGTCCGTGAGTTCATTAAGCAGGATAAGACCGGCGGGACGGAGGATCTGTTCGAGCTGCTGTCCAAGCGGGAGCTGGAGATTCTGCCGCTCATTGCCAAGGGATACGGGAATAAGGAGATTGCCGAGAAGCTCTTTATTTCCGTGAAGACCGTGGAGGCCCACAAGGCCAAAATTATGGAGAAGCTTAACCTTAAAAGCCGGCCCGAGCTGGTCGAATACGCTTTGAGGAAAAAAATGCTGGATTTCTGACCGGCCACTGGAGGGTTAGCTGCATGCCGGAACATACAAACCTTAAGTTTACGCTGCCCGCGATGCGCATCCTTGAGAATGAACACCGCTATTTATCTTTTCTGATGGAGGAATGGCATGCCATTGTCCTCTGGTTTGAGCAGGAGCAGATTACGCTGGAAGCGGCAAGAGCACAGCTTGAGAAGCTGCGCCAGGCGGTGCTTGCGTTCGGCGTTCCGCTGAAGCGGCACACGGAGAAGGAAGAGACGTATTTCTTCCCGCTGCTGGGCCAGTATATCGGCTTCGACCAGGGCCCGCTGGCAGGCATCCAGGAGGAGCACCGCGAGATTGACGGGTACATCGGGCATTTCCTGCATCACTCTGAGGGAGATATCGGCCAGATGACGCTCGCAGCTATCCGTTCAGCGGTGCATGATGCGGGAGAGGCCTTCGAGGTGCTGACGGTCCATTTTGTCAAAGAAGAGACCGTAATCTTCCCGATGGGCGAGAACCAGCTGAGTCCGAAGGACAAGGAACGGCTAGGCGGACAGTTAAATACGCTGATTACGTGAAAAAAACAGCCGCTCCAATTCCAACTGGGGCGGCTTTTTGATACTTTTGTAATAGAAGAATTTACACTTTTTCAATTGATGTCCAGTATGGACTGCTTTTCAGCCGGAGCATCTTTATCTGTGTAAGGATTCATTATGATCTCAGTCAATAGGTTTATTATATCATGGCAGAATTACGCGTTGTAGACAAAATCAGTCTTTTTGTATACATATAATGCTATTCTGTCCCTAAAACTCTGTAACGCATACAGTGAATTGGGCGGCGTTATTTTTTACAAGAATTTATATGTTTTGGGGTCCCCGCAAAGTACCTGAGTCACCACCTACGCTAAAGCCCCACTCTGTGGGGTTATTTTAGGGTTTACCCTGTCAGGGAAAGGGGACTCCCCTATATCTGAGCCGGGGGACGGCGGATACAATGAGTACAGGAAGTATCGATTACAGGAAATCATCACAAGAAAAAACGGCGAAAAGGTGAAACGAATGATTAAAAAAATGCAATTGCCGCTGCAAACCTTAAACTTGATTACCGGATTCATGGTGTGGGTGATTATCTCTTCGCTGATGCCCTTTATCTCGGAGGATATCAGCATTCCTTCCGGGCGGCTGGCGATGGTCACGGCGATTCCGGTCGTGCTTGGCTCGATTCTGAGAATTCCGCTGGGCTATTATGCGAATATTCTGGGGGCACGGATTATTTTTATGTCCAGCTTCGTGCTGCTGCTGTTCCCGGTCTACTTCATCAGTGTGGCTTCAACCGTAACCCATCTGATTATCGGCGGCCTGTTCCTGGGTGTCGGCGGTGCGGTTTTCTCCGTAGGGGTAACCTCTCTGCCGAAGTACTATCCGAAGGAGAAGCATGGTCTGGTTAACGGTATCTATGGGATCGGGAATCTCGGTACAGCGGTTACGACCTTCTCAGCGCCAATCCTGGCAGCACAGTTCGGCTGGCAGACTGCGGTCAAAATGTATCTGATTCTGCTGCTGGTATTCATCGCCCTCAACTTCTTCTTCGGAGACCGTCAGGAGCCTAAGCTCCGCACTCCGATTATTGAACAGATCAAGGGCGTGTCCAGGAACGAGAAGCTGTGGCTGTTCTCCCTGTTCTATTTCATTACCTTTGGCTCCTTCGTAGCCTTTACCATTTATCTGCCGAATTTTCTGGTATCCAGCTTTGGTCTGGAAAAAGTGGACGCCGGGATGCGCACCGCCGGCTTCATCGCAGTAGCGACCTTCTTCCGTCCGATCGGCGGCTGGCTAGCCGACAAATTCCAGCCTTTGTTCTTACTGATCTTCACCTTCAGTATATATACGGTGGCTGCCATTATTCTGGCATTCATGCCGGACATGGGCCTGTATACGGCAGGCTGCCTGGCGATTGCGGTAAGTGCCGGAATCGGCAACGGTGTTATTTTCAAGCTGGTACCGTTGTACTTCAATAAGCAGGCGGGGATTGCCAACGGGGTCGTGTCGATGATGGGTGGTCTGGGCGGATTCTTCCCTCCGATTATGCTATCGGTGATTCATGCGGCAACCGGACAATATTCCATCGGCTTCATGCTGCTGTCCCAGGTGGCGCTGGCCAGTCTGGTGCTTGTGGTGTGGCTGTACTTCCAGGACCGGCTTGCTCTCACCTCTGAGGTGTTCAATTCAACCGGCCAGGGGATTCTGGTTACGGATGTGTCCGGCCACATCAAGACGGTCAATCCGGCGTTCACGAAGCTTACCGGCTACACCGAAGAAGAGGTGCTGGGCAAACAGCCAAGCCTGCTGAAATCCGGCCGCCAGCCGAAGGACTTTTACCGCGTGATGTGGGGTGAGGTCAAGTCAAAGGGCATGTGGCAGGGCGAGATCTGGAACAAGCGCAAGAATGGGGAAGAATACCTGCAGTGGCTGAATATCAGCGCTGTGAAGGATGAGACCGGTGAAGATGTCCGGTATGTAGGCACCTTCAGCGATATTACACAGAAATAAACGGATGAACGGATGCTCAGTCCGGCACCCGGTGAGGAGCAGATGAAGGTGGAGAAGACCAGAACCCCGGTTACTGTAGCGGAAGCTGTACAGCGGGTAACCGGAAGAGTATGCCGCACAGGGACGGAGACTGTTCCGCTTCATGCAAGCTATGGACGTATTCTGGCCGGGCCGCTCACCGCTACCCATGATGTACCGCATTTCACCCGTTCCCCGTATGACGGCTATGCCATCGCTTCAAGGGATTCGGCCGGTGCTTCCGGCAGTAACCGGGTCAGCTTCACTGTGGTGGATCATATTGGGGCAGGGGAAGTCTCGCAGGCTGTGATCGGCCCTGGCGAAGCGGTACGGCTGATGACGGGGGCAGCACTGCCTGCCGGGGCAGATGCGGTAGTCATGTTTGAACAAGCAGTCTCCGCGGGGCAGACGTTTACGATCCGCAAAGCGTTTGCGCCGCAGGAGAATCTGTCCCTGCAAGGGGAGGATATGCAGGCGGGTGAGACTGTCATTCCGGCAGGCAGCTTCATTCATCCCGGGGTTGTGGCGCTGCTTGCTACCTTCGGCTACGGGGAGGTTAAGGCAGGGAAGCGGCCGGTGGTGGGGATTCTATCCACGGGCACCGAGCTGCTGGCTGTGACAGAACCGCTCGCTCCCGGCAAAATCCGTAACAGCAACGGGCCGATGATTGCCGCCCAGCTCGCCCGGATGGGCATTCCGTACCGGATCTATGATACGGCAGCAGACCGACTGGAAGTATGCCTGCAGACCGTCCGCCAGGCGCTTGCTGAGACCGACTGTCTGATCACGACGGGCGGAGTGTCAGTGGGCGATTTTGACTACCTGCCGGATATATACAAGCGCCTTGGAGCCGATGTGTTGTTCAACAAGGTAGCGATGCGTCCAGGCAGTGTGACTACAGTGGCAGTGGCCGGGGACCAATTCCTGTTTGGACTGTCCGGCAATCCGTCGGCTTGCTTCACCGGCTTCGAGCTGTTCGTAAGACCTGCCCTGCTTAAGATGATGGGGGCGGACCATTTGTATCTGCCGCGTACGACAGCCGTGCTGGCGGAGGATTTCGCCAAGGCGAACCCGTTCACCCGGTTCATCCGGGCGGTATATGACGGCACTACGGTACGGCCTGCCGGCTTCAACAAATCGAATGCTGTCTCGTCCATCGCACGCGGCAATTCCCTGATTGTGCTGCCGGGCGGAACAAGAGGCTTCGCCGCAGGAGATCAGGTGGATGTCCTGCTGCTCGGGGTTGAAGAGGGCATGAATGATTGGGTGCTGTAAGGCTAAGTGTACGGGAAGGGAGATAGACGCACATGAATTATCATCCACTGCAGGATCAGCTGCGGCGGCCTATCCACGATTTGCGGATTTCGGTCACGGACCGGTGTAATTTCCGCTGCTCCTACTGCATGCCGAAGGAGATATTCGGTGACGATTATGCCTTTCTTCCATCCGGTGAGCTGCTCACCTTCGAAGAGATCAGCCGGCTGGCGGGGCTGTTCGTCTCGCTTGGCGTCAGCAAGATCCGCCTGACCGGGGGCGAGCCGCTGATGCGCCGCCATCTGCCGGAGCTGGTTACCAAGATCTCCGCCATTCGCGGTGTAGAGGATATGGGACTGACGACGAACGGAGTTCTGCTGGGCGGACAGGCAGCGCCGCTGTATGCTGCAGGCCTGCGCAGGCTGAATGTCAGCCTGGATGCGCTGGAGCCGGGGCTGTTCGGCAGAATGAACGGACGCGGCTTCAGGCCGGGAATGATTCTGGATGCTATAGATCAGGCGGCAGCCGCCGGGTTCGAGGTCAAGGTAAATATGGTTGTCCAGCGGGGCGTGAACGAATCTGAGATTCTTCCTATGGCCGCCTACTTCAAGAAGCGGAAGATCACGCTGCGCTTCATCGAGTTCATGGATGTCGGCAACGATAACGGCTGGAGCTATGATAAGGTCGTCACCAAGCAAGAAATCCTGCGGCAGCTGCAAAGCGTCTATACACTGGAAGCTCTTGAGCAGAATTACAGCGGCGAGGTCGCGCAGCGCTACGGCTATCTTGGCAGTCCGGCTCAGATCGGCTTCATCACTTCCGTGTCCGAATCCTTCTGTTCCACCTGCTCGCGTGCCCGGCTGTCTTCTGACGGTAAGCTGTATACCTGCCTGTTTGCCTCTAAGGGCTTCGACCTTAGGGCCATGCTGCGCGGCGGGGCTGGCGATGAGGAGCTGCTGGCAGCAATTAAGCAGGTATGGGAGCAGCGCAGCGACCGTTATTCCGATGAGCGGACGGAAGAGACCCGCAGAAGCAAGGCCAAGATTGGCATGTCCTATATTGGAGGATAATTCGTATGACAAGGGGCGAAGTGTAGCTATGAACGGAGCAGAACTGCTGATTGAGATGCTGATTGACAAAAAGGTGGAGACCCTGTTTGGCTACCCCGGCGGTGCCGTATTGCCTCTATATGATGCGCTCTATGATAATGACCGGATTCAGCATGTGTTGGTCCGTCATGAGCAGGCAGCGGTTCATGCCGCAGACGGATACGCCAGAGTTACGGGGCGTCCGGGGGTAGCGCTGGTGACCAGCGGCCCCGGAGCCACGAATGCGGTGACCGGAATCGCTACTGCGTTCATGGATTCTGTGCCGTTAATTGTGCTTACCGGACAGGTAGCCACTGACCTTATTGGTCTGGACAGCTTTCAGGAAGTGGATATCTACGGGATGACCATGCCGGTCACGAAGCATAATTATATCGTCAGAGACATTGCCGAGCTTCCCCGTGTCGTCCACGAAGCGTTCCATGTGGCGGTCACGGGAAGACCGGGCCCCGTCCTGATCGATCTGCCGAAGAACGTCATGAATGCGGAGTTCATTCCTGTCAGCGGAGCGGCCGCACCCGTCTCTCAGCCGGTGATCCGGGGATACGAGCCGAATCCGTCCATTGCTCCTGCGGACATTCAGCTTGCAGCAGAGCGGCTGAGCCGTGCAGAGCGGCCGCTGGTCCTGGTTGGTGGAGGCTGCATGGATGGAGAGACCCCTGCCTTATTACGGGAATTCGCGGAGCGGCATCACTTCCCTGTGGCTAGTACGCTGATGGGGATCGGGGCTTTCCCTTCCGGGCATCCCCTGCACTTGGGAATGGTCGGGATGCATGGAACGGTGGCGGCCAACCGTGCGCTGCAAGGCGCCGATGTCGTGTTATGTCTCGGGGTGCGGTTCAGCGACCGGGTAACGGGCAAGCGGAAGGCGTTCTCGCCGGGATCGTATAAAATACAAGTGGATCTGGATGCCTCAGAGCTGAACAAGAACATCCCCGTAGAGCTTGCGGTAAACGGCTCTTGTGAGCAGATGCTCAGAGGAATACTGGAACAAGTACATACAGCGGAGCATCCGCTCTGGGAGGAGCAGATTACGGTCTGGCGTCAGCGCAAGCCGAAGCCGGGCCGCGAACAAGACGCTAAGCTGACCCCGCAGGAAGTCATCCGCACCCTCCAAAAGGCTACCGCAGGCGATGCGGTGATTGCCACCGATGTCGGCCAGCATCAGATCTGGACGGCGACGCATTATGAATTCTCGGAAGCCCGCTCCTTCCTGACCTCCGGCGGGCTGGGGACGATGGGGTACGGCCTGCCTGCTGCGATTGGGGCGGCCGTTGCTTTTCCTGACCGCGATGTGGTGTGTATTACAGGGGACGGAAGCTTCCAGATGAATATGCAGGAGATTATGACCGCCGTGGATCACGGCCTGAATGTGAAGGTGGCAATCTTCAAGAACGGGTATCTGGGGATGGTACGGCAATGGCAGCAGCTATTTCTGGGCCGGCGTTATTCCTCGGTGCGGATCAGCTCGCCGGATTTCGTTGCCTTGGCCAAGTCCTTCGGCGCTCACGGGTTCCGGGCACGAACGCTGGCTGAAGCGGAGCAGATTATTGAACAGGCTCTGCATACGGAGGGCCTGGTCGTGATGGAATTCGATATCACCGAGGAGGATAATGTCTATCCCATTGTGCCGCCGGGCTCAAGCAATCAGGATATGATCGTAGAATAGGCAGGCAGACCCGAAGGAAGCTCCTCTCGCGCGGATTGGCGAAGGAGCTTCCTGGTTTTTGTCCAAATAAGTATGGTGGTGCTCCTAGAAATACAGCAACAGCACAGACACATATAACATGACGGAGAAGCCGATCTCGATGATGCCGGTGTGCTTGGCGCTGATGCCTGTCCTCGGCAGAATGGCTGCCCGCAGCAGCAGAACCAGCAGCGGGACCAGCAGTGAAGGGAACAGGTACAGACCGGCTGCCGCGAACAGCAGATGATAGGCCACGGAGCCGTAATAGAAGCGGATATTGTTCCGCTCACGGATGACGGTTTTGACATAGAAGGCAGTTCCTGTGAAGTATAACACCGCCAGCACGAACAGCTCATTCACGGCCCTCCAGTTCTCCCCCTGCCCCACATAGTAGACCGGATAAATCACCAGGCAGAATGCCACAATAGCGGAGATGTCATTAAGCAAGGCGCGTTCATTCTTGATCCGGGCATAATAGAGGTTAATGGCGAATAACGGCAAGAGCAGCAGAACGAACCCTAGCAGCACGGGCTGGATAATCACCAGATAGAGGGCGAACGGAAGCAGCAGAAGCCCATATAATCTTAGCGGCTGGGCATAACGTGCGAACTTCCGGGTCTTCACCCCCTGCAAGAGCGGGAAGCTGAACAGATAGATCAGCAGCCAGCAGACAAACAGCGGAATATGTATGAACTGCCCCCTGGAAGCGGCGACGCCCAGCAGAAAAGGGAGAACGAGCATTGCCCAGGCGCCGTGCTGGTTGGGGATGTATTTTTTCATGCAGCAATAGACCTCCTTCACGGATATATCATGACATGTAAGCTGCCAGACTCTTTAACTATACTTGTATCCGGCGGGGAAGGCTGGTGATTTGAAGCACAGTGGCGACCAGTCAGGTGATTAGGCGGAGAATGGGGAGCGGCCGGAATAGTGTATAATCGAAAATAGATCTTCAAGCAGAGGAGCAGACACCGTGACTATGGAATCTCAGCATGCGGCGGTACAGCGTCCAGTTCCTGTACTGCAAATCGTCGGATACAAGAACAGCGGCAAAACAACCCTCGCCTGCCGGTTAATCGAGGCCTTGTCTGCGCAAGGATTACGGGTTGGCTCTGCCAAGCATGATGCCCACCTCTTCCAGCTGGATGATCCGGGAACGGATAGCAGCAAGCATCTTCTGCATGGTGCAGTGGAGACGGTATTGACCTCGCCGGAGGCAACAAGGGTCATGCGCAGATCTGCGGCTTCATTGAGGGAAATCGCCGAGTCGCTGCGCGGCAGAGTAGATATGGTAATTGCCGAGGGGTTCAAATCTGCAGATTATCCCAAGATCGCCCTCATTCGCCGCACTGAGGACCAGATAACGCTGCAAAAGGAAGCGACGAACATACGCCTGTGGTTAAGCTGGGAAGAGGCTACGGAACTACAGAGTGCAGCGTTTGCTTCCCGGATTAGCCCGGATAGTCCGCCGGTATTGCCTTGGCGGGATCAGGCGCTTGCGGATCAGGCGGTTATCGCACTGGCGCTGTCACTGCTTCAGTCCTAAATTCTGCTATAGGAGGTACCCATGGTGCTGACAGGTATTATACTGGCGGGCGGACAGAACTCCCGCATGCAGGGCCGCAATAAAGCCCTCCTGACCTATCACGGGGAAGCGTTCATTGTCCGGCAGGTGAGGGAACTGCAGACCTTGTGCTCCAGCGTGATTGTGGTGACGAACGATCCTGCCCCGTATCTGGAACGTCTTCCATCGGATGTTCTATATATACCGGATGTCTATGCCGGGCATGGGCCGCTGAGCGGGTTTCATGCCGCTTTTGCCCGCGTGGAGACGGACTATGCCTGGGTGGTAAGCTGTGACAGCCCCGATATATCAGCTCCGGCCGCCGCATGGATGCTTACCCGGCTGGAAGCAGGCGGTTATGATGCAGTTCTGCCGGTGATTGGCGGCAAGCATCAGATGCTGCATGGCGTATACCGGCCGCACCGGCTCTTGCCGGACATTACAGCAAGACTTGCGAACCGTGAGTACCGTCTGGGCGGTTTGTTAGAATCACTGCACTGGCTAGGGGTGGAACGGGACGAGCTGGCCAGCGCGGGATTAGAGGAAGATTTCGCAGCAGATATAGATACACCCGAGCAATATGAACAGCTGCTGCATCTATCGAAGGGAAGTGAGCGAATGGGCCATTCGTTATTTGAAATTACAGAGTCCGCGATTATACCCGCTGAGGTATCCGATAAAGTTCTGCGCAGAGAAGCCGGGGCGATTACCTTATTCATTGGGACGGTGCGTGAGTTCACACAAGGGAAGAAAACCTTGTATCTTGAATATGAAGCATACCCGTCCATGGCTGTAACGCAGCTGAAGCGCATCGGGCAGGAAGTGCTGGAGCGCTGGCCGGATACGAAGGTTGCAGTCACCCACCGGATCGGCAGGCTGGAGATTACCGATATTGCCGTGGTCATCGCAGTCTCCTCGCCCCACCGTAAGGCGGCCTATGAAGCGAATGAATATGTGATTGAGCGGATCAAGCAAATCGTCCCCATCTGGAAAAAAGAAACCGGCGAGGACGGCAAAGCGTGGATTGGCGACCAGCTGAATCAAAATGCCTACCCTGAGGGCCGTCCGCTGCTGCCGGATATTCCGGCGGAGGATGAGAGGTAGAGGGAAGTCCGACTTTTCATGAGAAGACTTGATTATAAGGAGGATTGCCCGTGGATGCAGAACAAGTGATGCAGGAGCTTGAAGCGCTTGGCAAGGAACGGACCAAGAGGATGTATACCGCAAACGGCGCACGGGAGCCGCTCTTTGGTGTGGCTACCGGTGCAATGAAGCCGATCTTCAAGCAAACCAAGATCGATCAGGCGCTGGCTGAGGAGCTGTATGCTACAGGTAATTATGATGCGATGTATTTTGCCGGGATCATTGCCGACCCGAACGGGATGACAGAAGCGGATTACAACCGCTGGATGGACGGGGCTTATTTCTATATGCTGTCTGATTTCGTGGTGGCTGTAACCTTGGCTGAAGCAGATATTGCCCAGCAGGTGGCGGATGAGTGGATCAGGAGCGGAGAGGATCTCCGGATGTCGGCAGGCTGGAGCTGTTACTGCTGGCTGCTGGGAAGCCGCCCCGATCAGGAGTTCCAGCGCGACAAGCTGGCCGGGATGCTGGAGCTTGTGGGTAAGACCATTCATGACTCCCCGGAGCGTACCCGGTACTCTATGAACAATTTTATGTATACCGTAGCCGTGTCCTATTTACCGCTGCATGATCTGGCATGTGAGACGGCGGAGCGGGTGGGTCCGGTCGAGGTGGACAAGGACAAGCCGAAGAGCAAGCTCATCAGCGCTTACGATAATATTATGAAGGCTGTCGGCAAAGGACGGACCGGCTTCAAACGCAAACATGTACGCTGCTGATTTCCCGGTTTTCACCGGCATCCGGTAATGCTTCGCCGTTTCTGGTTAATAAATGCTATGCATTTGGATAACCTATTCCCTATCCCGGAAGAAAAGAGGCGGTTAAGATGTCAACTACACACCATAGTCACGAGGAAGCCGTTGAGACGGTCCGCAAGCTGATCAAGGGTATTGATATGGCTATGCTTACCACGATTTCGGAGGAAGGGCTGGTCTCCCGGCCTATGAAGACGCAGGAGGTTGAATTCGACGGAGACTTGTGGTTCCTGACCAAGAAGGATACGAGCAAGTTCGGGGAGATACTGTATGACCCGCGTGTCAATGTCGTGTATGCCGACAAGTCCTATGTCTCCATCCGTGGAACGGCTGAGATTGTAACCGATGTAAGTAAGAAAAAAGAGTTTTGGAGTGCAGGGTACGAGGCGTTCCTGAAGACAAGCTATGATGACCCGAATGTCATTCTGATTAAAGTCCATGCCGAAGCGGCTGAATACTGGAAGAGCGGTAACCTGGCCGAGAAGGCAGTATACATGTTCAAACGGATGACCGGCCAGGACACTGACAAGCTGAATCTGAATCAGACGGTCGAGCTGGAGTAGAGTAGACAGACAGACGGTTCTAGGAAGCCATAGGTTCATAGGTTCTGCAACGGAGAGATCAACAGAATTCATCTGTGGGTCTTTTTTTTTGCTGTGGAGCCGGGAAAAGATAATTGTCACATTACATACGGCTCATGTGTTATATCTATATGATTTGCAGAAAGGAGATTATCGTGGACCCTATCGAAGAGAAAATTAGAAGGATACAAGACGGGGAAGGAGGCCTGTACTCGGATGTGATCAGGCTGTACCAGCAACGGATTTACCTCTATTGTTACCGCTTGCTGAATAACAAGGAAGATGCGGAAGATGCGGTACAGGACATCCTGATCAAGGCCTACCAGAATATCGGGCAGTACAAGCCTCAGGCAGATTTCACCTCATGGCTCTACAAAATTGCTTATCATCACTGCCTGAACCTGCTGCGGCGGCAGAAATTCCAGCAGCAGGTGCGGAAGCTGCTCCGGCAGGAGGTTACGGAGAAAAGCGCAGAGCAAATAGCCCAGAACCGCCTGTTCAGCGAGCCGGTCTCGGCTGCTCTGGGGAAGCTGGATGTGGAGGACCGGAATTTATTGATCCTACGGATTTATGAAGATAAATCATTTGCGGAAATCAGTGAAATTCTGGGTGTGAGTACGGCTACCGTACGCAAAAGATATGAACGGACCAGGGAAAAACTTAAAAAAGCGATTGAGAGAAAGGAGAAACAATTATGGGCAAGCGTGAATTAACTCCAGAGGAGCAGTTTCTGAAGGAGGGAGACCGTTCAGCACATTGGAACACCGTTGATGTTCATGAACCAGTAATGAAGGCGCTCGGGCTTGAGGGGGCATTGACTGCTGAAGAAGACGAGACCCTGCTTCAGACCCTTCCGCCAAGCGGAGAGGCACCAAAAGTAATGCGCAGAATGGAAACAAGAACCGGGCGGAGACAGAAGCGGATTCCGGTGAAGGGCTGGGCGGCGGCGGTCCTGGCACTGGTCTTGCTGGGAGGCGTCTATACCCAATTCTCCGGTAAACTCCAGCAAGGAGCTGAAGCCCAGAGTTCGGGTGAAGTCCGGCAAGGGGCCGGAGCCCAGTATAAGGTGCTTCCGTATCAGCCGATTCCGGCGACGGCTTCCGGCGGAACGCTGATTGAGAAGGCGAAACAACCCTTGAAGCCTTATATTCCCAACGCAGAGCCGGGTATTGAGCATGAAGCCAACCAGAAGCTGAGTATTCTCTATAACCAGAAATATTCAAAGGGGGCAGCACTCATGAAGGAGCTGCTGCTTCCCGGAGAGTATGCCACCTATTTAATTACACGTGAAGGTGACGAGGGAGAGGGGAGTATGAACATGTATCGCCCGCCCCTCACGTTCAAGGACTATACCGCCTATAAGACCAGTGTAGAGGAGCACAACGCTCCGGTCCTGGAGCAGCCGGCGTATCTGCCGGAAGGGTATGCCCTGGACGAGGCAATCATTAAGCCTTCTTTGTTAAAAGTTCCGGAGGTGCAGGAGCTTAAAGGCGGAAACGAGAGAGACCTGGGAGACAACTTCCGGTTAGCCTGGAGAGTGGAGAAGGCGGAGAACATTGACTACCCGTATTCCTCACTGGTATACAAGAAGGGGGAGGTTCAGGTGAGAATCGGTGTCTCGCGTGTGGATGACAACCAAAACCCGGCAGATCCGCTCTCGTGGAGTGAACATACAAAGATGGAGAATATAGAGATCAAAGGCAGACAAGCTATTTTTTCGGATGACACGGACAACAAGGAGCTTGACTTGGGATTTAAGTACGAGTTAGTTTGGTCTGATCCGGGTGCAAAGGTTATCTATTCTGTGATCGCCGGCCAGGAGAATACGGAGCTAACGAAAGACGAGCTTATCGGTATTGCCGCCAGTATGATGAAATAAGTAACGCAGAGTTGACACTCAGGGCTGTTTCGCTATCTTAGGATAGCGGAGCAGCCTTTGAACGTTTTTTGCCGATCTGCAGGATGGCATATTCGTAAGATTTTATAAGAATTCGTGCATTGCTCTCCTATGAACTTCAATTCCATATTGTTACTATAGCAATGTAGCAAGAGAATACAGATGTATACAGGAGGGTTAAAGATGTTGAAATGGAAGCGTTCTCTTTCGGTCCTGGCGATGACAGCGATATTAGGTACACTGGCTGCCTGCGGCGGCGGAGGGAATAAAGTAAACAATGCAGGAGGGGCTACAGAAGCACCTGCCAGCACCAATGCTGCTGCGACGGCTGCTGCAACTGATGCACCAAGCACCAATGAGCCGGTCAAGCTGCGGATTATGTGGTGGGGCTCCCAGCCGCGTCACGAAGCTACCCTGGCGGCCCTGGAATTGTACACGAAGAATAATCCGAACGTAACCTTCGAGCCGGAGTATTCCGGTATGGACGGTTATCTGGACAAATTATCCACGCAGGCTGCGGCCAACAACGCACCTGATGTTGTTCAGCTTGACCCGGGCTGGATGCCGGACTGGATGGCCCGCCAGCAGCTGGCCGACCTGGCTCCTGAGGTGGATGTAAGCAAATTCGACGCGAAGCTGCTGTCAGGCGGCCAATTGGACGGCAAGCAGTATGCCGTTCCGCTCGGCTCGGTGGCCTTCGGTATGGTATATGATAAAGCCGCTATGGATAAGCTGGGCATTGCGAATCCGGCTAACGGCTGGACCTGGGATGAGTTCTTCGCCCTGGCGAAGGAATCCAAGTCCAAGCTGCCGAAGGGACAGTATTTCACCCTCGACTATGCAGGTAACTATTTCATGTACTCGGCGTATCAGTATGCCAGAGGCAAAGGGCAGGTTATCACAGATGACGGTCACTTCAACGTGGATGAAGCCACTTATCTGGACTGGACCCGCAAGTTCGAAGAGCTCCGCAAGGAAGGGCTTGTTCCTCCGGCGGATGTGAATGCCTCCGATAAGGAGAATGATCCGCAAATGGATCTGCTCGCAGCAGGCAAGGTGCTGTTCCGTTACAGCTTCTCCAACAATCTGGGAACCTGGGACAGCATTAAGCCGGGAGCCTACGCACTTGTAACCATGCCGCGTGCCGAAGAGGCCGGAGGCTGGCTGAAGCCGTCGATGTACATGGCGGTCTCCAAGAACTCCAAGCATGCTGAAGAAGCCAAGAAATTCATCAACTGGTTCGTGAATGATGCTGAGGCTGCCCAAATCACCAAGACCTTCCGCGGCCTCCCGGCCAATAAGGATAACGCCGCTCTGCTGGAAGCTAATATGAGCGATCTGGATAAGGTAGGCTTGGCTCTGCTCCGTGCTACGGAGCCGGATGGCCAGACCTGGTCGGCCGGAGCCGGCGGCTGGACGAACTTCGTGGATAAAGACTGGGTACTGGTCCGTGACCAGCTCAGCTTCGGTAAATCCACACCGGAAGAGGCGTTCAAGCAGCTGAAGGAAGCCTCGCTATCCTACGAGAAATAAGGTATGAACTGTAAGCCCGGGACAGCAATGTTCCGGGCTTTATCTTTTTAAAAGATAAGAATGTACGAATTAATCGTTATATTTTGAAAGAATTCGAGCATTGCCCTCCTTTAGCCAAAGTGCGGGCCAATACTATACTTAAGCTATACAAATTGACCACAAGAGGTGACCACAGATGAACCGCTCCACAACCACTTTAGCCCAAGCCTCGCCAGCGCCGAAAAAAAGCTCCTATTTCAAAAGCCGGTGGAACGCTCCGCTTGCAGGCTATTTGTTTATTTCGCCCTGGCTGATCGGGTTCCTGGTACTGACGGCGTATCCGTTGTTCTTATCCCTGTATTATTCGTTTACCGACTACACCCTGATGCAGCCGATGAAATGGATCGGGTCCCGCAATTACGAACGGATTTTCACCGCAGACCCCAAATTCATTCAATCCGCCAAAGTCACAGTCATGTATGTGCTGGCCTCCGTGCCCCTTAAGCTGATTGCGGCCCTGCTCGTGGCCATGGTACTCAGCAGAGCGGTCAGAGGGATCAGCGTCTACCGCACAGCGATCTATTTCCCTTCTCTAATCGGAGGCAGTATCGGGGTATCGCTGCTCTGGCGTAACATCTTCGGGGTAGACGGGATTTTTAACAAGCTGATTGCCGTCTTCGGCATCGAAGGGAAAAGCTGGATTACCAACCCGGACACCGCGCTTAGCACACTGATTCTGCTCACGGTCTGGCAATTCGGCTCCACCATGGTTATCTTCCTGGCAGGGCTGAAGCAGATTCCCAATGACTTGTATGAAGCTTCCTCGGTAGACGGGGCGAACAGGTTCATTCAATTCTTCCGCATTACACTGCCTATGCTGTCGCCGATTCTCTACTTCAACCTGATTATGGCCGTGATCAACGCCTTCCAAATGTTCACCTCGGCCTTCGTGATTACGAATGGCGGACCGATGAACGCTACATATGTATATGCCATGTATTTGTACGAACGGGCCTTCAGCCGGTACGAGCTGGGCTACGCTTCTGCATTGGCCTGGATTATGCTGGTCGCCATTGTGGCCGCAACACTTCTGATCTCTTACACCTCGAAGTACTGGGTATTCTATGAGACTGACACTGGAGGGAAAAAACGCAAATGACAACTTTGAATTGGAAGCCTGCACTCCGGCATGTGTTCATGATTCTCTTCAGCTTCCTCATGGTCTATCCGATTGTCTGGTGGATCGGAGCCTCGCTGAAGGACAGCACCGAGCTGAGTTCACCGGGAATCTTCCCGTCCGTTCCGCAATGGGAGAACTTCACCAAAGGCTGGAACTCGGTGCCCGGACATACATTCACTGATTTCTACCTTAACACCTTCTGGCTGGAAATTATGGTGCTGATCGCAACGCTTCTATCTACTACACTGGTTGCTTTCGGATTCGCCAGACTGGATTTTCCGCTGAAGAAATTCTGGTTCTCGATTCTGATGCTGACGCTGATGATGCCGGGCCAGGTGCTGATTATTCCCCAGTATGCCTTGTTCCATCAGCTGGGCTGGGTGAACACGTATTTGCCGTTTGTCGTTCCCCATTTGCTGGCGGGCGGGGCCGGCGGAAGCTTCTTCGTCTTCCTGCTGATCCAGTTCATCCGCGGCGTGCCCAAGGAGCTGGACGAATCGGCCAAAATCGACGGCTGCTCCTGGTTCGGGATTTTCTGGAGAGTGGTCATGCCGCTCGCCTTCCCGGCGGTCGTTACGGTGACGATCTTCTGCTTCCTGTGGAACTGGGATGACTTCCTGGGACACCTCCTGTACATCAACACGGTAGACAAATACACGGTGGGACTTGCGCTGCGCATGATTAATGACTCCCAGTCTGCAGCCGAGTGGGGCCAGCTTCTGGCCATGTCGCTTGTCTCTATTGTTCCGGCAACGCTTGTGTTCACCTTCCTGCAAAAGTATTTCGTGGACGGGATTGCGACAACAGGAATAAAGGGATAAGATGCAAGTGGAAACGACTTTGCCGTCCTTTTAAAGGGCGGTACCGTTTCAGCGAGAAATAGAAGGATAAGTTATCGTGTGAAACAGATAAATTCTTATATTTTTAAAAAACATCCGTCCGATAACGGTAAAGCGCCTGAGCCTTATTCGACGCTTTACCGTTTATTTCGTATGAAGCGGAGGCGAAGGAAGGGGATCGCTTGACCAATCCTTTTAAAAAGTACAGGATCGACCGTCTGTTTTTTCACAGCTTTGCCATTATAATTATTCTGGTGATAGCGGTAACGGCTTGGACCAGCTACAGCAACTCCTCCAAGGCTCTTGTACAGACCACCTCCCATTATCAGCAGCGGCTGCTGGATGAGTTGAACAATGAGATTACCACCCGGCTCGATATGATTGAGCAGATCTCACTGTCCACCTCCCGGGACAACGAGCTGACGACCTTTCTGCTGAACAGGCAGGATGATTTCGAGCGGTACCGCAAGCGTGTAAGCGTTGAGAGTGCGCTTGGCAATTTGACCTATGCCATTCCGTTGATTCAGGGGATTGACCTGTATATGGATGAGCCGATGCCGAGCGACGGCCAGAGCTATATCCAATTCCGGAATATTCGCGATCTGGATAAGCAGTCCTGGGCCAGGAATCTGGTGAAAAGCGATTTCGCCTGGTCGGGAGAACATTCCATTCCCAGTGTGCAGGGAGACATTCCGGTGCTTAGCTTCGCCCGGAAAATCATGAACGAGAACGACTATCTCGGTGTGCTTGTCGTTCATATTAAAGCCAGGGAAATCCGTGCGCTGCTGACCGGCAACTCCTCCGGGTCGAACCGGATCATGGCGGACAGCGCCGGCAAGCAGATTCTGAGTATCGGGGAGACGCTGGAGCAGAGCGAGTGGTCGAAATGGATCGACCTCAAGAGCAACAAATCCGGCTATGTCCACATTCCCGGCGATAAGGATACCGGCAATACGCTGCTGGTCTACTCCAGAATGGGTAATTCCATCTGGACGCTGATTGAGTTCACCTCCTGGAAGCAGATTACGGCAAGCAGTCTGGAGCTGGCGGAATGGATCGGGCTGATCGGAATTGGAGCGATTCTGCTGGTCCTGCTATTGACGCACTATCTGAGCAGGCAATTCTCCAAGCCCATTAAGCAGCTTGTAAGCGCTATGAGAATATATTCAGTCGGCGGGCACAAGGAGGAGCTGCCAAGCGACTACGAGAATGAATTCGGTTATTTATTCTCCGGCTACCGCAAGCAGACCGAGCGTATCGAGGAGCTGTACCTGTCGCTGGAGCGGCGGTACGAGCAGCAGCGCAAAGCGGAGATTGAGGCCTTGCAGGCCAATATCAATCCCCATTTTCTCTACAATATGCTGGACCAGCTCAACTGGATGGCGATTGAGGCCGGACAGGATGAGCTGAGCCGGATTCTGGAGCTGATGGGCCAGATGTTCAGGATCGGCTTATCCAACGGGGCAAGCTTCATTATGGTATCGGAGGAATTGCAGCATATCCAGTGTTATCTCGAAATCCAGCAGCTCCGCTGGGGCGACGGCCTGGAGTACACGATCGAGGTGGAACCGGGGCTTCAGGAGGCTTATCTTCCCAAGCTCACCCTGCAGCCGTTCGTGGAGAATTCCATTGTACACGGCTTCAATAAGCAGCGCAGCGGCCATGTCTCGATCTCCTTAACTAAGGTAGAGGAGACGCTGCAGATTATAATTGATGATAACGGGGCAGGCCTGAAGCAGCCGGAGGCGCGGACGCACAGGCGGCATACCGGCGGCTATGGCATACGGAATGTGAGAGAGCGGATTGCCGGATATTTCGGAAATGACTACGGGGTTACACTGAGTGAACGTGAAGAGGGAGGGACCCGGGTAGAGATTGTTCTGCCGCTGCTCACAGAGGCTCCGGCACAGATACTGACTGCTTCTCTCGCTGCGAAGGAAGGCTGAGGACGGCTGCTGCGGGCCAGAGAAGTTTAAGGAGGCAGACATGATGTGGAAGATCGCTATTATTGACGATGAGCGCCAGGTACTTCAGGGGATGAAACGGGCGATTCCATGGGAGGAGCTGGGTGCGGAATGGGCCGGTGAGGCGCTGAACGGGGAGGACGGTCTGGCGATGATCCGGGCAACCAGCCCGGACATTGTAATCACAGATATCTATATGCCGGTGATGAGCGGCCTGGAGATGATGGAGCAATTAAGGAACGAGGGCTTCAAGGGCAAAATCATTATTCTAAGCGGTTATTCAGACTTCGAGCATGCCAGACAAGCCCTTCGGCTTCAGGTCAGTGACTATGTCTCCAAGCCGATCAGTCTGCCTACGCTTAGAACGATCCTGCACAAGGTTATTGCAGAGCTGCTCAGAGAGCAGGAGAAGGTGATCAGACAAGGCGAGCTGGAGCTGAAAATGATGCTGTATGAGCCTTTTGTCGAGAAGGAATGGGTCCGGTCCGCTGCGGTCGGCACCCTGGAGCCTTCGTACCGGAACAATTCCCATCTTCCGCCTTCGTATCATTACTGGCTGGAAGGCAGGCATGCAAGCATAGGGATCGAGCTGATCCGTGATGACCGGGCCAGCTCCTTCTCGGTCTCGGACTGGAATCTGCTGCGCTTCGCAGTCAGTAACATTGCCTGTGAGGTTACGCGCAAGCATTACGCTAATATGGAATACACCGAGCTGAACAGCTACCGGGCCTTGCTGATTATTCACCCCGAGGCAGAATGCACACAGCAGCTGGAGGAGCTGGGGACCCGGCTGGTCGACAGCATCCACTCGTATCTCAGGCTGGTAGTCCGCATAGGGATTGGAGGACTGAAGGATACATGGACGAAGATTCCAGAATCGACGGAGGAGGCGTTCCGCGCCATGGATCACGGAGCCTTACGGATCAGTCCGGCCTATGAGGTGTACTGCTACCGGGAGAGCCACAGCAGCGGGCAGGACCGTGGGGTGCTCTTCCCGGTGAAGTTCTCTTACAAGCTGGCCGCCGCGATGAAGGCTTCACAGGAGGCGGAGGCGCAGCAGCTTGTATACGGATACATTACCGAGCTGCAAGCGCAGCAAGGGGTCTCCGCCAGCTATGTGCAGATGCTCGGCAGCGAGCTATGGGGCATTATCACCTACTCCCTGTATGAGTCCGGATTCGTGCTCGATGATCTGTTCACCAATGACCAGATTGCCCAGGAGATCGGCAACCTGGCCATACCCGACCAGCTGGCAAGCTGGTTGTCCGCCAAAATCACAGCCATCTGTGCCAGCCGTCAATGGAAGGGCAGCAGTAAGCACCGGCAGGTCGTTGATTTCATGACGAACTACATTCATGAGCATTATGCCGAGGAGCTTACGCTGGCTGATCTGTCGGATAAAGTGTTCATCTCCCGGAATCATTTGTCGATTATTTTCAAGAACATTACCGGGGAGACCTTCAACAATTACCTGACCCGGGTACGGATTGAGAAGGCCAGGGAGCTGCTAATGGAACGCAATATGCTGGTCTATGAAGTGGCGGAGCGGGTTGGCTACAAGAACATTCCTTATTTCAGTACTCTATTTAAGAAGATCACCGGCATGAATCCCACGGAGCTGATCAAATGATGACACATATAATCCGCTAGAGACAAGTATGATGATAGAAGCCGCAATGACGAAGCAGGAACTTGCGGCTGAGCTGCATCAACATCAATGTGACATCGGGGAGGACAGGGGTATGCCCGTTAACTTCAGTATTATCGGCGGAGGGGGATTCCGCGCACAGTATTATTTACGAATTGCCCGGGTCTTGCCGGACCTGTTTCGGATCGGCGGCCTTGTAGTCAGGGACCGGGCCCAGGGACAGGCGATAGAAGCAGAGTGGGGCGTTCAGACATACCGTTCCCTTGACGAGCTGCTGCGGAGTGAGGACCCGGATTTTGCAGTGGTCTCTGTCGGCGGCGGGGCGGCAATGAACTATTTGTACCGGCTGGCAGAGATTGGCCTTCCGGCGCTGACAGAGACACCGCCTGCCTCCAGTCTGGAAGAGCTGGAGCAGCTGCATAAGGAGCTGACCGTGCACGGGGCCTGGGTACAGGTCGCAGAGCAGTACCCGTACCATCCGGTCCAGGAGGCGCGGCTATCATTGATCCGCTCCGGCAGGCTGGGCAGAATCACCGAGACGACGGTCTCGGTATCTCATCTGTATCATGGGGCAGCCCTGATGCGCAGGATGCTCGGCATCGGGTTCGAGGAGGCGGTCATCCGGGGGATGCGGTTCGACTCCAGCTGGGTTGGCGGACCAACCCGCAGCGGTCCTCCGGTTGAAGACAAGCTGATTCCGCTGCAGAGGGATCTGGCCTGGCTGGATTTCGGAGACCGGCTGGGCATTTACGATTTCACCAAGGACCAGCACCGCTCCTGGACGCGCGCGAATCATCTTAGCGTGCGCGGAGAGCGCGGGGAGATCTTCGACAACCGGGTGCTGATCCAACAGGAGAATCTGGTGCCTCTGCAAATGGAACTGAAGCGCATCAACCGTGGAGAACAGGAGAATGCCGAAGGCTATTACCTCCAAGGGATAATTTGTGGAGAGCAATGGCTGTATAACAACCCATTCGCCCCGGCTCGGCTGTACGATGACGAGCTCGCCATTGCGTCCTGTCTGGACAAGATGGCCCTCTATGCGGCTGGCGGCCCCGGCTTCTACGGACTGGAGGAAGCCTCGCAGGATGTATACCTCGGCAAGCTGATTGAGAAGGCCATTGAGTCCGGCGAAGCCGTAAGAGCAGAGCGGATGTGCTGGGCGGAGGGGAAGTAGGGTTGTGGCGGGAGTGTAGCTGCTGGTTATGCTGCTCGCATTCTGGCCCGGCTTGAGCTATTGCTGTGGCTGAATGTGTTCTTGATCAAACTTTGTTTCGCTCAAACCCCGGCCTCATGCGGACATTGGCCCCGCCATTTTCGCAGTGGAAAGGCATTTATTTATGCGAAGTCACTGTATGAGTGGAGTATGTTATTGACGGAGGGAGCAAGCCGGTACTATAATCTGAAAAACGGATGAAGCACATCCCGCACCCTGATTGATTGGGTGCGGGATTTTTTGTGCGTGAATATGCCTGTAACTTTAGGTTCTGACGCCCCCGGAAGTGAGTGGAGACAGGTGGGATGATCAAGCTCAGTTTGCGGGGGGAGAGTTGATTTTATAGAGGAGGAAGAGAGAAATGGGATTTGCTGAAGAGCATCAGAGATGGCTGGGATATCATAAGAAATGCAGGACGGGGGAACGTCTGGACCGGCTGGACCGGGGCCACCGGCATGGGGAGCAAATGTTTGTGGAGCGGGTATGGTGGCCGATTTTCGGGAAGTTGGATGATCTTCATCCGGAGTACGAGGTTGCCGATTGGCGGGGCAGGCCGTATTTTGTGGATTTTGTGTGGAAGCCTGGACAGGTTAAGTTCGCTATTGAGATCAAGGGATATGGGCCGCATGTTCAGAATACGGACCGGACCAGATACCGCCAAGAGCTGAACCGGGAGACGTATCTGCAGATTGCCGGATACCGCGTCATCGCCATCCCGTACGATGATCTGGAGTCTGCACCGGAGCAGACCATCTCCCTGCTGAAAGCTGTGCTAACCCCAAGTTTGTTGAAAACCAGTTCGGAGGGGAGCAGTCAATTTACGAGGATAGAGCGCGACATCTTGCGGATGGCGAGCCGGATGAATGGGATGATTCGGCCGGTGGATGTGGTGGAGGGGCTTGGAGTAAATCGGCGGACTGCGAGGAAATATATCAATATTCTATGTGAGAAAGGCAAATTTAAACCCGTTTTGGCGCAGGATAGTAGTCGAGTCTGCCGGTACGAGCTGATTCATAGTTTCATTGATTCAGAGATATGGTAGGCGGAGATGAGGGGCATTAATGCCCCTGAATCCGGCAAAGTTGGCGGCGAGGCGGAGATGAGGGGCACAAGTGCCCCTGAATCCGGCAAAGTTGGCGGCGAGGCGGAGATGAGGGGCACAAGTGCCCCTGAATCCGGCAAAATTGGCGGCGAGGCGGAGATGAGGGGCACAAGTGCCCCTGAATCCGGCGAAAGTCGGCGGCGAGTGAAAATGAGGGGCACAAGTGCCCCTGAATGCAGAGAAAGTCGGTGGCGAGCGAAAATGAGGGGCACAAGTGCCCCTGAATGCGGAGAAAGTCGGCGGCGAGGCGGAGATGAGGGGCATTAGTGCTCCTGAATTCGCAGAAAGTGGGGTAGGCGGAAATGAGGAGCATTAGTGCACCAGATTCCGCCTGATCCCGTCATAAGCGGCCGCAAGGGAGCGCACCCCTCAACTAACCCTCACCCCCCGCCCACCGGCAGCTTGATCGTGAACGCCGAGCCTTGGCCCGGCTCGCTGCGCACCTCAATGGTGCCTTTGCTCAGGCTGATGATGCGCGCGGCGAGCGGCAGGCCGAGGCCGTTGCCCCCGGCGGCGCGGGCGGGGTCGCCCTGGTAGAACTTCTCGAAGATGTGCTTGCGCACCTTCGGGGTCATGCCGATGCCGGTGTCCGCGATGACCACCGAGATCCAGGCCCCGTCCGAGTGGAGCGCGACCGAGATCGTTCCGCCCTCCGGCGTGAACTTGATCGCATTGCCGAGCACATTAAGCCACACCTGCATCATCAGCTCCTCGTTGCCATAATACCGCTGCTCATCCAGCTCAATATCCAGATTGAGCTGCTTGGCGGACCAGAGGGATTCCAGCAGCAGCAGGGCCTGGCGGAGCTGCTCGTCCAGCGGATATTCGGCCAGCTCTGAGAGCATCTCCTGGTTCTCCAGCTTGGATATCTTGAGGATGTTACCGGACAGGTTGGAGAGCTGCCGTGAGCTTTCAATGATCATTCCGGTGTATTCGTTATGCTCCTCCTTGCTCAGATTCTCTTCCTGCAGCAGCATGGCGTACCCTTCGATTGCTGCAATGGGTGTCTTGAATTCGTGAGACACATTCACGACGAAGTCATTGCGGAGGGTCTCGATGCTGCGAAGCTCCTGAACCATAAGGTTGAAATGATGTGCCACCTCACTGATCTCATTGATCCGGTGGGACTCATTCAGATAGATATTGAAGTTGCCGTCTGCAATCTCTTTGGCTGCCCTGCTGAAGTCTGTAATCGGGGCCAGGATCTTCTTGCCCACCATAATAGTGATCGTGGTCCCGACGACCAGGCTGAACAGTATCATCGTCAGAACGGGCGGAAACGGATTGCCGTGCTCCCTGGTATGATTGCCCAGCCGGTAATACAGGAGGGCTATGACTCCCAGGATGAAGACAAAGAACAGAATGATCACGAACACCATTGAGACGAAATACCACCATAGCCCCCTATCTCTTCCCCGAATCATCCCTGCTTCACCACCTTATAGCCAAGCCCTCTGACCGTGACGATTTCAAAATCCGGATTGTCCCTGAAACGCTCCCGCAGCCGGTTAATGTGAACCACCACCGTATGCTCATCCGACTCGGAGTCCATCCCCCAGATTTCATCCATGAGCTGCTGCTTGGTGAAAATTTTATTCGGATAAGAGATCATTTTATAGAGGAGATAGAATTCTTTTTGCGGCAGCACGATGCGATCAGGCCCCTGAATCACGGTTAACGCATCATAGTCCAGTACCGTTTCTCCCCATTCGATTTTGCGTTCGCTGATGATTTTGGCCCGGCGCAGCAGCGCCCCGACACGCAGGAGCATCTCATTCACATTGACCGGCTTGACCATATAATCATCAATGCCAACGAGGAAGCCCTGCTGCTTATCGGCAAAATTCTCCCGCGCCGTCACCATCAGGACCGGAAGCTGACTATTGTTGTCCCGGATCATCCGTGTCAGCTCGAAGCCGTCCATCACGGGCATCATAATGTCGCAGATCATCAGATCGATATATTCCTTATCCAGCATCGCCAGCGCGTCCTCGCCATTCACAGCCGGAACCGTGCGGTAGCCGTGTCTGGTCAGTACAGTACAGAAGAGCTGCCGCAGCTTGGCGTCATCCTCAACTACAAGAATAGTAAACATAGGTTCGCCTCCTGGAACGGTTCCATGTTATAGAACGTATAGCCTGTATATATGTTCTGTGGTTTTTTTAAGTATACCTCATCAAGATCAACTTAATCTCAACCGGGAGTTTAGGTTTAGTTTATATTGGACGATTATACTGGGGAACAGCAGGACAGGAAGCACGAAGCACATACAGAGAATAAGAGTATAGGAATGGAAAGGGAGACTGGACAATGCTGCAATTAAAAAACATTACCAAGAGCTATAAGACCGGCGAATTCACTCAAGTTGCACTGGATAAAGTAAATCTCAATTTCAGAGAAAGTGAGTTCGTTGCGATTCTGGGCCAAAGCGGCTCGGGCAAGACCACGCTGCTTAATATCGTCGGCGGACTGGATCAGTATGACAGCGGAGAGCTGATCATTAACGGCCAATCGACGGAGCGCTTCAAGGACAGTGAATGGGATGCGTACCGCAATAACAGTGTCGGCTTTATTTTTCAGAGTTATAATCTGATCTCGCACTTAAGCATCACGGACAACGTGGAGATGGGGATGACACTCAGCGGGGTATCTTCAGCCGAGAAGCACCGCAAGGCGCTGGAGGTACTGGAGAAGGTCGGACTTAAGGATCATGTGCACAAAAAGCCGAACCAGCTCTCAGGCGGACAGATGCAGCGTGTGGCGATTGCCCGTGCGCTCGCGAACAATCCGGATATTATCCTGGCCGATGAGCCTACCGGAGCCTTGGATTCGGAGACCAGTGAGCAGATCATGGAGCTGATCAAGTCGATTGCCGAGGATAAGCTCGTCATCATGGTTACCCATAATCCTGAGCTGGCAGAGAACTATGCAGACCGCGTAATCCGCTTCTCGGATGGTCATGCGATCTCGGACAGCAATCCGCTGCCTACACAGAAGACCTCAAGTGCGTATAAGCTGAAGCAGACAAGCATGAGCTTTTTCACAGCCCTCAAATTATCCAGCAAAAACATTGCCACCAAGAAATGGCGCACGGGGTTGACCGCTTTTGCCTCCAGTATCGGAATTATCGGTATTGCCCTGATCCTGTCCCTGTCCAATGGCTTCGACAAACAGATCAGCTCCTATGAAACCGGGGCCTTATCCAACTTCCCGATCTCCATCAACCAGACGGCAATGAATTTGCAGAATGCAGGTCCTCCAGGCCAGGAAACAACGGAGCTCCCCTCCTATCCGGCTGAGAAAAAGCTGTATCCATACGACCCTACGGTGAATTCAGCCATCCACACGAACGTGCTGACCAAGGAGTATATCGAGTATCTTGACGGAATCGATCCCAAGCTGATTGACGGCGTCTCTTACACCCGTACCGTGAATATGAACTGGCTGGTGAAGAATGGGGACAAGGCGTCGGCTCTGGATAAAAGCAAGATCACAGTAGCACCGTATCCAAGCAAACAGGGCAGTGCCTCGGGCAGCTATCTGGAGCAATACTATGATCTGCTGGAGGGGAAATTCCCGACAGAGAAGACGGATCTTGTGCTGATCGTGGATCAGTACAACCGTCTGACCGATGGAGCAGTGAATGCGCTTGGACTGGATTATAAAGCAAAGAGTATCAATCTGAGTGATCTGGTCGGAACTCCGCTCAAGCTGGTCATGAACAATGATTATTATAAGCAAAATGGTGAACAGTTTGTAGTCAATGCAACCGGAGGGAATCTGAATGACCTCTACAGCAGCCCCAAGGCGGTTACCCTTAACATTGTAGGTGTGCTGCGCGCACAGGAGGGGTCGACAATCTCAACGCTGTCGCCCGGCTTGGTCTACTCCGATGAGCTGGCGGCTTCCTTCATTGCAGATGCACAGAAATCGGAAATTGTACTCGCACAAGAGAAATCCGATATCAATGTATTGACGGGGCAAGCCCTGTCGGAGGGGGTCGCAGGCGGAGGCTCCGGTACCGGAATGGGCGAGATGCCGCTAGTGAACGCCGGGATGGCAGCGGCAGCCAGCATGTCGTCCATGACGAAGGAGAATGCCCTTGCAGCGCTGGGGGCCACGGATATTCCAAGCGCAGTCTCGCTGTATCCGATTGATTTCAGCGCCAAGGAATCTGTAACGGCTTATCTCGATAAGTGGAATGAAGGGAAGGCTGCCGAAGCTCAGGTACAGTACACCGACCTCGCAGCTATTGTCACCAACATTTCCGGCGGAATTATGGACGGGATTACGATGGTGCTGATTGCTTTTGCGGCGATTTCCCTGGTGGTCTCCCTGATCATGATTGCGATCATTACTTATATCTCCGTGATGGAACGTACGAAGGAGATCGGCGTATTGCGTGCACTGGGTGCCCGTAAGAAGGATATTACGCGGGTGTTCAATGCCGAGACCTTCATTATCGGGGCTTGCTCGGGGATTCTGGGCATCGGCATCACTTATCTGCTGACCATCCCGGTCAATGCCGTCCTCTACAATCTGACGGAGCTGAAAAATGTGGCCCAGCTGAATCCGCTCCACGCACTCGTTCTTGGTGTTATCAGTGTCCTGCTGACTATGCTCGGCGGAGCTATTCCGGCCAAGATGGCGGCGAAGAAGGACCCGGTGACTGCCCTGCGCAGTGAATAACCAGCCGTAGTCCAGAGCAGCCAGACTGAAATAACGAAATAACAAAGAACCAAGGGAATCCGTTCCTTTGGTTCTTTCTGCATTTTATTTCTGCAGGATAAATTGCCATAGATCACAGACAACAAGGGAGATAGTGGGATAAAATAACAGGAAATAGAGATTTCATCATGTACTCAGGAGGGATCAAATGAAAACCAGAGGCAAGTTGCAGGTCATTGCGGGTTTTCTTATGCTGGCGGCTATCATTACCTTGCATGATGTGCTGGAGAATCAGAATCTGAGAATCGTATTATCGATCACTGTAGCGGTAGGCGCTGCTTATTTTCTTTCCAAAATCAGTCTTCCGCAGCAGGTATCCGGCAGAACGATGACGGTAGGATTAGTATCACTGCTGGTATTCACTTGCGCGTACCATGTTCTACTGTCCGTAGTGCTGGAGCAGAGTATATTCGCCAACGGCTTTTGGATTTTCTTATGCGTCATTTACCTGTTAATCTGGATGCGTGCCCGGCTAAGCCCCTCAAAATAACAGACGCCGCTTGCATGGAGAGTAGCCGGAGCAGCAGTCTGGGATTACTCCGCAGAGGGCAGCTGGGCGCGTAGCGTTTTCTTTTTGTTAATCTCCTTGGACAGCTCTAACTGCTGCTGGGAGATTTTTTTGAGTTCAGCCTGCAGCTTGGTGATGCGGCTCATTTTACTGCTGAGGGAGCTTGGGGATGAGCTTAGCTTGCAGTCTTTTTCCAACTGGTTGATCTTGAGCTTGGTCTTGCGGGTCTTCTTCTGCAGCTCTGTAATACCAGCTTCCAACTCTGCGATCTCCTGGTTTAAACGATCCAGCACCGGTCTTGTGAAATTAATAGCCATTCGGGCACCTCTTACTTTTCTTAATATAATAAGCATTCAGGATATCATTGTACTATAAGCGCTATGTATATGCGAGATACGAAAGAAGACCCATGGAGTGCGCTCCGCGGGTCTTCTTCTGTATGCAACCTAGGAAATAGCAAAGCATCAGACGCTCTCCTTAGACTTCTTCGGCGATAACGGCTTGCTGCTTCAGGGCTGGTTCCTTGGCCTGACCCACCTGCTTAATGAAGAAGGAGAGTAAGAGCCCGATAATTCCGATGCCCACAATAACCAGATAGGAATCGTTAATGCCCTGGATGGAAGCCTCCATTAGCATATGCTGCTGAGTCTCGCCATCAGTTCCGCCGCTGGTTGCGATATCCTGGAAGTGAGTGGCGGTACGGCTGGTCATCACGGTGACCAGCAGAGAAGTACCAACTGCGCCGGCGACTTGCCTTACGGTATTGGAGATAGCTGTACCATGTGAATTCAGCCTGGAGGGCAGTTGATTCAGCCCGAGGGTCTGAATAGGCATCAGCAGCAAGGCCATTCCGATCCGGCGGCCGGTAGACATCAGCATCAGATAACCGTAGCTTGTCGAGTCTGTAAGATTCACGAAGCTGAGTGTAGTCAGAATTGTGATCGTCAGGCCGATAATGGCGAGCCATTTCGCTCCGAAGCGGTCGAACAGCTTACCGGTGACCGGCATCAGCGCGCCCATAATCACTGCGCCGGGCAGCAGCAGCAGGCCGGATTCCATAGCGGTGAAGTCGCGGGCATTCTGCAGATAGAGGGGCAGCAGCATCATATCCGCATACATCACAATCGTAACCGCCACACTGATGACCGTGGTCAAGGAGAACATATTATATTGGAAGGCGCGCAGATCCAGCAGCGGGCTCTCGGAAGTGAGCTGCTTCCATATGAATAATCCAAGCGATATAGCGCCTGCGGCCAGCGACAATAACACCTCTGCACTGGACCAGCCAGCGCTGGCTGCCCGGCTGAAGCCGTAGAGCAGGGTGCCGAATCCGATGGTGGACAGGATCACGCTGGTAATGTCGATTTTGGGAAAAGAACGCTCGGCCACATTTCTCAGATAAATAAAACCGCATACGATGACCATAACGGTGAGCGGAAGCATGCCGTAGAACATCATCTCCCAAGAATAACGTTCCATAATATATCCGGCCAGCGTAGGGCCGATGGCCGGGGCGAAGATAATGGCAAGCCCGACCATCCCCATGGCGGCTCCTCTTTTCTCACGCGGGAAGAGGGTCAAAATAACCTGGGTGAGCAGCGGCATAATAATGCCGGCACCGGCAGCCTGAATCATCCGTCCGGTAAGCAGCACCGGGAAGCTTCCCGCGAGCGCTGATACAAGGGTACCCGCAAAGAAAATAAACATCGAGGCCTGGAACAACTCCCGTGTAGTAAATCGCTGCATTAGATAGGCCGTAATGGGAATCAGCACACCGTTAACCAGCATATAGCCGGTAGTGAGCCACTGGGCCGTGGCCGCCGTAATATTGAAGTCATGCATCAGCTCCGGTGTAGCAACACTCATGATGGTCTGATTTAGTGTAGCCAGAAAGGCACCCAGAATCATTACGAAAAGAATAGGTCCCTTGGAAATGGGGTGGGCTTCTTTACTTGCTGTCTTGTTACTCACTATTCTTCATCCTTTCAAACCGCCAACTCATGGACTAAATTTACAATGTGTCGTATAGTTTACAATGTATAAAGTAGATTATAAATGAAAATATCATGTAATCAAGCAACGATTTTCGTGAAAATGTAAATTAGTTTACACTTTGAGGATATGTGTAGTGTATATAGTTGAAAAACGACACTTTTGACTGAAAATGTAGCCTGCTCTCGGGCGGCAGCAGATTGGAGCGAATAGATATGACTAATCCCAACGAGCGGACAGATCCGCGTGTCCTTCGTACACGCCAATTTCTTAAAGAGGCTCTAATAGAGCTGATGGAAGAGATGAGTATAGAGAAAATTACCGTCAACCGCCTTGCGCAGCGGGCCCAAATTAACCGTGTGACCTTCTATCTGCATTACCGGGATATCCCGGATATGCTGGAGAAAATGGCGGATGATATGGCTGAGGAGGTTCTGGAAGTAGTGAGAGAGGATACAGACTTTATGGAAGCCGCACAACAAGAGAAGTGGCCGATGCTGGAGCACCTGCTTGTGCATATTGCAGAGAACGCCAAATTCTACAAAATCGTACTTACGTCGCGGAAGAGCACGATATTTACCGACCGGCTTTTTAAACTGATGGCAGACATTATTTCTGCACGGGTGGAGAGCAGGGTTACCGCGCATGACGCTTCCGAAGTAACGGTACAGAAGGACATCGCTGTGTGGTACGGCTCGGCGGCCCTCATTGGCACCATCATCGCCTGGCTCCGGGAGGATATGCCGTATACACCGCAGTATCTGGCCAAGCAGATCACTTCGCTACGGGCGAATTGATTGCCGGAGGCAGATCAGGATGGCTCCACAGGTCCAAGAGCAGCCAATTCCTCCCGCATATAAATAGTAGAGACTACTATGTATTCTGAAGCTATTTTTGATGAGGTGGGGTGGTGCGAGATGAAGAGACAGGCAAGACCGGCACGGAAGCGGGTGCTTCGCGCCAAGCGGCAGGCTGTACCCGGAGTGAAGCGCAGAATCAAGGTGCAGACAGTTGAGTTTGCGGTGTTTGGTGACAGCCATGTGGGATATGGTAACAGCTTGAGCATCTTTAAGAGTCTTTTGCCTAAGGCAGTGAGCAGCGGGAACAAACGGTTCATCATCTTCGGGGGAAATAACACCCAGGCGGGGGCGGATCACAGGAATAACGCCGGGACGTACTATAAGGAATTCAAGGACACCGTTACCAGTACGCTGGGAAGCATCCCTTACAAGGCTTCTATTGGAAATTGGGAGGCCAGCACACGGTCGTTGTTCACTCAATACTTGGGGGCGGTGTCCGGACAGATGAATTTCCCGGGAACGCAGGGCAAGGTGAGATATGTATGGCTGGATTGCGCACTGGGCCAGTTCACGCCGGCCAGCCTCAATCTGCTGCGTAATCTGGATGACAGGTATTTCTATATTATTGATTTCCACTGGCCGCTCCGGGTACAGGGCATTACGGTGGATTCCAGCCATGTGCTCAGTGCGGCCGAGACCTCCAAGTTCTTCACAGCCATTCCGGCAAAAGCCAGAGAGAAGGTGCTGGCGATCTTCACACATCATGGTCACAAATTCTACCGGAAGCTGAATAACATCTATCCGGGGTACACGAAGACCAAATTCTTCGTCACCGGCTGCTCCGGGGAATACAAATGCAAGCCCGGCGGGAATATGGGCTATTATAACGCCACATTAACCAGCAGCGGATCAGGCTATAAAGTCGAGGCTTTTATTGCCCACTAAGCTTATTAGACGGAGCATAACTGAGGAGGATGTCTTCAAGGACATTCTCTTTTGTCTTTTGCTGCCTTATGAGAGCTTGACAGCCCTTTCACAGGTTGGGTATGGTTGTCTGGTCAGCAGATAAAGGAGGCAGAACAGAATGTCAGGATTACTTGGAAATCACTTCATGACACAGATTGGGATTCTGGTTCACGATATCGAGAAGGTGAGTCAGGCGTATGCAGACTTTTTCGGACTGGACAAGCCTCAGATCAGCATCACGGACACGGCAGACATTGCCCGGACGGAGTATAACGGCGGAGGAACAGGGGCGCGGGCGAAGCTGGCTTTTTTCGACATGGGCTCCTTGCAGTTAGAACTGATTGAACCGGATCATGAACCGAGCACCTGGCGCGATTACCTGAATGAGCACGGGGAAGGGGTTCACCATATTGCGTTCGTGGTCGAAGGCATGAAGGACAAGATCATGCTGCTCGAAGGCAAGGGATTCCCGCTCCAGCAGAAGGGCGAGTATACCGGCGGACGGTATGCCTACTTGGATACGTTCAAGGAATTGAAGGTAGTGCTGGAACTGCTGGAGAACGACAACGATAACAGTAATAATAAGGATCAGTAATACAAATAGAATTCAGACGGGAGGAATTATACAATGAATATTCTGATTACAGGAGCGGGACGCGGACTGGGCCTTGAGCTGGCGGCGGCTGCACTGGAACGTGGACATGCTGTTATTGCCGGGGTACGGGATCTGACGCGCGGGCAGGCAGCCTTAGCTGATCTGGCGGCAGTACACGGGGATAAGCTGACTCTAGTAACGCTTGATGTGACGGACGAGGCCGGAATAGCAGCACTTGCCGCCAGCCTGACAGAGCAGGCCCGGACACTCGGCGTCATCATCAATAATGCCGCAGTGCTGAATGCCACGGACACCCCGCTTGAAGAGCTGGATATGGAAGAGATGCAGCATGCCATGGACATCAATCTGTACGGGCCGATGCGGGTGGTCAAGCACCTTCTACCTCTGCTGACAGGGCCGGATGCTTCAATCATTAATATATCATCAGAGGCAGGCAGTATCACCAATGCTTACCCGGGCAGCTATCCGTATACGATCTCCAAGACCGCGCTCAATATGTTCACGCAGAAGCTCCATGTCACGCTGAAGGACCGCGGCATCCATGTGCTCAGCGTCCATCCCGGCTGGATGCCTACGGATATGGGCGGAGCTAAGGCACCGCTTCACCCGCGCACCAGTGCCGAAGGGATTCTGGACCTGATCGGGCAGAGAGCCGAGCCGTCCGGCCATTTCAGATTCGTGGATTACACAGGGAAGGATATGGATATCTAGCTGCCATGCCCGGCACTTCACCTGTCAAGAGGCGAGTGGAGTTGTAATGTTCTCGTCCGGAGAGCGGCGGGGCCAGAGCAGCAATCCCAGTGAGCAGACTACCAGCACTACGCAGAGCAGGTAGGAATGGCGGTATCCTAACCACTGGGCTGCGGCTCCTCCCGCCAGGCTTCCGGCCAGTCTGCCGATGGTTGTAGCATTGGTGTACAGCGTGGAGGCATAGCCGGGAAGGTCCGGCAGCAGATCCTGAATATAGCTGATGCCAATTGCAGAGATCACAGCGACAAAAAAAGCCAGCAGTACCTGTCCGGCGATGAGCTGCCACAGCTCACCTACTCCGATCACCAGCGCATAATAGATTCCCCCCATTGCCATTCCCCAGCCCAGCAGCGCCTTGCTTGTGTATTTGGCTGACAGCAGCCCCAGCACCAGCATGAACGGAATTTCCATTAACGCACAGATACTGGCCACCGAAGCTACATTCTGTGTAGTGCCTCCCAGCGTATTGACAATGAACAAGGAGATATTCAGATTATTGGCCCAGTGTCCGGTATAGAGCAGGGTCAGGATGAGAAAAGGAACCAGTACCCTGGCATTCCTTTGCACCCCGGCGGGCTGCCGGACACGATGTTGAAGCTGCTGCTTGGCGGCTGAAGGCCGTACGAAGCTGAACACCAGAAGAGCATTGAGCAGGAAGATCAGAGTGGTCGACGAGAAGATCCCCTGAAATCCGAAGCGGCTCAGGAGGGCGGCTCCTACCAGGGGACCGCTGATGAAGCCAAGGGAGAACATCGAGCGCAGGGCCGAGTTAGCCAAGGCATGATCAGGAGAGCTGCTGGCGCTCACAGCTTCTCTGGCACTGGCGAATAATTGCGGCATCGCCGGGGCGCCGGCTGCGGTGAATATGGTCATATAGGCCAGCAGCGGGTAGAAGTCATGGATGAATATGTATCCGGCAAAAGCAACCGCGTTGAACATCATACAGATCACCATCAGCCTGCGTCGGTTCAGCCCGGCGTCGGAGCGTTTGGCAATGAACATGCTTAAGGCTACTCCGCTAAGCAGCGTCACCGCTGTAAATATTCCGAAGGTTCCGGCGGATACGCCGAGTTCTTCTGTGAAGTAGACCGCCAGGAATGGAGCGCTGATCGAGATGGCCATTCCCTGGAACAGCATGCAGAGCAGGAATATAGGATAGCTTGGAATGAGGAGCAGAGCATAGGTTCTTTTGAGCATAGAGTGTGTGAACTTCCTTTCAGCATTGTTTAGTCTTAACTTCGATTTATCTATAGTATAACGTCAATAGTATGTGATGTATCTGATTAACGTCTTTACAGTACGGAATCCCTAATAATGAACTGATTTTTGGGCCAATTGTTCAGGTGTTATTGTCAGGAAGGATCTTTTAAGATGGAGGAGGATAGGACAGCCGGGCTGTGCGGAGGAAAGAGGATGCTGGTTTGGCTGGAGATGAAACCGTTATCATGAAGAATGAAGGAGAGATTACATTTGGACGCTGCTGCATATCCCTTTAGACAAACGGAATTGCCATTAGATGAACGTGTTCAGGATCTGCTCTCCCGGCTGACGCTTGCGGAGAAAGTCAGTCTGATGCCGCAATATCAGGCTGCCATTGAACGGCTGGGTGTAGGCGGTTACAAGCATGGAACGGAGGGAGCGCACGGGATTTCATGGCTGGGCAAAGCCACCTCCTACCCGCAGCCAAGCGGCCTCGCCTGTACCTGGAATCCGGCGCTGCTGAAGAGAATCGGCTCGGCGATCGGGGATGAGGCCAGAGCCTTTTACCGCAAGAATCCCACTATTAACGGCTTGACTCTCTGGGCACCGACTGTGGATATGGAACGGGACCCGCGCTGGGGGAGAACAGAGGAAGCCTACGGGGAAGACCCTGAGCTGACAGGCCGGCTGAGTATAGCGCTCGTCCAGGGAATTCAGGGGGATCATCCGGTGTATCTGAAAGCGGTAGCGACCCTGAAGCATTTCCTCGGGAACAATAATGAGATCGACCGGGGGGTGGCTTCGTCCAGCATTGACCCGCGCAATATGCGCGAATATTATCTGGAAGCGTTCAAGCCTGCCTTCAAGGAAGGCGGCGCACAATCCATGATGACCGCCTACAATTCGGTGAACGGCGTGCCGGTTATCCTCCATCCGGCAGTGATGGAGATTGTGAAGGGCGAATGGGAGATGGACGGCTTCATTGTCAGCGATGCCGGAGACCTGTTCGGGATTGTGAAGGACCATAAGTATTATGATTCCTTCGCAGAGTCCATGGCGGAATCCATTAAGAATGGCATTGACAGTGTAACCGAAGAGACAGAGGAGACCATTAAGGTTATTCACGAGGCGTTCCGTGAAGGACTGCTGACCGAGGCGGATCTGGACCGCGCGCTGGCGAACACCTTCCGCGTCCGCTTCCGGCTCGGTGAGTTCGATCCGGAGGAAGGTAATCCGTATACGAAGATAGACGACTCAACCATTCTCAGCAAAGCGCATGGCGAGCTGTCACTCGAAGCCGCGAAGGAATCCATCGTGCTGCTGAAGAACGACAACGCTGCCCTTCCGCTGAATGCAGCCTCGTTGTCCAAGGTCGCTGTGATCGGCACGCTGGGGGACGAAGCGTTCAGAGACTGGTATTCCGGTACGCTGCCATATGCCGTGACCCCTTTGCAAGGAATCATCAAGAAGCTGGCAGGTAAGCAGGTCACCTTCGAGAGCGGGGATGACCGGATCATTCTGACCTCCGCTGCCAGCGGACAAGCAGTGGGCATCACGGGCGAGGACGGACGGCTCGCAGTGCTGCATGATCAGCCGGAGCGGGGAGAGATGTTCCGCCATACGGCGTGGGGCTGGACTGCTCATACCCTTGAATCTGCCAGCAGGGGACAATATGTTACCCTGACAGATGCCGGCACACTGACCGCTTCCGCTGATGAAATCTATGGCTGGTATGTGAAGGAATCGCTGAATCTGGTCCCGGAGGGGGAAGGCACCGTCAGCTTGCGTACCTGGAACAATCAGCCGCTCGTTATCAGTGCTGAGGACGGAACCATTCGCGCTGCTGAAGAACAAACGTCTGCCGAAGCAGCCCAATTCCATAAGAAAGTTGTCGTGAACGGCGTAGAAGCAGCAGCAGAAGCGGCCCGGGCCGCTGAGGTTGCCGTTGTATTCGTCGGTAACCATCCGCTCTTGAACGGCAAGGAGGAGATTGACCGGCCGGATATCGTACTGCCCGCAGAGCAGGAGAACCTGGTCAAGGCTGTCTATGCCGCCAACCCGAACACCGTCGTAGTGATCGTCGGCAGCTATCCGATTTCCTCCACCTGGATCGACGAGCATATACCGGCTGTGCTGTACACCTCGCACAGCGGACAGGAGCTGGGCCATGCAGTCGCAGATGTCCTGTTCGGCGATTACAGCCCGTCCGGCAAGCTGAATATGACCTGGTACCGCAGCGTCAGCCAGCTGCCTGAATTCATGGACTACGATATTATCAAAGGCAAGAGAACCTACATGTACTTCGACGGTGAACCGCTCTATCCGTTCGGTCACGGTCTGAGCTATGCGCAGGTGAATTATAACAAGCTATCACTGGCAGCGGAGGAAGTACAGCAGGATGGTATTATCAGTCTGAACGTAGAGCTTGAGAACAGCGGGAGTGTAGACGGTGACGAGGTAGTTCAGCTGTATGTCCAGTGCTTGTCTACCCGGATCAGGCGTCCGCTTAAGCAATTGAAGAGGTTTGACAAAATCCGGCTGGCTGCCGGACAGAAGCAGACGGTCACATTCACCTTACCGGCCGCTGAACTTTCCTTCTGGGACGTCAGCCGCGAACAGTACTGTGTGGAGGATGGGGAATACCAGCTGATGGCAGGCCGTTCCTCGGGAGATATCCGGCTGTCAGCCACAATCAGGTTGCATGGCGAGACCGTTCCGCCGCGTGATCTGTATGCGCCGGTTAAGGCTGAGAATTACGATGATTACGAAGCAGTTTTCCTTGATGAATGCAAGGCTGGCGGCGCTGCGGTGCATCCGGTGAAGGAAGGGGCATGGATCGCCTTCCATAATGTCCGGTTTGCAGAGGGTGCAGCAGGCGTCGAGATGCTTGTATCCTCCGTCAAGGGAGGCGTGGTTGAAGTCCGGACCGGCAGTCCGTCCGGCAAGCTTGCGGCAACGCTCGCGGTTCCGGCAGGCGGGGAGCAGCAGTGGCATGGCCAGTCCGCTATAGCGGGTGTGGATGCCGGAACCACAGATGTATATCTTGTCTTGCGGGGTGAGGTTCTGCTCAGCCGCGTGCAGTTTACGGTGTAGGTATTCTTGCATTGCGGGACCTTTGTGTAGATGTGAAAAAAGCTTCTGGATGGCCCTTTGGGCGGTCCAGAAGCTTTTTTGTTGAACTGGCTGTGAATCAGTCCCTAAAAATACCATTACTTGTATACGGAATAATCAGGGAGTGACCTTCTATGCCAAGCAAGATTGCAGTGCATAAACCGGCAGAGCCGCAGAACGTGACCCACAGAAGACCAGTGCAAGTCCCGCTCGCAGACAAGGCGGCATTGAAGCCGCCGCTGCGAACCCCGCTTGAGCTCAACCAGCTGGCCCACCGCCTTCGAACAGCCCCGGAGACTGTAAGCTCCAGAGAGTTCAATCTGCTCAGCGGTGTAATTGGCCTGCGGAGCGCGCTTATGCTGCTGGACCAAGGTAAGCGAACCAAGTCTGAACAGGCTGAACAGACCCGCGCGAAAGCAGACAAACCTAGCTTACCTGAATTAGGCTCCAAAAAAACGGCTGAAATCAAGTCTCCACCAATCATCAAAAAACCGGATACGGCCCGGGCCATCCATGCCTTCAGGAAAACCTCACAGTCGGAAGCCATGCGGGGAGGGAAGTCAGAGGTCAAGCCTGCCGTAGTCCAAGCACAGGCAGAGAAGACTGGAAAAGCGGAGGCGGCGGCTATACATGCCCGGTCAGAAGGTGGACTCAAGCCTCCGGCGAAAGTGAGCTCCAGTGCGAAGCCGGAACGCAAAACGGAAGCTAAGATGGGCGTTGAGGCAGATGGGAAGACCTCTGCCAGAATAGCTGCGCCAAGGCAGAGGCTGGCAGACAAGCCAGCTGGGCCGGAGCAAAAGTCTGCAGACAAGCCAGCTACGCCAGGACTGAAGTCTACAGCAGCAGGTCCACAGTCTTCTGCCTCGCCTCTGAAAGCAAGGAGAACAGGTGCCAAGGCTCCGGTTATTCATATTAAAGGCAGCAATCCGGGCGGCATAATCGGGCAGCTAAGCAGCGTTGCTCCGGCTGAAATCACTCAGGCGTACAACCAGGCGGTAGGTGTCTCCGGTGAGGCGCTGGGGCAGCAAAGACAGCAGGCAGAGAAGGCGCTGCCTGTCATTGCGGCACCCACTGGCATCGCACCCGGCCCGGCTGCTGATCCTATGAAGCGCACAGCGGCAGCTCCGCTGCCCGCCGCCAAGCTGCCTGCTTTTCAGAGCGGTAAGCAAGGCGGGGATACGTCAGCTGGAGTAAACAGCTTTCCTCAAGTCACCGAGGAGACAGATCCGGATCAGATGATGGAGGAAGCAAGCAGGTATGCGGCGAATCCGCCGGAGGTTGCTCTCACTGGTGAAGCTGATCCATCCCAGGTGGAGAGCTTTCAGGCAGAAGCCAAGCAGCATGTGCAGACTGTACAGGCTTCCGAGCTGGAGCAGACCCGGCAGGATTTCGGAGAAAACCGGATTCAGCCCAAGCCGGATAAGAGCATTCTGCGTTCTGCGCATACGATCCGCGCGGTGGCGCCGCCAGCTTTTCAACTGAAACCCGCGGGTTCAATTCCGCCCGATGTAGCTGGCTACCTCAACCCGCAGCTGGCGGCTCAGCTTCAGGTCTATATGGAGAATAGTCAAGCGAAGTACCAGAAAGGAAAGGCGCCGTTTGATGCGGGAGTCACAGCTGCAGAGGGCGATACCAAGGCAGAGATCGAACGGCTGAAGACTGAAGCATCCGGGAAGCAGCAGACTGAGCAGGCTGCGGCTAAGGCAGAGGTCTTAGGATACCGGACGCAGTGGCAGGAAGAGATCAAGGCCACCAGCGGGGAATTCGACCGCGAAGCGGGGACAGCAGCAGCAGAGAAGAATCGGGAAATCAAGGGAATCAAGGATGAGAAGGAAGGCGAGGTTAAGCGCAAGCTGTCTGCTGCAGAAGCTGAATCCCGCAAGGAATACAAGAACACGAAGAGCCAAGCAGAGGAGAAGCAAAAGGAAGGGGAGGCTGAAGGAGAACAAAAGAAAAAGGCCAAGAATCCCTGGGAGTGGCTCAAGCAAAAAGGCAAGCAGATTGGCGAGGCCATCCAAAAGGGGATGAATTTCCTTTTCACACAGCTGCGCAAGGCCGTCAAAGCCATTTTCGATAAAGCTAAACAAGCGGTTGTTGGGCTGATTGAAGCCGGCCGGAAGCTGATTGTCAGTGCGATCAAAGGCTTCGGGAACGTGCTGAAGGGAATTGCGAATACCCTATTTGCCCGCTTCCCGGGCATTGCCAAGAAGATTAACGGCTGGATCGACCGTGCGGTGAACAAGGCAGTTCAAGTTGTGAATACGGCTGCTGCTCTCCTGAAGAAGGGAGTAAGCGCCGCCCTGGATTTCATGGGGAAAACGGTGGATAAGCTGTTCGCCGGCGTACAGTCACTGTATAACGGTATATTATCGGGAATTGGAAAGTTCTTGAGTGGTGAATTTAAAATTAATTTCGGCAAGGCGCTGGAGGTTGCACAGATTGCTGCGGAGGTTGCGGCTGCTTTTGCTACGGGCGGCGGAAGTGTCCTGGTGCAGATTGCCACTTGGCTGACCTCGACCCTCCCTAAGCTGCTGCGTCAGGCGAACACGGTCATGACTGTGGTGAGCACCCTGCGGAATTTCAAGGTGCAGAATCTGAAGCAGCTTCTGAATCCGGCGGGCTTGGGCGGCTTTCTGGTCAAGGGGCTGTTCGGTGAGCTGAAGCCACTACAGACAGGCCAGGGAGATGATAAGGAGAAGGACAAGGATGGGGGCAAGGCTCCAAAAGGCGGAAGCCAGGAAAAAGGACTGATGAGGGTGCTGCAGCTTCTTCAGGGTGTGTTCGAACTTCTTCAAAAGACAGTCGGCAAGGTGTCAGGCGCGATTAACAAGGCTCTGCCGGTGATCAACATCTCGGGCAAGTCGTGGTTCAATCCGTTCAGCATGGTGTATGCCGGTATGGTTCAGGGTCTGGAGGTATTGAAGAACCCTGCCGAGGCTCTGAGTGAGGGGGCAGGCAAGCTGAAGGAAGCGGCTGGAGGCTTGTTCAAGGGGATTCGTGAGAAGGTAACCGAAGCCGCCGGCGGCATTAAAGCAAAGGTTCAGCTGCTCGGAAAACCGGCTCAGCTTATGTCCGTCTTGGCTAACAAAGGCGTCGATATGGTACTGAATTTCATCATCACCAATCCGCCGTCAGCACTGATTAAGGCTGTATTCAAAGGAATTGAAGCCGTGGCTGGCCAATCACTGGTTGATCTGATTCGCCAGCATATTCCGTTCGCAGACAAGCTTATTAACAAAATTGCAGCGTCCAGCCCGGTCCAGGGCCTGCTTCAGCCGCTTCAGGGGCCTGTGGATAAGGTAGGCGGATTGATCGACGAAGCCACACAAGGAGCAACGGGACTTGTGGATGAAGCCCAGTCGCAGACCAATCAGGTCTTCGGCAACGGCACGAAGCTGCTGGCTAATCTGTCCGGGATCACCGGCGGTGCGGGCAAAGACAGTCCAGGGAAAAACAGCTCAGGCAAAAAAGAAGAACCCAAGGCCAGCGGAAAAGCGGGCGCTGCCAAAAATGAAACCACCGGTGACTTCCTCGGCACTGTCAAGGGAGGCGTGCATACCCGCCTGTTAGCCTTCGGCAAGAAGCTTTTGAAATCAGGGGTTAATCTCGTAGCCGCGGGTGCCGGGAAGCTTAAGAACGCCATTGCCGGCCTGCTGGTCAACTTCAAAATCGGCAAAGAAAGCCACGAGCTCTGGGTCGAGAAACGCGGCAGCGGGCATGTGGTAATGATGGCTAGTGAGAATAAACGAACCGTACCCAAAATTATAGAGGGATTTAAGATACGAATAGGGAATTTAGACAAGGTTAAAGTTGGAAATAAAGATTTTAAAATTCACGAGCGAATCAAGCAATTAAAAGAACGTAATACCAAGATAGAAGCCACACCACAGGACAAGTTAGTGAATTCAGATCTTGAAACTATCGCGTCTGTGATCAGTGAGGTTGAACAGTATCTGGAGAACAAAGAGGGTGGGGCTGAGGGGAAGGGTAGTACTGTATTTGAGAATGGTCGGGCGTCAATTGAAACATTCAAGTCAAATCCAAAGGTTTTTAGTGGAAAATCAGCTGAAGAAATTGCAAAGATCTTAGAAGATGCAGGATACGAAGTTACAGTTCAGGCTTCTAAAAAATCAAGATCGGGTGCGAAAATCATCAAAATTCAAAATACTGGAGGAGATAAGAACATAACACAAATGCAGGTTTCTCCTGGTGGAGGCAGACATGGTGAAAGTCCATACGTTAAAATAAGCACCAGTGATCAGGGAATTATTAAAATTGTCGATGGTTCTGAAAATGTGTATAAAACAGACGGTGCAGAAACTGCAACTATTATCTTTACAAGGAGGAAATAAAGTGATAGACAATAGCTCACTAATTATACCATGGGTAGGACTTGGAGGACTTAAACTATATAGTCATATAAGTCAATTCTATGAATTAATTGATAAGATGGATGAAAAGTCATCGTTGTTAGTGAAATTCTTTGTTAGATATGAAATTAAGGGTTCTGTAGATTTGTGGTTCAATTTGATAAATGGAAAGCTGTTCAAGATAACTGCTTTGAAAGGTTACAAAGGATTATTATTTGATAAGATTCATATAGGGATGCATATTGATGAGGTACTCCAAATAGAGCCAAGTTTTGAATACGATGATTTCGAAGAAGTATATTTTAGTCCTAAAGGAATTTACATTGAGACTGACCCTGTTGAAAACACTGTTTTATGGATTTCGGTGTACGTTAAAGAGATAGATAATGAGGACTTTAATAGAGGGAAATGGTAGTATGATTGACTTGTTTTTTTATTATCTTCGTTTTCTCAAGATGAAGACAGAGTATCGGGCGGAAACACTAACAGAGCGTTAAGCAAGCTGATTTAAAGGTGGTAATTGATAAAATAGTTGCCACCTTATCCTTCAGAAAAAGGACAATAGTAAAAAGGAGCAATAACCATGAAGCATGTATACCCAAAGTATGTTACTAAGAGTGCTATCGAGGGTCTTGTAAAGAAAATTAATTTACCGTCTCCTGATGAATTCTCACAAGACTGGGAATATGAAGTGTCAGATTCTTCAAGATTAACCGAATTCATATGCGCCTATGAAAATTTCGAATTAAACATAGACGAAAAATTTGCTTTAATGATTATTATTATTTCATCATTCAATGATGCTATAGTTGAAAGAAAGGCTGAGGAGAGTTCGGCCAGGCGGATCAGATATCATCTTCTTCAAGATATTAGTATTCATAAAAATACTATTTATTATTGGTCGATGTTGGATGAGGATGACCTGGACAATTGTCATGCTGTAACGTCTTTCATGAGAGAGATTGCATATACCGCCAAATTAGATGGTCAAGACAAGAGTTGATAGAGACAAAGCAGTTAGAGAACAGTCCATTCGAGCAGCGTCCACCCAAGCTAACATTGATCCTGCTTCAAAACAAAGGCTATCCCAAGCAGCCGCTTTCACGGCTTTTTGGAATAGCTTTCTTTCTTGCGCACCACTCAATACGACAGCGTAGACGAAGCCCTGCCAGACAACCCTTGCGCCTTGCGGAACGCGGAGGGAGACATGCCGCTCTGCTTATTGAAGATGCGGTTGAACTGGGAGAAGCTGTTGAAGCCGCATTGTCCGGCGATGTCGGAGATCTTGTGCCGGGTATGGAGCAGGAGCTGCTGGGCTTTGCGGACGCGGGTCATCTGGATGTACTCGGTCAAGGTGAAGCCGGTGACGGTTCTGAACTGGTGCGATAAATAATAAGGGCTGATATAGAATTCCTTGGAGATGGAGTCCAGGGACAACTCACTGCCGTAATGGCTGTGAATGTGGGCGGTGATTGAATAGATTTTTTGCATCATGGCATTGCCGATCTCTTCCAGCACGTACGCATTCTTGTCATTCTGCTGGGACAGACTGCACAGAAACTGCTGGAACAGACTGTGAATCAGCACAGGGTTCAGCGGTGAAGCGCTGCGGGAACAGTTAAAAATAGCATTGAGCGGCTCGAACACGGCACTGCGCGGTCCTCCGGTGAACCGGTAGATCGGAACCTCCTCAGAGAATGGCTGCAGCATTGCATTGTAAGCGGTCTCAAATCCGGGTATATTCCTGGGCAGGTTGAAGTTGATAATCAGCCGCTTATGCGGCGGGCCTGCGGGATACTGGGTCATATGCAGCCGGTACGGAGCAAGCAGAACGATGTCATATTGCTGCAGAGCGTGTACATTGCCTTCAATAATATGAGTAGCGCTGGAATCCAGCAGAATATGAATCTCATAAAAGTCATGATCGTGCTGAAACTCCATATTGATGTCGTGAGAGCGCTGATCGTAGTCGAAATAGTAAAAGAGCGGATCAGCCGGAGTATTGATACGTATGCTATATCCTTGGTCATATAACAGGTCGCTGTCAAGCATAGCCTCTCTCCTTACCGTTGCCGTTTACTATTGAAGTCCAAGCCGTTTCCACCTGTATATTATAGGCTCAAAAAAGCAAAATATGCAATGAATCGGTCGGAATACAGCAAGAGTTGGGTAGTTTTTGGAGTGAAAGGTTTGCTATAGTGACCATATGAAAGCGGATACAGGGAGTGATAGAGATGTTATTCACAGAAGAAAAGCTGATCAAACGCCAGGCCGAAGTGGAAAAGTATAGATATCTTAAGGTTCAGGAGCTTACTGAGTTCGCGTTCGCTGAGGATGAGGAAGGGGCTAACGGTGTGTACCCGGAGTCGGTGTCCTTTGAGGGCATCATCAGGCTTCAGGAGCATTGGCGCGGGCGGGACCGTTACATCTGGCTGCGCACGGAGGTCGTGCTGCCGCCTAGTCAGGCAGGCTTCAAAATTGCCGGCAGATTTGATTTTGGCAAAACAGGGGACTTCAATAACTCCGGCTTCGAATCGCTGCTGTTCGTGAACGGGTCGCCTTATCAGGGCGTAGATAACAACCATAGAGAGGTAATCTTCGGTGATGAATGGGGCGGACAGACGGTAGAGCTGGCCTTCCGGCTGTGGTCGGGACTTGAGGGCGGCGGAGTGCCAAGAATTCAGGAGCACCGGCTCAGCGAAGCATTCATCGGCTATCTGGACGAGAGCATTGATGATCTGTTCTATATGTCGAAGGCAGCGCTCGACACCTTCCGTTACCTGGGCAGAGACCAGCCGGAGAAGCAGTGGCTGCTTAGAGCGCTGAACGAAGCCTTCCGTCTGATCGACTGGTCGGAGCCGGGCTCGCCAGAGCATACTGCTTCGCTGTATCAGGCAGGCGCCAGTCTGAATCAGGCGATAGAGGCGATGCCGCAGACTTTTGACGTAACGCTTACGGCTGTGGGTCATACCCATATTGATGTTGCCTGGCTGTGGCGGCTGAAGCATACCCGTGAAAAGACAGCCCGTTCCTTCTCCACCGTACTGCGGCTGATGGAGGAGTTCCCGGAGTACCAGTTCCTGCAGACGCAGCCTCAACTGTACGCTTATCTGGAGCAGGATTATCCGGAGCTGTTCGGGCGGATCACCGAGAAGGTGAAGGAAGGGCGCTGGGAAGCGGAAGGGGCGATGTGGCTGGAGTCGGATTGTAATATCCCGTCCGGCGAGTCGCTGGTCCGCCAGATTATGCTGGGCAAACGCTATCTCCGTGAACAATTCGGCGTAGAGAGCAAGTACCTGTGGCTGCCGGATGTCTTCGGGTACAGCTGGGCGCTGCCGCAGATTCTCCGTAAATCGGGCATCGACACGTTCATGACGACCAAAATCAGCTGGAACCAGTTCAACCGGATGCCGCATGATACCTTCTGGTGGCGGGGGATGGACGGCTCGGAGGTGCTGACGCATTTCATCACGACCTCCGAGAAGGATGGAGCTGAATACACATATAACGGACGGATGACGGCAGGGCTGCTGCGCGGAATCTGGAATTCCTATCAGGATAAGGAGATCAACGATCACCTAATGTTTGCATACGGCTGGGGTGACGGAGGAGGCGGGCCGACGCGGGAGATGCTGGAGCTTCGCCGGCGCTTCGACAAGCTTCCGGGCATTCCGAAGATTGAGATGGGCAGTGCCGGGGAGTATTTCACCGGACTGCATGAACGGATCGGGAAGACGGAGGCGTTCGTACACACCTGGAACGGTGAGCTGTATTTCGAATGCCACCGGGGCACGTATACCTCACAAGCCCGCAACAAGAAATATAACCGCCGCCTGGAGCTGCTGCTGCGCGATGCCGAGTGGCTGCATACGCTGATAGGTGTAAGACAGGGGAATCTTGAAACCGCTTATCCTGCGGCTGAACTGACCGGGATCTGGGAGATTCTGCTGCGCAACCAGTTCCATGACATCATTCCCGGTTCGTCGATCGCTGAGGTCTATGAGGACAGTGATGCTGAATATGCAGAAGGCGAAGCCCGCTCACTAGCTCTGATTAACGGTGTAGTCCAGGAAAAGGATGACAGCAGGCTCACGCTGATGAACAGCTCGAACTGGAACCGTCCGCGTTATGCACTGCTTGCTGTAGGTGCCGCAGATTCTGCACAGGTTCATGACGCTGACGGGAACCGGCTATGGCAGCAGCGGACGGCAGATGGGGAAGTATTGGTCTATGTTCCGTCTGTACCTGCACTGGGCACGGCGGTGCTGAAGGTAGTACACGGACAAGCAGGCGAAGCCACCCAGGAGGCACAGATTCCGCCGCTTGCAGCCGTATCCGGCAACACGCTGAGCACACCGCTTGTGGAAGTGGTGTGGAATGAGCAGGGGCAGTTCACTTCAATGATCGACCGGAAGAGCGGCCGTGAGCTGCTGGCGCCAGGGCAGCGGGGGAATGTACTACAGGTGTTCGAAGATAAGCCGCTGGATTTTGAAGCGTGGGATATCGATATTTTCTACCAGGAAAAGATGACCGAGATCACTCAGCTAGCCGGATGTGAGCTGACCGAGAACGGCCCGCTGCGGGCGGTGCTGCGCATGACCTGGACCTATCACCGCACAGCGGTTACCCAGGATATCATCTTCTACCGCGATACCGTGCGGATTGATTTCCGCACTGAGCTGGACTGGCATGGGCATAACCAGCTGCTGAAGGTGGCTTTCCCGGTGGATATTCATGCGCTGGAGGCTACTTATGACATTCAGTTCGGTAACGTGAAGCGTCCTACACACTGGAATACGAGCTGGGATTACGCCCGCTTCGAAACGGTGGGCCATCAGTGGGCGGATATCAGCGAGAAGGGCTATGGGATAGCGCTGCTCAACGATTGCAAATACGGCTATGACATCAAGGACAGCGTACTAAGGTTGACGCTGCTGAAATCGGCGGTTCATCCCGATCCGCAGCAGGATCAGGGGCATCATGAATTTACGTATGCCCTCTACCCGCATACCGGTGATTTCGTCGAAGGCAGGGTGGTCCAGGAGGCGTGGGAGCTGAATAATCCGCTTCGCAGTGTGGCAGGTGAGCTGGAAGGGCCCCCGCTGCTCTATATTGATGGCGCACATGTGACAGTGGATGCTATCAAACGTTCGGAGGACGGCAAGGATGTGGTGCTGCGGCTGCATGAGTACGCCGGTTCGCGGACACAGATTACTGTAGATAGCGCCTATTCTATGGCTTCCTGGCAGGAATGCAATCTGATGGAGGAGCCGCTGGGAGACTGGCAGGAAGCAGAGGAGCTGAGCTTCCAGGTGAAGCCGTATGAGATCAGGACGTTCAGAATCAAGCTGCGCGGGGCGCAGAGCTGAGAGGAGAGAGGCTAGGATGGGAGCAGGAGAGAAGCAAGCGGTGCCGGTTAGCTGTGTGAGCAAGGAAGAGGTTATGCAGAAGCTGGACCTGGTCACGAATAAGCTGCTGAAGCTGGGCCGGCCGGATAATGAAGCGGAATTGCAGAACCTGGGGGAAGACGCGGGACGCCGGGGGTATTTTGCAAGGGACTTCGGGATGGAAGAGTGGGATTGGCCGCAGGGAGTGGGGCTGTATGGCCTGCAAAAGCTTGACCGGCATTTCGGGGACGGCCGTTATGCGGCATACACCAAGCCATGGATGGCCCGGCAGCTTACGAAGGGACTACCCAGCCGAAATATTAATACGACTGCCCCGCTGCTCTCGCTGATGGAGCTGGAAGAGGCCGGAGAGCTGAGTCTCGAATGGATAGAATGGCTAATGCACGGCCTGCCCCGGACGCTGGAGCAAGGCTATCAGCATGTGACTACGGGGACTCAGAAGCATGAGGTCTCGCTCCATGAGAACGAGATCTGGATTGATACGCTGTTCATGGCGATTCTGTTCACTGCCAAAATGGGTGTGAAGTACGACAACCCGCAGTGGCGCGAGACCTCGCTGCATCAGCTGCTGCTGCATATTAAATATCTGTATGATGTGAGAACCGGTTTCTTCTTCCATGGCTGGCATTTTGCAGAGCGCCATAACTTCAGTGAAGCCTTCTGGTGCCGCGGCAACGGCTGGTTCGCTCTCGGCCTGCCGGAATATCTGGAGCTGATGCGGCCCTATCTGGCAGACGGAGTCTTCAGCTATCTCCAGCAGACGCTACAGGCCCAGGCCGAAGCCTTGCTCGCTTGTCAGAGCGGGGACGGATTATGGCATACCCTGCTGGATGATCCCGCCAGCTATACCGAGACTTCGGGTTCGGCTGCGATTGCCGCTGGTATTCTGAACAGTGTGCGCCGGGGGCTGCTCCCGGAGGCCTATAGCGAACCGGCTCTGCGGGCAATCCGTGCCATCCTGGACAGAATTGACGGCGAAGGCACAGTGCTCGGCGTGTCCGGCGGTACTCCCATCGGCGCAGCCAAGGAGGACTACAAAGGGATCATCATTGCCCCGATGGCCTACGGCCAGGCGATGGCGCTGGTCGCGCTGGGTGAAGCGCTGCATTACTGCTGAGGCGGGAGGTCTGCTTAGGCGAGAAGAGTCGAAACAGGAAGTGGGCAGGTGACAGAAGCCAGCGGATCAGACAAGCGGCGGCCAAGGACGAATCGTCCTCGGTTGCCGCTTTTTTTGCATAGGAAGCTATCGTTTCCTCCTGCAGTGGATAAGGTGTGTGTAAATTTGTGGATAAGATTTCTTAGAGTGATTCGTAGAGTAACTGTGTTGCTGAAGGTATGCGAAAAACCGAATGCAATCGGCTGGTACAGCAGCGCCACATAGCCCGAATGTATGTGGAAAACAGCATACGTTGTGCTCACACATACCGGCGCATGGCCCGAATGTATGTGGAAAACAACATACATTGTGATCACATGCAGGCGTATGTCCTGAATGTATGCGAAAAACAGCATACATTGTGTTCGCAAGCAGGCATATGGCCCGAATGTATGCGAAAAACAGCATACATTGTGCAGGCACGGAAAATAGGTATGATTGCGTCAAGTATCCAAACCGTGGTCCTCATCAATGCACCAGCCGAATTCGTCGGCAATGGCTATCGCCAGAGCGGTTATGGCATGTTCGAGCTGCTCATCCATCATCGCCGGCAGAATGACCTCGACCAGATTCACCTCTTCAATCCCTTCCAGGGTGTAGTAAGCATAACTGCCATCTGAATTGGCGGAGATTCCCTTTACTCCGATATGCGCTCCATGGAGCGCCTTGGAGAAAGATAGAGGACCGATTTTTTCAAACCTCATCGTACTAATAAAAAACCGCTCCAGTACCTCCGTCCTTACAGTCTTGGCGTAGCCCGCAGAATGAATACTGATATAGTCATACACTTCACTCACCTCACGTATGCATATACTCAATCTTGCTTCTGTACAGATTCAGAATGCGCACCTGCTCCTCGCTGAGCTCCTCGAAGTTCCAATACATATGCATCAGGTTGTACTCAAACAGCTCTTTCAGTCTCATAAACAGCGGCAGCTGTCTGGACATCTCGGCGGAGAGGGGATGCTCTTCCTTATATCCGTCCGTGATTGCCTTAGTTATCGCACGCTTATAGTCTATGAGGTTCTGTCCGCCCGCAAACGAGAACTCCAGGGCAGAGTAGATAGGCACCGCCAGATCATAGACGTAATAATGCCGCTCGCAATCCTGCCAGTCAATCATTGTCAGCGCAGAGTCACTGTCCACAAGCGTATTGTTCAGCCACAGGTCGCCGTGGATGATGCCGTAGTTCGCCTCATCTTTGGGCAGTCTTCGGACCTGCTTGAGCACATCCTTCGCAATATCCCGTATGGCCCTCTCTTCTGCAGGAATAGACTTGAGAAAATCATATTCATCGTTATCATACCAATGCGGAATCGGCTGGGCCGCTTCAGAGTGCTGGTATTCTTTGCTCACCTGATGCATTCTGCCTATCTGCTGTCCAAGGGTTCTGAATATGGTTTTGTCCCATTTGGCCCGGGGCAGATGAATTCCGGCTGCCGCCTGGAACAAGACTACGGACTTCTCTTCTTCATTCAGCAGCAGGGTGCTGACAAGCGAATCCTGTATTGTAGGTACAACCTCAGACACCCGTACGCCCCGGTTGAACAGATAAGTAGTCCAGTTCACTTCAGCTAATTGTTCTTCATAGGTCTTATAATTCGTGATTCGGGCGAAGAATGTCCCTTTATCCGAGTGACAACGGTACATTTCGTTGGTGACCGCCTCCATACTGGAGAGTTGAACCGGATAGGTGGTATTAAGGAATTGCAATATCTGTGTTTCCATAAGATGCGCTAACCTCCCGCAGTAATTTCTGCACTGCATTAACATTGGTGAAGCTGTTCCGTATCCGAGAATGACTTACAGATCTTGAGACAGTCGGATCATATCCACCACTTGCATCCCGTTCTCATAGATTTCCTCACTATAATGTCTGATGAAAAAGTCCCTGTCTATCCCGGTGATCCGGAAGCCGCATTTCTGATACAACGCAAGCTGGCCGATACTAGAGTTGCCTGTGCCGATCTCCAGCGTTTTGAATCTGAGCCGCTTAGCCTCCTGAATCGCGTGATTCACCAGTTGCTTCCCGATTCCCTGCCCCTGGAACTCCTCATTCACTGCAATATTGACCAGCTCGGCAGTCTCCGGTCTTGTAGGCAGTAACACATAGACTCCGACCACTTGTTGATCCGCCTCAGCAACGAAGCATTGCCCTCTTGCCACATAGTCTTCAACCAGCTTCGGGGAAGGGTCCGCCAATAAGAGTAATCCGGTTGGTGGTTGTTCACCCGTATGTAATGCTCTGATCTCCATTTCTTGCATTCGCTCCTTGTTCATTAATAGTTGCGAGGTTAAAGCCTTGAGAATGTGATGTAGTCAACAGGGGCAGGCTCTGCTCCTTCCATCCGAAGGGCCCGGTTGATCTGTCCACGGTGATATTGCCCATGTAACAGCACCTGCAGCAGGATGTCCCGGATGGAGGTCTGGAACGAACGTCCATTCTGGCTGCTGTAGCTGATCATCTGATCCAGCGCAGATTCTCCCAGCTCTTCGAGATAGCTGTGGTATTGCTCAGCATTAGCTTCGAACAGTTGCCGGATTGCCGTGAGGCCTTCCGCTTCTTCCCATAATGCGTATTGTGTGCTGTCCTTTCCCTGCAAGCGTGACAGCCAGACTTGCTCTGCCACCGCCACATGCCGCACCAGCTTCAGAAGCTCCGCGTCCTTCGTGTGACTCGCTTCGAGCGCATCCAAGATCCGTCCGTCCGCCCAGTACAGGTGGTCCATCATGCGCAGGATTGTCTTCATTGGAGTTCCTCCTTAGCGTTTTTTAGCTTATTTCCACTCATTCAGCCTATACAGAAAAGCTATTTAGGTAAGCTCCATGAATGAATTAGGGTCCCGTTCTTTTCCAATTGGCTATAACGTATAGCATTCCTGTTCTTGAGTTCATCAAACAACTGATAATAGTCCCGTTCCAAGGCTTCCCAATCGCTATAATGTCCATTCCCCGCCGATTCTCCGCTTGGACAGCTGACATTGGTCTCATTGTACAGGATGCCATGGGAAGTTTGCCATTCAGGCAGGATGTCCTTCCATTCTCCATATACATGCCCCCGCCACTGCTCCCCTAAAGCCGACCGTAACAGATTCTTATTCACAGGATCAACTCCCCTGAACATCTCCAGTCCGGCAGGACCAAGATCCATGAAGAGGTTCCCGCAATTGGAGCACTGGTAAGCGGATTTGAACAGTCTAGTGATTAAGGATCTAATCCTCATAGCAGCTTCTTCCTTATCCCGCGGCGTCGGACCCGATTTCTCAATAGCATCGTCAATCTCATCCATAAGATCATCCTGATCCTGGTCCGCAAGGAAGTATCCTTTATAGGGCAAATAATCCGTATTGTCGTGGATTCGGTGTCCGCATTCACATCTGAAATTCATCGGCTCACCTCGCATCAGAACGCAGGCTTGTGTACCAGGAAAGCGCCTGTTGTTCCATTGAGCTCACAAATGCTTTTTTGGCCGGGCCGTACTGGCTGGTATCCTCGAAGCGATCCGCTAATTCTTGTTTGAACTGACTGTATCTTGCCGCTTCCGACGGATGGGCTCTTAAATAATCTCTGAACACGAGATGCCGTTCAATCTGAGGGTTGTCTGCCTGATAACAATGAATATGATGCGTCCTTGCCTCTCCGCCTTTGCGGAATAGCCTTCTGCCGGGAATTCCCCATTCTCCACCTGCATCATATCCGAGCAGTGTCATTTTATCGTTGTACGAGTCGATTTTGCCTATGTCTTTTACAATACACATCATATCAATGACGGGTTTAGCTTTTAAACCGGGCACTGAGGTGCTGCCAAAATGCTCAAAACGTACGATTTCATCCGCAAATATTGTAGTTAAAAACGAAGCTTCCTCTTGGTAACGGTTAACCCAGTCCGGATTATAATCGCTTAGTCTAACTTTCATGAAAAACCCTCCTACGATACAGTTACTACAGGATCACCCTCTGAATTGATTGGAACAACTGTTTCGCTAGGCTGTAATGCTACATTTCGAGCCACAGCACCCTTATGAAAATACTCCCGCGTTATCCTACTCATCGAGTATAGTGGCTAAAGTGACCGCCAGGATTATTGGAATTAACATTGCAATTGTGCTGATTATTATAGCGATTAAGGATTTCTTTCTATCAGCCTTCATTTGTTGCAAACTCAAAGCTATACTAATAATTCCAAAGACAACACCAATCAGCGACGAGATGAACATGCCTCCAGTTAAGGCAATGAAACTAAGAATAAGTGCTATATTCCTTTTAGCTTTCATAAGTAATCTATCCTTCTCTTAGATGCTTCCGGCAACACCTTTAATTTCCAATCTGCTTTTCCCAATTGAATAGACGTATGCTTTCCTGGGGGGCGGTAGTCTAAGCGCTGGCTAACTAGTCCGCCGTATACATTTCCATCGCTATCCTTCAAAAGAAGGTTGACGGCTTGATATCTGCCCTTCAATTCGTCAGGGAAATGCTTGAGATTGAATTCAATCATTTTGTTTGTAACATAAGATGTATCGTTTGTGCCGGGCACTTTCACTATTTGTAATTGCATTTGGAGCACTCCTTCAAGCAAGAGTTAGGATAGCCTAAGTGTATCATTGAGTACCTGTATTTAGCTGTAAAGAACATTTAAAATTAAGCAATACTGCCCCTGCAACTAATCTAAGAGGTCCGTCATGTGCAGGGTGTCTTCGTGCTAAGTTCCATCAGGTTCACCCTCTGCGTTGATGGGAACGACGGTTTCTCCAGGCTGTAAAGCGAGATTTCGGCCCGCCTCACCCTTACAAAAGACCGCCTCCATGAATGCGGTTGCAGCTTCTGCGGTAACGGCGTGAACGGGAACTGCATGTTGATCACCGTAATGAAGCGGAATATCCGAAAACGACATGTGCTGAGCCCCGTTTACCCGATAGAAATGGGCATTATTCAGAGAGTTGAAGGCATAGCGCTGCCCATCGATGTAATCGGATGCAATGGTCTCATTCATAGATGCTGCCATCTCCCGGTACGCCGAAGCTTCTTGCCGCAGCAGCAGAACTGGAACAGAAGAGGGGACGTCTTCGCGGCGTATGAGGTGAAAACTGGGATCGAGCAGGACAGCCGCCTTGATCCGGTGATCCTGCTTGGCGGCCTCCAGGGAGGCGGCACCTCCGAGCGAATGTCCCAGGACAGCAATCTTATCCAGGTCGAACAGCCCGGCGAGCTCAGCATCATCGGAGCAGTTAAGCGTCTCAAGAACGTCCATAACTGCGTTTATATATTGAACCCGGTTGAGGAGCAGACGGGACCAACTGGTGTAGTCGCTGCTTGCCAGCTCCGCCATTTCTGGTGCCTGCTTGAGATAGCTGCCGTCTGGAAATACGGTGAACACGGACTCATGCGGAGCACTGATCGTAACTAGCACGTAGTTTTGGGAGACAAGCTTGGAAATCAATCCAAGATACATATCGCGTTCTACACCGAAACCAGGGGAGAAGAGGACGACGGGATACCCTCCCTGTTTTGGAGCTATGGCCCCGCTGGTTGTTACACTGGTAATATTCAAGTTGTCCAGATCCACGCCCATCTCTGTCAAAAGCTTAGCGGCCTCAGCCTGGCAAGGGGCGTACAGGTCGATACCCTTCACCGGTTCTCCCCCGATGGCTGGATGAAAAATACTAATAACGAGTCTAGAACTTCCTTCCAGAACCCTTATGAATCTCCCGATCATGTTAGCTCACCTTTCTTAATGGATATATATTCCTACTAAATAGACGCCTGCTTGTCTGTTTGGTTGCGATGATTATCTCTTAATAAACTCAGTACCGAATCTACGACAGCTTGCGGATTATACAGTTGAATAGAATGCCAGCTGTCCTCTATCACGATCTGCCGGGTTTTTGCGGTTAACTGGAGGAGCTTCTTCTGTGTTTGTTGCCAATCCTCATTCTGCCTTCCGGCAGATAATACGATGATTGGTAATTCCGGAACTAAAGGCTCTGACTCTATTAATTGGAGGGCACTTTCTATAGTGCAGAGAGATTCCAGATATGCCGCTTTATACGCATTATTTCGATATCCGAGTATATTCACTGTATGTTGAACTGGTGGAGGCAGCCGTTTGGCACCAATAGGTTGTTTTAATAGACGGGGTAACCCAATAGGGGATAAAAGATAACCCATTCTTAGCCGTCTCAGGTGCCGCAGCCGTTCTTCATATCTGATTTGATTAAAAGTGGATTCTATGAATCTTTGCTCATGTGTGGAGTCCACAAGAATAATCCCGGAGACCTCTTCAGGATACTTAGAAGCAAACAGCCGCATGATCATTCCGCCATAGGAGTGCCCTACAAGAATGTATGGGGGTTCTAATTCAAGCTGCGCCAATAATTCCCGCAAATCACGAACATAGCCTTCACAAGTCGGCTCACTGATAGGTGTAGTGCTCCAACCGAAACCGGCCCGGTCATAGGAGAGGACCTTGGTATGCTTGGCTAATGCGGGCTGAACCAATGACCAATCCAGAGCACAACCGCCCATTCCTGCTTCCAATAGAATCGTCGGAAGATTACTTGTGTTGCTGCCGGTAACCATCGCATGGAGATGATGTGAGCCAACTGAAATCTTTTCTCCTGGAGCTTTATATTTATACAGTAGGTATCTGGAAAGAGCCGCTTGAATCCCTGTGAATGGAAGTCCGATCAGAGAAATAATGACACGAAGCAGGCTTTCGGTAAAATTAATTTTGCTCATAAGTCACCTCATTTGCTGTTCTAGCTTAGATAATATAGGAATTCATGGGGTGTTAAAGAGAAATCTTACTGTATCTATTTCCTATTTTATTTCGGACTACGCTTATCTGATCTTTTTGAGAAAAGATTTGCTTGAAGCTTTCCCGGGCATGAAGTATACTGTTCTCGGGAAGGTTAAGCGCTTACCCTTCGAGGAGGATAAGCGAACATGGTTAAACCGATTGTAGTTGGCATTATCGGCGCGGGAAGAATCGGCCGCCTCCACGCAGACAATCTGCGTGCGATGCCGTCGTTCAAGCTGAAGTCCATAGCTGAAGCTATGATGAGTGAGGAATTGCTGGCCTGGGCAGAGAGCAGGGGGCTTGGCTCTGTTTTTGCTGCGGGTGAAGATATACTGAATGATCCTGAGATTGAAGCGGTGTTCATCTGCACGCCGACCGATTCGCATGCGTCCTGGATTGAGCGGGCTGCGCATGCGGGCAAACATATCTTCTGTGAGAAGCCGATTAGCCTCTCCTCGGAAGAGACCCAGCGGGCTTTGCAGGCGGCAGAGGACGCTGGCGTGCTGCTGCAAGTCGGCTTCAACCGCCGGATGGACCCCAGCTTCCGCAAGCTGAAGCGGCTGGTTCAGTCCGGAGAGCTGGGGAATCCTCATATTGTGAAGATTACCTCGCGTGACCCGCAGCCTCCCGGTGAAGCTTATGTACGTTCTTCCGGTGGGATGTTCATGGATATGACGATTCATGATTTCGATATGGCCCGTTATCTGGTAGGCAGTGAAGTGGCTGAGGTCTACACCCGGGGGGCGAACCTGATTGATCCGATGTTCGGCCGTTGCGGGGATGTGGACACCGCCGTCATTACATTGACGTTCGTGAACGGGGCGATCTGCGTGATCGACAACAGCCGGCAGGCCGTATACGGCTATGATCAACGGGTCGAGGTCTTCGGAACGCTGGGTTCGGCGACCGCCGACAACTGCCGCCCGACAACAGTGGAGGTATCCACCGCGACTTCGGTTACCCGCGATCAGCCGGAACATTTCTTCCTGGAGCGCTATAACCAGGCATTCACGGAGGAGATTGCTGCGTTCGCCCGTTCAGTAAGGCTACAGGAGCCGGTGATCTGCAGCGGCCGTGACGGCGAAGCCGCACAGCTCATTGCTGAAGCAGCCAGAGAATCGTATCTGAGCGGACTTCCCGTCAAGCTGTCTGTAACTGCTGCGGAAGCAGGATTTTCTGAACTGCAGGCCTTGTAAGCGGATACAGATTCTGAAGACAGAGGAGGATGAACGAGGATGTCTGATCTACTGATTAAGGCCGGAGCTCCGGATAAGGATGGCTGTATCGCTGCGGTCAGCCCCGAGAGTGCCGGATGGAAGTATGTCGGGTTCGAGGTGTACCAATTGCAGGCCGGGGCTACCCTGGAGCGTAATAGCGGGGGGAACGAGATATGCCTGGTGCTGCTGGCGGGCAAAGCAGATATAGAGGTGGATGGCGAGCGGTTCGCCGATATCGGCGGACGCATGTCGGTCTTTGAAGATATGGCTCCTTATGCTGTGTATGTTCCGGCGGGAGCGCATTATGAGGTTACTGCACTGACAGGGCTGGAGCTTGGAGTCTGTCTTGCTCCGGGAAGCGGCAAATATCCGGCACGGCTGATTACCCCGTCAGATGCGGCAATTGAGGATCGCGGCTATGGCAGTATGTCACGCAAGGTTGTTAATATCCTGCCTGAGCAGAGTGTGGCCGAGAGCCTGCTGGTGGTCGAGGTGCGTACGGGCGGCGGCAATTGGTCCAGCTATCCGCCGCACAAGCATGACCATGATAACCTGCCGGCCGAATCCTATCTGGAGGAGACGTACTATCACCGGGTTAATCCCGCCCACGGCTTCGTGGTGCAGCGGGTCTATAATGATGACCGCAGTCTCGACGAGACTATTGCTGTTCCGGATAAGAGCATTGTGCTTGTGCCGGAGGGCTATCATCCTGTCTCAGCACCGCCGGGATATGATTCGTATTATCTTAACGTGATGGCCGGACCGGTGCGCACATGGGTGTTCCACAATGATCCCGATCATGAGTGGCTGTTCAAGCCGGGACAGAGCGGGTCTGCGGCAGCGGCAGAGTAAATAGAGCTGAAGAGTGTAGAAAGTTATGCAGCTTGGCAGATAAGCGAATGGATTATTATGGGGCTTCCGCGCAGCGGGAGCCTTTTTGAACTAGCTGGTCTGTAGAAGACACACATACCCGATAGATGGACAGCGTGGGAGGACTTCCTTATAATCGAAGGATAAGAAGGCATGAACGCAAAGGCGGGCTTAATAACAATGAAACCTACGATCTATGATGTGGCACGGGAAGCAGGCGTCTCTATCGCTACGGTGTCCAAGGTATTGAATAAAAGCGGCCGGATCAGCGACAAGACGCGGGAAAAGGTAGGGCGGGTCATGGAGGAACTGAACTACCAGCCCAGTCTGGTAGCTTCTGCGTTGACCAGCCGCCGGACGGGTACCATCGGGCTGATGATCCCCGATATTGCCAACCCTTTTTTTGCGGAGACAGCCCGCGGCATCGAGGATTACGCCCAGGAGCAGGGCAGCGACTTAATCGTGTGCAGTACGGACCGCAGCGATGAGAAGGCGGCCCGGTACATCTCGCTGCTGCTGCGCAAACGGGTGGATGGCCTGATTATTGCCTCTCATACGGGGAATCCTGAGCTGATTCGCGGAATGGTGGCTGATCATGTGCCGCTCGTACTGTTCTCAGCCGATATCCGTATGCTGGAGGGCAACAGTGTCACCGTCGATGATTACAAGGGCGGCTATCAGGCTACGGAATATTTGCTGTCCCTCGGTCACCGCAGGCTGGGAGTGATCTCTGACAATCTGCCGGGGAGCAGGCTGCGGGTGGAGGGGTTCCTGGATGCGCTGAAGGCGGCCGGGATTTCTTTTGACAATCCGGCGAATATGATCCACACCTCGGCAACGCTGGAGAACGGGCGTACGGCAGCAGCAGAAATGTTGAACCAGGCACAGAACATACGCCCGACCGCCATCTTTGGCTGTAATGATCTGCTGGCGATCGGGGTGCTCAAGGAGGCGCGCAGTGCCGGCCTGTCCATTCCCCGCGACCTGTCCGTAGTAGGCTTCGACAATACGATGCTGGCCGAAATCTGCCATCCCTCGCTGACCAGTATCGCCCAGCCTCTGCGCGAGATGACCGAGCAGGCGATGCTTCTGCTGAATGAATCAATCAGTAACCCCGCCAGCCCCAAGCGCAAAATCATGCTAATGCCCGAACTTGTCATCCGTCATTCGACGGGGCCGGTTCCGCACTAAGCACACATTATCTATTCAAGACCTGTTCCGGCTGCGGCTGGGAGCGGGTCTTTTTTGCGTGCTGTAGTGGGGGAAGAGCGAGATGTGTGGGGGGCGTGCGCCGGATGTATGTTGAAAACCGAATACATTGGGCGGGGCGAGTGTGCGTGGGCGAGATGTATGCGAAAAAGCGAACACAATGTGCCGATGAGCCGGTGAGAGAGCGGATGTGTGCGAAAAACCGAACACAATGGGCAGCTATGAGGTGCGTGGGCCAAATGTATGCGAAAAACCGAACACAATTTGCATGTGAGTCGGTGAGTGAGCAAATGTATGCGAAAAACAGGCATGACAAGACAGAGGCCTTGTCACCCCCAGGAATGAAAATAAGTGGGTGGCATCCGTCGCATCCATTCTAAATGAGGCTGGAG